>OZ243967.1:0-1532500 GCA_965214695.1 Paracoccaceae bacterium | reverse complement strand
CATCGCTCAACGGATAAAAGGTACTCCGGGGATAACAGGCTGATGGTGCCCAAGAGTTCATATCGACGGCACCGTTTGGCACCTCGATGTCGGCTCATCTCATCCTGGGGCTGAAGCAGGTCCCAAGGGTACGGCTGTTCGCCGTTTAAAGAGGTACGTGAGCTGGGTTTAGAACGTCGTGAGACAGTTCGGTCCCTATCTGCCGTGGGTGTTGGAGACTTGAGAGGAGCTGCCCCTAGTACGAGAGGACCGGGGTGGACGCACCACTGGTGTACCTGTTGTGGCGCCAGCCGCAGCGCAGGGTAGCTATGTGCGGAAAGGATAACCGCTGAAAGCATCTAAGCGGGAAGCCCACCTCGAAACCAGGTCTCCCTGAAGGGCAGTGGCAGACCACCACTTCGATAGGCCGGAGGTGTAAGCGCGGCAACGCGTTCAGCTGACCGGTACTAATAGCCCGTTCGGCTTGATTTGATCCAGTAGAAGCAAGGCTTTGAAGGCTGTGTCTCGTGACGACATGTGTTGTTCTGGTTTGGTGGTCATGGCACGAGTGAAACACCCGATCCCATTCCGAACTCGATGGTTAAGCACCGTTGCGCCGATGGTACTGCGTCTTAAGGCGTGGGAGAGTAGGTCGCTGCCAGACCAGATCAGCACATGTCGCTGTCTTCGACGATGGTGGCCGCCATGGCCACGAAATTCCGGAATGACGCGGGGTGGAGCAGTCCGGTAGCTCATCAGGCTCATAACCTGAAGGTCGCAGGTTCAAATCCTGCCCCCGCAACCAATCGACGCCCCTGAAAACATTGATGTTTTCAGGGGCTTTTCGATTCTGGGAATTTGTCGATTTGGCCGCTGTCTACACATGGTCAACACGGCCCGGGCCGGGGATGTGATTTCGTGTAGCCGATGGAGGTTCGATTTCTCGGTGCGCGGTCGGACATGCTGTGTCCCGCAACTGTTGCGAGAATCGCTGACAGCATCAAATGCCATGCCTCGGAGGCGGGTGTCTGACGAGTTGGAGAGTCCGGCCCACTTGACCAGGAATCCTGCCGTACTTGACCAGGAATCCTGTCACACTTGACGACCCGGTCCGCGCGAAGCGCTGTCTCTTCCGGAGATGATGCCTGAGTTCATTCCTTCCCTGTTGGTGCTGACGAGCTGGCCGAAGGCCAGCCCCTTGCGAGCGTAAGCGAGCCAATCCTGATTGACAACTCGACGCTGGATGCGGCGGCTGGCTCGTCAAGTCAGCCGGGCCGCCGCATATCCCGGGAATCGCAACCACGCCGCCGGCGCCGCAGGTGCCCCTGCCGCGCCGAAGGCGCATCTCCACGCCGGCTTGCCGGCGCCCCCTCACGTACTGCTGCCGTCCAGCGGCGGCGGCCGGTTCCGCTTGCGCTGCGCAAGCCGGCAAGCTCGATGCGGTAGGCGTTGTGGACGATGCGATCGAGGACAGCATCGGCAATGGTTGATTCCCCGATCACCGCAGGCCAGCGATCCACGGGTATCTGGCTGGCGATGACGATGGATTTGCGCCCGTAGCGCTGCTCGGCGATCTCCAGCAGGTCGCGCCTGCCCTCGGCGGCAAAGCCCTGCAGGCCCCAGCCGCCTGCCACCAGCAGCGAGACCTTGGCCAGGCGGCGCATCAGCCGCTCATGCGTCCCCTTCTCCCGGGCCCGGGCCAGCGCCGTGACCAGCTCCGGAACCCGGCGATAGAGCGTGGACTGTTTCTGGCGGCAGGCCTGGTGCGCCAGGGCGCAGACGAGAAAGGTCTTGCCCGACCCGGTTGGCCCTTCCACGATCAGGTTGATCCCCTGCCGGATCCAGTCACCGGCGGCAAGCTGGGTCAGCGTGCTGCGGGCGATGCCGCGGCCGGCCGAAAGCCTGCATCCTGCACATCGGCGCGGATGCGAAGCTGGGCCTGACGCAGATGGCCCAGGCAGCTCTTGCGGTCACGGTGCATGACTTCCCGCTCAAGCAGCATGGCCAGGCGGTCATCGAAGGCAAGTTCGGCCATGTCGGCAATGTCATGCTGCTCCTCCAGCGCCTCGGCCATGCCGGCAAGGCCGATCTGCAGCATGCGTTCGATATTGGGTTGTCTGAGTGTCATGTCTTCTCTCCTTTCGTTGTCGAGTAGTAGGATCCGCCGCGGATGTTCGAATGATTGGGGATGATTTCGTCCGGCTCCGGGCGGGGCGGGGCCGGTTTGTCGCCACCCTTGAGGCGCTCCCTGAGGAAGCCGGAGGCGAGGCGGTCCAACTCCAGCGCCTCGGCGCAGACCGCCTCGACACGGGCCTCGCCATGTCTCTCGGCAAGGCGGGTCATGCCCTGCACGGTGGTGTAGGCCTGCTGGGGGAAGTCCCGGGAGGCCATGCAGCGCTCGGCCCAGGCCAGCGCGTGCTCGCCGATCTGGCGGGCCTTGCGAAGCAGGATGTCGCCGTAATCCGGTCGGCGGATGTCACGGACGGCCTTGAGGCGATCCGGCATATGTGCCGGTTCGGTGGCGTATCTGTTGCGCCCGGTCGCCAGCCGATGAACGGCGATCCGCTCGCCGCCCCGGTCAAGGAACACCTCGACCATGCGCTCGCTGACGCGCAGGCAGGCCATTCGGCCGATATGGCCCTCGGGCACCGAGTAGTGGTTGCGCCCGTAGGCGACATGACCATTCGGTGCCACCTTGCGGGTCAGCCACTCGGCCCATTCCCAGGGATGTGCGGGCAACCGTCCGAGGGCAGCGCGCTCGGAGGCCTCGAACAGCTGGCGGCGGCGCTCACCCGATGCCATCGGCGCGTCATTGAGCTTGTCGAGTTCGGGCCGGATGGCGGTGTTCATCGCCCCGATGGAGAAGAAGGTCTGGCGGCGCAGGGCCAGCAGGATGCGCGACTGGACTGCCTTGACCGCCGATTCCACCGGAGCCTTGTCCGTCGGTGCCTTCGAGCGTGCCGGGATGATTGCCAGACCGTAATGCCGGGCGAACTCGCGGAAGGTCGGATTGAGAAGAGGATCCTCGCGGTCCGCCTTGACGACCCCGGATTTGAGGTTGTCGATGATCCAGATCGTGGGCGTGCCGCCGAAGTATTCCATGGCGCGGCGGTGCGCCATCGCCCAGTGGCAGATCTTCTGGCTTGGCACCGCCTCGGCGTAGACCAGATTGGAATGCGGCAGCACGGCAACGAAGATCTCGACATCGGTCTCGCCGGTGGCGGTGCGAAGGGGCAGCGTCTTGCCCGAGAAGTCGGACATGCCGCAATGTCCCGGCGCATAGTCGAAGCGCATCTTCGTCTCCGCATGCGGCCCCTGCATCTGATCCCGCATCAGGGCAAAGAACCGGCTGCGGCTGTAGGGGGTGCCGCCCTGGACGATGGTCTCGTCGTGGTATTCGCGCCAAAGCTGCTGGCGGGTCAGCTTCGGCTGGCGTCGCTTGCGGGGAGCCCTGTACTCGGTGATGATGGTCTCCCAGTCGGGCTGTGCGCATTCGCTGTCGCGCCTGGCCTGCGGGTAGAGCCGGTCCCGCAGCGCCGTGTCGTCCAGTTCCTCGGGAAGCGGCCAGCAGGACAGCGATGCCGCCTCTGCCCTTTTCAGTATGTTCGATACCGTGCCGGCGCTGACGCCGAGCGCGGCAGCGATATCGTTTCGTGTCAGGCCAAGCGCGTGGCGCAGGCGCAGGATGTCCCTGATGTCGATCATGACGGCTTTCCTCATGCCCATTCCTCCTCGTGTCGATTCTGCATCGATGCGGAGGTACCGGGAGAGGCAGTGGGGACGAAGCCGGGGAGGCGTCGGTGGGCACGCGGACCGGGCCGTCAGATACGGCCGGATCTGCCGTCAAGTACGGCAGGATTCCTGGTCAAGTGTGACAGGATTCCTGGTCAAGTACGGCAGGATTCCTGGTCAAATGTTGTCGGACTTTCCATACAAAGTCGTGCCGAACAGCAACTCGACTGTGTTGTTGGTACCCTTGGGGGTATAGATGATGACCTGCTGCGGGGTGACGGTGTTTTCAGCATGGATCAGCAATGACTGCCCCGGCGACAGGTGCCAGTCCTGCCCGAACCTGGCGGTGCAATAGGCCACACAGAACTCCCAGAACGAAGCGAACCACGGGGTCGTATCGCTGGGATCGGCATCCGGGCTGGACGAGATCAGCCAGCCCTTCATGACCTTTCGCAGGAAGCCGCTGCCGGCTAGCCGCTCGCGGTGAACGCGCGTAAACTCGCCGGAGCGGAAGACGCGCCGTCCGCCTTTCCGGAGCTTTTGAAGCTGCGCCAGCGACGCAGCGAGTTTCTCATTCGGTTTGACCATACCGGTCCGTCCACGCGGTGATACAAGTTAAACATGCTGTATAATTACAAGTCCATCGCGCTTCATCATCGCAAGTCAATAGAGCTGTATGATTACACGTAAATCATGCCGTATCCCCATAAGTCTCTGACGCGTAACGGTGACCCACGGCGTTTCCGTCAAATCGTCCGAGGAATCGTTACCCGCATTGGCCGAAGAGGCAGAAGAGTTCGGTGGAGCTTGGGCCGGCGGAAGCTTGGCGAAGCCGGGGTTCGGTTCACGAGAGCCCAATCTGTCGCGCCGAAAGGATTACCGGTTCCAGGTCTTCCTCATATGACCGTGCTTTTTTCAGCTTTCTACGGCGCTCGTTCGCCGCATCGAAAAACCTCTTCAGTTCGTCAAGGTCACGGCGCACATGTTTCGGCTCGGGTAGTTCGGGCGGCGAGTCAAGCACGAAACCCGTCGGGTCTGCCCGGGCACCGTCTCTGGTGGCGGGGTCGTCAAGACTGAAGTAGCTGTAGTCCCGGTTTTCCCGTGAGTATCCGGAGGCAAGCCGATTCCTGCTCCCGGTCGAGTGGCTGTCATGCCAGGCAAGCATGTTCGGTGAGCAGGTGAACCGGGCGAGTGTTGTCTTGCCACACTGGCGTGGGCCGTGGATCAACACGACCCGCGAATCGTCGTGCGCCTCGACAAGCAAGCGCTCGATGGAACGAGGGTAGAGTTTTGGGCACGACATCGTCCAATTGAAAGTAAGGATACGGCCAACTGCAAGATAGAGGTGCGGCCAAATGCAAATTTGCAGGTCGGCCAATTGAAGGATTGGCGCGGTGTCTGCCCGGTTGTCGACTACTGATCGCCTTGCCTTGCGGGGCTCGGGCCAGGGCTTCCCGGTGCCATCTTCAGTGTCTCCCAGCCAGGATCAAGGCGCAAGGTTACGCGACCCGTTGGCCGTTCCGGTTCAGCAAACTCCCCGGCTGCGAGGCCGGCTCCGAACCGAAGCGTCTGAAAGAGGCCGATGCTGATTTGCATGCCAGGCAGGTCGAGGCCACTCGTCTTTCGGCGACTGGTCCGTCCGGGATGGTGGATGTCCATCAATATGGGCACTGCCACGACAGGGTCTCGATCACCGCAGGCCCTTGGCCATGCCCTCGAAGATGCTGTCATTCAGGAACATGCGCTGGCCGAACTGGTTGCGTTCGATTTCGGTCAATGCGGCTTCCTCGCAGATATCGTCCCATTCGTCCCGGATGGTGTTGATCTGCCGGTCGATGATGTCCCTGGCTGCACTCTGGCCCAGCTGGAAATTTGGCGCGGCCTCCATGCAGGTCGCAAGCGTGCTCGTCCGGTTGTCTCCGACAATCAGCATTGCCTGGCCGGCCAAATTGCCGGAGCCGCTTTGCGGGCAGATGTCATAGGCAGGCGTCAGGGTCAGGTGCTCGCCATCCCAGAAGCCTGCATGGTTGCGGGCGTGATCGTCGGTGTTGCCGCACAGGATATTGAACACGAGACGTCCGTAGAGCTGGTGCAATGTCTTCTTCGGCGAGGTGATGTTGCGAGCCGAGGTCATTGCTGGCGGTCGCAATTCACCGGGGTCACAAACCGGAATAGGCGCGCAACATTTCGCGGTGAGAATCCAGCGTCAATCAGTGTGCCGGAAACCGGTGGTTGGGGTTCTCTTGCCGCGTTGTTCAAGGGTAATTGGCCGCGCTTCCTGGGCCGAATAGCGCAGGAGAGGTAGGTGCATCTAGCGATAGATGTTACGGCGGTGGCCGACAGCAACGACCAGAACGGTGAGCGTGCCGTCGTTGATTTCGCACAACAACCTGTAGTCACCCACCCGGTAACGCCAGAAATTGCCCAGCGCCGAGCCGGCCAGCGGCCTTCCGAGCCCGCGGGGATCATCAAGCGTTGCGAGGCGCTCGCGCAAATACTTCCTGATCCGCCCCGAATTGGAAGGACCAAGACCCTTGATCTGTCGTGCGGCAGCTGCTGTGACCTCAATCTTCCAGGGCAAGCGCGGCATCCAGCTCGTCAAGGGACAGGGATTGCTCGCCCGACCTGCGATGCTCGATCATTGCCTGTTCAGCAGCATAGAGGTCCTCCATTGACCGGAGGTGTTCTTCGACCGCTTCGCGGATGTAGAACGTCGCGGTCCGGCCTGTCCTGACGGAAAGCGCCTTCAGGCGGGCATAGGTTTCGTCCGGAAGGCGGACGGCAGTTTGCTTGCTCATTTGGTCACTTCATCGGGATGCGTGTATACCATATAGCCGGGATCGCTGTTTCTTTCCAGAGGGAAGACAAAAACCTCCCCCCTTCCCTGCCGTCAGCCTCTGAGCTGTCGATACTTTGGCATTATGTTTGTGCTTCTCAAGATGATCGTGGGTGTCTGGATCGCCGTTCATGCCATCGATGATAAGCCGGGCAAAAATTGTATCAACCCCCCATTTCAGTTCGGGAGCACCGGCTTTTTTTCTTTTGAGCAGGCCCGAAGCTACAAATGAAATATGGCTTTCTTCGAACCTGGGAAAGAGTCTGTCGCGCACTACTGCGCTTCGAGTCCACACTTCAGCGCTTCGATCCGGTCCGCAAGTCCCTGAGCCGGCTTGCGAAGCTGCGCCACAGTCCAGTCGGCCGCGTAGCCTTCTGCGACATCGTTCGGGCGCGCATGGTTGACCAGTCGCTCGGTCAGCGACGGAGACAAGATGAGTTCGCGCTCGGCGACGGTGACAAGACTGTTCCGCAGGCCGTGGGACCAGAATTTGGCCCCGCCTGCCTTGCCGATGCGAGGGTAGAGATGATGCGGATCCTGGACATGGCCGGCGGCACCGGTGGGTAGGGGGAACACGCAGTCGCGGGAATCACAGAATAGTCGCCAACCGCGGCTCTGCGGCGCTCGAGAATGACTGCGAGTTGCCGGTTGATCGAAAGTGCGGGGGAAATCCAGTCTTCATGTCCTCGACCCGGAACGTCGGCCCTTCCATGTTGGTCCGCTCCCCGCGGCGTGTCAGCATTTCCTCCCGACACATGCCGGCGTAGAGTTCGAGCCACATCGCATCCCGGATCGCGGAATTGCAGACTTCAGCCACGATCCCGGCGCGTCAGCACGGCAACACTTCCGCCGGGGTCGAGATCTTGCGTCGCATCTTGCGGTGCAACTTGCCGCCGCCGGCGGTCCAGGGATCGACCGGATTGCGCAATCAATTCCAATCGACGCAACTCCGGCGATAGACCGATCGCAACAGGGATATGGCCCGGTTGGCCGGCGACCATCCATGGTCGGCGGTGATGGCGTTGAAGCGGAATTCGACGTCGCGGCGGGTGACGGTATCGAGAGGCCGGGTAAACCAGTCGCCGAGGTAGGGGTTCGCCTCGTAGTGGCAGAACTCGTTTGTCCGTCTCGAACGATTGGGATTGACCGCCATACACTCTTCGAGAGCCTCCGCGAGGGTGGGCATGGCGCGCTCATGGGCTGGATCGGAGGCGACCTGACCGAGGAGGTTCTGCGCCAGCTTCCGCACCTGGTCGGCGGTGACCCTGCCCGCACCGTTGCTGCAACATGTCGGTGATTGAGAGTCGAAGGATGCGAACCGACCAGTTGAACGCCCGCATTGTCGGGAGACCGCACGCAGCGGGATTGACGCCGGGTCATGATCGGGGCTGCCCGCACCGCCTGCCGGCGACGCAGGCCTCCGACACGTTTGTTTCGTGGCTCGCTTCTGCGGACGGTATTGCTCGTCGTGGTCTTTCATGCCCGGGCGGGGATCTTCACATCAAGTCGTCGGCCGATTTCATGCAAACGGTCATGGCAGGCGCGGTCTTGCAGCCGGGCCCGGCATGAAAATCTGATGGCCGGACGGGCGGCAATATGTCATCAGACTCCTGGTCAAATGTCATCGGAATTTCCAGCTGTCGGCGTGATGCCGGAGCTTTCGTGCATGATTCACCCCTCGAAGATGCTGTCATTCAGGAACATGCGCTGGCCGAACTGGTTGCGTTCGAATTCCGTCAATGCGGCTTCCTCGCAGATATCGTCCCATTCGTCCCGGATGGTGTTGATCTGCCGGTCGATGATGTCCCTGGCTGCACTCTGGCCCAGCTGGAAATTTGGCGCGGCCTCCATGCAGGTCGCAAGCGTGCTCGTCCGGTTGTCTCCGACAATCAGCATTGCCTGGCCGGCCAAATTGCCGGAGCCGCTTTGCGGGCAGATGTCATAGGCAGGCGTCAGGGTCAGGTGCTCGCCATCCCAGAAGCCTGCATGGTTGCGGGCGTGATCGTCGGTGTTGCCGCACAGGATATTGAACACGAGACGTCCGTACAGCTCGTGCAACGTCTTCTTCGGCGCGGTGAAGCGGTGGCGAATGATTTCGGCGAGGTCTTCATAGCTGGCATAACGCGCCATCATCTCGTCGAGACCGAACAGCGTCAGCGCCGAGACCATCGCCTTGCGTGTCTCGCCACCCTTCGTCCTTGTGCGGTCGAAACGCTCGACCAGCAGCACATCCTTGCCGGCAACATGCTCGAGACGCACCGGGGCGACGTCAAGCCCTGCCCTGGCAGCAAGGTGCATGGCGACGAATTCAGCCTTCACGACGTTGTAGGTGTCAGTCGAAGATGGGAACTTGGCAATCAGTCTTGTGTCGCCATCCTCGATCATCGCCTTGGGGCGGGCGCCACCGAGCGACGTTCCGTGGAACATCGCCTGACCGAGATCGGGCGTCAGCGGCACACCGTTTTCGACCATTTCGGCGGCGCTCAGCAATTCCTCGAGCGTTGCCGCCCGGGCAGACCGAGGCACGTATTCGGCGGGGAAGTCCTGGAAGTCCAGGGCGCCGACGCGGTCGGAGGCGGATTGCAGCAGGTAGCCCAACTCGCCGAGCGCAGCGGCGTCGACATCCTTGCCCTTGCGTCCGAAGTTTCGGTTCAGGATGACACGACGACCCCACGCATCGGGCGCGGCGTCGCGCAGGCATCCGGCCATGTTCAGCCCGACTTGCGGGGCAATCGAGCCGATACGCAACGGCAACTCCGGCTCGTAGACCGGGACGCGGTCATGTCGGCCCAGGTAGCTCTGACCGTAGTTGAAAATCAGCCGCTGGCCGTCACGAGCGAGTCGGCCGGCAATGACCGGTTCCGTGGCGCCGGGCAGCCATATCCAGACATAGGCGTCCTCCGGCTCCTCCATGTGGCGGCGATCAGAAGTCATCCTTCACCTTCGCCGTTCTCAGGCGAACAGATTTCGGCAACAGGGTGCGCCTGTCGCGTTCCATCGCCAGGTGGCGCGTCAGCGTCGCCGGCTCGGCGTCGAACAGGCGCAATCCGACAATGGCAGCGACCTCGAAGGCGGCACCGATGGACGTGCCCATTTCGCCTTTCTCGATGCGGTGCACGAGGCCGCGCGAAATCCCGGCACGTTCGGCAACTTCCGCGACCGTGATATTGCGTCCAATGCGCGCGTTGCGGATCATCATCCCGAGAAGCTCTACGGATTCTCGGGCATGGCGGGAATAGCTCCTATGCGCAGGCTTTGCCATTCTGATGTTCCATAAATAGATTGTAAGCGGGATATATGCGTTATTTATAGATCAGTAAATCACATGTCAAACGAGGTGGCAACCTCTTCAGAACATGGCTGGCCCTGATGAAGGAAATGGGTCAACCAAAGAAATCGGGATGCACCCGGAAACCTCGTGCAGTCACGAATGGCCTGGCCAGGGATTGCGGGATGCACCCGGGGACCCCGTATTCCATGAGTCGGTCGTGAAATGGATCCATGAGGCCTTCATGATGATCCTCGCCGAGGTGATGGGGTGTTGGCGCCAGCACGGAAGCGGGGATTGCCGGCTGATCGGACAATCATGGGCGGCGGTTCGGTCGCCTTGCTTGCGCAGGCGCCGGGAGGCTTCGGGAAATCAGGCTGCCACGCAAGAGACGGTGTCAGCTGTCAGTCCGGGCCGGACGCGACGAACCACGACAATCCCGACGGCGGTTGAACAGGACAGTCGCCATGGCGGCCTGGCGAGCCATTGGCGCGTTGCGATATGCTGCCAGGGCCAGTCCTCGTTTCCATGCCGGTCGGTGCGCTTTGCCACCAGCCTGGCCGACAGGTGATCATCAATGGAATTTTCAAGCATGTTCCGTCGATCATGGATGGTCCGGAGCTTCATGTCGTCCCGCTCCCACAACATCATCTCGCAGCATTCCAGGATGGCGGCGCGTTCCGCCAGGATTTTCGGATGCGAATTGAGCCAGCGCAGGAACGCAACCGCGCCACGCGTGCTTGTCCACAGACCTCCGAATATCCCCTTGTAGTTTATTGCGCTGACTGGTTCATCCTGGGTTGAGCCATGCCACATCGTTTTCGGCAGGGGGTACGACATTCCGCAGAGTGTCTCCGCGATGTAGGGGTTCCTGATGAATCCATGCCGCAGGTGTGTTGCCGCCGCCCGGTACTCCCCGTTGAGCAAATCCATGAGTGTCAGCTCATAATGATGTGACGGATCCACGTCCCGATTTTTCTTCAGGGGAGTCCTCGCCTCGTTCTGTCTTCCGGCGCGCAGGAGGGCCGGGCCAAGGAGGCAGCGGGCCCCCTGAAAGTCGAGCGGATTCCAGGCGAGTAGCCTTTCCAGGTTTTCGATGGCCGGCCTCCACTCGTTGAGTCTCAATTGACAAAGCACGACACCATACGCGGCACGCAAGAACGGCCGGTTGTCGTCATGACTCCACTCGATCAGGCCGGAATACCCATGGGGGATCGCTGCTTCGCCGAGCGTGAAGGCCTTGCGAAACGCAACGAGTGCGCGCGTGGTGTTGCCTTTGTTCAGCAGCACCCCGCCGATATGTGCATGCGCATTGATGTATCAGGGAAATCGTCTGGCAAGTTTCTGCATTCCGGCGAAGTAGAGTTTTTCTCCGAACCGGCGGTCACGGCGACGCTCGTGCAGACGGTCAAACTCGGCCTTGCATGCCTGGTATTCCGGAGGGTTGCAAAAGCGGGCCGTGTTGTTGTTGATCTCAAGGCTGATGCACATGACCCACGTTCATCCTGGCTGCGGTGGTGTCTCCGGGAATTTGCCATGCTCCGCAGGGACGAATGCACGGAAAATCCGGACTTCGTGGTGTGGACCCGCTCGGCGGGACGCGGATGTCGCCACCAACTGGTGAGGTACAGGAGTCGTGAGGTGTTGACCGACAGGAATTTGATAGTCGGGCAAAGGACAGGTGACTGAATGCGCATGGCAAGGGCCGATTGCCGCCCGCAATGCGCAAGACCCATGCGGAGCCGCTCACCACTCCCAGGAAGACCTGGTCCTGGCGCACCGGACGACCCCGGCTCTTCGCAACCGGAGCGGGCGGACATTCTGTCATTCGGTCCAGAATTTGGCCGGACGTGATCTCGGGCCGGATACGGGGGAAGCGGGGGCCGGAATTCAAGCTGGAGCCACCTCCGGGTCGTGGAGCGACGTGATTGAACAGTCGGATTTTCTGGATCGACATCATGGACGCATGCTCGTTGGTGAGCACCGGGCTTCGCAGGTCCGGACCGGTCCGATGCCGGTCGGCACGGGCCCCGACTTGCCTCTGACACGCCGGTGCAATGGACGCAGGATACAACCCTGCGGTTGTCGAGCCCGCCAGGTGCCGTCGCCTCCATGTCGGTGACATGTGAGATCGGGGGAACGTGACCATGGAAAATGCGATGCACGTGGTTCGCCCGTGTGCGTTTGGTCTGGATGGCGGCAGTAGGCCAGCCAAGTTGGTCACGGCTTGGTCGCCCCTGTGCGTCGGGCCGGATATCCGCGAGGTGGTGATCATCGGCAGTGTTCGGCTGGACGAGGCGGGAGAGGTGGATTGCCGGTCATGGCGGTGTTGATGACGGCTGGCCGATCAGTCCTGGCCCTTTTCGCCCGGAATGGCAGGGAGAGACGAGGTATTTGTCGGCCTTCTTCTCGATGACCAGCAATTCGCGGCACAGATCGGCAAATATCTCCACGAGCCGGGTTGGAATCGACTGGTTGGTGAAGGCCAGCCCGTAATGCGAGTGCGGGATGTCACCGTCCAGCGGAACATATGCCAATTCGCTTCCGTCATAGGCCCGCACATTCGCCGGGCGCATGATGAGGATCGCATAACCCTCGCCAGCCCCGACGAGGCTGCGCACCAGCTCGTATGACTTGGTCTGGTGCCGGATCCTTGGCCGCAAATTGCGTTGCGCGAACAGCGACAGGAAGAATTGTTGCGTGATCGGCAGGCTCAGCGAAACCATGTCGCGGTCGACCAGCTGGTCCAGCGAGATGGAACTGAGCTGCGCCAGCTTGTCGTCCCTTGGTATCAGGACATAGGGTGTGGACTCGATCAGGGTTTCGAACTCGATCGCCGGGCTGGGGGCCATGTTGTAGGTCAGGGCAAGATCGATGCGTCCCTGGGCGAGCAACGTGTTCAACTCGTCGAGATCGGCCTCGTGGACCTGGAGCGAGATATCGAGGCCGCGATCCCGCAGCCCCTTGAGAATGATCGGGATGATGAAGGCGGCCGTCGGCATGAAACAGCCAACCTGGATCACGCCGCGCGGTGAATGCCGCAGGTTGCGGGCGTCATTGTCGAACTCCTGGGCATGTTCGAGGAAGCGGCGGGCCAGCGCCACGAACCGTCGCCCGACCGGGGACACCACCAGCCGGTGCGGGCGCTCGCGGATGAAGATCTTCAGCTGGTACTGGTCTTCGACCTTCTGGATGGCGGCGCTGATGGCAGGCTGCGAAATCGACAGCTGCCTGGAGGCGGCCAGGATGCTGCCATGGTCGGCCACCGCGACCAGGTAGGTGAGTTGGCGAAACGGGGTCATTATCGGAAAACCTGAGATTGGAGTTCATCAATTACGATTTGACAAATGTAGCCTTGCGCCGTCAAGCTGTTATCCGGTGCCGTGGCGCCTTTCGGCCGCGCCGATGGTGGCCGGAGGGGTTCCTCGGGGGGAGATTGAATTGGCCGGGATAACGCTTCGCCAGGTATCCAAGAGCTACGGCAGTCTCAGCGTACTGAACGGGATTGATCTGGAGATTGCCGATGGCGAGTTCCTGACGCTGGTCGGACCCTCCGGATGCGGCAAATCCACCACGCTGCGGATCATCGCCGGCCTCGAGTCCCAGACCAGCGGCGATGTCGAAATTGGCAGCCGGGTGGTCAACGACGTGCGCCCCAGCCGGCGGGATCTGGCGATGGTGTTCCAGTCCTACGCCCTCTACCCGCATCTGACGGTGCGGCAGAACCTGGTGACGCCGCTGAAACTGCGGGACATGGATTTCTGGCAGCGGCTGCCGGTGCTGGGGCGGCTTGCACCGGGTTGGCGCCGCAAGATGTCCAAGATCAACGCCGATGTGAGCCGGGCGGCCGAGACCCTGAAGATTGAGCCGCTGCTGAATCGCAAGCCCGGCCAGCTTTCCGGCGGGCAGCGGCAGCGGGTGGCGCTGGGCCGGGCCATGGTCAGGAACCCGGCAGCGTTCCTGATGGACGAGCCGCTGTCCAATCTCGACGCGGCGCTGCGGGTGCACATGCGGGCCGAATTGTCGGAGTTGCACCAGAAGTTGGGGACCACCTTCATCTACGTGACTCACGACCAGGCCGAGGCCCTCACCATGTCGGACCGCATGGCGGTGATGATGGATGGGGATCTTTTGCAGCTGGGTCCGCCGAGCGAGGTCTACGAGGACCCGCATGAGATCCGGGTGGCGGAGTTCATCGGCAGCCCGAAAATGAACATTTTCCCCGGGACCAGTGACGGTGACGGGCGAATCACCGTCATCGGGGTAGCGCTGGAAGATGCGCTGGCCGTGCCCGCAGGCGGGCCATTTTCGGTCGGGCTGCGCCCGGAACACCTGCACATCCAGCCCGGGGAGGCCGGCGATTGCTTCACCGGCCGGTTGACCTACCGGGAGAACCTCGGCGCCGATCTTTTCCTGCATCTGGCCGTCGAGGGGCTTGACGACAAGATCGTGATCCGGGCCAAGCCGCACGAGGCGAAACTTGCCGCGGTTGGCGAGGAAATCCGGTTCAGGGCCGAGGCCGGGATGGCGCGGGTGTTCGGCGCCGACGGCAAGCGGGTGGCGTTGAAGGAGTCGGTACCGATGCAGGGGACGGGCTGATGGGCGGCTCCCGGGTCCATCTCTGGTTCATCGGGCCGGCGGTCCTGCTCATGCTGGGATTGCTGATCTTCCCGGTCTTCGTTGCCGCCTACCTGTCCTTCACCGACTACAATCTGGGAAGCCCGGGCTTCAACTGGGTCGGTATCGAGAATTACGACCGGCTGGTGAGCCGTTCGACCTACAGGAAAATGTTCTCGGCCTCGCTGACCTATGTCCTCGTGGTAGTGCCGATCTCGGTGGCGCTCGGTCTGGGCGCGGCGCTGCTGATTTCCAGCCTGCGCATCGGCGGGGAGCTGTACAAGGCCGTCTTCTTCCTGCCGGTCATGGCAACGCTGCTCGCCATGGCCATCGTGTGGGAATTCGCCCTGCACCCGATCGTCGGCGTCGTGAACGACATCCTGCGCTCGGGCTGCGATGTCGGCTGGTTTCATGCTCTCCTGTCCGGGATTTGGCGGGGCGCCGACCCGTTGCAGAGCTGGTATGGCCATGCCTGCGCCGAGGATTTCCCGCTCTGGCTCGGTGACAAGAACTATGCGCTCGGCACCATCGCCTTCATCGGCATCTGGCAAGGCTTCGGCTTCAACATGGTGCTCTACCTGGCCGGGCTGACCTCGGTGCCCAGAGAGCTCTACCAGGCCGCCCACATGGACGGGGCCGACAGCGCCTGGGAGCGCTTTCGCCTGGTGACATGGCCGATGCTGGGGCCGACCAATGTCTTCGTTGTCACCATTTCGTCGATCCGCTCGTTCCAGGTTTTCGACACGGTCGAGGCGCTGACCCGTGGCGGGCCGTCGAAGTCGACCTATGTGATGGTCTACGCCATGTTCGAAAAGGGGGTGAAGCAGAACCTGCTCGGAATCGGCTCGGCCATCACAATCGTGTTCCTGGGTTTTGTCCTGATCCTGACGCTCATCCAGGTCTATTTCGTCAACCGGAGGGTGCATTACTCATGATGATGGCACGCAGCACCCATTGGCTGGGAGAGTTCTTCAAGCACAGCGTGCTGCTGGCCGGCGCCATCGTCGTGCTGCTGCCATTCTATCTCATGTTGTCCTATTCCCTGAAATCGCCCGCCGAGATCGAATCCAATACCGGCGGCTTTGTCGGCAGCCAGGAGATCATGACCGACCGCCGATGCATCAAGGCCGGAAACCCGGTCGAGGAATGCGAGATGCGGCCCATCGTCTACAATTACACCGCCGCCTTCAGCGAAGCGCCACTGATCCGCTACATGCTGAACGGCGTCTTCGTCACGGTGTCGATATTCGTCATCCAGGTCCTGGTGGCGCTGCCATGTGCCTATGCCCTGTCCAAGCTCAGATTCTGGGGGCGGGACGTGGTGTTCGGCCTGGTGATCTTCTGCCTGCTGATCCCGGTCCATGCCATCGCACTGCCCCTCTACATCATGCTGGCCAAGGTGGGGCTGACCAATACCTATGCCGCCCTGATCATACCGTGGACGATATCGGTCTTCGGGATTTTCCTGATGCGCCAGTTCTTCATGACCGTTCCCGATGACCTGATCGATGCCGGCCGCATGGACGGGATGAGCGAATTCGCCATCGTCTGGCGGGTCATGCTGCCGACGGCGATACCGGCGCTGCTGGCCTTCGGGATCTTCTCGGTCGTCGCCCATTGGAACGATTATTACTGGCCGCGCGTGGTCATCACCGGCAACCGCGACCTGATGACGCCGCCGCTCGGGCTCAGGATGTTCAAATCCGATCTCGATGGCAATGAATACGGGCCGATGATGGCTGCGACGACGGTCATCGTCATGCCGCTGGTCATCATATTCCTGCTGGCGCAGCGGCGGTTCATCGAGGGCATCACCATGACCGGCATGAAGTAGGACAGGAACACGGTCATATCGCAGAATTTTCGGTGCCAAATGGTTTGCACCGGGAAAAGGGGGCCCATCCCGAACCGGGGAATTTCCGGGCTCCAGGTTCAATAGGAGGAAAAATTGAAACTGAAACATACTCTTGCGGCGCTGACCGCGGCTGGAATGACCACCGTTGGCAGCGCGGCCAGCGCCATCGAAATCGAGGTCGGATACCCATATTCGGCACTGTTCGACGTGACCTTCGAGCGCATGATTCCCGAGTTCAACAAGGCGCATCCGGATATCGAGGTGAAATTCCGTGCGACCTACGAAAACTACGAGGATGCAACCAACACCATCCTGCGGGAAGCGGTCGCCGGGGATCTGCCCGACGTCACCCTGCAGGGGCTGAACCGCCAGGCGCTGCTGGTCGAAAAGGGCATCGCCAAGTCGCTGGAGCCCATGATCGCCATGGAGTCCGATTTTGCCAAGGAAGGTTATCACCAGGCCATGCTGGACCTCGGGACCTTCAATGGCGAGGTTCACGGGCTGCCATTCGCGGTATCGCTGCCCGTTGGCTACTACAACATGGATGCGTTGGCCAAGGCTGGCATCACCGAGTTGCCGACCACCTGGGACGAGGTCATCGCCAACTGCAAGAAGCTGCACGATGCCGGCTACAGGAACCCGATCTTCTGGGGCTGGAACATCACCGGCAACTGGTTCCTGCAGGCCCTGATGTGGAGCCAGGACGAGCCGATCATGAAGGATGGCAAGGTCAATTTTGACGGCGAGGCCGGCCTGGCTGCGCTCGAGACGATGCGCAAGATCTTCCGCGAGTGCAACATGCTGAACCTGTCGGTCGGCGACGCCGGCAAGCCGTTTGCCGCCGGCGAGGTGGCGATGCATTTCTGGTCGACCTCGGCCGTCGGTGCGATCGAGCGGTCGAAAGGCGATTTCGAAGTCATGACCGGCGAATTTCCCGGGATGGGTCAGCCCCCGCTGGGTCTGCCCGCAGGTGGTAATTCGGTGATGTTCGTATCGACCTCCGACGACCCCGCCGAAATCGAGGCCGCCTGGACGTTCATCAAGTTTGCCACATCAGGCGTGGGCGCTGCCATGGTGGCGGAAACCACGGGCTACATGCCTCCGAACAAGGCGGCGAATGATCTCCTGGCCGACTTCTACGCACAGAACCCCAACAAGCACACTGCCGTGCGCCAGGCCGGATTGCTTCGCGACTGGATTGCCTATCCCGGCGATAACGGGCTGGCGATTACCCAGGTCATCTATGACGGCCTCGAGTCCATCGTGACCGGTGATTCCGACGACATGGAAGCGCTGCAGGAGGAGTTGGTGGAAGAAGTCAACGACCTGTTGCCCAACTAGCACCAGCATTGCACCAGGGCCTGACCGGAGCACGCAATTGCTTCGGTCAGGCCAGCCGAGATCCGGAGGTGCCGGGCCTCGTCACGGGCCGGCCTTGCCGTGGCAAGGCTGACCGGCATTCGGTGTGCGCTGGCATCCATCGAGTCGCCCGGCAACGAGGCGGCTTGCCCGGGTGGGCTGGAGTGGGCTCGCCGTGACGGGTGGCGGAAATTGCGGCCGGACGGAGTTGCCGGCGATGAAGGCGGGGACCGTCCCGGCCTGACGGCAAATCCGGGTCGTGCCTGGTCCGACCGATCCCGAGCAGACGCGCAGCATGGAGCAGGAGATGCGTAGCAACGAGGAATTCGAGGCCCGCCGGGATGGCGCCGTTGCCAGGGCGATCGCCTATTCGTCGACCTTCGTCGCCGACCGGGCGGAGAACGCCGAAATCTGGGATGTCGAGGGCAGGCGCTACATCGATTTCTGCGGCGGCATCGGCTGCCAGAATGTCGGCCACCGCGACCCGAGAGTGGTGGCGGCGATCACCGACCAACTCGACCGGCTGACGCATACCTGCTTCCAGGTCACCCCCTACGAGAGTTACATCGCGCTGGCCGAGCGGCTCAATGCCCTTTTGCCCGGCGATTTTGCCAAGAAATCCCTGTTTTTTTCCGCCGGCGGCGAGGCGGTGGAAAACGCCGTCAAGATCGCCCGCTACCATAGCAGGCGCCCGGCGCTGATCACCTTTACCAATGGCTACCACGGCCGGTCCTACATGGGCATGGCGCTCAGCGCCCGGATGGTGCCGTTCAAGCTCGGCTTCCGGCCGTTCCCCTCCGAGATCTACCGGCTTCCATTCCCCGATGACTACCACGGTGTCAGCCTTGATGACGCCAGGCGCGCCTTCGAGACGCTGTTCCGCAGCGACTGTCCGCCAGACCAGGTCGCGGCAATCTTCTTCGAGCCAGTTCAGGGCGAGGGCGGCTACAACATTGCCACACCCGAATTCCTGTCATGGCTGCGGGCGCTTTGCGACCAACACGGCATCGTCCTGGTCGCCGACGAGATCCAGACCGGCATGGGACGGACCGGCAAGATGTTCGCCATGGAGCATTACGGCATCGATGCCGACCTGACCTGCGTTGGCAAGAGCATCGGTGGCGGCCTGCCGATATCGGGCATTGTCGGCAAGGGCGACATCATCGACTCGGTGCCGCCGGGTGGCCTGGGCGGCACATTCGGTGGCAACCCGCTGGCCTGCGCCGCGGCGCTGGCGGTGCTGGATGCCATCGAGGAGGACAATCTTCTTCAGCGGGGCCTGGAGCTGGGCGAGCTCATCGATGCCCGGCTGCGCAAGATGGCGCAGCGCAATTCGCTCGCCTGTATCGGCGATGTTCGGGCCCTGGGTTGCATGAATGCCATCGAACTGGTCAAGGACCGTGACAGCCGCGAGCCGGATGGCGAGCTGGCTTCACGGGTCGCGGCCACCGCCCTCGAAAAGGGGCTGATTCTCGTATCGGCAGGCCCGGCCCGCAACGTGTTCCGACTCCTGGTCCCGCTGTCGGCGCCGCAATCTCTTGTCGTTGAAGGGCTGGATATTCTGGAAACCGCGCTCGAAGAGGCGTCAGCCTAGGGCCCTGGCCTGTTGGCAAGTCGAGGAGTGATCGGATGAAGATGAAGGCCGCGGTCCTGAGGCAATCCGGGCTTTCCCGGCCGTTTGTCGAAAGCCAGCCCCTGCGCATCGAGGAGGTGGAGCTTGACCCGCCGAAGCGCGGGGAGGCGCTGATCCGGATCAGGGCAGTCGGCCTGTGCCATTCCGATCTGGTTGCCATTACCGGCGAGCGAGGCAAGCCGATGCCGATCGTAATCGGTCACGAGGCCGCCGGGGACATCGTCGAGTTGGGGGAGGGCATGACCGACTTCGACGTCGGCGATCACGTGGTGCCGACCTATGTTGCCAGCTGCGGTGATTGCGAAATGTGCCGGGTCGGCAGGCCCGCCTTGTGCGAACCTGCAACCAAATCCAATGCAGCGGCGGTGCTACGAGATGGCACCACCCGCCTGCACAGGAATGGCGAGGCGATCCATCATCATTCGGGCGTCGCCGGTTTTGCCGAATATGCGGTGATCCCGAAGGAGGCCTTGGTCAGAATCGACAAGTCGATCCCGTTTGAACATGCGGCGCTGTTCGGCTGCGGCGTGATTACCGGCGTCGGATCGGTCGTCAACACCGCATGCGCCAGCGCCGGTGAAAGCGTTGCCGTGATCGGCCTGGGCGGCGTGGGGCTCAGCGCATTGATGGCGGCGGTCGCCGCCGGCGCCGGACATGTCACCGCCATCGATCTTAGCGACGAGAAACTGGAGCTTGCCAGGCAGTTCGGCGCCCATCTGACCGTCAATGCCCACGCCGCCGACTGCGTTGAGCAGGTCCGCAGGGCCACGCAGGGCGGTGCCGGCATCGCCGTGGAGACGGCCGGCTCTTCCGAGGCCCTGGTCACCGCCTTCGACGTGACCCGGCGAGGCGGCACAACGGTGACCGCCGGCATGCCCGGGCCCGATGCGCAGGTCACGCTTTCGCATCTTTGCATTGCCGCCGAAGAGCGCACGCTCAAGGGCTCCTACATGGGAAGTTGTGTGCCGAGGCGAGATATCCCGCGCTATCTGGCGCTTTTCCTGGAGGGGAAACTGCCAGTCGACCGACTCCTGACACGAACCATCGGCTTCGACGACCTCAACGCCGCCATGGATCGCCTGGACGACGCCGCCACCGTTCGAGAGGTATTGATCCCGTGAGCAGGGCACAGGACAGGCTGTTCGAATTTTCGGCGAACACGGCATATCTGTGGACGGAGTTGCCATTCCTGGATCGCATCCGGAAGGCCGCGCAGCACGGGTTCGATGCGGTGGAGTTTCACGATGAGGCCCGCTGCGTGGATCGCGGCCAACTCAGGGACGTCCTGGCCGAGGCCGCATTGCCGGTGAGCGGGCTCAATGTCCGGATGGGAGCGACGTTCGGATGCGCCGCCATTCCCGGTGCGGGCGAGCAGGCAAGACGGGATGTCGACGAGGCGGTGGAGATCGCCGAGGATATTGGTGCCGCGGCGATCCATGTCCTGGCCGGCCTGGCTTCGGGACCGGGGGCGCAGGCAGCCTATCTGCAGACTTTGCGATACGCGCTGGACCAGGCCGGTTGCATCATCCTGATCGAGCCGGTCTGTACCGAGCAATTGCCGGGCTACTTCCTCAATACCATCGACCAGGCTGCCGCGGTGATTGCCGAAATCGGGCACCCGCGTCTCAGGATCATGTTCGACTGCTATCACGTCTTCCGCCAAAGCGGCGATCTGGCGGCCCATTTCGCTGCCCATGCCGACCAGATCGGCCATGTCCAGATCGCGGCAGCCGAGGGGCGTGCCGAACCCCTTGCCGGGGCCATCGATTACGGCCTGCTTTTGCCGACCATGCAGGCCTGCGGATATGCGGGCCGGTTTGGATGCGAATACCGGCCAACCGCCACCACCGCCGAGGGCCTGTGGTGGCGAGATGTCCTCGCGGTTCGGGCAATCAGAGCCAGGAATAGAGCCGCCGTGCCGCCGGCGCGGCGGCCGGGAGTGTGACCCATGCCGGAGATTGAAGATTACGCCTTCCCGCGCGGACTTTCCTTGCTGCGTCGCTGGCAGGCTGGCGATGCCGATGCCAAGGCAGAACTCACCCGTGTATTTGACGCCGCCATCGCCGGTGAATTCGACGCCAGTTTCAAATTGCAGGCCGATCCGGATTACGTGCACTCCACCGCCTCGGTGCACATGCTGGGCCTGGCGGTCCTGTTCGATCTTTATGGCATCACGTCCCGCGACTACTACCACAATGACCCCTATCGCTACGCCCGGGCGAATTTGGCCGTGTCGCGCCTCATGGGGGTTCACAAGTTCTACATGACCTGGGCGCTCTATGCCTGGACCTGCGAGTGCCTGGGACAGGTGATGATGTATCCCGACAAGTTCCCGCCAGGGGCCGATCCCGACGAAGTGCTCATCGACAAGGATAACTGGCAGGATTTGCAGGCACCGGATTTTCACAGCGGAACACCGGCGGCGGTGGACGGCATCCTGGCGGCCACGCAGGATTTGACCGGCATCGCTCCCTTGCTGCAGATATCGGCCCCCTACAGCCTGGCCGCGGACATCTACGGACAGGAGCCGCTCCTGGCCGATGTCGTGAACGATCCCGACATGGTCAATGCGCTGCTGGACCATTTGGGCGACACCGTGCTGGGGCCGTGGATGGATCACCATTTCGAACGCTTTCCCGATGGCTGGGTCGAACTGTCCGATGCCTCGGGCTCACCATTCTTCATCGGGCAGGAGAATTGCCAGAACATGTCGATCCGCTCGATTCGCCACATGCTGCGCGACAAGCCCTATGCGGACCGCGTGTTCGACAACAACTACCGCGGCGATTTCGTGGCCGAGGTCACCGCCAGGCGCCGGCCCTCTCGCCGCCGGGGCGGTGCCACCGAGCCGAAGGTGCCGGCCGACGGCAACAAGCTGCTGCAACTGACGGATGCCAAGGTCAGCGTGAACCCGCTTTTCATCATGCGACTCGAATCCGACAAGGTGGATGTCTCCTTCTACGAACAGCAGGCAATCGAACGGAACCTGCCCCTGACGGTCGGCATCGGGTCGCCCGAGATCGACCGCAACAGCATCGAGGATCTCGAGGCGGCCAAGATGGAGGCCGCCGACAAGGCACGCCGGCACGTGGCGGCGATCAAGCGGGTATGCGAGACGATCGACCTGCCGGCCGACAACCATGTCGGCCAATCCTGGCCCAGCCACGTCTATTTCGAGGATGTCAACGGCGAGTCGCAATTCGACCTGGTCGAGATCATCCTCGACGAAATCTACAACAGCAACAGAATAGAGCGACAGCAGCCAGGCTGAAGCCGCCAGCCGTCGCGCCCAGGCGTGCCGGCTGCAAGGACGCACAGGCGGACCTCACCTGTTCCTGGGGCGTGGTCGGACATGCCGTTCACGGTACCATTGCAGGAGTCGAAAGTAACGGCGGGAGGCGCCGGTTCGCTGTATTCATTTCATGATGAAGATGGCGTGTGGGCGTTGGTCCAGCGGGGTCCTGTCCTCGTGTCGGCGGCGATGGATCCCTCGAGAGGAAGGGCAATTCGAGCTCGCCGATGGCACTGGCAGGACAATCCAGGACAGGCCGTGAAGTGCCGGGATACGAGGCTGTGTCAGGTTTGGATTTGTTGCCGCAGGAGGCGATATTCGATCTGCCTGTATGAGGATGTGCCGGCCAGGTGCTGAGCCTTCCGCTGGTTTGCAAATGCCGTGGGAGAGGGGCGCGGGTCGCGTCCCTTGGCACCGGCATGATGGCGGGCGGCTGGATTGTCAAGGGTCTGATCGGCTGCCAGGCGCGGTGCTGGCAGTTCTGCATGCGATTCCCTTTGCAATCGATCGGGAGTGTCGCCGGGGAGGCGTCGGGGCATGGTTGAAACACCGGGCGGCGGCGCATATTCGTGCATGATCGAGCAGAGGAGGTGAGCATGACGGACTATCCGGTAGACATGGGCGTGCATCCGGAGGTTGCGGGCTATTTTGACGAGGACAGCAACACGATCACCTACCTCGTTGCCGATCCGGCGACGAAGGCCTGTGCGGTGATCGACAGTGTCATGGATCTCGATTACGCCGCCGGGCGCATTGCGGCCGACAGCGCCGACCGGCTGATCGCCGAGATTCAATCCCGGGGCCTTGATCTGGAATGGATCATCGAATCCCACGTCCATGCCGATCACCTGTCGGCTGCGCCCTACATCCAGGAGCGGCTGGGCGGCAAGATCGGGGTTGGCGCCCGGATCATCGAAGTGCAGGACACCTTTGGCAAGATCTTCAACGAGGGCACCGAGTTCCAGCGCGATGGCTCGCAATTCGACGCGCTGTTCGAGGATGGCGACACCTATGACATTGGCTCAATGCAGGGCATTGCCATGGAGACACCCGGCCACACCCCCGCTTGCATGGTGCATGTCATCGGTGATGCGGCCTTTACCGGTGACACGCTGTTCATGCCCGATGGCGGTTCGGCGCGGGCGGATTTTCCCGGCGGCGATGCCGGCCAGCTCTATGACAGCATCCAGAAGGTGCTGGCGTTGCCGGACGAGATGCGCCTCTATATCTGCCATGATTACGGGCCGAATGGTCGTGACATCGCATGGTCCACCACGGTGGGCGAGGAAAAGGCCACCAATATCCATGTGGGCGGCGGCAAGAGCCGGGATGAATTCATCGCCTTCCGCACCAGGCGAGATGCCGAACTGGCGATGCCCAGGCTCATCATACCCTCCCTGCAGGTGAACATGCGGGCAGGCGAAATCCCGCGCGGGCAGGATGACAACCCGGTTCTCAAGGTGCCGCTGAACCGGCTGGACTGGAACTAGAGGACGAGCTGCAGCAATCATTTGCTTCGGGCCATGGAGGGTGCTGCCTGGTTGCCGAGTTCCGGACGGGCCGTTCGCTCAACCCGGCTCGAAACAGGTAGGCGAAGACAAGAAAACGGTCCAGAACCTGCATGGCGGGGTTCGGTTGTAGGACAGGTTTTCTCGCTTGGGTCGGCGTGCAGGGCCGAACGTGGCGAGTCGCGGAGACTGACGGTGGCTGCGGGTCTTGACCGTGGCGGCAGCGTGAATCGCCCGCCCTGAGCCGTCGGGCCAGTGCGATATTCAAGACGTAGCCTGAATCCACGTGATCCCTGCGCTCGGGAAAAATCAATCATTATACGTTACCCTCGACGTATGTATGATTTGACGTATTCTTGACCTGTCCGTTGCAACGAGAGAGTCGCCATGCAGATCAACCCAGGTGGTCGCCTGTAGCCCGAAGAGGTGATCGGCCAGAGCGACGAGATTGCCAGATACCGGGATATCCTCGACCGACAGGTAATCGTCATCTCGGCAGAACGACGTATCGGCAAGACACACATTCTCCTGAAGATGCAGGAAGAGTGGCCATCCGCATACCTGCCTGTGTACCCGGATCTGGAAACCATTCACTTGGTCGGAGAACTTGTTCGTTCAATCCATGCCGTCACTGAGTCGACCTCATTCAAGGCCAGAATTGCCAAATCGTCGGGCCTGCCTCCACCAAGAATTGGTGGCATGCAACTGCCCTATACTGACACCGCCTGGCAAACTCTACTGTCAGACACATTTGACCATCTCATCAAAAGCTCTGGCGACAAAAGCCAAGCGGTATCTTGGATGGGTTGCCAAATTGAAACCTGATAGGCGGGATCTCTGGATCACGCTCAAGGGCATTCACACCTGGGAGGAATCCTTCGACGCCGCAACCGAGAATGCCGGGAGGCTCGAAATGCTACCGATGTGCTCGCCCCTGGGGCGTCTGCTCGCAGCGCGGGTGGCGGCGGCAACGATGCCGTTTTACCTGGCGCTTGACGCGCTCGACGCGCTTGGCGCCGAACTTCAGACCGGGGATTTCAGTTGTGACGATCAGGTGTTTTCTGAAACCGACGCGGAGGCACTGACCGTGTCGCCGCGAAGTCTCGGCCACCGTATTCTTTCGGAAGGCCTGCAAAGACTTCGTCGCCAGTTGGAGGGCGCGCCCGACGTTGGCTTGCGTGGCAAGATCCTGACCAACTTCCTTCATCAGACTATCAGCCATGGGCTTGCCGGATTCCTTCTGGAATGGGAGGAATTCGACAGCATGCTTGCATCTCTGGAAGACGTGCCCGATTGCCGAATTCCACTCCACATGCTCAGGGCCGTGTTCGGATACAGCACGACGGGTGACGAACGTCTCCTGTTGAGCCTGCCCCTCGAACAGCGACAATTGCTGGAAGGCAGGCTGGCGAAGATTTGAAATCCGGGCACGTGCCGGTGCTCGTGACCGGGGATATGGGGCGACCGGATGGGCACGGTCAATGCTGTCCCGGCCTCACCGAGGCTCTTGGCCAGTTCGAGCGGAAGCCAGGTGCTGCAGGTGACTGTGGCCTGAGACCCCCTGCTGCCGAAGGGGCCGCTGCGAGGGGGGGACAAGCGCCGATATTGACGGCGCTCCCGAACGGGCGGCGCTGACCGGGCCCGGTTGAACATTGGTCGGGGCATCCTCCCTTCTGCTCTCTCGCCTGCTTTCGGAGGCGCGCGATGCTGTCCATGCTGTCGATGACGGTATGGGTGGTTGGTCATGCCGGTGCCCGTGACCGGGGAGGTGAGTCAGGCAATGGCGAGCAAGGCTTCGGCGGTTGTTCGATCGGTCAGGAGGGTGTTGCAGTATTGGCCTCGAAGGACGGCGCGAATTGCCCTGGCGCGTTTGGCGCCAGTGACGGTGAGGATGACGTTGGGAATGTCACGCAGGGAATCGGGCGATATTCCTATGACCCGGCGATTGACTTCAATGTCGAGGACCTCGCCATGCTGGTCGAGATGATAGCCGATGATGTCGGCCGCCGCGTTCCTTGACCGCAATTCGTCGAGGTCCCTGTCGGTCAGGTAGCCCGAACGCGCCAGGCCGGACGTCCCGGTGAAAGGGGCGCCGACATTCGTGAGCATCACATCGGCGCTGCGCAGGAGGTGCATCACGGCAAGAATGGACGGGGAATTGCTCAGCACTTCGGCAACGTGAACCGTGTCGACGATGAGGGGCGAGGGCATCAGCCGGGCGGTATAACCCAGTCGTTCGGCAAGTCTCTGGGTAATGCGGGCGCCATCATGGTCATCGCCCAGCGCACCGAACGCGCCGCTGGCCTGTACCACCGTGCCGGATCCCCGGGTCTTGTCGGTCGAGATGCTGTTGACGATCCCGTTGACCTGCCGTCCCCAGCTCACCCCGACCAGCTGCGCGGAGCGAAGGGTCTTTTCGATGGAGGAGGCGGCAAGGCTGCCGTAGCGATACAACTGCTCGCTGTCATCCATGCGCGATGGCTCGGCAAAGACATGCGCCTGGTCGATCCCGAAGCTGTCCTCCAATTGCTCTTCGAGTTCCTTGAGGCGGGTCATCGGGTAGTTGATGCGGATCTGGACAAGATTCCTGTCCCGCGCGTCCTGCAACAGGCGCGAAGCCATGGAGACCGACCGTCCGATCGACTTGGCAATCTGACTCAGCCCTTCTCCTTTCTGGTAGTAGGCATAGGCCACCTGGGCCAGAAGTTCATCGCGATCTGATGGCATGGCTTGCCCTGTCCTCACGGGGTTTGATTGTGTCGGACGAAACCGGGGGTCGGAGCCGGGAACATCTCCCCTCACCGAATATCATTATCAGGACCGGCCATGGAAACCGAAGACAATTCGCCATCGGGCGAGTGCCTGCCACCGGCAATTGGTGTGATCGCCATGAAAATCCTGTCAGCCCGCGTGCCGCTGGTCCTGCGCGGGCGCCGGGTGAGGAGTTGCCCGTCAGGTCGGGAATCCGGGCCCGTCCTGCCCGCGCGTCCGGCAAGCGCGCCTGTGCGTGCGGGCTCTCCATGCCCGGTCCGACAACGATCCCGGGGCGAATGTTCAGGCGGCGGGAGGGGGTTGTGATCGTCGGTGCCGACATCGGCAAGCGGGCGTCATGCCGCCCGCTGGGTTCCGGTGATGTGATGAACAAGATCGGCGGCGGAGACCTCGGACGCGGCCAGTTCCGACCAGACGATGCCCTGGCGCAGCACCACGATCTTGCTGCAGAGCTGCTTGATGAGATCGATGTCGTGGGCGACGATGACAACGGAGACGCCGGATGCGACGACCCGCTCGATCAGTTCGGCCACGCTCGCAGTCTCCTTGACGCCAAGCGACGCCGTTGGCTCGTCGAGGACGAGGCATTTGCTGCCCCAGAAAATGCTTCGGGAGATGGCAATGCTCTGCCGTTGTCCGCCGGACAATTCACTGACGATCGAGTTCATGCTGGGGATCGAGATGCCGATGCGGTCCAGCTCCTCCCGGGCCCGTTCACGCATCGCCGCCTTGTCCAGGTAGCGGATCGCCTTTCCCCAACTGGTGTGGATTTCCCGGCCGAGAAAAAAATTCGCCGCCACGTCCAGCTGCTCGACCAGCGCCAAGTTCTGGTAGACGGTCTCGATCTTGTTCATGCGGGCATCGGTAGGTGACGAAAATGACACCTCCCTGCCTTCGACGAGCAATTGACCGGAGGTCTGCGGGTGAAAACCGGAGATGACTTTTACCAGTGTCGATTTGCCGGCGCCGTTGTCTCCCACGAGACCGACGCATTCGCCGGACTCGACGGTAAACGAAACGCCGTCAACCGCCTTGATGGCCCCGAAATGCTTGGTCACCTCCCTGAGCTCAAGTGCGGGGGTTGCTGCCTGCTGCGTCATCGTGGTCTCCCTCTGTTTGCGTGGATGCGCGCCGGGAGTGGAAGTCCCGGCGCGCTCCTTGTCTGGCGTTACTCCTGCCACATCTCTTCAGGAATCAGCGGTTTGAACCCGTCTGATTCCAGCATCGCCCGCGGCACTGTCTCGAAGATCTGGTCGCAATTGGTGATCGGAACGAGCTGCGTCTGGTAGACCGGCTGGATCTCGTCACTCTTGCCGGCCAGGTCGAGCCGCACCACTTCGAGTGCGATATCCGACATCTTGCGCGGATCACGGAACGGCACGGTCATGATTTCGCCGCGGCAGACGGCCGCGAGTTCGTCAAGCTGTCCGCCTTGTCCGGCGATCCAGATGCTGTCGGCGCCCGGCGACTTGCCGATGGCCTGCAGGCCCTCCATGATGCCGAGTGCGGTGTTGCTGTTGGCACCGAAGACGACATTGATTTCGGGATGTGCGGTCATGACAGGTTCAATCGTCTTGAACGCCAACTCGCGGCTGAAGTTGGTGAATTCCTCACGCACCACGTTCAGCGTGATCCCGCATTCGGCCAGGCCGGCAGCGATCGCCTCGCTGAAACCGGCGCTGCGCAGCTTGCCGATTTCACTGGTTGGAATTCCGTGGAACATTGCCAGGTTGACCGGATCGCGTCCCTCGGCACAGGCCATGTTGGAAATATCGCGACCTGCCATCTGCCCCATCACGTCCTCCGGAACGATGATGTAGGCGAGGGGATCAATCGGATGCTTCTCGAGCCCGATGGGCGGGGCAAAGACGATGAGCTTGGTGCCCTTCGCCGCCACCTCGTTCAACCGGTCATAGATGTCATCCATGCTGGTTGCCGGCGTGACCATCAGGTATTCGGGTGCCAGCACGACCTGGTCCGACAGGATCCGGTCATATGATGCCGGGTCGTTATGGGCCGGTGGAACCGCACTGAAGAACTTGAACTCGCCGTCAAGATGCTCGAGCCCTTCGGCCACGCCAATGAGCGTCTGTCCGGGGCCGGTCGTGATGTCGGCACTGGGGCTGACATACGACACCGCGATTTCTGCAGCAGCAGCCCCGCTCAACAGCGCGGTGGCGGCAGCGCCGCAAACCAGTGTTCTGAAAGCATTCATTTTCTTTCCTCCTTTGGGTTAATGAATGGGTTCGGGAGGTCACGTATCGATCTTGCCGCTCTTCGAGCGGTAGATCTGGATCGCGACCGACGTAATCAGCAGGAATCCGAGCAGGATCTGCTGCCAGAAGAAACTGGCCCCGGCCAGCAGCAGCCCGTTTTCCAGCACGGCAATCAGGTACATGGCGATCGCCATTCCCCATACCTTGCCCACACCGCCAAAAAGACTGGTTCCACCCAGGATGACTCCGGCGATGATGTGCAGCTCCAGCCCCTGTCCCAGTGTCGGGTGGGCGCTGTTCATCCGGCCCATCAGCAGAAACGCGGCGATGGCGACCAGGACGGCCTGAACGATGAAACTGATGATGATGTATTTGCGCACCCTGATTCCGGCGATGCGGGCCGCTTCGGCGTTGCCGCCAATGGCAAGTATGAACCGGCCGTATTCCAGCCTGGTCAGCACGAAATGACCGACAATCACCACGAAACCGGCCACCCATACCAAATTGGGCACGCCAAGCGTGTTGCCCTGGCCGAGAACGACGAAATTTGCCGGAAAGCGCACGTGGTAGGTTCCGTACATCAACTCCTGCACGGAGCCTCGCACCAGCACCAGCATGCCGAGCGTGCCCAACAGGGCCGGAACCTTGAGATATCCGACAATGAGGCCGTTGATCAGGCCGAGCATGAAGCCGACCATCACCGCGAAGGCAAAGCAGATGATGACGGGAACGCCGTCAAACACGAGGAATCCGGTCAGGCATGCGACCAGGCCCATGACCGATCCGACACTCAGATCGATCTGCCGTGCAGAAATCACGAATACCTGGCCCACGCCGACGATCATCGCAACCGCGGCCGAGCGCAGGATGTTCAGCTGGTTCTCGACGGTGAAGAACTTGTCCGAAAACAGCGAGAGCAGGACGACGCACAATATTGTCGGAATCACGACCGTGTTTATGGCGCTGCCGGCCTCCCTGATCCTCTGGAAGAAATCCTTCGGTTGGGAATCATGCCCGGTAATTTCGTTCGAGGTCATTGCGGTCCTCCTGGGAAAAGGCGTGCGGCCGATTGCCGGCCGACTGCACGGGACGAAACTCGGCGCCGGCTTGCGCACGCGGGAACAAGGATTGTCATCCGGGATACAGGCTCGAGCCGGCCGCACCGAAGCAGGCCAAAACCGGTATCGGGCCCCGCCTTCGGGCGCAAATTGCTGTCGTGCCTGGGCATGTGCGTCATGAGTTGACCTGGTTTGATCCTAAAGTAGATGGACGGTACTCCGGTAGAGCTCGTGGTATCTTTCCTGCAGTTGCCGATAGGTTTCCCGAACTCCCAGATCGGGCAGGATCTCCCCGCTCATCGAGATCCAGTCGGCGATCTGCCCGCGTGTCCCGATCAATCCGGTCGCCAGCCCCGCCAGGAATGCGTCGCCATAGGAGGCACCGATGGTGGTCTGGCAGATATCCTGTGGCACCCGGGAGATATCGGACACGATCTGCAGCCAGTTGCGGTTCCTGGTGCCGCCGCCGACCGCGGTCATGCGCGCCACCTCTGCACCCGCCTCGCGCATGGCATCGAGGCAATGGGCAATCCCGCAACTCACCCCCTCGAGCGCGGCACGATAGAGATGACCTCTTCCGTGACGTGCGTCGAGTCCGAAGATGATGCCGCGGGCCTTCGGATTGTGGACCGGCGCCGAGGCTCCGGCGAAGTAGGGCAGGACCAGCACCCCATCGGAGCCTGGCGGTATGGAGGCCGCCTCCTCGGACAGCGCCTGGTAGGCCTCGTTGCCGCCGGCACCATCCTGCCGGACGATGTCGCGACCCATCAGGTCGCGCATCCAGCGGGTCAATGAGCCGCTGGTCAGGATGCCGGCATGGAGACAGAAGGTTCCCGGAAAGAGGAAGGGCGACGACCACAGGGCCCGATCACGCAGGGTCTGGTCCGTGATCAGCGTCATCCACGCGGCCGAGCCGTACATCATCATCATGCTGCCGGGCGCCTCGACGCCGATCGAAAGCGCCTCTGTCGCCGCGTCGGAAACGCCCACCGTCACCAGGGTGCCCTCGGCCAGGCCGGTGGCGTCCGCTCCTGCCCCGCTCACCTCGCCGGCCACATCGCAGGTCCATTTGAGTTCGGGCAACTGGCCCGGCTCGCAGATACCGCTGCACATATCGGCATTCCATGACTGCGCCGCCAAATCATAGAGCGGGGCATAGAAGGCGGCATCGAAATGGCTCATGGCCCGGTTGCCGGTCAACCGGGCGACGATGAACCCGGCCCCGTGGATGAAGGCTGCGGCTCGCCGGTGAATCTCGGGCTCGTTGTTCTTCAGCCATTCGATCTTCGGCCCCATGGATTGGGTGCTGAGCGTGTTGCCGGCGGCCGCGAATATGGCCTCCTCGCCGAAACGCGCATTGACCGCGGCGATTTCAACCTCCGACCTGGTGTCGATTCCGTACATGATACCGCCGGGACGGAGGGGATTGTTTGCTGCATCGATCGGCAGCATGGAAAACACGCAGGAGACGCCGACGCCGCGGATCTCCGACGGGCTCACCCCGGAAGACAGCGCCCGTGCGATCTGGCAGAACTCGCCCCACCAGATTGCCTCGGCATCGTGTTCGACCTGCCCGTGCCCCTTGAACTCCAGCTTGTGCCGAATGACATGCTGGGCAACGATCCTGCCTTCCGGGTCTGTCAGCACCCCCTTGGATTCATAGGAGCCGATATCTATCCCCAGCAGGTAGTTGGCCATGTCCCGTTCTCTCCTCAGCCTTCCCGCCGCAAGTCGCGGGCGGGTCTGGAGGGATGCATGTGCTCCCGGAACACCGAACCGCAACCGGCTTGATCGGCGGGAATGGCGCCTCCGGTTCCAGAGGAATGCAACGCATCCACCGGGCGGCAATGCTGGCCGGTGTCGTGCGAGACTGTTTCGACCATGATCACCATTCACAGGGCCTCCTGCTGTCTCTCGCCGACAAGACTGTCGGTCCGGGTGACACTGATGTCATCCTCGGAGATGTCAAGTCGCTGCCCGGCCAACTCTTCGACCGCCCGCACCAGCGTCGGCACATCCATGCCGTAGCGTCGCATAAGATAGTCCCTGCTGGCACCCTGCATGTAGGTGTCATCGATGCCGATGCGCAAGAGTCGGGTATCGATGCGCTGCTCGGCAATCAATTCGGCCGCGGCGCTTCCCATACCGCCATTGCGAAGGTGGTTTTCCATTGTGATGACGCCCAGGCTGGCGGCGGCGCAAGCCTCCATCACCGTTGCATCGTCAAACGGCTTGAGCGTGGTCAGGTGAAGATGCCGGATGCCCACGCCCTTCCGGCGAAGTGCGTCAGCGGCGCGCATTGCCTCCTGCGTGCAGATGCCCGAGGTCAGGAGTGCGATATCGCTGCCATCGCCGAGTATCCGGGCCTTGCCCAGCCGCACGGGGTCGGTCTTCGGGAAAAGGCGCGGCAAGGCCCCCCTGAGCATGCGGCAATACACCGGTCCGTCAATGGAGTCGGCAACCGGCAGCATCGATTCGACATCCGTGGCATCCCCGGTCTCAAGGATTGTCATGTTCGGCAGCGACCGCAGGACCGCGATATCGTTGGTAGCCTGGTGACTGGCCCCACCCGGGGTCGTCACCCCCGGAAGGAAGCCGAATATCCGCACCGGCAGGTTCGGATAGGCAATCGACATCTCGATCTGGTCCAGCGCCCGGCGATAGATGAAGACCGAGAAGGTATGCACGAGCGGGCGCAATCCCTCGCGGGCAAGGCCAGCTGCGAAGCTCATCATGTTCTGTTCCGCCAACCCCATGGAGACGAACTGGTCCGGGCAGGCCTCGCGGAAATCGTCGGCCTCGCAGGAGGCGGTCAGGTCACCCGAAAGGACAATTGCTTCGGGATGGGCTTGTCCCCAGGCAAGGAGCGACCTGGCATGAACGCGGTTCAGGAAATCCATGATCTAGACCATTTCCCCGAGGGCGTCGGCGTATCGCTGCTGCTCGGCGTCGCTCATGAAGCGGACGTAATGCAGGTGGGGATACCGTTCCTCAAGCAGCGTCAGCCCCCTTGTGGGCTGCGTGTCGGCAATCACCACCAGCGGCTTGTCGGCATGAGGGGTCTGGCAGGCCTTGTCGATTGCGACCAGGTCGTGGCCATCGACTCGCAGGACGACAGCGCCGAAGGCTTCAAACTTCTTGTCCAGCGGTTCCAGCCCCATCACCTCCTCGACGCGGCCGTCGACCTGCTGACCGTTATTGTCCACGATCAGGTGGACGTTATCCAGTTTCTGGAAGGCCATGTTCATCATCGCTTCCCATATCTGGCCTTCCTGGCATTCGCCGTCGGACAGGAATATCCAGACCCGACCGGTATCCCCCTTGCGACGCCGTGCCCAGGCTACGCCGGCGGCCTGGCTGATGGTCTGGCCGAAACTGCCGCCATTGGTCTCATGTCCCGGGGAATGTTCGCCGCCGATCATCTCCACCGTGGACCCGTCGGTATTGAACTGTCCCAGGCCGTTTTCATCGAGCCGTCCGCTTCCGATCAGTGCCGCGTACAGCGTAAGTGCATAATGGGATGGCGACAGGAAGAAGCGATCCCGATCCGGTGCCCGCCGGCCATTATAGAGCATTCCACTGGTGTGCCCGGAATTGTGTCTCGACGGCGCACCGGCGAATGGCGGCGGAACAAGGGAGCCTTCGCCCGGCCCCAGATTCATTCCCCGTCCGTAGAGATAGGCAAAGATCTCGGCCGACGAACAGGCCTGGCTCAAATAGCCGCCATGGGTCACGGTATGGCTGAGCACCCGCTTGCGGATCCCGTTTGCCAGCGCCTGGCAATCGGCGATCCAGCCATCATTCGGCCGTTCGGTCTGCGGGCCTGACCCGGATTGATGCAGTGGTTTCATCTCCCGACAACCTCAATCGACCGGCCGGGAAAACCCTGGCCCCGAACCGCCGGCAGACAGGCCGACGGCAGGATCGAACACCCCGGGGGTGTCCGGGCAGGAACTGCCGTCCCGCTGCCCAAGGACCGACCCGGGCGCGCCGCCGCCATGGCCGCGGCATCATTCACTGCCCATGAGGTCGGGAATGCGTCAGTCACATTCGAACCCGGTTGTTGTCCATTGGCGACCTCCCCCTGCATCCTTGAAGAACGCCTATCACCAGCCGGAACCAGTCCGTGCAAATATTCTACCAAATGAGTAATTCTTGCACAATGACTTTCTGAATGGAAGTTCGGGACGCCGCCGTGACGCGCAGTTGCGCTGGACAGAAACCCTCTGGAACCAATTCATGGGACTATCCGTTAGGAAATCCTGCATTACGACATCCTGCATGTGATGTCCCGGCGCTGCTTCCTCGAGCGCCTGTTTTTCACGGCGTTACTGCCCTGCGACTGTGCCATGGTGGAGTCCGGTTGAGTGAAGACCTCGACTTCTGTGCCAGTCCCGGCCTGTCGGACACGCAGGCGGCAGGGCTTGACGAACGTTGACGTCGTGCATTTGCAACTTCATTGTCGTGCTTGTGACTTCTTGCGTCCAGTTCTCATCTATCCGATAGAGGCGGCATGCTCGAACAGCTGAAGATAAACCGGTTCAAGTCCGTGCGAGATCAAACCCTTGATCTGGCCAGGGTGAACCTTTTCATTGGCGGCAATGGAAGTGGCAAATCCAACTTGCTGGAAGCGATTGGATTGGTTTCCGCTTGTCTGGGTCGGGGGCTTGGAGATTCAGATATTGGCGCCAAGGGGTTACGGATCACGCCACCAGAACTCATGAAGTCTTCCTTCAAGAACGAATCCCTTCCAAAGACACTGGAGCTGGCCGGGACGTTCTCCGACGGCCTTGAGTACAAGGCGATGCTACAGAGCAGGGAAAGCGATCCACTGCTTCGTTTCTTTTCGGAATCTGCAGAATTCAGGGGCGAGAGGATATTGGGCCGAAGCTACCGAGGCGTCAGGGCGATGGGCGTTTCACTCGATGACCGATTGGACCAGAACAGAGGGCTTTGGGATCAAGTCAAGGCAACTACCGACTTCCCGTCGGAAGTAAGGGATGCATTTTCTGAATTCTCTCGATACGTGATCTACTCGCCACAAACAGATTTCCTGCGTGGAAGACAAAGCGGAAAGGTGGATGTTCCTCCTGTGGGCCTGCATGGTGAAGGGCTGGCGCAAGCCGTGTCAAGCTATCTGGATACATTTGACGGATTCCGAAGAAATGGGAAAGATAGCGCTGAGTGGATGATATTGAAGCCCTGCACTGACCTAGTCTGGTTGCCAGGCTGGGCGTCAGTCTTCGGCGCGCATCGGGGCAAGCCGGACTTGATTTCGAGAGATGTTGCAGACCTTTCAAGCGACATGGTGTTTTTCCAGGACAGATTCATGCATGCAAGCCGACGGCAATTGTCGGTGTATGACAGCAGCGAGGGCACGCTGTTCCTTCTCTTCGTGGCGATAATTCTTTCGCACCCTGAAGCTCCGAGGGTGTTCGCACTCGACAACGTGGACAATGCGCTGAATCCCAAGCTGACCAGAAAGCTCGTAGAGCAAATCATCAGAGTTGTTTCCACGACTGCAGGAACAGAGACCAGTCTTGGCGCTCGGCAAGTCTTCCTGACTAGCCACAACCCGACCGCGTTGGATGCGTTTGACCTGTTCAGTGAAGATCAACGGGTCTTTGTAGTTAGTCGAAACGAGCGCGGGCACACGACAGCGGTTCCGCTTGTACCGCCCTCCGAGATGACTCGGGAAGAGTGGCGGTTGGCAAAGACCGGAAGGAATCTTTCCCAGGTATGGCTGGACGGAGACATTCCTGGAGCGTTGGGTGTCGTATAGTGAGAATCGGAGTCGTTTGCGAAGGTCGAACAGATTGGCACGCCATCAGGTGTTTCCTTGGAAATTCGATGTCATCCGCAGGGATCTCGGTTGAATTCGTCCAGCTGCAATCCGAACCTGACGCAACTTCTCCCGCAGGTGGTTGGACAAGCGTTTTGACGTGGCTAGACAACAACCCGCCCGACAGCCGGGTCCTGCGGTTCTTCGCCGGGGGTTTGTTTGGTGGAGAATGTGCCCGGAAGCCTCTCGATGGAATCTTGGTCCAGCTGGATAGCGATATACTTGGGAACGGATCCTTTGATACTCATGTATCGCGTCGGTATGCCTACACCGTTGTAAACCCGGAAGCTGCAGAACAGCGGGCGGACGAAGTTCGCAATGTATTGCGGCTGGCAGCTCGGTTGTCGGAAATGACCAAGGCTGACGTTTCGCGACATGTATTGGCACCCGCTGTTGAATCGACCGAAACATGGTGTGTTGCGGCCTTTTCTCCAATTCGTTCCGACTTTGAGAGCCTTTCAGGACCAGATCTTGTGGATGAGTTCATGTGCGCACATGAGAAAAGCGAAGGCAGGCGCCCCGTGCCGCCGTATGCGGCGGCCAGCAAGTCTCCCAAGCGACGAAAACACTTCTGCGAGGCATTCGCCTCTCTATCCGCCCGGGTAATTGACGGTTGTCCATGTTTTCGGGAGTCTCATGAACGACTTCACACGCTGGCACAGTCGATCGCAGAAAGCGGGCACGATTGAAGCCAAGGCAGTTTGCGTACGGTGTTGGGTCTCACACTAATCTGGCCTGAACCGGGGGGATTATTCCACATTCCCACCGACGGCCTTCTCCAGCAGGTCGGCGACAATCCGCCAAAGGATTCTTTTCCAGATCGTGTCATTTCCAGTAGCAGGCGGGCCTGGAGCCATCCCGCCATGTGGATCGGGCAGGATTGATGTAATCGGCATGCCGGCCCAGATCAGCCCGGCATTGGCCCGACAGACTGCGGCTTGGCCGGCAGGCAAGAGCAATGCACGGGGAGGTGGATTTGCGATCCTCCGGATCGCCGGGGTTGCCGACTGGGTCCTGGGCAGGTCCGTGGCCGGACGTGAAATCACAGCACCCGGAATTTTTCCCACACCTCGCCCAGATATCCGCCGTTGAGCAGGAGCTGGCGCGCCGATGATTCAATCCGGGCCTTTTCCAGGGCGCGCGGGACGATTTCGGCGATGTGTTCCGCTGGCACAACGGTCACGCCGTCATGGTCGCAAACCACCAGGTCGCCCGGGTGTATGGTTTGCCCGTAGACGCTGACCGGGACATCCCGTTCGCGGATCGCCACCCGGCCAAGCGCATCGGTGGGCCGGGCGCCGCGGGCGTATACCGGGAAGCGGTTCAACATGTTGATCTTGGCAACATCGCGGACCAACCCGTCGATCAGGGCGCCGCGGGCGCCACGGCCGACCGATGCGGTGGAAAACAGCTCACCCCAGGCCGCCGCCGGTGCGCCAGAGCAATCGACCACTGCCAGATCATTCCTGGCCAGTGAATCCACGAAGTCGATCTCGCCCCCATAGGGACGTTCGGGAATCACCGCCACCGGCTCCGAAATTGCCGTTCGTGCGAGGCCGATCAGAACGCCATCCGGCCCTGCCACATGCCGGGCGCCAGGCTCCAGGGTCTGGTGGCGCAAGCCAATGGCGTCGCAGATGTCGGAGAAGACCGCCGAATAGGTCTCAAGCGCCAGGGTGTCGAAATCCGGCAAATTGTCGTCCCGGCTCAGTTCGGGTTGCATGGGGTGTTCCTTCCGTGACGGCGAGAATGGCTGGCGGTGCCGGGTTTAGAACGGGGCTGGCAGACTATCACCGCTGTTCAAGACAAGGTTGGCAGGCCATCGTTGATATTCAGAACGAGGCCAGCAGACCGCCATCGATGAGATGGTGCGAGCCGGTGATGAAAGAGGCGTCGTCGCTCAGCAGGAAGGCGGCAAACCTGGCGACTTCCTCGGGCAACCCCACCCGGTTCAGCGCGTGCAGTCGTCCCCACTCGGCCAATTGTTCCTCGGGCGCGTCAGGACGGAAATGCCGGGCATTGGCCTCGACCAGCGGGGTCAGGATGGTGCCGGGACAGATGGCGTTGACACGAATGTTGCTGTGGCCATGGTCCAGCGCCATGACGCGGGTCATGGAAATCACCGCCCCTTTGCTGGCGGCATAGGCGGCCACATCCTGTTGCGTGGCCTGGGCCTGAATCGAGGACATGTTGACGATCGATCCGCCGCCTGCCGCTTCCATGACCGGTACCGAATGCTTGCACATCAGGAAAATGGCCTTGAGGTTGATGTCGATCACCTGGTCGAATTCATCCTCGGACATGGTCACGACGGTGCCGTGCAATTCCTGCCCGGCGCAATTGAAGACGCCCTTCAGCGGTCCGTGCGACGAGGCTGCCTCGACGGCCTTCAGGCATTCTCCGGATCTGGTGATGTCGGCCTCGATGGCGGTCACGGTGCCTGGCAGACTTGCCAGGCCGGCGGCATTGCAATCCACGCCAAACACGTCGGCACCCAGCTCGGCAAAATGCAATGCCGAGGCACGACCGATTCCCGAGGCCGCGCCCGTCACGATGATACTGCCGCTCAATACGGTCACTATTGCCCCTCCAGCAGCAAGGCACTTGATATTGACAAACGTTGTTTGACATCATTAAACTAACATCGGTCAAGATTGGGGTCAAGCTGCAGCCGACACCGCCCGGGCCTTGTTGCCGGCGTGATGGAGCGGGGGCTGCGACAGGGATGGCGATGCAGGCAGCATGGAAGGACAATGCGTGCCGGGTGAATACTGGAGTGAGGTCGGCGCCGATGCTGGCAGTAAATCGACCGCCATGCCCAGCGTCGACAAGGCGTTACGGGCATTGCTGACACTGGCCGATGCGGGTCCTGCAGGTCTGCCGCTTAACAAGATTGCCCATCGTCTCGAGTTGAACAAGTCGAGCCTGCATGTCACGCTTTCGGCGCTGCGCTTCAGGAATTTCGTCGAACAGTCGCCATCGACGGGATTCTATCGCCTGGGCTCGACGCTTGGACAGCTCTCGCAGACCTATCTGGCTTCGCTTGACATCCGGTCGACATTGCGTCCGGCGGTGCAGCGCCTGGCCGAACAGATCAACGAAGTCTGCCATATCTCGGTGCTCGACGGGCACGAAATCCTGTATGTCGAGAAGATCGAGTCGGACAAGGCAATCCAGCCAGGCACCAGGGTGGGCATGCGCCTGCCGGCGCTGACGACCGCAATGGGCCGGGCCATGATTGCACATGAGTTCCCGACCTATGAATTGTTCCGGGCGCGGTTCGAGAATGCGTTGGTCCGGCGCACACCCAATGCGCCCGGAGATCTGGACGAGGAATGGAGATGCATCTGCGACGCGCTGGAACTTGGCTACGGCATGGACAACGAGGAAAATGTCGAGGGCCTTGTTGCCGTTGCCGTTGCCGTGCTGAGCGGTGATCGGGCGGTCGCTGCCGTCAGCGTGGTATCCCTTGCCGATGACCAGGTGGATATCGAGCGCAACGTGCGACTGATCAGGGAGGCGCTGGAGACGGTGATGGTGCCACCATTGCATTTGCCCGAACCGGGAGCGCAGCAGGCTATTCCGCAGGAAGGAAGGACCGGACATGTCGGATCACGAGGATGAGAACACGGTCCAGGGGCCGCGCTGGATCGACCAGTCGAGTCACCGGCACTGGCTGATTGGCGAGGCGAGCCGGCTGTTCGACTTTTACCAGGCGGGCTCGATCGACCCTCGCGGCGGGTTTTTTGATCTGGATGACCGGGGCGAACCACTGCCGACCGGCTGGCCGCCGGCACCGGCGCCAACCCGAAACCTCTTCAACACCACGCGCATCATCTACTGCTTCGCCATTGGATGCCTGATGGGCAGGCCGGGATCGTCCCGGCTCGTGGATCATGGCGTCGAGTTCATGTGGAAGGGGCATCGCGACCAGGTGCATGGCGGCTATCACTGGGCGACCGGTCACGACGGTCCGACCAACAGCGCCAAGGTGGCTTATGGCCATTCCTTCACATTGCTGGCTGCCGCCAGTGCCAAGGCGGTCGGGCATCCCGACGCCGACAGGCTTCTGGAGGACATCACCGACATCCTGTTCAACCGGTTCTGGGAAGAGGAGCATGGTGCAATCCATGAGGATTTCCACGAGGATTGGACGCCGGTGGAGACCTATCGCGGGCAAAACTCGAACATGCACTTGACTGAGGCGCTGATGGCCGCCCATGAGGTCACCGGCGACAGCGAATACCTCCGGAAGGCGGAGAGCATCGCAACCCTGCTGATCCGGGATATCACCGCCGGCAACAACTGGCGCCTTCCCGAACATTTCATGTCCGACTGGTCGATCGATTTCGACTACGACCGCGATGTCTTTCGCCCCTTTGGCTCGACAATCGGGCATTGGCTCGAGTGGTCCAGGCTGCTGTTGCAACTCCGGGTTGCCGGCGGAAACCGCCATGACTGGATGAAAGACGCCGCCACCAGCATGTTTCGCCTGGCCACGGAAGAAGGCTGGGACGGCACTGGCGGCGGGTTCTATTTCACGGTGGGATGGGACGGCAAGCCGGTGGACCGTGACCGCTACTGGTGGCCATGCACCGAGGGAATCGGCGCCGCCTACTGGTTGGCCGAGCATGTCCGGGGCGAATTCTACGAAACCTGGTACCGCCGGGTCTGGGATTGGTGCGAGGCGCATTTGGTCGACCGCGAACTGGGTTCCTGGCATCACCAGCTGAACGATGACCTTGAGCCGGTGACCGACCCCTGGTTCGGCAAGCCGGATCTGTATCATTCGCTGCAGGCGGCGCTCATTCCGCTCATGCCGGCCACCGGCAGCATCATCAACGGTCTGAGGACCGATGGCATCAGGATCTGAGAGGTCTCATGACACACGACATCCAGTGTATTGCCCCTGCGGGGGATGTGTGCGGTGAAGGCGCGGTCTGGTGCGCCGAGGAAAATGCGGTCTACTGGACCGACATCAACCGTTTCCTGGTTCACCGTCTGCACCCCGAAACCGGTGCCGTCGAGAGCTGGTTCTTCGACGAACCGGTGGTCGCGTTGTCGCTGACCACCGAAGAGGGACGCCTGCTGGTTGCGCTCGGCTCCAGGCTGATCTGGTGGTGGCCAGCGACCGACCGGCGTGCCGATCACGGGTTTGTCCTTCCCGGCTCGCCCGATGTGCGCCTGAACGACGGACGTGCCGACCCCGACGGCAATTTCTGGGTTGGCTCGATGCGAAACAATGTCCTGCCCGATGGCGAGGCCGGCGAAGCCGGTGGCACTGACGGTGTCCTCTACCGTATCGCGCCCGACGGGTCGGCGAGCATCCACATGGACGGGTTGGGCATTTCCAACACGCTGTGCTGGAGCCCCGATGGCGGCACCTTCTACACTGCCGACACGCTGGCCAACGAAATCTACGCCTTCGACGTTGCCGCTGATGGAATCGGCAACCGGCGGGTCTTCTTCGGCGCCGATGCGCGCGGGCTTCCCGACGGATCGGCGATGGACAGCGATGGAGACCTCTGGAACTGCCGGTTCTTTGGCGGGGCCATCCTGCGGATTGCCGCTGACGGTACATTGCGTGAGGCCATCGAGATGCCGGTTCTCAACATCACGACTGCCACCTTCGGCGGGCCGGAGCTGAAGACGCTCTACATCACCTCGGCCTCGGCGTCGCGAAATCCCGGCGACAGGTTGGCCGGCTCCCTCTGGGCCATCCGCACCGACGTGGCCGGCCTGCCGGAGAACCGGGTGGCGATCGGGTAGGAACCGGCGAGACCCCGGTCGCCACGAGAGGTGCTATCGGGGCAGGGGTGCGTTGGTGCCCTGTCAGGCGGCGGTGATTTCGACCAGGCAGGTTTGGGCGATGGGACCCTGGGCCAGTTTCGAGGTTCCCTTGTCCAGCGAGAGCGTGTTGGGGTTGCCCCGGCGGCAGGTATCGCCATCCGGATCATACCAGGCGCCGGTGGCGATCTGGACGATGCTGGGCCGGATGGCGTCGTCGAGACGCAACTCGGCGAGGCAGGCGCCGCGGGTATTGAAGATGCGCACGATCTGGCCGTTCGACAGGCCGCGGGCAGCCGCATCGTCGGGATGCATGGTCACCGGCTCCACGCCGCTGGGCCGTCCGGCGCGGCTGACCGAGCCGTGGTCGAGCTGGCTGTGCAGCTTGTTGACCGGCTGGTTGGAGATCATGTGCAGCTGGCCCGGCATCGCACGGCCCAGCCATTCGGCCGGCTCCTGCCACACCGGGTGTCCGGGGCAGTCATCGAGGCCGAAACCGGCAATGGTTTGCGAATAGATCTCGATCCTGCCCGATGGCGTGGCCAGGGGGTTGGCCGCCGGGTCCCGGCGGAACTCCTCCATCATGATCGTCGGCGCCGCCGGCGTAGCCACCCGGCACCAGCCCTGGCGCCGGAAGCTGTCCCAATCGGGCAGGTCGACATCCTCCGCTGCTGCCTGCTGACGTGAGGTGTCCCAGATCCAGCGCTGCCATTCCTCCGGGCTGCGGCCGCCGGTAAATTCATCCTCCACACCCAATTCGGCGGCAATGCCACGCAGAATCTCGTGGTCGTCGCGTGCCCGGCCGACCGGTGCGATTGCCTGGTCCATGACCACCTGGTAGGGATCCTTGGGTGATAGCGCGATGTCGCTCCTTTCGAGCGTCGTGGTGCAGGGCAACACGATATCGGCATGCCTGGCCAGCGGGTTCCAGCACCAGTCATTGACGATGATGGTCTCCGGGCGGGCCCAGGCCCGGCGCAGCCGGTTCAGATCCTGGTGGTGATGAAACGGGTTGCCGCCCGCCCACCAGACCAGCCGGATATCGGGGTAGGTGAGGGAGCGCCCTGCATAGTCGAACCGCTCGCCCGGCTTCTCCAGCATGTCGGTGACCCGGGCAACCGGGATGAAATCCTCGACCGGGTTGTCGCCAATCGGCATTGATGCCCAGTTGATCAGCCGGCGTGTCAGCCCGGTATAGTTCATCGCCGAATAGCCGAACCCCAGCCCGCCTCCCGGCAGGCCGATCTGCCCGAGCATCGATGCCAGCGCGATGGCGGCCCAGAAGGGCTGCTCGCCGTGATCCTGCCTGGTCAGGGCCCAGGCGACCGAGATCATGGTGCGACGCCCGGCCATGCGCCGGGCAAGCTGGCTGATCGCGCCGGCCGGCAGATCGCAGAGTTCCGATGCCCATTCGGGCGTCTTCGCCACCCCGTCATCCTCGCCGGTCAAATAGGCGGCAAAATGCTCGAACCCCGTGGTGTAGCGATCGAGAAACTCCCGGTCGTGCAGATCCTCCTCCAGGAGTGCATGTGCCAGCCCGAGCATCAACGCCACATCCGCATTCGGCCGGATGGCCAGCCAGTCGGCGCCGACCTGGTCCGGAATATCGGAGCGCAGCGGAGAGATGTTGACGAATTCCACGCCCGCCGCATGCGCGGCCAGCAAGCCTGCCCTCTGCACATGGGCGCCGGTGCCGCCCTGGCTGATCTGGCCGTTCTTCAGGGGAACACCGCCGAAGGCCACGAACAATTCGCAATCGGACGCGATCGACTCCCAGCTCGTGGTCGTGTCCAGATGGCCCCGGAACGTGCCCAGCACGTGCGGAACCAGCACCTCGGCGGCGGCAAAGGAATAGGTGTTCTTCGATCCGGTGAAGCCGCCGATGCAATTGAGAAACCGTTTGAGCTGGCTCTGGGCGTGGTGGAAACGCCCGGCGGAGGCCCAGCCATAGGAGCCGGCATAGATCGACCGGTTGCCATGGGCTTGCCGGACCCGGTTCAACTCGTCGGCCACCAGCCGGTTGATCTCATCCCAGCCCAACTCGACGAAGCTGTCCCGGCCGCGCGTCTCGCCGGTCTTGCCCGGCCCGTTCTCCAGCCATCCCCGGCGCACCATCGGTGCCATGACCCGGGTCGGGCCGTCGAGCACGTCGATGATTCCCGGCCCGATCGGCGACGGGTCCGGATCCTCCTCGAAGCCCTTGAGGGCGGTCACCCGCCCGTCAGCCACCTCGACTCGGTAGGTGCCCCAATGGGTGCTGGTCAGAAGACCCCGCTCGGGGATGTTCATTGGCCCCTCCAATCGCCTGACATGTCACGGGCCCGCTCGGGGATGTTCATTCGTCACTCCGGTCAGTCGGTCCGCCGCCGCCTCGCTCCGGCACGATCATTCGCTGCCTCCTGCGCCTGGTCTGCAGCACTGGTGGCTGCATTGTCAGATCTCCAGGTCGAGCCGGGGCTTCCAGAAGGGCCGGAACAGCTCGATCTTGGGGCAGCGGTTCATCACCACCTTGAGACCGGCGTCCTCGGCGAGCCTGGCTGCCCTGACATCATGGACACCGATCTGCCCCCACAGCACACTGGCGCCGATGGCGATTGCCTGTTCGGCAATGCCGTAGAATTCCTCGCTGGGGCGGAAGACCTCGACCATGTCGACCGGCTGGTCGATGTCGAACAGCGAGTCAAACACCCTGATACCGCGGATCTCGGTGATCTTCGGGTTCGGATTCACCGGCAGCATCTCGTAGCCGGTCTCGTGCAGCACCCGCAGCACGCCATAGCTGAACTTGGTCTTGTCGGCGCTGGCTCCGACCATGGCAATGGTCCGTGTCGTCCTGAGGATTTCGGCCAGGTAGTCCGGTGCATAATCATAGATGCGATCGACATCCGCCTCGGGCATGGGTCAGCTCTCCTTCGGCGTGGCGATTCCCGCCTTGAGTTCATGGGGCTCGAGCGGGTCGAGAAACGGGTTTCGATAAAGCTCACCATGGCTGTCGACCCCGATCTCCAGCGTGATGTCCGACAGCGGGCGGGCGACGCAGAGGATGATGTAGCCCTGGTTGATCTGCCGGTTGTTGAGCGCCACCTGGCGGCGCTGGTCGACCCGTCCGGCGGTCAGCCTGGCGGCGCAGGTAATGCAGCCGCCATACTTGCACCCATAGGGCAGATCGACCCCCTGCTCTCGCAGGCTGTCCAGGAGCGGCCGGCGCTCGTCGACGCGGAAGGCGACGTTGTCGCGATTGGCCAGCCTCACAACTCTCAATGCCATTTGTCGCCCGCGCAATCTGCGCCCGGATGGCGGGCTTCGTGAATCGACACTGTCAAAGCCATATGTCGCTCGTGCAATCTCCGCCCGGGTAGCGGGTTTCGTGGCAACGGGAGGGACCATTCGGTTCCTGGCCGAAATCGACGATGAAATCCGGGTTGATCGCCATGCCGCCCGATTCGGGGTCGCAGTCGATCATCACCATGATGCCGCCCTGCTGGCGAATCTCCGGATAGAACTGGTTGTCCCATGTCGAGAACAGCGAGGTGGTGACGTAGAGACGCCGGCCATCGAGGCTGAGCTGGAACATCTGCGGCCCGCCAGCCATCTTCACGCCATTGACCTCGGGGGCACGACCCAGAAGCCCACCCATCCAGATTTGGCCGGTCAGTTTCGGGCGATGCGGGTCGGTGATGTCATACTGGCGCATGTCGCCATGCAGCCAGTTGTTGAGATAGAGGTAACGATCATCCATGGAGACGAGGATGGCCGACATGACTCCCGGCACCGGGATCGGCCATTCGGGATGCGGCTCGTTGTCGACATCGATGATCTTTTCCCATTCCCACTTTCCGGCTTCGGATTTCCAGAAATGGATGACGTTCGAGGACAGCGCCGCCCCGCAAAACCCGTGGACGCTGTCGGGATCATGCAGGAACTTGACCTCGAGCGGGATCAGCCCGTCCTCGCCGAGATACATTGTCTCGACCGGCACCCGCTTCTCGAAATCCCACAGATGCAGGCGGCGGCCGTATTTGAGATGGCCGACCTCTTCGAGGTCGAAGCCCGGCATGAAGGTGTTGGGTGCAGCCCATTCCGAGGAGACCATGACATTGTGGCGCGGCTGGTACCAGAAATCATAGCCGAAGGGGATATCGCCCATGGAATTTTCCCAGCGACCGACGATCTCGAATTCCCGGTTCAGGTGCAGGTAGCCGCCGGGCGCCTCGCCACTGGCATCGCCCAGCATCGAGATGATGATGTCGCTGCCCAGGCAATGCACGGTGTGGGGGCCGCTGAGATTGGTCTTCGCCTTGATCTCGGCGCCGTCGATGATCTTGTGCAGTCTCGGTGCACGTGGGTCGGCGGCGGTGTCGACGACATGGATGTTGTTGGAGCGCACGCCCGGCACCAACAGGTGCCTGCGCGACATGGAGGGGTCGTCATGGCAGGACGAACAGGCGTTCCATCCCATGTGATGCAACTCGTCGCCGATCCCCGGCATCTCGAGCCGGTGAATGACCTGGCTGTAGGTCGGGCTGTCGGGGTCGGCATCAACCGTCGCCAGGTAGTCGGGTTTCTGGATCCCGGTCCCGGTATAGATGGCGATGGTGTAGAGCAACGTCTCGCGCGGGGCGCGCATGGCGGCCTGCGGAGACGCATATCCGGGGCGACAATTCTGCATGGCTCATCCTTCCTGCAACGGCTTCCCGTCCGCCTCTCGACGATTGCACCGATGCCGCCACCTCCCGCCTGCATATGTGCCGCCAGGGCCGGCAAAATACGGTAATCGGCACCGGGACACGCCAAGTCGATCTGTCGATCGAACGCCTCCTTGCCGGTTTTCGCCGTAGCGGGCAAGCCCTCGGCGATTTTTCCTGCCGGTTCATCGTGGAGAAGCCCCGGCCGCCACCACCTCCCGGGCCGATGCCGGATTTCCGCATTGCCGATGCCGGCACCGGCGGCGCAGCGCCGAATCGCCTGCCTGCCCCGGTTGGTGCCGCCGCCGGCGTCCTGGTGCGGTGGGCCGGGTTGCGACTGCACACATATGGGGGGCGAATGGTCTTTGCGTATCTATACATAGCAATAGTCTATATGATAGGCAGTATTCCGGAAATTGGCAAATGAGTGAAGACGGTGAACCAGCGGCAGTTGGAGGCATTTCGGGCGACCATTCGTTGCGGGTCGATCACAGAGGCCGCGAAGATGATGCATATCTCGCAGCCCAGTGTCAGCCGCCTGATTGCCGATCTTGAACACTCGGCCGGCTTCCCGCTCTTCGCGCGGGTCGGGCGTGGCATCGCACCGACAGCCGAGGGGCGAAAATTCTACCGGGGGGTCGAAGGCCTGTTCATCGGCATCGAGCGGTTGCAGGATCTGGCGCAGTCGATCCGGACTTCGCATGGCGGAACCGTGTCCATCGGCGCCATCCAGTCCATCGCCACCATCGAATTGCCGGTGACGGTCGGCAAGCTCTACCGCGAGTTCCCCGACATCGAATTCGTCATCCAGTCCAGGAACACACCGGCCATCGTCGACGCGGTGCAGATGCGGCAGATCGATCTTGGCATCGTCGGCCGAGAGCCGGACTATGCCGGGGTCGACACCCTGTTCCAGATTTCGGCGCCCTATGTGTGCCTCCTGCCCGAGGACCACCGTCTGGCCGGCGTGCACGGTCCGGTCGATCTCGAGGAGCTCGCCGAGACCGAGACTTTCGTGACCTTTGGCGGCAGCTATCCCGACTCCATGATGTCGATCGATAGCGGTCTGTCGGAACGGCTACGCAGCCGTTCCCGGCTGTCGGTGGCCAACATGCCGCTGGCGGCGGCATTGGTCCGCGAGGCATCGGTGCTGGCCATAGCCGATCCGTTCTCGGCCGAACAGGCGGTGCGCATGGGAGGGGTGGTTTTTCGTCCAATCCGGCAATCACTCACCTATTTCGTGGCCGTGATTGCTGCCGGGCGGGAACAATTGTCGTTGCAGGCGCTGCAATTTGTCGATTTGTTTGCCGGACAGTTGCAGGAGAGGGTGCTGCAGGTCAAGGCGCTGGGTAGGTCGGGCCAGGGCGGCGGCCAGGGCCAAATCACCCACGATGTCGCATCAAGCTTGCCGGCGAGACGCCGCGCAAGCGAAGCCGGCAATCGCCGCTGATCGGCGTCATGCCGAACCGGAAAGATCCAATGAGAAGGCCAGGTTGGCCGGCGGCAGGAAGACCGAAAGACCCTTGAAAATCAACCTGCCACAACGTCGTTGAATTGACGGATACAGCGACTTCAGCGTGATCCGTGCGTTTCGGTCCTGAACCGCCAATCCACCGGTTTGGCCGATGCGTTGCGAGTATCCTCCCATGCGCCGACCTCGCGTGAAACCGGGTTGCCATTCTGGATGAAATTTGGGTGGTACTCTGGCAAGAATTGGCACGGGATGGCATCGATCGCCGGATCCAGCTTCTCCATCGAGGAAAGGGTCTGCTCCCACATAGCTGATCGATTATCGTCCTTGAGCTTCAGGATGATGTCGAGCAGGGAGCCGGGTTCCAGACTGCGTGCCCTGCTCCCGGTTCTCAGTGCCCGGAGATAGATGAACCCGAATTGCCGCTTTGCCGCGCGCGACCCGTACCTTCCGTGCTTCGTCATCAACCGGAGGACTGGAAAAACACGTCTCTGCCTTAAATTCGTCCTCCCCTATGTCGTAGGCTCCTTCGAACTTGATCCGAAGGGCGGGCACAACATCGTCATCGTCGACATCTTCCGACGCGGCCATCGCATCCAGGAGCTCGTCCTTCTCTGTGTCCCAATATTCGAGGTGAATCCGGAACTTGGTGAGAACGTCCTCCGTCAAATCCGTCAGCACGACTTCCAACTCGATGAGAATTGGGGCCCCGTCGTCGAGATAGCGGCGCTCGATGAAGTCTTGCTCGTCTATCGGGCTGCTTCGAGACAAACGGTCCGGCCCGAGCTATAGATCCAGAGCCTCTCAAAGGGTCGATTTTCCGACGCTGTCCCCACCGATGATTACTGTGTGATCAGGCAAATGGACTTCCCCTTCAGCCACGCTGCCAATGTTTGCGAGCTTGAGGCGCCGTATCCTCATCGTTGGCCACCGTCCGACACAACCCCGTCCCGGGCGACCGCCGCAGCCGGCATCAGAAAGGTTTCGAGTGCACCCACAACGTCGCCGAGCGACACTGGGTCGCCCTCCAGATCGCGCTTGAAGATCTCCCATTGTTGTCGCTTGACAGCGTCTTCAGCGAACGTCCTCGACAGCCCATCCGGAACTGCGTCCGGTATCGCCGTATTCCGTCGTGCAAAGGTTGCGGATATCGCCGCTGCGAGCCGTGATCGATCGACCTCGAGGGCTTGGCTGATGATCCACAAATCATAGTAGTCCTTCATCCGGCTATTCGCCTTGCCCAGTTCCACCATGGCCTGGAATTTCTCCGCAACCACAGTCTCGCGCACGTAACCCCGCAACCGCGGCACCGGCATGTTGAGCAGGACCGGATACTCCAGCCATTCGGGAGGGGGTTCGGTCGCATCCCCGAAGCCAACATCGACGTTGACGGTGATGCGGGCCCCGTCAATGTCGGCTGTTGTCCGTACGCGCAGACCGCCATACTCGTTCTCTTGCCGAATCCGGGTCACCCGAGCCGCGTCGGCGTCGTAGAGGATGCCGTCCGGCTGTTCCTGGCCAAGAACCTCTTTGAAGACGCCAAGCACAGCTTCCGGTGCCTGGTCGCCGTGACCGAGAAGATCAAGATCGCGCGTAACCCGGAACGGCTCATCGAACCACGCCATCAGCAGAATGGCTCCCTTCAGAACGAAACGGTCGGCGTGGCGGGATTGCGCCAGCCGGTAGAGCAAGCGCTCGATGGCATAGTGCGTCAGGACCAGATCGAAATTCAGGCCCTTCTCCTAACTGATCCCAAGGAGGCGGGCCCGAACCGACGCCCCGATGTTCTTGACCTCCTCAGGCATTTGCGGTGAGCGCCTCAAGATACGGGCGGACCACCGTAGCCACGCCACCACGTTCCGCATGCCGAGCAATCTCGGCGGGAGTAGCCCTTCTCTGCCGGAGAGCCTCTTGCAGTCCCTCCAGCGCGACCGTCTGACCGACAGTCCGGCGATGTCGAAAACAATCGGCAATCGTTTTTGCAACGCCGAAGATCCTCACGGGAACATTTTCGATATTCACGGCGATGACATCGTCCGTGAGAAGTGCCTCCGTGAATCGCACGATCTGCATCGGCGGGCTTCCCTCCTTCGGCATCCAATCCCTTGTGCCGATCGCCATCCAGACCGCGCGAGGAAGTTGATCCGTGAGCTCGTGGTAAGCAAGAGCCGACACGAGACAGACGACACCTCTGGGAACGCGTTTTGCGGCTTCGGCCAGGCTGTGATGGGCGTCAAGCGACGCGCCGGGCAGTTGGTAGAGCCCACGCGAAAGGCGAATGACTTCACCAGCTTCGACCATTCGGCTGATCGTGGCTGCGGTAATACCGGTCTTCTTGAACTCGGACAGCCGCACCATTCCCTGCCTCTGCAGAAGTTCGGTTGCCCGATTACGCTGCTTCTGTTTCTTCGGCATTGATACCAAACCATAGACCTTTGCATCTGACTTCCGAGGTTTTGTATCAGCCGTTACTACCTGGGTAAAGCATATCCTGGAGAATCCGGCGCATTTGACAGCAAATCCGGAGGCTGTTGAGGAAAGGATTGCGGAACGGAAAAGCTCGTTGACGGACCGAGGCTCTGCCATGATTGCTGCATCTCATGCCTGAAGACTTCGGGCCTGCTTCATGCAAATGCACAGCGACACCATAACTCGCGAGATGCTTCGCGTCGCGGCAACGCTGGACAAGGCTGACACCGACGACACGTTTGAGACGGCGCGCTCGGAGGTTCTCGAACGGGCGGCAAACAGGACAGATGCAACGGCAAATCGACAGACGCAACGCAAGCGTCGTGCCGCGACTGGCGTTATGCCCAGAACCATGCCGACTACGCGAGCGTCTCCACGCGCCGGGCCACGCTGCGATTCGTTGCGGGAAACCACACCAGGTCTCTCCCGGCGCCATCGGGGGAGCGCGCTGAGCGGGCGCGCACCCCGCGCAAACCCGCCTCCTTGGCCTTGGTTCCGACGGGTTGGCAACGGGCGTCCGAAACCGGCGTGCCGTCGATTTCGAGCGGGTAGGTGTGGGGCAATCCGGCTGATTGAAGTCCGGTCGGAGAGTGTGCGCCGCATACGATTTGGCGTCGGGGCAGGGTGCATCCCACCTGTACCGGCCCCGTGTCGTCGCGCAGGACTTCGGGCTCGTAAGGCCAGTTTTCGATGATGCCACGAAGGTTCAGGCGCGCCGTCACGACATCTTCGTTCAGGTAGAGTGTCAGGAATCCTGCCGGCGAATTCCAGCGCCCGCCCCGGCGCCGCGCCAAGGCAGGGCTGAGGGGGTTCGTCCAGGACGGATCGGCAATTCGCCACCAGAGATGCGAGTCCGGAACCGCTTCGCGACGTAGTTCCATTGTCAGGCGTATGTGTGCTCGAACCGAAACATGTCGCGGCAGGTTGCAAGCAACGTCCGCGTGTCACCCTGTTGCAGCAAGTCCATCAGGCGTCCGTATCGGCCTGCGCACGACCGCCGGGACTCGATCTCGCTCGAGATATCGCACGAGGAGGTCGGTTGCGGCGGCGAGGTCCGAGATGGCCATTGAGCGTCCCGGAGGGACCCCTTGATGCAACCATTTGCCGATTGCCTGTCGACTCACTCCAAAGTAGCGGGCCGCCTCGGCCTGGCTCAGGCTCCATACCTCGAGCGTCCGTGCCGGGGATTGGCCCGTGCGGCGGCGGTCAATGCATTCGGCAAATTCATCGAGTCATTCGGAATCGTGCTTGCGCGCAGCATAAATTTGTTCAACTGCTTCGTCCGGAGCGAGTTCCCGTATGGCCGTGACACTGTTCATGAGTCAGTCCCCGATTTGGCGCTACCTTATGTCAACCGCACCCGAATGTCAGTTTGTCGTCGCCTCCAGGCAGCCCGAGGCATCAGGCAAGCGACTGTGTCATCTCCTGCCGCGTTCTTCCTCAAGGCACCCGTTGATCGGCGCGACGGTCAGGCATTCCCGCTGACGGCAACATCAAGGCTTGGCCGTCCCCTGGGGATCGGCTCGGCACGTGGCAAGGAGATTCCGGGCCGACTGCCTGCACGACAACCCTGGATCGAACGCAGTGTCAATGGCGGCGAAAGAGCTTCGAATGCTGGCACCTGTCCGCCGGGGCAGCGAATGCCGCGTCTGACATGCTGACACCGTTACGCCGCCTCCCCGGCATATCAACTGCCATATCCGGACTACTCGGTTGGTCTCCCTGATCCGGACCGTGACCTGCCGGTGCCTCGTCACGGTGATCTTGACGGCTCACTTCTGCTCCGGCAGGCTGCCGGGGCCGGCGAATACCCGGATGTTCCGGAGGTGTTGCCGGGTGCGTTCGGTGGGCCCGGCCTAGCCGGGATGGCCAATCATCCGGTGCCCGGTTGGCGAGGTGATGCCGAATTATTCCTGCATGTCGGGTTTGGCCGTCGGTTGAGCCTGGTGTGGGGATGGATGAAGGCCATGTGCTGGCCCTGCTTCCCGGTGAGACCGGCCTGAATTTGCTGGCCTGGTGATGAGGGGTGGCTCATTGGCACTCCCGTCCAGACGGGTTGCCAATGGCCATGCGCCACCGGGCGGCGCGCCTTCAATCCGAACGCGTGAGCGGAGATTCGGCGGGCCGCCAAGGCAGGGGTGCAGATCCTGCTGGCCGGTGCATTGGCGATTGGGAGGTGCCTGGGGCCGCGGCGTGGGAAAGGCCGGGAAGTGTCCACCAGGCTCGATTCAGTCGGATGCTGGTGGAACATGCCGGGGGAAGGCGGCACGGGCCTGCCCCGGCCAGCTTGCGGCGCACGAGTGAGGCCGTCAGCATCGCCGTGCCGGGTATCCGCATTTGCCCATCCCGGTCGCTAATTCAGCACCGATGGCAGCCAGGTCGCGGCCTGGGGGAAAGCGATCATCATGCCGCCGAATATGATGCCGACCACCACGAAGAGCGGCACTTCCCGAAACGCCTTTTCCGGGCTTTCCCCGGCAACACCGGCAGCGGTGTAGATGCCGACACAAACCGGCGGCGTGATCATGCCGATGCCGGCAAAGGCCACGAAGACGATGTAGAGATGCAGGATATCGAGACCAAGCGACAATGCCAGGGCGGCAAAGATCGGCACCGTGAGGTAGAATACCGGCACGATCTCGATGAAGGTGCCGAGAATGAGGCAGATCACGGCGACAGCGAGCCAGAATGCCAGGGGCGTGCCGCCCATCTCGGTGAAATAGGCAATAATCTTTTGCGGCGCCTGGCTGTAGGTCAGCACCACGCTGAGGAATGTCGCCATGGCGATGATGGCGAAGATGACGGCGGTGATCCTGGCCGTCTGGTGGAGGGCATCCATGATGCCGCCCAGCGTCAGTTCACGGTAGACGATGATGCCGATCAGGATCGCCCAGACCCCGGCCGTGGCAGCCGATTCGGAGGGTGTCAGCAACCCGGCATAGATGCCGCCCAGGATGATGACCGGCGTGAACAATCCCGGCACCGCGGCGACGAAGGCCGACAGGCGCTCGCCGAGGCTGGCGCGATGGGCGTTTCGCAGGTGGCGGCAGCGCCAGGTGACCACGATCGAGAGCAGCACCAGCAGGACCAGGCCCGGTATGAAGCCGGCGGCAAAGGTCCGGGAGACCGGCACATCGGTGAGGGCGCTGAACAGGATGGCGGCATTCGATGGCGGGATCAGCGATTCCAGGAACGCCGCCGACGCTGCCAGCACGATCACGAATGGCTTGGGATAGCCCTGTTCGACCATCTTGGGGATCATGATGGTGCCGATGGCGGTGATGGCGGCCAGGATCGAGCCGCAAAAGGCGGCAAAGAACCCCATCGCCAGGATCATGGCCAGGCCCAGCCCCCCGGGCCAGTGGCCAACAAGCGTGGTGGCGAAATGCACCAGGCGGGCGGCGGCGCCCCCTCGTAGCATGACCATGCCGGTGAAGATGAACAGCGGCACCGCGATCAGCACATGCTTGGTCATCGAGCCGAACGAGACCTGGATCAGCGTCGACCATGGCAGGTTCATGCCCCAGATTGCCACCGTGGCGCTGCCGAGGCCGAAAACCATGAAGATCGGCACCGACAGCAGCAGCAGGAGCATGGACAGCAATGTGGCGGCGGCGTTCATTCGGACGCCTCGTCCGGCCGTAGCAGATCCCGCAGCGTCTCCAGCCACAATTCGATTGAAAACAGTGCCAGGATGGTAAAGCCGGTGGGAAAGGCCAGGTACATCCACCAGATCGGCATCTCGATCTCGAGTTCCATCAACTGGCCAAGGCGGCGAAACAGGGCGACGGCCTCGTTGCCGGCCTGGAGGAAGATCACCGACCCGGCAATCATCAACGTGTAGACAAACAGCTTCAGCCACAACGCTGCCCTGCCACGCAGGTAGGCCGGCAACAGATCGACCTGGATGTGGGAGCCCGAGCGCAGCAGTGGCCCGAACAGGGGAAACACCATCCAGGGCACCAGCGCCGGTGGCAGTTCGATGAACCAGTCATAGCCGGTTCCGCTGACATAGCGCGTGACCGCGCTTGCCGTCAGCGCCAGCACCATCACCGCCGCCAGGCAGGAGGAGGTGATGGCAGTGATTCTCTCGAGCGCTCCATTGATGGCGCGGGCAAGCGACAGCAGCGGCGTCATGTAATGGCTACCCGGAATTGTGAAGGCGGAGGGCCTGGGCGCCCTCCGCCCGGTTTCGTCAGTTCGGGTCGAAGGCCGTCGCCGCCTCGAGCACGCTGGCATCGACGGTCTCGGCGATCACCGGCATGACCTCGGTGCCCATGAGTTCCTCGAACTCGGCCAGCGCCGCTCCCTCGAGGGTCCTGACCACGCCACCACGCTCCTGGAACTCGGCAAGCGTTTCCTCGCCAGTCTGCATGATGGTGTCGGTGGAGATCTGTCCGACCTCGCGACCGACCTCGAGCAGCAATTGCTGCAAATCCTCGGGCAGGCCGTTGAACCAGGTGGCATTCGCCATGATGTAGGCATCGGCAAAATACTGGTAGGGCTTCTGGCCATGCGTCAGGAATTCCCACCAGCTGAAGGCGCGGATCGATCCTGGCGGGCTGTTGATGGTGTCGATCATCCCGGTCTGCAGGCCGGAATAGACCTCGCCGGTTGGCATCGACACCGTGTTGGCGCCCAGCGCCTCCCACATCGGCCGTTCGGCGCCGATGAGCGCCCGGGCCTTCAGGCCGGACATGGAGCCGACGCCATCGAGCTCCTGCGTCGAGAAGGTCATGACCGGACCCACCGGGTTGTACATCAGCAGAACCGAATCCGACTTCGTGGTGATGTCGTTCCAGACCGCCTGGCCTTCCGGGTCGTCGGTGAAGAAGGCGCGTTGTTCCCCGTAGCTGTCGAACATGCCCGAGATCGACACGACATTGAAGTTCTTGTTGATCGGCGGGAAGGCAACGACGGCAACGATGCCGCCCATTTCGACCGCACCTGACGTCACCGCACCCAGTTGCTCGCGGATGCCAAACAACTGACCGGCCGGAAACACGTCGATCCGCAGCCGCCCTTCGGCCCGCTTGTTGACCTCGTCGGCGTAGAGCTGGGAATGGATGGCGCTATGGTGTTTCGGCCCCCAATGCACCGAAAGTCGGGCAACGATTTCCTCGGCCGAGGCGATGCTGCCACCGAATGCCGAAAGCGCCAAGGCGGCCATGATGCCGGCCCCGGCGGCCCTTCGGATGGATTTTACCAGTACGTTCATTTCACTCTCCTTGTATGCAGGCTTGTTGCTGCAATCAGACCCGCGTGTGCGCTCCGGTGCGTCAGGCCCGGAGGCGCAGGCCAGGTTCAGGGTTCTATTGCGGATGCGGCCGACCCGACAAATTGATTTCTGTTCGTTACCCATTCGGTTGTCCTATGAATCGCCGCCGCTGTGCGCCTGGAGCATCCAATATAGGGCCAGCGTATGAGTGCACGACAATATTCGATTGGTAGCGACGGAAGTGCCGTTTGTATGATTTGACGCAACTGATTTCTTGCAGGAACCGGTGACCGAATGCTGGCAAAGGGGTGCAGACTGGCTTCGACCGAGGATGCCCGCCGCCTGGCAAGACGGCGGTTGCCTCGGCTGGTCTTCGATTTCGTCGACGGCGCTGCCGGACGGGAGGTAGGCGCCCGCCGTAACACCGAGCGGTTTGACGGCATCCGCCTGCAGCCGCGTGTCATGGAGGATGTCGCCACCCGCAGCCTGGCGACGGCGTTCCTGGGCCAGGAATTCGGCGCCCCCTTCGGCATTGCACCCATGGGAATGTGCAACCTGGTCTGCCCGGGCGCCGACCGGATGCTGGCCGAGGCGGCATGCCGACTCGGCATGCCGGTCTGCATATCCTCCGCCGCCTCGACATCGCTGGAGGAGATGCGTGGCTGGGCCGGCGCCGGGGCGTGGTTCCAGCTGTATTTCGGTCCGACGGAGGAGATGTCGCTGGCCACCGTGCAACGGGCACGCAATGCCGGCTACGACACCCTGTTGCTGACCGTCGATGTTCCGCAGGTGTCACGGCGGGTCCGCGATCAGCGCAACGGCTTCGACGTTCCGTTCCGGCTGACGACGACATCCCTGCTGGATTTCATGATCCATCCGCGCTGGTCGCTGGCCACCCTGCGGGCGGGCATCCCCTCGCCGAAGAATATCGGCAAGGGCGACAGGTTCGTCCGCGGCGCCCAGCGGGCTGGCGCCGACTGGAATTTCCTGGCCAGGTTGCGGGGTGCCTGGGATGGCAGGCTGATCGTCAAGGGGATCACCTGCGCCGGCGACGCCCGCCGTGCCCGCGATGCCGGGGTCGATGCCATCTACGTGTCGAACCATGGCGGCCGCCAGCTCGACAGCGTGCCGGCCGCCATCGATCTTCTGCCGAAGATCCGTGCGTCCCTGGGCCCGGACATGCCGCTGCTTTTCGATAGTGGCATCCGCAGCGGCGAGGATGTGGTCAAGGCGCTGGCGCTCGGGGCGGATTTCGTCATGATCGGGCGGCCGGCGTTGTATGCAATCGGGGCCGATGGCGAAAGGGGGCTTTCGACGTTGCTGGAATTCATCCTGCAAGATATCGACATCGCCATCGCCCAACTCGGGGTCAGCACCGTCGACGGTCTGCATGCAGGCATCCTGTTCGAACAGGAGGGCGCATCGCCAGGCGAGATCGCGAGCCAGCCGCAGCCGTTGAAGGTGGCGGCGGGGATCTGAGGGGAGCACGGAGTCACAATGGGGCAGACGGATCGGGTGCGCGGGGGTGGTTTGCTGGCGCGGGCGCTGAAGGAAAAGGGCGTGGACCATGTCTTCACCCTGGCCGGCGGCTTCTGCAACCCGGCGCTGGAAGGTTTCATGCAGTGCCAGGTGCCGGTCATCAACTGTCCGCATGAGCAGGTGGCGGGCCATCTTGCCGACGGCCATGCCCGCATCACCCGAAAGCCCGCGGTCTGCCTGGTCGGACCCGAGGGCTTCGCCAATGCGGTGCCGGCCATGCTCGAGGCCGGCGGCGAGCGCTCGCCGGTCATCTTCGTGACCGGTTCCTCCACCCAGAAGCGACAGGGCGCAGGCGGTTTCAAGGAAATCGACGACGTGGCCATCGCCGCGCCACTGGTGAAGTATTCTGCCAGGGTCACCGATGGCGAGCGCATCGGCGAGATGGTGGACCGGGCATGGCAGGCGGCGACAACCGGCTATCCGGGGCCGGTGCATGTCAGCCTTCCCGTGGACATCATGTTCTCGTCCTTCGACGAGGATGTCGGCCGGCAGGAGCGCCCCTGGTCCCGTGCCGCTCGGCCGGCACCGCGCGCATGGCCCGAGCCGGCGGAACTCGACCGCCTGCTGGGAATGATCGGCAGGGCCGAGCGACCGGTGATCATCGCCGGACACGGCGTATGGTGGTCGGGTGCCGAGGCCAGGCTTGAAGCGGTGGCGCGGGCGCTTCGCATCCCCATCTTCAACGTGCCCTATCATGCCAAGCTGCTGGGCGAGCAATGCGAGGCCTATATGGGGCTTGCGGATTTCCACCAGTACCACCCCTCGAAGCCGGCCATCCACGACTCCGACCTGGTGTTGATGATCGGTGGGCGGCTCGACAACCAGATGAATTTCGGCAACCCGCCATTCTTTCGCCGGGACACGACGCTGGTCTGCGTGAATGGCTCGTCCGAGGAGTTGGACAACAACTATGCCGCCGACGAGACCCTGCTGTCCGATCCCGGCGCCTTCCTGGAGGCGCTTGGCGGCATCGGCAGGAACTGGGAGCCCTGGTTGGATCTTCAGAAGGAGCGTCGCGCCGGCTGGGTCGCCGAGTGGGAGCAGCACATCGCCGCCGAGACCGCCGCCGACGAGGCATCCGGAGGCAAGATGCATCCGCTGCAGCTGGGGCTCGACGTCCAGGCCGAGATGGGGGGCGATGACTGGCTCGTCTTTGACGGCGGCAACACGCATTTCTGGAACGAGATCGCGGTGAACATGGCCGGCTGGCGCGGACAGGAGCTTGGCGGCATTCTGCATCCGGGAAACTACTCGCTGCTGGGCGTCGGTGTCAGCCTCGGCATCTCGGCCAAGGCCACCCATCCGGACAGCAACGTCGTCGTGGTCTCGGGCGACGGGGCCTTCCTCTCCGGCGGGTTGTCAATCGAGGTCGCTTTCCAGGAAAACCTGCCGATCACGGTCGTCATCGACAACAATGGCGGGCTTGACTGCATCAGCCAGCAGCAGGAACGCCTGTTTGCAAACGGCATGCATTTTGCCACCGACTTCCGCGACATCCCGTTTCACACCATGTTCGAGGGGCTCGGCGGGCATGGCGAACTGGTGGAGACGCGGGCGCAGCTCGGGCCTGCCCTGCGTCGGGCCATGGCCTCGGGCAGGACCGCATGCGTCAACGTCAAGTGCCGCGGCGTGATTTCGCCCATCGTGGCGGCAACGTCGGACAAGCGCGACAAGGCGTCGATCGAATAATGGCAATTGTCTCGTCCCACGCGCTCAACAGCGTCGATGGCAGCCATGCCGGTGGCATCGCGGTGCGGCTGATCAACCTGGAGACGGGCAAGACCGTCTTTGACACGAAGACAGATGAAGGCGGCCGCCTGGCGCAGGAGGTAGCCAGGCCCGACCCGGCGGCCAGCTACGAGATGATCTTCCAGGCCGGCGCCTATTGGCGCGGCCGGACCTCGGCCACCGGCGAGCCGGGCATCATGGACGAAATCGTTGTCCGGTTCGCCATGCCCGACGCCGGGGGCCGCTATCACATCCCGCTGATCCTGTCGCCGCATGGCTATTCGCTGTGGTGTTCCGGCAAGAATGGCTGACGGGCTGAACTTCTCCCGCCGCCTGCGCCGATCCCCCTACACGGCCTCGGCCGAGGCGGCCGGCGTGACCGGCTTCTCCGTGGTCAACCACATGCTCTTTCCCCGGGGGTATGGCCGCGCGGCCGAGGAGGATTACTGGCATCTGCGCCGGCAGGTGCAGATCTGGGACGTCGCCTGCCAGCGACAAATCCGGATCATCGGGCCCGATGCCGCCCGGCTTGTGCAGTGGATGACGCCGCGTGACATCTCCGGCGCCCGAATCGGCGATTGCCTCTACCTGCCGATCACCGATGAAGATGCCGGCATGATCAACGATCCGGTGCTCCTGAAACTTGCCGAGGACCAGTTCTGGTTGTCGATCGCCGATTCAGACCTGCTGCTCTTCGCCAAGGGCCTGGCGCTCGGCCGGGGGCTGGAGGTGGAAGTCGACGAGCCCGACATCTCGCCGCTGGCCATACAGGGGCCCCGATCGGAAGCGCTTCTGAGCGACCTTTTCGGGCCCCGAATTCGCAAAATCGGCTACTTCAAATTCGGCTGGATCGATTTTGCCGGCACCCGGCAGCTGATCGCCCGCTCCGGGTATTCCCGGCAGGGCGGGTTCGAGATCTATCTTGCCGGCGCCGATCTCGGCGGTGCCCTCTGGGACGCCATCTGGCAGGCGGGCCAGCCACATGGCCTGGCCGCCGGCTGCCCCAATTTGATCGAGCGCATCGAGGGCGGGTTGCTCAGCTATGGCAACGAGATGACCATTGAGAACAATCCGCTCGAAATGGGCCTGGAGAGATTCTGCAGCCTTGACGCAGACGTCGACTGTCTCGGGCGCCAGGCCCTGCGCAGGCTGGCCGACACGGGCATCACCCGCCAGATCCGCGGCGTCCTGTTCGGCGGCGATCCGTGCCCGGCTTGCGCCGAACCATGGCCCGTCGAGGGAGACGGAAGGAAGGTCGGTCAGGTCACCAGCGCCGCCTGGTCGCCCCGCCTCGGACGCAATGTCGGCCTGTCCCTCATCGACCGAGCCCACTGGGATGCCGGCCAACCGGTGACGGTGCAATGCCCCGACGGCACAACCTGCAATGGCGAAGTCACGACACTGCCTTTCGCTTGATCTTCGACATCCACAACGCCTGCACCAGGGGGTGGATTTCAGCCTGGGGCAGCAATCGAAAATCCGGAAGGTTCGAACAAGGGATTGGAATCGGTCACTTCCACACCGGAATCCCGCTCTATCTGTTGGCCGTTGACAAGGCAGATCAATCGTCTGAAACTACAAAATTTCAGAGGTTTCAACGAGTTGAATCAGGGTCTGAACCGCCGCTTTACCCTGATCGTCGGAAATAATGGCATGGGCAAGTCCGGCCTGCTTGACGCACTGTCCGTCGCTTTTGGCTCCTTCCCACTGGGTATTCCCGCGACCAAGGCACGCCGTCACATTCAGCAAGATGAGGTGCACGAATTCGAACAGAATTTCGACGGCAATTCAGAATTCAACAAGGCCCATCCGGTCGTAGTGGAAGCTGAGGGCCGGATAACACATCCGCTGACCGGCGAGGCCGGGGACGTTCGCTGGGCAAGGCAGGCGGACGCACCACGACAAAGGATGCGCATGCTCTGTTGTCGATTGCTGATGAGGCCTGTCAGGGCGCGAAGAATCGGCAAACCCCGCGCTGCCTCTCCTGTCCTATTACGGAAACAGCCAACATGATCGCGCAGTTCGAGCAACAGATCGCACGGCTCGAGGACGCGATCCGTGCCCTCGTTGCGAACAACCCCGAATTCGCCCGCCGCACCAGGATCCTGCAGGCGATCAAGGGCTTCGGCGCAGTCACCGCAGCCGTGCTCTGTGCCGAGATCCTGGAACTCGGCACCGTAGACCGGCGCTCCGTTGCCGCTCTGGCCGGCCTGGCGCCGTATCCCGATGACAGCGGGAAGCGAACGGGGCAGAGGTATGTCAAGGGCCGGCGCCTGCTCCCGCGCAATGCCCTCTACATGGCCGCAACCCCTGCAATCAGGATCAACCCAACATGAAGAGCTTCTATGACCGGCTGATCGGCGAGGGCAAGGCACACAAGGTCGCCTTGACAGCGGTCATGCGCAATTGGTCATACGCGCCAACATGCTTGTACGCGATGACCGGGACTGTTCGGCCATTGCTCCGGAACCGAGCACCGGCTGAAAGTCAGGTCTGTGGAAAACCATGTGGATAAGTCAGGGACAACCTTCCGATGACAGATCGAAATCCATGAATTTGGCCCTGAATCTGGGTTGACGCCAAACACGGATGCTACAGGAATCGACCCCTGCCTGGACCTGCATGTCCGATTGCACTCCAGGTACAAGCCAAATATTCAACAGATGGGAACATGTTTCGGATCCCTGACCGGAACGGACCGAAAAGGGGCCGTGTGGATCCGGACGAGAGGTTTGGTTGATTGCGGACGGTTGCGATGACTGGGTCGATGGACACCTTCATGCGAACTCGCGCTCGTTCGCGCCCGAGCGACGGGGTAGCCCGTACGCTTGCCCGCGTGCTGAATCTCGTGCGCCTGCAGGAACAAACCACGCGCCAACAGATTGAACGTACCGCCGATTTGGGCCGAGCAGTCGTGGCGGACCGGATTGCGGCGCTGACCGATCTCGGTCTGATCGACGAGAGCCAGCTCGGCACCGCAACTGGTGGGCGGGCACCGCGCCTGGTGCAGTTCAACGCCAATGCGGCCTGCATCCTCGTCGCGACTCTGGATCAGACAGCGCTCGGCGTCGCGCTCGCAGACCTGTCCGGAACGCTGCAGATGGAGCATCACGAGGCAATTGACCTGAACGCTCCGGCGGATGCCGTGGCAAACCGGCTGGCCACGCTCTTTGACTGGCTGCTCGAAAAGCGCCAGACCAGACCGCCGGTGTGGGGGCTCGGCATATCTTTGCCAAGCCCAGTGCAAACGACCTCGGAAATCGGCTTTGAGGCCGCGACCCCACCTGCTCTCCCAGCCTGGGAGTCGTACCCGTTTGTCGAGATACTCATGGCACATTTCGGGGCGCCGGTGTGGTTGCGGAGTAGCATTGAGACCATGACCATGGGAGAACTGAACGCCAGCGACAGTGAACGGTCCCGAAACATGCTGTTCGTGAAGGTCGGTAAGAGGATAGGTGCCGGAATGGTGATCGACGGCCATCTCTATCGTGGCGCACAAGGCGCTGCGGGTCTCATCGGACAGTCACCGATTGAGCGGAGCGGCCGCATGGCTCCGCTGGACCTCGTTGCAGGCAGCGAAGCGATCGCCCGCGACGGCCTCCAGGCGGCAGAGGACGGGTCTAGTTCCGCACTGGCCGACATCTGGAGAAAGACCGGTCAAGTCACCGCCATCGATGTCGGACAGGCCGCGCAGACCGGGGACCCGGCCTCCATGGAGATCATGTCCCGCAGCGGCCGGATGATTGGCCGCGTCGCCGCCACGCTCGCCAATCTCCTCAATCCGTCATCCATCGTCCTCAGCGGTTCGGTGCCGCAGACCAACGACATCCTGTTAGCCGCCGTTCGGGAAGCGGTCTATGGCGAGTCGCACCCCTTGGTTACCCGGGATCTTCGTATCAGTAGTTCCCGACTTAGCAGTTCGGCAGGCTTGGTTGGCTCCGCGATGGTCGTTGTCGAAGGTCTGTTCAACCTGGACGTATCCCGTTCCTGGATCGCGCTCGGCACCCCCCTGGCGCTTCCCCAATTCCGGAGCGCACTTGCATGCGCGAGTGAAACCATTTCTCGCGACCTGGACATCCCCGATGCCGGGGAGGGACCACCCGCGTCCCATTGACCGCTGCTAGCGGAGGACCCTGCCGACCATGTCAATCACAGGACTAGGACCCCATGGCGAACGCGCTGCTCCGCCGAGCCGAGTCGATCTCGATCCGGAAGGAGTGGAGGCCGCCCGTCAACGCAACTTCTCGGTTGCCGTAGTGCTTCACACGGCAGACAGCGATTGGTCGCGGCAGCAACTTGCCGGAATCAGTAGCACGCTCGGTGCATGCGGCACCATCGTCAGCGAAGTCGTGGACTGCGGGTTTGATGCTGACAAGCAGATCCGCGCTCTTGAGCGACTTCGGGATGGACCGGTGGACGCGATCATCTCCATACCGGTCGCGAACACGGTTGTCGCGGAAGCGCATGCGGCCCTACCCCAAGCCGGGAAATGCCTCGTGCTGAACGACAACGTGCCTACGGGCATGATACCGGGGCGCGACTACGACTCCTTGGTGTCCGCGGACAATTTTGGCCTCGGCCTAACCGGCGCCGAACTGCTGTCTCCCCATGTGGAACCGGGTCGCGAGATCGGTCTTCTCACATTCGGCGTAGACTTTTACGCTACCAATGAACGGGAGATTGCATTTGGGCGCTGGATGAAATCCCACCGCCCGGATCTGTTGGTCCGGACACGGCGCTTCCGTTCGCTTGACAAGGTCCGCCCGGCGACAGAGGAACTCCTTGCTGACCACCCGGAACTGGCGGGACTCTTCGTTGTCTGGGATACGCCGGCGCTAAGTGTCGTCAAATTGCTGAAGGCCAGGAATCAACTGATGCCGCTGACAACCGTTGACCTCGGCCGAGAGGCCGCTATCGAACTTGCAACCGGCCGGACTATGGTCGGGATCGCCGCGCAGCAGCCCTTCAAGCAGGGTGTCGCGGTGGCACAAGCCGTTATCCTGTCTCTCTTGAAACGCCCTGTTCCCAGTTGGGTTGCCTTGCCGGGAATCTCCGTGACACCCGAAGTCGTCGTGGAGAGCTACCAGCGCGTTTGGAGCGCGGCCGCTCCATCGGAAATCCTGTTGGCGCGCAGAACGTAGAGCTGGCGGTCCTGCGGCCGCCGGTCAACCTGTCAGCCTTTTGGGAACGTTCTGGCCAGGGTTCACTCCGAGAAGCTCTTATGAGGGCCTCTGGATCTCGGATTCTCGTGTCATGTCGGCGGGTTGCACGCAAGACGCCCGTTTGAAGGTCCGCCCAAAATGTCGCCCATTCCAGGATCCCGGCCGACAGCTTGTTTTGCAAATTTCGGTTCAACACAGACCGAGTGTAACCGGAAGTTCTACCTCTTCCGCAGAAAATATTTTGACTATTACTGTTTTACAGCATAAGTTTGCTGTTTAACGGCGATTCTTCGTCGTCGATACAAGGCGTGAATCGCGTCCACGATGCGCAGGAACCCGAGAGTGGAGAGAGCCGGAATGGAAGGCTGGAAACTAGGCTATCAGGCGAACTGTTGGGGGCCACTCGGCGGAAACGCGGTTGGCGTGACATCCATCTCCGAACTGACCTACCGCACCTTTGGCAACATGGAAGCCGCACTTACCGACATTGCAGCCGCAGGCTACCAAGGTGTCGAACTTTTTGACGGCAATCTCCTCGACTTCAGCGCAGCCGAGTTTCAACGTCTCCTCGACCAGGCCGGTCTGTCGCTGATCGCTGCCTACTCCGGCGCGAATTTCATATTCCGGGAGATCCTCGACGAGGAACTCGGCCGCATTCGGCGTGCAGCGGATCGTATCGCGGATCTGGGTGCGCCCCATCTCGTCGTCGGAGGCGGCGCAAAGCGCCACGGGGGAACGCAAGAGGACGATTGCGCAAGGCTTGCGGAAGCGCTGGAGGAGGTTGTCTCGATTGCCCGGGAGCGAGGCCTGTCGGCGCACTACCACCCTCACCTCACAACCATCATCGAAGGCCCGAACGACGTGCGCCGAATCCTTTCCGAGACTTCGATCAACTTTTGCCCGGACACGGCGCACCTGGCGGCGGCGGGCGGCGACCCGGCCGCGATAATTCGCGAACATGCCGACCGCATCACCTACATCCACCTCAAGGGCTGGCAGAAGGAACCGTTCGCATTCACGCCGCTAGATCAGGGTGATCTTGACAGCGCTCCAATTCTGAGAGCGATCCGGGACATCGGATTCGACGGCTGGATTACCGTCGAACTCGACGCGTGGGACGATCCGCGCAAAGGGGCGGAGCTGAGCAAGTCCTATCTGGACCGGAACTGAGCACCGCGAACAACGTGCGGGCACTCGCCCGCGATCCAAAAGGAGAAACCTAGAATGAAACCACTTCAAACCATAGCAACGACGATGGCCGCTGCCGTGATTTCCCTCGCGCCGTTCTGCCTGCCGGCATCGGCGGATCCGGATTCCGCCCTGGCGGCCCTGCAAGGCACCGTACTCTCCAAGGGGCCGAATGGGGAAGATCCGAGTTCGGCGGCCGATCTCATGCTGACGGATGCGGAGCTTGACTCCATCAGGGCCATGAATGCAACAGCCGCAATCGTGATGCACTACGGTGGCAACGACTGGAGCCAGGCCCAGATCGCCGGGTTGACAGATCAATTCGGGAAGATGGGTATTGAGGTTATCGCCGTGACCGATGCTGGTTTCAAGCCGGAGAAGCAAGTCTCCGATATCGAAACCATCATGGCTCAGAACCCGAGCATCATTGTGTCAATCCCGACGGACCCGTCCGCAACCGCCGCAGCCTACCGGTCCGCTGCGGAGGCCGGAACGAAACTCGTCTTCATGGACAACGTGCCCAAGGGATTTGTCGCGGGCGAGGACTACATCGCTTCCGTCTCGGCAGACAACTATGGAAACGGCGTAGCGGCCGCCCATCTCATGGCAAAGGCGCTGAATGGCGAAGGCCAGGTGGGCCTTGTCTTCCACGCCGCAGATTTCTTCGTGACCCGCCAGCGATACGATGCTTTCAAGGCAACCATCGAGAGTGACTATCCGGAAATCGAAATAGTCGGCGAGCAGGGAATTGGCGGACCGGACTTCACCGGTGATGCCGAAAAGGCCGCCTCGGCGATGCTGACATCGAACCCGGGCATCGACGGAATCTGGGCGGTGTGGGACGTGCCTGCGGAAGGCGTGATTTCCGCTGCGCGCGTTTCGGGCCGCGACGACCTCGTAATTACGACCATCGACCTGGGCGAGAACGTCGCCATCAACATGGCGCAGGGCGGGTTCGTGAAGGGTCTTGGAGCACAGCGGCCATTCGACCAGGGCGTGGCCGAGGCGATACTGGCCGGTTACGGACTTCTGGGCAAGGAGGCACCTCCGTTCGTCGCCCTGCCGGCTCTGCCCGTGACCAAGGAAACGCTGCTTGAGAGTTGGCGGGCTGTCTATCACACGGAAGCCACGGAGAACATCCGGAAGAGCATGAACTGACGCGGCTCGGGACCGGTTGCCATGCGCGCCGGTCCCGTTCCCAACGGTCGTTCCCCTCGCGCCAGCAGTGGAACACAGCAGTTCACCCCGTCGAAACCCCCAGCCCGGAGCAACTATCATGACCAATGAAGTCAATGTCGCGATGATCGGAGGCGGATTCATGGGCAAGGCGCACGCAATGGCATATGCCGCCATGCCCATGTTCTTCTGGCCTGCGCCAGCCATCCCGCGCAAGCGGGTTATCGTCGACATCACGGACGAGATGGCAGAAGACGCCAGGCAGCGGTTCAGTTTCGACGAGGCCTCCACTGACTGGCGCGCAACAATCTTGCGCGACGATGTTGACGTGATCGATATCTGCACGCCCAACAACATGCATGCCGAAATCGCGATCGCCGCAGCGAGTGCCGGCAAGCATATTCTCTGCGAAAAACCGCTGGCTAGAGGCGCCACGGAAGCGAAATTGATGCTGGAAGCCGTTGAGAGAGCCGGAATCATCCACATGGTCGCGTTCAACTATCGACGCACCCCGGCCATCGCGCTGGCCAAGAATTTCATCGACGAAGGGCGGATCGGCGAGATCCGCAATTTCCGTGGCACCTATCTCCAGGACTGGTCGGCCGATCCCGATGGTCCCCTCTCCTGGCGGTTCCAGAAAGATATCGCCGGGTCCGGTGCGGTCGGCGACATCGGCACACATGTGATCGATATCGCACACCATCTCGTAGGACGAATCTCGGAAGTGAACGCGATGACGCCAGCCTATATCAAGACACGCCCGGTGCAGGAAGGAGGCCTGGACAAGCTCGGGGCGTCGGAAAGGAACGCCGGCGCCCGGCGCGAACCGGTCGACGTGGAAGACGAGGTTGTCTCGCTGCTGCGCTTCGAGAACGGCGCCGTCGGATCCCTCGAAGCCACGCGCAACGCGTATGGAAGGAACAATTTCATTACGCTGGAGATTCATGGCACGAAGGGCTCGATCCACTTCAACTACGAGCGACGGGACGAATTGCAGGTCATGTTCGCAGACGATCCTGTGGACGCCCGGGGCTTCCGCACGATCTACACCGGCCCCGCGCATCCCTATGGAGAGGGCCTATGGCCGATCCCTGCAATTGGCATCGGGTATTCGGAAACCAAGATCGTCGAGTGCCATGATTTCTTCCAGGCCATCGCTTCAAACACCCAGCCCTCGCCGAATTTCGTCGATGGCTACTGGTGCGAGCTCGTGGCCGACGCCCTGCTAAAGTCAGGAGAAACGGGAATTTGGGTTGGCGTGAAGACATGACTTCTACGCCGCATGCCGTAAACATGCGAGGCATTTTCAAGCATTTTGGCGGGGTGCAAGCACTGGAGGATGTCGACCTCCAAATCAATACCGGGGAAATTCACGCCCTCCTCGGTGGCAACGGCGCCGGAAAGTCCACCGTCCTCAAGATCCTGAATGGTGTGCATGTGCCGGACCAAGGGTCCATTGAAGTCTTCGGGCAGGTTCTGGACGAATACACGCCGGAAGCATCCCGACGCGCCGGAATAGCGATGATCTATCAGGAAATGAGTTTGGTTCCGTCTCTGACCGTCGCGCAAAATGTGTTCCTGACGCGGGAAACCAGGAACCGTGTCGGACTCATCGACGACCGGATGGGGGAACAGAAGGCAGCCGAGTATTTCGAGATGCTCGAGGTCGACATCAACCCCCGAACCCTGGTCGCGGACCTGGGGGCCGGTCAGCGCCAATTGACGGAAATCGTCAAGGCCATCAGCCAGGATGCACGGGTACTCGTACTGGATGAGCCTTCGACAACGCTTTCCGTGTCAGATGTCGAGAAGCTGTTCGGATTCCTCAGACGCCTTCGTTCCAAGGGCGTTGCGATTATCTACGTATCCCACCGCATGGACGAGATTGTCCGGGTCGCCGACCGGGCAACCATTCTGCGCGACGGGAAACGCATCGTCACCGCCCCAATGTCCGAGTTGTCCATGGAATTGATGATCGAGCACATCGTCGGAAAGCGTTCCGGTGGTTTGACCAACATGGCGCGGAGTCAGGTGGGCCTCGGGGAAGTGCTCCTTGAACTGGTCAAGGTGTCCGGGGCCCGAAAGCCAAAGGAGATTAGCCTCATGGTTCGCAGGGGCGAAGTGGTGGGAATTGCCGGACTGCTCGGGTCCGGCCGGTCGTCGCTCGCCAAGGTTCTGTTTGGAATAGAGCCCATGACAGGCGGAGAGATCCGAATCGCCGGACAACCGGCGACGATTGACCGTCCAAGGCATGCAATTGAATTCGGAATCGCACTGGTCCCGGAAGCACGTGCCCTTCAGGGCCTCATCCTCCCTCATTCCGTTTCGGCAAACCTGACGCTCAGCGTTTTGGACCGGGTCTCCGATCAATGGATCGTGAACCGGCGGGCTGTCCGCGAGGCAACCAGCCGACAGATCGACAATCTTGGAATCAAGGCGGCGACGCAGGAGCACGCCGTATCGACACTCTCCGGGGGTAATCAGCAGAAGGTTGTGATCGGAAAGTGGATGGCAGCCGAACCGGAGATTCTGATTCTCGATGAGCCGACGGCCGGAATTGATATCGGGTCTAAGTCCGAAGTCATTCGTCTAATTCGGGACCTGGCCGAAAGGGGAAAGGCGATCCTGTTGATTTCCTCCGAATTGAACGAATTGCTCGTCGCGAGCAACCGCATCGCCGTGATGACCGGCGGCAGGCTCGCCGGAGTTCTTGAGCGCGACAGTCTCGACGATCCCGCTTTCGCAGACGACGATCCCGTGCAAGGTCTGAAGGCGGCGGAGCAGAACCTCCTCGCTCGTATCCAGACTGCCTTCCAACCCGGGAGTGAAGCCCGTGTCCATTAGGAATTCACGAAACGGCCGGACCCGGCGCCGGCTCTCCGCGACAGCAAATTGGCGACAGAACATCATCTACATTGGTTTTGTCATCATTTTCATCTTCTTTGCCATCACGCTAAACGACAAGGGATTCCTGAATCCGAACAACTTGCTCAACATCGTCCGCCAGACCGCGATGATCGCCGTCATGGCCATCGCTATGACTTTCGTCCTGGCCTCCGGTGAAATCGACCTGTCGGTAGGTGCCGTTGCGGGGTTGACGTCCGTCACAGTTGCGATGGCCATTGACGTCGGGGGAATAGTATTCGGGATCGGGGCAGGCATCGCGACCGGCATCACAGTCGGAGTATTCAACGGCGTACTCACAACCCGCGTGGGCATTCCGTCCTTCCTTACAACCTTGGCGATGATGGGAATTGCCAAGGGCGTTGCGATGTGGATTAGCGACACTGCGGCGGTCCCAATCATCCATCCCCACTATTCCTGGTTATTCGGGGGTGGGTCGCTCGGTCGGATTCCGGTTCTGTTGTTCTGGATGTTGCTGCTCGGCGCCGCCGGACACTACTTCTTGAAGCGAACTACCTTTGGCCGACGGGTGCTGGCCACCGGCGGCAACGAGACAGCAGCACGCTTTTCCGGAATTGATACACGCTCCGTGAAATTCCGGGTCCTGGTCATTTCATCCATGGCCGCAGCACTTGCCGGCATGCTCTACGCAGGGCGGCTCCACTCGGGACGCTTCCAGCTTGGCGAAGGAGACGAACTTTCCGTCATTGCCGCCGCGGTCCTGGGCGGGACCAGCCTCTTCGGCGGCTACGGAACCGTAATCGGAACCATTGTCGGAGCCTTGATGATCGGTCTCATCAACAACGGGCTGATCCTTATGGGGCTCGAATTCAGCCAGCAACTCATCGCACGCGGCGGCATCATCATACTCGCGGTCGCGCTCAGCCAGAAAAGGAACTGACCCATGATTCCGGGCTGCACAATTATCGGTACGGTCGTCGCTAGGCCGGAAACCCGCCAGGAACTGCAAGAGATCCTGACCGCGCAGGTGGCTCCAACCAGGGCGGAAGCCGGCTGCCTGAACTACGACTTTCACGTCGACGCAAGCGATCCCTGCGTCTTTGTTTTCTACGAGAACTGGCGCACCCAGGCCGACTTGTCCGAACATCTCACCAAGCCGCATCTGAAACCACTCTTCGACCGACAGGGAGAACTGCTCGCACGGCCGGTAGAGATTCGGCAACTGAACATGCTGAGCGAGCCATACTTGACCTAAACCCAACACAGGTACCGAATCCGCCATAAGGCATTCGTACGCGCGGTCAGACACATGTTCCTGCGCACCCTGCGCAGGCGCTCGCAGAAGGACCGCTACCAATGGTCAGCACTGGATCGCCTCATCGGCTTCCACTGGCCAAAACCCACCATCCGTCACCCGTGGCCGGCCCAGCGCTTTGCCGTCAACACCCAAGGCAGGAGCCGGATGCGTTAGCGCGCATGTCTGGATCTGCGGGGGACCGGGGCAACCCGATTTCCTACAGCGATCGCTGACATCAGCCAGGTCCGGACACATGCGGTCCGAAAGCCAGGCGTGCTGTCGTGGTGAAAGCTGTTCCAGGCGGCGCAGGACAAGAGCGGAGCATGTCCTCCACCTTGGCACAAAAACAGGCTCGTGGTGGGCGATCCGGTTTCCGAGATCCCTGATTTTCAGAAGATCCTTGTGAAGTTTCCTGACGTCTTCTCCATCAGGCCAGATTTTCCTCAGGAACCGAATCCAGAATTGCTCCCGGTATTTCCTTTCATGCAGAGCGACCCAGAAATGGAAGGTCAATTCGGAAACAATCCTGCCTGAATCCACTTTCCTGCCGCGATCCTGCAGTCGTTTGCGGGCATCCCGGATGTTCTTCCGTCGATGCACATCAAGCTTCTGTGTAATGACACGGGCACGATACCAGTCATCCCGCTGGAAATGATCAATGATCAATGCTGCAGTGGCATTGCGGAGGACAATTTCGAAACCACCGACGGTCTCAAGCAACAATCCTGCAAGCCGGGCATTCAGCTGGTAAAGGGAGAGCGCATCAACAACGGATGTGGTTGTCTCTCTGAAAGCGGCGAGACGGCTGACATTGATGCCGCAGATGATTTCCTTGACGCCGTTGCAGTCGAGTGACTCCAGATATTGACTGTTCGGAGGCATTCGCCTATCTGTTCCCGTGAATACTCTGGGAGTTCCCTGTCATTGAGACATACTCCCAGAGTAACGTTTTTTCAGAAGAATGATACGCCTGTGAAGGCCATAATTCTGCTGTCGGCCCTTGCGGCGACCCCTCGCCTTGGCGCATTCCCTCCCGGACCTGCATCCGAACGAGACCGGCGCGATTAGAGCAATGTGAATTCCTGGCGAATCATGGTGATGATGCTCACGGACAGGCAGGTCCCCGATTGCGAGACCGGGTTGATGTTCACCGGTGGCGAGTCTGCCGTCGCTGCCGACCATGCCGGCAGGTACGACCTCACGGAACCGGAGCGGCTCGTGCGGCTGGCAGTCCATCCCGGCGGAGTCCGGGCCTGCAAGCACAATCCGTAGCCCGGACACCTGACCATGTGGCACGGGCAGACGCGGCTAGCCAGCGCCGCCCGGGCCATCAAATCGGGCTTCGGGATGGCTGGAGACACGCGCTGGGAACCGGTGCATGGCCCGTTGCCATACGGAGTTGTGTCTACTCCGCAAGGCAGTCCGCGAAGCTGGTTGCAGACCAGGCAAAACGGATGGCTGCGGCGTGACCCGTGGAGTGAAGGCGCCGCCCCGGAAGACCTCCCGGTCGGGCTAATGCGTCGTGAATGGCGGTCCGCACGGCAACGATGATTGCACCGGCCCGCAACCTCGCCGGCCGCCGGGCCGGCGTGACCTGTTCTGGGTTCACCCGGATGGGTCCTGCCTTCAGGCTTCCCGGCCAGGGTCCACCCGTCGGTCAGTGCCGGGAGATCTTGCGCCCGCACAGCTCGAACACGATGTCCTGGGGTTGGTCCAGTTGCAGCGTCTGCGCACGCGACAGGCTCAGATACAGCCCGCGAATTATGCGACCAGTGACTCCGTGGCTGACCGCGATCACGTTTCCATCCTGTTCTTCAAGCCAGGCTTCGGCCCGCCGGGCAACGGCGGCCATAGTCTCGCCGCCATCCATGGTGAAGGTCCAGGGATCACGTCGACGCGCGTCCAGGGCACCAACTTCGCGTGCCTCGATCGTCTGCCGGTCAAGCCCTTCCCACCAACCAAATCCGATTTCCTGGATACGTTCGTCAACTTCGATCCGGCTGGGATCGAACCCGATTTCGGCACCGATCAACCGGGCGGTCTGGAGTGTTCGCCCGAGCGGACTGGTTACGAGTCGCCAATCCGCACTTCCATTGATCAGCGACGCCAGTGCCCGGCCATTACGGCGGGCCTGTCGAATTCCCTTCGACGTCAGCGGCGAATCGCTCTGCCCCTGGTATCGTCCTGCCCGGTTGAATTCCGTTTCGCCATGCCGAACCAGGAATATTCGATGATGATCATTCATGGGACCCTGGTACTGGCACTTGTCAACCTTGCATCCGCGGTGATGCCTGCATGATGTGCCGGTTACCTGACGACCACATCGCCGGCAACTCCCTCGGCCTTCATTTGAGCGTGCCGGCAGTCTTCGCAGTCACAGCCCTGGCGTCCTTCCTGGCGTGACCTGCTCCAGTACCAGCCGGAAGGGTCCGGAACATGTACTGGCCTCATGGCATCGCCGCCCGGGCTGGCCGCTGGCAACCTGGGCAGGAGGGGAGGGGCGTCCTGCACGGCCGCTGGTTCGGGTTCGGTCACGCCGCTCGCGGCGGTGACGCAAGAGTCCCTTTGCCTGCGGCCACCGGATACTTGTCCTACCGCTCGCCGAATTTTGCCTCGCGCTGTTTGAGGATTTCCACCAGCATGTCGTTGCAGGGGGTGGCAATGCCCAGCTGCCGACCAAGCCGGGGCACCTGGCCGTTGATGGCGTCAAGCTCGGAGGGGCGTCCTGCCTTGTGATCGAGCAGCATGGACGGGCGGGCATCCGGCATGGCGGCGCCGAACCTGGTCACATGGGTCACCGGGTCGTCGAAGGAGAGGTTGATCTGGCTGGCGCGGGCAATGGCATGGGCTTCATGCATGGCGCCCAGGGCAATCTGCCATCGTTCAGGGTGCTCCATCAACTCGCCCACGGTCATGTCGAACACCGTGCATGCGGCGCTGAAGGTCACGTTGCACAGGAACTTCTCCCAGACCAGTTGCTGGATGTCGCCTTCTGCCTGTGCCTTGAAGCCCGCCTGGCGCCAGGTCTCGGCCAATTCCCTGGCGCGGGCGCTGGCGCCGCCGCCGATCTCGCCGATGCGGATCAGCTTCATGGCCGCGTGATGGGCGTGGCCGGGGCCTTGCAGCGAGGCGCCGAACCCGTCGGCGACACCGAGGAGGACGCGGCCTGTCGGCATGTGGTCGGCGATGCGTTCGGCGGCGCCAAGACCATTCTGGATGGTGAGCACCAATTCGATGCCGGGCAGGAGGGGCGCGATGGAGCGGGCGGCGGCCCCGACTCCCGAGGCCTTGGTTGCGATCACGACAAGGTCGCAGGCGCCGACATCGGTGAAGTCGGTGGTGGCGGCGATGCCGCGGACGGTCCGGTTGCCGCTGGCGCCGTCAAGCCGCAGGCCGTTGGCGTTTATGGCGTTCACGTGTTCTTGCCATGGGTCCACCGCCCAGACCGTGTGGCCAGCCTCGCAAAACAGGCTGGCATAGACCGACCCCATGGCGCCGGTTCCATGAATGGCGATCTTCACGAGGGCCGCATCCTGGCGCGAGGCAGGCGGATGTCGAACCGTGACCTGATCTCCCGATCGGCCCTGGCATCAAGATGTTGGGGAAAGTGAGTGTCCAGGATCCGGCCGGCGATCTGCCGTACCCGGGCGCCGATCTCCGGCCTGCCTCGTGCGTCCCAATCCTCGATCGAGCTGCGATCTGCCAGTTCGGGGTAGAGAAAATCCGACTTCATCCGCCCATATGTCTGTGGATGGCCGAGAAAGTGGCCCTCGTCCCGTATGGTCTCGGCAATCATGCCGGCAGACAGGGTTTCCTGGCTGACCTCCACCGGGGCAAGGCTGCGCCGGATTGCGCCCAGCATCTCGTTGTCGATGACATAGGCCTCGAATGATGCCGCCATCAGGCCAGCCTGCATGCCGGCGGCCTGGGTGACAAGATTTGCCCCGGCCTGGGCTGCCATGGTTATCGAGAGTGCCTTTTCGTAGCCCGATTGCGCATCGGCCGCCTTGCTGTCGGTGGCGCCGGCGATGGTCGAATTTGGCAATCCGTAGTGGCGCGCCATCTGCGTCGCGGCGGCGGTCAGCAGGGCCTGCTCGCCGCTGCCTCCGGCCATGCCACCCGACCGCAGATCCGTGACCATGGGGCGTGAGCCGTAGACCAGCGCGGCTTCCGGGTTGGCAAGCCAGCCGACAACCAGGCCGGCCAGCGTTTCGGCATTGCTCTGGGCAATGCAGCCGGCAATGGTCACCGGGCTTGATGCACCCATCTGTCCGAAAGTGTTGACCATGCAGGGAATTCCGGCCCGCGCCGCCGCAACCAGCACCTCGGCTGCCCCGGGAGCAAACCGCATGGGCGGCGCCACGTGGTTGATGTTCAGCGACAGGAACGGGCGGTCGGCAAAGGCCGCGGCCGAACCGGCAACGAGGCGGCACATCCCGGCAATGTCGTCAACATGTCCCGACTCCCCGGCGCTCACCAGGACATGTTTCGACGTGCCGGCCAGGGCGGCGTAACAGGTGTTGATGTCAAGCGACCTACCATCCTCGATGTCGCTGGCCACCAGGGAGCGGGAGAAGAACTGGACATGGCTGAGGGCATCAACCATCCGGGCGGCGTCATGGAGGTCGGCCAGGGTGGATAGACGATAGCATCCGCGGTCGAGATCCCTGACGAACGGCGCCGCTCCACCGGAGCCGACATGCACGGAACCGGGCTCGAGGTGCAGATCCTGGTCCGGGCCCCGGGCAAAGAGCGTCACCCTGCGGCGTATGCCGCCCAGGGCATGCTCGACCAATTCCCGAGGAAACAGCAGGCGACCATTGCCAGACAGTTGTCCGCCGCTCGCACAAACCAGTTCCTCGACCACTGGCGGGGCTTCGCCAAGCCCGAATTCCGCCAGCAGCGTCAGCGAGGCCTGGTGGAGGCTCGCCATGTCGGCATCGGCCAGGATACGAAGCCGGCCACCCGCGGTGGGCAGGGCCGGCATTTTCACCATCTGGCGGCCATTGCTGCCGGGGCGGGTTGCTTCCGTGCCATTGCGCCTGCGTCTCAAGATCGGGATCGCCTCATTGACATGGCGGGATGCTACCACGGAACATTGATCGGGCAAGCGACTTGTCGGCATGCCTCATGACGGTCCATTGCCGGCTTGGCCGGCCGGGATGGGCGCAGGTCCGGACCGGCGCCGGCGAGGTGGCCTGGCGGTGTGTTCAGGAGTCGCCCCGGGGCCGTAATTCGGCTTGCCTGGCCTCGCCATCGGGGCCGCGACTGATTCGGTGGGCGCATGGCGGGCCGCGGCCGGGAAACACCGCCGACGCAACTCCGCCCCGCAGGATCACCGCCGCACCGTCATCAATGGCAAGGGCGCCGGATATGGTTCCGGCCGAGACCAGGCCTGCGAGATGGGCAAGCCGGTCCGGTTCGGCCAGGCTGTGCGGGGTCATGACGCCCGGGACGAGGCCGAAACCGCCGGCAAGCTGCAATCCGTGGTCGGGGGATCGCCACAGGAAGCTGTCGAACCAGCACATGGCCCCGGCGCTGACACCGGCCAGCACCGTGCCGTGACGTGCGGCAGCGAAGAGCGTGTCCTGGAGCCCGATGGCTGACCACCGCCGGACCAGGTGCACCGGGTCACCGCCGCCGACATAGACCAGGTCGAGACCGGTCACCCACGCCTCGGCCTCCTGCCGGGAGCAATCCCTTGGCAGGTCCGTCACTGACCCGGCACGGGGATGAAAGGCCCGGGAGAACCGGCGGAATTTTCCCGGGTCGTGGTGGCTGGCAGTGCCGACATGGCCGATGCGCGGGCGCTGCGGCAGCAGGTTCAGGCAGAATTGATCAAGCTCGGGATGGGTCCCGTGGGTGGCGCCACCACCACCAATGGCTATCAGGGTGGGTTGCACAACGGCGCCCTTCAATACTGCTTCCTCCGGATCCTGTGGGTTCGTCATTGCTGTTCTTGCCGAAGTCCCATTGGTCCTCGGGACCGCTGTAGCCGAATTTATACGGTCGATGAATGAGTCGGGCAAATTTCGTAATTTGCGCCTATGCCGGTGACATTATAGAGTTCTCGGTCAAGGATTGCCCGGCATGCCTCGATGGGCAATCCTCGTTCATCCATCGCTTCATCCGGTGTTGCTTGCGTCATCTTCACGCACTCCGGCACCGGCATCGGGCGACCGCTACAAACAGGAAGGAATTCAGGAATGAAATTGATCATGAGTATGGCTGCGCTGGCAGTCGGATTGTCGGCAGGGACGGCGCTTGCCGAACCTCAGGGAACATTCCGCCAAGCCCATGAATACGGATTTGGGGCCCAGTCCAGCCTCGATCCGATCTCCAAGGGAAGGGTGTTCCAGATCACCGAGAAGATCATGAACCGGCTCGTGCGTCCAGGACTCGACGGCAAGCCCCAGGCCGATCTGGCAGTTGACTGGAACGCCAATGAGGATGCCACCGTCTGGACCTTCAATTTGCGAGATGGCGTGACATTCCACGACGGCTCCGGTTTTGATGCCGCCGACGTGGTCTATTCGTTGAACCGTGTGCTGGACCCGGACAGCGATAGCCCGGCACGTTCGGCGGTCAAGATGATCACCAACGTCCAGGCACTTGACGACATGACCGTGCAGATCACCCTGGACACGCCATTCGCCGACATGCCGCTGCAGCTGATGGATTACCGGCTGCGAATGATTCCCGAAGGCTCCGGTGATGACATCGCCAGCTCGGGCATCGGCACCGGACCCTTCAAGGTCGAGAGTTTCGACGCCGAGGGGACCACGGTTCTCGTCGCCAACCCAGATTACTGGGAAGGCGCACCGGGCGTGGCGCGCATGGAGGTCATCGGCATTCCGGATGGCCAGGCGCGCCTGCAGGCCCTGCTGGGTGGCCAGATCGACATGGAACGCGGCATCACCGCACAACAGGCGCCGATGCTGTCCGGCTCCGACGATTTCCGGATCCAGGAAATCCCCACCGGCAACTGGCGCGGCCTGGTGTTCCGGACGGATGTCGAGCCCTATAGCGACGTCCGGGTCCGCAAGGCGGTGCGACTTGCCGCTGACCGGCAGGAGCTGGTGAACCTGATTCTCGGCGGGCAGGGCGTCGTGGCCTGCGACACCCCGGTGGAGCCCAACGACCAGTACCGTGCCGATCTGTCCTGTCCGCAGGATATCGAGATGGCGAAGTCGCTGCTGGCCGAGGCCGGCTATCCCGACGGCATCGACATCGATGTGCATGTTGCCACGCTGGAGCCGACCTGGCCGACACTGGCCGTCGCCTACCAGGAACAGGCAGCTCCGGCCGGGATCCGGGTCAATGTCGTGCAGGCGCCGACAGATGGCTATTGGAGCGAAGTCTGGATGAAGAAGGACGTCGTTGCCACCCGCTGGAACGAACGCCCGGCCGACCAGGCCCTGCACGAAATCTACCTGTCGACGGCGAAATGGAACGAGAGCATCTTCAAGGATGCCAAGTTCGATGCAATGTTGGCCGAGGCCCGGCGCGAGCTGGATTTCGACAAGCGCAAGGCGCTCTATGTCGCGGCACAGGCGTATCTGTGGGAGAACGCGGGAACGCTGATTCCCTATCACGTCACCCGGCTCGTCGGGGTGTCATCCCGTGTGAGCAATCTTGACGAGGTGAAGAACGACGCCGTTCGCTGGCACAAGATCACCGTCAGCGAATAACCGTCGGCGATATCCGGTCGGGGCCCGGGCCAGCTTGGCCCCGGGCCCCGACCCTCGAATTTCCTGCATCGGGATGCCGAGATGCTGAACATGATCCTGCGAAGGCTCTTCCTGGGCGCGGTCACCGTCTGGATCGTCTCGGTGATCATTTTCGCTGGCGTCGAGGTTCTTCCGGGTGACGCCTGCACCGCCTTCCTCGAGCGCGAGGCCCAGGGCAAGCGGCTCGAGAACTGCCGCGAGGCGCAGGGGCTGAACCGTCCGGCCGTGGAGCGCTATTTCGAATGGGCACTGCACGCGGCGCGGGGCGATCTCGGTGTATCCGCAAATGGCGAGAAGAGCATCACCGAACTGGTCGGCAACCGGTTGAAGAATTCCCTGTTGCTGGCGTTCTGCGCACTCATGGTCGGGGTGCCGCTGGCCATCTTCCTCGGGGTAGTGACCGGGCTCTGGCGAGACCGGCCGGTCGATTTGTTCTTCTCGACCGGCGCCATCTTTGCCATGACCATTCCCGAATTCGTCTCGGCGACGGTGCTGATCCTGGTGTTTTCGGTCTGGCTCGGCTGGCTTCCCGGCGTCGTCCTGACCTCGGCCAGTGCGCCAGCATCCGAATTCTTCCCGGAAATCCTGCTGCCGGTCGTCGTGCTGGCAATGGTAATGACTGCGCATGTGCTGCGCATGGTGCGGTCCAGCGTCATCGAGGTCATGGCCAGCGACTACGTGCAGATGGCCGTGCTGAAGGGTGTGCCCTATTGGCGCATCGTGTTTCGCCATGCCCTTCCCAACGCGCTGCTGCCCGCCATCAATGTCGTGGCACTGACGATCGCCTGGCTGCTGGGAGGCGTGGTGGTGATCGAGGTGGTGTTCAACTATCCCGGGCTTGGCCGGATGATGATTGATGCCATTTCCGACCGCGATTTGCCGGTGGTTCAGGCCATCGCACTGATCGTGGCCACGGTCTATGTCGGCGTGAACCTGACGGCCGACCTGATGACAATGCTGCTGAATCCGCGGCTCAGAACCCATGCGTTGAACCGATGACTGCAGGGGCAATCGCCACGCCGGCGCAGAATTCCGGAGTGCATCGCATCGTCACTGTGCTGCGTGACGTGGTGTCGCGCCCCTCCGGCGCCATCGGGCTGGCGCTGGTGATCTTCCACGTCGTGCTGGCGCTGACCAGCCCGTGGATTGTCCCTTATGACTACAAGGCAATGGACAGCCTGCTCATGCTGAAGGGGCCATCGGGCGAACACTGGCTTGGCACCGACCATCTCGGTCGGGACGTGTTCACCAGAACGCTGATGGGTGGGCGTGAGGCCCTCCTGGTCACCGGCATCGCCACGCCCATCGCGGTTGCCTGGGGCGGTTTCGTCGGCATCTTCTTCGGATTGGTCGGCGGGCGCGTCGACGAGGTGCTGATGCGTGTCGTCGACGCCTTCCTGTCGCTGCCCTGGATCCTGAAAATGCTGGTGCTGATCGTCACCTTCGGCACCGGGATCGAGGTGCTGATCCCGACGCTTGCCTTCTTCTATGGAATCCCCGTCATCCGCATCGCCCGCGCTGCCACCCACGATGTCGTGGCACGGGACTATGTCTCGGCTGCCCGCGCCCGCGGTCATGGCCGGATGACGATCATCCGCCGGGAATTGCTGCCAAACGTGCTCGATGCGCTCATGGTCGAGGGCGCGATGCGCTGGTCGTGGATGCTGCTGGCATTTTCATCGCTGTCCTTCCTCGGCTTCGGTGTCTCGCCGCCGACCCCGGATTGGGGCCTGATGATCGCCGACGCCCGCGGCTTCATGTCCTTTGCGCCCTGGGGGGCGCTGGCCCCGGTGGTCGCGCTGTCATCGCTGATCATCGGCATCAACCTGACCGCCGATGCTCTCGCCAAGGCTCTTGGCATCGACCGGGCACAGAAGGCGCCGGTATGACGGCGCTGATCGATGTCCGGGACATTTCGATCGGGTTTGCCGGACGGGACGGCAGGATCCGCGAGGTGCTGCGCAACATCGATCTGCAGGTGGCCCCGGGAGAGAGTGTGGGACTGGTCGGCGAGTCCGGCTCCGGCAAATCGACACTGGCACTGGCGGCGATGGGATATCTCAAGCGCGGCCTGCGGCTGTTGAACGGCGATGCACGGTTCAACGACATCGACATGTTTGCGCAGTCACGCCAGGAACTCGAACGCATTCGCGGCCGCCAGCTTGCCCTGATTCCACAAAATTCCGGCCAGTCCCTGACCCCGACGCTGCGGATCGGCGCCCAGCTGGTCGAGACGCTCCGCCTGCATTCGTCGCTGCCGCCAGAGCGCCATGCAACCAAGGTTACCGAATTGCTCGGCCAGGTGCGCCTGCCTGACCCGGAGCAGATCGTGACCCGCTTTCCGCACGAGTTGAGTGGTGGCCAGCAGCAGCGCGTGGCCATCGCCATGGCGCTTGCCGGAGAGCCGATGGCGCTCCTCCTTGACGAGCCGACCACCGGGCTCGACGTGACGACCCAGGCGCATATCCTGGAATTGCTGCGTGACATCGCCGCCGAACGCGGCATGGCGATGGTCTATGTCAGCCACGATCTCGGGGCAATTGCCCGGGTCTGCAGCCGGGTCGTGGTCATGTATGCTGGCGAGGTGGTGCTGGAAGGCTCGGCGCGGCAGGTGCTGCGGGAGCCGGCGCATCCCTATGCAAGGGGCCTCCTGGCCTCGATCCCGAAACTCGTCGATGCGAAATTGCCGGTGGCGCTGGATGGCAGGCCGCCGCCGCCAGGCGATGCCGGGAATGGTTGTGCATTTGCCGACCGCTGCGCGCTTGCTGAGGACAGGTGCCGGGCATCGCGCCCGCCCCTCACCCCGCTGGCAAGCGGCGAAATGGTGCGTTGCTACTTTCATGATCGGGCATCGGACTTGCCGATGCGGGGCGGCGGCGCCGATCCTGCCCTGCGGGATTGCAGCGGCGAAGAGTCGCTGTGTCTCGACGATCTGTCCATCAGCTATGCTCGCCGGCGCATGCTCGACAGGATTCTCGGCCGCAAATCGGACAGCCTGCCGACCGTCGACGACATCTCGGTTTCGATCGGACGGGGCGAGACGCTGGGGCTGGTCGGCGAGTCTGGCTCTGGCAAATCCACGATCCTGAAGGCGATTGCCGGCCTCCTTGCCCCCGCCGGCGGCGCGGTCACCGTTGATGGGGCCGCCCTGCCTCGCCTTGTCGAAAGCCGCGGGCCGGACCATCTCCGCCAGATCCAGTTGATATTCCAGAACCCCGACGACAGCCTGAACCCGCGCCACACCGTTGCCGAAATCCTCGAACAGCCGCTGAAGCTCTATTTCGGACTGACAGGCGAAGAGCTCGGATCGCGCAGCGTCGAGATTCTCGAGCGGGTGCGTCTCGGGGCCCATTACCTCGATCGCCTGCCCAGCCAACTCTCCGGCGGCGAGAAGCAGCGTGTCGCCATCGCCCGGGCCTTTGCCGCCGATCCGTCCATCGTCCTGTGCGACGAGGTCACGTCGGCGCTGGATGTGTCCGTGCAGGCGGCAGTACTGGATTTGCTGAACGAGTTGAAGCAGAGTCATGGCACCACCTACATCTTCGTCAGCCATGATTTGGCGGTGGTGCGTGCGCTCTCGGACCGGGTTGCCGTGCTCTACCAGGGCCGCCTGTGCGAAATCGGTCCCACCGACCAGGTCTATGGCACGCCATCACACCCCTATGCCGAGGTGCTGATGGGCGCCGTGCTCGAGCCGGACCCGGATACGGCGCCGTTGCTGATTGCCGACGATGTGGTCGAGCGGGCGCCGCCCGAACAGGGTTGCCCGTTCCAGCGCCGATGCCCGCGGAAGCTCGGTGCAATCTGCGACACCGTGACACCGCCCTGGCAGGTGAATGATGCTGGACACGCCATACGTTGTCATATCGACCGCGAGGAGCTTGAACGGGCGCAGGCGGTGTCGGAAGCGGATGCCGGAAGGGTCAGCCACGAACCGGCATGATCATGGTTGCGTGAGGCGCAGCAGATGTCGGGAAATCTCGCCCGGCGAGGTCTGGTTTGCGCGATTGGCACGCAGCTGCCGCGACATGGGAACCAATCAGTGCCCTGGATGCCTGTCCTTTTCCCTTCAGAACGGCGACGGGCTGTTGTCCGGCTCCGGTGCGGCCGATGACACGGGCTTCAATGCGGGCATCGCGGGCTCCGGTTCGATGCCGAGTCCGCGCGCCATGTCAAGGATGTCCATCGTCGCAAAGCCCTGCCGTGCATAATGCTTGCGCTGTTCGGGGCTGAATTCCGGCGAGACCAGAAGTTTTGCCCTTGTCATGGCACGAAGCCGCTTGCCCCTTTCCTTGCCCAGGTCACCAAGAAAGTCATCGAATTGTCGCGTGAGCAATGCCGTATTGTGCTGCCTGGAATTGCGCTTGCAGCCAGCCATCACCAGCACCGGCTCGTCCAGCGAGCCCCGCAGGGCCATGACGTCGATATCGGCCAACTGTACGGGACCATCGTCGCCCGGAGGATGCTGGCGGCTCCGCCACAACCCATGCTCGCTCCAGGTCACATCCGGCAGGCCCAGAAGGCAATTGGCGGTCAGACGCTCCAACGCCACCCCTTCCAGTGTCTTCAGCCGGTCGAGCGACCGGGTCTCGATGTTGCCGTCAGCATCCACACCGGGCTCCTGCTGACCTGGAGCCGATGCACCGAAGAGTTCCGGGTAGGTGTTGGCCTGGTATAGTGTGCTGTTGTCGGAGATTCGGAACCTGGGTACCCCCCTGAACTGGAACTGTCCAAACCTCTCGACCATCTCCAAATTGTCACGCAGCATGTCGAGTGCCTTTCCAAGCGCGTTTCCCGGAAGGTTCTGCAACTCGGCCGGAAACCTCGAGAAGATGGTGCCGCGGGGGTGTCGGCGTGCCAACCACAGCAGCGCATGGCGTGCCGGCTCGGCCAGTTCGATGAATGCCTTGCTGTCGAACCGCTCCCGCGGGTTCTTCTTCAGCAGCGCCCGGTGCCAGTCGAGAAACGCCATCCGCCAGGCATCGTCATCGCCCCGGGCGTTGAAGTCCGTCAGGCTGCGGGGGGCTCTTACTGCGAACTGTTCCCAGCTGCGAGGCACGCCGCCAAAGGCACACCACAGCGTCAGCATGCGGCCGGGCCGCCGCAGAAAGCCCTGTTCGGCTGCCATGGTGAACAGCGTCGGCATTTTCCATTGCAGAAGCCCGGCAATCGTTGGCGCACGGCCGTAGAGCGGCTCGGTGTCATCGAACATGTCCAGCACTTGCTGCTGGTGCGAGCCCATCAGGATCAGCTTGCCGGGCGGATTGTCGCTCAATATGCCGGAGTTGTCGATAAGCAGCTTGAGTGCTCCCTCCAGCTTCATCGGCTTTGCCATGTGGAACTCGTCGAGGCAGACCACGACACCCTGGACAAGCATCTGCCTGATGATTTCGACGAAATACTCCTGTGGTGGGTAGGCACCGTACACCTCGCTGATCGGGAACAGCGCCGGCTGGGGCCCCGGGATCGAGATCGTCTCTCCGAAGGCCAGCCGGGTCTCCCGGATCAGTCGCTCATTGGCGGCCGCCGGGTCCTCCAGGGCAGGATCCTTCAACTCGAAGATCAGAATCGGCGGATGACTGCCAAGCCGGCGGCGTGCCTCCTTGAGCAACTCCGTCTTGCCGATGCCGCGCCTGCCCAGGATGAGGCCAGCCAGGAAATTTGGATTGTCGACGATATCCCTGACCTCCGACAGTTCATTCTCGCGGCCATAGAAACGCCAGTTCATCATGATCACTCTACGTTTGGGGCTCAACGCACACTATCCAGCAGGTGTCTGTGCTGTGTTGCATGTAATTCGGCGGGGACAGATGATCCTTGTGGATTGATTCGGCGTCAGTACGAGTTGAAGCAGAGTCATGGCACCACCTACGTCTTCGTCAGCTTCCGAAGGTTGACAGTGCCTGGCATCGTGCATCGCCGGCCGTGATCGCCCACTTGCCCGTCTGGAGACCGCTCCGGTCGGGCAGGTGCCTATCCGCCCCGGACCTTTCGGACGATGAAGATCTCGTTGGCAGGGCCGAGGGCGACCGACCGGTTGGCGGAGATGATCTCGCCATCGACGACGACCGATACCCCGGACTCGATGGCGGGGCCGAGGCCCGGATGCGCCGCGACCAGCGCATCCAGCATTTCACCGATGGTTGACGCCTCGACGGTGACGGCCAGTTCGCCGCCCGTCAGGCTCCTGAGGCCGGACCAGAGGTTAACCTCGACCATCGCGTTCCTTCAGCGCCTTCAGGATCCGCGGCGGCGACATCGGCAATTGTGTCAGCCGCACGCCGGCCGCATTCGACACAGAATTGGCAATCGCCGCCAGCGGCGGACAGATCGAGGTCTCGCCGACACCGCGCACGCCGTACGGGTGGCCGGGATTGGGTGTCTCCACGATCACCGTGTCGATCATCGGCAGGTCGCTGGCGACCGGGATGCGATAATCGAGGAAGCCGTCATTGAGCAGCCGGCCATTCTCGTCGTAGATGTATTCCTCGTTCAGGGCCCAGCCGATGCCCTGGGCGGCACCGCCCTGGTATTGCCCCTCGACATAGGATGGGTGAATGGCCTTCCCGGCATCCTGCACCACGGTATAGCGGACAATCTCGGTCTTGCCGGTTTCGGGATCGACCTCCGAATCGACGACGTGAACGGCAAATGACACGCCCGCACCATCGGGATTTGCCGCGTGATGGCCGGAAATCGGCCCGCCGGTCTGGCCCATCTTGCCGGCAATTTCGGCGATTGGCATCGGGTCGAATTCGCCGGCATTGGGTCCGGCAGGAACTGCGCAGCCATCCCGCCACTCGACGGCTTCCGGCTGGATGCCCCATTCGGCGGCGGCACGGGCACACAGCTTGTCCCTGGCATCCCGGGCCGCCTCGATGGTGGCCAGGCCAGAGGCAAAGGTGACCCGGCTGCCATGGCTCATTTCGTTGAAGCCGAGCGATGCGGTGTCGGCGATGGTCACCCGGACATGCTCGTAGGGAATTCCCAGCTCTTCGGCCGCCATCAGCGCGATCGAGGCGCGGCTGCCGCCAATATCCGGAGTTCCGACCGTGACCTGGACCGATCCGTCTTCGCTGAGCATCAGGTTGACCGAGGTTTCCATGCCGAAATTGAACCAGAAGCCGCAGGAGATTCCGCGCCCCTGGCCCTCCTTCAGGGGGCTGGTCCAATGGGGGTGGGCCTTGGCTGCCTCGAGGCAGTCGACGAGACCGATCTGCGGATAGGTCGGGCCATAGGATGATTTCGTCCCCTCGCGGGCGGCGTTCTTCATCCTGACCTCCATCGGGTCAAGGCCGAGCTGGTTGCACAACTCATCAATGACGCTCTCGGTCGAGAAGGCCGAGATCGGCGAGCCGGGTGCCCGGTAGGCGGCCACTTTCGGCCGGTTGCACATCACGGTGTAGCCGGTCATCCGGACGTGATCGATGTCATAGGGCGCAAAGGCGCATTGCGCGGCCATCGCTGCCCACTCACCAGGGAAAGCTCCGCCCTGCAGGCGATACTCGCCCTGGGCAGCGGTGATCCGGCCATCCCTGGTCATGCCGATCTTCACATCCATCGATGCCGACGAGGTCGGACCCGAGGCCTTGAATACCTCGGACCGGCTCATCACCACCTTGACCGGGCGATTGGTCTTGCGGCTGAGCGCGAGGGCAACGGGTTCTATGAACTGGGTCGTCTTGCCGCCAAACCCGCCGCCAATCTCCGATGCCGTGACCTTGAGAGCCGATGTCTCGATCCCCAGGAGAACCGCGCAGAATTTCTGGTCGAACCAGTGACCTTGCGTGCAGCACCACAACTCGCCGCGTCCATCGGGGCCAAGCTGTGCAAGGCAGGCATGCGGCTCGATGTAACCCTGGTGGGTGGCTTCGACCGTGAAGCGCTTCTCGAAGACCAGATCCGCCTCGGCAAATCCCTGGTCGGGGTCTCCGTGCCCATGCTCGTAATAGTCGACGACATTCGGCGAGAGACCGTCCGGAACCGAATAGCTCGCCAGGCCTTCATGGATCACCGGTGCATCGAGCTTCATCGCCGCGTCGACATCGGTCACATGCGGCAGGATTTCATACTCGACATCGACCAGCCTTGCTGCCTCGCGGGCAAGCAGCGGTGAGACCGCCGCGACCGCGGCCACGGTATGGCCGTGATACAGCGCCCGATCCCCGGCCATGACGTTTTCCAGCACGTTCCAGAACTCGCCATCGACATCGGTTGCAAAGTCGGCACGGGTGACCACGGCCTTGACCCCGTCAAGGGCCAGCGCCCGCGACGCATCGATGCCGATGATCCGGGCATGGGCATGGGGGCTGCGCACCATGGCGCCGTGCAGCATGCCGGTTGCCTGCGCGTCGGCCCCGAACCTGGCGCGGCCGGTGACCTTGTCGATCCCATCCGGTCGGGCAGGGCGGGTGCCAATAAATCTGAAGCCGTTTTCCTGGTTGTAGTCGAGAGCCATCACGTCGCCTCCCTCATTTCTGCGGCCGTATCGAGCACGGCCCGGATGATCTTGTCATAACCCGTGCACCGGCACAAATTGCCGGCAAGCCAGTACCGCACCTCGGTCTCGGACGGGTCAGGGTTGCGCTCGAGCAGATTCTTGGCCGCCACCAGTATGCCCGGCGTGCAGATGCCGCATTGCAATGCCGCGTGGTCGATGAATTTTGCCTGCAGCGGGTGGAGCCTGTCGCCTTCGGCGATGCCCTCCACGGTGCCGATCTCCCGACCTTGCGCCTCGGCGCCCAGATACAGGCAGGAACACATCAACTCCCCATCCACGGTCACGGAGCAGGCACCACAATCGCCGGTGCCGCAGCCTTCCTTGGTGCCTGTCAGGCCAAGATGATCACGGAGCACGTCCAGCAACGTCTCCCGCGGGTCGCAAAGAAACTCGACCTCGTCGCCATTCACCCTGGCCGTCACATGGATCCTGCTCATGTCTCACCTCCTGCACGGGCATATGCTATCACCGCCGCCCGCCTGGCCAGCACCCCGGCAACATCGGTGCGGAATTCAATCGTCCCGCGCTTGTCATTGATCGGTCTGCATGCGTCGGAGGCCGCCCCGGCCAGCGCCGCAAGCGCCTCGTCGTCGAGCGATGTTCCGACAATCGCCGCCGCCGCTTCCGGAACCAGCAGCACGGTCGGCGCAACGGCGGCGAGCACAACCCGTGCCTCGGTCACCACCGCGCCGTCCAGGCGCAGGCTGACCGCACAGCCAACCACTGCGATATCCATTTCGGTACGCGGGATGAAGCGCAGATAGGCATCCCCGCCATGCTCGCCGCGCGGCGGCAGGTTGATGCATGAAATGACCTCGCCGGCAGCAAGGTTGGTCCGGCCCGGACCGGACGGAATGTCCTCGACCAGGACGGTGCGGGTGCCATTCGGTCCGGTGATGGTCACCGTTGCCGCCGCTGCCATCAAGGCGGGCACACCATCGGCAGCGGGGGAGGCATTGCACAAATTCCCTACCAGGCTCGCCCGGGCCTGGATCTGGGTCGAGCCTACCAATTCGATTCCCTCGACCACGCCGGGCCAGTCGGCGACCAGCTCCGCATTGGCGCCAAGCATCGCCCCCGGCGTCGCCGCACCGATGCGCCAGCTGCCATCCCCGCTGCGGGTGATCTCGCTGGCGCCGGGGATGCCCTTGACATCGATCAGGTCATCCGGTGTCACCATCCCTGACCGCAGTTGAACGAGGACATCGGTTCCGCCCGACAGAAAGCGGGTCACGCCGGAAGTTCCGGCAGCCAGGCAGGCTGCCTCCTCGAAGGTTGATGGCCTGTGGTAGCGCATGGCGTCTCCTTGGGTTTGACGGCAAGCCGGTTGTCACCGGTCGGATGGCATATTTAATTGAGGCCCGGACCGAGCGCTAGGTGTATATTGAGCGCCTGGGCCTCCCGCAACCGCCGGGTGCAGGCCCTCCGCCCGGTTCATGCGGGAACACCCTGTTGAAACCGTGGGAATCAAAGCGAGGTGCCGGCTGTCTGCCGCCGGCCTAGTCGAGGCGGAACGGGGCCAGGACATGCCCCGAACTGCGGTCGGGTTGAAGGCATGCCGGGCATCGAGAGGGTTGCCGGTGGCCTGGCGGGGTCTGCCGGACGGAGTCCGGCTGCGGGGCTGCCGTCGGCAGGCCGAGTTGCTTGCCGGACAAATTCACCTTCGCTACAGTCGCCACGCAATCGGAAAACTGCCTGGGAGGAACAGGATGTCACGCACACTTCAAAGCCTTTTCGCCGCCGCTGCCGGCGCCGCCATGCTTGCCGGAAGCGCTGGCGCCGCCGAGTGGAAATTCAACAACGGGCTGCCCGAAGGGCGCAATGAATCGAAGCAACTCGAGAGTTTCGCCGCCGATGTTGCCGAGCTGACCGGCGGCAGCCTTGCCATCAATGTCTTCCATGGCGGCTCGCTCAACCTCAAGAACGAGGATGTGGTTCGCTGGCTGCCGCAGGGCGCGGTGGAGATGGGCCTGGTCTGGGCCAACTACCTGGGGCGCGACGCACCGGCGCTGAACGCGGTGCTGATCCAGGGCTCGGTGGGCAGCCCCGACGAGCTCATTGCCGTCCTTCCCGAAATCCAGGAAATCTACGCCGAGGAACTGGCCGAATGGGGAATCGTTCCGGCCGGTTTCATGGCGCTTCCACTGCTGCAGGCGTCGATCTTCTGCCGGGATGAACCGGTGCGAACGCTCGATGATCTCCGGACCAGGAAGTTGCGGGTCTGGAGCGGCGACCAGGTCGAGACCTTCTCGAAGCTCGGGGTGTCGGCACAGATTGTCGGACAGACCGAACTCTATGTCGCGCTGCAGACCGGCGTCGTCGACTGCACGGTCTACCCGGCACTGTTCGCCCATACGATCTCGCTCCACGAGGTCACCGACTACGCGTCCTATCTCTATCCGGTTGCCGGGGTTCCCTATGTCCTCGGGGTGAACGAAGATGCCTGGGCCGGCCTGTCTGATGACGAGCGCGGGGCGGTGACGGAAGCCGCCATGCGTGTCTGGGAGCGAACCAACTCTTACGGTGCCGCCGAGGAGAACGAAATGAAGGCCCGGGCGACACTTGGTGAGCAGGGCGTCGAGTTCCTCGATGATTTTTCGGATGACGATCGCGCCGCCTTCCTTGCGGCGGCGTCGGAGACATGGGCGGAACTGGCGACGGCGGCCGGCGGCAAGGCGCCCGAGTACCGGCAGAGGATCCTCGACATCCTCGATCGCTAGATCTTGCCTGGCCAGGGGGCAGGCAGGGTGCAGGGCCTTGCCCGGCGCATCGAGGCTCTGCTTGCCCCGGTTTTCCTGGCCATGGCCATTCTCGCCGCGCTGGCCGGGGCGGCGATCGTCGGCCTGGTCGGGGCGAGCGTGGCCATGCGCCATGTTGTCAATGCGCCGTTCCGGTTCACGGAGGAACTGGTGGGGCTGCTGATGACGGCAGCCTTCTTTCTTGCCTTGCCGCTCGTCACCCTGCGGGCCGAACATGTCCGGGTCCGCTTCATCGTCGGCGCCTTGCCTTCGCGACCGCGGGCGCTGGTCACCAGCGCGGCAAGCCTGCTCGGCCTTGCCTTCTGCACGTGGTTTGTCTGGCTGGCGCTGCCATGGTTCGAGTTTGCCTTCGAGCGGGGTATCAGGACCGAGGTGGCGCGGCTGCTGATGTATCCCTGGATGGCGCTGCTGCCGCTCTCGCTGCTGCTTACCGCCCTGGCATTTGCGGTCAGGTGCCTGGCTGACGGGGCAGGGGCAAGGTCGCCGCCAGCGGACCACCGCTGATGGCCGGGTTCTGGGGAATTCTTCTTGGCGGGATTGTCATCTTCGCCGGCTCCGGCCTTGCTCTTGGTGCCGCGCTCGGGCTGACCGGGCTTTTCCTGCTGCAATTTGTCGCCGGCGGTTCAACCTTCGTGGCCGTGGACGCGGTCTGGAATGTCCTCAACGCCTTCACGCTGAGTGCAATCCCGCTCTTCATCATCCTCGGCGAAATCATGCTGCGAAGCGGGATCAGCGAACGTGTCTATGCGGCGCTGTCGCCGGTGTTCCAGCGCGTGCCGGGCGGACTTCTGCACACCAATATCGCGGTCTGCACGTTGTTCGGCGCGGTCAGTGGCTCCAGCCTGTCAACGGCCGCCGCCGTCGGCTCGGTGGCCTACCCGGAAATGACCGGCCGCGGCTACGAACGCAAGACGGTGGCCGGTTCGCTGGCCGCAGGCGGCACGCTCGGCCTGCTGATCCCGCCGAGCCTGTCGCTCCTCATCTACGGGGCGCTGACCGAGACCTCGATCGGCCAGCTCTTCCTGGCCGGCATCCTGCCCGGCATCCTGTTTGCCGGCATGTTCTCGGTCTACATCCTGTTCCATTCCCTTGCCTCGCCGCATATCGCCCCGCGGTCGGACGGCCGTGTCGGTGCCGGCCGCATCCTCCGCAACCTTCTCGGTCTGTGGCCGTTTCTACTGCTGATCGTGGCAATCATGGGATCGATTGCCTTCGGTTTTGCCACCCCGACCGAGGCCGCCGGGGTGGGGGTGGTTGCCACGATTCTCCTCGGCTGGTCCTGGGGGACGCTGACAGTGCGGGTGCTGGCCGAAAGCGTCTACCGGGCGATCCTGCTGTTTGCCGCCATTGCCTTCGTGGTGATGGGGGCAACCATGCTCGCCCAGGCGGTGAGCCTGCTCGCGGTTCCGCAGACGATCCTCGAGGCGGTCCGCGCCTCCGGCCTTGGTCCCAATGTTGTTCTGGCGATGGTGGTGCTGATCTACCTCGTCCTCGGCTGTTTCTTCGACGGTCTCTCGCTGATGATCATGACCCTGCCGATCGTCTTCCCGTTGATGACCGGGCTGGAATTCGAGGCAGTTCTGCTCGGGGTCATCATCACCATCCTGATCGAGATCGGGCAGGTCACCCCGCCGGTGGGGCTCAACCTGTCGGTCCTGGTGTCGGTGGCCAAGGATGACGTGTCGCTCGGCGAGGTCGCACTGGCGACGATTCCCTACTGGCTTATCCTGCTCCTCGGCGTGGCGCTCCTGGCCGCAATGCCGGGGATCGCCCTCCTCCTTCCCGACCTCCTGATGTCGTGACCCGGCCCGATGCGCCGCTCTCCTCCTTCCAGGCCAATGTTGTGATCCGGCCAGTCAGGTCGCCGACCCATGCCGTGACATTGGTTCACGACAAACCGTGAAGACCCGGCCGCCCAGATTTGGCGGTTTCCGGTTCGCGGTCTTTGTTGGACCGGATCGTCAGCGCCGCCCCGTCATGATTTGGGCAGGATGTGGTGCCGAACGGACTGCATGCAGGTCCCGCGGATGGGTCCGGGCGGGTCTTGCCACGATGTGTTGCCGAAAGCGGGCTTCCGCCAGGAGGATGTCATCCGGAGCCGGGAAGCCGGCGGGAGGCACCTGTGCCTGTCAGGCTGCCCTGGCATGGCAGCGATTTCCACGTGAGTTCCTGGAATGCGGGAGCTTGACATCAATCGGCCTGCACTGGAAGCTCACGGGCGGGTTGGCAGGCGAATTGATATGACCGCGGCAATCGAGCGACAGGTTGTTGCCATCATTGGTGGAGGCAGCATCGGGGTTGGCTGGGCGATCGTTTTTGCCGTCGCCGGCCACCATCTCCGCGTGTTCGACAGCGACAGGGAAAGGCAGGCGGATGCCCGGCGGGAAATCGGTGATCGCCTGGCCCAACTCGAGGAATTCGGGCTCATGAGCGGTGGGTCGCGGCAGGCAGCCGAGCGAATCTCGTTTACCGGCAGCATTGACTCGGCCATCGATGGCGCTGTGCACGTCCAGGAGTGCATTTCGGAGGATCTGGAGGCAAAGCGGGAGCTGTTCTCGGAGCTGGACAGGATAGCCCCGCCCGGTGTGACACTTGCAAGCTCGTCGTCATTCCTGCCGGCATCCAGCTTTGCTGCCGGTTTGGCGGGCCGGTCCCGGATCCTCGTCCTGCACCCGGCAAATCCGCCCTATCTCCTGAGAATCGTCGAAATCGTGCCCGCAACCTTCACCGAATTGCATGTCGTCGAGCGGGCGGCCCGGCTTCTCGAGGGCGCAGGGATGTCATGCGTCAGGCTCGGCAGCGAAGTCGAGGGGTTTGCCTATAACCGACTCCAGGGAGCGCTCCTGCGCGAGGCCTATTGCCTGGTGCGGGATGGGATCCTGTCGGTTGGCGACATTGATCGCCTGGTTCGGGATGCGCTCGGACTTCGCTGGTCGGTGATCGGTCCATTCGAAACTTCCGATCTCAATACCCGCGGCGGCATCCAGACCCACGCCCGGCGAATGGGGCCAGCCTATGCCCGCATGGGCGAAGAGCGCGGCCAGCACGATCCCTGGACCGACGATCTCGTGGCCGGGGTCACGGCAGCGCGGCGAAAGGTGTTGTCCATGGAATCGTGGTCGCAGCGGTGCAACGAGCGCGACCGGGCGCTGATGTCCCTGCTTCGGGCGAGGAGCGAGGATCCGGATTTGGCAATCTGCATGGACGATTAGCGGAGCATTTGCGTGGCCACACCTGACCCCATCGGCTGCAATCTCTTGCGCGCCGGCAATGCCTCGCTTGGCGAGGCCGGCGAGGCGGTCGAATTCCGCTTCGAGGATCGCGTCATCAGGGCCCGCAAGGGGGAAAGCCTGCTGGCGGCACTGGTTGCATCGGGCGAGCTTCGCCTGCGTGTAACCGCAAATGGCGAGTTCCGGGGTCCGTTCTGCGGCATGGGCGTGTGCCAGGAATGCCTGCTGGAAGTGAATGGTCGCTGTTCACGGCGTGCCTGCATGACCGTGGTGGCCGACGGCATGACCGTTCGGTGCCAGGCAAACCGGGTGGCGGCCGTGCCGAAGCCGCTCGACCCGGCACCAGTTCTGGCCAAAGCTGCGCTGACCCCCCGGATCGCGGTCATCGGCGGCGGGCCAGCCGGCATGGCAGCGGCGGCGGTCTCGGCCGAGGCGGGAGCGGATGTCCTGCTCATCGACGAGAGGACGCAACCTGGCGGCCAGTATTTCAAGCAGCCACTCGCCGCCGGCGATCTTCAATCGGCCGATTTTGACGATCGGCAATATGCCGCCGGCAGGGCGCTGATCGGCCGGCTGCGGGCATCGGGTGCCCGGCACCTGCCGGGGACCAGGGTGGCAGGCGTGTTCGAGCCCATGGACCTCGTCGCCACGACCGGTGCGGAAACCCGGCTGGTTCGCCCGCAGATCCTGATCCTGGCTACTGGCGCCTTTGAAATCTGCTACCCGTTCAACGGCTGGAAATTGCCGGGTGTCATGACGACCGGGGCCGCACAAACCCTGCTCAGGAGCTACCGCGTCTTGCCAGGACGGCGGGTGGTGGTCGCCGGCAACGGGCCGCTCAATTTCCAGCTTGCAACCGAACTCGCAAGATCCGGCGCCGAAATCGTTGCCGTCATCGAGGCTTCCCGGCGCCCTGGCCTGTCCGCGGTCGGCCCCCTCCTCGGGATGATGAAGGCCGACGGACGCCTGGCCGCCGCTGGCGCCGGGTATCTTGCCTCGCTGGCCCGCCATGGCGTTCCGCTGGTCCATGGCCGTCGGGTCGTCCGCATCGAGTCGAGCGGCCATGGTGACCGCCCGCAACTCCTGGTGACCGCCGCCTGCCTGCCCGGCCACGGTGCCGAGATCCGGGAATTCGAGGCGGACGCCGTCTGCCTGGGCTACGGCTTTCGGCCGGCCAATGAATTGCTTCGTGCCCTTGGTTGTGCGCAGAGGGTGAGCCCGACGACCGGGTCGATGGAGACGGTGCGGGACAATGACTGCATGACCACCCGCGACCGGGTGTTTGCCGTCGGAGATTGCACCCGGCTGGGAGGCGCCGCGGCGGCGCAGGCCGAGGGAATCGTTGCCGCCGCCGCGGCGTTGCGCGTGCTCGGGGTCGCGATGCCGGCCGGGCATCGGCGGGAACTGGACGGCGCCAGGGCGATGCTGCGGCGACAGGAGGACTTCCAGCGTTCCCTGTGGCGGTTGTTTCGGCCGGCCGGGAACCTGTTTGCCGGCCTTGATGATCAGGCTCTGGTCTGCCGGTGCGCAGAAGTGTCGCTGGCCGAACTGAATGTCGCCCTGGCCACGAAGCCGCGGGCCGGGCTTGCCGGCATCAAACGGCTCACGCGCATCGGAATGGGACGATGCCAGGGGCGATATTGCGCCGCTACCCTGGAGCGGATCCAGGCGGGCAGAATGGAATCCCCGCTGGAAGAGGTTGATCTCTGGGCGCCGCGCCCGCCGGTCGGCAAGACCCGAATTGGCGAGCTTGCCAGCCTCGAATTCCCGCCGCAGGAGGTTGACGGGTGAGCTGGACAGCTCTGTGGGTCGGGAAGATACGCGGGAATTGGCCGCAGTCTCCATGCCGGGCCGTCCGCGCCGGTTGAGGTCCTGCGCTTTCCTTCCGGCTTGCAGTCATCCGGGCCGAAGTGAAGGCCAAACCGGCAATACCTGTAAGGGCAGCGGAATGTCGTATGTTTTGCAGGCAATCGGTACGCGCATGGTCGGCAAGTCCGGATGGTCGATCGCGTAGATTGTCCTCGAAGGCATCGGGGCTTGACGAATGCAGGCTGGCATTGACGAGGCGTGGAGGCACCGGTTGGCGGTGCGGAGGCCTCGACGCTGACCTTGCCCGTGCAGCGTTTCTGCCAGCAGGTTCATTCCGCCGGTCATCTCGGTGGCGCTGACCTTGCCCGCGTGGTGTTTCTGGCCGGGTGATGCTTTCGTTTGCTGATGGTGGCCTGTAGGTTTGCCAGCAGTTCCGGTGCAGGCCAATTGATTCTGCACCGGCACCGCGAATCCGGAGATCGGTGCTGGGAATGAACAGACAGGCGAGCGGCGCACTCATGGCTGGACGGGTCGTATTCGTGACCGGTGCGGCCAGGGGGTTGGGGCGTGCCATCGTCGGACAGTTGGCGGCGGCGGGAGCTGCGGGTACAGCCTTCGACATCCTGCCAGCGGAGGAGGTCGGCGATCTTCCCGATGGCTGGCAATTCCTGCAGGGCAGCGTGTGCCTTGAACAGGATGTCGGCACCGCCATCGCCGGGACGGTCGAACGCCATGGCCGGCTGGATGCGGTGGTGGCGAATGCCGGCATCACTGCCCCCTGGGTCTCGACCGGTGAGATCGATCTCGGGGAGTGGCGACGGATCTTCGCCGTCAATGTGGAGGGCACACTCATCACAATCAGGGCTGCCGCTGGGCAGATGATGGGTGCGGGCGGGTCGATCGTTGCCCTCGGCTCGCTCAATTCCTGGCAGGGGCATCCGTACCAGGCCGCATATGTCGCCAGCAAACACGCGGTTCTCGGCCTGGTCCGTTCGGTGGCGATGGACCTCGGCCGGCACGGCATCCGGGTCAACGCGCTGGCGCCGGGTCCGGTTGCCACCGATGCGCTGCTCGGCCGGATCAGGGGCCGGGCCGGGCAGGGCGGTCAGCCATATGACGAGGCATTGCGGGAGATGGCAGGCGCAACCGCCCTCGGGCGCACCGCCAGCGAGGCCGATGTGGCCGCCGCCTGTCTGTTCCTGCTCAGCGAGTTGTCGAGCGGGATCACCGGGCAACTCGTTCCCGTAGATGCGGGATTGCCCTGAATTCGACAGGGAACGGCAGGGAGACGAACGCATGACCTCACTGGTGGGCAGGACCATTCTTGTGACCGGGGCGTCGAAGGGAATCGGCGCCGCCACCGTGGCGGCGCTGGGACGGGAAGGCGCATCGATCATTGCCCATTTCGGCAGTGACCAAGACGGTGCCCTGGCGGCGATCGCAGCCCTCGATGACGGCCAGGGCATCGCCGTCGGTGCCGAATTCAACGACATGGCCGCCGTTGACGAGCTGTGGCGCGCGGCACTGGCCTGGCGCGGGTGCATCGATGTCGTCGTCAACAATGCCGCGGTCATGCGGCTGCATGGCGGCATCGAGGACAGCATCGAGTCGTGGGACCGGGTGTGGGGCGAGGCCGTAAACGTGAACATTCTCGCACCGTCGCGCCTGATGCGCCATGCCGTCAGCCACTATCTCGAGCGCGGCGGCGGCACGCTGGTCACGATTTCGAGCTGGGCGGCACAGCGTGGCATGACCAACCCGGAGGGGATCGCCTATTCGGCGACCAAATCGGCGGTGATGGCGGCAACAAAATCGATTGCCCGCGGCTATGCCAGGAAGAACATCCTGGCCTATACGGTGGCGCCAGGCGTTGTTCGCACCAGGCTGTCGGAGGAAAGCGCGGCAACCCTTGGCGGCGAAGAGGTGGTCACCGCCGGACTTGCCATGGGCGAGTGGGTGCCGCCGGAGGAAATTGCCGATTTGGTTGCCTTCCTGGCCGCCGGCAAATGTCGCCACTTGTCGGGCGCCACCATCGACGTCAACGGCGCCAGCTACGTGCGCTGAACCGGGCGATCGAGCACGGCCTCACGCCGCTCGAGATAGAAGGCGTATTGTGGCGGCAGCACCGCGTGCGGGTTCTCGACTCCGAGCCGGCAGGCGGCGCGGTAGGGCCAATTCGCATCGGCCATCATCTCCCGGGCCAGGGCAACGAGATCGGCCTTCCCGTCGGTAATGATTGCCTCTGCCTGGTGCGGGTCGATGATGGCCCCGACCGCCATGGTCGCGATGCCGGCCTGGCGACGGATCGCCTCGGCATGGGGAACCATGTATCCGGGCGTGATCCGGGAGGTGGACAGCGTTGCCGGCCCGGCCATGCCGCCAGCGGAACAGTCGATGACATCAATGCCGGCCAGTTTCAGCTCCCGGGCCAGGGCGATGGTATCGTGGATCTCCAGCCCGTTCTCAATGCCGTCGACGCAGGAGGCGCGGTAGAATACCGGCATGTCATCCGGGCAGATTGCACGAACGGCGCGGGCGATCTCGAGTGGAAATCGCATGCGGCCGGCGAGCGATCCGCCGTAGCGGTCGGCCCGCCGGTTGGAGACCGGCGACATGAAGGAATGCAGCAGATAGCCATGTGCGCCATGGATCTCGATGATGTCGAAGCCCGCCTGCACGGCACGCCGGGTCGCCGCCTCGAAGGCGGTGGTCAACTCCGCAATGTCGGACCGGGACAGCTCACGGGGAGCAGGATAGCCGTCACGCTCGGGCAGGGGGCTCGGGCCGATGGTGGACCAGGCCGCCTCGTTGCCGCCCTCGCGCCTGATCGGCGCGGCGCCATCCCATGGCCGTTCGGCGCTGCCGCGGCGACCCGAATGGCCGATCTGGATCCCGCAGGGTATTCCCCGGGCATGGTAGATGTCGACAATGCCCCTGAGCCCGGGAATGTGGCTGTCTTCCCAGATGCCGGTGCAGCCATGGGTGATGCGCCCATCGCGCAACACGCCGGTGGCCTCGACGAAGGCCAACCCGATGCCGGTCATCGAAAAATGCCCGTGATGGGCCGAATGCCAGGCGGTGACATGCCCGTCCTCGGCCAGGTACTGGCACATGGGCGACAGGACGATGCGGTTCTCGAGAGTCAGACCGCGCAATGACAGCGCGGAAAACAATGCCGGATTGCCCAAACTCATCTCCGTTTCTGCCGGGTGTCGCCAGGGGACCGCACGGCTCAGGCGGCCGGCCGGACGTCCCGTGCTCGCGCCGTCTCGATGCTGTCGACCAGGGCGTCGAGTTCGTCCATGATCGGCAGGAGTTGCGCAACCCGGTTTGACCCTTCCTCGCCGAGCTCGCCAAAGGACATCAATGGCGGCCGGACATCACCGACCGGATAGCCGGCCGCTGTCGTCAGCGCCTTGGCATAGCATTGGTGACCATAGGTCGGATGCCCCTCATTGATGATGGCCTGCATCCTGTTGATGCGCCGCTGGATCCTCTTTGCATCATCCCAGCGGCCATCGACAATGTAGTCGCAGATGGCCCGCGATGCCCGGGGAATGTAGTTTCCATAGGGGTTGACGTAGCCGACCGCACCTTCGAGATAGGATTCGACGATCCGCTGGCCGGCAAACACGTTCATGATCCCGTCGGTTTCCTCGACCATGTCGTAGACCCGGCCCGCCGCCTGGCTGGCTTCCTTGATATAGCGGATCTGCTCGAATGCCCGGGTCAGGCGGGCAACGAAGCTGGCCGACATGTCCACATTCGAGGTGAAGGGATTGTTGTAGAGCATGATCGGGATCGAGACCTTGTCGCAGATTGCCCGGTAGTAGTTGAAGATCTCGTCCTCGGTCGGCGTGTAGTAGTAGGGCGGGATGATCATCAACCCGTCGGCACCCAGCTTTTCGGCTTCCATCGAATATTCCACCGCCCTGGGGGTATGGGCGTTCATGGTCCCGACCAGCACATCCATCCGCCCGCGGCAGTAATTGACGCTGGCCTCGACGAATTGGTGGCGCTCGTCGTCGCTGATGGTCAGGAATTCGCCGGTGGTGCCGAGAATGATGATCCCCGGCACGTCACATTCCATCTGCCAGTCCAGGAAATTCTCCCAGGCGGCAAGGTCGATGTGCTTGCCGTCGCCGGTGAACGGTGTGATGGTGACGGTGTAGCTGCCACGGAATGTCTTGGTCATGAGTAGGTCTCCCGGTTATGAGCGGAGCTGGGGACGCGGGGAAGGCGAATGAAGACCGATGTGTTGATCATCGGCGGCGGTCTCGCCGGTGCTGCAACCGCCTATTTCCTTGCCCGGGAGGGAGTCGACGTCCTGGTCGTCGACCAGTTCGAATTCAACACCCAGGCATCCGGCGCCAATTCCGGCAGTCTCCACATCCAGATTCCGCATGACATGTTCCTCCTTGAGGGCGAGGAATGGGCCCGTGCATTTGCACCTGTCATACCACTGCTGGTCGAATCGACCAAGCTGTGGACCGCGATCGACGATGAGGTCGATGCCGATCTTGGCATCCGGATCACCGGCGGGTTGCTGGTCGCCCGCACCGGGCAGCAGATGCGCGACATCGAGCGGAAGGTGGCGATCGAACGCCAGGCCGGCGTCGATATCGAACTCGTCGGGCGGGGGGACATTCATTCGCTGGCCCCGTATCTTGCCGAGGACGCCATCGGCGGCGCCTTCTGCCCCGGCGAGGGCAGCGCCGACCCGTTGCAGGCCACGAGCGGTCTTGCCTCCGCTGCCATGCGCCATGGCGCCCGCGCCATGCAATGCACCGGGATCCTCGGTCTCGATGCCGTTGCCGAGGGGTTCGTGGCCGCAACCCCGTCCGACAGAATCCATGCACGGCGTATCGTCAACTGTGCCGGCGCCGGCGCCGGCAATGTTGCCGGCATGCTGGGGATCCGGCTTCCGGTCGAGGCACACCCGATACAGGTCAGCGTTACCGAACCGGCAGTCGAGTTGGTGTCGCACCTCGTCTATGCCGCCGAGGACAGGCTCACGCTCAAGCAGATGAAGAATGGCACCTTCATCATCGGCGGCGGCTGGCCGTCGACCCGGCGCAGCAGCGATGACAGGCTCACCGTCGATTTGCGGTCGCTGCGCGACAATTTGCGGATTGCGCTCGGGATAGTGCCGGCGCTTGCCGACATTCACCTCTTGCGAAGCTGGCCGGCCATCGTCAATGGAACGGCCGACTGGTTGCCGATCCTCGGCGAGGTTCCGGGGCATCCGGGTTTCTACATGAACATGTTCCCGTGGATGGGATTTACCGGTGGTCCGATCGCGGCAAGGGCCGTTGCCGACCAGGTGCTCGGCAGGCGCACCGCCCCCAGCATGGCGCAATTCTCGGCATCCCGCTATGCGTGAGCGGCGCGCCATCAGTGCCGCAGGATCTTGCTGACAAATTCACCGGTCCGCGCCTGCGTCGGGTTGTCGAAGATTGCCTTTGGATCGCCAGCCTCGACCACGAGGCCGTCATCCATGAAGATCACCCGACTCGCCACCTCCCGCACGAACGCCATCTCGTGGCTGACGATCAGCATGGTCATGCCCTCGGCAACCAGGTCGCGGATGGTGTCGAGAACCTCCTTCACCAGTTCGGGGTCCAGCGCCGAGGTCACCTCGTCAAGCAGCAGGATCTCGGGGCTCAGGCACAGCGCCCGGGCGATGGCCACCCGTTGCTGCTGGCCCCCCGATAGTTCGTCCGGATAGGCCTTCAGCTTGTCGGCGAGGCCAACCTTTGCCAGCACCTTTTCGGCATTTTCCATGACGGTCCGATGCGGCACCTTCTTGATCTTGAGCGGCGCGATGGTGACATTCCTGAGCACATCCATGTTCTGGAACAGGTTGTATTGCTGGAACACCACCGCGATCCGGTCGCGGACACGGCGCAGGCTGGCGGCTTTCCGATAATCGACCTCCTCGCCATCCAGGCGAATCTGCCCGTCGGCTGGTGGCGTCAGGCCCATGATCATGCGCAGCACGGTCGACTTTCCGGACCCTGACGGCCCGATCAGGGCGACAACCTCGCCCTTGGCCAGCGTCAGGTCGACGCCCCGAAGCACGGGGGTGCGTCCATAGCTTGCGCAGGCCCCCCTGATCTCCAGGTGGTGCGAATTCTCAGCGTTCAAGTCTCTTCTCCAGCCATTGCCCCCAACGCGTCAGCGGGTAGGAGATGGCAAAATACAGGAAGGCGATGATGCCGAATACGAGGATACCCGAAAATCCCATATTGTTGAGCTCTCGGGCACGAAACGTCAGTTCAAAGACACCGATCTGGCTGACCAGCGAGGTGTCCTTGATGAAGCCGACCATGAAGGCGACGGCTGGCGGCAGGATGACCGGCCAGGATTGCGGGACGATGATCGAGCCCAGGATCTGCAAATGCGAGAAGTTCATTGCCCGTGCCGCCTCGATCTGCTGGCGGGGAACCGACTCGAAGCCGCCGCGGATGATGTCGGCAATATAGGCGGTCGAGTAGATGCAGATCGACACCACGGCGACCGTGAACAGCGATGTGCCGCGGGCAACCGCCTGGATGAAGAACAGCACCAGGAACAGCACCACCAGGAAGGGGATACGCCGAAACACCTCGACGAACAGGATTGCAGCCGTGCGCAGCGGCAGGGTCACGATGCCCGGAACCTGTCGGGTAAAGGCGATGACGAAGGCAAACACGAAGCCAAGCACGCAGCCGACCAGGGTCATCGACAGGGTGACGCCCATGGCCTCGCCGAGCAGGACCACGTTTCCCCAGGTGAAAAACCGCGGGATCTCGTCCGCCAGCCGTTCGAGCATCTGCACCGTTGCCACCCTTCCCCCGCGTCCCGGTCAGAAGATCTTTGCCTTGACCCGGAAGGCGTGGCGGCCGACCAGCGCCAGTGAAATGCTGGCGACGATGGTGAGCACGACATAGATTCCGGCGGCGATGGTGAAGACTTCCAGGTACCGGTAGTCGACGGTCGCCAAATCCTTGGCCTGGCTGGTCAGTTCCTGGACCCCGATCACCGATCCGATCGATGTGCCCATGACCAGGATGACGATGAAGAAGTTGGCCAACGCCGGGTAGATGGTCTTGGCGATGTGGGGAACGATGACATACCAGATCTGTTGAACCAGCGAAAAGCCGAGGGATTCGGCGGCCTCGATTTCATTCCTTCGCACCGAGATGAAACCGGCACGGATGATTTCGGTCAGGTAGGCACCGGAATTCAGGATGAGGCCGATCAACATGCAGGTGAACTTGTCCCAGACGATTCCCACATCCGGCAGCCCGAAATACAGGAACCAGATCTGGATCAGCGCCGGGGTATTGGTGAAGAACACCACATAGGCACCGACGAGGCGGCGGATGATCGGACCGCCAAAGGTCTTGAGCGCAGCCATCACCAGCCCGACCAGCGATGCACCCCAGAATGTCAGGAAGCCGATGATGAAGGTAAGCTGGGCGCCCTCAAGGAGACCGGGAAGGTGCTGCAGCGCAACACCCCACTGAAATGTATAATTCATGCGTGTCCGCCGGGAATGTCGCGCTGGAACGAAGGCGGGCTTCCGGGGAAACCCGCCTTCGCATCAGGTTCTCAGAAGTAGGGGTTCGGTTCGACTTTCACCAGCATCGGTGCGCCGTACCACTTCTCCCAGGTGGCATTCACCATGTCCGACGAATGCAGGTTGTAGAGAATGATGTTCAGCACATCGCGCAACCCGTAATTGTTCTTGCTGACGCCGATGGCGCAATAGCCGACAAAGATCGGATCCTCGAGAACCTTCCAGTTCACGTTCGGATGGTTTTTGGTGTGCGACATGAAGAAATCGATATTCTCGACAATGGCATCGGCCCGCCCCTGGGCCACGAGGCGGACGACGTCCGGAATCGTGTCGACAATCTCCTGCTTGGCATTCGACATGTTCTGCTTCTGCCAGTCGATCACCCAGGAGCTGCGGATATTGGCCAGGGTGATGTCATCGGAGTTGAGATCCTGCCACATTTCGGCGGCGACCTCTTCGGTCGTCAGCGCTGCCAGCACCTCGGTATGCAGGGGAACGGTATATTCGATGAGTTTTGCCCGCTCTGAATTACGCGTCAGGGCCCCAAGCGACAGATCGATGGTGTCGGCCACGAGAAACGGAACGCGGTCCTTGGTCTCGGTCGGCACCCACTCGACATCGACCTTGAGCGCAGCCGCAAGCATGTTGCCGATATCGATGTCGAAACCTTCCCACTCGCCATCCGAATTGCGCGAGCTGTTGGGCGGGAAATTCGGATTGATGCCGATCCGGATCACGCCATCCTTGAGGATATCATCAAGTGACTTGGCCTGAACGGCGCTTGTTGAAATCGCCAATCCGGCGACGAGGGTCAACAGGATGGAGACCCGGCGTAAAATTGCCCTGAGCATGAGCAAACCTCCCAATTTGTAAATGCGGGCAGCCGGTGCGGCCGCCCCGATGCAGGAATGACGGCCCGAATGACGGCCACCGCTCCCTCCGCCATGTTTTCAAACAACCCGGCACAAAGGTCAACTGCGTACTGGCACGCAACCCGGCCAATGGGCCAGGCCAGCCTGCCGGGATGCATGCCTGGATTGCGGCGGGCCCCCGGTATGCCGGGGCGGCGGCCTATGCCCGGTCTCGGTGCTTGCGCAGATAGGCCCTCCAGGTCATGGCCCATTTCTCCGGATCGTCGAAGACGCCGCCCTCGACCTGGTGAATCGCCTGGCGATGCGGGGCCGACCTGACCAGCTCCGGGTCGCTATAGGCCTCGGCGGAGATCTGTCGGATGACTGCAATCCAGTGGTCGAGATCCTCCCGGGAATACATTTCACCGGCTTCCGGCGTGAAGGGCTCCGGCACCACCCAGGGCTCGTGGCTCATCCAGTAGGGATCGATCCCGTAATCGGCCATCCTGTTGGCGACATCCACCGTGCCGATTCCGGTCTCGTCCTTCATCGGCCCGAGACCCCAGCGGGTCATTTCCAGGCGGGGGACATCAAGCTGCGGGTTGGAGCGCTCCAGGCCGCGGACCCCGGCCAGCCTGCTGTCCATGTAGTTGTTGGCCAGCACCGACAGGTCGGATGCCTCATTGATGCCGTCGGCACCCATGGAGCGGGCCCATGCATATGCCTTCATGACCTGGGGAATGTTCCCCCAGAATTCCCGCACCCGGCCGGCGCTGAGCGGCCGGTCGCTGTCGAGCCGGTAGCGCTTTCCGTCGTGGGTCACGACCGGCGTCGGCAGAAACGGGGCCAATTCCTCGCTGCAGCCATAGGCACCGACGGCCGGCCCACCGCCGCCCTTGGGCGCGCCGAATGTCTTGTGCAGCATGAACATGCAGGCGTCGAAGCCCAGTTCCCGGGCACAGATCTTGCCCATCACCCCGTTGAAATTGGCATGGTCATAAAAGCACAACCCGCCGGCGCCATGCACGATTCGGGTGCATTCCCGGATCTCGGGATTGTAGATGCCCATGTCGTCCGGATTGCTGATCAGCAGCGCCGCCGTCCGGTCGGAGACTGCCGCCCGCAAGGCGTCGAGCGGCGGATAGCCTTCAGGTCCCAGCGGCAGGGTGACGATCCTGAACCCGGCTGCCGCTGCCGTTGCCGCGTTGCATGGATGGGCCTGTATCGAGGTGATGATCTCGTCTCGCCGATCCAACTCCCCGCGATGGGCGTGATAGGCACGGGTCACCACCGACTGGGTATAGGCAGCGTCGGCGCCGCCGCCCGCCTGGAAGATGAACTGGTCCATCCCGGAAAGTTCTCGCAGGATCAGGTCAAATTCGTGAATGATCTCGAGGATGCCCTGCAGCGTCCGTTCATCCTGCAGCGGATGCAACTCGGCCATCGAAGGGCGCATGGCGACGGTCTCGCCGAGCCGGGAATTGTATTTCATGGTGCAGGTGCCGAACAGCGAGACACCCATCATGCCGAGGGTCTCCTGCGAAAGATGCAGGTAGTGCCGCTGCACCTCGGGTTCAGTCATCTCCGGCAGGGCCGGACGATCCTGCCGCAGCATCGAAGGCGGCACCAGCTCGCTGGCCGTACCTACCGTTTCGGTGACTCGCTCATCCGGCGCCGGGTAGATCTGGCCGCGCCGTCCCGGATGACCCATTTCCATGATCACCGGCTCCGACCAGACCGCCGAATGGTATCGGCGCAGATTGTCGTCGGTCATGACAGGACCTCCTCGAGTGCATGTGCCAACCGGTCGATATCCTCCAGCGAATGAATCTCGGTCACGCAGTAGAGTGCGCTTTGTCCCATTTCCGGGAATTCGGCGGAGAGATCCTTGCCGCCAAAGATTCGGTGCCGCTTGCGCAGCTTTCGGTTGATGTGGCTGACCGTCCTGCCGGTGGCGTTGAAATCGACGACGAATTCCTTGAAAAAACCGCCGGTGCTGCCGATGCGCACATCGTTGATCTGCGCCAGCCGGTGGGCGGCGTAATTGGCCCGCGTCACGATCAGCTCGCCGACTTCCCGGAAGCCCTCCGGTCCCAGCAGCGACATGTAGACGGCACCGGCAATTGCCCAGAGATAGACCGAGTTGCCGGTCCAGTCCTTGCCATCCTCGCGCATTCCGTAGGAGGTTTGGTGGGCGCTGGCCAGGCCGAAGCCGAATTCCCCCGGCTTGCGGGTCGGGGCAATCGAGACCAGGAACCCGTTGAACTCCCGGACATATTTCTCCTCGTCGCGGGAGGCCATGAAACCGCCGACCCCGCCACCGCAATTCATGTGCACCCCCAGGGGCTGCGTTGGTCCAACCATGATGTCCGCACCGTAATCGCCGGGGGCCTTCAGGATGCCGAGCGAGATCGGATCGACGCCGACGATGGTCTCGGCGCCATGGCTGCGGGCGATGGCGGCGATGTCGGCGGCGGCCGGGTCGATGGCCCCGAGATATCCGGGTTGCTCGAAATAGACTGCCGCGGTGTTGCTCGAGATCCGCGCCCGAAGATCGGCGAGGTCAAGACCACCGGTCATGCCGTCGGCCGCCAGCTGCACGATCGCGACATGTTCGGGCATGTCCGGCGGCTCGCAATAGGACTGCACCACCGCCAGGCGTTCGGGATCGATGTGACGGGGGAGCAGCACCTCGCGGCGACCGGTGATGCGTGCCGCCATGCGCACGGCATGGCCGATGGCGCATCCCCAGCTATAGACCGGGAGCTGAACCACGTCGGCATGCAGCAATTCGCCAAGCTGGCTGTTGAATTCGAACCATGCCTGGTTGCGGCCATGATCGGATTGCGGCGAGCCCCAGACCGGCGTCAGGAACTCGGTTCGACCAACGATTTCATCGACCACGGCAGGAACATGGTGTTGCCAGCATCCTGCACCCAGGAAACTCAGATATTGCTCGGCATTCCGATTCCGGTCCAGGGTGGCGACGAGATGTCGGCGCAGCTCGGCTTCCGAACGGAGCGATGGTGGAAGATCGAGCGGGTGCTTGCGCCGGTGGTCCTCCGGGATCTGGCTGAACAGCTCCTCAATGGTGGCGACCCCGGTCTCGACCAGCATCTCGTCCTTGATGTCGGACCCGGAATTGGCCATCCACGGATGTACGAATGGCTGGCTTGTCGGCACGATATCCTACCTCCCTGTTGTCGGTTCGTTGCAGGGGCGCGAGCCCCGCGCAACGCCGGCAATGTTGCACCAACGGGGTGAACTGGCAACGCACAACCGCCGCCAGCATCATTGCCCGGCGCTGAGCCGCATCATCATTTTTCGCCCGGCACCGGTGTGCACCCCGACGAATCCCTCCAGTTCCCGGTCAAGCTCCGGATCGCCACTATCGACGTAGAGCTCCCCACCGAGCCGTGCAAGCTTCTCCTCGCTGGAGATGATCACCAGATTGTCCCGCCCGGCCCTGCGGATCAGCACCGCGCCGATCTGCTGGTTGCCACGACCGAGCACGTAGCCCTGGCCACCGATCACCCCGAGGATGATCCTGGTCGGGTTGGTACCAGCCAGCCTGTCGATTTCGTCCGCGTTGACATCACGTCCGATCATCCTGCGGTCCTGCACGACATCAACTCCCAGCAGCGTGCCCTGCAGGCCAAGTACCTCCAGAACCGCCCCGGCCGAGCGCCCGGGACCAACGACATTGATCTGGTCTGGCACCATACCAGCGGCGATCTCTGTCGCTGCCGCCCGTATGGCGGCATCATGCCCCGGTGAATTGCGGATCTTCGGCCCCTGCAGCCGGACTGCAAGGCGCGGGCAGCTTGCATAGCCATGCAGTCGGGCGGCAAGATGTCCTGACCGGTAGGCTTCCTCGTCGATGTCCATCACTTCGGCGAGGAAGGAAAGGCGGATGGCAGCTCCGGCATCGATCCGTTCGACAAATTCCCGGGCCAGGTGGCCGGCTGCTTCGGGACTTCTTGCAAACACGCCCGAATACATCTTCACGCCGCAGGGAATGCCGACAACCGGCACCCGGTCGCCGATTGCGGCGAAGATGTCCCGTGCCGTGCCATCGCCGCCGGCAAACAGGATCAGCCGGGCGCCGATCCTTTCCATCTCCCTGGCGGCTGCGACCGTACCCCGCCAGCTGCCGGTGATCTCACCGCCGGCTCCGGTTGCTCGGGGATGAAATCCCAGCCTGCCAAGCAGGCTCTCACCCAGCTCTCCTGGCCCGGCGATGAATCGAATTCGGACCGGGCTACCGACCGCCGGGAGCAGGACCCGCAGGGCCCGCTCCGCCCGGATGGCGGCGACCGGCGATGCACCGCGGGCGATCGCCTCCCGCAACACCCCTTCGCCATCGGTTCCCTTTAGTCCGACACTGCCGCCCATGCCGGCAATCGGATTGATCACCAACCCCACGGGGACCGGTTCAGCCATGCTGTTTCACGTAGGCGGAAGTCTCGGCATGGCCGGCGAACCAGATCTGTCCCCGATCCCGTGCATGGCGAATCAACGCCTCGAGGATCCGGGTCCGGAAGCGGTAGCCGATGACGAAGGGATGCATCACCAGCTGAAACAGCCCGCCCTCGTCGAACGCGGCGTCGAATTCGCGCCTGAATAAGCCGAAGACGTCGTCAAGTGTGGCACAGGGCCGGGTGGCCGGGGTCGACCGGTTGAACATCAGGTAATCGGCATCGTCCCGCAACCATTCGACCGGCACCTTGGCCACCCCGGCCGGCTTGCCATCGACGAGGATTTCATAGCAGGACTCGTCGGCAATCATGGAGCTGTCATATGACAGGCCGAGCTCCCCGGCGATGCGCATGGCTCCGGGCCCGATATCCCAACCTGCCGAGCGGAACCAGACCTGCGCCGTGCCGGTTGTCGTCTCCAGCGTCTCGAACGCACGCAGCATCAGCCAGCGCTCCTGGTCGGCCGTCAGCCGGGAATTGTTTTCGTGGATCCAGCCATGCATAAAGAAACTTGCTGTCACCTCGTGCCTTGCAAGGCATGCGAGTATTCGCGGCACGCCGACACGGCGACCAAATTCCCCCCATGCGAGGCGCCCGACCGACCGGCCACCGGTGCCCGGTTCGCAGGCTTCGTGATCACAATCGAAGGGCAGGGCCGCGGCGGCGCAGGCGCCTCCGGGCCAGGCTGCGGGCTTCAGGGTCCGCCCGGCACGAACCCGGTTGATCAATGCTCGCCATTCCGGCTCTTCCATCTCCCATGCGGAACGCGCATTCGGGGTCATGGGCCTGGCACTTTCCCGTTCAATCCGGCAGCATGGATGCTGGCCTGTCAATGTCCGGGGCGGTCCAGCCATCCGGCGGCCCCTGCCGGTGCAGCCGATTTATCGGCACCGTGAAGCCGGCATCGCAGCCGTTCATCACCATCCGGCGGCGGTGGATGCGCCAGCGATCGGCGCGACGGATGACGGTGTCGTGATACTGGCCGAGAATGGTTGCACTCGTGCCGTCGGCGCGCTCGTGCCAGGCATGAACGTAGCTGGTGCAATGGGCAGTGTCGCGGCCGACAAAATCGACCAGGATGTTGGAGAGATGGTGCGAAGTACGGGTCCAGCGCCACATGCGCTCCAGCGACTTGGCCAGGCAATCCGGGCTGGTCGATTGCAGTCGGGGATCGTCACCGTAATCGACGACGCAATCGCCGGTAAACAGCCCGGCCAGCGAGGCCAGGTCCATCCGGTCCAGGTACAGGCAATAGCTGACCAGCGTCTCCTCGATCCGAAGGCGGTCGGCGATGCGCATGCTGTCCATGATGCCTCCTATCGTATGTAGGTTGCGCCGTTCACGTCGAGGGTGGCACCCGACAGGTGCCTCGATGTGCCGGCCGCAAGGAATGTTACCAGTTCGGCAACCTCCGATGGCGGCACCCATTCCCCCATTGCCAGCGACGCGGTGACCGCGTCCTCGCCACCCTGCAAGGCGGCAAAATCCTCGGACATCCTGGTCCGCACGATACCCGGTGCGATGATGTGACTCAGGATGTTGTCCCTGGCATAGCCTCGGGCGATGGATTGGGCGGCGGCGCGAATTGCGCCCTTTGAGGCGGCATAGGCCAGCATGGAGGGGTTGGTGACGCCTTGCTGGGCAACCCAGCTGGACATGGTGATGATCACGCCGCCTCCCTGTTGCTGGAAATGTCGGACGGCGCCGCGCATCAGCAGCGAGGGTGCCCGGACATTGACCTGCAGCTGGGTGTTCCAGGCATGGGTCCAGGCGGCGTCGCTGTCGCCGATTCCGCCGGACGGGATCATGGTTGCGGCATTGAGGACCAGGGTGTCGACCCGCCCCCAGACCGACACCGCGTCGTGCCACAGCTGCTCGGTGGCGTCATTGTCCTCGAAATCCGCGGCCAGCAGGGCACACGCCTCGTCCCCGAAGCCATTGGCGACCTTCCTGGCCCCGGCAAGGCTCCCGGGCCGTCCCCGATGATGCAGAATGACACGGAACCGGGACTCGAGCAGCGACCGTGCAATCGCGGCGCCGATGCCCCTCGAGGCACCGGTCAGCAACACGATGCGGCCACTCTCCCGTGTCATCTGCAAAGCCCCCGGCAACGTGCTACACGGTGCCACAGTTCCGGAAATGTGTCCGGACATCAAGTGGGTTGCGCCGAACAACCGTTGATGCGGGTCTGCCGTGCAGCAAGCAGGACGAGGTCCCGCCGCCATGGCCAGCGCCTCGCCTGGGCGCATCAACTGGCGACATCCCGCAGATCGTGACCCGGTTGTGGCAACCGGCCGACATTGAGTGCCGCGGTGCCCCACTCAATCCGGATGCCGGCGCCGAATTCCTGGCCGACTTCGCCCGGGATGGCTACGACACGTTTGACATGGCCGAACACGTTGGCAGCACCGAGTTGATTGCCGGCAGGCTGCTCGATCGCTTCGATGGGGAGGAGACTGCCAGGCCCCGCGTGTTGGCCAAGTGGGTGCCGGAGCCTGGCAGAATGACTGCCGATGAGGTCCGGGCCAGCATCGATCGGAGGCTCCGGGCCGTCTTGGCCCGTTGCAGTTTCACGAGTGACAGGTCAGGCATCCCGACCATGTCGATGCCATGGGCGAACTCGCCCAACTGCATCGGGAGCGGCTGATCGCGCATCTGCGAGTGACGAATTTCGACGTCAATCACCTGCGATTGCTACCGGGGCAGGGACTCCCGGTCGTCTCAAAACTGGTCAATACTTCGGTCCTTGATCGGCGGTCGGCGGCGGCACGTCTGCCTTCTGCCTCGAGAACAATATCCGGCTGGAGGCCAATGGCAGCTCATTTCATGATGGACCTTGTTGCCCGTTTGCAATTTCCGCCGTTTGCTCCGCCATCTTTCCCCTCTTTTCCGGCTCCTTGCAGGCCGCATTGCCGCTCCTTCGTCGATGGCGGCGGTCGGCGCGTCCCGAGGGCCGGTGGTCATGGCCGCACAACCCATCGAGGATGCGCTCGATGGTCCCGCCGTCACGCCAGGCCAGGCGCGCGTCCTGGATGGTGGCAAATGGCGAAAACATGGTGGAATTGCCCATCACTGCCAGCCTGGCAAGCATGTACCGGACGGCGTTCATGGCCTCTCGCAGGCAGGTGCTGCGAGGCCTTCCCATACTGGAGGCCGGCGGCAGAAGCGGTTCGATCGATTGCAATTCTTCATCGATGAAATCGGTTTCATAACGCCGCGGGGACACGTATACTACCGCTGCTTTGGGGGTGGGGGTTCGTTCCAGGCACTGAGGATATCTCCTGTCGTGTGCAGATACTGACAGGAGTGTGCAAGGTGTTTGTGCCTGGCGCGATTCCGCTCAGTTTTTTGTCAAGTTTCAAGATTTGCTATCCGGATGTTGTCTACCCGTACGTTGTCGTTGCCAAGCACCCGCACTCCCTCTGGCCGTCGTTCCAACGCCCGGCGGCTCCTTCCTTCCTTAGCCCACACCGATTTGGGCCTTCGTCCTGCCGCCAAATGTCTGCGCCGCGAACTCGCTGCTGCATTGCTCTTCCTGCCTCTACTGGCGATGTCTCCGACCGGGGCAGAGGCCGAGGTCGAGTGCAGTTCGGCCAATGCCGACGGCTCCTACACGGTTCCCTACGACTGGGGCTTGAAGCCGTCGGGCCTCACCAGCGGGGCAAATTTCCGGCTGATATTCGTGACCTCGACCAAGCGCGACGCGACCGCGACCGATATCGCAACCTACAACAATTTCGTGCAGACCCGCGCCAAGGCCGGCCACAGCGAGATCACCGATAGTTGCGGCGATAACTTCACGGTCCTCGGCTCGACTGCGACGGTCAACGTCCGGACGAACACCCGGACCCGGTCGTCCGACACCGACGCGTCGATCTACTGGCTGAAGGGCGTGAAGGTCGCCGACAACTATGCCGATCTCTACGACGGAAGCTGGGACAGCAAGGCAGCCACGCTCGAGACGGGCGGGTCGCTCCCCAAAGGGCCTATCGGCACACCTCATTATGTATTGACCGGCAGCGAGAATGACGGCACGCATCGTCCCGGCTGGGCTTTTGGTGGCTCCACCGGAAATGTCCAGATAGGCAATATTGGCGGGTTCGATCATAGCAAGCCCATCAACGACAACGATCATCGCATCGCGGTCGAATATCCATTCTACGGCCTCTCCCCTGTCTTCAAGGTCGGCCCCGTCCTGTCGGTGAGCCTCGGTTCATCCTCGGGCAATGAGGGCGCTTCCGGCAGCAACCATGTGAGCGTCGACATCGGGCTTGGCTCGACGCGCAGCGCCCGAACCGACTTCCTGCTGTGCGTGAAGGACACCGGCACGGCGACCTTCCGTTCGGCCTCAGGTGGCAAGACGGCGGATTTCGATCTCGTCAATTACGGCAACGACAACGGCTTGACGATGAATGCCGACAACTGTCACGAATACAGCATCAGCCCGGGCTTCGCGTCCAGCTCGGTGCGACTGCGGATCTTCGGCGACTCCGTGCCGGAGGGAGGAGAGACAGCGGTGCTGGAGTTGCGCCGGAGTTCGACCACGCCGGACGACGTGGTGATATCTCCAACGGCGGCCTCGGCGACGTACACGATCGACAACGATGACGGTTCGGTGCCGACAATCACGGTCTCGGGCGGCACGGCGGTGACGGAGGGCACGGGCGCGCAATTCAAGGTAAGGGCGAGCCCGGCGCCGAGCGTGAACCTGACGGTGCAACTCGACGTCTCGGACGACGACACGAGCGACTTCGTGGCCTCGGCCGATGAGGGCAGGAAGACCGTCACCATCCAGGCCAACCGGAGCTCGGCGACCTTTACCGTCGACACGGTGGCCGACAGTGCCGACGAGCCGGACGGCAGCGTCACGGTGGCGGTCGCGTCGGCCGAGGGCTACACTGTCGGCAGTGCGTCCTCGGCGACGACGATGGTGAATGACGACGACGTCCTGTCCGAGATCACCATTTCACCAGGTGCGTCTCCGGTGAAAGAGGGGAGGGGCGCGCTCTTCAAGCTGACCGCCAGCCCGGCGCCGGGCGTGAACCTGAAGGTCAAGCTGAACATCGCTGACGCCGCGGGCAGCGACTTCGTGGCCCCGGGTGACGAAGGTGTGCAAACCGTGACCATCGGGGCCGGGTCGCCCTCGGCGACCTTCATCGTCGACACGGTGGCCGACCGTGTCGACGAGCCGGACGGCAGCGTCACGGTGGCGGTCGCGTCGGCCGAGGGCTACACTGTCGGCAGCACATCCTCGGCAGCGGTCGCGGTCGAGGACAACGACACCCGGGCCCTGGTGCTAACCCCGACTTCGAAACTGTCGGTAAAGGAGGGCGGCAATTCGACCTACACGGTCCGGCTCGCGACCGAGCCGACGGGCACGGTGACGGTCGCCATCACCTCGGACGACCCGGACGTCACCGTCAGCCCGACTTCGCTCACCTTCGATCCGAGTGGCACCGAGCTCTGGAGTACGCCGCAGACGGTGACCGTCCGGGCGGAGCACGACGACGACGGAAGCGATGAATCGGTGTTGCTGAGGCACTTTGTCTCTGGCGGGGATTACGGGACCTCGCAGGACACGAAGCTGAGGGTCTCCGTCAAAGACGACGACCCGGTGGAGCTCGACATCTCGAAAGGCGTGTTGACTGTGGTGGAGGGCGATAACGGCGACTTCAGGGTCCGGCTCGCGACCGAGCCGACGGCCACTGTGACTGTCGCCATCACCTCGAACAATCCGGGCGTGACCGTTAGCCCGAAGTCGCTCACCTTCAATGCGAGCGGCAGCACGAATCTCTGGAGCGAAGCGCAGAGAGTGACGGTCTCGGCCGCCGAGGACGACGACGCTGGCCACTACAGTGCAAAGCTGAACCTCACCGCTTCGGGCGGCGGCTACAAGGGCAAGTCCGGGGCCGTCCAGGTCGCCGTGACCGACAACGACACCCGGGGCCTGTCGCTCTCCCCCGACGCATTGATGATGCCGGAGGCCGGCTCGAACTTCTACACGGTCCGGCTCGCGACCGAGCCAACGGCCACTGTGACAGTCGCCATCGCCTCGAACAACCCGGAAGTCATCGTCAGCCCGAACTCGCTCACCTTCAATGCGAACGGCGGCACAGATCTCTGGAACACGGAACAGACGGTGACGGTCTCGGCCGCCGAGGATGACGATGGCGTGAGCGAAACGGTGACGCTGACCCACAGCCCCTCGGGCGGGGATTACGGGTCTTCGGAGAACCAAGACTTGTCGGTCGCCGTGACCGACGACGACCCCCGGGGGCTGCTGCTCTCCACCACCAAGGTGTTCGTGTCCGAGGATGACTCGAGCACCTACATGGCGAGGCTCTTGACCGAGCCAACGGCCACGGTGACGGTCGCCATCGCCTCGAACAACCCGGATGTCACCGTCAACCCGGCCGAGCTCACCTTCATGGCGAGCGGTGGCACTGCGTGGAACATGGACCAGACGGTGACCGTGTCGGCCGGAGCGGATGGCGACCGGCAAAACGAGCGGGCGACGCTGACCCACACGACCCGGGGCGGCGATTACGGTAATCAGCCGCTGAGCGGGATCGTGGAGGCCATCGTCAGCGAGGCGCAACCGTTACGGCAGCCGAACATGCCCAGGATCAACATCTTGCGCTACGGCAAACACGTCCCCGGACAGCGCCCCGCAGGGGCCCACATTCCGGTGATCGAGGGGACCGCAGCGAGTTTCACGGTGATTGCGAGCTCCGATTGGCAGCCGGACGGGCCGGTGACCATCACGCTCCTGGTCTCGGAGGATGAAAGCGAGGGGCAGGACTTCGTGGCGCCGGGCGACGAGAAACTGCAAACGGTCACCCTCCACCCTTGGCGCGACGGCCTTGCGAAGCTGTACCAGGTGCCCACGGTGAACGACGCCACGAACGAGCCGAACGGGGCGGTGACCGTGAAGGTGATGCCCGGTGTCGATTACATCGCCGGTTCCTCGGGGACGGTGGAGTTGTTCGACAACGACATGGACAAGGGGTTGGTATTCCTCGTGCCCCTCGGGACCGACTCGGTGGGTATGGGCGAGGGGAGCGGGACCTTCTACCGGGTGCGTCTCGCCGCTCCGCCCACCGGGGAGGTGACGGTGACGGTGAGCGGCCATCCCACAGGCGCAAACCCCAGGTTCACGGTGGACAGGACCACGCTGATCTTCACCCCCGAGAACTGGATCGAGCCACAGCCGGTGTCGGTGTTCGCGAACAGCGACGCCGACATCGACGACGAGGAGTACCGGCTGCTTCACACCGCCTCGGGCGGCGGCTACGACTCGGTGAGCAAGCGCCTGCTGGCCTTTGTCATCGATGACGACCCCGAACATCGCAAGACGGACACCCTCGAGCTCATGTTCCACCCGGAGAACAACCCCCGTTCGCACAGGGTGACGGAGGGAGACTCGGGCACCCGGAGCAAGAGCTTCTACGTCCGCACGGACAAACCGTACGCATCCGAGCTGGGCTTTCGGCTGTGTTTCGGCGGCGGCGCCAATTGGGGCGAGGACTACCGGCTGCGGCACCGGGACAGGAGCGACTGGACCGACGTGGAGCTGACGGACGGGTGTTTCGACACGCACATCCCGGCCAATGAGCGGCACCGGGAGCTCGGAATCGAGGTTCTGGGCGATGTCTGCCCCGAGGCGGAGACTGAAGTGGTGAACATCCATCTCATGGAGCGGCACGACCGGCTGTTGCCGCCGCCACGCGAGATCGACAGCGTGCACCACACTTCGGGAGTGTACATCCGGGACGACGACTGGGGCAAGCCGGTTTGCACCGGCGTGCGGTCCGACACCGCCCCGTCCGTTCCCGACACTGCGGTTGCCAATGTGCAGGTGAGTTCGGTGGACGACACCAGCGCCAGCGCCAGCTGGGATGCGGTGGCACACGCCACCTCCTACGAGGTGTCATGGGATGGCAGCGGTTCTCAGACTGCCGTCAACGGCGCCGTGCGCGTGACCGGCACCTCAGCCACCATCGAGCACAACGCCCAGGAAGCGATGACACTCACGCTTACGGTGACACCGGAATATCTGGACGAGAACGGCGCGGTACAGCAACTCGACGCCCTCGCCGCCACGGCGACGCTCGAAATCGGCCCGCAGAGCGACGCGCTGCGCGCCAGTGCCGAGAGCCAACCACCGGCCTGCGTCTCCGATACCCTCCTTGCCGAAGCCCAGCTTGCTGCGAGCGAGACCTGGCGTTCGCCGGACCATGTCGAGCGCTGGAGCCGGGTGCTGGCCGCCTTCGGGGAGGAGAACAGCTACAGCAACAACCCGATGACCATCACCGAGGCACAGGCGCAGGCCGATCGCGGCCTTCAGCGCTGGGCACCGGTGGCGCCGGCACTCGAATGCCTGGCCAACCAGCCGCAGGAGACACCGCAGCAAGAGGAGGAAGAGGAGGTCACACCCACCACCCCCGAACTCAGCCTCTCACCCGGCACCGCCATCACCGAGGGCGGTAACGCCTCCTTCACCATCACCGCCGATCCGGCGCCTGCCAGTGATATCACGATTGCCTACACTGTCACCCAGTCCGGCGACTACCTGGCCACCCCCGGCGCCGGCGCCCGCACGGCAACACTGGCAGCAGGTGCGACCAGTACCACCCTCACCGTGGCCACGGTGGATGATGCGGCCAATGAGGCCGACGGCTCGGTCTCGGTCACCTTGGACACCGCCAGCGGCTACAGCATCGCCACCGGCAAGGGCAGCGGCGTGATCGCCGTTACCGACAATGACACCCCGGTGGTGAGCATCACCGCCGGGCCGGGCGTCACCGAAGGCACCTCGGCTTCCTTCACCGTCACCGCCGATCCAGTGCCGGCCGCACCGCTCGATGTCACCCTCACCATCACCCAGTCCGGCGATATGGCCGCCTCGGGCCAGACAGGTGCGCGCACCGTCACCATCCCGGCCGCCGGCACCGCCACCTTCTCCGTCGCCACCGAGGACGACACCGCCGACGAGCCGGATGGCACCATCACCGCCACCATCGATACGGGGACCGGCTACAGTATCGGCAGCCCGGCCGCGGCCACGGTGACTGTCACCGACAATGACGCCACCACCCCATCCACCGGCCCGACCATCTCCATTGCCGATGCCACCATGAATGAGAACCAGTACAACGGCTGGTTCACGGTGACGCTGAGCGAGAAGGTCGCCTGGCCGGTACATGTCTACTACGCCACCCGCGACTCGTCCCCGGTCTCGGCCGTGGCCGGCCAGGACTACCTGGCATGGAAGCGCTCCTGGCAGCTCAGGGCCCGCTTCAGGCCAGGCCAGACCGAGACCAAGATCCATGTCGTCCTCTACAATGACAGCCATGACGAGGATCCGGAGACCTTCGAGATGGTACTCTTTGATGCCGGCGTGAACGGCCCTCCCGATGTGTCGGTCTCCATCGCCGATGGCGTCGCCGTCGGCACCATCACCAATTCCGACCCGATGCCGGCCGCCTTCCTCTCCCGGTTTGGCCGCACCGTCGCCCAGCAGGCCCTCGATGGCATCGAGACCCGCATCACCGCCGACCGAACCCCCGGCACCAGCGCCACCATCGCCGGCCAGGCACTGGCGCTGGGCACTTCCGGCCATGCCACCGGCGCCAGCCCGCTCGATGATCTGCTGGCACGGCAGGCCCCCACCGACACCGACCCCTTCGGCCACCACCCGCCCGAGCCCCTCTCCATGACCGCCAGCGAAGCCCTCCTTGCCAGCAGCTTCACCACCACCGGCGAGACCGCCTCCGGCTCCCTTGCCATCTGGGGACGGGCAGCAAGGGACAGCTTCGATGGAAGGGAAGGAACCTTTACCCTCGATGGCACCGCCACTACCGCCATGCTGGGGGTAGATTATGCCCGCGATCGCTGGCTCATCGGCCTGGCCCTGCTGCAATCAAGTGGCAAGGGCAGCTATGCCGATAGCGATGTCATGCCCCGCCCCGAGGGGCAGATCTGCCCCGAGGACATGGAGAACACCATCCCCTGCGCCGGCGCCATCCGTACAGGCGATGGCAAGGTGAAGACCTCCCTCACTGCACTCGTGCCCTATGCATCTCTTGATGTCTCCGAGCGGCTGCGCCTCTGGGCCGCACTCGGCCATGGCACCGGCGAGGTGACACTGACGCCGAAGGTGGGCCCCGCCCTCACCGCCGATACCTCCTGGCAGATGGCCGCCGCCGGCATGAGGGCCGAGCTTGCCGCCATCGGCTCGGGCACGCTTGCCTTGACCTCGGACGCCCTCTGGTCCCGGACCCGTTCAGACAAGACCCATGCGCTGGCGGCCTCCGATGCCACCGTGACCCGCCTTCGGGCCGGGATGGAGGCCTCCTGGCAGATCGGCCTTGAGAGCGGCGCCATGCTCACCCCCGGGCTGGAGATCGGTGCCCGCCATGATGGCGGTGATGCCGAGCGAGGGGCCGGCATCGAATTGGGCGCCTCCCTTGGCTTCCGTGACCCGGCATCAGGCTTCTCCATGGATCTGTCGGCCCGCAAGCTGATTGCCCATGACGATGACTTCGAGGAGAACGGGCTGGCGGCCAGCTTCACCTTCGATCCCGAGCCTGCCTCTGCCCGCGGCCTCTCGGTCTCGCTGCGCCAGGATAGCGGAGAGGCCACGGGCGGGATGGATGCATTGTTCATGCCCGAGGCGCTGGAGAGGCAGGATACCGGCGCTACTGCCACCACCGCCGAGGCGGCATACGGGCTGGCGGCCCTGGCCGGGCGCTTCACCATCGCCCCGCATGCCAGGCTGCGCATGGACGATGCCTCGCGCGATACCACACTCGGCTTGCGGCTCACCCCGGAGCGGGGCGCACCCGATCTCTCGCTCGGGCTCGAGGCGACCCGGCGGGAGAATGGGGCGGCAGCACCGGTGCATGGTGTGGGGCTGGGTGTGACCTTGCGGTGGTGAGGGGTGGCGGTTTGACGTGAGGTCCCGGCTGCGTCCTCCGGACGATGACGGCAGCCAGGCCAGGCCCGGATATCCGCCTGCACCTTGCGGCCAGGAAATAGGTCGGACATCGAGTGGAGCGAGGTACGGCGAATCCCAATCCGCCTGTCTCACTTCCCGGTACCAGGCGAGAAGTTGCGCTTCTGCACCTGGGTGACACTTCCAGAACTTCCGGAGCGTCTTCCTGGCGACAATCCGCCCCGATTACGGGTCATTCGTGATGTTCCCATTATGGGAGCTATCATTTCGAGAACGCAGTTGTGCGCGTCAAGCGACTTTCTTGATTCGATCTGAAGAGCCTTTGGCTGCGTATTGCCTCTTCAGGTAATGCTGGTCAGGCATCAGGCTTGAACCCTTGCCTCGCAAGGAATTGTCGATCAGCATGGCGGGCATGATCATTGGGCCGGAGTCGCGGTCTGGTCGGTGAAGACTTCACTGGAGTTCAGCGCGTGTGCGACCTTCCTGACCCGGGCGATGCGGTCGACCGCCTCGTGGTCGAGCGGGCGGGGAGGCAGCCGGTCGCCATCGGCAATTTTCCAGCGGCGAGCCACATCGACACCAGAGTCACCGGCAAGGAGTGCCGCCGCCTGTGCGGCAGCGCCCCAGGCGACCAGTTCCTCGGTGCGGGGGATGAGCAATTCTCGACCGGAGATGCGCCCGATGACCTGCTGCCAGATCTTTCCCTTGGCGCCGCCACCGACCAGGATGATCGGCGCCGAAGGATCAATGCCGGATGAATGCGCCCCGATGGTGTCGATTGACTGCACGAGCGAATAGGCGACGCCCTCGATGGCGGCGAGCAGGATCTCGCCCGGGGTTGTTTCGTGGTCAATTCCGGCAATCGTGCCGCGTGCAAGGGGGTAGTCTGGCAGGCGCTCGCCACTGAGATAGGGCATCACCACAACGCCGGTTCGCTCGGCGACATCGTCCCGGCCGAGGCCCAGCATCTTGGCCAGATTGTCGACGGCGAGGGTGGCGTTCAACGTGCAGGTCAGGGGCAGGTGGTCGCCGCTGGCCGAGGCATCGGCGAGGACGGTGCCACTGGGGTCGGCCGGCGCATGGCTGGATCGCACATAGGCGGTTCCCGAGGTTCCCAGGCTGATCACGGGTGTACCGGGATCAATGCCAAGTGCCAGGGCGGCCGACATGTTGTCCCCGGTCCCGCATGCAACGGGAATGCCGGCGGACAGCCCGGTCAGGGCGGCGGCCTGGTTCGTGACCTCACCGGCCGGATCATCCGGGCCAAGCACCTGGGGCAGCATTGATTGGTCAATCCGGATACCAGGAAGTTCCAGAACTTCCGGCACGTAGGATTCACGCCGACCTGACCACCAACCGGTGCCGGAAGCATCACCCCGGTCAGTCACGCCGTTACCGGTCAGCCATTCGGTCAGGAAGTCGTGCGGAAGCCGGATATATGCGGTCTTGTCGGCGATGGCAGGTTCCGCTTTCCTGAGCCAGGCCCAGGATGCGACCGACAGCCCGGCAATGGGCTGGGTTCCGACCAACTCGGCCCAACCTTCTGGCCCCAGGGTTTGCCGCAACTCCTCGGCGGCATGGGCTGAGCGGGTATCGTCCCAGAGAATGGCTCGCCGCAGCGGCCGCTTGTCGGCATTGAGTGCAACCACCCCCAGCTGCTGGGCAGCCACCGAGATGGCGACGATCTCGCCGGAACAGCCGGTTTGCGAGATGGCGCCAACCAGGGCCTGCTGCCAGTTCCGGGGGTCGGTCTCGCTGGCGGCACCGCTTCGCTGAACCTCATTGGCAACCCGGCCGCTTGCGACCAGCTTCCCGGACGCGGCATCGACCACGACGACCTTGGTGGCCTGCGTGGAGCAATCTACTCCGGCGACCAGTTCCCTTCCCATTGCAGTAATCTCCCCTGACGGTCATCGCAGTATAACAGATGTGCCGGCTTGCTGGCGACCCTGCAGCCGTGCTGGCGACAACGATGCCGTGTCCTGGTCCGGGCGCTGGCCCGATGGCGGCCGTCAGCCGGTTGCGAGGTCACGGTAGATGATGTCGACGTCCCCGAGCCCCTGGCAAATCCGGCGGGCATTGGGACGGTCGACCTCGTCGATTTTTCTCCGGGTCTCGACATCGTCCCTGCCACTCTCCTTGTGCCGGCCTCGCAGCCGCTGCTCGAGAATTCCCGCCGGCACGTCGATGAATACCCGCAAATCATACGCGGCCGCCGCCGACCGCCAGGGCTCGGACCGGTCGAGAATGTAGTTCCCTTCGATGACAAGGAGTGAGTCGGTTCCGTCAATGCGCGTGCCTTCGACAACCGGTTCATGGGTCCGGCGGGAATAGCCGGGCCACCAAAAGGCCTCATGCGAGGCAAGGCGAGCCACGGCGGCGCTGAATGCCTGGCCGTCAAAGGTATCGATGCGACCCTTGAAGGAGAGGAGATCGTTGTTCCGTAGTTGCCTGTTGGTCAGGTGAAAGCCGTCCATCGGGCAATGGCATGACACATGTCCGGCCCGGGACATATCCTCGATCAACCGTCGGGAGAGCGTGGATTTTCCAGACCCCGGCGGACCGGAAATCGCCAGCAGGAAGGGCGCCGTGGAACCGGCGATTCCCGAGCTGATCCTGTCCGACAGGAGTGCGTATCGATCGATGTGTTCGGCCATGTGCAAGTGACCAAAGCATCAATTCAACGGCGGTGGGGTACCGGTTCTTTCAGTCGACCCGTTCATTGAGAGATGGCAACGGTGGAAGCGTGATGCCCGAGTTTGCAGCACACATCGCAAAGAGGTTTCTGAAATAGGGATACGTGGCAAACCGGGAAATCTTGTCGAAGTAAAGATAAACGTATGCGTCTTCAGACGTGCAACTGCCCAAGCCCCCGAATAACAACATGTACTCTGCTGTCAGCCTTAGAGCATTCGTGCGGCTCTGCTTGATACGGGCAGACCACGAAAATTCGCCAACTACGAATCCATCCCTTCTGCAAAAACTGCGCCCCTTCGGCGACCCTGCGAAGGATTTCTTGAAGAGGGTGCCGGCCTCGTCATCGCTCCAAAACCGAACCGGGTCAGCATCATACCTCTGCTTTACCAGTGCAAGCTGCTCAAGTTGGGCCTGATTCGCAACTGCCTCATATTGGGCTTGCTCAAAGCTCTCGCTGTTGAACGACAGCGACCGGTCGTCTTTTGCAACTTCGGATGGCTTTTTCATGTCACGCCGCCAGTGCGGATACGGAATCGGGATAACGGTTCTTGTTCGCGGGTACATACTTCCAAGAATTCCCGCGAGCTGCTGCAAAACCAGCGACCTTGTTCGAATCATAGGCAACAGTGCGCTTGTAACTGGCATGCTCAACTGCATTTTTCCAAGCAACCACTTCAAACTGTTCACCCAGCGCGTGTGCGATTCTCCCGATAGTCTTGAGGGTAAGATTGGACGCGCTTCCTCCAACAATCTGAGATACCCGTGCGGTCGTCACGCCGAGGCGTCTGGCAAGTTCAGCCTGACTTACCCCTCTGATGTGCATCTCATTCTGAATCGCGATTTGGGCCGAAAGAACAAGCGAATCGATCTTGTCGAGTTCGCGCTCCCGGTCGTTACGCGGCTTCCGAAGTTCATTGATCCCCGTCATTGATCTCTCCCAATTTTTTGGCAACCCTCTTCAACACATTCGGATTTGGTTTGTTTTTCTTCTTCTTGATACCATCAATGCAAACAAAGGCCTGGCCGTTATCGAAGTCGACAAACCCACCATATACACGCAACTGATAAGCCTTCACGGCAAATACGGCGATATCCCGTCCCCCATACCGGTACCGGCCTTCAAAACGAAACTGCTCCGTATTTTGTAGTTGATTTCGTCCACGGTCCCTAAGCCACCCAAGTATCCGCAAGATCTTCGTTACATGCTGTCGACTGTTACGGTCACAGTCTTCCAGAAACCTGTTGGTTTCGGGCGATGCGAACACTCGCACCTGGGCAGGATTGCTCCCGTCGAGTTCCTCATATCCTTCCAACACTGCCTGCGCCTCATTTGTGAACTAAGGTATACCTTAATGACTTGCAACTCACCCAAACATTTTTCGTGATCGATTGAGGCAGAATCCGGGGTGGAACTGCACTCGGCAATCGCTCGCACCACATTGCTTCCTAGATTTGGCTCCGCCGGGCGCCGGCACGTGATGGGTTTCCGGCCGCGGTGGTGCTGACACAGACTTGCGGAAGCCTTGGTTCAAGATCAACTGGATGAAGCCCGGACGGGCCGGGATTTCAAGGACATTCCGACTCTCCTTTCGGGCGTTTCTTCCGCACGAGGCCGACGGTATCGCTTTGCCGGGCGCGCAAGGGCACATTCTGGTCGGGACCGGCACGAAGTCGCTGGCTGGCCGCACCGCACGGGCCGCCAGTTCCCCTGCCGGACGTGACGGGGGCACTGATGTGAATTGCGCGTGACATCGTTGCCGGGGTCTGATTTTTCTGCCGAAACAGGGTGGCTGCCGGCATGTGCCTCTTCCCATTCGGGGCCAGGCCTGTTCGGAGATGACGAGCGGTGGTGCCGGCGAAATGCAGTGGCCGGGATGGAGCGAGTGCAGATGTTCAGATCCGGTGATACCGTCTCCTCGAGAAGCTGGAGCCCCATCATGGATGGTGGCCGTCACCACCGCGCCCGCCTGGGTTTCATTCTCATGTCCACCGATCTTGCCTCGGAGGCTGATTTCTTCGACATGGCTCCCGAGGGGGTGGCGGTGCATTTCACCCGTCTGAAGACCGAGGATCACACCACCAACGAGACCCTGTCCCGTCACGTCGAGCACATGGCCGAGGCGGCATCCCGGATTCAGCCCGACCTCAGACCTGATGTCGTGAGCTACAGCTGCACCAGCGGATCGATCGTGATCGGCGAGGAGCGGGTGCTGGCGGAGATCGCCAGGGGCGCTCCCTGGGCACGACCGATGTGCCTGGTCCGGGGGGTGGTCGATGCGCTGAACGAACTGGGTGCGCGGAAGCTTGTCGTGGGGACACCGTATCTTGACGAGGTCAACACCGCCGAGGCGGAGTTTCTGCTGGGAAAGGGCTTCGAGATCCTGGATTTCCAGGGCCTCAACCTGGAGACTGGGACCGAGATGGGGAAGGTCACGCCGGATTACTGGCGGGAATTTGCCATTGCCATCGACCAGCCGGGCGCCGATGCAATCTTCCTGAGTTGTGGCGGCATCCGGGCGCTGGAAGTTGTCGAGGAGATCGAACAGGCAATCGACAAGCCGGTGATCACCTCCAACCAGGCGCAGTTCTGGAGTTGCCTGCGACGGGCGGGCATCACCGACCGGTTGCAGGGATTTGGCCGAATCTTTGCACGGGAAGGGACGTCCCTGCTGCCCCGGGACCGGACCGGGTCACGGCACCAGGACTGCCGATCTTGATTGGCCCGTCGAATTTGGGGAGCCACGCTCGACCGCCCCTGGAGCGGACCGGCCTGGAAACTCCAGGGAGATAGACTCGTGGGCGTCGATGAAGTCAGTCTTGCCGAGTTGCGGCAGGAATTCCACCGTTTCCCCGAACTCGGGATGCGCGAGGCGCGCACCAGGGCCAGGATCGCGGAATTCCTGCGGGGGCTGGGCCTTGAGGTGCATACCGGCGCCGGGGTGATCGGCATTCTCCGGGCCGGTCATGGCAACCGGGGCATCGGGTTGCGGGCCGACATGGATGCCCTTCCCATCCACGAGAAGAGCCGCCACGGATATCCATCCGAGAATCCGGGAGTGATGCATGCCTGCGGGCATGATGGCCACATGACGATGCTGCTCGGCGCCGCACGGGAGTTGGCTGCCGACCCCGGTTTCGACGGTGTTGTAGTTTTCATCTTCCAGCCCGATGAAGAGCAGGGCACCGGTGCGAGGGCGATGATCGGCGAGGGAGTCCTGGAGCGGTTTCCGATCGAGGAAGTCTATTCCATCCACAACCTTCCCGGCGAGCCCCTCGGGCGGGTGTCGACCCGTCCCGGCCTGATATGTTCCTCGGAGAGCCTGTTCGAGATTGCCATTCATTGCCAGGGTGGACATGCATCGATGCCGCAGAATTGCGGTGACGCTATCACCGCCGGTGCCGAGATCATCCTCGCCCTGCAGACCATCATCTCGCGCAAGCTCGAACCGGGAAGCGGTGCCGTGGTGTCGGTGACCGACTTCCGCACCGATGGCCAGCGCAACGTGCTGCCAAGTGCGGCAACGGTGAGTGGTGAAGTTCGGGCCCGCGGCGCCGGGGACCGCGACCGCATCGAGGGCCATCTGCGGCGCATCGTCGGCGGTATCGCCGCTGCCCATGATCTGTCGGCCGAAATCGGGTTCAGCACCGAATTCGTTGAGACGATCAATGCCGAGGAGCCGGTGGCGGCAGCTGTTCGGGCCGCCAGCCGGGCCGGGCTCGATGCGGTGGCAGACCGGCCGCCAATGAGCTTTTCCGAGGATTTTGCCCACTTCGCCGCCGCCATTCCCGGCTGCCTTATGCTGCTGGGAAACGGTGAAGAGGGGGCGCATGCACAGCCGTTGCACGCAAGCGACTATGATTTCAACGACGATCTGCTGCCGCTCGGCACGGCATTGTGGACAGAACTTGTCCGTGACCGGCTCCCCGTTCCGGGGCAGCAAGGGAGGTAACGATGTTCGCATCGCGGATGCAGGAATTCGGCTCGCGCCTCGGCAATGCCGGAATTGATCTGGCGCTGATCACCGACGAGGACAATGTCTACTACCTTACCGGCTACCACGACTATTTGCACATGGAGTTCGGACGCCCGACCATTCTCGCAGTCTGCCGGGATGGCGATAGCCTGCTCATCACTCCGGAGCTTGACCTGAATACGGCAAGGGCAACTGCCCATGTCGGCCGGATTGCTCCCTGGAATGACGGAATGGGCGAGGAATGGCGTCGGGAATTGCCAAGTCTGGTTCGAAGAGCCGAACGCATCGCCATCGAGCCCGAATGCATGCCGCCGGTGGTCCGTGCCTATGTCGGTGAATTGGTCGAGCCGTCGAGGCTGACCGCTGCAACCGGCATCCTGGCGCAGATGCGCATGATCAAGTCGGCGGAGGAATTGCAGCTGGCACGTCACGCCGGGCGGGTGGCGATGGCGATGATGGAGGCAGGACGGGCCACCATCGCCGACGGCGTGCCCGAATACGAGGTGGCCATTGCCACGGCCGAGGCCGGAACCCGCAAGGCGGCGGAACTGCTGGCGGCCCATTACGATGACGCCGACATGTCGCCAAATTCCCATTTCCTGCAGATCATGGCCTCGGGAGACACCATCACCAGGACCCACCACCGGGCAACGACGCGCATCATGCGCCGCGGCGAGCCGGTATTCCTCTGCTTCTGCGGCATGACCAATTTTCACCGCTTCAAACTGGGCTTTGACCGGACATTCTGGATTGGCGAGATTGCCGACAAGTCGCAGGCCGACATCTACGAGGTGGCGGTGGCCAGTCAGAAGGCAGCCCTTGACGAGCTGCGGCCAGGCGTGACTGCCGAGAGCGTTCATGCCGCCTATGCCGAGGTGATCAGGAGTGCCGGCCACGACTATCCCTTCCGCTGCGGAAGAGCGACCGGGTTCAGCTTTCTCGAAACACCGCAGCTGGTCACCGGCGACAAGACGATCCTGCAGCCCGGCATGGTGCTGGCCGTCGATGGTTCGGTGTCGGTCGAGACCTTCCGCGCCCAAATCGGTGACAGCTTCATCGTTACCAAAGATGGCTGGGAGAGGGTCACCGACCATCCGATATCGCTGAAGGAGGTCATTCTCGGGTCGTAGCTGCATGGCAGTGGGACGCCTGAGTGGTGTCTCCATTCCTCCCGACTTTCTGGACAATTCAACGGAGGTTGGCACCTGATGCCCGTGCGAGTAAGGCAGGGCGGGGTGCCGGGAGACTTCTCCCCGGGTCGAAATCCACCGGGAGGAACAGGCATGTTGCCGGGAGCTGAGCAAGGAATTGTCGATCAGGCAGCGCGTGATCGCAATGCCAGGCTGTTGCGGGAGGCCGGCGTGATCCTGCCCCGTATCGGGGAGCTGGCCGACCCTGTAGGCAAACTGGCGCAAAAATCGGCCGACATCGCCAGCGCCGATCCGGATGAACCGGACCCCTGCAACCTCTTTCGGGTGCACTGGCACAATGGTGCCGACCGACGGTCACTGTCCAATGTGCCGGAGCACATTGTCCTTCCCGGGAACCTGACCGGCGTCAGGGCCAGGATCGTGGTTGCGCTGGGCAACCGCTTCCCGATGATCAGGGCGCACAAGGTGCTGGCGGCATTTGGCTGCCTGCTTCCGCATCTCCTGTCCGGCTCCTTCGACCTGGCCAGGCACCGGGCGGTGTGGCCGTCGACCGGCAATTATTGCCGCGGCGGCGTGGCGATTGGCAGGTTGCTGGGGTGCCGGTCGGCAGCGGTACTTCCGGAAGGCATGAGCCAGGAGCGATTCGACTGGCTCGAAGCCTGGCTTGCCGATCCCGATGACATCATTCGCACGCCCGGCACCGAGAGCAACGTGAAGGAGATATACGATGCCTGCCACAAATTGGCGGAGGATCCGGGGAATTTGATCCTCAATCAGTTCACCGAATGCGGCAACTATGTCATTCATCGGTCGGTCACTGGCCCGGCGTTGCAGAGGATATTCGAGCATCTGGACATGGATGGCGGGTTGCGCCCGCGCGCCCTGGTAGCGGCATCCGGCTCGGCTGGAACCCTGGCCGCCGCCGATCACCTGAAGCAGGTGCTGGGCACCGATACCGGCGTGGTCGAGGCCGTCGAATGCCCGACATTGCTCTATGCCGGTTACGGCGAGCACAATATCCAGGGAATTGGCGACAAGCATATCCCACTGATTCACAATGTCATGGCATCGGACTTCATCATCGGGGTGTCAGACCGTGCCTGCGATGGGCTGAACCTCCTGTTCAATTCATCGGTCGGGCGAAGATATCTTTCCGACCACAAGGGGATCGGCCAGCAATTGATCACCAGCCTCGGAAGCCTTGGCCTGTCATCGATTGCCAATATCATCGGCGCCATCAAGTATGCCAAATACATGGATCTCGAGGAGAATGACGTGGTGCTGACGGTGGCGACCGATGGTGCCGACATGTACCAGACCGAGATGGACCGCACCGAAATTGGCCAATTCGGTGGCCGGTTCGACAGGGTGGCGGCCGCAGAGACCTATGGTCGCTACATACTGGGCGCCGCAATCGACCACGTGCAGGAGCTTGGCCGTTTCGACCGCGAGCGGATTTTCAATTTGGGCTATTTCACCTGGGTCGAGCAGCAGGGAATATCACTGGCCGATTTCGATCGTCGCCGGGATCAATCCTTCTGGGACGGGTTGCTGGAGTTGGCGCCGGCCTGGGATGACATGATCGACCGCTTCAACCGCGGCTAGCCCTGGACCGGAAACGGATCTTGTCCGTTGCACCATACCGCTCTCGGGTCGTTGGACCGGCGGCGGGAAGTTTGGATGTCGGACGCCAATCAATGTGGCTCAGGTGTGGCAGGCATGGTATGGCGGGCCGATGGCGCATTTCCCGACTTCTCGCCGTCACCAACCATGACCCGCAGGCTCAGGACCGGCCTCTACGAGGAATTGCTGACGGCGGCGCTTGAGGCCAAACTCGGCGAGCTGAAGGATGAAGGCTGGTGGATCAATACCGGGAAGGCCGACAGCACCGTCCGGTCCGAGCTGCTTGCCCGTCACATCTATCGCCATCTTCGCCGGAAGCTTGACGGGATCGAGGTCTCCGAGCAGCTGTCGCTGGTCAATCGGCTCCTTGATTTGCTGCGTGGGGGCGACGTGGACACCAGGGACAGGATCGCCGATGCGGAGGCATTGTTGCTGGAGGTGGCACGTCCTGACCCGCTGGCCGGGGAGCCATGCCCGACGTCACGGCCGATCCACTCGCTTCGCCAGACCAGCCTGCTGGTCAATGGCGGGCGGGACACGCAGATTGCCGGCGAGGTCAACCGCGAGATTCCGAGCGCTGACCGGATTGACCTGCTTTGCGCCTTCGTGCGTCATTCCGGCTTGCGGCTGTTTCAATCGGAACTTGCCGATCGGGTGAAGGCAGGGGCCGAGTTGCGGGTCATTACCAGTGTCTATACCGGTTCGACCGAACGCAGGGCACTGGACACACTTGTCGGGCTCGGCGCCCGGGTGAAGGTGTCCTACGAGGTCGCAAGGACTCGCCTCCATGCCAAGGCGTGGCTGTTTCACCGCAATAGCGGGCTGCATACCGCCTATATCGGTTCGTCGAATCTCACCCATTGGGCACAGGTTGACGGGCTTGAATGGAATGTCCGGGTCAGCGCCGTCGAAAACCCCGCGGTGATCGAACGTTTCAATGCAACTTTCGAGCAATACTGGCAGGAGCCGGAATTCGAGGATTATTCGGCTGAGCCCGATGACAGGGAGCGGCTGCAGGATGCGCTCGACAGCCAGCGTGGTAGCGGGGGCCAGGCCGGTGCGGCCCATTCTCTGCTGGTTGACGTGTCGCCGAAGCCACACCAGGAGTCGGCGCTCGAAGCCCTGGAAGCGGAGCGCCTGCGCGGGCATTGCCGCAACCTGGTGGTTGCAGCGACCGGCACCGGCAAGACCTGGATTGCCGCCTTCGACTTCAAGCGACTGCGCGATCGGGGTGTGGGGCGCTCACTGCTGTTTGTTGCGCACCGCGACGAGATCCTCCGGCAAAGCCAGCAGGTCTTCCAACTGGTCCTGCGCGAGCCGGGATTCGGCGAGAGGCTGGTCGGTGGCGAGCGTCCGCGCGCCGGTCGACATGTTTTTGCCTCGGTTCAATCCCTTGCCAACCGCATCGACATGATGGGTGCGACAGATTTTGACGTGGTCATCGTGGATGAATTCCATCATGCCGCCGCCGACAGCTACCGGCGCCTGCTGACTCGGCTGGAGCCGCGAATTCTCCTTGGTCTCACGGCCACGCCCGAGCGCACCGACGGCCAGTCGGTGTTCGAATGGTTCGGCGGCCGCGTGGCCTCGGAGTCGCGGCTCTGGGACGCTCTTGACCAGGGATTGCTGTGCCCGTTCCACTATTTCGGGGTGAACGATTCTGCCGATCTCTCGAAGGTGGGATTCGAGCGTGGTCGATATGTGCCCGGCGAGCTTGACAACGTTTTCACCGGGGATCACGTGCGAGCAATTCGGATACGCCAGGCCGTCGAGGAGTTGGTGACCGACCCGCACCAGATGCGGGCCCTGGGCTTCTGCGCTGGCGTCCGTCATGCCCATTTCATGGCGAGGCAGTTTACGGAATTCGGCTATCCGGCGGTCGCGCTTGATGCCAAGTCCGGGCGGGATGATCGGCGGGCGGCGCTAGCGAAGTTGCGCCGCGGAGACATTCGGGCTGTCTTCGCAGTTGATCTCTTCAACGAGGGCGTCGACCTTCCCGAAGTCGACACCGTGCTCATGTTGCGGCCGACCGAAAGCGCCACGGTGTTTCTCCAGCAGCTCGGACGAGGGTTGCGTTGGGCCGACGGGAAGCGGGTGCTCACTGTTCTCGATTTCGTGGGCCAGGTTCGGCGCGAGTACCGGTACGATGTGCGCTACCGGGCGCTGCTCGGGGGCACCCGTCACCAGGTCAAGCGCGCCGTCGAGGCGGACTTCCCGCTGCTCCCGCCGGGATGTGCGCTCAAGCTGGACCGTATCGCCAAGGACACGGTACTGAAGAACCTGAGAACAGCGGTGCGCAACGCCCGGGCGCGTCTTGCCGATGATTTGCGTGAATTGGGCCCGGAGACACGGCTTGGCGATTTCATGCGGAAGGCCGGTGCCGGTCTCGATGACATCTACGCAAGGCCCGGTTCGGGGCAGTGCTTCACCGAGCTTCGACGGCGGGCAGGATTCGAGGAGGCAGGAGGGGATGCGGCAAGCCAGGCTCTCCTGAAATCGGTTGGGCGAATGATCCATGTCGATGACCGCGAACGGATCGATGCCTGGCGGCGTATTCTGCAGGGAGGTGCCATCGAAACGCCGCCTGGCCGCCAGCATCGCCTTTCCCTCATGCTGTTTGCCGCCCTGGCTGGCCGTGACCAGGCGGTGTCGGAATTCGGACAATTGCTGGCCATGATTCGGAAATCCGGATCATTGCAGGACGAGATCATCGATCTCCTGGATATCCTGGCCGATCGCGTTCGCACCGTGCCTGGATCCATTGAGTCGGGCGACGAAGTGCCGCTGGCCAGCCACGCCACGTATTCGCTGGGCGAGATTGCCGCGGCCCATGGGCGACTCACCGGCGGCGGCGCAATTTACTACCCGCAGCCTGGTGTCCTGTGGGACCCCGAAACAGGTACCGACCTTCTTTTCGTCACCCTGGAGAAGTCCGAGAAGGACTACTCGCCCTCCACCCGTTATGCCGACTATCCGATCTCGCCGGAACTCTTTCACTGGGAATCGCAAAACACGACGACTCCCGATTCCAAACTCGGACAGCGATATGTCGACCATGCGGCAAGGGGCACGAAGGTGGTTCTGTTCGTGCGCGAGCGGAAGAAGGATGGCCGGGGCGAGACTCTCCCCTATCACTGCCTCGGCAATGTTCGCTATTGCAGTCACGAGGGCAGCCGTCCGATGCAAATCATCTGGAAGCTCGACCGGCCAATGCCATCCTGGCTGTACCAGGCGGGCAAGATCGTGGCCGCGTAAGGCTGGCGCCGCCCTTATCCACTCCTGGAGGATCCGGCTTGCATGGAGGCCGCCACCGGAAGTGGCTGGCCCGGCAGAAATCATGCCGGCCGCCGGATAATGCTGATCGTTGCTCATGTTCGGGCAAGCGGGTTGGAGGTCATCTTGTGCGAAGCGACCCTGTATGGAAGTAGGGGCTGATTGTAGGTGATGCCGTATCCGACATGTGGAGGGCGGGATTGTCAGGATTGAACAAGAAACTGGCAGGACAAACGATGACTGGCCGGACCAATCCGGTGTCTGGCGTGCATGGTGCGAGGCATGTCGGGCCGAGTCACCGCGACAGGGCCACGCAACGGATTCCCGGAAGCGGGTGAGGGTGGGCGGTCGATGATGATGTTGGAGCCTGTCATGCCGGATCGATTTGTCTGCATTGGCTCGGCACATTGGGATCATGTCGGACGGTCGGCGGCCGACCCCCGGATTGGCCAGGATGTTCCAGGTGTTGTCACCCGATCGGCGGGAGGGGTGGCGCTGACCATCGCCCGGGCGATCCGCCGGCTTGGCGGGGAAGTCTCACTCTACAGCGCCGTCGGTGGGGATGATGACGGGCGAGAATTGGTCAGGGAGATTGACGGGGCGGGGATTGCAACGCGTGCCGTCATGCAGGTCGAGGGGCGGTGCACTGACCGGTGCATGTTTCTCGAAGGCCCGTCTGGCTTGGTGACCGGCATCTCCGATTGCCGGCTGCTCGAGGAAATGGGCGGCGAGTTGCTGGAGGGCTTGGCGGCGAGCGAGGAATTGCAGTCGGAGCGTTGTCCGTGGCTGGTGGTTGACGGCAATCTTGCCATCGACGTGCTGAACGGGCTGGCAGTCAGGGGGGAATTCGACAATGTTTCAGTGAGTTTCGTGGTCGCATCCGATGGCAAGGCACGGCGGGCACTGGCCTTCCGGCATCGTCAGAATGTCACCCTCTACCTGAACCGGGGCGAGGCCGAGACAATTACCGGCCGTGTTCTGCCGGATGCCGGCAGGGCGGCGGAGTGCCTTGTGGATTGGGGCTTTTCCCGGGTCGTCGTGTCGGATGCCGGACGGGCTGTTGTCGATCTGGATGGTGCAGAGTTGCACCGTGTCATGCCACCGGAGGCTGGCAGGCTGTCCAGGTTCCTCGGCGCCGGCGACAATCTCGTGGCCGGCCACCTGTTTGCCCGGGGCGAAGGTCGCGGGCGGCTGGAGGCACTCGAATTTGCTGCGTGGTTGGCCCGCGATCATATAGAAGGAGGATCGGGTCATTGAACCGATATCTTGACCTGTTGCCGGAGGTCGGGGAGGCGGTTGCCGCCGGCAGGCCGGTGGTTGCCCTTGAATCCTCGATCATCGCCCAGGGATTGCCATATCCGCAGAGCGTCGAGACGGCGCTGGCGGCAGAAGAGCGAATCTCCGAACTGGATGCAGTGCCGGCAACCATTGCCATCCTTGAGGGCCGGATCCGGATCGGTTTGCGCCGTGAGGAAATCGAGGATTTTGCGACCGGCAGGCAGGTCCGGAAGCTGAGCCGGGGTGACCTGGCCGTTGCCCTGGCGACGGGCGAGACCGGTGCAACGACGGTTGCCGCCACCATGATCTGTGCCCATGCGGCCGGAATCAAGGTGTTTGCAACCGGCGGTATCGGCGGTGTCCACCGCCTTGCCGAACACAGCTTCGACATCTCCCGCGACCTGCACGAGCTGGCGGAAACGCCGGTCATCGTGGTCTCGGCTGGCGCCAAGTCGGTGCTGGACCTGCCAAAGACATTGGAGGTCCTGGAGACCCTCGGGGTTCCGGCGATCACCATTGGCCAGGACGGGTTTCCTGCTTTCTGGTCACGCAATTCCGGCCTGGCATCTCCGCTGCGCATTGACAATCCGGAACAGGTGGCCGCGGCCCAACTCGTCCGGGAAGAGCTCGGATTAGCCGGCGGAATGCTGGTGGCCAATCCAATTCCCGAAGCTGCGGAAATTCCCTTCGACCTGGTCCAGAATTGGGTCGATGACGCCGTGGAGGCAGCAGAACGGGCAGGCATCACCGGCAAGCAGCTGACTCCGCACCTGCTGACATCGATTGCCGCTGCATCCGGCGGTGCGTCACTTGTCGCCAACCGGATACTCGTAGAGGAGAATGCCCGGATGGCGGCACGGATTGCGACCGGTTATTCCCGGCTTTGCCAGACAGGACGGTGAGGCCGGTCTGTCCATCGCCGGGACGTGCAGCTACGGGCCCGGCAGCCCCGGCCCGTTGCCGAAACGCTGGATGATCCGGTTGTGGATCTGGTCGCGGGCCTGGCGGTAGAAACCGAGCTTGTCTTCCCTGGACTCGCCCATGCCGGTCGGGTCAAGGACGGGCCAGTACTCCACGTCCAGCGCAAAATAGGCGGTTGACTCGATCGCCCGCCGCTGGGCGGCCGGTGACAGGGCAACGATGAGCTCGAAGCTGGACAGGTCATCGCCCCAATCCTGCATCTCGTCCATGCTCCTGACCCGGTGTCGGGCAAGTTCGACATCGATTTCCTGGCAGACCGCGATCGAGAACCCGTCAATATCCAGGTCCCGGCGCACGCCGGCCGACTGGACATAGACCGTATCGCCATGCAACTGCTTCATGATCCCTTCCGCCATCGGCGAGCGCACGGCATTGTAATCGCAGCAGAACAAAACCGACGAGGGGAGTCGGTCAGTCACCTGGTTCTCCCTACCGCCTCGGCTGCAGGGCGCAGATCAGCGTGAACAGCCGCCGGGACGTCTCGTCATCGACATTGATCTTGCCTTCAAGCCGTTCGGCCAGGATCCTTGCACCCTCGTCATGAATGCCCCGCCGCGCCATGTCGATGGTCTCGATTCTGCTTACCGGATCGAATTTGACCGCGTTGAAATAGCTGGCGCAAATCTCGAGATAGTTCTTGATCACTTGCCTGAACGGGCCAATGAGCAATTGGAATTCCACGAGTTTGGTGCCTCCCTCATCTGCAATGTCGAAGGCAATTCGCCCGGAATGGTGGGCCAGGCGCAGCCGGAACGGACCCGGCCTGACCTCGACCCCCGGTCGTTCCACCAGTTCGAACCGATTGCTCTCCAAGAGGTCGAATACCGCCACCCGGCGTTCCTGCTCGACCTCCGGGGAAATCGCCGGCTGACCTGTATCGTCAATCTCGACATGAATGAGCCGGTTCGTGTCGTTCACCCTGCCTGCTCCCCTGCGCAATCGAGGCGGCACCTGACCGCCGCCGCGTGACCGGGCAGGCCCTCGGCCTGCGCCAGGATCTCGGCGGCCGGACCTAACGTGGCAAATGCCGCCTGGTTCATCTCGATTATCGAACTGCGCTTCAAGAAGTCCAGCACCGACAGTCCTGAACCGTGGCGGGCTGCCCCGTGGGTTGGCAGCACATGGCTGGGTCCGGCCACGTAATCTCCGACAACTTCCGGGCTCCATTCGCCGAGAAAGATCGCCCCGGCATTGCTGATCGAATCGACATGCTGCCGCGCATCACGCAGGCTCAGCTGGAGATGCTCCGGCGCGATGCGGTTGGCAAGGTCGATGGCCTCGGCCATGTTCCTCACGATGATCACCGCCCCATGGTCCCGCCAACTGGCAGCGGCAGCCGGGCCGGGGATGGATGCCTCCAACATGTGCGCGATTTCTGCTGCCGTCCTGTCGGCAATCTCCCGGCAGTCGGTGATCAGCACCGACTGTGCCTCAGGGTCGTGCTCGGCCTGGGCAAGCAGGTCGGCAGCGATCCAGGACGGGTTGCTCCTGTCATCGGCAATGACCACGATCTCCGATGGTCCAGCCACCATGTCCATGCCGGTATGGCCGTAGAGCTGTCGCTTGGCGGCAGTGACATATGCATTGCCGGGGCCGGTAATCTTGTCGACCTTCGGCACCGACTCCGTGCCAAGGGCCAGGGCGGCGATGGCCTGGGCGCCGCCGATCCGGAAAATGCGACTGACCCCGGAGATCTCGGCTGCCAACAGCATCAGCGGATTGACCCGGCCATCCGGAGTCGGTGCTGCCACCAGGCGATCCCTCACACCGGCAATTTTGGCCGGAATGGCGTTCATCAAGACCGAGGACGGGTAGGAGGCCAGGCCGCCGGGCACATAATGGCCGACCGAGCCAATCGGGTTCCACCGCCAGCCAAGACCGGAGCCGGTCTCGTCGACCTCCATGCTGTTCGGCGGCAGTTGTCGCAGATGATAGGACCGGATGCGTTCGGCGGCGATGAAGAGGGCCGAACGTTGCGGCTCCCTGACGGTTGCAGCCAGTTCGGCGATCTCCCCCGGCCCCATGCAAATCGTGTCGGCGGTGACTTCAAAGCGGTCCAGTCGCCGGGTCATCTCGACGACTGCATCATCGCCGCGCCTGCGGACATCATCGATGATGCCGGCGACCACATCGTCGATGCGTCCGGCCGATTCGGTGCGGGATTGCAGAAGGGACGCGAAGCGGGCATCGAATCCGGCCCGGCCGGTGTCAAGAAATTCCGGCACCGGTCGCTACCCGTGATCGGGCTTGCTGCCGGACACCGCCCCGTAGGGGCGGGTCACGTCGATCAGGCGAACATCGAGACACTCGACGTCGAAGGTGATCTCAAACTCGCCGGACAGCATCAGCCGGAGGGTGCCGGTGCTGTCTTCCCCTGCCTCGAATTCGGCCGATAACAGCGAACAGGCCGGGGGTGCCCGGGAACTGCCGAGATCGCCCGATCGGAGCCGGGTGATGTCGCTCACCAGGAACACGCTTCTCACCCGCTCGAACCGGTCCTCGGCTGGCAGCTCCCAGCGAAACCGGTTGATCAGGATGGCGAATTCCCGGCGGTTCGGGTCCCAGGACAGATCAGAGGTCGAGAATATTCCGTCCTGAAGCAGTGCCGAAATCACCGCCAAATCGTCGCCATCCATGGCCCTGAGGCGCAGGGGTTCGTCGTTGGCATCCTCAAATCTCGCATCCTTGCCGGTCATTGGCTGATCCGCCTGATCCTGGCACCGCAGGCCGAGAGTTTCTGCTCCACCTGTTCGTAGCCCCGGTCGAGATGGTAGACCCGGTTGATCGTGGTTTTGCCGGCGGCGGCCAGGCCGGCCAGCACCAGCGACACCGATGCCCGCAGATCGGTGGCCATGACCGGCGCCCCCTTCAGCCCGGACACTCCCGTAATCCTTGCCGATCGGCCGCTGATCCGGATGTCAGCACCCATGCGACCGAGTTCCGGGGCATGCATGAACCGGTTCTCGAAAATACGTTCCTCGAGAATGCTGGTGCCGTCAGCAATTGTCAGGGCGGCCATCAGCTGTGCCTGCAGATCGGTCGGGAAGCCGGGATAGGGCGCAGTCGCCACATCGATGGCCCGCAGCCGCCCCCCATCCAGCCGGGTCCGGAGCAGGTCCTCCTCCTCCTCGATGATCATCCCGGCCGTCTCGAGAGTGTTGGCAAAGGTGGTGATCAGGTCGCGTCGTGCGCCGTCCAGCGTGATCTCGCCGCCGGTGATTGCCGCCGCCAGCATGTAGGTGCCGATCTCGATCCGGTCCGGGATCACTGAATGGGCGATGCCGACGAGCGATGAGACTCCCTCGATCCGGATAGTGTTGGTGCCGGCACCCTCGATACGCGCGCCCATACCGGTCAGACACGCGGCCAGATCGGCGATTTCGGGCTCGCGGGCAGCATTCCTGAGTTCGGTCACCCCGTTTGCCAGCGTGGCTGCCATCATGGCGTTCTCGGTGGCGCCGACCGACACTGTCGGGAACTCCATGATCGTGCCGTGCAATCCCCGAGGCGCCGCGGCATGGACGTATCCCTGGCGCAATTCCAAGTCAGCCCCCATTTTCCTCAGCACGTCAAGATGCAGGTCGATCGGTCTTGCACCGATCGCGCAGCCGCCGGGAAGCGAGACGGTGGCCCGCCCCTCGCGGGCGAGAAGTGGTCCGAGCACGAGAATCGATGCCCGCATCTTGCGCACGATGTCGTATTCGGCAAGCCAGCCGAGATTGCCGCGGGCATGCAGGCTGATGGAGCCGCCTCCGAGCATGTTGACCTCGACCCCCAGCGTCTGCAACAGGTTGGACATGGTGGCGATATCGGTCAGGCGTGGCACGTTGTGAAGAATGACCGGTTCCTGCGACAGCATTGCCGCTGGCATCAAGGCCAGGCAGGCATTCTTGGCCCCGGCCACCGCAATCCGCCCAGACAGCGGCAAACCGCCCGTAATCTCGATGCAATCCATTCAGCTGTCGTCCTTCCGATTACCCGGCGGCCTTGCCGCTTGCGATTTTCGCTTCTTCAGATTGAGCCGAAGGGCGGCCTTCAGCCGCTCGGCCCGTTCGGCGGCAGCTGCCGGGCGCCCTTTCCTGCCGGTGTCCTTCGATCCTGCCATGCCAGCCTGTTATTGCATCGGTCGAAACGCGTCCAGAAGCGGATTGTCCATCATGTCGGGGCAGGGCTGGCTGCGGGCCGAGAAGTTGCTTGCCACCCATCGGTTTCGCCAATAGGAGATTTCATCCCATCGCCGCAGTAGCTCAGTGGCAGAGCGCACCCTTGGTAAGGGTGAGGTCGGGAGTTCAATCCTCCCCTGCGGCACCATTTTCCAGGTCGGGCCGGGTCAGTTCTCGAATTCCCACTGGACCGGATACTGGTTCACGACCTCACTGATCCGGTCGCGATCGGCGTCCGGAGGCGCCTCCAGCCGGACCAGCAGCCCCCTGGTCGGATCCTCGATGATATCGGTCAGTTCGGCAATCCCACCCTCTTCGAGCAGCCGGGCGGCCAGGACCCGATTGATTGCCCGCTTGCGCAGGGACGGTTTGAACACCTTGCCGACCGCGGTCTTGGGCAGTGAATCCATCACCTCAACATGTGCCGGAACCGCCAGCCGGTCGGCGATTTGGGTGGTGGCGAAGTCCAGGAGTTCCTGGTCGGACGCGGTGCTGCCCTCGGTCAGTTCGACATAGATGCAGGGAAGTTCGCCGAGACGAGGGTCCGGTTGTCCAACTGCACCGGCAAAGGCCACGGCGTCATGTTCGGCCATGGCCTCCTCGAGTATTGCCGGATCGACATTGTGCCCTCCCCTGATGATCAAATCCTTGGCGCGTCCGGTGATCCACAAATAGCCATCATCGTCAATCCTGCCGAGATCGCCGGTTCGCAACCACTTGCCATCGGCGATCAGCCCGGAATTCCGGTCGGGGTCGGTGTAGGTGTTGCCCGGCCAGACCCCGGGCGAGGAAATGCAGATCTCGCCCACCTCGCCGGTCGGTAACTCGCGTAGGACCTGCCCGGACTCGTCGCAATCGAGGATGCGGATGTCGGTATAGGGAATTGGAATCCCGACCGAACCGACCTTTCGCTCGCCTTCCATGGGGTTGACCGAGGCGATGCAGGTGATTTCGGTCAGGCCGTAGCCTTCCAGGATCTCGACCCCGGCCGTCGACTCGAATCGCCTGTACAATTCGAGCGGCATCGGTGCCGAGCCGCAGAAGGCCCGTTTCAGGGACGATATGTCGGCATTGACCGGCCGCTGCATCAGCGCCGCCGCCGCCGTGGGCACCATGGCAATAAAGGTGATCTTCCAGCGCTCGACGAGCTTCCAGAAATTGTCGAACACGCCATCGCCGCGATATCCGGCCGGGGTCGGCAGGACGATGTGGCAACCGCTGGCGACGGCGGACATCAGCAGCGGGTAGGCGGCAAAGACGTGGAACAGCGGCAGCGGGCAGGCAATCACATCCTCTGAAGACAACCCAACCACGGCGCTGACCCAGCCATTGTAGATCATCCCGCCGTAACGATGCCGGGTGAGCTTGGGCATGCCGGTGGTGCCGCCGGTATGGAACATTGCGCCGACCCGGTCCGGCCCCGAATCGTCAAAATCCAGGCCGTCGGATCGCTGCCTGGCAATCGCCTGGTTGAAATCCTGTACGGCTGCCGAACGGTAGGGGGGCGATTTCGGCCGAACCAGCGGTATGATCCAGGATTTCGGGGGCGCAAGATGCCGCCCGAGGTCGATTTCGAGGACATGGCGAATCTTGGGACACTGGCTGGCGGCCTCGCTGGCCAGTTGCGCCAGATCGGTCTTGGGAAACGGCTTCAGGGCCACCAGCACCCGGGCATTCGACGCTTGCAGGATGCGGGCGATCTGGTCGGCCCCGATCAGCGGATTGATCGGACAGGCAATCCCGGCGATTTCCGCCGCGAGCAGGGCGATGGCGGTCTCGGTCGAATTCGGCAATAGCAGCGCAACGACATCATTCTCGCCAATGCCGAGGGAGCGAAACAGGTTTGCAGCCTGGACGACCCTGTCGTGCATTTCCGACCAGGTCAGTGTTTCCGATTTCGAGTTCGGCACGGAAAGCAGCTGAAAGGACAGGGCATTCCGGTCACCGTACCGTTTCCGGACATCATCCAGCAGCTGGTAGAGAGTGCCGGCAGGTTTTCGCTGGTCCCAGCCCAGTTCGGATTCGATCCTGTGCTTGTCCTCCAGGGTTGCCAGTGCCATCAATCTGCTCCCTCTGCCAGCGGTTGAGTCTCGCTCCCGTCATGGCGACGTATCGGGTATCATAAACTCGACCACGAATCTTGCCAGCCAAGATTTGCACTCAAATCCATCCGGGAGTCCCGATGCTGCCAATTGATGCCTGATGGGGCTTCTGCCTGCCATCCAACCCGCCATTGTGCCGGTTTTTCAACATCGGACCATGATCTGCCGACCATCCAGAAGCGCATGATGCAGCGCGGGCCGGTCCGGCTGGATTGACAGGCAGTTGATCAGGGGTCGGCCGGACTGGTTCCCGCCGCAGAGCCCCGAAAACGACCCGGATTCAGGCCGTTTCAGAGGTGATAAATTCCCGGCATACCAAGTCATGACGGCCCGCTTCCTGCGCTGTGTGGCCAGGACATGGCGTGAACAATCGCCGGTGGCGGGCGATCTTTGGTGCCAGCCCCCTGCTGTCTGTTGCCCTCAGGCAGGCTTGGTCGGGTGGCCGCCTAAATCAGTCCGCGATCAGGACGAACTGCAGAAACCACGAAAGTGGCAATGGACGCCACCAGGATGCCCCAGCCGGAGTCGCCCGCAAGGAACCCGGCAATGATCAAGGCGGCAAACGCCACGGGAGGCAGAATTCCAGCTGCGACCACTGCGGCAGGGCTCCAAGCCCATCTCGGACGAATATGCACCGGTTGCGATATCACGCTACGACCAATGTAGCGATATGCCATGGTGTTGATCGCAAGCAGAACCCACAGCAGAATGTCGGGATTTGACATTGCTTCCGCCAGCTTCCGTGTCCTACCAGGGCGGCGACGTGAGCGACACACACCCCGCCAGTGCGCCAACGAACCGCAAATCCGACTCGGTCAGTCGCAGGGGGCGTTCCGGTTGCCGCAGGTCAGCCCGCGGGCGGCCACAGCCGCAAGGCGGCGAACAGCAGGCCACCGAGAGCGATGGCGGTAGCCATGACCCAGACTTTCAGGTTGGCGTTGGATGCCTCGATCCGCTCCAGCGTGGCGTTCAGCCGCTCCTCACTGGTCTTCAAATGTGCCTGCATGGTGTTCATGCGTTCCTCCAGGACGGCGAGCCGCTTGTCCAGTTCGTGATTGTCGGGCGCGCCAATCATGTTTTCAAGAATAGGGATAGGTGCCGGTTCAGTCAATGTTGTGATTGCTGGCCCATGTGACCGAGCGCATGGCGCTAGACAGCCTCTCCACATCCATAGGTCATTATGAATTCGACCTGCGCAATGCCTGGAAGGTCATCGGTGACAAAGTTCATGACCACAACAACCGCGGGTAATCCTCGTCGATCATGCTGGCACCTTCAGATTGCATCACGCCAGGCGAATACAGCTGATTCGTGTCGTAAACGTGCTGGCATCCGTATGAGGGCTGTCAGGCGCTTCCGGCCGACACGCAGGGTCTTCGAAGCTCATGACCCACACCGTGCCCTTCAAACCGCCCATGAACGACAGGACACGTGTCTCCTCTGTCTGTTCGAACTCACAGCCGCCGTTGACGCTCAAGAGCGTTCCTCAGCCGTCAAAGGGTGTGGTCTGGGCATCATGACCCACCGTGGTCCCAAAAAAGATTGCCGCAGCCACAGCCGGCAGCTTGGACTGATATGCCTGCCGCATCTGCATGAAGAGCTTCGATTTCGCCCCCTTCGAGAAGCCGAACTCCTGCCCTCACCGTCTCTTCGGCAAGATGCTGCACCAAGTTTCCGCCCCGGATTGATCATCAATTCCGGGAAGCGGACCGGCATCCTGGATCACGACAATGTCTTTCGGTTCGAGGGGTGGCTACCTTGCGAAAACAATTGGCTACCGTGGGTGAAACCGGGTGGCTGCATGCGTGAAACGGGCTCCAGGGGAGTCGGCTGTCCACCATCCGTGAAGCCTGGCGGCCGGATCAGCCGCAAGCGGCCATTCGGGCGCAGCTCACGGTGTCTACAGGGACGAGCGATTCTTCTGGATTACACGACTATGGATGTCTTCCATGACGCCTACAAAGGACTGGTCCAAATGCCAGAACCCCGGGTGGTCGCCACCCTTCTTGGCCAACACGGCCGGCGTTGGTGGCGGCCCGGCAACGGCATTTACCGATGGCAGTGGGTGTTCGCCCATCCAGTACGATTTGGCGTCAATTCCTGCGGCAGGAATTCGTCGGGGCTCGGTGTAGCGGGTGGCAGGAAGATCAATTGGCCCATCCTCGCCGGCCTGCTCGTCGATGAGCGCCTGCCCCAGGGGCGATGCTGCGAGCTTGTCGCGGAACGTCGAAAATTCGAGCCCGCGCATCTCGAACAGGAGCATTGGATCGCGGTCCAGCAACGATGCGATCTTGTAGTAGACGCCGGCAACATGCTTGCAGGGCGAGGCCCAGTCCGGACACGAGCACTTGCTGACGAGATCGTCCCGTGATCGCGGCAGCAGGGTCTTGCCGGTCCCCGAAACCGCGTCCTCGATCGCGGTCGGCATTTCGTTCATGAGCAGTTGGGACAGGCAGGCTGCATTGCTGGAGATCCTTTCCGATATCCGGTCCCAGTCAGCTGCCGTGAACTGTCGCAGCTTGACGGTCGCCTTGTATCGAGGCTCCTCGTAGACGCCAAAATAGTGATTGATGTTGCCCCGCAGCGTGGCCCTGGCCACACCTTTTCTGATGTCGAACTTCAGCAGCCGTCTCGGCCCGGAATACGACCGGCCCCGTCTGAGCCGACCCTCATCCATGCTCATTGCGAGGACTTCGAGGAAGATTTCGCCCCACCAGGTCCGGGTCATCCTGGCCATGATCAAGCCTCCATGATGCTGTGGCGGTTCAATGCAATCAGCTGCCGGAAGGAATCGTTGTCCATTTCCGTTAGCCAGTTCTCGTCGGTGCCGACGATGTTCTCGGCAAGCGCCTTCTTGGATTCGATCATGTCGTCGATGCGCTCCTCGAGCGTTCCCAGCGTCACCATCTTGTGTGCGAACACCGTCTTCTGCTGGCCGATCCGGTAGGCGCGGTCCGTGGCCTGGTTTTCGACCGCCGGATTCCACCAGCGGTCAAAATGGAAGACATGGTTTGCCCGGGTGAGCGTGATTCCGACTCCGCCCGCCCGCAATGACAGAACGAAGATCCCGGAGGGCGAGTCCGGATCCTGGAAACTGTCGATCATCTGCTCCCGGCGCTTCCTGCTGGTGCCACCATGCAGGTAATGCACGGGGCATGAATGCCGTTCCCGAAGCTGGTCCACCAGCCGCTCGCCGATTTCGGTGAACTGCGTGAAAACGAGCAGGCTGTCCGATTCCAGCAGAGCTTCCTCGATCATTTCATTCAGGCGGGTCAGCTTGTGCGAACGGCTCTCGTAGAAGGCGCTTCCATCCTGCAGGAATTGCGCCGGGTGGTTGCAGACCTGCTTCAGCTTCATCAGCGTCGAGAGTATCAGTCCTCGCCGGGCCATCCCGTCGGCCTCCTCGATCTTTTCCTCCACATCCGTGACCACCGCCTGGTAGAGCGATGCCTGTTCCCTGGTGAGGTTGCAGTAGAGCTTCTGTTCGACCTTGTCCGGCAGGTCATCGATGATCGACTTGTCGGTCTTCAGGCGACGGAGGATGAAAGGCTGGACCAGCTGCTGCAATTGGCGAGTGCGGACGTGGTCGTTATCTCGTTGAATCGGCAGTTCATAGGCGCGCCTGAACTGCGCCGCCGTGCCCAGGTAGCCCGGATTCAGGAACCGGAACAGGGACCACATGTCCATCAGCCTGTTCTCGATCGGCGTTCCAGTCATGGCAATGCGGCTGGTCGCGGGTAGCTCGAAGATCGCCCTGGCCTGCGCCGATTTTGGATTCTTGATGTTTTGCGCCTCGTCCACGACAATCCGACGCCACTCCAGTCCCTTCAGTGTTTTCTTGTCCGAGCGGGCCAGGTTGAACGAGGTCACGACCAGGTCGCAGCCGGCGACCGATTTGGCAAAACCGGCATCGTCGCGAGGCCGGCCGGGGCCGTGGTGAACGTGGCATTCGAGCTCGGGCGCAAACTTGCCGACCTCCTTTTTCCAGTTGCTGAGCACGGAAGTCGGGGCGACAAGCAGCGTGGGCTGAATTCCAGAATCTCCGGTCGCGCCGTCGCATTGCCGTTCGTGCAGCAGCAATGCGATCAGCTGGATGGTCTTGCCAAGCCCCATGTCATCTGCCAGGCACGGATTCAGGCCAAGGCGTTCCTGGCGCGCCAGCCACGCGAGTCCGGTTTTCTGGTAGGCTCGCAACTCGCCGCGCATTCCGGCGGGGGTGTCCATCGGCTCAAGGCTGGTCAGGTTCATGATCCCCTTGACGATTCCGCCCAGCACGTCATCGAAGACAAACTCCTCGGTGTCCGGGTCCGCTTCGGCCATTTCCTTGATCATCTGGCTGAATTCGACGCCGCCGCCCGCATTCCGGTTTCGCCACAATTCGAGCGTCTCGGACATTCTCTGGTGGTCGATCTCCATCCATTCGCCGCGGTATTTGACGAGTGGCGACTTGGCTTCCAGCAAGGTCTTCCACTCGTCTTCGCTGACCGGCTCGCCGTCGATGGAGAGTGCATAATCGTAATTGACCAGCGACTCCAGCCGCAGCAGCCCCGAGGATGATGCTGATTGACCGGATTGACCGGATTGTCCGCTTGCCCTGATCCGCAATCGCGCCCGTCGGCGTCCCTTGGGCGTCCACCAGCTTGGCAGGACGATCCGGTAGCCCGCCGTTTCAAGCACGAGCGCATCATCCTTCAGGAATTCGTATGCCGTGTTCAGGTCAATATTGACGCCGGTGGGTTCCGCGGTTTCCATGCCCCGCCAGAGCAGCGGACAGATGCGCCCGGCCTGGCCGAGATTGATCAGCAGATGGCGCTCGAATTCATGACCAAAGCGACCCTTCCAATCATCCTTCTTGCGTTCGGACATTGACCACCATTGCGACAAATCCACCGAGAGTGAGGGATCCTCGTTGCAGGATACAAAGAAGCCGATATGCCAGCGATCACCGTCCCTGCGATCCTCCTGGCTCAGGCGAAATCCGAGCGAGAATCCGGAGCGTCGCGCCTGGCCCAGGATCTTTTTCTGCCAAGTGTGCCAGTGGACGACATCCGCAACGCTGGGGCCCGGAGGAGGTTTGAAGTTCGCCCCGACCCGGCCAGCCGGGCCAGGCTCCAAAGTGTATGCAAACCAGCTGTCCCCGAGCCGATTCAGAAAGGCTTGCGTAAAAGGGGTGCCGGTGACCAGCCTGTCAACCTGCTGTTCGGAAAACTGTCGCAGCAATTCCGTTCGATCCAGGGCCGATACCGGTGCCTTGCCGTTTGCGCGCCCGTTCCGGGCATTCATGACCAGGGTGCATGCCGCCGGCATTGCGTCGGCAAAGTCGCGAAGTCCGCGTTCGTAGAGATTGTCGGCGGGGGCCCATCCCGTTGCGTAAACGGGCTGCGACCGGCCTTTCCGGGGGTGAAGGCACTTCATGACCGGCAGGAATTGATGCTGACGAACCAGGGCGCGCAACTGCTGCGCGTAGCGGATCCAGAAGTTCAGGTCATGGCCGACATGGACACCGGCCCCGGAAAAACCGGACAGAAATTGCAGTTCACGAAGGAAGGCAAGCGGGTTTCGGATGGCGATCCCGTCAATATCCCAGTCATCCCATTCGAACCGGTCGGGCAGGTATTCCCCAGTCAGCATTGCCATCTCGAGGCTCGGCAACGGCTTGCCATCGGCGCTCGGCATGGTGGCGCAGAAACTGGCCGGCTCGGGCTCGGCAACGGCGATTGTCGCCGCTCCGAGTTTCAGGTCGGAGGCAAGGAAGTCCTTCAGCCGCCCGGAATTGGCAAGGTGCGACGGATGCAGTCCGGGTTTGGACCTGCCGGTATCCTGTCCAGATGTTTCGACCCAGAAGACGAACCGGCCCGAATTGTCGAATTCCGCATTGGGCCGCGGGACCCAGGTGCCATGGTAGATTTCGATTTGCTGCTCCATTTGATGCATCCACTGGCGCCACATCGCCATGGCCGGTCCGGAGCTGGGCCGGTTGCGGCTGATTCCCCATGTCGTCGGAACTCCCAATACTCTCTGCCAGCCCTGGCAAGCAATGACTCATGAACAGGAAAACTCGTTATGCCATTCCACGGCAAGCAATGTGCAGCCGACGCCGTCCTGCGCCAACTTGCGTACACGCCAGGACCCGCCTTGAAGAAGGCCCGGCCCGGCCCACGATCATGAACACCGGCCACATGACTGATGACATCCGGCCCCTTGCCGGCAGATGCACCGGTGCCGGAAAGACCCGGCGGGTTGTTGCACTCCACTTTCCACCGGTCGCTCTCCGGGGCCAACGCCACTCGAATCTGCGCCCGCATGCGTCACTGGCCGGAGACTGGCCGGCCTTTGCCGTCAAGTTGCAGGCGCGAGAACCGTTCATAGATCCCGCCCTTGTCGACGAGCCGGGAATGCGGACCTTCATCGACGATCCGGCCTCGGTCGAACACCAGTATTCGATCGGCCTTTTGCACGGTTGCCAGCCGATGGGCGATGATCAGCGTCGTCCGGTCGGCAGCCAGGCTGTCAACCGCATTCCTGACATGCGCCTCGCTTTCCGGATCGAGCGAGGAGGTTGCCTCGTCCAGGAGCAGGATGCGGGCATCGCGCAGGATGGCCCTGGCAATGGCCAGACGCTGTCGCTGACCACCGGAGAGCATGGTCCCCCGCTCGCCGACCAAGGTTTCGTAGCCATCGGGCAATCCGGCCAGGAAGTCATGGATGAAGGCGGCGCGTGCGGCCTCCTCGACCTCCCGGTCGGTGGCCCCCGGTCGTCCGAAGCGAATATTCTCCCGTGCCGTGGTCGCAAACACCGCCGTTTCCTGCGGAACCAGCGCGATCATTCGCCGAAAGCTGCTGCGGCGCATCCGGCGCAAATCGACGCCGTCGATGCTGATGGCGCCGGATTGCGGATCGAAGAACCGCAGCATCAGCTGGAATACGGTCGATTTGCCGGCACCGGAGGCGCCGACCAGCGCCACGGTCTCTCCCTGCCGGATAGTGAACGAGACATCCTCCAGCGCCGCCACCGTCGGGCGGGACGGGTAGCGGAAACCGACGCCGCCGAACACCACCTCGCCGCGCGCCGGCGTTGCCGGTTCCTCGAAATCGTCCGGATCGTTGACCGGATCGCCTGATTCCAGCAATTCGATCAGCCGTTCGGTGGCACCGGCGGCGCGCAGGATGTCACCCCAGACCTCGGAGAAACCGGCGGCCGAGCCAGCCACCATGACGGCAAAGATGACAAACTGGATCAGCTGACCAGCGCTCATCTGCCCGCTGCGAACCTCACCCGCCCCGGTCCAGATCACCAGCACCACCGAGGAGAATGCCAGGGAAATGATCAGCGTGGTCAGCAGGGCCCGGATCCGGATCCGGCGATAGGCCGCCTCCAGCGACAACTCGACCAGCCTGCCGAAGGTCGACACGGTTTCGACTTCATGGGTATTGGCCTGCACGGCCTGGACCGCGAGCAGTGCCTCGGAGGCATTGGCGGCGCCATCGGCAATCCGGTCCTGGCTGGTGCGGCTGTGCGACCGCAATCTTCGACCAAGGGCCAACAGCGGCAGGAGAATCAGCGGCACCACCACGAGGGCCAGCAGCGACAGCTTGAGGCTGGTCCACAGCATCAGCGACAGGCCGCCGACAAGAATAAGGCCATATCGGACCGCCATGGAGATGGTGGAATCGAGCACGGCCTGGACCAGCGTGGTGTCGGTGTTCAGGCGGGAGATCACCTCGCCGGTCATGGTCTGTTCGAAATAGGCCGGGCTGAGCCGGATGACTTTCGAGAACACCGCCTTGCGGATATCGGCAATGACCCTCTCGCCCAGGGTGGTGACCATGGCGTAGCGAATTCCGGTTGTCACCGCCAACAGCACTGCAAGAAGGAGTGCTGCCTGGAAGTGACGGTCCACCGCCTCCGGCAGGGTGGCAGAAAACCCGTCGACGATGCCGCGTACCATGAGCGGCAGTGCCAGTGACAGCAGGGCGGTGGAAATCATTGCCAGCACGGCCAGCACCAGACGCAAACGGTATGCCCTGAGAAACGGCCATAACCTGCGAAGCGGCTGAACGGACCCGACGGTTGATTTCCTCATTGCAATGGTCGCCGCCGGACTGGAAGGAATTCTGGAGCGGGTGATGGGAATCGAACCCACGTATTCAGCTTGGAAGGCTGCTGCTCTACCATTGAGCTACACCCGCGCAGAAAGCTAGTTACCGCTGCATGTCCGCACATTCAAGCCGTGCATGACCGCGGCAGCGAGATGCCAGCCCGGTACTGTCCCGGGCCGACCACACGTCAATCTCACCGATCACAGTGACCCACCCGCACAATTCAGCAATCGCCAGGCTCCCGGACACGTGTGGTGACATCCCCAGCTCACGCTCCACAGGCATTTCGGGCATCGGCCGCAACTCGTGAACAACATTGCCGGCCATAAGCATGATGACAGCCGACGGCCCGTTTGCCGGCGGGCCCCGACAATCCCGCCTCATGGCCCGAAATCACCAGCTTCAGAGCCGGCCCTGCACACAACTCTCCGCCAGTCCCCCGGCCCGACACACGATCAGTCATCAAACGGCGTTGGCAACCTGAATGGATCGGGCATGATGTCTTGGTCGGGACCAGGGTCCTCAGTCGGTGTCGGTACCGTCGGCGGTGCAGGTGTATATCGCTGAACCTGGTCACGGAATTCGGTAAGTGCCTCTTCGATCTGCCGACGGCCATCAACCACCGCACTGGCTGCCTCCTGCGCCAGGCTGCCTTCGTCGGGTTTGGCCACGACATCCGCCCGGACCGCTGCAAGCCACTTGCCCAGGTATTCATCGGCCCGACTGGCAAGCTCGCCGCTCATCCCGCTCATCCGGTCGGCATGGGATGGATTGATCTCGTCTGCCCAAAGTGCCAGCACCCCACACATGCGATCCACCGCCAGCGTGACATCCTCCAATTCGACCCTGTCGTCACCATATAGGGCCATATGATGCTGGCGGCTTTTCCCGTTCAGAGCCGACATCCGCCGCGCTAATTCTTCCTCGCCGGAGCGGACCCGTTGAAAGTCTCGGGCCAGCTTGCCGACGTCATGGGTATGGTCGGCTGCAACACCCCGTCGCTCCATCGCCGCCTTGACCAGCAATTCGGCGGCGTTTGACGATATCTGCATCAGGTCACTGCAATCCCCCAAACACCTGCTCCAGGATGGCTCCCCCAACACCTCGCCTATCGGTGTCATGGCCAAGTTCAATTGCCTCAACACCGTGGCCATCCTGTCTTGCCAGCTTTCGGGGTTCAATGTTGCCTCCTCAAGAATCTTTTTCTTGTCAGGTATTCGCAGCTGGCCGGCCAGCAGTCGGCCATCGCGGCAGACGGCATATGGCAACGATCCGAGGTCGGTCGCCCGCCGGTTCAGATAGCCTTCGGTCAGGGTCCAGCAATCGACAGGGTCAAGATCAAAGAGCGCCGCCGCGTGCGGGAATTCCTCCGGGTTGGTGGCTGGCCGGGCGCGTTCAGGATTGTCCCCGGAGAGTACGATGGCCACGTCCCAGTCGCTGTCCTCCCGGCCATCGCCGCGGGCCCGGCTGCCGAAGAGCAAGGCTGCCCTGGCTTCCGGCCACTGGCGCAGTGTTGTCTGGCAGGCCTCGCGCAGTTGCTGTTCACTGATGGTGGCAGGCATGAATTCAACTCTTCACCGGCATCCGGCTGGCCGGACCATATCATGACCCGGTGATATGCGCCGAATCAATCGACCAGTGCCGGGTTTTCTTGCGTCTTTCCTGATTGTTCGGGCCCGGGCCGACCGGCCTGTCCTTCCGGCTGCGGCGGTGCGCGGCCGGGTTCAGCTGGAAGGCGACATCAATCACACCGGACGGTGAGGTGGTCCGGGCGGGGTGGACTTTCGTCGGGTGGCTCCAGACACATGGCCGGTGCATTTCCCCTGTCCCGAACGGGATGCCTCAGGCTCGGCATCCTTGCCTGCCAGGCTTCGGGAAGGTCATGCCTCCCGTCCCTGGCGCACGAGTTCGGTATGGATGCGAATGGCCATGTCAAGGCCGTGTTCGAGTGCCAGTACATAGGCCTGGGTCAGGAAGAAGCACCCCTCGTCGGTGCGGCCGGCATCAAGCAGCGCCTGTCCGGCGCTGGCATAGAGTCCGGCGAGAGCTTCGCCGTCATCCCGCCGCCAGGCATCGATGATGGCGGCATTCAGGCGATCAGGGCCCGTCAATTCCGGTTTGCCCGGTAATCCTGCATGCGGCTGGCGGCCCAGCGGTGGAAAATGTGGGTTGGTCCGTCCATGGCCGGGGAAAACTTGCCGCCATCGAAATACACCCCTTTCCGACCCTTCTGCATCCCTTCGACAACGAACAGATCCTCTTCGAGAACGCCGCGCCACTGAACGGCATTGCGGTCGATCAGTGGCTTGAGATCGGGACGCTTCTCCGGGTCGAAACTGTAATAGATCTCGTTGCGTTCGATGGTTCGGTCCTTGCCCTGCGGCAACAGGATGATCGCGTAGCAATGGTCCCGTTGCGCCGCCAGCAACACATTGGGAAACAGCGCGATATACTCGGCTCCTTCATCCCAGAATTCCGAGAGTCCGGGAAAATCGGGAAACCGCTCGCCATTCTCGCCCTCGATCTGGCGATAGACCCGGGTTCCCTGGCCGGCAAACTCCCCCGGGGCTTCGATATGGTAGTGATCTTCCAGTCTCGAATAGCTGTTGAGGCCCGGATGAATCCAGGGAAGGTGGTAGCTCTCGCAGTAATTCTCGATGGCCAGCTTCCAGTTGCAGGCGACGTCAAAGGTGAAACTTGACGACTCGCCGCCGTGATGGACCGGATGCTCCTGCTCGCGCCAGCGCTCCAGAAGCGCTGCCGCATGATCGGCGAATTCCGGCGCGTCGCCGGAAATGTTCACGAAGATGATGTCCCGCCACATTGTCGAACGAAGCTGGATCAGCCCCAGCTGGTCACGCCTGACATTCGGGTCGAGGTTTCGGCCCGGTCCACCGACATGCGGGGTGGCCCGCAGGCTGCCGTCGAGATTGTAGCACCAGCTGTGATAGGGGCACCGGATGGTGCCGCGCAGGTTTCCAGCCTTTTCGACCAGGATCATCCCCCGGTGGCGGCAGGTGTTCTGGAACACCCGGACCTGTCCATCATGGCCGCGTATCAACAGCAGCGGCATCCCGGCAAAATCGACCGGCATCACGTCGCCGGCCTCCGGAATGTCGGCGCCGACCCCGATGCCCGACCAGCTTCCAAAAAGCAGCACCTCCCGTTCCTCTTCGAACACGGCATCGCTCGTGTAATGTGGGTTTGGCAGGCCGCGGGCGGTCTCAATCGAATCGGTTACGGCGTCAAGACCGGTATCGAGTGACTCATTCAGCATCGTCGGATCCTTCGATTTCGAGGTTTCAACGGAAGTATCCGGAACCGACATTTTTGCTTTTGCCGTCAAAGATCAAGTGAAATTTGCAGTGCCGGGCCTTCGGGAGGTGATTGTCCCTCCAGCGGCCTTCGGCGACGCTACCTGCCCATCCAGCCTCCGTCGACGGTCAGTATCTGACCATTGACATAATCGGATGCCGACGAGGCCAGGAACACGACCGGCCCGCCGAAATCCTCCGGCCGTCCCCATCGCCCGGCCGGGATCCGCTCGAGGATTGCCAGGTATCGTTCCGGGTCGGCTCGCAGCGCTTCGGTGTTATCGGTCTCGACATAACCGGGTGCGATGGCGTTGACATTGACGCCGCTGCCTGCCCATTCATTGGCCAGGGCCCTGGTCAGCTGGCCAATCCCGCCCTTGGATGCTGCATAGCCGGGCACGTTGATGCCACCCTGGAAGGAGAGTATCGATGCAGTGAAGATGATCTTGCCAGCGCCGCGGGCGACCATCCGCTTTCCGAATTCGCGGCTCAGGATGAACTGGGCCGACAGGTTGACCTCGAGAACGAGATCCCACCATTCCTCCGGATGATAAGCGGCCGGCTGGCGCCGGATGATGCCGGCATTGTTGACCAGGATGTCCGGCTCGATGCCGGCCTCGTCGATCCTCCCGATCAGGCCATGCACCGCATCCCGATCGGCAAGATCACATTGGAAGGGCCGGAAGGTCCGGCCAAATTCGGCAACAGATTGCTCGACATCGCTTCCCGAAGCCTCCATCGATGCGCTGACCCCGACGATGTCGGCCCCGGCTTCGGCCAGCGCCTCTGCCATCGCCCGGCCGATGCCGCGTCGGCAGCCGGTCACCAGCGCCAGCTTTCCCGCCAGGTCAAATCCGCCCGTTCCTGTCATTCTTCGCTCCAATTCCGGCCGAACTCCCTGGTCGCCGGGCGCCGGCAAAGCTCGAGGGTTGACCGGATGGGGGTGGAGTTTGCCGGCCCTCGCCCTCCGGTGGGACCATCAACTTCCACCTGGGACTCCCGGCGGCGGTTGCATCGGCCCCGGAATGGCAACTACCCACTCTCCACATGATTGGGAAGGCCGGGGCCGGCGGGGACTGGCAGGACGACCTCGAATCCCATATCAGGCCGGGAGATCCGACCCGGATGTCCAGAACCATGCGCGAGTGCCATCAATCCGATTTCAACCCGTTGCCGCACCAGGCTGACAGGCGAGTCAGTGAACCGCTTTTCACGCAGGCAATCCGGATGGGCCAATGACGCTGCTGGAGAAGGCAGGGCTGGCGCTGCTGCGGAGAATGGAGCCCGAAAGGGCACACGAGTTGTCGCTGCAGGCGCTGCGACTCGGGCTTGCGCCCCGGCACCCTGCCGATCAGCACCCGGTGCTGGCAACCAGCCTGGCCGGGATGTCCCTGCCCAACCCGCTGGGCCTTGCCGCCGGTTATGACAAGAATGCCAGGGCAATTCGACCGCTGCTCGATGCCGGGTTCGGATTCGTCGAGGCCGGCGCGGCAACGCCGCGACCACAGCCAGGCAACCGACGACCGCGGGTATTCCGCCTGGCGGAGGATCGGGCGGTCATCAACCGGCTGGGCTTCAACAATGACGGTGCCGACACCATTGCCGGCAGGCTGGCCATGCGCCCGAGGGGCAGGGGGGTGTTGGGGCTGAATGTCGGCCCGAACCGCGGGAGCGCCGACCCGGCTGGCGATTATGCCAGGGTGATCGGAATATGCGGCGCACATGTCGAATTCGTGACCATCAATGTCTCGTCGCCCAATACCGAGGGGTTGCGAAGCCTGCAGCAGACCGGGTCGCTCGAGGAGGTGATCAACCGGAGCTGCCAGGCCCGTTCGCGGCTCGAATGCCCGCCTCGCCTGTTCATCAAGATTGCCCCTGATCTGTCGGCGGCAGCGATCGACGGCATTGCCGGGGCGGCGATGGCGACCGGGATTGACGGAATTGTCGCCACCAACACCATGCTGGCCCGCCCGGCGCTGGTCTCGCCGCTGGCCGGCGAGGCGGGCGGGCTTTCCGGCCGTCCACTCCTGGACCCGGCCATGGCGGTGCTGAAGCGCCTCTACCGCGTGACCGGAGGCGGGATTCCGTTGATCGGCGTTGGCGGGATCGCCTCGAGCGAACATGCCTATGCGCGGATCAGGGCCGGAGCCAGCGCCCTGCAACTCTATACCGGGCTTGTCTTTGGCGGGTTGTCGCTGGTTGGCGAGGTTCTCGAGGGGCTTGCCGCATTGCTGCGTCGTGATGGCTTCGCATCGGTGAGCGAGGCAGTGGGGGTCGATGCCAGGATCGAGTGACGGTCCGGCCCGGTTCTCTCACCGCCACTCCGCTGCCAGTCAGGATGCGGCGTCATCCTTCCTGCGGCTTTCGGGCCGCCGCCACCGGTCAGGTGGCGGCGTTCTCGAGGGATGGGTAGCGGGAGCCGAGCGTGACCGCGCGGGCAACGAACAGCACCAGCAGGGCTGCCCACAAGCCATGGCTTCCGAAGCTGTCCACCAGGATCACCAGCGACAGCGCATAGACCAGCACTGAAATCAGCATCGCATTTCGCATGTCCCGGGTACGCATGCCGCCGACAAAGATTCCATCCAGCATCCAGGAAGGCGCTCCGATGATCGGCAGCGCCACGACCCACACCAGGTATTGCCGTGCTTCCGACCTGATCTCGGGCGAAGTGGTCATGATGTCGATCGCCAGCGGGCCGAACAGGGCAAAAGCCGCCGCCAGCACGAGGACGGTCATGCCGGCCCACAGGCTCGTCAGCATCACAACCCGGCGAAGCTGGTGGCGCGTGCGGGCACCGACGGTCAGACCGACCAGCGCCTCGGCCGAAAAGGCAAAACCGTCGAGAGCATTGGCGGTGATGTGCAGGAATTGCAGCAGGATCTGGTTGGCAGCAAGGGTCCGATCCCCGAAATCGGCGGCCAGGAACAGGAACGAGACGAATGCCGCTTCCAGCAGGAGCGTGCGGAGCAGGATGTCGGCATTGATCACCGCCATCCGGCGTAATTCTGCCCCCGACAGGATCCGACGCCAGCTGCGCAGGATGCCGCCGACAAACGCATCGCGGCAGAGCCACAGGCCAAGGGCCAGCCCGCTGAATTCGGCAATCACCGTAGCCACCGCCACCCCCCGGACTCCGAAATCAAGCCAGAGCACGAACACCAGGTCGAGCACGATGTTGATGCCGTTCATGACCAGCTGGAGGACAAGCACCGATCTGGTGCGCTCGACGGCGATCAGCCATCCGATCATGCCCATGAGGCAGATTGCCGCAGGTGCCGAGTAGATCCGGATCCGGACATATTGCGAGGCCAGCGTTTCAACCTCGGTCGATGCCGGTGCAATCAACAGGGCGGTCTTGAATATCGGATACTGGAGCATGATGAGCACGAGCCCGGCAGCCAGGCCGATTGCCAGGCTCCGGGACAGCAGCACCTTGACCTCGGTTCGGTCGCCCCTGCCGCGGGCCTGGCTGGTCAGGCCGGATGTTCCCATCCGCAGGAAACCGAACAGCCAGTAGATGGTGGTCAGCACCAGCGCCCCGATTCCCACGGCACCGATCGGCGCCGCCTCGCCGAGTTGCCCGACCACCCCGGTATCGACCGCGCCCAGGATGGGTACAGTTGCGTTCGACAGCACGATGGGAACCGCAATCCCGAGAACGCGCCGGTGGGTGATTCCTCCGACCGTGTCAGTCATGTCTCTCGGGCATCAGGAAGTGACCGGTGGCCTGGGCAAATAGCCGAGTCCGTCGTTCCTGCCAGCCCTCGACATGAACCGAGGCAAATCTTCGGCCGGCCCTGTTGACCCGCGCCTGGGCGAAGGAATCCTTCGGTAGCCCGGGCCGCAAATAGTCAATCGAAAAGGAAATCGTCCTCGGCAATTTCCCGATGCTGCCGGTTTCGCAATCATCGCCCCCGAACATGGTCCAGTGAAGCTCGACCAGGGCGGTGACCTCCAAAAAGGCGGCGGTCACCCCGCCATGCAGTGCTGCCGGTTCAGGGTTGCCGATCAATTTCGGGCGGAACGGCAGCAGGGCAGTCAACTCGTCGCCATGCCGATCGAAACGCAGGCCCAGAAACCGGATATAGGGGATGCCCTGGCAGATCGCCTGCAGAAAATCACCGCCGGACCCGGACCCCGCCGCGGGGCTGGTCATTGCCTCGATGTCCCCATGGCAAACTGCCCGGTGGCGGTGGCCAGGGGCCGGTGATCGTCACCGTCGTATGCGCTCACCCGGACAAATGCCACGGTGCGGGTGAAGTGATGGCACTCGGCTGTGGCGGTGATGGTCGCTCCCGGGGCGGCCGGCCGCATATAGGCAACATTGAGATTGAGCGTTGCCACCGGCGGCAGGATTTCGGGATGCAGGGCCACGGCGGCGCCGGCGCAGGTATCGACAAGCGCCGATACCGCACCGCCATGGATGACACCGGAGACCGGGTCGCCGATCAACCGCCGGTCATAGGGCATCGAGATCGTCGCCCGGGCCGCACCCACCGATACGATACGCATTCCCAGCGCCCTCGAATGCGGGATGCTCTCGAAGAACCGGGTCACGATTTCCTGTCGTTCGGTGGTATTCACCTGGATTGTCCCGCCCTGCAATCTGTCCTTGCTCCGGTTGCGCCCGTGCTTATTGGCGCTTGTGTCCGCTTGCGCAACATCTATATTCGCCGCAGGTGATAATGATTCGCAATTGCATGTAGAGATCGGCATGCCGTCTGATGTAACGACAGCAATCCAGCCATTGACTCCCGGAGGCCGGTACCAGTTGCCGGGCGTCAGGCCACGGCGACTGGCGGTTGCAGTCATGGTCCTGTTGGCAGTGTTGTCGCCGGGAGAATTCGGGCTGATCGGTCGCCAGATGATCGTCGATGCCTACATCCAGGTCAGCGTGTTTGTCGCCGCCACCCTCTTGCTGTTCTACAGCGCCGAGCGGCTGCTCAACTTCGATATCAGGTCGGTCCTGCGGGAGTCGGGCCTGTTTTCGGTGCCGCTTGCCGCCGCGTTGGGGGCGATGCCGGGCTGTGGTGGCGCCGTCGTCGTGGTTGCCGCCTATTCCTCGGGCCATGTCGGATTCGGCGCCGTTGTTGCCACATTGACCGCCACCATGGGTGATGCGGCCTTCCTGCTGATCGCGATCCGGCCGGACGCGGCGCTGGTGGTGCTGCCATTGTCCTTTGTCGTCGGAGTCCTGTCCGGCTGGACAGTCAACCGCTTCTTTCCGGGCATCGGGGCCGTCGGCAGCAGGAGGCGGCACGGCGCCCCGCCGCCGGTCGGCTCGACCAGGCTGCGTGATTGCGCCTATCTTGCCCTGGCCGTTCCGGGGCTCGGTTTCGGCGTGTTGCAGCTGCTGCAGTTGGAGCCAACCGGGGGGCTGGCGGCCCTGCCGATGGTAATCGCGCTGCTTGGCACCGGGACCGGATTATTCATCTGGTCGACATCGCAATTCTCTACCCTGGGCAGTCCGGATGACGGCCCGGTCACCAGGATGGCCGAGGAGACCAGCTTCATCTCGGTCTGGGTGATTGCCGCCTATCTTCTCTACGAATACCTGGTGGCCTTTTCCGGGATCAATCTTGAGGCGGTGTTCACGCTGGTGGCGCCGGTTCTGCCGCTGATCGGCGTCATTGTCGGCTTCATTCCCGGTTGTGGTCCACAGGTGCTGGTCACGTCGCTCTATGTCAGCGGCGTGATTCCGTTCGCTGCCCTGGTCGGCAACGCGATTTCGAATGATGGTGACGCGTTGTTCCCGGCAATCGCCGTCAATCCAGGGGCGGCGGTGCTTGCCACCCTGGTCTCGGCCATCCCTGCACTGATCGTGGCCTACGGGTTCTTTTTCCTGGCCCCGGGCTTCATGAACTGACGGCCAGATCTCCCGGCAACCCCCCCTTCGCCGCCCGGGAGCGGGTATCGATGTCTTCTTGCCTCCGGCAACCCTCCGCCCAACCGGCGGCTGGGTCGGGCGTCGCAGCCTCGCTACCGTCCAGAATTCTGATCAACGCGCTGTCGGAGGGGAGGATCAGCGTCGTGTTGCTGTCGATGATCGAATCGTAACTGTCGAGCGCCCGGTTGACCCGGTAGAATTCCGGATTCTCGCGATAGGCGGCGGCGAGCGTCATCAGCGCGTTGGCCTCGGCCTCGCCGAGAATCTCGGTGGCCCGGGCATGGGCGGCGGCCATGATCTTCTGGTGCTCGTTGACGGCATGGGCCTTGATGCCGATGACCCGTTCCTCGCCCTCTTTGCGATACCGCGCCGCCACGCGCCTGCTCGGAGGTCATGCGCCTGATGAACTCGGCCGGTTCTCCACCCGAAGCGAGTATTCGATCAGCCCGGCCTGGACGACATCAATGCCGTAATCCTCGGCGGCGATTGGCTTGATGTTCTCGTGGATTTCGTCTGCCGTGGTGGTGATCTCCAGGTGTTTCAGCCCGATCTGACGAACGCGTCCCTGGACTTGTTGCTGACAACAGTTCCGACGCTCGACCTGTAGTGATCGGTCAACCGGCTGACCGCATTGGCCTCGGTCCGGATTGCTTCCAAGAAGCGGACAGGATCGGTGGCCCGCCATAGGAGATCGCCATCAAGCAGGACATTCTTCTGGTCATCCGTGATCAACTCCTGCCTGATGCCGGTCAGGGGCCGCAGGTGACGGTCGATCTTGTGGAATCTGACGATTGGTGCGGGCAATTTGAAATGCAACCCCGGTTCCCTGACCGGCGGCACGATCTTGTCGAAATTTGTCAGCACAGCCTGTTTCGATTCATCAAGCGTGTGATGGATGTCCCAAGCCAGGATTGCCGCCAGCACGACTAGAGCGCCAATCGTCAGGCGTCTTCGATTACTCATGGCTCTCTCCCGCGTGACCAGTTCCGTGTTGCTGTCCACCGGCACCGTTGGATTTCCAGATGGCGACCTTTGCGGCATGCCATCCTGCGGAACGATGATCCTTCTGCGTCCGGCGAGTGCTGCTTCCAGTTCTTGGTGCCACAGCATCGGCTGAAACACGTCAGCCGCCGACCAGACGGCGCTTGCCACCACGCGAATCGCGCTGCTCTCGGCAGCTGATGTCAAATCCTTCCACTCCGCCTCGCCCCTGGCCTTTCGGCCTCGTAGGTCGCGTTGCCATGGGCCCTCGGGATGACCGATACCATCAGGCGCCGGGCATTGACGATGATGCGCTCCCGATCATCCTGTGAACTGGAGACATTGCCGGAAGGCTCTCACGGCTTCCTCGACCGGGTTGATGGCCAGCAGGCTGACCTTGACCGGCCCGGCGGAGGAAATCACCGCGTTGCCAGCGCCCGAACCGCCAGCGCTAAACACGTCCATGATGTGCGCCTGCAGGTCGCTGCGCTCGACATTGGGCAATTGATCAAGCGGAGTGCTGGCAACTTGGCGCCGCATCTCCTCGCGGACCGTGTTGGAGATCACCTGTTCGGGATTGCCGGTCCTGTAGTGATAGGCGTACGGACCCTCCGCCAGGTACTGCAGGCTGACCGATGCCGAGAATAGGTTGAGATCGCCGGTCAGAAACTCGGTCGAGTTGCCGGCGGTAATGGATTTCAACTCCCTGACCGGCCATTTGTCGGCCCGGGCCAGCGGCCAGGGTGCCAGATAGTTCAGTCCCGGCTGCAGGTCGCGCCAGACCACTTTGCCGAACAGGCGTCCATGGCCGACTTTGCCTGGACGGATGACCATGAACCCGCTCAGAATGATGGCCATGACGGCTGCCATCCAGGCGGTGGCGCCGACCAGGCTGCGGGGTTGCAGCATTCCGACAGGCGGCGCATCCCGGGTTGCCCACATCCACCATTTCGAAAACGGGGCGAATGCCGGACGAAGATCGGAAAACAGATCCTGGTAGCCAGCCCTGAATGCGCCGGCCCTGAAGCGCCAGATCATCAATGCGACCAGGCCGATGGCGCCGCCCCATTGCAGTGTCGAAGGCACGGGCGAATCGGAAGCCTGGAGATTCACCGCCAGCGACAATCCGACTGCGATCATGAGCGTGTCGATCGCCACCCCCAGCACCAGAATGTCAGCGATGAATGACAGGACATAGGCAAAACGGGCACCGAAATGGCTGGCGACGATGGCTATGATGCCGGTAGCGATGGCCGGTCTGGTCATCAGGAAGACCAGGGTAGTGCCAGGACTGAACCCCGTGGCCATCAATGCCGCGGCAATCGGCGTACTCGCCGAGGCTCAGATATAGAGCGGAATGCCGACCAGCATCATGACCGGATGCGACAACCAGCGGGCGTATTGGCTGGACATGAGATCGCCCGGAACTGCCAGGCAAAGCACGCCGCCCAGCAATTCGCCAACCAGGAGAGCAAAGAGAATGTCGTCGGCAACCTCGACGAAGCCGTATCTCAGGATGTGCTTGAACACCTTCGTGAAGGACAGCCGATCGGCATCATTCTCCGGGGTTTCCGCGTTGTCGCCATCCGTCGTATCGCCGGACGGCAGGAGCATTTCACGGTAGAATTCAGGCTTGATCCAGGTCATCAACCTGACGTGGCGGATACCCTGATTTATCCGCCCCAGCCACGCCATGAACAGCTCTCTGAGGCTCGCCGGACAGACGTAGCAGTCATTTGCCTCGGGGACAGCATCCTGTGATCATGGTCGTGCCTGCGATCGTCATCTCCGTGATGATGGTGGTGGTGGCCGTTCCCGCATTGCGCGAGGTCGTGATCGGGCCGGTTCCTGTCCGGGTTCAGTCCAATGCAGAAAATGCCGGCAACCACGCCGGTGATGAAACTGAAGAATGGCCGGAGGATGGCGGCAATCTGTCCGAAGAAGGTGTTGGTGACCAGAATCGAGTCGGCTCCGGTCTCCAGCGGTGATCAGGAACGCCTTGCAGGATGAGCGGGAGGCTCCTTCTTGCTGTATCTCGGCGACCACCGGAGACACCGAACAGCTGCATAACGGCATTGGCGCGCCGACCGCAGCGCCGCTGGCAATCGATTTCAGGCTGTCCTTGCGCAGCCATCTGAAGATTGCCTCCCGGGAGATGAACACATGGATCAAGCCAGCAGCCAGGAACAGGCCGAGTAGAAGCATCGGCGTGAGCAACAGGATAGATGATCCGAGGAAATCCAGGAGCCCGGTCAGCACATTCTTGGATTTTCCCAAGCCACGACGCCCTTCGACGCTGCGGGAGACCGGCTCCCTAAGTCGCCGGTCTCCATTGTGGGGTCAGTTTGCGCCCGGTGTCAATTGGCTTGCAGGCAGCTCTCGAAGGCCCGTGCCAAATCCTCCATCATCCCGAACCACGCATCCGGTCCGGCCTCCAGGCTCGATCCGAGCGGGTCCAGCGTCGCGGTCCGAACATCCGTTCCCTCGATCAGGGTGTGCACCAAATCCGGTTCGAATTGCGGTTCCGTGAACACGCAGGCGACTCCGCCTTCCGTCAGCGCCCTGCGCAGTTCGGCAATCCTCCGGGCGCCGGTGGGCCGGGATGGATCGACTGCTATTGCTCCGAATCCACGAAGCCCGAAAGCCTGCTCGAAATAGCCATAGGCGTCATGGAACACGACGAAGGGCTGATCCTGCACCAACGCGAGCCGCCCGCGCAACTCTTCCTCCTTGGCATTGATCCGCACCACCATTTGCGCCGCATTGTCCTGCCAGACCTCGCGGTTGCCAGGATCGATCCGACTCAGGGCCTCGGCTGCAGCCTCGACGATGCGTCTTGCGTTTGCCGGATCCATCCACAGATGCATGTCGAATTCACCATGTTCATGGTCATGGCCATGATCCTCGTCACCATGGCCCTCGTCGTCGCCATGATCTTCGTCACCGTGATCGTCCTCCTCGTCGCCATGGTCATGTCCATGATCCTCGTCGCCATGATCCTCGTCACCGTGATCGTCCTCCTCGTCGCCATGGTCATGTCCATGATCTTCGTCGCCATGATCCTCGTCACCGTGATCGTCCTCCTCGTCATGTCCATGATCCTCGTCGCCATGTTCATGGTCATGGCCGTCCTCCTCGTCACCATGATCCTCGTCCTCATGCTCCCAGATGCCGCCCTCGCGAGTCGGCAACAGGTGCACGCCGGGCAGTTCGCTCAGCTCCAGGGACAATGCGTCATTCCCGATCGTGGCGATCGGGCGAACCAGGAAGGTCTCCAGGGCTTCGCCAACCCAGATGACGAGATCCGCATTCTGCAATGCCCGCGCATCGGACGGTCGCATCTGGTACAGATGTGGCGATGCAGTGGCTGGCAGCAACAATTGCGCAGGAGGTTCTGCATTGCCCATGACGCCGGCAACGAGGGAATGAATTGGCTTGAGACTGACCAGCACCTCGGGTGCAGCCGCAACCGCTGGTGCCTGCATTCCGGCCGTCAGGAAGGCCAGTGCAGGAATTGACTTCTTCAACATGTCGAGTGTCCTTTCTTCAAATGTCGGGATCGGTAAGTGCCAACAGGCAGCCATGGACTGGCGGCGAGCGTGGCGTCGTCTGCGCGCGTCCGGTCATTGCCGGAAAAGCTTCCGGACCGGTTCTGGCAATCCGGCGGCGAAGAACATGCCGGCAACCAGCACGATCGCCGGTCCGGCCGGCAGGTTCCAGGTGAGGGAAGCCAGAAGACCGATGCAGACCGAGGCGGCACCGATGAGCGTGGCCACCACTGCCATGGTCTCGGGCGTCGAGGAGACTCGCCGCGCCGCTGCCGCCGGAATGATCACCAGCGACACCACCAGCAGCATGCCCACCATCTTCATGCCCATGGCGATGACCGCGGCAAGCAGGAAGATGAGCAACAGGCGGACCTTCTCGACCGGCACCCCCTCCGCCGCTGCCAGGTCGTGGTCAATGGTCATGGATAGCAGGTTGTGCCACTGCCATGCGATGACAACCAGTGTTGCCGCTGCGGTTCCGAAGATCAGCCACAAATCAATGGGTCCGACCGAAAGAATGTCGCCAAACAGGTAGCCGATCAAGTCGACGCGCAGGGTTTCCATGAAGGCCAGCGCCACCAGCCCGCCAGCAAGGGTGAGGTGGGCCAGCACCCCGAGCAGCGTGTCGAGCGAGACCGGGGCCCGGCGCTCAAGCAGGACCAGGCAGAAGGCGAAGAGAAGGCTGAGGACCAGGACTGCAATGGCCGGCTCCACCCCGAGCAGGAAACCCAGCACCACGCCCAAAAGGACGGTATGGGCCAGCGCGGCGCCAAAATAGGCCAACCGAAGCCAGACCACGAAACATCCGACTGGCCCGGCCGCCAGGGTGATTCCGACTCCGCCGGCGAGCGAGCGCAACAGGAAATCATCCATCATTGCGGATTCCCCTGATCATGGAGTGGTTCGGGATCATCGAGGCAGTCATGCCTGTGGTCGTGGGTATGGGGATAGACCGCCAACCACTCCGATACATGCGGGCCGAACAGCGACGCAAGGGACGGATCACGGGCGATCGCCCGGGGCGGGCCCGAGCAGCAGATATGCCGGTTCAGGCAGACCACCCTGTCGGTCGAGGTCATGACAATGTGAAGGTCATGGGAGACCAGGAGAATGCCACAACCGTAGCGGTCCCTGATATCCGAAATCAGGCGATACAATTCGCTCTGGCCCACGATATCAACGCCCGAGAGCGGTTCATCGAGGACAAGGAGTTCAGGCTCTCGCAGCAGTGCCTTGGCCAGCAGAACCCGGTTCATTTCGCCACCGGAGATTTCGGCCATCGGATGGTTCACGGTCCGGCTTGCGCCAACCTCGGCAAGTACCTCGTCAATTTTTTGTGCGGAAACCGAATCGCCGAGCGAGAGAAATCGCCGGACCGTGATCGGGAGTATGGAATCTCGTCGCACCCGCTGCGGCGAATATCCGATCTTTAGTCCGGACGCCCACTCGACCGTGCCAGAATCGGGCTGCAGAATGCCGAGCAGCGTTTTGACAAGTGTCGATTTGCCGGCCCCGTTCAGCCCCACCAGGGTCACGATCTCGCCGGCATGGACCTCCATGCTGACGGATTCGAGTACGTTTTGCCGACCAAGGCGAACGCAGACCTTGCGGGCAGTGACCAGGGATTTGCCGCGGGTGGCACTGGCCGACCCGCCCTGGAGTCGCCTCCCGCTTTCGGCGCTGCGGCGCTGCTGAACCGGATCGCTCACCGCCAGCCTCCTGGCGACATCCGGCCAAGCCGCTTCAGGAGGGTAGCTTGAAAGCTGCTTCGCAATTTGTCCTCCCGAGGCAGGTGAAGTACACGACAATCTTGTTCGGACCAGGTTGTGTTCAAATGGGCGCTGGGTTTGCGCAGGATTGTCTTGTACAAATGTTTATAGACAAGATGACAAGGGCGCATCCGTAGCCCATATTGACCAGGCATGACAACAGGCAAGACCGAAATCGATCTTCTCATTGAAGCCCGTGACCGGGCGCAGGCAGAATTCGCCACCATCGGCGACATCCGGCCTGGTTCACTGCAGGAAAATCTCACCCGCTGCGGCAAATCGAATTGCCGCTGTGCAGATGATGATTCGGCCCGGCATCCCGGAACCCTGCTTGTCCGTTCTCTGCAGGGGAAGGTCTCCTCGACGCGTCTGCGCCGGGACGAGATCGGCGAGGTCCGGTTACTTCTCGACGAGTACCGGCGCTTCCGGGAGGCGGTGACCGCCTTCATTGCCGCCAGCGAGGCCCTGGCCGAGGCCAGGCGCCGGCAGAAGCGGGCCGGCGATCGGCAGCAAGGGGAGTCGTGAGGCGGATTTCACACCCGGGATTGCCGCCAGCCGCCTGATCGCCGCTTCGACCGACGGGCCGGACGGTGTCGGTGGGTCTGGTGCAAATTTGCTCGCCGCGCCCGGTGGCGGCGCTGGCTGCCGAGGGCAGTGGAAAGACGCACCCAATTCGTTGTGGATTTCGCAACTGGCCACTTCCAGTGTTCTGGCAAAGACGATAGTGCAGGGCCGCCCTTGGCGGCAATCCCGCCGGCGACGGGGCATGACCAGGAGCGCAGGTTGATGGCGGCAAGACTGTATTGTTTCGGTGAGAGTGGCAACGCCTACAAGGCGGCGCTGGCCATGGAGCTGGCCGGGTTCGATTGGGAGCCGGTCTTTGTCGATTTCTTCAATGGCGAGACCCGCAGCGAGGCGTTTCGCCGGCTCAACCCGATGGGCGAGGTGCCTGTCCTGGTGGCCGGTGATCTGGTCCTGGGACAGTCCGGGGTCGTTCAGGATTACGTGGTGCAGGAAACCGGCAAGCTGGGCGGCGGCACCAATGGCGAGAGGCGGGAGATTCTCCGCTGGCAATTCTGGGACAATCACAAGAATTCCTCCCTTGCCGGTACCGCGAGGTTCCTGGCCAATTTCCTTCCTGCCGAAAAAAGGCCGCACGAAGTCATCAAATGGCTCCAGGGCCGCCTTCGTGGCAGTTGGAATACGCTGGAGGGGTCTCTTGCCGAACGGGACTGGCTGGTTGGGGACGGGCCGACCATCGCCGACATCTCCTGCTGCGGATATCTCTACTATCCGGAGCCCTTCGGCTTCGACCGCCGGGACTGGCCGGCGATTGACGCCTGGCTCGACCGGATATCGGCACTTGACGGCTGGAAGCACCCCTATGACCTGATGCCTGGCCGTCCGTCCGACAGGGAGGGCTGATCATGACCGATGCCTTCATCTATGAGGCCATGCGCACGCCTCGCGGCCGCAAGGGTGGCAGCCTGCAGGAGGTGAGTGCATCTCGCCTCTCGGCCTTCCTGGTCGACAACCTGCTCGAGCGCTCGCTGAAAGGGGCAGAGGCGGGGCAGGTCGACGATCTGGTTTGGGGCAACGTGACCCAGGTGGGCGAGCAGGGCGGGTGCCTGGCTCGCACCGTGGTGTTGCGGTCCGGGCTCGACAACCGGGTTCCGGGTGTCTCGGTCAACCGGTTCTGCGCCAGCGGCCTCGAGGCCGTGAACCTGGCGGCAACGAAGGTCATTGCCGGCCAGGGCCAATCCTGCATAGCTGGCGGGGTGGAGATGATGAGCCGGGTGCCGATGGGCTCGGATGGCGCTCCCTATGCTGTGGACCCGCAACTTGCCATCAATTCCCGCTTTGTCCCGCAGGGGATCGCTGCCGACCTTATTGCAACCGAGTTCGGGTTCTCCCGCGAGGCGTGCGATCGATATGCGGTGGAGTCGCAAAGGCGGGCCGCAGCCGCATGGAAAGAAGGGCGGTTCGCAAATGGCATCGTGCCGGTCGAGGACATGAGTGGGGTCACGGTCCTCGACCAGGACGAGCATATTCGCCCGGACACCAATGTCGAGATCCTGGCCGGACTCGAGCCGTCTTTCCGGAAGATCGGCGAAGCCATTCCTGGTTTTGACCGAATCGCCACAATCCGGTTTCCGCATCTCGAGGCGATCAGCCATGTCCACCATCCTGGCAACTCGTCCGGAATCGTTGATGGCGCCGCCCTCGTCCTTGTCGGGTCAAGGGAATTCGGGGAGCTGCACGGATTGCGACCGCGAGCCAGGTTTGTCGCAAGCGGGAGTGTGGGCTCGGACCCGACCATGATGCTGACCGGCCCGGTCCCGGCAGCCAATTGTGCGCTGCGCCGGGCCGGGATGACGACCGGGAATATCGATGTGTTCGAGATCAACGAGGCCTTTGCCGCGGTGCCGCTGCATTTCATGCAGGAGATGGGACTCGATCCGGAAAAGGTCAATGTAAATGGCGGGGCGATTGCCATGGGCCACCCGCTGGGTGCGACCGGCGCCATCATTCTCGGCATGGCCCTCGACGAGCTGGAACGCCGGGATGGTGAAACGGCACTGGTTGCGTTGTGTGTCGGCGGCGGCATGGGGGTGGCAACGATAATCGAACGGGTCGGAGAATGATCATGGATGACTTCCGTTACGAGGTCGATGCCGACGGCGTGGCTATCATCACCTGGGATGTTCCGGGCAAGAGCATGAACCTCATGAAGATGGGCGGGTTCCCGCTGCTGTCCGGCATGATCGATACCGCCTTTGCCGACCCCGATGTCAGGGGCGTGGTCATCACCAGCGCCAAGAAGGACTTCTCGGGCGGCGTTGACCTGGCGAGTTTCCGGGAGCTTCCGATCAGCGGGGAGAACCGATCTGCGGCCGGGGTGTTCGGACGGATCATGGCGATTCACCGCCTGCTCAGGAAGATCGAGTCCGGCGGCCAACCCGCCGGCACCGTGGAGGGACGCAAGCCGGTGGTGGCCGCCCTGCCGGGGACCGCCGCCGGAATCGGACTCGAATTGCCGCTGGGGTGCCACCGGATCATTTGCGCCGACCGTCCGGATGCCAGGTTCGGCCTGCCGGAGATCAGGGTCGGCCTGTTTCCCGGCGCCGGCGGCACCACCAGGCTGGTGCGCAAACTCGGGCTGGCGGCGGCGGGCCCGCTACTGCTCCGTGGCACCCTGCTCGGTCCTCGCCAGGCTCTGGAGGCTGGTGTCATCGACGAAATTGTCGATGCCGGGCAACTGTTGTCGCGGGCCAGGGACTGGGTGCTGAACGCAAAGTCGGATGACCTGGTCAAGCCATGGGACCGGAAAGGGTTCAGGCTCCCTGGCGGAGCTCCCTATGACCGTGACGGCTTCGAGAGTTTCGTTGGCGCATCGGTGCAGGTCCATTCGCAGACCTTGGGCGCGTCACCCGCGGCCACAGCATGCATGTCGGCAATCTACGAGGGCACGCTCGTGCCGATCGATGACGCGCTGAAGATTGAGGCCCGCTGGTTTACCTGGCTGCTGTTGAAGCCCTCGACCACGGCCATGATTCGGACGGTGTTCACCGATCGCCGGGCGCTGGCCAAGGGGGCAAGGCGGCCGGCCGGCATCGAGGCCAGGAACATTGCCAGGCTGGGCGTGATCGGGGCCGGTATGATGGGTGCCGGGATCGCACTGGTCGCGGCAAGCGCCGGAATGAAGGTTGTCCTGCTCGACCGCGAGCAGGAGGCGGCCGACCGGGGCCGGGACCGCATCACCGGGATTTTGCAGCACCAGGCGAAGCGACGTCCTTCGCCATCCGGTGATGTCCGAGAGACCATGGACCGGATCGAGGCCGGTACGGCGTTTTCCGACCTGGCGGGCTGCGACCTGGTCATCGAGGCAGTATTCGAGGATCCGGCCGTCAAGGCGGAGGTGCTGTTGGCGGCAGAGGCGGCGGTTGGGCCGGAATGCATGATCGCATCGAACACCTCGACCCTGCCGATCAGCGACCTGGCCGGTGCCCTCGGGAATGCTGAACGCTTCGTCGGCATGCATTTTTTCAGCCCGGTACACCGGATGATGCTGGTCGAGATCATCAGGGGCAGGAGAACCGGCGACGAGGCGGTGGCGCGGGCTGTCGATTTTTCCTGCGCGGTCGGCAAGACGCCGATTGTCGTCAATGATGCCCGTTTCTTCTACACCAACCGGTGCATCATCCCCTATCTCAATGAAGGAATGCGTATGGTGGGGGAGGGTGTTCCACCGGCGCTGGTCGACAACGCGGCAAGAATGATCGGAATGCCGGTCGGTCCACTGCAACTCGTGGACGAGACATCGCTCGACCTGGCCGCCAACATTGCCGATGCCACCAGGCAGGCCATGGGAAACGAGCATGTCGACCACGAGTCGGAAGAGGTGGTGCGGTTCCTGGTCGGGGAGGGCCGGCTGGGCCGCAAGGCCGGCGCCGGGTTCTACGAGTATGACGGAAAGGGAGTCCGGACCGGGCTCTGGCCAGGTCTTGCTGACCGCTTCGGGTCGGATGGTGACCGGAATGTCGAGGCGGCCAGGGACAGGCTGCTGTTGATCCAGGTCATCGAGGCGGTCAGGGCGCTGGAAGACGGGGTGCTGGAGGAGGTCAGGGAAGGGGATGTCGGCGCCGTGCTCGGCTGGGGGTTTGCCCCGTGGTCGGGCGGCCCCTTCAGTTGGCTTGATTCGCAACCTCTGCCGAAGACCATTGAACTGCTGCAGCTGCTTTCCCGGAAATACGGTCGGCGCTTCGAACCACCGGCACTGCTGTCGAGGATGGCCGAAACCGGAAGGTCCTTTACCGGTTGAGACGAGGCGACGGAAGTCGCCAGCGGCATCCACTGACAGGGACCGGGCGGCCCGGCAGGAGGTCTGCGAGCGGCAATGCCGTTCGGTGTCGCAGCTTCGGGCATTGCCGGTGGCAGAATTCGGGACTGTCGCTGCCCCGGTCGGACCGTCGAGTCGAGACGTGACGGGACGGATGCGATTTACAACAATTGCCGGTTGGTTCATTAGGTCTGCCGGAGAAAACTGGTCTGATTGGGTGGAGAACTGATGGGCTGGCTGGACGACGAAATCGGGCTGGAGCGGTGCGAAGCGAATTTCGTGCCGCTCACGCCGCTGTCACATCTCAACCGGGCGCGGGAGGTGTATCCCGAATTCGAGGCGCTGGTCTATGGTGACTGGCGGATCGACTACGCCCGGTATCACCACCGGGTGACCTGCCTGGCCGGGGCGCTGGAATCGGCAGGGGTTCGGCCCGGAGAGGTGGTGTCGACCATCCTGCCGAACATACCGGCGGCGGTGGAGACCCATTTTGCCGTCCCGGCCTGCTCGGCGGTCCTCAATGCCATCAATATTCGCCTCGATGCCGGGACCATCGCCTATATCTTCGATCATGCGCGGCCGCGGATTGCCTTTGTCGATACCCAGTACCTGCCGGTTGCCGAGGCGGCGCTGGAGATGATGGAATCATCCCCGCCGGAAATCATCGAGGTCGCCGATACCGGAGCAGGGTATCCGCCGACCGGGCAGTATCGTGAATACGAGGCATTCCTGTCCACCGGCTCCGGCGATTTCCGCTGGATCATGCCGCAGGATGAGTGGGAGAGCATCTCCCTCAACTACACCTCGGGAACCACCGGGCGACCGAAGGGCGTGGTCTGTCATCACCGTGGAGCATATCTGATGACCATGGGAACGGTCATCAGCTGGCGAATGACGCTGTATCCGAAATTCCTGGCCATCGTTCCATTGTTTCACTGCAATGGCTGGAACCATTCCTGGATGATGCCGGCCGTGGGCGGAACGGTGATCTGCTGCCGGGACATTTCGGCCGGGGCCATCTACCGGGCGATTGCCGATGAGCGGGTCACCCATTTCGGCGGCGCCCCGATCGTCCTGAACCTGCTTGCCAACGCCGCCAGCGAGGACCGTCGGTCGTTCGACCACCGGGTCGAGGTGTTTACAGCCGGTGCTCCCCCGGCTGCTGCCACGTTGCAGGCGGTCGAGGATCTGGGTTTCAACGTGACCCATGTCTACGGGCTGACCGAGACCTATGGCCATGTCACCGAATGCGTCTGGAAGGATGCCCTCTGGAATGATCTCGACCAGGCCGACCGGGCGGCCCGGAAGGCCCGGCAGGGCGTGCTGATACCGACCATGGAGCGCATCACCGTGGTCAATGCAGAGTCCGGGAAGCAGGTGGCGCCGGACGGGGCTTCGCTCGGCGAGATCGTCATGCAGGGCAATTCGGTGATGAAGGGGTATTACCGGAACCCGGCGGCGACCCGCGAGGCGCTTGATGGTGGATATTTTCGAACCGGCGACATTGCCGTGCTGCAGGAGGATGGCTACATCCAGATCGCCGACCGCTCCAAGGACATCATCATTTCCGGTGGCGAAAACGTGTCGTCGGTCGAGGTGGAGGGGGTGTTGATGCACCATCCGGCAGTGTCGCTCTGTGCCGTCGTTGCCAGGCCTGATGAAAAATGGGGGGAGGTCCCGTTTGCATTCGTCGAATTGAAGGAAGGCGCCAGGGCCGATGAAGGTGAACTCATCGCCTTCTGCCGAAAATCCCTGGCCGGATTCAAGACTCCGAAAGGCATCGCCTTCCGGGACTTGCCCAAGACCGCGACCGGCAAGATACAGAAATTCGAGTTGCGGAAGATTGCCCGGTCGGGCTGAGCAGGGCGCCGACGGTTCCGGGACCAGGTCATGCGGGACATGATCGGCGAGGAGTCATGCTGAAGGAGAAGAAGCGCGCCAGCGAGCGACTGGTCGATTTCGAACTTCTCGAGTGCCTCGGTATCTGGCACCAGCTTCCCAATGATCCGGGCATGGAGGTGGTGATCAAGATCGATGCCTCGATGCTCACGCTGATCAGCAAGGGCAACCAGGTCATCGTCCAGTGGTCATGTGACGCGATCCGGCGAAAACGCCAACGTGGCTTGCCGGCAATCTATTCGCCTGACAGCGAGTTCGAGGAAACCCTCGAAGTGTCCGATTCGACCGCGATCTCTGTGCTCGACGACATCATTGCAAGCTACAATGAACAGCTGTCCAGATCGGGCCTGTCACTGCGCGGCGTTGCCCTGTTCATGGTCATCCTGGCATTGATCGTGGTTCCGGCGGTGGCGTTCTTCGACCGGATTGCTCCGCATGTGGCGGGCCTGGTCTCCTACCGGCAGCAATCGGAGATCGGCGAGAGAGTGTTTGCCGCCCTGGCCGATGAACGAGGCGGCGAGTGCAGAAGCGGGAAGGGATTGCAGTCGATTTCCGTTCTCGAGAGACGCATCTTTCCAGATGCTCGCTACAGGCTGCGGATTGTGGCCGACCGGGCGGTCAGGAGCCTGATGCTGCCCGGATCAATCATTGTCGTCGGTGCATCCGTGCTCGAGGAATTCGACGGGCCGGAGGTGGTTGCCGGCTATGCCTTGCTGGAGCTGGCCGCTGCCGAGACATCCGGGCCGTTTGACCGGTTTCTGAGCCATGCCGGAATTGGCGTGGCAACCTATCTTGCCCTGGAGCGTGGCATAGATGACCGGCCGGTGATCGAATATTCCCGATCGCTGCCTGAGGAAAATCCGGCCGTGGTCGATGATGCACGCCTCCTTGAGGAATTTACCAGGGCCGGATTCTCGAGCACGCCCTTCGGTCGGGTTGCCGACAGGGCAGGGCTGGTGGCCGACGAGCCCGGAGACAATCCTTACGAGCCGCTGATGACGGACAGCCAGTGGTTGCGGTTGCGTGACATCTGCATTGGCTGACATGCGTCGCCGCTGGCCGGGCCCCGGCAGGGATGCCGGGGCGGAATGATGTGCCGAATGCGGAAGGAGGCCGGCATGTCCAACACGCTGACGGAAATCTACCGGTTGGCCACATCCTCGGGCGCACTCAGGCCCGACCAGGACCAGTTGGCGGCACTGGCGGTGCTGGAGGGGTTGCACGGCCATTTCCGGCGCCGGAGGGGAGGGCGGTCCCGGATTGCCGGCATCATACGCAGGCAAGGACCGCCGCCAGGCATCTATCTGTGGGGGCAGGTCGGACGGGGAAAATCAATGCTGATGGACCTGTTCTTCGACCATGTCGCGACCGCCAGCCGGAAGCGGGTGCATTTCCTTGAATTCATGCAGACGGTCCATGCCAGTTTGCACGAGATCAGGAAGTCGGAGGTCAGCGACGCGGTGATCCCGGCTGCCGACCAGGTGGCAGGGGAGGTTGAATTGCTGTGTCTCGACGAGATGCAGATCGATGACATTGCCGACGCCATGATCGTCGGCCGCCTGTTCGAACGGCTCTTCAGCCAGGGCGTGGTGGTGGTGACAACGTCCAACCGGCCTCCGGAGGAACTCTACAAGTTCGGGCTGAACCGCCACCTGTTCGTGCCGTTCGTCGACTTGATCCGCAGGAAGATGCATGTCCATGAACTCGTCGGTGGCGAGGATTACCGCCAGGGCAAACTGTCCGGCCAGCCTGTCTGGTTCACGCCCGCCGATGACGGGTCCGTGCGGCAGATCAACCGGATCTGGGACGACCTTGTCGGGGCTGCGGGCCGGGAGTTGACGCTGACGATCAAGGGGCGGCAGATCGCCTTGCCGTGCTATGCCAACGGTGCTGCCCGGGCCGATTTTGCCGATCTGTGTGCCCGCCCCTACGGTCCTGCCGATTTCCTGGCAATTTCCGGGGCGGTACGGCTGCTGATGATCGAGAATATTCCGCGAATGAGCCGGGCCAACCACAACGAGGCAAAGCGGTTTGTCATGCTGATCGATGCACTCTACGAATCGGGAACCCGCTTGGTGGTGTCGGCGGCGGCCGGGCCGCATCAGCTCTATGCCGAAGGCAGCGGCGCCTTCGAATTCGAGCGGACCAGCTCCCGCCTGGTCGAGATGCAGTCGGCCGGTTGGGGCGGGAAACTGCCAGCCGCCTGATGCGGTGTCCGGGCGAGGAGCGTGCCGGCCGCCTGGGTAGGGCCGGTGCCCGGGGCAAGGAGTGGGCCGGAATGGATGCAAGTGACCGGGAGCAGATGCATGCCGAAACTGACCGATCTCGTTGAAGGATTGCCGGCGACGGTTCCCTTTGTCGGGCCGGAGGCGGCGGAGCGGGCACGGGAGCGGAAATTCCTGGCCCGGATCGGTGCCAATGAGAACGTGTTCGGACCCTCGCCGCAGGCCGTGGAGGCCATGCGCCGGGCGGCGGGCGATGTCTGGATGTATGGCGATCCGGAAAACCATGATCTCAAATCTGCGCTGGCCGCCCATCTGGGTGTTGGCGCCGACAACGTGGTCGTGGGCGAGGGTATCGACGGGCTTCTGGGATACCTGGTGCGCATGGTCGTGACACCAGGGACCAGGGTGGTCACCTCCAGAGGTGCCTATCCGACCTTCGGCTTTCACGTGGCCGGCTATGGCGGCAAGCTGGTGCAGGTGCCGTATCGGGACGACCACGAGGACCCGGACGGGTTGCTCGGGGCCGCCACGGAGTCGGGCGCGGCGCTGATCTACCTGGCAAATCCGGACAATCCCATGGGAACCTGGCATGATGCCGGCACCATCAGGAGGCTCATTGACCGGGTCCCGGCGGCAAGCCTGCTGGTGCTCGACGAGGCCTATGTGGAGTGCATTCCCGGCGCGCCTGCGCCGATCGATGTCGACAATGCGAGGGTGATCAGGATGCGCACCTTCTCCAAGGCATATGGCATGGCCGGTGCCCGGGTCGGCTACGCGGTGGGCAATGCACGGCTGATCTCGGCCTTTGACAAGATCCGGAACCATTTCGGCATGTGCCGGATTTCCCAGGCCGGGGCAGTCGCGGCGCTGGCCGACCAGGAAGGCCTTGCCCGAACGGTTCACAACATCGACCAGGCCCGCCGGCGCATCGCCGGGATCGCCCGTGCAAACGGGCTGGCTGCGATCCCGTCCGGTGCAAATTTCGTCGCCATCGATTGCGGAGATGGCGGCCCATTTGCAACCCGGGTGATGGAGGCACTGCTCGATCGGGGCATTTTCGTGCGCAAGCCATTCGTGGCACCGCAGGACCGCTGCATCCGTGTCTCGGCCGGCAGGAAGGAGGATCTGGACCTCTTGGAGGCCGCGCTCCCGGAAGCGCTGGACGCCGCCGAAACACCCGAAAGTTGAGCCCGCCCAATTCCGAGCAGCACCCCTGCACGGCACGAGACTGACAGCGGACTCTCCCTGATGACCGGCGGCCTGAATGTCGTCATGATCCTTGGCGATCATGGCGGTGGATTTGCCAGGGAAACATCGGGCCAGCAGCGATCCACGATGGAATTGTCCGTCCTCGAGGCAAAGACACGCCTCTCCGAATTGCTCGCCGCTGCCCGCAATGGCGAGCGCGTGATCCTCACGAATCATGGCCACCCGACGGCCGAGCTGGAGCGTCTTGACTGGCGAGGTGGGGTCGGTTTCGACAAGCTGGTAGCTGCCCGCCGCCGGCTCGGGATCGAGGGTGAAGGGGAAGGCTGGCCGGAGGAATTCAACGATCCCGCCTTCAGCCGGAAGGTGTTTGGCCTCGACAAGGCGAAGCCGGACTGAACATGCGCGCTCTGCTCGATACGTCCCTTTCGTTCGACCTGGTGGTCAGACCGGGAATGTACCCGGAAGCCGAACGCCGGGCGCTTCGTTTGCCGGGAACAGAATTTTCGTCAGTGCAGTCTCGATCCGGGTGATGCGCCTCAAGCACGATGCTCGCCACCGGCCGGGTGCGCGCATGAGGCACATCTTGCGACAGCCCGCCGGCGATGCCGTCCTCCGTGCCATCGGTCGGTCGCGCGCATGAGCCGCATCTCTCCCCGGGGATGTGGTCGCCGCCCCTGGCAACCAGGACATGGCGTTCTTGCCGATGACCATGCGGCATGCGGTCAGCGAAGTCGAGACACCGCTGGTCCACAAGCACCCGTTCGACAAACCTATGATGGTCCTGGCACAGGAAGAAGGCGTGTTTCTGCTGACCGTGGATGCCTGCCTGGTCGGACATCCCCTTGCGGTCACTGCGCATGAATTCGTGCCATGAGCATTCACCTGTTCTGCCGCCCGCCGCCGTGGCGCACGATCTCGGGTCTTGACCATTCACCTGTCCTGCCGGCTGCGGGTCAGGGGCCGATCACTGTCGGTCAAGTGAGTTGGGGCAGCGGCCGGATCTCTGGTCAATAGACGATGTTCAGCATGACCATGGAGACCACCAGGAAGAGGATGGTCATGATGCCGCCGCTCTTCAGGAAATCGGTGACCTTGTAGCCGGCCGGGCCCATGATCAGCGCATTGACCTGGTGTGTCGGGATGATGAAGGAATTCGACGTGGAAATGGCAACGGTCAGGGCAAACAGCGCCGGGTTTGCCCCGGCGGCAATGGCGATGGAGACCGCCAGCGGAACCAGGAGCACGGTGGCGCCGACATTCGACATCACTAGCGAGAAGGCGGTGGCAAGAATTGCCACGCCCAGTTGCAGCGACCAGACCGGCCAGCCATCCAGGACCGTGAGAATCTGCTGGGCGATCCATTCGGCGGTGCCGGTGTTCTGCACCGCCTGCCCGAGCGGGATCAGGCTTGCCAGCAGGAACACCGTGTTCCAGCCAACGGCGCGGTAGGCCTCGTCGATGCTAAGGACGCGGCTCAACATCATCCCGACCGCTCCCGTCAGCAGGCAGAGCGACAGCCGCACATCGGTGAAGAGTATGAGCGACAGCGAAATCACCAGGAACAGAACCGCCCAGCCAACCTTGTGCGGCCGCAGCTCCTCCTGCGGAAAATCCGTTGTCACGACGATGAAGTTCCGGTCACGTTTCACGCGGGTCAGATTGTCCCAGCGGGTGTGAGCAACCAGCATGTCGCCGTCATGGAAGGGCACCAGGCCGATCTGCGTCGGCTCATGCTCGTCGGTCTTGACATGGCTGAGAGTTTCCTCGCCGCGGTGGATCGCCATCAGGCTCAGGCCGTAGGTCTTGCGCAACAGCAATTGTCTCGGTGTCTTGCCGATCAGTTTCGAATCCGGCGGAATGACCAGTTCTGCAACACCGGCATTGGTCGGTGCGAATTCCTCGATGAAAACATCCAGCTCCGGCCGCACCACCAGCCCGTACCGGTCGGCGAAATTCCTGACGACATCCTCGCTGCCGACAATGGCCAGCCTGCAAGGTGCGGCGATTTCGGCGGTCAGTATCTGGATCATCGACACCTTGCCGCGATAGAAGGTCGAGATGATGTAGAGATTGTTGTCATTGTTGATATCCGCCAGGATCTGCCCGACCAGCGGGCTGTCGGGCGGGACCTCGACTTCAAAGACATCGGCGTGAAGCCCGTAGACACGCTCCAGGTAGTCGGCAGTTCCGCCCCCGGGCACAGCTTCGGCCGATTCCGGCGATCCTGGAAGAACCCAGCGGCCGAGCAGCATGAAATAGAGAATGCCGGTGGCGACCAGCGCCGCCCCGATCGGCGTCACCGAGAACAGTCCGAACTGCTCCATCTGGTCGTGGGCGTGCAAGCCCTCATTGGCGGTCAAGATCAAGTCGTTCAGCAGGATCAGGGGCGACGAGCCGACCATGGTCATGGTTCCGCCGAGTATGGCGCAGAACCCCATCGGCATCAGCAAGCGGCTTATGGCGATGCCCGACCGAACCGAAATCCGGCTGACGACGGGCAGGAACAGCGCCGCCGCACCGACATTCTGCAGGAAACTCGAGATCAGACCGACTGTTCCGGCCACGATCGGCAGCACGCGAATTTCCGTGGTTCCGCCATGCTTCAGGATGGCGGCGGCAACCTTGCTCATGAGCCCGGTCCGGTCCAGGCCGGCACCGACAATCATCACCGCGATGATCGAGATCACCGCGTTCGAGGCAAATCCGTCGAACAGGTGGGAGGTGTCGGCAAGGTTGTCAAGGCCCGGCAGGTAGCTCAGGATGCCGACTAGAACGAGCACCAGGAGTGCTGCCAGGTCAATTCGAATGATTTCCGAAACGAACAGGAAAACCGTAAACCCCAGCAGACCGAGAACAACTGCCATTTCCGTCGTGAACTGCAGGGGTTCCATGTCACTCCTCGCAACCGGACCAGCGGCCAGCCCGTCCAGGTCGGCAATGCAGGCGCATCGTCCAGACTCCCGGGATCAGTAATACCACCCTCCCCGCATTCATCAAACCGCGGCCGCAAGCGGCACGGCTGTCTCGACACCAGCGGTGCCGAACGTGTCGGAGTCCTGGCGCCGGGACTCGCCCCGGCCGGCCCGGATGGCCCAACCTCTCCCGGCACCTGCTCTGGTGGGTCGCCTTGACCGGGTCGCAGTTGAAGGTGCCCCGGTTGCCGCTCCCGTTCACAGCCGGGAATCGACGGTGCCTTCGATCAACTGGCCCGATTCCAGCCGGAAAATCCGGTCCATTCGCCGGGCGAGCGCGACATTGTGGGTAGCAATCAGCGCCGCCAGGCCGGAGGTGCGGGCGGTATCGAGCAGCACATCGAAGACCTGCTCCGATGATTGGGTATCGAGATTTCCGGTCGGCTCGTCGGCCAGGAGCAGGCGGGGTGCGTTGGCCAGGGCCCGGCACAGGGCGGTCCGCTGCTGCTCGCCGCCCGACAGTTCGGCTGGCCGGTGGTGGATACGGTCGGCCAGGCCGACATGGTCCAGCCATCCTTGTGCGGTTGCCGTCGCATCGTCCCGACCGGCGCCATCGGCAAGCTGCGGAAGAATGACGTTTTCCAGCGCGGTGAATTCGGGCAAAAGGTGATGAAACTGGTAGACGAACCCGATATCGCGCCGGCGAATCCTGGTCCGCATGCGGTCGGTGGCGCCTTCGAGGGAGGTGCCGGCAACGGTCAGCGAACCGGTATCAGGTGTATCGAGCAACCCGGCCACGTGCAGCAATGTCGATTTGCCGGCCCCCGAGGGCGCCAGCAGACCGACGATTTCACCGGGATTGATATCAAGATCGATCTTCCTCAGGATCCTGATTTCATTGGCAAGATTCCGGTTGTAGGCCTTGGCGATACCGCGCATGGAGAGAACGGCCTCATTCATATCTGAGAGCCTCCACCGGGTTCATTCTCGCGGCGCGGCGGGCCGGAAATATCGTGACCACCAGTGACAATGTCATCGAGAGGATCACCGCCGATGCCACGTCGGCAAGCTCCAGCCGGGCCGGCAATTCCGCCAGCAGCCGGACTTCGGGGTCCCAGACACCGCCGCCGGCCAACCTGTTCACCAGGGTGAAGATCGGGTCGATATTGATGGCAAACAGGCATCCAAGCGCCACGCCGAACGCGGTGCCGGTGGTGCCGATCAGGGCGCCGCACAGGAAAAACACTCGCATGACCGATCCCTGGCTCAGCCCCATTGTCCGCAATATCCCGATATCCCGCCCCTTGTTCTTGACCAGCATGATCAGCCCCGACACGATATTCGAGGTGGCAATCAGCACCAGGATCGACAGGATGATGAACATGACGTTGTCTTCCATCTGCAATGCGCGCAGGAAAACGCCGGATGAATCCTTCCACGACCAGGCGTAGTACCGGTTGCCGGCGGCTGCCAGCAGCAGCGGCTCGATGTTCTCGATCTCTTCCGGTTCGGCGACAAACACCTCGATGACATCGGCGGCGCCCTCGCGGTTGAGAAAAAGCTGGGCCTCGGCAAACGGCATGTAGATCCGGACCCGGTCGATGTCGTGCCGTCCGACCCCGAAGATGTAGACGACATCATACTGGTTGATCCGCGGCGATATTCCGAAGGCGGTCCTGGCGCCGTCGGGCGACACCAGCCGAATGGTGTCTCCGATCCCGACACCGAGTTCGCGGGCAATCCCGGTGCCGATTGCAATGCCGTTGTCAAAATCGGCCAGGTCGCCGACGGCGTTTTCGGGATTGCTGACCAGGGGCAGGATCGCCAGATCCTCGGCGGTCACGCCGAACAGTTCCACGCCGGCATTGCGGTAATCGGAGGCGGCCAGCAATTGCGACCTGATGATTGGCGTCGCGTGGACAACCCCCTCGACCGATGCCAGCCTCGATGCAAGTGCTTCGTAATCGGTCAGGACGTCGGTCTGTCGGCCGGTTTCGGTCCGGTAGGTGCCGGAATAGATCGAACTGTGGGCGTTGGCACCCAGGATGGTATTCAGGAACTCGGCGCGGAAGCCCGACCGCACCGCCAGCGTCGCCACAAGTGCGAACACGGCGATGGCGATTCCGGCGATGGAAATCACCGTCATGGCGCTGACCCCGCCTTCGCTCCGCCGGGATCGCAGGTATCGCCATGCGATCATCCATTCGAAACGATCAAACGGCGCGGTGCTGCGCCTGCCCATCTGTGCCTTCTGCTGCATGCGGGGTCGGGACCGGCCTTATCGGCTGGAGGCCGAATAGATGCCGGCGAGCCGGTCCACGACCTGTGCGGGGGCAAGGTTCTCGCTGTCACCGGTCCGGCGACAGGTCAACTCGACGCATCCCTCGGCAATTCCTCTCGGGCCGACCGTCACCCGCCATGGCAGCCCGATCAGGTCCATGGTGGCAAACTTGGCACCGGCACGTTCACCCGTATCGTCGAGGAGCGGCTCGAGCCCCAAGGCCTGAAGGGCGGCGCAGATTTGCTCGCAGACCTTGTCGGTTCGGTCATCTCCCGGCTTGAGATTGATCACGCCAACCGGAAACGGCGCCACCGCCTCCGGCCAGATGATCCCGCGATCATCGTGGCTGGCCTCGATGATCGCGCCGGCAAGCCGGGAAATGCCAATTCCGTGCGACCCCATGTGGACAGGGCGGTGATGGCCGCCGGCATCGACCACGGTTGCTCCCATCGGCTCCGAATACTTGGTCCCGAAATAGAAGATCTGGCCAACCTCGATGCCGCGCGAAGCCTGTCGCCGCTCCGGAGCCACCTCGCGCTCGAACACCTGCTGGTCATGGGTCTCGTCCGTGCGTGCGTAAGGAGCGGTCCATTCCTCGAAGATGGCCGCACAATCATCTACACTGTCATAGTCGATCGACTTGGAGCCCAGTTTGAAATCGAGAATGGACTTGTCGAAATACACCTCCGATTCACCGGTTTCGGCCAGTACCAGGAATTCGTGGCTGTGGGTGCCGCCGATCGGTCCGGTATCGGCCCGCATCGGTATCGCCTTGAGGCCCATGCGCTCATAGGTCCGCAGGTAGCTGACCAGGTGCCGGTTGTAGGAATGAATGGCGCGGTCCTGGTCGATGTCGAAATTGTAGCCATCCTTCATCAGGAATTCGCGGCCGCGCATCACCCCGAATCGCGGCCGGATCTCGTCGCGGAACTTCCATTGCAGGTGATAGAGCGTGAGTGGAAGATCGCGATAGGAACGAACATGGCTGCGAAAGATGTCGGTGACCAGCTCTTCATTGGTCGGTCCGTAGATCAGGTCGCGACCATGACGGTCCCGGATCCGCAGCATCTCGTCGCCGTAATCGTCATAGCGTCCCGATTCCTGCCACAGCGCCGCCGGCTGCAGGGTGGGCATCAGCAGTGGAACATGGCCGGCCCGCTGCTGTTCCTCGTGCACGATCCGTTCGATGCGCTGTAGCACTCGCAGGCCGAGCGGCATCCACGAATAAATGCCGGCGGCGGCCTGGCGGATCATGCCGGCCCGCAGCATCAGGCGGTGACTCACGATTTGCGCTTCGGCCGGCGTTTCCTTGAGGACCGGAAGAAAGTACCGCGACATTCGCATCAATCAATTCTCCTTCCAGGTGAATCGGGCCGCATCCGTGGTGGTGAATTGCCGGCCGCCTGCGGCCCGGAGGCTATACGATTTCGACCCTGGCTTCGCAATCCATTGCCGAGGCCAGCGACTCGAAGCGTGTTGCGGCGGCTTCACCGTAGATTTCCTGCAATGCCGGCGGCAGGGTCAGCGTCAGCCTGTGCTTGCCCGGTTTGAATTTGAGCCTGGCAATCTTCTCTGGCGAGATCACGGCGATCATGGCGCCGAAGCGCATGGCCTTGCCGAGAATCTTCGCCTGCCGGAGGTCATGCTCCGGCAGCAACCCGCGATAGTTGGTGATGAAATGTTCGTCACCGCTGTTCCGGTAACGGTGAAAGAGGGCCAGGGCTAGAAACACCCGGCCGGCATGATCCAGCCCGCCAAGGTTTGCCCTGGTTGCATTGTCGAAGCTGATCTCGGCCCGGTAGTCGGGATGCGCCCGCCAGGTCACGTCATGGAGCAGGCAGGCGGCGTGAATCAGCCGCAGCCGGTCATGCCCGGCAGTCTTGAACAGCGGACGAACCAGCCGGAACAGTGTCTCGCCCAGGCCCGGGCGGCGGGAAGAGGAAATCTCCGAATGCAGGCAGGCCTCGATCAGCGGATCGCGATCTCGCAAATGTGTCGGCATCAGTCCGTAGAGCAGCCCCTCGCGGATGCCGTAGCCCGAAACGGCAATCTCGGCAGGCTCGAACGCCGCCAGGATTTCCTCGAGCACGATCATTGCCGATGGCAGGGCCCGAGCCCGCTCGGCCGGCAGCCGGTAGCGGGACCGGATCCGGTCAATGCCCGACTTGCGAATCCACGCCATCGTCGAGTCGAGCGAGTCCCGAGGCATCCTGTATTCGTTCAGGACCCTCAGCGGATACTCGCAATGCTCCATATGCAGGCGGGCGATCACCCGCCAGGAGCCGCCAACGAGGTAGAGTGCCGGACAATCGCGGTCGAATTGCCGGCGGGCCTGGCCGATCAATCCGGCGACATGTGCACGCCTGTCCTCCTCCCGCTTGCAGACCCGCTCGATGGCCAGCGGTCCGAGCGCCAGTGTCGTGCAATGACCGATCTGCCGGCAGCGGAGCTCGGCAAATTCCGCCGAATATCCGCCAATGTCGCAAACCAGCCCGTCGGCATCCGGCCATCCGAGCAGGACGCCCTGGGCAGCAAGGCGTGCCTCTTCCTCGCCGCTGGCAATCGCCACCTCGAGGCCCGTCGCCTCCTGCAGCTCCCGGCAGAACTCCTCGCCATCCGTGGAGTCCCTGATGGCGGCGGTGCCAACCCCGACCAGTGAAGTCAGGCCCATATCCCCTGCCAGCAAGGTAAAGCGGCGGATTGCCGCCAGCGCCTTCCGCCTGCCGTCCGGGTTGAGGCATCCGGTCACGGCGAGGGAGGAGCCCAGGCCGCAGAATACCTTCTCGTTGAAGAAATATGCCGGCGACCGTGCGGCACCGTCAAAGACGACCATCCGGACCGAATTCGACCCGACATCGACGATGCCAATGCGACGTAGGCTGCCGAGCTCGGGGTCGCTGATAATGGCCGGAACCGACGACGATGCCGGCCAGCCAGTCGGATCACTGGCTGCCGAGACCGCATCGCCGGATGTCATTCGGCTTGGTCCCGGGAATGGGTAAGTGTGATAACATCGCCGGCGCCAGCCGAGCCGCGCCCCGAAAGGGATGGGTTCTCGATGAAGAACCGGTGGCAGTTGAAGACGTGCTCGCGGTCGGTCTTGCTATGCCGCATGAACACCCCGTCCGGTCGCAGCACCCAACTCTGCGCCTGGTCGGCCAGGTTTGCCGCCATGATCTGGCTCACGACCTGTTCCTGCACGGTGGGATTGGTGATTTCCACCAGCGATTCAACCCGGCGGTTCAGGTTCCGGTCCATCCAGTCGGCCGAGGATATGAACACCCTGGCCTGTGGCGATGGCAATGGCTGTCCATTGGCAAAGCACATGATGCGGGAGTGTTCGAGGAACCTGCCGACGATGGATTTCACCCGGATGTTTTCCGACAGCTTGCGAATTCCAGGTTTCAGGCCGCAAATACCGCGAATGACCAGGCTGGTCCGGACTCCGGAAGCGCTTGCCGAATAGAGTGCGTCGATGACATCCGGATCAATGAGCGAATTCATCTTGGCCCAGATCTCGGCCGGCAATCCCTGCCGGGCATTTTCCTCCTCGGCAGCAATGCATTCGAGCAGCTGCGCCTTGAGATTGATCGGCGAAATGGCCAGTTTCTCGAGACTCTCCGGTTTGGCGTAGCCCGATACGTAGTTGATCAGTCGCGTCGCATCGCGGCCAGCAGCGGGGTCACAGGTAAACAGGCTGAGATCGGTATAGACCCTGGCAGTGATCGGATGGTAATTCCCGGTTCCGTAATGGGTGTAGGTCACCAGCTGGTCACCCTCCCGCCTGACCACGGTCGAGACCTTGGCATGGGTCTTCAGGTTGATGAAGCCGTACACGACCTGGGCGCCAGCCCGCTCCAATCGCCGGGACTGCCTGATATTGGCCGCCTCGTCAAACCGTGCCTTGAGTTCGACCAGGGCGGTGACCGATTTGCCGTTTTCGGCCGCCTCGCACAGGGCGGCCACGATCGGGCTTTCGTTGGAGGTACGGTACAGCGTCTGCTTGATGGCAACGACATCTGGGTCGAATGCCGCCTGCTGCAGGAACCGGACCACCATGTCGAAGGTCTCGTAGGGGTGATGCAGCAGCATGTCCTTCTGCCGGACGGCGGCGAAAATGTCGCCATCATGGTCCTTGACCCGTTCCGGCACCCGGGGCGCAAAATTCGGCCACAGGAGGTCCGGGCGCGATTCCATGATCAGCTCGCCAAGATCCGCAAGTCCGACCATGCCTTGCAATTCGAATATTTCGGCTTCGCCGATTCCCAACTCCTTCATGACCAGGTCGCGCAGCCGTGACGGCGTGCCCTGGGTAATCGACAGGTGGATAACCTCGCCCCGCCGCCGCCGCTTCAGGGCGGTTTCGAACTCGCGGACCAGGTCTTCGGCCTCCTCCTCGACCTCCAAATCGCTGTCTCGCAACACCCGGAACGCACATTTTTCCACCACCACGTAGCTGGGGAAGATGTAACCGATCTTTTCGATCAGCAACTCCTCCAGCGGTATCAGGCGAATCTGGCCATCGGCGCCGTCATTCAGCCTGACAAAACGGTTGATCTGGTACGGAATGGGCAGCAATGCCTGGAGCTTCCGGCCATCCTCGGCGCGGCTCAGCTGCAGGGCGAGGGCAAAGCCGGAGCTGGGAATGAACGGGAATGGATGCGCCGGGTCGATTGCCAGCGGTGTCAGCACAGGGAACACCTTGTCAATGAACACCCCGTCGAGAAAATCCCGGTCATTGTCGTCGAGCTTTGAGCGGTCAAGCAGGCAAATCCCGGCAGACTCAAGCTCGCCCTTGAGCGATTCCCAGACGCTTTGCTGGGCTGTCAGCAAGTTCCGGGTATTGGCGCCGATTTCCTGGAGTTGTTCGGAGGGAAGCAGGCCGTCGATGGCGGCCGGCTGGTTTCCCGAACGGGCCAGTTCACGCAACCCGGCAACCCGGACCGTATAGAATTCGTCGAGATTCATGGCCGAGATGGCAACGAAGCGGACCCGCTCCAGGAGTGGTACCGACGGGTTCTGTGCCTCCTCGAGCACCCGCCAGTTGAAGGCCAGCCAGGAGAGCTCGCGATTGAAGAACCGGTCCCGGCATCCCAGGCGGGATCCTGGAACGTCAACCGGTTCCGAAAAGCTGCCCCGCAGGAAATCCGCATCCACCGGGGCGGGTCTGGTCTTTGCTGCTCGTGCCATGTCTGTGCCTTGCCTTGCCATGCCGCCAGGTGCCGACCCGCCTCCCGTCTCACGCCCCGCAACCGGTCGGACGCTTATTCCATGACCCCGGCAAGGTCTGCAACCTGCCTGATCATGTCACCAGCAGCCAGCAACCATTCCGGCTGACCGGCAGTCTGGCGCTGCCAGAGCAAATCGCACCGCCGCAGTGACGACGAAGGCCCCAGTGGTGACCGAGCTCTCCCGTTGGGGGAGATCGACACCCCGCATGGCCGGATGATGGCCACGATGTTGGCCGGCATTGCCCATTTCGAGCACGAGCCGAATAGCGAGCGCGTGAAATCGGGGCTGGCCGCCGCCAAGGCGGGCGGCAGGAACCTCGGCCGCCAGCAGGGAGACCGGCCGAAATTGGACCGGATTGCCCCGAAGTTCTTTCAGCCCGTCTCCGAGAGGCGAAGCTATCGTGGGATCGCCCGCAAACTCAGCCAGCCAAGAGTACCGTCGGCGGTATTATCAAGCGGCACCGGAAGGCCGGATGACGGTGCATTCTCGTAGCGCTTGGCACCGGATGTTCGGACAGTCGCCCATGAAGAGGGCGAGAGGCGAAGGCAACATGCCTGGCAAAGGATTCTGCCCTCTACCGGAGCTGACCCGCGACTGGCCGAGGACATCGCCAAGCGCGATTGAAAGGACGGTGTGGAAAACGCCGGTTCAAAACCGGGGTTTGCGGAAATTCACTTGCCGCGGTGATCCACCAGGCAGACAATGCATCATCGGTCGGTCAGGACTTCGCGTCGCAGAACTTCATTCATCCGGCTCTGCCAGCCCGGGCCTGTCGCCTTGAACTTTGCAACCACTTCCTGGTCCAGCCGGATCGACACCGGCACTTTCGGGTTAGCCGACCGCGGCCTGCCGCCGGCATTTTTCTGCATATTCCCTGCCAGAGCCGGGAAGGCGTCCGCGAAAGGTTTGGCCTCGGCCATCTGTTCGTCGGTAACCTCGGGCGCATCCGGGTCACTGTCGATCATCTTCTGTATCCGCTCTTCTTCGGTGTCGGAGACCAGGTTGCGATTCTTGTCGGTCATATCAGGCTCCTTTCCTTGCGGCTCGCTGGGCGCATGGAGATCACCGAGAGGCCTTCTGTTCCCAGAAGCACGAAAACCACGGCGATCACCTCATCGTTCAGGCGTCCTATTGCCATGTGACGATTTTTTCCTGGCGGAAACCGTCACGGCATCCAGGAAAAAAACCATTCGTCCAGATCGGCAAAGTCCAAACCATGCAGGGCAAGATTGCTTTGCCTTTTCGGTTCATCCCAGATGATCGTTGCCACGGTTATTGTATATACGAAAACCTTGGCCCTGATACAATATTACATGTAGCAACCTGCACCCATCTGTCGAACCAGCACGGCGCCTTCGCCGCCCAGCTCATCCCGGTCACGGTGAACGAAGCACCGTAAATTCTGGACGGTTTGGTCAAGATCCCGGTCAGCCGAGGGCCAGATTCCGGCACGCATCGGCGGTCGCCCTCCAGGCTCGCGCCGGTTCGGATTGAATCCGCAGCCTGGTGCCGGTTTCCCGGGCGACCTTTTCCTAAATCCGCGTCGATGGCGCCGTCCGGCCGCTCTCCAGGCGCGCCGTTGCCGATTGTGTCGTCTTCATCCTTGCCGCCAACTCGGCCTGGGTGATGCCTGCCCGCATACGTGCCTCGATCAGCGCCCGGGCCAGCTCGAACTCCGGTCCCAGCCGCTCGCAAGCCTCTCGATCGCCCGCCCGCCGGCTCCACCGATCATGCAGTTCGCCAAGCGTGCTCATTGCACAGCCTCCCTGGCGCGATGCAAGGTCCAGATGCGCCATCTCCCAGACCCGCCGGATCGTTGCCGTCCTGATGACCGAGCTCTCCCGAAGTGGGAGATCGACACCGGACCTGCTCGGCACCCTTCACCTTCTGGCCGGCCGGATGGTCTCGCTCGTCGCTATGGGCGGCATGACCTTCGAGCTCGACACCCCGCACGGCCGGATGATGGCCACGATTCTGGCCGACATGGCCCAGTTCGAGCGCGTGAAATCGGGGTTGGCCGCCGCCAAGGCGGGCGGCAGGAAGCTCGGCAGCCAGCCAGGACAGCGGCCGAAATCAGACAGTCGGCACCAAAGGTCCTTCAGCTCGTCGGCGAGGGGCGAAGCTATCGCTGGATCGCCCGCGAACTCGGACAGCCAAGAGTACCGTCGCGGGCACCGTCAAGCGGCACCGGCAGGCCGGATGACGGTGCATTCTCGTAGCGCTCGGCACCGGATGTGCAGAAAATCGCCCGTGAAGAGGGCGAGAGGCGAAGGCAACATGCTTGGCACAGGATTTCGTCCTCAACCGGAACCGACCCGATCCTGGGGCGCCGCCGGTCGGGATCATCCTTCTCAATCCGGTCATGGTGATTGCGTTTTGAACATATGGACAGAAATCCTATACTCGGGTCAAGAAGGTCACGCCATGAAAACAAGGGATGCCATCCGTGCGTTTGCGGAGCTGGACCAGGAGGGGCGGCGCGTGTTCACGACCTCCGACCTCAGGGAAATCTTTTCCGGGGAGAAGGAAAAGACCTTCTCCGAGGGATTGCGCCGCCTGGTCGGCACCGGCCAGCTGGAGCGGATCCAGCGCGGCATTTACGTGAACCGGGGGTCGGTGCGCAGCTGGTACGGTTTTCAGGAGGAGCTGGCGGCGGTGATCCGCCGCGGCCATTGCAACTATGTGAGTCTCGAATGCGCCCTGTCAGCGAGGGGCATTATCTCGCAGGTTCCCTATGCCTATCTCAGCGTGATGACGACCGGAAGGAAGGGAATCACGAGGACCAGGAATGGCTGGATCGAGTTCACCCATACCGCGCGCCGGGGGCTGGATCTTGAGGCCGATACCGTGGATACCGGGCTGGCACTCAGGCTGGCGACGCCGCAGGCAGCACTCAGGGATCTCAGGAGGGTCGGCCGCAACCTGCACATGGTGGACATGGAGGAGTACGCGAAGGAAGCCGCCAGGTGCGGCGGGGCAGGCGTTCAACCATGAGCACCGAGCCCCGGTTTCGTACCTTGGCATCCAGGGTCCGGAAAAATCCCGGCTACGAGGATCTGCAGTTGATCGTCGAGAAGGAGATCCTGCTGCACCGTGGCAGCTGGCTGGGCCGGTTCGTAATTCATGGTGGAGCCTCGCTGCGCCTCTGACATGGCGCGCCGAGGCTCAGCAAGGGTTGCCGACCATTCGATGTCGGCGTCTTCACGGCTCCTCGGCCAGGAACTCCGTCATGACGTCGGCGGCCAGCCGGCGGGATATCCGCTTTCCGGTGGCGAGGGAGCGCCGGTTGATCTGATCAACCACGCGGACAGCATCGGAATAGCGCCGCTCGATGCGAGGAACGATGTAGTTGATGACGCTGGTCGGAACGGCGATCTGCCGGTCGGCAAACAGCTTGACCAGGATGGCAGCGAGCGTGTGGTCGTCGGGTTGATGCAGCCTGGCCAGGGCGGTTCCTTCCAGCCTGCTCCCGAGATCGGCCAGGCGGCATGCCCAACGGGATGGAGGCCGGCAAGCCGTCATCAGGATTGTGCCGCCCTGTTCGCCGACATAGTTGATCAGGTGCAGGAGCAGCGGCTCCAGGTCGGTGCGGGTGGCGACCAAATCCGAATCGTCAAGGGCCAGGCATGAGCCGGGTGGAATTTCACCGATCGGAAGATCGGGCAAGCATGCCGCCGGAATCAGCATGCCTTCGGACATGGCGGTCCAGATCGTGGCGAGATGCGTCTTCCCCGATGCGGCCGGTCCGACCAGCACCAGGCGGCCATCGGGCCAGTCGCCGCCGGTTATCCGGTCAAATGCCCGGGAATTTGCCTCGGTCAGTATGAAGTCTTCCCGGCGGTACGAATCAGGTTGTCGGAAATCGAATGGACCGTAGCTGCCTTCGTCGTCACTCCTCGTCATTCCATCTGCTCCCGAGATAGAGTCTGCTGGAGGTATAGCGGCCAACACCATAGCGGAAAAAGACACCGATGATGGCGGAGGCCGGCACGGCAACCAGCAATCCGACAAAGCCGAAGAGCGACCCGAAGGCCGACAGGGCAAACAGCAGCCACACCGGATGCAGTCCGACCGACTTGCCGACGAGGCGAGGGGTGAGGAAATTCTGTTCCAGCAGCTGGCCGGACAGGAAGATGACGGCAACCACGCCGATCCACAGCGGATCATGCCAGAACTGGAAGACCGCGAGGCCCATGGCCAACGCGCCGCCGCCAATCGAACCCACAAAGGGAATGAAGGAAAGGGCGCCTGACACGACGCCGACCACCAGTCCGAATGGCAGTCCGACGATTTCCAGCAGGATGGCGTAATAGCCGCCGAGGATTCCACAAACGGTCAACTGCCCGCGCACAAAGCCGGCCAGGGTGCGATCGACTTCCCTGAGCAGTCCGGTCAACTCCTCGGCATGATCGACGGGAAGCAGATCGTGGATCTTGGCTGTCGCATGGTCCCAGTCGGCCAGCATGTAGATGAACACCACCGGCACCACGAGGATGAACAGCAGAATGTTCAGGGTGCCAACGCCGATGGACAACGCCTGGCTGGCCAGCCCGGTGGCGATGGTCTCGGCAAGGTCACCAAACCTGGCAAGTGCCGTTGCCACGTCGAAATCCTCGTCCAGCAGGTCAAGCGAGAGTTTCTCGAGCCAGGGTTCGGCAAAGGCTCGCAATGCGCCGACCAGTTCGGGCAGGAACAGCGCCAACTCGACGGATTGCTGGACCAGGAGCGGAATCAGGAACACCAGCGCCGCGGAAATCATCAACAGGGCGCTGATCGCGATGATGGCCGTGGCCACCATTCTCGAACAGCCAATTCGCTCCAGTCGGTCGGCGACCGGATCAAGCAGGTAGGCAATGGCCGAGCCGATCAGAAATGGAAGAAGAATGTCGCCAAGAACGACCAGGGCAAGAAAGAGGATGGCGAGAAACAATGTCCACCAGATCAGTTGCTGTTTGGCAGGCAGTGCCATGTCTTGCTCCGTTCAGCGGCGAATCCTGGCGCCTACTTATCATGAATCAGTGGATTGTCGCCCGGCTCCTGGCAGGCCGGGCGTTCGGGGTCCGGCATGATCCGGCTTTCGTGGACAGGTTTCGGGAATTGCCGGTCCCTTCGCCGAATCTACGGAACGAGAATTCACGCAATAGGTGGAAGATGGGTCAACAATCCTGGCGCCTGTTTGGGTGCCGGTCGAATGAATTCACCTTCTCCGAACCGTGGTCGGGAGTGTCCGGGTCGGATCTGACGGGAGGATGTCAGGAAATGGTGCTGAAGGGGGCCCTGTTCGGGGTCATGTCCCGGGGAAGGATGGATACTCCGGAGGGTTGCAGTATTGCCCGGCGAGATCGGCATTTGAATGGATCCCGATTTCGGCTAGATTCCGCTGGCCGGTTGGTGGGAGGCGGGGCGTCATGTTGCCATCCATTCGTCTCCGGCAGCATCATCCAAGCGGAAGATTTCGATGACCGTGACCGACATCCTGGCCGAATTCCGCCTGCCGACCATGGATGTGCAGGCTGACCTGCCATTCTATACCGGGACGCTCCGAATGCGGATGGAGACCATCTTCCCGGCCGACGACCCGGCGGTGGCGGTATTGTCGGGGCACGGGTTGCGCATTCGCCTGGAGAGGGGCGCACCCGAGCATCCCGGCACCATCAGGCTGCTGACCCGGGATCCCGACGGGTTTGCCAACGGTCAGCGGGAGTTGGTCGCGCCCAACGGCACCCGGATCGAGATCGACCATGTCAATCCGCCGATGATCATTCCCGAAACCGAGCACGCGTTCGTGGTTCGCCACCTCAAGGACAAGGCGCCATGGATCATTGGTCGGGCCGGCATGCGCTACCGCGATCTCATTCCGTCGCGCCTTGGCGGCTCGATCATCGCCAGCCATATCCGCATACCGGATGGCGGACCGGTTCCCGATGTCGTCCACTACCATACCGTCGGCTTCCAGCTGATATTCTGCTATCGCGGCTGGGTGGACATCGTCTACGAGGACCAGGGACCACCGCTGCGGCTGAGGGAGGGTGATTGCCTCATCCAGCCCCCCGAAATCCGCCACCGGGTACTGCATGCATCTGCCGATATCGAAGTCATCGAGATCGGTGTTCCGGCCCAACATGTCACCACAATCGATCACGAGATGGAATTGCCGAATGGCCCGCCGCGGCCCGGAAAGGAATATCACGGCCAGGAATTCGTTCATCACACCAGGGACGGCGCCAGCTGGCAACCCTTCAGATTGCCGGGATTCACCTGCAGGGATACCGGGATCAGTTCCGGAACCCGGGGAGTTGCCGGGGTACAGGTGGTGAAGCCGACCGGCGAGCCGACGGTCTGGTCCGCCAACCAGGCCGATATTCACTTCACATTCGTGATGGATGGGAATTTCACCCTGGAGGGCGAGGGCGTGCCTCCGCATGAGCTGATCGCCGGTGACGCTTTCGTGTTGCCGCCAGGCATGGAGACGAAATATTCCAACTGCTCGGCCGACCTGGAGTTGCTGGAGGTCACGCTACCGGGCGAATTCCCCACCGAGCCCGGCAAAGCGACCCGGCAGTGACGTGATCAAGCGCCGGGCTCTGCCATGACCGGATGCAGGGCATCCGTGTCCCGGGAGATGGGCTCAGTCGGGCACGATCCGGTCTTTCGGAGCATGGCGGGGCCGTCTGTGCGCATATCCGCCGGCGTCCGGGATTTGTACGCCGGCGCTTTCATGCCGGCGCCGGTTGAGACCATCGCCGTCAGCACCGAATTGGCTGGGAAGGTCAGACGAACTGTTCGCGGATCAGCCGTTCATTGAGGCCGTGTCCGTGGTCGAACAGCAGCCGGTGACTGACTGAGGGTTCGCTTGCGACATCGACCTGGATAACATTGTTGGCGGAGGTGCCATCGGCATCCGCCATGACCGGCCGGGTCTCATGGTTCAGGATCTCGAACCTGACATGGGCGGATTTTGGCAGCAATGCGCCCCGCCATCGCCGCGGTCGAAATGATGCCACCGGGGTCAGGGCCAGCACGTCCGAGCCGATCGGCAGGATTGGTCCATGCGCGGAGTAGTTGTAGGCGGTGGAGCCGGCCGGGGTGGCAACCATGGCGCCATCGCAGATCAACTCTTCCAGGCGAACACGTCCGTCAACGATGATCCGCAGCCACGCGGCCTGCGGCCCGGCCCGCAGCAGGGCGACCTCGTTGATGGCCAGCATCCGGTGCGAGTTGCCGGCAGCATCGATTGCCGTCATGGCCAGCGGGTTGATGACCTCCTGCTCGGCCTCGGCCAAACGTGTCTCGAGTCCCTGTTCGGAATACTCGTTCATGAGAAACCCGATGGTTCCCCGGTTCATCCCGTAGACCGGCGTTCGCCGGAACTGGGTCCGGTTCAGGACCCGCAGCATGAATCCATCGCCGCCGAGGGCGATGATCACATCGGCCTCGTCTTCCGGGTGATCGCCATGCAGGGCGATCAGCCTGTCCCTGGACTGGCGGGCAATGCTGACCTCGCTGGCCAGGAAGCACGGTTTGGCAAATGAATGCATGTTGGCCAGGGCTGGATGTCGGGTGCGGCCTGCATATCGGCTACAGGCATCGGCAGTATAGCCAGTTCCACGTGCAATTACACAACCTTCTTCGGTTGCGAAGGACGATGGGGGCCTGGGCGTTGTCCTGCCCGGACTGCCAGCCAACCTTCCGGCGGGGCAGGGAATGGAAGGCGTTGCTGTCCATGAACCCGGAGCGGCCGTGTCTCCGTCGGAAGGGCGAATGCCGGGGGCGGGCAGGCTTGCGGAGATTGCCTCTTTGCTTGATCCCGAAAATCAATATGGAGGGAATCTGATTCCAGGTCCGGTTTGATGAAAGGGGATCGTCCATGCACAATGCTTCCGATGCCAGCCTGGCAGACTCCGATCCACAGATATTCGAGGCCATTCGCCACGAACTGGGACGGCAGCGAAATGAAATCGAGCTGATTGCGTCCGAGAACATCGTGTCCATGGCAGTGCTCGAGGCCCAGGGATCGGTCATGACCAACAAGTATGCCGAGGGTTATCCGTCCCGGCGCTATTACGGCGGGTGCGAGCATGTCGATATTGCCGAGGATTTGGCAATTTCGCGGGTGTGCCGTCTGTTCGAATGCGAATTCGCCAATGTGCAGCCACATTCCGGCAGCCAGGCCAACCAGGGTGTGTTCAATGCCCTGCTGCAACCGGGCGACACCGTGCTTGGCATGAACCTGGCATCGGGCGGCCACCTGACGCATGGCGCCCGTCCCAACCAGTCGGGAAAGTGGTTCAATGCCATCCAGTACGGGGTGCGCAGGCAGGATTGCAATATCGACTACGACGAGATCGCCGAGAAGGCCCGGGAACACCGGCCGAAGCTGCTGATCGCCGGAGGTTCGGCCGTGCCGAGGACAATCGACTTTGCCAGGTTCCGCAAGATTGCCGACGATGTCGGCGCCATCCTGCTGGTCGACATGGCGCATTTCGCCGGGCTCGTTGCCGGCGGCATGCATCCCTCGCCCTTTCCCCATGCGCATGTGGCGACCGCAACGACCCACAAGACGCTTCGCGGTCCGCGGGGAGGCGTGATCCTGACCAATGATCCCGACATCGCCAGGCGGGTGAACTCGGCGGTATTCCCGGGAATCCAGGGCGGCCCTCTCATGCACGCAATCGCGGCAAAGGCGGTGGCATTCGGAGAAGCGCTGCAGCCGGCGTTCCGGGAGTATGCCCGCCAGGTCGTCGAGAATGCGGCGGTGCTGGCCGAAACGCTGCAATCTGGCGGCCTTGACATCGTGACCGGCGGTACCGACACCCATGTCATGCTGGTCGATCTGCGACCGAGGAACGTCAAGGGCAACCAGGCCGAAGCCTCGCTGGGGCGAAGCGGCATCACCTGCAACAAGAACGGCATTCCCTTCGACACCGAAAAGCCGACCATTACCTCGGGGGTTCGCCTCGGCACCCCGGCCTGTACAACGCGGGGATTCGGTGTTGGCGAGTTCCGGGAGGTTGGCGAATTGATTGTCCGCGTGGTCTGCGGCCTGGAGTCCAATGGCGATGACGGCAATGGCGCGGTCGAGGACTCGGTGCGGGAGCGGGTGTCCGAACTTTGTGCCGGGTTTCCTGTCTATCCCGGCATGTGACTGACCGGGCAAATCCGGCGTATCGCCAGCAGGCTCATACCGACCACCGGGGGCCGCTCCTCTGCTCCGGGGAGCGGTGGAGGCCCGGGAAATCCGGGTGGTGCCGCGGGAGCCTGGCCGGCATCTGCCGGTCGGCTGCCGGCGGTTCGGCGGCGGCGTGCGTGATGCGACCCACTTGGCGGATTCCGAAAGAAGTTGAAAATCGGCCGGTATTTCAATAGGCCATCTCTGCCGGCGTCTCGGCATTGGCACGAAACCAGACAGGAGCGAATATGCCCAAGGAAGAAATGCTCGAATTCTCCGGGGTCGTGAAAGAAGTCCTGCCGAATGCGACTTTCCGGGTCGAGTTGGATACCGGGCACCAGATCATCGCTCATACGGCCGGCAAGATGCGCAAGAACCGAATCCGAGTGCTGGCGGGGGATCGGGTTCAGGTCGAGATGACACCCTATGACCTGACCAAGGGTCGGATCAACTACCGGTTCAAATAGATACCATGCGGCTGACTCTGGCGTCGGCCAGCCCTCGGCGCAGGGATTTGCTCGGCCAGGTCGGAATCATTCCCGACAGGATCGAGCCGGCAGGAATCGACGAGACCCCTTTGCATGGGGAACTGCCACGCCGCTATTGCTGCCGCATGGCCCGCAGCAAGGCGACATTCCGCGATCCGGCCCGCGACGAGATCATTCTCGGGGCCGACACGGTGGTCGCACTCGGTCGGTCAATCCTGGGCAAGCCGGTGGATGAGAGCGAGGCGCGCCGGTTCCTGGAGTGCATGTCGGGTCGCCGCCACCGGGTCATCACCGCGGTTGCGCTGTCCCTGAGTGGCCGATTGCTGGAACGTGACGTCGTGTCGGTTGTCAGAATGAAAAGACTGTCGAAGGCCGACATCAATGCCTGCCTGGCCTGCGGCGAATGGGATGGTAAAGCCGGTGGCTACGCGATCCAGGGACGGGCGGCGGCCTTCATTCCCTGGATAAGCGGCTCGTTCTCCGCCATTGCCGGTTTGCCGCTCGCGGAGACCTCGACCCTGCTGCGGTCTGCCGGATATCGTGCGGCGTGAAGGGGTCACTGGCAGTTCTGGGCCAGGTTGACGGGTATCGGTGCGCCGCCCTGGTCGTCAACGGCCAGCTCGAGGACTTCCTCCGAGACCCGGACCCGATTTGGGGTCCGCCTCCCGGCACGATCATGCGGGTCGTCACCGAGAGAAGGATTGCCAGCCAGGGTGCATGGATGGTTCGCCTGCCAGGCGCCGCCCCCGGTTTCCTCCGGGGATTGGGAGATGCCGATGAGGGGCGGCCGGTCATCGCCCAGATTGCCGGCTACCCGGAGGCGGGAAAGGCGGTGCCGGTCCGGGCGAGGGTATCGCTGACAGGCCCCCTTTCGGTTGTCCTTCCGGGGCAGGAAGGCGTATTTGTCTCCCGGTCGATCAACTGCGAGCAGCGTCGACGTGAATTGCAGGAACTCGGCGCCCGTGCCCTGGCCGAGGCCGGGCTTGCGGCAGGGCTGGTGCTGCGAACGGGCTGCCGGACGGCCGACGACCAGGAAATCCTGAAATGTATCGGGACGAAGCTCGACTCCTGCCGGATCGTTGTCGCCGGCCAGGAGGATAAGGCACCCGAGATCCTGCTGGCGGCGCCGGATTGCCACCAGCATGCCAGGAATGAATGGTTGACCGGGGGGGACTGCCAGCTCGACGACCGGGACGGATCATTCGAACGAAACCAGGTGGCCGAGTTGCTTGATCCCTACCGGAGTCAGTTGATCGAGCTTCCGTATGGCGCAAACGCCGCGCTGGAGCAGACCCGTGCCATGGCGACCATTGATGTCAATACTGGCCGGGACCTGTCCCATTCCGCTGGCCACAAGGCCAATCTCAATCTCGCCCGCCACCTGCCCCGTCAGCTCAGGATCAGGGGTATCGGCGGACAGATTGTCGTCGATTTTGCCCCGATGGCAAAACGGCTGCGCACTGACCTGGAGAGCAGGATGTCGGAGGCATTCGCCGCCGACGGGACGGAAACCACCCTGGTCGGCTGGACCAGGATGGGGCATTTCGAACTCCACAGGCGGCGCCAGCGCCCCCCGCTGGACTGGATCTTCCCCGAATGAGCCTGGCCGGCGAAACCACCGGCCGGACCGATTGCAGCAAATTTCCCGTTGCCTATGGACAGCGTGAATTGCCTGCCTTAGTGAGTTCGGCCGTTGCCTGGGTAGCTCAGCGGTAGAGCAGTGGACTGAAAATCCTCGTGTCGGTGGTTCGATCCCGCCCCCAGGCACCACCCCTCACGACAATCGAAGGCTCAGCCGTCAGGCAAATCCCGGGAAGGGTAGTCAGCTCCGGTTGCACATGATGCAACAGCAATACACAATGACCCCGGCCGTGTCCGGTTGGCCTGCCGGCAAGACTGGCCCGATGCGACAACTCGGCGAGCATTGCTGACTTGTCGCAATCCAGGGCAGGAGACATCCCGGGTAGCGGTATGCCGGGATTGATTGGCGAGATGTGCCAAATACTGCGGACGAGACGGCCTTTCGGAATTCAGAATCCCTGGCATCCAACGTTGATGTCGGTGTTGACGACTGCCGTCTCAACACCTGGCCGGTACCTGCCCTGATGCATGCGCTGACCAGGTCAGGAGATCTGCGCCTGGTCCCTGACTCTTGCCCTGACCTGCCGGTATCGTGCGGCGATGTCCTGTCGGTGAATGTGCCTGCCATCCTGGACCAGGTGGCGGCCCGCCGACCAGACATTGCGCACCGGGCTTGCCACCGAGGCGAATATCCAGCTGTCGAGTATCGCGTCGCTGTTCAGACCGGCCAGGTTGATGCTGTCGCCATCAAGTTCGACCAGGTCGGCCCAGGCACCGACGGCGATCTTCCCGCAATTCCGGCCGCAGGCCTGGGCTCCGCCCCGGCATGCAAGGTCATAAAGCTCCCGGCCGACCGACATCCGGTCGATGGCAAGTGCCGCCCGGATGCGGCGGCCGAGTCGCTGCGAGTATTCGAGGGTCCTGAGTTCGCCGACAAGTGAAATGCTGACATTGGAGTCGGTTCCGATTCCGGCCATGCCACCGGCCTGCAGATATTCGGTCCCGGCGAAGATTCCGTCACCGAGATTGGCTTCGGTGACCGGGCACAGGCCGGCAACGGCACCGCTGCCTGCCAGGCCGATGATCTCGCGCTGGTCCAGATGCGTGCTGTGAACCAGGCACCACCGGTGGTCAGGGTTGCAATTGTCCAGCAGCCACTCGACTGGCCGTGACGAGGTTGCACGCCTGACGCTGTCGATCTCCGCCTCCTGTTCGGCGGCATGGATGTGCAACGGCCCCCGTGGCCATGATTCGCCCGCTGAGCCAAGCGAGACCAATGACACTGTTCGCATGGAGTGCAGGGCAATACCGGTCCTGCAATCGGCCGGGAGGTTGTGGGCATCGCTGCGAGCCTCGGATGCCAGCCGCTCGAATTCATCCGGGCTGCAGGCAAAGCGGCGTTGGGCGCCCTCGACCGGGCGCCCGTCGCAATCACCATGCTCGTAGAGAACCGGAAGCAGGGTCAGGCCGATCCCCGACCGGTCGGCAGCGGCCATGATGCGCGATGCCATCTCGCCGAGCTTGTCGTAATGCCCTCCATCCGGCCGGTGATGCAGGTAGTGGAACTCGGCCACCGATGCGAAACCTGCCTCCAGCATTTCCATCTGGGCAAGGGCGGTGATCGCTTCCACATCCTCGGGAGTCAGCTGTTCGAGCAACCCGTACATGGTCTGGCGCCAGGTCCAGAAACTGTCGCCGCCGGCGGCAAGCCGGCATTCGGTCAATCCGGCCATGACCCGCTGAAACCCGTGACTGTGCAGGTTGGCCGGTGCCGGAAGCAGTATCGAGCAGGTCAGGCCATCGGGCGCGGCGCCGGCGGCAATCGAACTGATCCTGCCATCCTCGCCGATGGTGATCAACACCGACTCCTGCCAGCCCATTGCGGTCAGTGCTTTCTCGGCCCAGATCCTGGTCATGACCTCCCAAACCCGTCCTGAATGCCTGCCCGGGGCCGAATGCCCGGCACCCTTTCCATGACACCGCCTCCCGAAAGCCCTGCTGGCTGAACATGTTGCCCGGAAAGTGCCCTGGCGCAAGGGGGTACATTCGGGCGACGTTTGCCGCATGTTCAGGATGCACCATTGCCGATCACGACGAAGCCGATGCGGTCGTCAGGCGCGACAATTGGCACACCGCGCTTGCGGTGTCACGCATGATTGGCACGGTCAACAACCCCTTGCCTGGCGCTTCCAGGTTGGCCGCCTGTCGCAGGTCTGGCCGTCTTCCGGCCGACCACGGCGCGGTGGAAATTGGTCGAAAACGACGGCGACGCCCCTGCCAAGCTGTTTGACGCCCGGTGTCGAATTGTCGATACGGGGCGAATTCGGGGCCATTGCGGTGCGGGGAAAAACGAGTGAGCAGCATGATGCCATCAATTGCCAGTTCACCGGTTCGTCAAAGGTGGGCGTCGGGAGTCCGCATCCTTCTTGGTCTCATGTTGGTTGCAGTGCCAGCCAGTGTCGCCTGGGGGCAATTCGGGCCACCCGACCTCAAGACCCCGGCACCTGTCATTCATCTAGCAGACAACCTGGATGAGCAGGACCGGCTCGGATATTGCATCGACACCGTGGGGCGAGGATTTGGTGAATTGCTGCACGCGCATTCCTGCAAGCCGCGCGGCGGCGATGTGCAATTCGCCCATGATGCCGACGCCAGGCGCATCATGTCGGCAACCTTCACCGGCAAATGCGCCGAATTGCTCGCGCCACCCGCTCCGGGAGTTGCTCTCGGACTGGTGGATTGTGCCGCCGACTCTGCCGGCCAGGATTTTGACTATGACGGGGATGAACGGCAAATTCGGCCCGGCTCCGACCGGACTCTGTGCCTGGCGGTCGGCGAATCGAGCCAATCGGCTGGCCCGTTCATGTCGCGTGATCTGCTGCTTGCTCCCTGCAGCACGACAAGCGCCCGGTTTCGTCAATGGGTCATACGCCAAGACCTCCCGTGAGCCCCTGCGTCAATTGGTGGCAGCTAGTGATGCCGGTCTCCGGCACCCGATCGGCGTGCTGCTGCATCCTCGCGCGTCCGGTCGAGACATGTCGCTGGCGCTCCGTCTGTACGCGTGAAGAAAGGGCCTGACCGGTAGCCGGGAACGGGCATTCCGCCGGCCGCCGGGATCGTCGTCGAGCCCTGACCGCGACCGTTCGACGGCGCCCGCCGCCAGGGCCGAGGCCGCCCGCGGCCCGGTATCGGGCAATCGTGCCACATTGGGGTGCTGACCGGAATACGGGACGAATCCGGCAGGGTCGGCGGGTTATGCGACGGTGACAATTGCCTGCCCGGTCTTCCGGAACTGGCGAAGGGCAGGGGAATCTCATATGTGAGTTGTTGACTGCCACAATTTGTCTTGCGGGATGTCTGGACATGCCGAATGTCGTTCTGCGCAGCTGTAATGCTGCGACAATGGATGAAGGAGCCAAGCCCTATGGGCTGGTTGGAGATTGCGCGATCGGCATCCATGACGGGCTGATTGCCTGGGTTGGGCCGTGCTCCGAACTGCCCGCCGGATATTCGGGGCAAGCGGAAATCGATCTCGAAGGTGCGCTGGTCACGCCGGGGTTGATCGACTGCCACACCCACATCGTGTTTGCCGGCAACCGGGCCCGGGAATTCGAGATGCGTCTCGGCGGCGTCAGCTATGCGGCCATCGCCCGGCAGGGCGGTGGCATCCTGTCGACAATGCGGGCGACGCGGGCCGCAACCGTGGATGAGCTGGTTGAGTTGGCGTTGCCGCGCCTCGATTCGCTGGTGGCCGAAGGCGTGGTGGCGCTGGAGATCAAGTCGGGCTACGGGCTGTCGATCGAGGATGAATTGAAGATGCTGCGGGCGGCAAGGGCGCTTGGCCGCCGGCGAGACGGGGTCAGGGTCGTCACCTCGTGGCTGGCCGCACACGCGGTGCCGCCGGAATACCGGGGCCGAGCGGATGCGTATATCGACGACATCGCCATCCCTGGCCTGGTCCAGGCCCATGGGCAGGGGTTGGTGGATTTCGTGGACGGGTTCCTCGAGGGCATCGCCTTTGATGCCGACCAGATCTCGCGCCTGTTTGACGTTGCAGCCTCCCTTGATCTGCCGGTCAGGCTTCACTGTGAACAATTGACCCAGCTGGGTGGCGCCAGGCTGGCGGCAAGCTACGGCGCCTTGTCGGCAGACCATCTCGAATACCTGGATCCGGACGGTGTTGCCGCCATGGCGGGGGCCGGGACGGCCGCCGTGCTGCTGCCGGGTGCATTCTACACGCTGGGTGAAACGACGCGCCCGCCGGTGGCGGCATTGCGGGAGGCATCGGTGCCGATTGCCGTTGCCACCGACGGCAATCCGGGCTCATCGCCGCTGTTCTCGCTGCTTCTGGCCATGAACATGTCATGCATCCTTTTTGGCCTGACCCCCGAGGAGGCGCTGGCCGGCGTGACCCGGAATGCGGCCCGGGCGCTGGCCCTCGATGCGTCACTGGGGACAATATCCCCCGGCAAGCGTGCAGATCTTGCCATCTGGAATGTCGGCCATCCGGCCGAACTGGCAGCGAATATCGGCATCAATCCGCTCCGGATGCGAATGATCGGCGGTGTCCCGTGCTGATTTGTCCGACCGGGGTATCGCTATCGGGGTTGGAGAAGATCCATGACGGGGACGTCCTCGAGCTCGATGAAGGTTGGCGGGGCGGGGTCGAGCACAGCGCCCGGATCGTGGCTGCCGCGGCTGCCGGGGACGAGGCCGTCTATGGAATCAATACCGGTTTCGGCAAACTGGCCGCCGTCAGGATTCCCTCGGGCGATACCGAGATCCTGCAGCGAAACCTGGTACTCAGCCACTGCGCCGGGACCGGCAAGCCCTTGCCGGACAAGGTGGTTCGGCTGGCGATGTCACTGAAGGTCCTGTCGCTGGCCCGCGGCGCATCCGGGGTAAGGTGGAAGTTGCTGGTTCTGCTGGCCGGCATGCTCGAGCGCGGCGTGCTTCCGGTGGTTCCGGAGAAGGGCTCGGTCGGCGCCTCCGGTGATCTTGCGCCGCTGGCCCATATTGCCGCGGTCATGCTCGGTGAGGGCAGGGCGCGGCTCGGCGATGCCGAAATGAGCGGGGCCGAGGCGCTTGACCGGGCCGGCCTGGAGCCGGTTGTGCTGGCGGCGAAGGAGGGGCTGGCGCTGCTCAACGGCACGCAGATATCGACGGCGCTGTGCCTGTCCGGCCTGTTCGAGGCATGGCGGCTTGCGGTCAGTTCGATCGTGACCGGGGCGCTGTCGACCGATGCGGCGATGGGATCCTCGGCACCCTTCAATGCCGAGATCCACGAATTGCGTGGCCATCCCGGCCAGGTCGAAATCGGGATTGCCCTGCGCAACCTGCTGAAGGGCTCGCAAATCCGCGAGAGTCATCGGCGGGGAGACGAGCGGGTTCAGGATCCCTATTGCCTGCGTTGCCAGCCGCAGGTGCTGGGAGCGGCTCTGGATATCCTGCGCCAGGCCGGACGCAGCATGCGGACAGAGGCGGGGGCGGTGACCGACAACCCGATAATCCTGACCGATGGCCGGATCCTGTCCGGGGGCAATTTTCATGGCGAACCCGTCGGCTTTGCCGCCGATATGGTGGCAATGGCAATGGCCGAGATCGGAAGCATTGCCCAGCGACGGATCGCATTGCTTGTCGATCCGGCGATGTCATTCGGCCTCCCGGCATTCCTGTCACCCGATCCCGGGCTCAATTCCGGATTCATGGCCATGGATATTGCATCGGCCGCCCTCGCATCGGAGAACAAGGCGTTGGCCAATCCGCGGGTCGTCGACAGTACGCCGACCTCGGCCAACCAGGAGGATCATGTCGCCATGAGCTGCCATGCTGCCAGGCGGCTGCTTGAAATGGCCGACAACCTGTCCAGCCTGGTCGGCATGGAAGCGCTGTGTGCGGTCCAGGGGATCGAATTCCGGGCGCCCTTGCGAACCAGCCCGCCGCTGCAGGAATTCGTCTCCAGGGTCAGGGCAGTGGTCGGGCCGCTTGGCGAGGATCGGTTTCTGGCCGATGACATCAGGGACGTCGCCGAATTGGTTGAGGAAGGAAGGCTGGCTCCCGAAGGCGGCCCGAAGCTGGAGGACGAGCAATGAACAGCCGGTTCAGCAATGAACGAAAGGTGCGGGCTCCAACCGGGAGTCGGTTGTCATGCCAAAGCTGGCAAACCGAGGCCGCGTTCCGCATGATCCAGAACAATCTCGATCCGGACGTTGCCGAGAATCCACAGGAACTTGTCGTGTATGGCGGGTTGGGACGCGCCGCCCGGAACTGGCCGGAATTCGACCGGATTCTGTCGGCCTTGCAGCGGCTCGGCGACGAGGAAACACTGCTGGTCCAGTCGGGAAAGCCGGTCGGCATCTTCAGGACCCAGAAGCTGGCGCCGCGGGTGCTGATTGCCAATTCCAACATCGTTCCGCACTGGGCGAACTGGGCCAAGTTCAACGAGCTTGACCGCAAGGGATTGATGATGTTCGGCCAGATGACGGCCGGTTCGTGGATCTATATCGGTTCCCAGGGGATCGTGCAGGGAACCTACGAGACCTTCGTCGAGGCCGGACGACAGCATTACGGCGGCGTTCTCGGTGGCAGATGGATCCTGACGGCCGGACTTGGCGGCATGGGCGGCGCACAGCCTCTTGCCGCCTCGATGGCCGGTGCCTGCTGCCTGGCCGTCGAATGTGATCCGACCCGGATCGAGTTCCGGTTGCGGACGGGATATCTCGACGAATACACCGCCTCGCTGGACGACGCGCTGGTCATGATCGATCGGTGGATCTCGGCTGGCGAGGCCAAATCCGTCGGCCTGCTCGGCAATGCGGCCGACATCATGCCCGAATTGCTGCGACGGGGCGTTCGCCCCGACCTGGTCACCGACCAGACATCGGCGCATGACCCGCTGAACGGCTATTTGCCGGCCGGATGGACGCTTGATGAGTGGCGCCAGCGTCGGCAGGACCGCCCGGACCAGGCCGAGGCGGCGGCAAGAGAGTCGATCAGGATCCATGTGGAAGCGATGGCCGGCTTCTCGCGGTCCGGCGTTCCGACCATCGATTACGGCAACAATATCAGGCAGGTGGCGCTGGAAGCAGGGTTTGCCGATGCCTTCTGCTTCCCCGGCTTCGTTCCGGCATGCATCCGCCCGCTCTTCTGTCGGGGTGTCGGCCCGTTTCGCTGGGTTGCCCTGTCCGGAGATCCGGAGGACATCTACCGAACCGACCAGAAGGTCAAGGAATTGCTGCCTGACAACGCCCACCTGGCCAACTGGCTTGACCTGGCGAGGAGGCGGATCGCCTTCCAGGGGCTGCCAGCCCGCATCTGCTGGGTCGGTCTCGGCGACCGCCACCGGCTTGGCCTCGCCTTCAACGAGATGGTTCGCAGCGGTGAGGTATCGGCACCAATCGTCATCGGGCGCGACCATCTGGACTCCGGATCGGTTGCCTCGCCGAACCGGGAGACCGAGGGGATGCGCGATGGCTCCGACGTGGTGTCGGACTGGCCGTTGCTCAACGCCATGCTCAACGTGGCTTCGGGTGCAAGCTGGGTCTCCATTCATCATGGCGGCGGCGTGGGAATGGGATTTTCACAGCATGCAGGCATGGTGGTCGTTGCCGACGGCACCGAGGCCGCCGCCGCCCGGTTGTCCCGGGTGCTGTGGAATGATCCGGCCAGCGGGGTCATGCGACATGCCGATGCAGGCTACCCGGAAGCGTTGGAATGTGCGGCCGAAAAGGGGCTCGACCTGCCGGCCGCCCTGGGCCGGGCCGAAAGTGGCCGGTAGACGTTCCGCCCGGTGGCGAAGGCAAGGCCTGGCCATGACAACGGGGCGCAGCTGGCCTGGTTTCAGCGGGCGGCGGCGGGCAATTCGTGCAGCCAGGGCGGGTTGGCACCCTGCCGGGACACGCTGAGAGCGGCGACCGCATTGGCGAAACCGAGCGCCGTCTCCAGCGCCGCCGGCGACAGGTTTCCGATCGATGCCTTGGCAAGCAGGCCCTGCAGTTCAAGCGAGGTCAGGAGTCCGGCATTGAAGGCATCGCCTGCCCCCACGGTATCGATGACTTCGGCATGGGCGGTTGCCGCACTGACCGCGAAATCCCTGGTATAGGCGGTTGCACCGTCCCCGCCGCATGTCACGATGACCAGCCCGGCGCCGGTCTCGAGGACTCGCCGGGCATATTCTTCCGATGTCATGGTGCCGTCGACCAGCCAGTCGATGTCATCGTCGGACAGTTTCACGATATCGGCCAGCGGGGAAAGCCGTCCGAGTCGCCGGCGGTAGGCGCGCTCGTCACTGATCATGGAAGGGCGAATATTGGCATCTGTCATGATGACCGACTCGCCTGCATGCCGGCATGCCAGGGCCTCGAATGCCGAGCCGCAAGGCTCGCCGATCAGGCTGATCCCGCCGATGAAGATGGCCGAGACCGGGTCCGGCAGTTCCGGTAGCAGCTCCGTCGTCAATGTGCCGCCGGCGGTATTCTCATCGTAAAATGCATATCGCGCCTGCCCGTCTTCCAGGGTCACGAATGCCAGTGTGGTTGGCAGGTCGCGGGTGACCAGGAGATCCGGGGAGACCTTGCTTGCCACCAGGGTGTCCCGCAACCGGGCGCCGAACAGGTCGGAGGAAATGCCGGCGACCAGGCCAACCGGCATGTCGAGACGCCCAAGGGCAACCGCGGTGTTGAAGACGGCGCCGCCGGCATGCGGGGCAAAGCAGGTCGTGCCGTCGCCGGAACGGCACGGGATCATGTCAATCAGCGCCTCGCCGGCACAGACAATCATCGGGGAAAATCAGCTCGACTGGCCCGGGCGAAGGTCGCGGGCAAGCCTGTTGATGACCGGCATGGCCTCGGACCTGGTCATGCCCGACCTGACCTCCGGGGAATAGAGCATGCGCAGCAGCAGCTCGTCGTGATAGGTCAGCAGGGCATATTCATCATCGTCATTGAAGATCGACGGGCGGGCGTCCCGGCTGTCATTGGTCAATCCCAGCCCTTGGGCGATCTCCTCGTGGTAGCAGGCCTTGCGAAGCAGGTCGGGATGTTCCGACTTGATGACGGCGACTGCCGCCACGTAGCGGTGATCGGTGTCCTGGTCGGTCACCGTGAATACCGAGCAATAGGTGTCCACGGTCATCCTGGAGATCTGATCGCTGATCAGGTCGAATGACGGCGTTCCTGCCACCGGACGGCGCGAGCGGAAATTGTAAATCTCCTGGGAATTGAGAACATAGATATGGAAATTCGGATTGCTGTCCGTCACCTCGATCTCCTGCCCGATAATGCCTTCCAGGTGGTCCAGGTAGTCGAGGATGAATTCCATATCCCGTTGCCGCATCGCATCGGGGACCGATTCACCGAAGACAATCGATACCCTGACCAGGTTTTCCCATCGGCGGATCTGGGTGGCCTGGTTGGTCCTGATCAGCCGGCGCCCGCGCATCTGGAATTCGTCATAAAGCGCAATGCGTTCGAAATTGCTGGCCAGGGCGGCGGCGTCAAATCCGGCATCGGCACCGCCATTGGTCTTGAGGAGGCCGTTCTCGACCAGCCGGACCTCGAGTTTTTCGTAGTAGTTCCGGGCGGCGGAGCTGGTCACCGTGGTTCGGCGCTCTTGCACCGGTTCATCCATGACAGGAAAACATCCCGACAACACCGTCAGGACTGCCATGCAGAGCAGTGATCGCGAGACGGTCTTCCGCAGGCGGCCCACAGGAACGGATGAAAATGATGCTTCCACGATTCCCTGCCCTGATTCGTGACTCTGATTGCAGCAGACCCGTCGCGCATGCGTCGCCGGCGCGCTCCGGGAATGCCGACTGCAGACCCGTCGCACATGCGGGGTCGGAACAAGTAGTTTGATTTGGTGAGGTTCACAAGCACTTTGCGGCCGGTTTGCAGAAATGTCGCCCTCGCAAGGCCGATGTTCCGGCCGCGCCGGCCCGCTCCCGGCGCATGGCCGTGACTTTATCCGGCCGGGCGGCGACTCCTCCAGGGGAATTTACCGCTGTTCCGACGATCCGAATTGCGGGAAGCCGGGGAGTTGTCGTCGAAGAGTTCCGGGTTTTACCTCCTGCAGCTTTCCAGGCGAAAGATTGCCGAGGACAAAGGGGCCGAAGGAAACCCTGATGAGGCGGCTCACGACCATGCCGACCGCCTCCAGCGCCCTCCGGACCTCCCGATTCTTGCCGCTGCGCAACTCGACCGTGATCCAGGCATTGGAATTCAGTTGCCGGTCCAGGACCGCCGTCATCGGACCAAGCCGTTCGCCATCTGCCTCGATGCCCTCCCGCAGCTGCTGCAACGCCCGCTCGGAGGCCGTTCCCCGCACCCTGGCCCGGTATCTCCGCGACCAGCCGGTGCCGGGATGCTCGAGCCAGCGCTGCATCCCGCCATCATTGGTCAGCAGCAGCAACCCCTCCGAATTCAGATCGAGCCGGCCGACGGTCATCACTCTCGGGAGATGATCGGGCAGGATGTCGATTACGGTGCGACGACCCTTTTCATCCCGGCTGGTGGTGACGATTCCGGTCGGCTTGTGCAAGCGCCACAGCCGGATCTGCTCCCGTCTCGGAAGTGCCTGGTCATCGACCGTGACCGCGTCGGCAGCGGTCACGTTCAGTGCCGGGCTGCTGATAACCATCCCGTTGACTGCCACTCGCCCCGACAGGATCATCTGCTCGGCCCGACGTCTGGAGGCCAGGCCGGCCCGGGCAATGACCTTGGCAATCCGCTCGCTGCTCATGAATCCATCCTGGCCTTCTGCCGTAGCCTCGAGAATACGTCCTGGTCTGCACCACCCGGCTGCAGCCCGTGCATGGGATGTCAGCAAGGCAATCGATGACCGCCCATCCTGCCGGTCAGCCCCTGAACCGCAATTTCGCGGGCCAAGATGGCGGATCTGGTCGCGGCGGCCCTTCCGTCACGCCGCCCGCCGCCTCTTTTTGTCCCGGCAACGGCTTCTCGCATCATAGCATGCGCAATGGCAAGCTGCATGAATGGCATGGCAAGTTCAGCCGGCATGGCGCCGAGCCCCAGCGAGAAATGCACCGGATGGTTGCCGACGGGACTGGCCTGGTCGGATTGAATTGCATGGCGGTGGAAATGACGGCAGGTTGGCGGTGAGGAGTTTGCGCAGGGTCGGCGGGCATGACGGTAAATTCAACACGTGGCGAGCCATTCAGGTCGCAGATGCGGGTGGCTCTCGAAGAGGCCCGGTGTGCCGGTGCACGCGGCGAGGTGCCGGTCGGTGCCGCGATCTCCGGCAAGGATGGGACCCTCATTGCCTCGGCCGGCAACCGAATCCGGGAATTGCAGGATGCAACGGCCCATGCCGAGATCCTGGCCATCCGGCGTGCCTGCCGGGAAGTCGGTGATTGCCGGCTGAACGGCTGCACGATTCACGTGACGCTGGAGCCATGCGCAATGTGTGCCGCGGCGATTTCCCATGCCAGGCTGGAGCGGCTGGTTTATGGTGCCTCCGACCCGAAATCGGGAGGTGTCGAGCAGGGCGGCCGGATTTTCGAGCAGGCCCAGACTCACCACCGGCCGGAGGTCATATCGGGAATTGGCGAAAGTGAGTCGGCCGCCCTTCTCAGGCAGTTCTTTGCGGAGTTGCGCAAGCAGGAAGGAGAGTAGGGGCGGCTGCATGGAGCCATGGCAAACTGCCTGTTGTGCAGGTTGCGGCAAAGCCTTGAGCCGGGCCCGGACCAGGTCGATTGACGGTTGTCGCCCGAGGCTGGTGGCAGTATTCCATCGCCACCATCCACCACTCGGAATCGGGGCTGCCGACTCGCCCCGGGTGAACAGGCCGGGCAATCGGAACCATCCATGAGCAGCTGGACCAGTTACGTCGACGGCTATTGTGAACGGGTCGAGCCCGGTTTCTGGGCAGAACCGCTCAATGCCCTGACCAACCTGGCCTTTCTCATCGGTGCCCTGTTGGTGTGGAATCGCCTGTCGAAGGGTGGGGACCTGCAGGCGCGGGTACTGGCGGTCATCCTGGCGATGATCGGGATCGGATCGTTCCTGTTTCACACATTTGCAACCAGGTGGGCCGCGCTCACCGACGTGCTGCCCATAGCCGCCTTTGTGCTCTATTTCCTCTACCTGGCCAATCGGTACTGTCTCGAGATGCGGGTTCTTCCGGCATTGCTGACGACATTGCTGTTCTTTGTCTATGCGCCGGCCGCCACATGGGCAATCGGCGTCATCCTGCCCGGGATTGGCGCCTCCGCCGCCTATGCCTCCATCGCCTTGCTGATCTTCATCTATGCCGGGCTGGCCTGGAGACGGGATCCTGACACCGGCGCCGGCCTGGCGTTCGGTGGAACAGCGCTTGTAATCTCCATCGGATTTCGTATCGCAGACCTGCCGCTATGCGATCTGATTCCGGTTGGCACCCACATCATGTGGCATTTGCTTAATGCGGTCATGCTGTCCTGGATGATCCTGGTGATGCGCAGCAGGATTGCCGCGACAGGAATGAAGGCGCCCGGTAGCGGGAACCGGAGATGAGAGGATGAACAATGTCCATTGACCTGGAAACCGCCCGGCGGACCGCGCATCTGGCACGGATCAGGGTCGATGAGCAGGAGTTGCCTGCCATCGCCCGCGAGCTCTCGTCGATCCTGGCGTTCATGGAGCGGCTTGGCGACGTGGATGTCGATGGTGTCGAGGCGATGTCGACCGTGACCCCGATGGAACTCGAGAAACGGCCGGACCAGGTCCGCGTCGAAACCGACCGGGACCGCATCCTGGCCAATGCGCCGGAGGCCCGGCAGGGTTTCTTCGCCGTCCCGAAGGTCGTTGAATGAGTCCGGACCTGAACCGGCTGACCATTGCCGATGCGGCAAGGGGATTGCGGGCCGGCGAGTTTTCCTCGCGGGAGTTGACCGAGAGCTGCATCCGGGAAATCGAATCGGCGGGTCGGCTCAATGCGTTCTGTCACCTGACGGCCGAACTGTCCCTGGACCGGGCCGACGAGGCCGATCAGAGGCTGACAAATGGCGAGTCAGGGCCGATCTGCGGAATCCCGATCGGTATCAAGGATCTGTTCTGCACGATCGGCGCCCCCACCCAGGCAGCATCCGGGATCCTGGAAGGGTTCAATCCCAGCTATGAATCCACTGTTACCGCCAATCTTCGGGATGCCGGTGCCGTCATGCTCGGCAAGCTCAACATGGACGAGTTTGCAATGGGGTCCTCCACCGAGCACAGCATCCACGGCCCGACCATCAACCCTTGGCGCGCCACCGACTCGCAGGAGGCCAGGTCGCCTGGCGGGTCCTCTGGCGGCTCGGCCGCGGCGGTTGCCGCCGATTTGTGCCTGGCATCGATCGGAACGGATACCGGCGGCTCGATCCGCCAGCCGGCGGCGTTTACCGGGATCGTCGGCATCAAGCCGACCTATGGCAGGTGTTCCCGCTGGGGGATCGTCGCCTTCGCCTCGTCGCTTGACCAGGCCGGACCCATGACCAAGTCAGTCCGGGATTCTGCCATCATGCTGACGGTGATGGCTGGCCATGACCCGCGAGATTCGACCTCGGCCCGGCAGCCGGTTCCGGATTACGAATCATGCCTCACCGGCGACATACGGGGAATGCGGATCGGCATTCCAAGGGAATACATGGTCGAGGGCGCCCCGGCGGAAATCAATGCCCTGTGGCAGGATGGTGCACGGATGCTGGAGGATGCCGGGGCAGAGATCGTCGATATTTCACTGCCGCATACCTCCTATGCATTGCCGGCCTATTACGTGGTCGCACCGGCCGAGGCATCGTCGAATCTTGCAAGGTACGACGGAGTCAGGTATGGTTACCGGGCGAAGCTCGACCAGGGCGATGGCATCGTCGAGATGTATGAGAAAACCCGGTCACAAGGGTTCGGTCCCGAGGTCAAGCGACGCGTTATGGTTGGTGCGTATGTGTTGTCACAAGGGTTCTACGAGGCATATTACAGGCGGGCACAAAGGGTCAGGACGCTGATCCGCAGAGATTTCGAGAATGCATTCGCCGCCGGGATTGACACGATACTGACGCCGGCAACGCCGAATTCGGCGTTCTGCGTCGGCGAAATTACCGATGACGACCCGGTCAGAATGTATCTCAACGACATTTTCACTGTCACGGTCAACCTGGCCGGTCTGCCCGGAATATCAGTGCCCTCGGGACTCGACTCCAGGGGTCTTCCGCTCGGTTTGCAGTTGATTGGCCGGCCGTGGGAGGAAGGACGGTTGCTGAACTGCGCATACGCACTGGAACAGGCAGTCGGCTTCGACGGGAAGCCGGAAAAATGGTGGTAGAAAATGGCAATCCAGAATCGTGCAGTCGGCCTTCGGGCAGTCTTGTGTCTCATTGCCGCGGCGGTGGTCGCCGGGTGTACGGAATCAAGCATGGAAACCGTGGCTGCAAACCCGTCTCCGCCGGTTGAGGATGCCGGCCGGGTGGCTGTGTTGGCGGAGCCGGGGCAGAAGGACCAGGAACAACTCCACGCCGAGGTCATGTCCAGCCATCGGCAGGCCATGACGACCGCCGAACAGGGGGCAGAATCGGCAGTGCTGAAGCCGGCCCCGGCCGAGGCAGTTCGAACATTCGCACCGAATGCCGGACAGTATCCGGGAGCCTCGCCGCTCGTTGCGGCCAGCGTTGAGGCAGCGCCGGCGGCAGGGGAGGATGAAGGCGGCTTGGTGCTGGCTGCCCGCCCCGAGGAGGACCCGGTGACGGATTCGCAGGATTTCGAGTGGGTATCCGCCCGCGAGTCGATCGAAACGGCGGCGGCCCGCCGGGAACACAGCCGGCAATCGCTGATTGTCTACCAGCCAACCGATCTTCCACCGCAACCGGGCAATTCCAGCGTGGCCAGGTTTGCCCTGAGCGTTTCGCATGGCGTCGGCTCGAAGGTCTATGACCGACCGTGGATCCAGCCGACCATGCGCATTGTTCGCAAGCGGTGCGGGAAATATCCGGATTCGTATTCGGCGCAGGTTGCCTTCCTGGATGCCGGCGGGCCGGCAGTCGATACCATCGGACTTGATCCGGATGGTGATGGATTTGTCTGCGGATGGACGCCGAGCATCTACCAGCGCATGCTGTAGTGCCGGTTGACGGCCTGTCGATCATCGATCGACCATCACCGAATTTCGGGCCGAGACGGGGCGGCGCCACGCCGTCCCTCGTCGTGCTCCATTACACCGGTATGGCCAGCACCGAGGCGGCGCTTCATCGCCTGTGCACGGCGGAATTCGAGGTCTCCGCCCACTATCTTGTTGACGAGACTGGACGCATCTTGCGCCTCGTTGGCGAACGGATGCGGGCCTGGCACGCCGGCCAGGGTGAATGGGGCGGCGTGTCGGATGTGAACTCCCATTCGCTGGGAATCGAGATTGCCAATCCCGGCAACCGGCCATTTGCCGAAGCGCAAATGATGTCACTGGAATCGCTCCTGCGGTCGGTCATCCGGCGTTGGCGCATTTCACCGCAAGCTGTGATCGGTCATTCGGACATGGCGCCGGGCCGGAAAGTTGATCCGGGCCGCCATTTCGATTGGCGACGCCTGGCACGCCAGGGTCTCTCGGTCTGGCCCGACCCGGCCGCCCAGGTGGCGGCCGATCCGGGCCGGTTCGCCCGGGCCGCATTGCGGTTCGGATATCCGCGCCAGGTCGCCGCCGGCCAGGCGGGTCATCCGGAGGTGCTGCTGGAAGCCTATCGGCAGCGATTTCGCCCCTGGGCCCGCGGCCCGCTTGATGCCGCCGACATGAGCGGCATACTCGACCTGGCCAACCGGTTTCCGGCAGTTTGAGTTCGCCGGCGCCTCATGCAGTTTACGGCATCGGGAAACTGTTGCGCCGGGTCACCCCGCACCCGGACCATGCGGGGTTGCGCTTCCATCGACGCCGGGGCCGGGTCACCCGCGCCCGGACCATGCCTTCACCCTGTCACCACCTGCTGGCTCCAGTTCCCCATTGATCCGGAATGTCGAATTGAAGAAGATAGCCTTGCATATCTTCCATGCCGTGGAGTAAATACAAGGTATGTTCCAACGTCAAACCAACCAAGAGGTGATATCCGCGCTTGAGGACCAGGCGGCCGTTGTCCTTCTGGGGCCCCGACAGGTTGGGAAGACCACGCTTGCGCTGGGGATAGCGGAGCAACGTTCATCCGTCTACCTTGACCTCGAGCGTGACGCCGATCGGCAAGTCCTGGCCGATCCCGATCTCTACCTGGATGAACAGGTTGGCCATCTGGTGATCCTGGATGAAGTTCAGCAACTGCCGGGCCTGTTCAGGAATCTTCGCGGCCAGATCGACATGCGGCGACGCAAGGGAATTCGCACCGGTCAGTTCCTGCTACTCGGATCTGCGTCGAATTCCCTGCTTCATCAATCGGCGGAATCCCTCGCCGGGCGCGTTCGCTACATCGAGATGCCGCCTCTCCTGCTCGAAGATGTCGGCGACGACCGGATGAACGATCTCTGGCTGCGTGGCGGCTTCCCCGACAGCTTCCAGGCCAAAAGCAACAGGGCCAGCATGAACTGGAGAGAGGCGTTCTTGCGCACCTATCTTGAACGCGACATACCTGCGCTTGGGCCGCGCATCCCGGCGACCACGTTGCGCCGCTTCTGGTCGATGCTGGCTCATGCGCAGGGTGGATTGCTGAACGCCGCGGCACTGGCAGCAGGCCTGGGCGTATCCGGCCAGACGATTGGTCGCTATGTCGATCTGCTCGTTGACCTGATGCTGGTGCGACGCCTGCAGCCCTGGCACCAGAATGTTGGCAAGCGTCTTGTCAAGGCGCCTAAAATCTTCGTGCGAGACAGCGGTCTCGTGCATGGACTGCTCGGGCTCGAGTCGATGGAGAGCCTGCTCGGGCACCCGGTGGTGGGCGGGAGTTGGGAGGGGTTTTGCATCGAATCCCTGATCTCGGCGGCGCCAACCGGAACCGAGCCCTGCTTTTACCGGACTGCGGCAGGGGCGGAACTTGATCTGGTGCTGCGGCTTCCGGGCGGCGGGATCTGGGCGGTCGAGATCAAGCGCAGCACTGCCCCCAAGGTGTCGCGCGGCTTCCACCTGGCGGCCGAAGACATCGGGGCCGACCAGAAAATACTGGTCTATGCGGGCAAACGAGACGTTCCTGCCGGAAACGGCCTGCGGGCGATGCCGCTCGCCGCTGCCATTGGCCTGTTGCGAGGGCGGTAGCGGGCAAGACCAGTTCGGAGTGTGAATGGCCCAATCAAATTTACTGCCTGGTCAGCTCGGCGGTTTGATCATCATGTTGCCCGGTGGCGGTGATCGGCATTGGCGGAAATTGCGGCATCCGTAACGCCACCCCGGATCGCATGGCGAGTTCCAGGGTGTATCACCGGGTCCAACCCCTGGACGGGCGCCGCGTCGGCGCAACCGGGACCGGAATCTGCCGGGACGAGACGGTCTTGACGAACGGAAATCAACCGGCTGTGAATGGCAGGGCCCGAAATGCGTGGTGCCTGGCCATGAGCGCCTCGCGCATCCCCGCAACCGGTGAGACGGTTGTACGGGCAGTCGGCTGTTGTGCCAGGATGGCGTCCCTGTCCTTCGGAGCGACGGCGGCATGGGCGAGCCTTGAGGCTCCGAGGCAGGCCGAAATGTCGCCATTCTCGGGAATTCCGACTTCCAATTCGAACAGCGTCGCAATCAGGGATACCCAGAACACCGACCGGCTTCCTCCACCAACGGCCTGAATCGTCGCAACGGGCACGCCCTTGGCGCGCTGGGCGCTGAAGCCGTCAAAGAACTGGAATGCCACGCCCTCCAGGACCGAATAGGCAATGTCGGCCATGTCGTGGACGGACGTGATGCCGCCGAAATACGCCGAGGCATCGGGGCGATTGTCCGGGGTACGAACACCGGTGATGCTGGGTCGTGCGACCGGGCGTCCGCGGATTCCGGACGTGGAAACGCGGTGCTCAGCCATGTCGGCAAGGTCGCCAACCGCCGTTTTCGTCAATCGGCTCAGCCAGTCCAGCGATTGGGTTGCGCTCATCACCACGGCCATCGACAGGAAGGTGTCCGGCGCAGCATGGGGCGTCGTGAGAATGGCGTGATCGGGTGCGGGGCGGAAGACGTCGTCCACGGTGCTCAGAACGCCGGAGGTGCCGATGCTGACGGCCGATCGCCCCGGGCTGGATGCTCCGACACCAAGCGCGCCTGCGTAATTGTCGCCACAACCGGCGGCGACGGTCACGGTGGCGGGCGTTGACCAGCGCTGGCACAATTCGGGCCTCAACTGCCCTGCCGGTTCGTGGGAATGCAGCAGGTTCGGGAGCTTGTCACGGCTCCAGCCCGCCGCCTCGATCAGCCTGTCATCCCATGTCCCGGTTGCACAGTCGAGCAGCATGGTTCCCGAAGCATCGGTGATGTCGCTTGCCCGTTCGCCAGTCAGTTTCAGGCGCACGTAATCCTTGGGAAGAACCAGGATCGTGGCGTCTCGCAATACGCCCGGGTCATGTTTCGCCAGCCATAGAAGCTTCGGCGCGGTCAGTCCCGGATCGGGATGGCCGTTCGTGCGCCAGCCAATGTCGGGGACCCGCTCAAGGAGTTCGTCACATTCGACAATCGATCGCTGGTCGTTCCAGAGAATGCAGGGCGTTGTCGGGCGATCATTCTCGTCCAGCAACACCTGTCCGAGCATGTGCCCCGAGAGCGAAAGACCCGAAAGTCTTGACATGATGTCCGGGTGACCTGCCGCCAGCTCATCGAAAATGTCCTTCGTCAGCGTCCACCATTGTTCCGGGCGCTGCTGGCACCATCCGGATTTGGGAATATCGACCGGCGAACTCCGCGAGGCCGCGGCCAGGCCGGTTCCGTTCTCATCCACCAGGGCAATCTTGATCCCCGATGACCCGAGATCGATGCCGGCAAAGCAGACCATCAGCCCTGTTCCATGATGGCTCGGGCCGTGTGTTCGTCGGTGACGATATGATTGACACAGCCGCGCTGCAGAATCGCGTTGATGATCGGGACCTTGCTGAGCCCGCCTGCCGCAACGATCACGTTCGGCAGATTGTCGAGGTCGTCGAGGCTGATGCCCAGAACACGCGAGTTGATCGGATGATCGATCAGGGAGCCGTCGGCATTGAGAAAATAGCCCATGATGTCTCCGACAGCACCGGCAGCGGCAAGATCGTCGATCGTGACGTCATCCGGAAGGCCGTCTGCCAGCAGAAGCGAGGCGTGCATGTCTCCGGCGGCGAAGGCCAGGCCATCAGCATGTCGGATGTTCTCGATCGAACGGCGGAACACCTGCTGGTTCTGAAGGATTTCACGGCTTTCGGGCGTCGATGCATAGATCGGAGCCGTGAAGTAACTGTGCGTGGCATTGCAGAGATCCGCAAGCCGGGTGGTGATTTCATAGGTGTTTATGTCCGACCCCTTGGTCACCCCGCCCATCACCGAGGTGATTTCGAGATCTGGTCGTTCGAGTGGTTCCATGAATTGCGTGGCCATGTTGAGCGTGTTGCCCCAGGACATTCCGAAGAGCTTGACATCCTTTCGGGCCAGGAATCGTGCCAGAAACTGGGCAAGGGCCGAACCCAGGATGTTGTAGAGATTGAACTCCTTCCCACCCACGGGAGCAATGGTGGCGGAAGTCAGCCCAAACCGATCACACAGCGCACCCTCCAGTTCGACGCAGGGTCCGAATGGTGAATTGATCGACACCCGCACGATCCCGCGGGCCCGGGCCTCGCCCATGGCCCGGTTCACCCGTAGCCGGGTCAGGCCGAACGCCTCGGCCGCCTGGGCCTGGGTCAACCCCTGCACCTCGCAGGCCCAGGCAAGACGGACGAGCAGCTGCTCCTCGGCGTTCATGATTTCGGTCTTTGGCAAGCGCGACACCCGGAGAATCCGCTATTTCACGGCACCCATCGTCAGGCCACGAACGAGTTGCTTCGATGCCAACAGGGCAAAGATCAGCACCGGAATCACGATCAGCGTCGATGTCGCCATGATCTTTCCATAGGGCAGATTGTAGCCTTCCATGAAGGAAACCGCCATGGCGGGAGCGGTTTTTGCATCGTTGCGGGTGAGGATCAGGCCGAACATGAGTTCGTTCCACGAGAAGATGAAGGAGAAGATTGCGGAGACCGCAACGCCCGGCATTGCAAGAGGCAGGCAGATTGACCGCATGATCCGGAATTGTGACGCCCCTTCAAGCCTGGCGGCCTCATCAAGATCATAGGGCACCCCCCGGAACTGGTCCGTGACGATCCAGATCACGATGGGAAGGTTGAATGTCAGGTAGATCAGGATCAGCGTGACGTGCTTGTCCAGCAGGCCAAGGTTCCGGGCAATGAGAAAAAATGGAAGAGCCAGGACGATGGGTGACACCATGCGGTTGGTGATGAACCAGAACCAGAGATCCCGCTTGCCGCGGAATTCGAAACGGGCCAGGGCGAAAGCCGCCGGTACACCGAGCGCCAGGGCAAGCGCGGTTGTAAGGAGGGCGATGATCAGCGAGTTGGCCAGCGTGAGCAGGACCCCGTCTTCAAAAAGGGCCTCGCGATAGTTCTGAAGCGTCGGCTCGAAGATCCAGACCGGCGGTGCCTCGAGTGCAACGATATGTGTCTTCAGGGATGTGGTAACCATCCAGTAGAACGGAAAGACGCAAATCAGGAGAATCACCACCAGGATTGCTGCCTGGCTCCATGCAGGATGTCGTTGCCTGCGACCGGGCATCCTATACCTCCTTGTAGAAGGCACGGATATAGAGTTGCGCCAGGACGATGGTGATGATCAGCAAGATGATCGCCTGGGCCGAGGCCAGTCCCTGGTCAAACCCGCGGAAGCCGACCCGTTGAATCATCAGCGATATGAACTCTGTCGATGACCCCGGCCCTCCCCGAGTCAGCGTGAAAACCATGTCGAAGAGCTTCAACGTGTCTGCAGTCCGGAGAATCAGGATCGCCACCAGGCCGGGCACCAGGTAGGGCAGTTGGACGTACCGCAATATGGTCCACCATTTCCTGGTTTCCAATCGCGCTGCCTCCTCGATTTCGACGGGCACCATGGTAAGACCGGCAAGCAGGACGAGGGCCACGAATGGTGTCCACTGCCAAACATCCCAGAATATGATCATGGTGAAGGCGTTGGAAGGATCGCCAATCCAGTTGATGTCGATACCGCCCAGCAGCTGATTGACGACACCGAATTTCTGGTTGAACATGACCTGGCCCAGCAGCCCGACAACTGCGTAGGTGGTCGCCATCGGAAGAACCAGGCCAAGGCGTGTCAGTGTTTTCAACAGCGAAAGCCCGGGCTGATGAAGCACCAGTGCAATACCGAGACCCAGGATGATCTGCAGGGGAAGGGCGGTTCCCAGGAGTGTGAAAGTGCGCCCCATGGCCTCCCAGAAGACCGGGTCGGTCAATACGCTCCCGTAATTGTCCAACCCGATGAACTTGACCTTCTTGAGTTTCGTCAGGTTGAAGAAATGCAGGCTGGTCCAGCCAGCATATAGAAGTGGCGTGATACCAACCATCGCCAACCCGACAACTGCCGGGCCAATGAATGCGAGTATGGTCCGTCTTGAAACCTTGCCGCGCACGGTGCTCCGTTCCGGGTTCGTTTCAGCAGTTGCGGGGCCGCTCGAGTGGCGGCCCCGCAATTCGGTTCATTGCTGATCGTTACTGCGCCAATGGCTTTTCGCCACTGTAGTAGCCAGCTTCCTCGAGTACCGCTTCCATGCGCTCGCCAAGGATCATGGCGCCCTCCTCGGTGGAGACTTCGCCAAGCATGATCTTGGTTCCCCATTCCTGCACGATCTCGGTGATTTCCGGCCATTCGGCGAAGCGAGGACGAAATTCCGGAACGCCGTCCTGCCAGGACTCGACGAGGGCGGGAATGAACTTGAAGGTTTCCGCCAGCGCCGGATCGGCATAGGCAGATTGCCGGGCCGGGACGCCTCCACGCTGCAGATACTCGCCGGCATTGGCCTTCGAGGTGGCCCACTGGATGAAGAGCCAGGCAGCAGCCTTCTCGTCATCATCGGCCTGCGAGGCGACGGCAAGGGAGAACCCGCCGAGTGCCGGCTTTCGGCCGGCCGGACCCATGGGCTCGGGCGCAATGGCAACGCAGTCTGCCACCTTGGAGGTGTCCGGAGAGACCACGGTCGAATAGAAAGCCGACCACTCCGTGATCATGGCCACGTCGCCCTGGGCGAACGCGTTGACCGTTTCGGCATGGTCATAGGCGACGATTCCGTCGGGCATGTACTGCATCAGGTCCTGGCGGAAGTTGAGGCCAGCCTGGCTTTCGTCGCTCAACAGATTCGAGCGGAAATTTTCGTCGAGGAAGGATCCTCCGAACGGCCAGATGACGCGTGCGAAGCTGTCGGCCGACTGCGTTTCGTTCCGCTTCGACTGCAATGCAAAGGCATGCTTGCCGTCCTTGGTAAGCGCCGGGCCATAGACGTCCTTCAGGTCATGCCATGTTGCCGGCGGTCCGTCGAAGCCGGCAGCTTCCAGCATGCACTCATTGTAGAAGAGGAGCCCAGAATAGTTATCGAAGGGCAGGCCGTAGACGACGCCATTCCAGCCACCGAAGGCGTTCAGGACGAGCGGAAAGAAATCGTCGATGTCGAGATCCGGATCGACGAGATCGGAATTCGACGTAAACTCGTCGATGGGCACGATCCAGTCATTCTCGGCAAAATTTCCAATCCAGACGAGGTCGATCAGCGCGATGTCGAGATCGCCGCCGGCGACGAAATCGCGGACCTGCTCACCAAGCGCATTCTCGTAGGGATGCTTGATGACGTTGATCTTGATACCGGTCTCTTCCTCGAAGGCCGGCAGCATTGCCTCGATGGCCTCATAACCCGGCCGCAACAGGAAAACCACGTCGACCGTGGTGCCGGCATACGGCTCCGCCGCCTCCTTGAGGCTCCAGGCATGGCTGTCTGTCGGTGCGCCAGCCACGAAAAACGCGGCCGCGGCGGCCGACGCCAGGACATTATTAAGTTTCATCGTTTCCTCCATGGAGAATTGGTTGACAAACATTTGTTTAGTGTCCGATACAAATATAAATCAGTTGCGCGAGTCAACACGAAAACTTCATGTTTGCGTCGTAAGCTTTCAGTGGGATGACGGGGAGGACCAATGCCGTGGCTACGGTCAAGCTGAAGAACATAGACAAGCAGTTCGGGTCGGTACAGGCTCTTGAGGACGTCTCGCTCGACATAGACGAGGGCTCCTTCGTGGTCTTTGTCGGTCCGTCCGGTTGCGGCAAATCGACGCTGCTTCGATCCATTGCCGGGCTTGAATCGATCGATGGCGGAACAATCATGATCGGCGATGCCGACGTGACAGAATTGGAGCCAGCGGACCGGGAGGTCTCGATGGTGTTCCAGTCCTATGCGCTCTATCCCCACATGACAGTCCGGGCCAACATGGAATTCGGGATGAAGGTCAATGGCGTTCCGCCGCCGGAACGGGTTCGGCGGGTCGAGGAGGCAGCGCGGATTCTTCAGCTGTCCGACCTTCTCGAACGGAAACCCGGGCAGCTGTCCGGCGGACAGCGACAGCGTGTTGCAATCGGGCGATCAATCGTCAGGAACCCGAAGGTCTTCCTGTTCGATGAACCGCTATCGAACCTGGATGCCAAGCTTCGCGTGCAAATGCGAATCGAACTGGAGGCACTCCACAAGGAACTTGGCGCAACCATGGTCTATGTGACCCATGACCAGGTCGAGGCCATGACCATGGCTGACCGGATCGTGGTCCTCAACGAGGGCCGGGTTGAGCAGCTGGGAAGCCCGTTGGATCTCTATCACCGCCCAGCCACCGAATTCGTGGCGGGCTTCATCGGCTCTCCGGCGATGAACATCCTGGGTGCCGAAAGCAGCCTGGGTCGCGCCGTCGGGCCGCCTGCAGCTGCGGCCCGGGTTGGAATCCGGCCCGAGCATGTCGGCATCGGCGATTCGGGCCTCAAGGCCGAAATTCGGGTCAAGGAACAACTCGGTGGCGAGTGCTACCTGTATGTCCGGACAGAAGACGGCGCCCAGATCGTGGTGAAGACGGAAGGCGAGGACGATCATGAGCCGGGCGATGTCATTCGGCTCTCGCTACCGGAGCACCGCATCCACCTGTTCGGGGCCGACGGTCAGTCCATTCGTGACGAAAGCGTCGCCGAATGATGGCGTGGAGGGCGAAGCCTGACCGCCTGGTCGAGCCAGCCCTGGCCCGGTCCGGGCTCACCGATGCGGTGAAGATTGGCCAGGGGATTCTGTCGGATGCCGGCAACGTCGCCAGGCAGGTGACCCCGTCACGCAAGGCCCTGATCGTCGCCGACACCAGGGGCTTCGATGCAGCAGGCCCGGCGGTTTCGGCGGCGCTGCAAGGCGCAGGTTTCTCGGTCGAGACCCTGGTTCTTCCCGCCGATCCCCTGCCCGAGGCGTCCGTCGAGGGCGCAGAACCGATTCGGGCGATTCTGGCGGCGGATGCCGGAATTTTTCCGGTGTCCGTGGGTTCCGGCGTGATGAATGACTGTGTCAAGTATTCGGCCTTCCGAACCGATCGTCGTTACATGGCTGTCGCAACGGCGGCATCCATGGACGGCTACACGAGCGCCGGCGCCTCGCTGTCGCGGGACGGGTTCAAGGTGACGATCCCGACGCGTGCGCCGGTTGCGATGATTGCCGATCTCGACGTGATCACCGCCGCACCGCCGGAAATGAATGGTTGGGGCTATGGTGACCTGGCAGGAAAGGTTCCTGCCGGTGGCGACTGGGTACTCGCCGAGATCATGGGCGCTGAACCCATCGATGAACTCGCCTGGTCTCTCGTCCAGGAGGATCTGAACACCTGGCTGGAAGACCCCGAAGGCATCGCCACCGGCGACATGGATGCGGTTGCACGGCTCTTCACCGGGCTGACCGCAGTCGGCTTCGCCATGGAGGCGCATGGCAGCTCACGTCCGGCCTCGGGGGCCGAACACCAGATCGCCCATCTCTGGGAGATGCAGGGGCTGACGCATGAGGGACGAAAAGTCGCACATGGTGCCGCGGTCGCCGTGGGCTGCATTGCCTCGCTGGCGCTGTTTGACTGGATACTGGAGCAGGAACTCGACAGGCTCGACATTTCCGCAACGCTTGACTCGACTCCCGGTCTCGACGCCCGCGAGGAAGAACTGACCCGCACCATCCAAGACTCCCGAACGGCGGCCAAGGCGCGGATGGAGTTGCGGGCGAAACATGTTGAACGGGATGTCCACGAAGGCAGGCTGAACCGACTGCGTTCGAACTGGCGGGCCGTGCGAAACCGCCTGGAGGCCCAGCTGGTCCGCCGCAAGGACATGGAATCAATGCTCCGGCGGGCAGGTGCCCCGGTTTCGGCGGCGGATATCGGCGTGTCTCCGCATCACCTTCTGGCAACCTTGCGGGCCGCAGCCTTCATTCGCCGTCGTTACACGATTTTCGACTTCTTGCATGACACCGGTTTGACTGACACAGCTCTGGCAGCCGTTGCTCCGCAGGTTGCGGTCGGGCCAGTGCCGGAGCAACGCCTATGAACCCGGATGACACGGTCGGTCGGGCGCTCGCCGAAATCGGGCAGGTCCTGGCCTTGGCGGTTCCCCGGCAACTCAACGCAATGATGACGCCGATCCGCAGGGCCAGGCGGATCGCGGTCCATGGCGTTGGTCGTGAGGGCTTGATGATGAAGGCGCTCGGAATGCGGTTGTTCCACCTCGGGTTCGATGTTCACGTGGTGGGAGACATGACCGTGCCGCCGCTCTCCGAGGGAGACTTGCTGATCGTCAGCGCCGGCCCGGGGCAGTTTTCAACGATCCTGGGCCTGACCGGTGTGGCGCAGGACGCCGGGGCCGAGACCATGTGCATCACGGCGGAACCGGATGGCGCGGTACCGAGACTGGCCGATCACGTGATCCACATTCCCGCGCAGACCATGGCGAGTGACCAGTCCGATGCCTCGTCATTCCTTCCGATGGGCTCGCTTTTCGAGGCTGCCCAATTGCTGTTTTTCGAACTCCTGATCCTTGAGCTCCGGGATGTCGAGGGTTTGTCGGCAGCAGATATGCGCGTCAACCACACCAACCTGGAATGACCATGCGCTGGAGCGACCGATTTTCCATTGCCGGACGGGTTGCGCAGGTCACTGGCGCCGCATCCAAAATCGGCTTCGAATTTGCAAGAGTCTTCGCCGATGCCGGCGCTCATGTCATGGCCACCGGCCGTTCCCGAACCAGGCTGGATGCGCTTGCCGACCGCATCGGCGATGGCTGCGAGACCATCCTGGCTGACATCTCGACGACCGGGTGTTGCGAGGGACTCGTCGCCAGGGCACTCGGCGGCCCAGCCGCGTATCGATATCCTCGTCAACAGCGCCGGTATCGCACATGTCGCCCCGGAGGTGGTGCTTTCCGGTGCCGATTGGGACCGGATGATGGCAGTGAATTTGCGGGCACCGTTCCTGCTGGCTCGCGGGTTTGCGCCGGTAATGATTGCAGCCGGGTCCGGAACGTATGAGGAGGCCGGGACTGCCAATCAGCCCCCTGGAGCCTCCGGGACCTGCCATGCGCCGGGCCTCATCAGCTGCCGGTATCGATGCGATGACCGGTGCAGGGCGGCAGGCCCGGCCCGGCGGCGTCGCCCCGGCGCGTTGCCGCGCCCCGGGGGCCGTGGCGGATTCCCGCCGGCCAGGCTGACCCGATGCCGTACCAGTTTGTTGATGGTGCCGAGGGCGTCTTTCATCGCTACGAGGAAATCCGGCACCGGCTGCCGCAGGCCGATTTTCCTCACCAATCCCGGGAGTGTTCCGGCCTCGTCGAGATCGCCGACCTGTTTGATGCCGTGATCCTGGACAGTTTCGGCGTCATCAATGCCGGTGACATGCCGCTCCCCGGTGCCCGGGAATGTCTCGCCGCCCTTCGAGCCAAGGGGAAACGGCTGGTCGTGCTGACCAATGCGGCAAGCTACCCGCACCGCGTTGCCGTGGACCGGTATCATCGTCTCGGGTTCGACTTTGCATCGGACGACATCGTTTCCAGTCGCCATGTCTGCGCCCGGCGCCTGGGCGCCGTCCATCCGTCCATGCGCTGGGGTGCGGTGGCCGCAAGTGACGACGGGTTCGAGGATTTCGGTGCGGGTGTTGTTCGCTGGGATGCCGGGTCCCGGGCTGACGTGGACGGATTCCTGTTCCTGTCGAGCGCAAATCTCGATTCCGACACGCTTGATGCATTGGAGGGGGAGCTGCGCGCCCATCCCAGGCCGCTCGTGGTCGCCAATCCGGACCTGGTTGCTCCCCGGCAGGAGGGATTGAGCAAGGAGCCAGGATACTATGCCCATCATTTGGCGGACCGCCTGGGCCTGGCACCGACGTATTTCGGTAAACCGTACCGGGACGCCTTTTCCGACGCCCTCCATCAGCTCGACGGGATCGCTCGAGACCGGATCCTCATGGTTGGCGACACGTTGCACACGGACATTCTTGGAGGGTCTGCCGCCGGGCTCAGGACGGTTCTCGTCAAGGATGGCGGACTGTTCGCGGGCACATGCATTCGAGCCTTCGTGGAGGCGTCCGGCATCGTGCCGGATTTCGAATGCGCGAGGATCTGAGAATCGCTGTCGGGCCCGCACCTCCCGACATGCTGCGAGATGGAAGCGGCGAGGATGGTCACCAGCTGCAAGCAGGCACCCGAGACATGTGCTTGCCGAGACCCAACACCAGGTTGCACGGTCGCCATCAACCTGGCGGCAGTGTTGCCGGACAAGGGCGTCGCTGGCGGCGGCGTTGCAGGTCTGCGCCATGGCTTCGGCCATGCATGTGCAGTAATGCTGGCGTATCTCGGCAGCTCGTTCCCTCGCATGCGGACAATCTGTTGACGATGGACGCGCGGCAAACTACCGTCAGCCTGGTGCGGATGGCTGGATGGCCGCGCGGCGTGCCGCGAGGAAAGTCCGGACTCCACGAGGCAACGGTGCCGGGTAACGCCCGGCCGGGGAGACCCGAGGGAAAGCGCCACAGAGAACAGACCGCCTGGACGCAGGCAAGGGTGAAACGGTGGTGTAAGAGACCACCGCACTGCCGGCAACGGCGGTGGCAGGGCAAGCCCCACCGGGAGCAATGCCGAATAGGGGTCGCACGCGGTTGAACCGCATGTCTGCCTTGGACATCGCGGCCCGGGTTGGCAGCCAGACCGGCACGGCAACGTGTCGGCCAGATGAATGGTCATCGAGGAAGGCAGCCCCTTCCAGACAGAATCCGGCTTACAGGCCATCCGCACGATCGCCAGCCCGGCCGGCGCCAAGGCCGCCTGCCCCGGAGGCGGGCGGCGGGCGGTTTTCGATTGACATTCCGGGAATGCAGGCTAGTTGGACTTGGGATGCCGGGCGAACCCTGCAAGGTCGCCGGATACCATGACCAGCATGCTGTGGAGAATGACCGATGGCCAAACCTGCAACCATCAAGATCCGGCTGACCTCGACGGCGGGAACCGGACATTTCTATGTCACCCGCAAGAATGCCCGGACCATGCCCGAGAAGATGACGGTTCGAAAATACGATCCGGTCGCCCGCAAGCATGTCGAGTACAAGGAAGGCAAGATCAAGTAGCCTTCGCTGCGGACGGCACGCCCTCGATCCTCCGCATGATCACGCCGGGCGCCTGCAACCCGCAGGCAGGTGGTGACATGCCCCGAACGTGAAAAGGCCGGCGATTGCCGGCCTTTTGCGCGAGCGGATTTTCGCCCGCCTATTCCCGTGAGCCGAAGAGTTGCAGCAGCAGCAGGAACAGGTTCAGGAAATCGAGATACAGGCTGAGCGCGCCCATCAGCGCCGCCTTGCCGAGCCACGCGGTCTGGCCGTTGCTCGCCATCTCGATATAGGTGTTCTTGATGCGTTGGGTATCGTAGGCGGTCAGTCCGGCGAATATCAGCACCCCGAGCGTCGAGATTGCGAAGGTAATCGCCGGTGATCCCAGGAAGATGTTGACGATTGCGGCAAGAATGATTCCGATCAGCCCCATGATCAGGAATGAACCCATGCCGCTGAGATCCTTCTTGGTGGTATAGCCAACCAGGCTCAACCCGGCGAAGGCAATTGCGGTGATCAGGAAGGTCTGGGCGATTGCAAAGCCGGTATACACCCTGAAGATGTAGGATATCGACAGTCCCATGAGGGCGGCGAATCCCCAGAAGACAATCTGGGCGGTGGCAAAGCTCAGCCGGTTGATGGATGCGCTGAGGAAAAACACGACGCCAAGCGGTGCCAGCATGACCACCCATTGCAGCGGTGTGCTGTAGATCGCGAGAAGCATCTGGTCGTTGTTGCCCACGACATATGCGACCACACCGGTGATCACCATCGCCAGCGACATCAGGCCATAGACCTTGTTCATGTGGGCGCGCAGGCCTTGGTCAATCCTGACATCGGTTGCGGTCGAAAAGCCGCGGCTAATGGTTTGGGTTTGTCTCATCAGAAATCTCCGGGTCTCAGCTGCTCGTGACCGAGCCAGTTCATGCACTCTATAATGGAGGCTGGCAAGGTGGAATTCAAGATCACCGCCGCCGCCAACCGGGAATTGTTGTTGTCACTTCCAGGCCGCTCTGCCCGCCAGCATGTCGTTGTATCCGATTGCACTGGCCTTGACCGCGACGGTATTGGGCTCTGCCCGCCAGCATGTCAATGTCCCGTTGCCCTGGCCGCCCTGCTCACCGCGACAAGAATAGCTCGCTCTCTTGCCGCCAGGGCCTGCGTGGCCACCGCCGCAGGCGGTGACTGCCGGCTCGTTGCCATCCACGATGACCCTGGTCGGCGACAGGCATTGCCCGCTATCGCTTGCGAATCCTTGGATCAAGGGCGTCCCGAAGTCCGTCGCCAACATAGTTGACCGACAGGACGGTGAGGGAAATCGCCAATCCGGGCCAGATGACCCGTTCCGGATATTGCTGGATGTAGTCGGTTGCATCAAACAGCAGCCGTCCCCAGGTCGGAAAATCGGACGGGAAGCCGAGGCCGAGGAATGACAGCGCCGATTCGGTGATGATGGCGGTGGCAATGCCGAGGGTGGCCGACACCATGATCGGCGACAGCACGTTCGGCAGGATGTGCCGCCAGATCAGCCGTTTCGACGGGGTGCCGATCGAACGGGCGGCCAGCACGAATTCCCGTTCCTTGATGGCCAGGACATCGCCGCGGACAATCCGGGCGGTCTGCATCCAGCTGGTGATGCCGATGACCACCACGATCAGGATGAAGATTCCGGTCTCGGGGCCGAATGCCGACCGCAGCGCATCGCGAAACAGCATGATGATGACCAGCAGCAGCGGCAGGATGGGCAGGGCCAGGAACAGGTCGGTCAGCCGCATCAGCGGCCCGTCGAGGCGGCGGAAGAACCCGGCGACGACGCCGACCCCGGTGCCAAGCACCAGCGACAGCAGCATGGCGGTCAGGCCGACGGCGACCGATGTCCGCCCCCCGGCCATGACCCTGGCCAGGGTATCGCGGCCGAGCTGGTCGGTGCCGAGCGGATGGGCAAGACTGAGTCCGGAATTCCGCGCCCTGATGTCGATATATTGCGGGTCGATGGTCCAGATCATCGGGCCGATGGACACGCCAAACAGCATGAAGGCAAAGAAGCAGCCCCCGACCAGCGCCCCGCGATGGGACTTGAACTGGACCCAGACATCCCGCCAGTGCGAGCGGTGCGGTGCCGAGAATTCCGCCAGGTCAGTCATATCGAATCCTCGGATCGAGGATGCCGTAGAGAATGTCGGCGATCAGGTTGAACAGCACGATCAGCACTGCGAAGATGAATGACAGCGACTGCACCATCGGGATGTCATTGGCCTCGATGGCAATGATCAGCAACTGGCCAAGCCCGTTCACCTTGAAGATCTGTTCGGTAATGATGGCGCCGCCGAATACCGATGGAACCCCCAGGGCGATGACGGTCACAACCGGGATCATCGAATTCCGCAGTACATGGACCAGGATGACCGTTCGTTCGGCCAGACCTTTGGAGCGGGCCGTCCGGACATAGTCGAGATTGAGATTGTCGAGCATCGAAGCCCGCATGAACCGGCTGATCTGGGCCGCATTGTAGAGGGCAAGCACCGATACCGGCAGGATCATCTGCCGAATCTGGGCCAGGAAGCTGCTCCAGCCATCGACAACCAGGGTGGTGTCGTAGATGCTCGGCAGCCAGCCGAGCTGGACCGAGAAGATGACGATCAGCAGCACGCCGGTAAAGAAGGTCGGAACCGAAAAACCGACCATCGACACGAATGTGCCGATCTGGTCGAACCAGCTGTATTGCCGGTAGGCCGAATAGATGCCGATCGGCAGGGCGATGATAATTCCGAACACGTAGGAAAGGCCGACCACCCACAATGTCTGCGGCATGCGCTGGACCACGATGTCGACGACCGGTGAGCGGGTTTGCCAGGAAATGACTCGCTGCCGGTCGCCGGACAAATCCCATCCGGTCATCTCCGACAACAGGTGCAGCGGCTCGTTGACAAAGAATTGCTGGAGCCAGAGGAGGTAGCGAATATGGATCGGCTCGCCGAGGCCGAGCGATTCCCTGATCTTGGCCTTGACCTCCGGTGGAATTGTCAGCGGCAGGTTTGCTGTCGGATCGCCCGGTGCGAAATCGAGCAGCAGGAACAGGATCAGGCTGATCAGCAACAGGGTCGGAATTGCAAAGAGCAATCGGCGAATCGTGTAGTGAAACATCTTGCCTGCCGCCTACGCCGAAATCCTGTTGTTGGTAAAATGGGGGCCGGACGGACCGGCCCCCGATTGAAACGTGCTACTTGACACGGTGCCAGCTGGCCGCGTTCCAGAGTTCGGAATCCCAGGTATTGAGATCAACGCCGCCGAGGCTGTTGGAATGCGCCGATACCCGGCCACGATGGACCAGCGGGATCATGACGTATTCCTGCATGAGCATGTCATTCATGGCCTTGCCCAGCCTTGACCGCTCGGCAATGTCGCCGGTCCTGGCCATCTCGGCCAGCAACGCATCATACCCCTCGTCGCAATAGCGTGGTATGTTGGCGCCCTGCCACTGGCTATCCGGGCGAGGGTTCTCGTTGCAATGCCAGCTGCCAAGATAGGCTTCCGGGTCGGCACCCTCGAAGTTGTTGGCATACATTTCGACGTCGGCATAGAACTTCTGGTAGGTGTCCGGGCTTCCCGGGTCGCTGCCGAAGAATACCGAGGCGCTGATGTTGCGCAATTCGGTTTCCACGCCGATCTCGGACCACCACTGCTTGATCAGCGCCTGGAAATCCTGGCGGACCGCATTGGTCGATGTCTGGTAGAGAATCGAGAGTTGGACCCCGTCCTTCTGGCGAACCCCGTCCGAGCCCCTGGCCCAGCCAGCCTCGTCGAGAAGCGCGTTCGCACCATCGATATCCTGGACCAGGCAGCTGTCATTGGCGGTGGAGGCATAGACTTCCGGGGCCGGAACGACGTTGCAGGTCGGCCTGCCGGCCTGACCATAGCCGATTTCGACCAGTAGATCGCGGTCAATGGCCATCGACAGGGCCTTGCGGACATTGATGTCGGTCAGGGATGGGTGCGGATGCATGCGGGTTGAACGCTCGTCACCCAATGCCGGGTCCGGATTGGTGAGGTTCACCATGATCCGTTCAACCAGGGTTCCGAATGCCGATACCACCTTGCCCTTGCCGGCCATTTCCATGTTCTGCAGGACTTCGGGTGCCAGCTGCAGGTTCCATGCATAGTCGAATTCGCCGGTTTCGAGCACCGCCCTGCCGGCAGAGGCTGCATCGCCGCCGCCCTTGAAGGTCAGGGTGGCGAATGCAGGTTTGTCGGGGTCACGGTAATTGGCGTTTGCCTCCATCGAAATCACGTCATTGGGACGAAATTCGGTGACCTGGAACGGCCCGGTTCCGACCGGGTTGAAATTCTGGTCGGTGCATTCTGGTGCGCGCGCTCCCATGCAATCGGCAAACTGCGCTTTCTGGAGAATCGGCGATGTTGCGCCAACGAACACGTTGTACGGATAGGGTTTGGCAACGCCGAAGGTGATCTTGATCGTCAGGTCGTCCACGGCCTCGACCGACACGACATCGGCGAAGTTCTGCAACTGCGCACATCCACCTTCCGGGTGCATGCAGTAATCTGCGGTAAAGATGACATCTTCCGATGTGACCGGTGTCCCGTCAGACCAGGTGAGCCCGTCTCTCAGCTTCCAGGTTATCGTTGTCAAATCTGCCGATACGCCGCCATTTTCCACGGTCGGTACCGATTCTGCCAGCCAGGCAACGAGGTTGCCGCCGGAATCATGCCGCCCGAGCGGCTCCAGCACCAGTGACGAGGCTTCGAGGTCCTTGGTGCCACCCGACAGGTACGGGTTCATGATAGACGGGGCCTGCCAGTAGATGAGGCTGACATGGCCATCGGCGCCGCGGTCGGCCTGGGCCGCTGCTGCAAACAGCATGGCCCCGGTGGCAAGCGCCGCGGCGGAAAATGAAAATTGTTTCACGAATTGATCTCCTTTGACTTGTTGTTGGTAGGTGGCCGCAACGGGGGTTGCGGTCCGGTGTCGTCCGGGTCCACCAGGTGGCAGGCCACGTAACGATTTGGGCCGATCCTTGCGAAGTCGGGCCTGACTTTCCGGCAAAGATCCATCGCCTTGGGGCACCGGGTGCAGAACACGCACCCGTCGGGCGCATTGGTTGGCGATGGCACGTCGCCTTCCAGGATGATCCGCTGTCGACCTCGTTCCACGACCGGGTCCGCTTCCGGAACCGCCGACAGCAATGCCTCGGTATAGGGATGCTTCGGGTCACCATAGAGGTCCTGGTGCGGCGCAAGCTCGACGATCGTGCCGAGATACATCACCGCGACGCGGTCGGCGATATGCCTCACCATCCCCAAATCATGGCTGATGAACAGGTAGGTCAGGTTGAACCGGTCCTGCAGATCTTCCAGCAGATTGACAACCTGGGCCTGGATTGAGACGTCAAGCGCCGCGATGGGCTCGTCACAGATGATCAGCTGCGGATTGAGCGCCAGCGCCCGGGCAATCCCGATCCGCTGTCGCTGGCCGCCGGAAAACTCGTGCGGATACCGGTTGGCGGCATCCTTGTTGAGACCGACCGATTCCATGAGATCATGGACCTTCGCCAGGCGGGCGTCGGCACGATCCTTCCGGTGTTCGTAGAGCGGCTCGGCAATGATGTCGGCGACCGTCATCCGCGGGTTCAGGCTGGCCTGCGGGTCCTGGAAGATCATCTGCATCAGTGGCCGCATCTTTTGCAGGACATTGTTCGGTGCCCCGGCGATATCGGTGTCGCCGAATTGGATGCTGCCCTCGGTGATGTCGGTAAGCCGCAGGATCGCCCGCCCGGCCGTGGTCTTGCCGCAACCGGACTCGCCGACCAGCCCCAGCGTCTCGCCATTCATGATCTCGAAGGAGATATTGTCGACTGCCCGTACCTCGGCAACCTTTTTCCTGAACACGCCGGCATAGACCGGGAAATAGACCTTGAGGCCATCCACCCTGAGCAGGGGTTCGCTGGCCGGGCCGGGATCAGGCATTGGTTCCGCTGCCCGGCGGCTGTTCGAGGAAGCATGCCACGTCATGGCCGGTGGCCCGCAATGCCCGCTGCGGCACCTCCCTGCTGCAGCGGTCGAAGGCAAACTGGCAGCGGGGCCTGAACGCACAGGCAACGGGCGGGCCAACCAGGGTCGGCGTTCTGCCCTCGATCGTGTTGAGCTTGTCAGCCCGCTTGCCGCGAACCGCCGGCACGGTGCCCAGCAATGCCCTGGTATAGGGGTGGAGCGGGTTGGCAAACAATTCCTCGACCGGCGCGTGTTCGACGATCTGACCCCCGTACATGACGATGACCCGGTTGGCGATTCCGGCAATCACGCCGAGATCATGGGTGATCCAGATGATGGCCATTCCCAGCTTCTGCCGAAGATCCTTGACCAACTCAAGGATCTGCGCCTGGATGGTGACATCGAGGGCGGTGGTCGGTTCATCGGCAATCAGCACCTTCGGCTCGCAGGCCAGGGCGATCGCGATCATGACCCGCTGGCGCATCCCGCCGGAGAATTGGTGGGGGTAGTCCTTCAGACGCCGAACCGGATCCGGAATGCCAACGAGATCGAGGAGCTCGGCGGCCCGGTCACGCGCCTGGCGTTTCCCGAGGCCGAGATGACGCCTGATCGGCTCGACCAGCTGGAACCCGACCGAGAATACCGGGTTCAGGGAGGTCATGGGATCCTGGAAGATGAACCCGATCTTGCCGCCGCGGACATCGCGCAGTTGGTGCTCGTCCATGTCCAGCAACTGTTTGCCGTCGAAGGTGACCCGGCCGTTGCGAATGTCGGCCGGCGGCGAGGGGAGGAGGCCAAGCAGCGACATCATGGTCACCGACTTGCCCGAGCCCGACTCGCCGACCACGCCCAACAATTCGCCGGCCTTGAGGTCGAAGCTGACCTGGTTGACGGCAAATACCTCGTTGTCCCGGGTCGAGAACACGGTCTCGAGACCAGTGACCTCGAGCACGGTGTCGGGAGTGGCCATCAAGGGGAAGCTCGCTCGCTGTACCCGGATCGGGAGTTGTTCATGCGCACGGAGCCTTTCCTGCTGATCGCCACACCGGGAACTTCCAGGTTGCGATCATCCAATCCGGACATACTGCCCGATCGGGATTGGCCGGTAAACAAAAATGTTCGCCCAGCAATGATCACCGGACCCCGGACACCTTCACGACAACCTTGCCGACTGCCTGCCGGTTTCGCAGGAGATCCAGCGCCGCATTGGCCTCCTCGAGCGGAACGACATTGCCGATGACCGGTCGCAGCCGTCCCTCCGCATGCCACTCCACCAGGGTCCTGGCGCTGTCGGCGATGACGTCCGGCCGGAAGCCGCGATACCCGCCCCAGTAGAATCCGATCACTGTCAGGTTCTTGACCAGGAGGATATTGGCAGGGATCTGCGGAACATCGCCCGATGCGAAGCCGATCGGCAAGAGTCGGGCTTCCGGATTGGCCGAACGCAGGGCGGCCTTGAACTGGTCGCCACCCACCGGGTCGAAGACCACGTCGGCGCCGCCGAGCGCCTTGACCCGTTGCCTGATGTCGTCCCGGCCAGTGTCGATGACATGGTCGGCGCCCGCCCTGGTCGCCGAATCGAGCCTGTCACGGCCGCGGGCAGCCGCGATCACCTCGGCGCCCATCATCTTCCCGATCTCGACCGCGCAGAGTCCGGTCCCGCCGGCCGCCCCCAGAACCAGCAGCCTTTCGCCCGGCCGCAGTCGGGCCCGGTGATTCAGCGCCACATGGGCGGTGCCATAGGCGACGAGGAAGCCGGCGGCCTCGTCCACCGGCATCCGCTCCGGAACCGGGATGCACTGTGCAGTTGGAATGCAGCAGTACTCCGCCATGCCGCCGGAGCCGACGAAACCGGCAACCTTCTGGCCGGGCTGCAGGCCGCAGCCATCGGCATTGACCTTGTCGATTCGGCCGCAAACCTCCATTCCCGGGGAGAATGGCAGGTCCGGCCGCTCCTGGTAGTGGCCGGATGCCAGCAGCAGGTCGGCAAAATTGACGCCGGTCGAGCCGACCCTGATGCGCAACTCGCCCCTGGCCGGCTCGGGCACCGGCACATCGCGAAGTTCGAGTGGCTGCCCGTATCCGGTAACCTGGATTGCCCTCATGACGCCCTCCGTTCCGGTTGTCGGCCGGGATGATACCACGGAGATGACCGCCGGAACGAGGCTCTTCCACGGGAATCTCGCCGGGCTCGCTGTTTCGCATGCCGCCGCCGGTCATGGTCTTCCCGGCGATGCTCTCCGCAGTCTCGACCCCCGACAGTTCGGCCTTGTGCAGGCCGATCATTGCCAATAATCCGAATCTGCCGCCCTGGGTCGTGTTCCGGCGGCTGCCCGCCACGTGGAGAGTCCAAGGTGAAGCGTTTGAGCCCGGAACTCGAGGTCGAACTCGTCGATGTTGCCAGGGAGATGGCAGACGCCGCCCGGCAGGAGACGCTGGCATTCTTTCGCTCGTCGTCGCTGGCAACCGACAACAAGGCGGGCGACGAGGGCTGGGACCCGGTGACCCACGCCGACCGCAATGCCGAGCTGGCCATGCGCAGGATCCTGGCGGCCAGGCGACCGCATGATGGAATTCTCGGCGAGGAATTCGGTGCTGTCGAGGGAAGCAGCGGCTTGTGCTGGGTGCTGGATCCAGTTGACGGCACGCGATCATTCGTCAGCGGTGCGCCGGTCTGGGGAGTCCTGATCGCGATATCCGACCAGGACGGGCCGCTCTTTGGCATCATCGACCAGCCCTATATCGGCGAGCGGTTCGAAGGCGGGTTCGGCAGGGCGGCAATGCGGGGCCCGGGCGGGTTCCGGGAGCTGGCAGTTCGCAGGACCACCCGGTTGCCGGATGCCATCCTGTTCACCACCTTGCCGGAGATCGGCAGCACCAGGGAGCGGACGGCATTCGAGCGACTTTCCGGCCAGACGCTGCTGACCAGGTACGGGCTGGATTGTTATGGCTACGCCCTGCTTGCCTGCGGGCAGATCGACCTTGTCGTCGAGGCCGGGCTGAAGCCCTACGACATACACGGGCCGATTGCGGTGGTGCGCGGGGCTGGCGGCATCGTCACCGACTGGTCCGGCAATGCGCCGCACGACCAGAGCCGCGTGGTTGCGGCCTCAACGCCGGAAGTGCACGAGGCGGCACTGGCGGCGCTCGACTTTCACCCGTAGCGGCCGAAATGCCGGGCAACCCCGTCGAAGACCTGGCGGCGGATGGCATCGGTTTCCATCATCAGTTCGTGACGGGCACCCGGAATCATCTCCAGCCTTGCCCCCGGCCAGCCCTGGCAGATGGCCCGCACCGGTGCCGGGTCAACCACCCGTTCGCTGGTCCCGAGCAGAACCAGCACCGGCATCGCTGGTGATGCGGCGCCCCGGAGCCATTCACACTCGGCAAGCGCGGCATGAATCCACGCAAGGGATGGTGCTCCCCTGGAGAGTTCGGGACGCTGGCGCAGCTGGTTCTGCAGGAAGTCGAACATGTCGCGATTCGAGGTCAGCGCGTTCCGGTTCCGGCTGACGATGTCGATATAGCTGCGATCCGAGCCGCCGGGAATGTAACGGTCTCCAAGGCCCGCACGGACCGCCAGTCCGGTGACCAGCCGGCCCAGGCGTTGCGGGAGCGGCCTGAGCCTGAGCCCCCACATCGGCGCAAGGAAGGCCGCGGCCCGAAATGCCAGCCCCTCATGCAGGGACCGCATGGCAATGCAGCCGCCCATCGAGTGCGCCAGCAGGTAGAGCGGCTGTGGCAGGTCGAGATCGGCCAGCGTGGCAATCACTGCCCGGCAATCGGGCTGGAAGGCACGAAAATCGGTGACGTGGCTCTGCCTCGGGCGGTGCCGGTTGCCGTCCGAGAGACCCTGGCCTCGCCAGTCAAAGGCGACAAAGGCATAGCCGCGGCCGGCGAATTCGGCGGCGGCCGGCCCGAATTTCTCGATATACTCCGTCCGCCCGTTGAACAGCAGGATGGTGCCGTTCCTGCCCTTCGGCCATGCTGCCAGCCTGATCCTGATGCCGTCTTCGGTCCTGGTCCAGCAGGCCGAGGCCTCCATTGCCGGCCGCATGATGTCCGTGAGCAGCGGTGCCGGTTCGATCAGCATTTCAGCCGTTGCAGCAGCTGCATGGCCAGCTGCATGTTGCCCTCGATGCGCAGGCGCCCGGACAGGTACATTGCCACCGGGTCCAGCCGTCCCTCCAGGATTCCGGCAAAGGTCTCGGCATCGGAGGTCATGGCAAGATCGGAGTCGTGCTCACCTTCGAGGACCCCGTCGGGGCCGAGGGTGACGCTGCCCGAATTCCCGATCCGGAAGGCAACCGGCGAGTCGAACCCGTTCGGGAACATCGCCGTCAAGGCGGAAGCTGCCCGGGTGATGATGCTGTCCATTGATCCTGTTCCGGTTGGGCCTTTGCTGATATAGGTGAGGCCGATGTATAGGCCATTGATCTCCACCGGGAAACCGCCGCATGCTGCCGGCATGATGGCGTGGCTGGCCGGGTTTGTCCTGGCAATGACCGCCTGTCTTGCCGCACAGCCGGTGGAGGAGGAGACGCTGGACCGGCTCTTTTCCGAGCTGAGCACCGCCGATCAGGCGGCGGCGCGGCAGATCGAGCACCGCATCCAGCTCATCTGGTCGGAATCGGGCTCGGAAGCCATGAACCTGCTGCTGGCGAGAGGACGGCAGGCGATCAACGATCGTCGCTACCGGGAGGCCATTGGCCATTTCAGTGCCCTGGTCGAGCACGCCCCGCAATTTGCAGAAGGCTGGAACGGGCGGGCGACCGCATATTTCCTGGCTGGCCAGCATGGGCTGTCGCTGCGGGACATTGGTCGAACCCTGCAGTTGAACCCGCGCCATTTCGGGGCCATATCCGGCATGGGCATGATCATGGAAGCGCGGGGAGATGTCGTGGCAGCGTTGAAGGCGCACCGGATGGTCCAGGAGTTGTATCCGAACCGGGCAGGCCTGGAGGAAACAATCTCGCGGCTGCTCGACAAGGCCAGCAATCTTCAGATCTGATCGATCCGCGACAGGAGAACAACCCTGGGTGACGGGAGCATAAGGGCCATCCTCGGCCCGACCAATACCGGCAAGACCTGGCATGCGATCGACCGGATGCTCGGCCACCGAACCGGCATGATCGGTCTGCCGCTGCGGCTGCTGGCCCGCGAGGTCTATGACAAGGTATGCCAGTCATGCGGGCCATCGGTGGTGGCGCTGATCACCGGCGAGGAGCGGATCATACCGGAGCGGGCACGCTACTGGATCTGCACCGTGGAAGCCATGCCGGCGGCCAGCGGGGTCGACTTCCTGTGCGTCGACGAGATCCAGCTCTGTGGCGACCGCGAGCGCGGTCACATCTTTACCGATCGCCTGCTTGGTGCCCGCGGGCAGGCCGAAACCCTGTTTCTTGGCTCCGAGACCATTCGGCCGGCGATGTCCCGGCTGATCGAGGGCGTCGAGTTCGAGCATCGCCGCCGGTATTCGGCGCTCAGCTATACCGGACGCAGGAAGATATCGCGGATGCGGCCTCGCTCGGCAATCGTCGCCTTCTCGGTCGACGATGTCTATTCGCTTGCCGAACAGGTCAGGCGCCAGCGGGGCGGTGCCGCCGTGGTCATGGGCGCGCTGAGCCCGCGAACCCGGAATGCCCAGGTCGAGCTCTACCAGAATGGCGATGTCGATTTCCTCGTTGCCACCGACGCCATCGGCATGGGGCTGAACCTCAATATCGACCACGTGGCCTTTGCCGGCCTCACCAAGTTCGACGGCAGCAAGATCCGCATGCTCGCACCCGGCGAGATTGCGCAGATCGCCGGGAGGGCCGGCCGGTATCACAAGGCCGGGACCTTCGGTGTGACCTCCGATTCCGAACTTCCCGGCGAGCAGACGGTGCTGGCGATCGAGGAAAACAGGTTCCGGAACCTGCATGTCCTGCAATGGCGAAACGCCAGGCTCGACTTCCGGTCGGCCGGGACACTCATCCACTCGCTGCAGAAGCCCAGCGAAAATCCGCTGCTGGTGCGGGCGCAGGAGGCCGAGGATTTCAAGGCGCTGTGCGAACTGGCCAGTGACGAGGAGGTCAAGGCCCGCCTGCAGACGGCAATCGACATCCGGCTGCTGTGGGATACCTGCCAGATCCCGAATTTTCGCAACGCGTCGACCGGCGAGCATGCCGAGCTGATCAAGAAGGTGTTCATGTTCATCGTCGAGCAGGGATCGGTTCCGGATGCCTGGCTGGATGAGCAGATACGGAAGGTTGACCGTGTCGAGGGCGATGTCGATGCCCTGTCCCGGCGGGTTGCCGCCATTCGCATCTGGACCTATGTCTCGCAGAAGGTGGACTGGCTGGACAATTCCCGGTACTGGCGCGGCCGCACCCGCGAGGTCGAGGACCGGATTTCCGATGCGCTGCATCTGGGTCTCACGAAACGATTCGTTGACAGGCGGACCAGCGTGTTGCTTAAGCGACTCAAGGAAAGGGAGAAACTGGTGGCCTCTGTAAACGAGCAGGGAGATCTTGTCGTCGAGGGAGAGTTGATTGGCCGGATCGAGGGATTCAGGTTCGTGCAGGCCGAATCGTCGACGCCGGAAGAAGCCAGGGCAGTGCGAGCCGCCAGCCTGAACGTGCTGGCGCCGGAATTCGAATTGCGGGCCGGCCGGCTGTGCAGCGCCCCGAACAGCGAATTCGACCTGACGGAACAGGGCGGGTTGATGTGGGGCGAGCATGCCGTCGGCAGGCTGAAGCCGGGAAAGGACCGGCTCGGCCCGGATATCGAGACGTTTGTCGACCCGGAGGCCGGCGAGGAGATCATGGCGCGGGTGTCCCGCCGCCTCTTCGCCTTCGTGAACCAGAAGATCTCCACCCATTGCGAGGCGCTGCTGGGGCTGGCTGGCGACGACGAGATCGCCGGGATTGCCAGGGGTGTCGCCTACCGGCTCGTCGAATCCTTCGGGGTGATCCGGAGATCCGAGATCGCTTCCGAGGTCAGGGAGCTCGACCAGGAGGCCCGCAAGACCCTGCGAAAGCACGGCGTGAGGTTCGGCCAGTATACCATCCATGTCGCCCCGGTCCTCAAACCCGAGGCCACGAGGTGGCGAATCGTGCTGTGGTCCCTGGCCGGGAACATTCCCGAGATTCCCTCGCCGCCGCCGCCGGGGCTGGTGACCATTGCCGCCGACAGGTCGGCCCCGCCCGGCTACTACCCGCTATGCGGATATTACCGGGTCCAGGGCCTCGCCATCCGCATCGACATGCTCGAGCGGCTGCTGAACATGCTGCGAGAGCAGCCCGGGCGGGACGGTTTCGAGGCCACCGCCGACATGTTGTCGATTACCGGGCTGTCGCATGAGGGATTTGCCGAGCTCATGCCGGGGCTCGGCTACCAGGTGACCAGGTTCGAGCGACCGAAAGCCAGCCAGGGCCAGCCGGCGACGGCCGCCGACCAGGCCGCGGCCGCTGGCGATGACCCGGCAGAAGGCAAGGCCGCCGCAGGCGAAACTGCACAAGTGCCGGCGACGGGCGACGCCGCCACACCAGGCGATCCGGATGCTGCGACCGGCGAGGCCGCCGCCGCACCGGACTTGGCGGTGCCGGCAGCGGAGGAAGCCGCCGCTGCACCGGACCATGTGGAGCCTGCGACCGGCGAAGCCGCGGCCACGCCGAAAGGGCCGGGGACCGTGGAAGATGAAGCCACCACCGCACCGGACGATGCCGGGCTGGCAGCAGATGAGGCCACCACCGCACCGGAAGAGCCTGGGGCGGTAGCCGCCGCCCCGGATGACCAGCCCGAGGCCGGGGACGGCGCCCCGGTCGAGCCGGAAGTGGTGGTCGGTTACCGGTTTGTCTGGAAGCCACAGAGACGCCGACCGGCCGGGCGACCCGGGCAGAAGACCGGGCAAGGCCGGCGCCGGGATGACGATGCGAAGCGGCCGAAGAAGCGACCGGGGCGGCCGGGCGAAAGACGGGCACCCGAAAGGCGGAAACACCAGGCCGGGCCAAGTGGTGGCGAATCCGGCAAGCGGCCAGCCAGGATCGATCCGGATAATCCCTTCAGCGTTCTCGAATCCCTCAAGGACAAGCTCTGAGCGGCGGATGACCGAATGGGTGCAGACTGCCGGCTGCACCTTGAATCATCGGCAAGGCGAACCTATCTACAGGCATTCCCGAACCCATCCGGCTCAACAGCGAAGATTGCGCAATGACCTATGTAGTGACCGACAAGTGCATTGCGTGCAAATACACCGACTGCGTCGAGGTTTGCCCGGTAGACTGCTTCTACGAGGGCGAAAACATGCTGGTCATTCATCCGGATGAATGCATCGATTGCGGTGTGTGCGAACCCGAATGCCCGGTCGACGCCATCCTTCCCGACACCGAGCCGAATACGGAGCAATGGGTCGAGTTCAACCGGAAATATTCGGAAGTCTGGCCGGTGATCTTCGAGAAACGGGAACCTTCAGCCGATGCCGAGGACCACGAGGACGAGGACGGCAAGCTCGAGAAGTATTTTTCCGAGAAACCGGGTTTGGGATCCTGACCAACAGGCGAAGAACCCGATGACATGCAGGTGGTTGCCGGCCGGCGCGATGACCTTGGCCGGACCTCCTGTCGACTGACCGGGCGGCAGTCAAGCCGCGAAAGGATTTGAACGCATGGCCAAGAAACGCAAGGCTTTCAATTTTTCCGTGGGCGAGCACGTGGTGTACCCGGCCCATGGGGTAGGACGGATCACCGAGATCGAGACCCAGACCATTGCCGGCACCGAGTTGGAGATGTTTGTCATCCTCGTCGAGAAGGACAAGCTGACCTTGCGGGTGCCCACATCCAAGGCGCGCGCCATCGGGATGCGGGGCCTGGCCAGCTCGGAGCTGGTGGGAACGGCGCTGGACATTCTCAAGGGGAAGGCGATCCAGAGGAAGCTGATGTGGTCCCGGCGGGCGCAGGAATACGAGCAGAAGATCAATTCCGGCGACATCATCCAGATTGCCGAAGTGGTTCGCGACCTGCACCGGCGCGACGAACAGCGAGAGCAGTCCTACTCGGAGCGGCAGCTCTATGAATCGGCATTTGACCGGCTCACCAGGGAGGTCGCCATCGTGAACAACCAGCCCGAAAAGGATACCGGGGAGAAAATCGAAAGCATCCTGGTCGCACGCGAACGGTAGCCATCGCCAGGGCGGCCCGGGAGGGTGAATCGGTCGAGGCCGCGTCCTGGCCACAATTGAGCGGTTACGATCGCCAGTCCCGGCGCTATGCCAGGCTTGCCATTGCCACCAGGAAGGCAAGTTCGGTCAGTTGCTGGGTGCACCCGAGAATGTCGCCGGTCACGCCGCCGACCCGCCTCCTGGCAATCCCGATGAACGCCATGCCGACGGCCAGTGCCAGCGCCGTTGCCGCCAGTGCCGCCAGGCCGGTTGCCAGCAGGGCAAGGGCCGCGCCGACCGCCAGGCTGGCCGACAGCGACGCACGGGTCGGTTTGCCCAGAGCCGCCGCCATGCCGCCCGGGCGCGCCGGCTCGGCGAGATGCATGGTGCCGAACATCGCTGCCCTCGACATGGCGGCGGCGGCGATCAGCGGTCCCGCCAACTCGCCGGCGACCAGGAGTTCCCGGATGCAGATCAGCCGCCCGGCCAGGACAAGGAGCAGGGCGACGGTGCCGAATGTTCCGATCCTGCTGTCCTGCATGATGTCGAGCCGCTTCTGCGCGGTGGTCCCGCCGATCAGCCCGTCGGCGCTGTCGGCAAGGCCGTCCTCGTGCAGGGCGCCGGTCAACATGATCATGGCGGCAAGCGCCAGCAGGGCGGCGAGCGCCTCGGGCATGCCGGCCATGGCGGCAAGGAGGGCGATGGCGGCGCCGGCCCCGCCGATTGCAGCACCGACAAGCGGCCATGACCAGCCGGATGCGGTGTCGTAGGCCAGGCTGTTGTCGCGATCGGTCGGAAGGCAGGTCAACAGGGAAAGCGAGGCGCGCACATCCCTGAGCAGCCGGTGCAGGACTGGTCGGGGATCGATGGATTGCATGGGTTGTCCGCCGGTTATCTGCCGGAATGGAAGGTGCGGTATAGGACAATTCCGCCCGGCTGGAAATTCGGTTGATCGGATCGCGGCAGCCCCCGGCGCCGGCAAGGCCGGTTCGTCACCGACCGCCCCGATGGTTCGGCCGACCCCGGGCCCGGAAATGCTTTCTTTTGCCGCTGGCCAGCCCTAGCACTGTCCGAAGACGAATCATTGCAGGACAGGCAGGATGACCGACCGTGCCGACATCCTCGACGGAATTTCGGGCCTCCGCAGATCACTGGCCTCCCTGCCAGCCGCCGATGCCGGGGCAAGGCGGCAAGCCGAGGCGCGGAACTCGGTGTTGACCAAGCCCGCGGGCTCGCTCGGCCGGCTGGAACAGCTGGCAAGCTGGTATGCATCCTGGCGGCAGGACCCGGCGCCCCGCATCACCTCGCCGCAGGTGGTGATCTTTGCCGGCAATCACGGCGTGGCCAATCGTGGAGTGTCAGCTTTCCCGCAGGAAGTGACCGGCCAGATGGTCAAAAATTTCCGGTCCGGGGGCGCTGCCATCAACCAGCTGGCCGGGCAGATTGGCGCCAGCGTCGAGGTCCGCGCCATCGACCTCGAGACGCCCACCGCCGATATTGCCCTCGGGCCCGCCATGACCGGGGCCGAGTTCGACGACGCGCTCGGCATTGGCTGGGATGCCGTCGATGAAGATGCCGACCTCCTGGTTCCCGGGGAGATGGGGATAGGCAATTCAACCGCCGCCGCCGCGGTCGCAATGGCCCTCTATGGCGGATCGCCGGAAGACTGGACCGGGGCCGGGACCGGCGTGAAGGGCGAGGCGCTGACCGGAAAGATGCAGGTGGTCCGCCAGGCGGTGGAGACCAACCGGCCATTTGTCCCCGGCCAGGGCCTGGAGACCCTGCGGAAACTCGGTGGCCGGGAAATGGTCGCCATTGCCGGGGCCATCATCCGTGCCCGCACGCGCCGCATTCCGGTCATGCTGGACGGCTTCATCTGCTCGGCAGCCGCCGCCGCCCTGCAGGTGGAAGCCGCCGATGCGCTTGACCATGTCGTCGCCGGTCATGTGAGTGCCGAGGCTGGCCACGGGTTGTTGCTCGAGAGGATCGGCAAGACGCCGCTGGTAGCGCTGGAGCTTCGCCTGGGCGAAGCCTCCGGAGCGGCGCTGGCGGTACCGATCCTGAAAGCCGCACTGGCCTGTCAGTCCGGCATGGCGACATTTGCCGAGGCCAGCGTGTCGAGCCGGCCCGGGAAGGGGTGAGCCGCGCCGCCGAGCCGTTCTTGTCATTGCCGATATCGGCCGATTGGAAGTCCCGGTGGGCGGTGTCGCCGGTGCGGCCGTCGCAACCGGCAGCGCCCCTCACCCGCCTTCAGGCCACCAAGTCTCCCGGCTTCGGCGCTGGCGGCCGCCAGCCTGCCTGGCCGGGAGCCGCGCCGGTTTTGTCCTGGTCGCCTTGCGGGGCCACATCGTCTTCTTCCTGGTCGCCTTGCGGGGCCGCATTGTTTTCGTCATGGGCGACAGTTTGGTTCTCGACGGTCTCGTCGCCGGCCCCGGGGGCCTCGCCATCCTCGCCAAACCGGATGGTTTCGCTTCCCGGGCCGGAGACGTCCTTCAGATTCTCGATCAGACCGAGATTCATCTCCATGTTCAGCTCCCGCAGGCGCTGGATGTAGATCTCGTTCTTGTCGATCGGGATATCGGGATCCCAGACCAGCGCCAGTTCACGGGTGGATTTCTGGTCGAACCGGAAATAGGCCCGGGCCCGCTGATGCGCCTCATCCTCGGGAATTCCCAGCTTCTGCAGCACGTATCGCCCGGCCCTGACCGAGCTGTCGAGCGTCTCGCGGACGATATGGGTCGCTCCTTCCTGGTAGAGTTCGAAGGCGTGGATCCGGTCAAACGCCCGGGCGATGATGGTCAGGTCGGGCCGCCGCCGCCGGGCATATTTGACCAGCTCCGTGGCCTTGTCGGCCATGTCGATGGCAATGACCAACACCTTGGCTTCACTGATGCCGGCCGCTTCCAGCAATTCCGGCCTGGTTGGATCGCCGAGATAGGCCTTGACCCCGATTCGCCGCATCATGTTGATGACCCTGATATCGCTGTCGAGAACCGTGGTGCGAATGCCGTTACCGGCGGCGAAATCATTGACCACCTGGCCGAATCTTCCAACCCCGGCGATGATGACCGGACCGGTCGAGACGATGTCGAAATCGACGGCCCGGTCGACCGGATCGCCAATCCGCCTTGCCCGGTATTCGTAGGTGATGAACAGCGCCGGGGTCAGGATCATTGACATGGCAACGACCAGCATCAGGATATCGGCAAGCTCGACCGAAATGACATTGGTCTGGGTCATGAAGATCAGCAGCACGAATCCGAATTCGCCAGCCTGTGCCAGGCCAAGGGTGAACAGCCAGCGGTCGCGGCCACGCAGGCGAAACAAATGCGCCAGCAGCATGAGCACACCGGCCTTGAGGGCGATCATGCCCAGCGTGAGCCCGATCACCGTCAACAGGTTGTCAAACAGGACCACGAAATTGATCCCGACCCCGACCATGATGAAGAACAGGCCGAGCAGCAGCCCCTTGAACGGCTCGATGTTCGATTGCATCTCGTGGCGGAATTCGGAATTGGCCAGGACCACGCCGGCCAGGAAGGTGCCAAGGGCGGGTGACAGGCCGACAACCGTCATCAGCAGCGCGGTACTGACCACAAGCAGCAACGTGGCGGCGGTGGAAATCTCCATGAGGCCAGCGGAGGAAATGTAGCGGAACAGCGGGCGGCCGAGGAAATGTCCGACCAGGATTATGAAGGCAATCGATGCCAGCATGACCCCTGCGACTCCCCAGGCGGGCAGGCCTTCGATGAATGCCTGCGCCAGCACCGGGTCTTCACCGCCATGTTGTACCGGCTCCGGTTCGGTGCCGCTTCCCGCGATCAGCAATGGAATGATCACCAGCATGGGAATGACGGCTACGTCCTGGGTCAGCAGCACCGACAGGCCGGATCGCCCGCCATTGGTCTGGGTCAGGCCTTTTTCCGACAGGATCTGCAGAACCATGGCGGTCGATGACAGGGCCAGCGCCATGCCGACGGCAATGCTTGTGGTCAGCGGCAGGCCAAGCATGGTGCCGGCAGCGGCGATGAGACCTGTCGTCAGCACCACCTGCAATCCACCGAGCCCCAGCAGCTTGTGCCGAAGTTTCCACAGGGTTTCGGGATTGACTTCCAGCCCGATCACGAACAGCAGCATGACCACGCCGAACTCGGCGAAGTGCACCAGCTCGGTATCCGGGGCGCCGAGCAATCCGCTGACTTGCCCGACCACGATTCCGGCGCCCAAATAGCCCAGCACCGATCCAAGCCCCAGCCGCTTGGACAGCGGAACCGCGAAAACGGCGGCCGCCAGCAGGATGGTGGCCTGTACCAGGAATCCGCTCATTCCGGCCGCCCTGCCGCCGTCCTCTGGCCAGCGCCCTGCCCGGCGATCCTCGCCATTTGCCGTGCCCCGGCTGATCGTGGCCAGTTCGATGTGTCCGCAACCGGCATCATGTGCCCTGTCTTGACCCTGCCTGCATTTATAGCATGTAGCGGAACGGGTTCCCGAAGATAAGTCACGGCAATGCGAGGCCGGCAGTCTCCCCGGTGCATGCCGGGGCGCAACGGACGGGCGATTTGCCGTGACTCCCGATTGCGGGTAGGCTTGCCGACCGAAGCCCGGGGTATGGCCGGCCGGTTGCGAGGTGGTGATTGGACAGGATTTCACACAGGGACCGACCTTTCCATCTCGGCCGTTTTCCGCTTGAGAGGCTCAGGCGCGGCCACCTCCCTCCCGACCCGGGAAGCGTGGCAGGTGATCGGCCGCTGGACATCGAATCGCAGCCCCGCCACTCGCTGGCCCATGCCATGTCAAGGTTCCTGGCCATGCTCGACACCGTGCGGGATGGCGACATCGTCAATCCGCCTGCCGATATTCCCGAATGTCCGGCCGAGAGAGCGAGGCACCTGAAGGCCGCCAGCTACTATTTTGATGCTTCGATGGTCGGTATCGCCGCCCTCGAGTCCGGACATGTCCTTGATCGACCACGGCGCAACCCGATGATCGCCGGGATCAGGGAGGAACTCGAGGCAGGTCAGCCGGTCACCTATGCCGCCGGTGTCGATGCCATCTATGCCGACACCCTGGCCGCGTCGAGAAAGGAGTTCGGCCCGCTCGTTGGCCACACGCATGCCATCGTGGTGCTGGTCGAGCATTGCCGTGAGCCGCGGGAGTCGGAACCGGGAGGTGAGTGGATCAGGGGAGTCCAGGCCGAGCGGGCTGCCCTGCTGACCGCCAACACAGCCGTGGCCATGGCCAATTACATCCGGATGCTGGGCCACGAGGCCCGGGCGCATACCGCCACCACCTCCGAAATCGATCTCAACCGCCTGGCGGTATCGGCCGGCTTGTGCAGCCCCGACGGAGACCGGGTCGTGAACCCTTTCGTCGAGGACAGGTTCGGCCTGGCGGCAATCAGCACCACCCTGGAAATCGAGCCGGACCTGCCGCTGGCAGGCGCGCCCGTCACCCGGCGGATGGCGGCGCCGCAACTCCCGTTTTCGAAACGGGAGTTTCGCATGGGCCCGCACCCGTTCGAGACCATCCGGCGAACCGATCAGCCGACGACGCTCATCGACCGGCAGCGTGTGCCGCGGTTTCCCAAGCGCGCCGACTTCTTTGCCCGTGCGCTGTTCGGTGATCTCGGCGACCAGGTCCAGGAGGCCGCGAAGGGCGGATATTATGTCATGAAGAGCCCGATTGGCGGTTGTGCCAGGCGGGCGCTCGGCGCGTTGCTGCTTCTGCAATTCGGCGAGGCACGAGGCCGGATATCCGAAACGGCAACGGATCCGGTGCGCAATGCCGACAATGTGAAGGGGGCCGCCTATTACCTTGCCACCGATGCCGTCGGCATCTGCGCCGCCCCTGACTGGACCTATTATTCGCATGATGCCGGCGGCAACGAAATCACGCCCTATCACGACAACGCCATATCGATGCTGTACGATCAGGGGTTCGACACCATGGAGGGGGCATCGGGCGATGACTGGATTTCGGTTGCCCAGTCGATGCGCGCCTATCTGCGATTCTCGCTCATCGGCGGCGTGATCGCCGAACAGATCCGGCGGCTGGGGTATTCGGCCAGGGTGCACTCGGTCCTGGACAGCGAGGTGCTGCAGCCACCGTTGCTGCTGCTTTCGGGGCTTGGCGAGGTGAGCCGGATCGGCGAGGTCATTCTCAATCCGTTCCTGGGTCCCCGCCTCAAATCCGGTGTCGTGACCACCTCGATGCCGCTGGCCACCGACCGACCCATCGATTTCGGCCTGCAGCGATTTTGCCAATCCTGCAACAAATGTGCCCGGGAATGTCCGTCCGGCGCCATCACAGCCGGTCCCAAGCTGATGTACAATGGCTACGAAATCTGGAAGACCGATGCCGAAAAATGCACCAGGTACCGGCTCACCAATGCGGCCGGTGGGATGTGCGGACGCTGCATGAAGACCTGCCCATGGAATTTGGAGGGGCTGTTTGCCGATCGTTCGTTCCGGTGGCTGGCAATGAAATTGCCGGCGGCGGCGCCGCTTCTTGCCCGGCTTGACGACAGCCGGGGGCGGGGCGAGATCAACCCGGTCAAGAAATGGTGGTGGGATATCGAGCTTGATCGCGAGACCGGTCGCTACGTCACGGCGGGGCAGACCAATGCCCGCGGTCTCAATACCGGGCTGAAGATCAGGCATGACGAACAAAGCCTGGCCGTCTACCCGGCCGATACCATGCCGGCGCCGTTCCCGGTGAAACAGCCGGTTGACCGCGATCGGGGAATCGAGCGCTACCGGGCGATGCTGACGCCAGCCCAATACCGGCAGCGGCTCGCCGATGGCGATGATGACGACCTGGTGCCAGCCACCGCCGGGCATGAGGGTCCGGCGCCGGTAATTCCGGTCGTGGTGGCAAGGCGTGACGACGTGTCGGAGACGGTTGTCAGGTTCGAACTGGTCGATGCCGACGGGGCGCCGCTTCCGGAATTTACCGCCGGTGCCCATATCGACGTGGTGGTTGCCCCGGAATACGAGCGGCAGTTTTCGTTGGCGGGCGATCCGGCCGATCGTTCGAAATACGTGATCGGAATGCAGCGCGAGAAGCATGGCCGCGGTGGCTCCGATCTCATGTACCGCATCTTCAGGCCCGGGAGACGGGTATTCATTTCCCGCCCGAGAAACCATTTTCCCCTCGACGAGACGGCCAGGTATTCGATCCTCCTCGGCGGCGGAATCGGCATCACACCGCTGGTCTCGATGGCGCATCGCCTGCACGCCATCGACGGGGAATTTGCCTTCCATTGCAGCGCCCGATCCGCCAGCCATCTCGGATTTTCCCGGGAGTTGCAGGAGGCCGGATGGGCGGGCAGGGTGGTCCTGCATCTGACCGAGGAGGGCAGCAGGGCAAGGCTGGAGGAGATCATTCCCGGGTTCAAGCCGGGCTTCCGTCTCTATTGCTGCGGCAGCGACCGCTACATGGATGCCGTGTTCGAGGCCGCCGCCGACCGGGGTTGGCCGGAAGACGGCATGTCAAGGGAGTATTTCTCCACCCCCGAACTGCCGCCGCGACCGAGCCCGCCTTTCCGGTTGAGACTGGTTCGGTCTGGCCGGGTGGTGGAGGTGGCGGCCGGCGAGAGCGCCGTCGACGCGCTTGCCAGGGTCGGGTTTCCGGTCGACACCAAGTGCTCGGATGGCCTGTGTGGCGTTTGCGCCGTCCGCACCCTGTCCGGAGAGGTCGATCACCGCGACTTTGTCCTCTCGGGTGCAGAGCGAAAGGAGCGGATGCTGCTGTGCTGCTCAAGGGCCAGCGAGGACGGCGCCACCATCGGCATCGAGATGTAGAGGCGGGAGAGGCCTGGATCGGATGAAGATTTTCCATGATGATGCACACCGTTTGCACGCCCCGCGGGGAGAGTTGCATGGCGGCGAACTGGTCGAGCCGTTCGAGCGGCCGTCGAGGATCGACTGCATCCTGGAATGGCTGAAGCGGCGCGGGTTCAGCGACCCGGTGTTACCCGGGAGTCCCGATCCCGGCCCGGTGCAGGCGGTGCATGATTCCGACTACCTGGCCTTTCTCGAGAATGCCTGGCACGACTGGCAGCGGGAGGGGTTTGCCGGCGATCTGATCCCGTCAACATTTCCGGTCCGCAGGATGCCTGGCCAGACCTGCCCGGTGAGTATCGACGGCCGGGCCGGCTATTACGCACTGGCGGCGGAGACCTCCATCACCGCCGGCACCTGGACGGCGGCGATGGCATCCTGCGCTTCGGCACAGGCGGCGCAGCGCCATGTTGTCTCATCCGGCGCCCGGGCCGCATTCGCTCTCTGTCGCCCGCCCGGCCACCATGCCATGAAGGACATGTTCGGCGGCTACTGCTTCCTCAACAATGCGGCCATTGCCGCACAGATGTTTGTCGATGACGGCGCGGCCGGGGTGGCCATACTCGACATGGACTTTCACCATGGCAATGGCACCCAGGACATCTTCTATGACCGGCCGGACGTGCTGTTTGCATCGCTACACGGCGATCCCGTGCACGCATTTCCCTATTTCTCCGGCCATGCCGGCGAGACCGGTACCGGTGCCGGCGAAGGGACCAATTTCAATTTCCCGATGGGCAGGGGCACCCGCTACGATGAATGGAGCCTCGCCCTTGGCTCTGCAATCGGCATGATCCGGAAATTCGGCGCCGAGGCGCTGGTGGTTTCGCTGGGCGTCGATGCGTTCCGGAAGGACCCGATCAGCTTCTTCCAGCTCGACACCGGTGATTTCGCCCGCTGCGGCGGCGCCATTGCCGGTTTGCAGCTGCCAACGGTGGTGGTCATGGAGGGCGGCTACGCGATCGATGAGATCGGCATCAACACGGCCAGCTTCCTCGAGGGGCTGACGGGCAGGTCATGAACGGAACACTGCCCCGGAACAACCTGCCCCGACCCGTGACCCCCGACCGCCGACTGGCAAGCATAAGCGGAGCATGGCCCCGACCCGAGGCCACCGCTTCCCGCCCGCCGACTGGCAAGCATGTGCGGAGCATGGCCTGGACCCGCCTCCCGCCCGCCGGGGGGCATGAAATGTCGCTTGATGACATCGAGCCGCCACTGGTAACGACGGCCCGAGGCCGGATTGCCCGGCCAGGCATTCGTCTCCAGGCTGCATGGCTACGTCCGGGCCCGGCCGGCACAGCCACCAGGACGGCAGAAGGGCAGTCGCCGAGATGAGGGCATTCAAGCAGACAGGCTGTCCTGGCGGCGATGCCGTCAGTCCCGCCCGCCGCCGAAACCTGCTCGCATCGGTGCCAGCAATTGCACTCATGCTGCTCGCCGGCACCGCCCTTGCGGATTTCGAGGATGGGTGGGATGCCTACCAGTCCGGCGAATTCGGCATCGCCTATTCCGAGTGGCTTCCGCTGGCGGAAGCAGGCCATTCGGGGGCCCAGCTCAATATCGGCGTGATGTACAGGAAGGGCGAGGGGGTGCCGCAGGACCCGGAACGGGCGCTGCACTGGTTTTCCAGGGCGGCCGAGTCCGGCAATGGCGCCGCTCATTACAATATCGGTATCCTCTACCGGGACGGGATCGGGGTCGAGAAGGACGAGGTGGTGGCGCTCGACTGGATCCGACGATCGGCCGAACAGGGAAATTCCTTTGGCCAGCTGCGACTCGGCCTCGCCCTATTGCATGGCCGGTCGGTCGAACAGGACATGACGTCAGGCATCCTGTTGATCGACAGGGCGGCCGAGTCCGGCAATGCCCATGCCGCCTACGAGTTGGCAAAGATTTACCAGCACGGATGTGCGATCACCGAGGAGAATGCGGAGGCGGTGCGGTGGTTTGAACGGGCGGCGCTTGCCAGGCATGCGCAGGCGGCATTTGCCGTCGGCCTGATCTATACCGAGGGCTGCGGAATTCCCGTCGATCGGCAGCGCGGCCTCGCCTGGCTCACGGTCGCGCATCGCCGGGGTCTGGCCGATGCCGGGACCAAGGCAGCGACACTCGGCGAGACCCTGGGTGACAGCCAGGTGGACGCGGCCCGGGAGTTGGCCAGATCGCTGCTGTCCGGCGCCAACCCATCCCTGGTCGAATCCGGGGCCGACACCCCGCCACCCGGCGAGGGGCAGCCGGAAGTCCAGATGGCAGCCCCTGACCAGGCCGACGACCAGGACGAATCTTGACCAATCCCCGTGGCGGCCGGCACCGACCTGATGACAAGGGTGACTGCCCAGTGCAGTCCAAACGACATTCCCCACATTGTCAGGGCGGACGGTTGAGCAAACTGCGCAAGCCCGTGTGCCAACCTGTCCCACTGACAGGCACATGATCACACGGGCGGCGAGTGGCTTTGGCAACTTGAAGGCATCAAGGAATCACGGCGCTGGATGTGGACCTTCCCGAACCTCTGGAGCGTACGCCACATGAAGACTCCAGAGATGATGACGGCGATTTGCCGCTGGCAAACAGGACACAACCAGGCGTCAGGAATTTCTCCGGAACAGGCCTGGCACCAGCCTGCCAGCCGCCAGATCCCCGATCGCGGGCCACAATCTGGCGTGACCGGTCGGTGTTTCCAGGCCATGTCCGTATAACGCGATTTCTTGCCGCTGCCAGGGCACCAAACCCGCAAGCCATTGGGCGCGGCAAGCCGAGCCCGCAGGAGATGCGGTCACCCCGGGCACACCCAAGGCGATGCGAGGCCCGTTTGCTCGCTGCGATTTGGAATGCGTGGAATCAACTTCTGGCGAGCGCCGCGGCTGCCCAACCGGGAACCACATCGGCGGCCCACAGTGTCCCATCCCCGAGGATGGCAACTTCCCGGTGCGGTTGGTCGGAACCGCTGTTGTCGTAGAGCAGGGTCAAATCGGCCAGGATCATCGCAATTGGCAGGTTGGCGTGCGAGCGTTCGAATCGTCGTCTTGCGTCGGCTTCAGGAATATCATGTCCGCCAAGCGCAACCCGGTTGCGAATGCGGTCAAGTGCCTGGTCCTGCGATGCAACGGAGACATAGTGCAGAATGATTCGCCAGCCTTCTTGCCTGGCCGCCGCCATGTGGCGCAGAATTCCGGATCCGGCGAGGGTGGTCTCCAGCAGATGCGACCGACCGGCGGCAAGCGCCGCCTGCCGCCGACGGAGTGCCTCGCGGCCCGCGTGCGCGGGGCTGCCGGATGCTTCGTCGCGCGCAATGGCATCGGGGTCGATGATTTCGACCCCGATGAAGCCGCTTGTGCGTGTGAGAGTGGATTTGCCGCAGCCGTTGGGGCCGGCCACGACGTGGAGAGTCGGCACGGCCGTGGAAACCGTACGGGTCAGGCAGATCTCCCTTCCGGGGTCCTGATGATCCGGTCCCCGTCCTTGGTCCGTGCCACATAGGAACCGTCCGAGCGGACGCCGTAGAGCGTGCCGCCAGCTTCGACCTGGGCTGCCAGATCCGCCAATATCTCCTGGCGCCAGCCCTTCGGGAATCCCGGTATGTCGGGCGGTTGCGTGTCTGCGTGCTCATGCTTGCTCATGCCATCAGCACTACATGTCTTTGCCGCGCCGTTCAAATCAATTGCATCGTGGCGCGACCGCGATAGCGCTCCTCCTCCCATACGGTGTCGGCACGGTTTCCGGCGAGTTGCAACCGTGCAGCGTTCCTGATGCGGGGCCTGAACGGGGTCTGTCACGGAATTTGACGGCACGGGAGATCGTCGGCCCACGGCAGGACATCGTGCAATCCCGGTAACAATTCGGTTCGGTTTCCTGGTCGGACGAGTTCAAGCCGGATGTCCAGCCTTGTTCCAACGACCTTGGCAAAACTCGCCGGCCTGACAGTGTTGATATCCAGGGTCGCGTTTCCATCTGGGAGACTTCACCCTGCCTGCCTTCCATGCGTCCGGCCGGTTCGGCCCGGCCAAGTCCGGCTGCCGACCCTGGAGGCGATGAGCTTCCAGGCAATGCCTCATATTACCAGAATCAGAGAATAGAGAAGTACAAGAAGTAGTACTTCGTACGCGCGGCACTTCCCTGTGGAAAACTCCGCGGTTGTCGTGCCGCTTGCCCGGGTGCCGATGCCTGGCGGGCTACCCGGTTGTCGGGGCCACTCAGGAATCTGCACTGGGCTCCGGCGGCCATGTCACGAAACCCATCCTGCCCTCTTCCCGGGCTTTCGGCGCGATCACAGGAATACCTGCACCATGCCATTCACAACCCTGGCCTCGATCATCCGCAGGTTGCGCCGGGCCGGCAATGCCCTGGCCTCGCCGGTCCTGGCGTCGAATAGCCCCTGGTGCAGCGGACATTCGATGAACTTCCCGTCAAAATACCCGTCACACAAATTGGCGGCACCATGCGTGCAACGAGCCATGCTGACAGTGATTCCGTCAACGGTATCGTAGACCGCCAACTCCCTGGTGCCGAAGCGGACCGGCGTGACATCGCCGGTTTCAAGTTCCGATACGGCAACCAAATCCTGCCATGTGCGCTCCCGCCTCACCTCGTTTCGTCGGCGTTGGTTCCGAGGCGCGGGCTGAGGCCGAGAATCTGCGAGAGGATATCGATATGGGCGCCGAGATAGCCGCGTTTCTCGACATAGACATATCCTTCGAGCTTCCTGTGCAGTTCAGGCAATGCATGGAAGGGGACCGACGACGCGTAGTGATGCTCGGCATGGTAGTTCATGTTCCAGCACAGGAATCGCATCGGCATGGTCACCAAATTGGTCCTGGTATTGATCTTCATGTCCCGGATATTCGGCCTGCCAACATGTTCGGTCATCCGGATCATTCGCATGACCGGCTCACCCAGGAACAGCGGCAGCCACCAGTACCAGATCACTCCCCACCAGCCCGACCAGGCGCTGGCGGCCAGGATTGCCAGATAAGTGAGGACCATGACCCGGGCCTCGACGACCAGCGAATTGCGGTCTTCCTCGGGGACGAACTGCTTCTCGGCCTCCGAGAACCGCCCGGCGCAATGCCGGATGATTTCCTTGAACTTCTGGTACCAGAACGGGATGGAGCTGATGTACCAAAGGTATTTGCCGGCAGAAATCGGCAACTCGATCAGCTCGGGATCGCGGCCATGGAGCTGGGTGTAGGTGTGATGGTCGCAATGCTCGTAGCGGAAGAACCGGTTGGGAAGCATGATGGCAAACCCGCAATAATTGCCGAACGCCTCGTTCAGCCAGCGGGTCCGGAACGCGGTGTAGTGGACGCATTCGTGCTGGAGGGAAAAATGATGAACCCAGACCACGCCATGCAGGAACATCGCCGGGACAACCCAGGCGGTGCCTTCTGCGAGGTGGACCAGGTAGCCGGAGGCGACCAGCACGCTGGCAAACATGACAAAATGCAGGAGGCCGGGAATGTTGGAGCGGCGCATCAGTTCCTTCAGTTCGCGCCGGCTCAGGGCACCTTCCTCGAGCGCCTGCGTGATCGGCGTCAATACCTGTTGTGACATTGCCCCTGTCCAGATTGCACAGGCCGGGAGACGGCCCGGGCATTTCATGCTGGCTGTATATTCGCTGGGCCTTGCCTGCTCAACTGGATGTTTCGTGGCCGGGAGCGGTGGATGGTGATCATGCCGGTTGGCGCGGAGGGTCTCCAGTCTCCACATGAACCGGCGGGCGAGCATCGGTTTGCAGTTCACAATCAGGGCGGTTCAATGCATAATGGAATTCGGGGCCGCAAGACCCGACGGGGGAACAGCCATTGAATGAGCAGCGTCCAGTCATCGAGATCAGGAATCTCGACAAGTTCTTCGGCAGTTTCCAGGCATTGTCGGATGTGAGTCTGACCGTTCATTCGGGAGAGCGGGTGGTGATATGCGGGCCGTCCGGCTCGGGCAAATCCACGCTCATTCGTTGTGTCAACCGACTCGAGGACCACTCCGCCGGCGAATTGATGGTTGATGGCATCCGGCTGGATGACGAGACCAAGAATATCAGGGCTGTCCGCATGGAAGTCGGAATGGTGTTCCAGCAATTCAACCTGTTTCCCCACCTGACCGTCCTGCAGAACCTGACAGTCGGTCCAGTCCGGGTGCGCAAGCTCTCGAAGCAGGACGCCGAGGAGAGGGCGCGAAAATATCTCGAGCGCGTCCACATTCCGGAACAGGCCGACAAGTATCCGTCCCAGCTTTCCGGCGGGCAGCAGCAGCGGGTGGCCATTGCCCGGTCGCTGTGCATGGAGCCGCGGATCATGCTGTTCGACGAGCCGACATCGGCGCTCGACCCGGAAATGATCAATGAAGTTCTCGACGTGATGGTCGAACTGGCATCGACCGGCATGACCATGGTCTGCGTGACTCACGAGATGGGGTTTGCCCGCAAGGTCGCCGATACCATGGTGTTCATGGAGGATGGCCGGATCGTTGAAACCGCACCGCCGGACAAGTTCTTCTCCAACCCGTCAAGCGAGAGATGCCGAATGTTCCTTGACCAGATCCTGGAGCACTGACGGCCGTGACACCGGTGGCTGAGGGCGGGCCGCCACGGCCCATGTCGCGTGTCACGCCGATGCAGCGACTCCGGGAGTTGATGAGGTCAAGGCCGGCCTCGGTCGCCCTATACCTGATCATCATCTACCTGATTGTCCGGCTGTCGCTGACCGGCGCCGAGGCCATGGGCTACAATTGGCAATGGTATCGAATTCCCGATTATCTCTACCGGCTCACCGATGACGGCTTCCAGTGGGGCGAGATCGCGATCGGCCTGGTCAAGACCATCGACCTGTCGGTCAGGTCCTTCCTGCTGGCGACGATTCTCGGGCTGTTCGTGGCAATCCTGCGGCTGTCAGGGCTGGTCGTCGGCGGCGCGGTGGCAGTTGCCTATCTGGAATTCATCCGCAACATGCCGCTGCTGGTGCTACTCTATCTCATCTACTACGTGCTTGGACCGATCTTCAAGTTCGATCGCTTCTCGGCATCGATCCTGTGCCTGGCCATCTACCATTCGGCGCTGATTTCGGAGATTTTTCGTGCCGGCATCAATGCCATCGGCATCGGGCAATGGGAAGCGGCCCGGTCGATCGGCATGTCCACCGCCCAGTCCTATCGCTACATCATCCTGCCGCAATCCTTCAAGTTCATGCTGCCGCCACTGACCGGCGAGGCCGTGCACCTGATCAAGAGTTCGGCGATTGTCAGCGTGATCGCCGTTGCCGAACTGACGACAATCGGCAGGAACCTGATTTCCGACACCTATATGAGTTTCGAGATCTGGTTCACCGTGGCCGCCGTGTACATGGTGGTCACTCTCATCCTGTCCGTATTCGTTTCTCACCTGGAGAAACGCTATGCGGTCACAACATAGGGGCCGACTGCCCCGCAACTAACTAGGGAGACTAGAATGAAGTTTACCAGACGTGTCCTCGGAGCTGCCTTGGCCGGCATTTTGGCGGCAGGGTTTGCCCTTCCATCGGTCGCGCAGAGCACGACGCAGCAATTGAGCGGCGAAAGCGTGATCGAGACGATCAAGAAGCGTGGCGTTATCAAGATCGGCCTGTCGCTGTTCGTTCCATGGTCGATGCGTGACAAGAATGGCGAGCTGATCGGTTTTGAACTTGATGTTGGCCGCCAGCTGGCCAGCGACATGGGCGTCGAGGTCGAATTCGTGCCCACGGCATGGGATGGAATCATTCCGGCGCTGGTATCCGGGAAGTTTGATGTCATCATCAGTGGAATGTCGGTAACCGCACAGCGGAACCTGACCATCAACTTCACCAATCCCTATGCGTTTTCCGGCCTGACAATCCTTGCAAACCGGCAGATGACCGAAGGGATGTCGATCGAGGACCTCAACAGCCCCGACGTCATCTTTACCGCCCGTCGGGGCGCAACGCCGGCGGTGGTCATTCCGCAGGTCTTCCCGGAAGCGCAGCTTCTCCAATTTGACGAGGATGGTGCCGCGGCGCAGGAAGTCCTGAACGGCAACGCCCATGCAACCATGGCTGCCGAACCGACCCCGTCGCGCGAGGCGCGTACCTATCCGGAGACGCTGCATGTTCCGTATGACGCGCTGTTCGACCAGCGTGGCGAGGGATTTGCGATTCGCAAGGGCGACCCGGATGCGCTCAACTACTTCAACAACTGGATTTCCCACCAGTGGAGAGTCGGCTGGTTGAAGGAGCGTCACGATTACTGGTTCACCACCGAAGACTGGGCCGACCAGGTCGCCAACTGACAATTTCTGGCCCGCCGCCCCGGGCGGCGGGCTGATTTCCCCCCGATGCCGTGGCTGGACTGATGAACAGATTGCGCAAGAAACTGCACTGGATGGATTACGTCATCGTGGCGGCCCTGGTGCTGTTCTTCGGCTATATCTGGCTCCGGATCGACGGCACGCTCAATTACAAGTGGCGATGGGACCAGATACCGAACTACCTGTTCCGCTACGACGAGGAACGGGAGCGGTGGGTCGCCAATGTCCTGATACTGGGACTGATTACCACCATCAGGATCAGTATCTATGCCAGCGTGCTGGCGCTGGCGCTCGGAATCATCCTCGGTGTTGCTCGAACCTCGCGCAATCTGACGGTCCGGATGCTGGCGCGGACCTACCTGGAGTTCCTGCGGAACATTCCGCCGGTCGTGGTCATTTTCATCTTCTTCTTCTTCCTGTCCGAGCAGCTCATTGCCGCACTCAATATCGAGAGCTGGGCAAGGAGCATCTCCAGGCAGGAGGACAAGTTCCTGTGGGAGTTCTTTTTTGGCGACATGCGGCGCTTCCCGTCACTGATTTCCGGGATCATCGTCCTTGCATTGTTCGAAAGTGCCTTTGTTGGTGAAATTGTTCGGGCCGGGATCGAATCCATCGGCCGAGGCCAGTTGGAGGCATCGAGATCGCTTGGCCTGCACTGGACCGATGAATTGCGGTTCATCGTGCTGCCGCAGGCGCTGAAGAAGGTGCTGCCGCCGCTGGCCAACCAGTTCATTTCACTGATCAAGGACAGTGCCATCATTTCGCTGATCTCCGTCCAGGACCTGACGTTGCGAACGGTGGAGCTGGCCAATTCCACGCGTTTGACATTCGAGGCATGGATCACCACTGCCGGGCTTTATTTCGGCCTGTGTTTCAGCCTGTCGATGCTGTTCCGATACCTGGAAAACCGGGGCGGCCGTCAACACTGACGGCAGTGCCGGCACCGGATGATTCATCTGCATTTCTACCCGATACCGTGACGAGGTGCCGAACCCGTCCGACTCCGTCCACACTTCAATCTGCCCCATGCCGAGGCCGGATTCGATCGTCTCCCGTCTGCCCTATGCCGAGGCGCCGGAGTCGATCAGCTTGCGGAGCGAGTTCCGGAACAGCTTGGCGCCGGCGTCGAGCCCGAGATCGATATTGGGCGTGGATTTGGACTTCATGCCGGCATGAACGGAGACCAGGACATCCCGATCCTCCTCGAATGCCGCCCGGGCCCCGTCATTCATTCGCTCGGAGATCGTCTTGTCATCCGGGTCGGTATTGCGATGCTGGAACCAGAAATACCTGGTCCTGTCGTCGTCGATCGGTGTCATGAAGTTGTACGAAATGTTGATGTAGGTCTGGTCAACCGGCTGCAGTCCCGGTCCGCCGGTGCCGGCCGGCGTGTAGACCGACTTGTTGAGGCCGATGGCCGGGTAGCACATCTCGTAATGCTGGAGGCGGTCGCATTCCCCGTCAAATTTCACCAAATCGGCGTAATAGGGCGACGGCATTCCGCCATGGATCCATCGCCAGACGATCACGCCGCGTTCGGTGCGGTCGACCGTCAGCGGGCTGTCATCGGTTCCGGCGCCGGCAAAGGAGGTGACATGCACCCAGGCCACGTGACTGGGATCAAGCAGATTGTCGGCCACCCACAAATAGTTGCAGTCAATGTCGAGAACGCCGCCATCGGTCATGCCCCATTTGGGATTGTCGAAATTGTCAATCGGGAAAATCCGGTCGGGATCGGCCTTGTCGGGCTCGCCCATCCAGATCCACAGGAACCGGTACCTGTCGACGACCGGGTATGACCTGACCAGGGCACGAGCCGGAATGCTGTCCGGCTGGGTGGGGGCGGCAACACAGTGACCGGTGCAATCAAAGGTCAGCCCGTGGTAGCCGCATTCGACGGAATCGCCCCTAAGGCGCCCCTTGGACAATGGGAGCTTCCGGTGCGGGCAGGCATCCTCCAGCGCCACCGGCTGCCCGTCCTGCCTCCGGTAGATCACCACCTGCTCGCCGAGAAACATCTCCGGCTTCAACTCCCGGCCGAATTCCCTGCTCCAGCCGGCGACATACCACGCATTCCTGAGATACATGTGGCGATCCTTCATTCCAGCGGGCATCTTCTGCACCAGAATTTGCACCCGGGGCAAGGTTGTTTCCTGCCAACGGGCTTGCCGATTTGCCGCCTGCCACCATTTGCCGTAGTGCGGGAATGACCGGATGCCAAGAGTGGAGAACGGAATGTCGGCCTGGATCAGGATGATATCGGATGACGATGCCGATGACGAACTGAGCTCGGTGCTGGAGCTGGCGCGCACGCCGCACGGGACCGTCGACAATGTCATGCGGGTCCACTCGCTGCGCCCGTCGACGATGCGCGGCCATGTCGTCCTCTACCGGGCGGTTCTGCATGATGATGCAAACCGGCTCCCGGCCTGGCTGCAGGAGACCATCGCCAGCTACGTGTCGATGCTCAACGCCTGTGACTACTCCCTGGCCAATCACTGGGCCAATGCCAGCCACCTGATCGGCGACGAATCGAGGGCTGGCGCCATCAGGAAGGCCCTGGAACAGCGGCGGCCGGAGGAGGTCTTCGACGGACGGGAGCTGGCTCTCCTGCGCTACTCGGCCAAGTTGACCACCAGCCCGCAGGCCATGACCCGCAGCGATGTCGGTGCGTTGCAGGAGCAGGGGGTGGATGATGGCTGCATCCTGGAGGTCAACCAGATCGTGGGATATTTCAACTATGCCAACCGGTTGCTGAACGGGCTCGGCGTCACCACGGATGGTGATGTCGTGGGATATTATCCGGCAGACGCCGGCAAAGCATCGCAGGATGGCGATTGATTGCGGGGTCGCGGCAGGATAACCGGGAGGCCTCGATCCCAATCGGCCCTTGCCCACCAGGGGGCAGGCAGCATGTCCGGCACGGCCTGATCCATGGAACGATTTTCGATTCTGGCGCTGGCAAGACACGCCTTCAACGGACATCGCAGCTGGAAGCCGCTCTGGCGCAGCCATCCGCTGGCCAGCGACTATGACACGCTGATCGTCGGTGCCGGCGGTCACGGGCTCGCCACCGCCTATTACCTGGCCAGAAACCATGGCGGGAAGCGAATTGCCGTGCTGGAGCGAGGCTGGCTCGGCGGCGGCAATGTCGGGCGGAACACCATTACCATCCGTTCCAACTACCTGCGCGACGAGAGCATTCCGTTCTACGTAAAATCGGTGTCGCTCTACGAGGGCCTGACCGACGAGCTCAATTTCAATCTCATGCACGCCAAACGCGGGATGATCGATGTCGTGCAGACCTGGCCAAAACTGCGGGAGCTGCGCCGCAAGCAGCTGGCCATGGATCTGCATGGTTCAACCTATCTCGACCTGGATGTCGACGAGGTGAGAAGGAGGATACCGGCCCTGACCGGCGGCGGTCCGGATTCGCGGTTGCCGATCGTTGCCGGCATGCTGCATCCCGATGCCGCCACCAACCGTCATGATGCGGTGGCATGGGGATACGCACGAGCCGCCGATTCGCTTGGCGTGGAGATTCACCAGGATACCGAAGTCACCGGGTTGCTGCGGGGCGAGTCCGGCGCCATATGCGGCGTGGAGACCAGCCGCGGCCGGATCAATGCCGACAAGGTGTGCCTCGCAGTGTCCGGGCACACCACAACCCTCGCCGAGACGGCGGGGCTGCGGCTGCCGCTGAGAACCTTCAACCTGTCCGCATTCGTGTCCGAGCCAGTCAAGCCGGTCATCGATGTCGTGGTGAACTGCCCCGATCTCGGCGTCTATCTGTCGCAGACCGACAAGGGAGAGCTGGTTATCGGCGGTGCGGCCGATCCGGGGCAGTCCTTCCGCCGCGATATCAGGCAGAACGTGTTCGAGGATTCGGTCTCCGGCATGCTGGAGCTCTTTCCGTCATTCCGGCGGCTGAAGATGCTGCGCCAGTGGGGCGGCCATCTTGACATGGCCCATGATGCCTCGCCGATCATCTCGAAGGCCGGGCCACCGGGCCTGTTCATTACCGCCGGCTGGTGGGGTGGCTACAAGGCGATACCGGCTGGCGGCCTCACCTTTGCCCATCTCATTGCGACCGGTGCGCCGCACCCCCTGGCCGAGCCGTTCCTGCTCGATCGATTCTCGACACTGGATTTCATCCTGGAATCCGGAACGACGGCGCAGATCTGAGGTGATGCCGTGCTGCAGTTGACCTGTCCGTTTTGTGGCCCCAGGGATGAGCGGGAGTTTACCTATGGCGGGCCGCTGACCGAGCGCCGACCAGACAATGCCGATGATCTCGGCCCCGAGGCCTGGGTCGAAAGGCTCACCGTTCCGGACAATCCGCTGGGCGTGGTCAGGGAGTGGTGGTGGCACGAGCGGGGCTGCGGCGAATGGGTGCTGGTCGAGCGTGACACCAGGAGCCATGCGCTGGCCGGTGACAATGGAGGATCGCCATGACCGGCGACCGTCTTGGCCGGGGCGGCATGATCGATCGCCGACGCCCACTCGATTTCCGTTTCAACGGACGTCCGTACCGGGGCATCGAGGGCGACAGCCTGGCCTCGGCGTTGTTGGCAAGCGGCGCGTCGCTGACCGGGCGGAGTTTCAAATACCATCGGCCCCGGGGCATCATATCCTGCGGGATTGATGAGCCCGGCACCATTGTTGAACTTCTTGGCAGGGACGCCAGCGGCAATCTCGCCGCGCCTTCAGTCCCGTTGCGTGACGGGCTGAATGCCAGGACCGTCAATTGCTGGCCTTCGCCACAGCTGGATGTCGGTGCCGTCAACCGGATCTTCGCCCCGCTACTGCCGGCGGGCTTCTACTACAAGACATTCTTCCGGCCCGGCTGGAGGCATGTCGGTCCGCTGATCAGGAGGGCGGCAGGCCTTGGTCACGCGCCCGGGTCTCCACCTCCGTGCGGCCGCTTCGAGACCCGCAACCGGCATTGTGACGTGCTGGTTGTCGGCGCTGGCCCGGCCGGGTTGGCGCTGGCCCGAACGGTGGCCGCTGTCGGTGCCAGCGTCATCATCGTCGACCGGGGCACCGCACCGGGCGGATGCCTGCTGAACAGGCGGGTGGACGTGGACGGGATGCGGGGCAGTGACTGGGCATCGGCGTGTCACAGGGAATTGCTGGAACATGACCGGGTCGACATCCTCCTCGAATCCGAGGCATGGGCCGTGCGCGAGCACAATCTGGTCATGGTCAATGAGCGGGCGCCGCATGACCGGGATGTCATCGAGCGCAGCTGGAGCATCCGCGCCCGCCACCTGGCCATTGCCGCCGGATCAGGCGAGAGAATGCTGGTGTTTCCGAACAATGACCGGCCGGGGGTCATGCTGGCTTCGGCGGTCCAGGCCTATGTGAACCGGTATGCGGTCAGGCCCGGCAGGAGGGCGGTGATCCTTGCCAATAATGACAGCGCCCATGCCGTGGCGCGCGACATGCAGGCGGCAGGAATCGAGGTGGCGGCGATCATCGATTCCAGGCAGCAGGGTGCGGACAGCGTCAAACCGGGCCTCGATGGGGTGGAAATGCTGCCCGGGCACCAAATCATCTCGGTTGCCGGACAGCGCCGGGTCGGCGCGGTGAGCGTTGGTCCGGTGGGCGGCGGCCCGTCTCGCCGGATCCGGTGTGACCTGCTGGCGGTGTCGGGCGGCTGGGACCCGTCGGTCCGCCTCTGGTCGCAGGCCCGCGGTGCGCTGGAATATGACGAGAGCGCATGCGCCTTCCTCCCGTCCGGCCGTCATCCGCAGATGATTTGTGTTGGCGGCTCGGCAGGGCTCCATTCGGTCAGCCAGGCACTGGCCGACGGGGTCCGGGCCGGCAGCCGGATAGCCGAGTCTCTCGGCCTTGCCGGCGATGGACGCTGTCCGCATACGGAGCCCGATGCCGGCTACCGAATCGAGCCGTTCTGGTGCAACACGACGGATAGCGGTGCCGGTTCGGCCTTTGTGGACATACTGAACGACGTTACCCTGGCCGATATCCGGCTGGCAATGCGCGAGGGTCTGTCGGCGGTTGAGCATGTCAAGCGCTACACGACGGCAGGAATGGGCTTCAACCAGGGACGAACCATCGGACCGAATATTGCCGGCCTGATGGCTGGGACGCTTGGCCGGTCACCGGGCGAGATCGGCCTGACCACCCATCGCTCGCCTACCTCACCGGTCTCCTTCGGGTCGATTGCTGGCGGAAGGGCCGGGCCAGCGGTACTGCCATTCCGGCATACACCGATCACGAGGTGGAATATCGACCGGGGAGCGGTGATGTACGAGGCCGGTTCCCGCTGGCGCCGGCCCGGCTACTTTCCCGGATCGGGGGAGTCCATGCAGGAGGCGGTCAACCGCGAATCACTGGCAGTCAGGGAGCGGGTCGGGGTTTATGACGGCTCGCCGCTCGGCACCATTGCCCTCAAGGGCAGGGATGTCGGCAGGCTGGTGGACATGATCTTCACCAACAACCAGTCCGGGACGGCGGTGGGGATGGGACGCTACGGCATCATGCTGACCGATGACGGCCGCATGCTCGATGATGGCGTGGCCTTCCGCATTGGCGAGCACGAATACCTGCTGTCGGTTTCGACCGGCAACGCGCCGGCGGTATACCGCCACATTTCGAGATTCCTTGCCGTTGACCGCCCTGAATGGCAGGTGAGGATGACCGATTTGACCTGCCAGTGGATGAATGCAACCATCTGCGGGCCCGACTCCCGCAAGGTGCTGGCAGAGCTCGGGACCGATATCGACCTGGACCGGGATGCATTTCCGTTCATGGCGTGGCGAGAAGGGGTGGTCGCCGGCATACCTTCCCGGGTGATCAGGGTGAGCTTTACCGGCTCGCTGTCATTTGAGATCAATGTCAGGCCCCGGGATCTCCTGCCCCTTTGGGAGCGAATCATCGAGACTGGCAGCCGCTTCGGCATTGCTCCCATTGGTTCGGAGGCCAATCACGTGTTGCGGGTCGAGAAGGGATTCCTGTCCATGGGTCACGAGGCTGACGGCACTGTCGATCCGCATGATCTCGGATTTGGCTGGTTGATGTCACGCAAGAAGACGGACTTCATCGGCCGCCGCTCGGTGCTGTTGCGTCGACAGGCAGGCTCGTCCCGGCGGGAGCTGGTCGGCCTCCTGACCGAGGATGCCGCCAGGACCGTGCCGGAAGGAGCACCGATCACGCCCAATGGCAAGCGGTGCCGGTCGGAGGGATTCGTCTCGGCCTCGGTGTGGAGCGTGGTCAACGGCCGGGCGGTCGCACTCGGCCTGCTGGAAGATGGAAGGCGGCGCATGGGCGAGACCGCATGGATCCGGGTGAAGGAGGAGCGGATTGCCGCCAGGATCGTCAAGCCCTGCTTCTATGACCCCGATGGCAGCGTCTTGAAGAGTTGACATGGCAATTCCGGCAACCATAACCGAACTTCCGCCGAGCGCCGTCTTCGACATCAAGGGCAGTGCCGGGGATGTCCAGAATCTGCTCCCGGAATTCGTGCTTCCGGCCCGGCCGAACTCGGCGTCGAACCATGAGGGTGGCGAACTCTGTTGGCTGGGCCCCGATCACTGGCTGCTGCGGACGCCGATGGGCTCGGAGGACAGGCTGGCGGCGCGTTTCCACAAAACTGACGTCAATCCCGACCTCCTGGTCCAGACGGTCTCCGATAGTTGGTCGTTCCTCGCCATAACCGGCGAAGGGGCCAGGGATTTGCTGTCGACGGCCACCTCGGTCGATGTGGCGGCGGCAAGCGAGGACGCGGCACTGTTCACGGAGGTGTTCGGGCAGAGGGGATTGCTGGTCGGGTGCCGAAACGGGTTCGAACTGGCGGTCGAGAACTGCCTGCGGGATTACATGCTTCTGCGGCTTTGCGCCGTGTCCGGTTGAGTTCCCAGTCCGGCCGGACTGTCGATGCGAAGTTTGCAGGACCGGCAAGCCAGGCTTGAAAATGCCGACCGGATTCGTGCAAGTGTTGATGTCAGGGCGCCGCCAGGGCGACGGGGATTGATGACCGGTTCAGGGCCAAGACCAGCAAGCGGCATCCGCCGCATTCGGAAACACATGGTGTCAGCCGCTGATGATGGCCCGCCGATCAGCGTCTTCCTCGATTCCAACGAGAGCGCGTTCGGCCCCGGCATGCGCGCGGTGGCGGCTGCCAGGGCGGCTGCCGGCGAGATGCACCGCTATGTCGAAAACCAGGATCGTATCCTGGTTCCGGAACTCGCCAGCCATTACCGGCTCGACCCGGACCGGATCGCCATCGGCTGCGGCTCCGACGATCTGCTGGCCAGGATCTGTCGCGCCTATCTGCGGCCAGGCGATGAATTGCTGCGATCCGCAAATTCGTATCTGAAGGTTCCCAACTACGCCCATTCGAATGACGCAACGCCAGTCGCCGCCCTCGATCATGATTTCACGCCGGTCCCGGATTCGCTGCTGGCCGCGGTCACCGACCGCACCCGCATCGTCTATTTGGCAAATCCCGACAACCCGTCGGGCAGCTATCTCGATGCCGGAGTCATTCGGGCATTGCATGCCGAACTGCCGGGGCAGGCGGTGCTGATCATCGACTGCGCCTATTTCGAATACGTGGAGATCGATGATCCCGGGCAGATCTACCGCCTGGTGGAGGACTCCGGCAACGTGGTGATGACCAGGACCTTCTCCAAGGTTCACGGCCTGGCGGGAGCCAGGGTTGGCTGGGCGTACGGGCCGCCGCCACTGATCGATGCAATCAGCCGCATCTCCACCACCTTTCCGCTGGCAACCCCGTCAATCGCCGCCGCGCTGGCTGCCATGGATGACCGGGCACATGCAGCGATGGTGGTCCGTGAGACCTCAAGGCTGAGACGGCAATTTGCCGATCGGTTTGCCGCCTCCGGGATCACGGTCCATCCAGGCCAGGGGAATTTCCTCCTGCTCGAATTTGCCGACCGGCTGCGAAGTGCGGATGGCGCCAGCCGCCATCTCAGGCGGCGGGGCATCGCGGTTCGGCGCTTCGCCGCGCCATCCTATGGCAACTGCCTGCGCGTCACATTGGGGTTTGAACGGGAGCTGGAGCTTGCCGCCGAGGCGCTGGAGGAATTCATGCAGGGCAGGGAATGAACGGGCAGGCGGCAGGGGCACCCTCCGGGGCAGCCATCATCGGTGCGCTGAAGGCGGCCGGCATCCGTTTCGTGGCGGCATTGCCGGATATCGTGACCAGTGACGGGCTGTTGTGGCCGATCTCGAGGGATCGCGACTTTCGCCTGGTCAGGCTGTGCAAGGAGGATGAGGGCGTGTCGATCTGTGCGGCGATGTCCTACAATGGAACCCGTGCGGTGCTGCTCATGCAGCAGACCGGGCTCATGGATTCGCTGAATGCCGTTCGGGCCGTTGCCGTGGACTACCAGCTGCCGGTGGTGATGCTGGTCGGAATGCAGGGCAAGGAAGAGGATGTGCCGGCGGCGCGGTCGGCGGTCTACGGGGTGCGGATCGTACCACCGATCCTTGATGTCATGGGCATCGGCTGGTCGGAGATCGAAACCGATGGCGATTGCCTGGAAATTGCCGGCGCCATCAACATGGCCTATGCCGAATCCCGACCGCATGTCTTCCTGGTCGGCAGATCGCCGAGTCCGCCATGAGACGCGACGCAGTGCTCGAGATTCTCCGGGACGCGGTCCGGCCGGACGACATCGTGGTTGCCGTCTACCAGACGCTGTTTGACTGGATGGCGATATGCCCGCGGGATCTCAACTACGTGGCCACCGGCGCCATGGGACAGGCATCCTCGCACGGGCTTGGCCTGGCACTGGCCAATCCCGATCGCCGGGTGCTGGTGCTTGATGGCGACGGAAGCCTGCTGATGAATCTCGGATCGCTGGCCACGATTGCCGATGCTGCACCCGGGAACTTCCTGCACATGGTGTTCGTGAACGGCATCTACGAGGTCAATGGCGCCCACCCCGTGCCGGCGGCCGGGCAGATGGATTTTGCCGCCGCCGCACGGGCGGCCGGCTACAGGCAGGCAGTCAGCTGGCGACGGCTTGCCGAGTTCCGTGATCAGCACGCCGAATTCCTCGAGGGGCAGGGACCGGCACTGGCCGAACTTGCCATCGAACCGGGCCGGACATATCCGCATGATTACCGATACATACACAGCCCCGAAGCCAGGGATCGGTTCAGACGGGCGCTGAACGGCCCGTCCGCCGCCGGGACTTCCGGAGAGCATTCAGTGACAGATCGGAAAGCAGGCAGGAACGACCGAGAGGCTTGAGAGCCGGAAGCGGGTCCCGTTGCCAGGACCGGCACGGCCCTGCCGCCCGGAATGTGCCGCAGGATTTTCGTATGTGACCAAGGCCTGTCGGAGAAGATATCCCTGATACTCATGCCGTCGATAGAGACGTAGCGATTGTGAGACAGATTATTGAGCACCTTTCGGATCTTGACATTTCCGATCGGCTTGTCGTCACATTCGAAACACCGGACTTCGCCGAGACTCCGACCGAGGAGATCATCAAGGTTCCGAGCCTAGACAGCCAGTGCCAACAGCCAACAGGTTGTTCTTGACGCGCCTTACGTACGAATTGTCCGACTTGTTGGACTTCGCTGCAGTTTCCCACTTTCGATTCTCGTCGACGAGATCAAGCACTGCCAGACGAATCTCCAACAATAGTGTCTCGACACTACCGTAGACCACACTGTCTGGGCCAATCGTCCTCGAGATGACGAATGGAGCGCTTTGTGAGTGCAGGGAGATCTTGCCTTGGCCCTCCCGATGTTTGAACCGTGCGATCACGCCCCAAAGATGATCGTCCAAGGATTTGTACCAGAGTACGACGACATCCGATTTACTCTTCTTCACTGAAGGCTCCCCGGGCCGCGAGAAAGAAATTCGCGTGGTTGCACATCGAACAAATGTCGTTCTGATGTATTTGAGTTCTTGAGGCAGACGTCTTCAAGTTCTGCATCGTCGAGGTTCTTTGCGAGTATGATTTCGACGCCCTTCGTTCGCCTTTTGACAGCCGCCCCATCGGGCGAAAACCCACGCTGTGATTGCGATACAATCAAGGCGCAACCTGATCGTTTCATCTAATCTCAGCCTGGGTTTCAGGCCCTCGCGGCGCCTACAAGTCCGCCGCGCGATATTGTTGCAGCACACCGCTGTGGAGCAGATCGCCAGCTTCGACAGCGGCGGTAGCAATGCGTTCGGAGAACCGGGTCATCAACTCGATCGTCCAGTCTTGGCGTCCATGTCGGCCGTCATATAGCAGGCGCTGCTCGCCCGTCCGCGCTGTATGGGGATTTCCATGCACAAGACTATTCCGATCATGGACAATTTGGGTGAAGTCACTCGCGAGCGCTCGGAGTCGAATTTTGGAAGGCTGAGTATCGTCGAGCAGTTCCACGGCCTTGGAGAAACATCCTGAAATCTTACCGGCGGTCTTGCTTGAGGCGTCCTGTAGAAAGCCTGGTCGCAATGTATCCGTTAGCCAGATTATTCCCCATTCGAGGTAGGCGAAGTTGTAAGCGGCGCGCCCCAGGGCCCGAAGATATTCGTCGGAAGCTGGAATTCGCTCTGACTGTTCTGTCATGATGAGACTCTATAGCGACACCGGTGTGCGGCCGCTAGACCTTCTCGATCGCGCCCGGCTCGAACAGCGTTTCCAACGTGATCATCAATAACGCCGGCACCGACCAGTGCGTGACCTCTATCAAGCATGATTGATCGGTGCTTCCAATAGGGAAAGCACGGCGCGAGCTTGGTAGACCCGATTGCGTCTTGATTGACCGGACGGCGAGACGATGCCGGCCTCTTCGAGGCGGTCCACGGCGCGCCGGGCGGTGGTATAGGCGATACCCAGAGCCTTGCCGATCTCGCCGATGGTCCAGAACGGGCTCTGGACGAACAAGCCCATGACGTCGTCAAGCCGCGGCGACAATGCGTCGCCGAGATCGTCGCGCCAGGATTCAAACAGACCGTCAATGCGCTCGATGCGCGCCAGCGCGTCCTCCGCCTGCAACCGGACACCGCGCAGGAAATAGACGAGCCAGTCTTCCCAATCGCCGGTCTCGGTGATTGCAAGCAGATGCGCATAGTAGGCCTCGCGTGTCTCCTCAAAATACGCGCTCAGATAGAGCGGCGGCGAGGGCAGGACACCGCGCTCGGCCAGCAGCAATGTGATCAATAACCGACCAACCCGGCCGTTGCCATCAAGGAACGGGTGGATTGCCTCAAATTGTGCATGTGCGAGCGCGGCATGCACCAGCACCGGCAGGCTGTCGTCGTGAAGAGACCGCTCCAGTGCGTCAAGGCAGGGCATCAGTTCGTCGGGCGGCGGCGGTATGTAGTTCGCGTCGCTCAGCTTGCAACCGGACGGGCCGATCCAGTTCTGGCTGCGGCGGAACTCTCCCGGCGTGGCCGCGTCTCCCCGCACCCCGCGCATGAGTCGTTCGTGAATTTCGCGGATCAGGCGCAGCGACAGCGGTAGCGTATCCAAACGGTCGAGTCCGTATTCCAGTGCCGCCACATAGTTTGCCACTTCGCGCAAATCGGCACTGTCTGTCGCGCCCTTTGCGCCAGCTTCGGCGGCAAGCAATTCGGCAAGCGTCGTCCGGGTTCCTTCAATCCGGCTCGACAACACCGCTTCCCGGCGGATGAAGGAACGGATGAAGAGATGCGGGTTGGGTAACCGGCTTCCCTCACCGGCGAGACGCCCAAGGGCGAGGTCGGCGCGTGAGAGCGCGGCGGCCAGCGTATCGTTCCATCCGATCGGCGGTGGAAGCGGGGCAGGAAGAAACGCCCGGTAGCCCCCGGCGCGGCGGATCGTGCGGCCATGGGGCTGGCTACTCTTTGCGGACCCGGCCATGGTGCGGCATCCTTGTTAGCGAAACGAAAACAGGCCGTCCTCATATTATCGAAACAGGGCAGTTTCGCAAACAGCATTCATTGCAGATCGTCGGCGCGTTTCCCGTCGCCCTGACGTCACCAGCTCATGGCCAGCATCGCCCTCCTGTCGCTGATCTGCCTCCGTTCGATGCCGTTCAGGAATTGGGGATGTCCCTGTGAAGGGATCAAAGGCCTATTGTGCGTCTTCGAGATCTTGCCACGGATCAAGCAATCGAATGCCGAAGTTCCGAAAATCCTTCACATTGCGGGTGACAAGGGTCATGTCATGCTGAATGGCCGACGCTGCGATCTGTGCATCGGCTGCGGAAGGGCGACGGCCGACGCGATCCCCATCCCCCATGAGTCGCCCCCAGACCGCCGCGGTAGAAGCGTCAAACGGCAGGATTCGCCCGTCGAATTGCTGGGCGAGATCCTGTTTGATCCATCTCTCGAATTGTTCGCGGCGAGGCTGTTCCCTTGCCTTCCGCGCGCCTCGGACGAGTTCTCCAATGGTTAGCGCGGCAAGAAAGAGATCGCGCGGGCTCCGAGACTCCATCCAGCCTAGCACGGTCTTGGCAGGTCGCGGCCTGACAGTCTCGCTGATCACGTTTGTGTCCAGAAGAAAGGCCATCAGGCGAGATCGGCAGATCGGCCCGTGGAGTGGTCACGCTCGACCGCCAGGTCGGCGTGGGTCAGAGGCGATGCACGGAGGAATGCGACCAGTTCAGCGCCTGTCCTCGCCCGCGGGGGGATCAGCCTCTGCTGCAGGGACCGGCGGATGAGTCTGGCTTCCTCGCCGCCGGAACGGAGGGTGCCAGCGATTGCCTTGACAAGGGGTGCGTCTTCCACGGGTACTGTGACTTCGACGCGCCTGGCGCCGCCAGCGGAGATCCTCTTGCGGTGACGGGAAACACGGGACGATGGATGAGGCTTCAGATTTGAGGAGTTCACGACAGTGTCCATTCCGGAAACGTTTCCGGATACTAGGGATGACTGGTTCGTATGTCAAGTAAGGCGTAATCGCATTGTCAATGACTGGCTGTATATCGTGCGCCGTGGAAAGGCGCGTCTCCCCGGTGGGTGCGAATTCCGCCCAACAGGTGTCGCCATGCCGCAATCCGAATTCCATGGCGAAATGCCGTCCCGGATAGGTGGTACGGAGACATCCGTCATCAGGACAACGACGCATGATTCAGCCTTCCGGGGGCGCCCTCCCGATGTCTTTGGTCAGGCCATTCGTGATTGCGCGGCCTGCCAGTGCAGGAAGTCCGCCCAGCACGGCAATTGACATTCGATGGATGTTGCAGACATTCCTTGCCAGAGGCAGGTTCCGAAAAAGGTCACGAATACATGGTTGAAACCGGCGACATGCGCCAACGAATCGAGAGCGCCATCGACAAGGCCCTGGCGAATGCACGGGCAGAGCCCGCGCCCGGGCGACTGTCCGAGGCGCTGGACTATGCCGTCAGGCCGGGCGGTGCCCGCATTCGCCCGAGAATGCTTCTGTCGGTCGCGATCGCCTGCGGCGATGACCAGCCTGGAGTTTCGGACGCCGCCGCCGCGGCACTGGAACTCGTGCATTGCGCCAGCCTGGTGCATGACGATTTGCCATGTTTTGACAATGCCGGAATCCGCCGAGGGAAACCGTCCGTTCACCACGCATATTCCGAGGCGCTGGCAGTGCTTGCCGGCAGCAGCCTGATCATGACGGCCTACGAGGCGCTTGCCCGCACGGCGGCACAGGATCCGGCCCGTACGGCGACACTCGTTCTGACGCTGGCGCAAAAAAGCGGCATGCCAGGCGGCATTTGCGCCGGGCAAGGTTGGGAGAGCGAGGCCCGTATCGATCTGACGGCTTACCACCGTTCGAAGACCGGGGCACTCTTCGTTGCAGCAACCCAGATGGGGGCAATCGCCGCAGGTCATGATCCGGAGCCGTGGGCTGAGCTTGGCAGCAGGGTCGGTGAGGCCTACCAGGTCCCCGATGACTTGCGTGACATGCTCATGGGTGTTGAGATGACAGGCAAACCATCGGACCAGGTCGCGCGCATGGGAAGGCCGAATGCCGCGGCCGAACTCGGAGTTGCCGGCGCCATCAAGCAATTGGCCGATATACTCGGCGCCGCCGCGTCAGTCATGCCTGCCTGTCCCGGCAGGGCCTGGCTGGAACGGGTCATGGCGGCCGAGGCTGACGAGATCATGTCACAATTCGCCGGGAGGCAGCATCCGCGACAGGATCACCTGGTTTCAGGATGATATGACAGCTCCGGTGTCAGGGATGCAGGCAATGCCGCCGGGCACGGTGGACGGTCGGGTTTGATGCCCGGTGTCAGGCAGGAAAGGTGAGGCCGGGTTCATCTCCGTTTTGCTGCCCCTGCCCAAGCCACTCGATGGCGGCAGCGGCGGCGTCCAGCCCGCTCCTCAATGCGGCGTTCACCGACGGCACCCCCATATAGTCGCCGGCGAGAAAAAACCCTCCGACTCCCCCGAAGCCCTGCTGTCGAATCCGGTGCATCGCCGACATGCAGCCGCCGGGGGCCAGGCACATGGCCTCGGGCCATCGGTGCACATGAACAAAGATCGGGTCGCAGGACATCTGCGGGAAAAATCTGCGAATCTCCGAGAGAACCCGTTCAACAACCTGGTCGTCGCGCATCACGGACAATTCGTCCGCCTGCCGGTCGATCGCGAGCGCATCAATGAGGGCCGTTTCGCCTGGAGCCACCTCCGGTGCGAGTACCGCGGCATTGCTGATGCCGGTGATGAGCGACCCGGCCTGCCTCGGAATGCCCACGGCATACCAATTGTCGGGCAGGGGGCTGGAATCGACCCCGAAGAACACACGACAACATCTGGAATAGGTTACGCGGCCCAATGTGTCGCGAAGGTCAGGCGGAAAATCCGGTACCATGGCAAGCGCCGCGCTGGCGGTGGTTGCACAGATCACGGCATCGGCCTTGAGGAGGCCGGCATCAGTAACCACGCCCCTTGCTGCCTTTCTCTCGAGCACAACCCGGCGGACCGGCGTGTTCAGGCTGAGGCGCGGCCCGCAGTCATCCGTGAGCGCGCCGACAAGCCCGCCCATTCCTCCCGTCGGCAGGCAGGGCCATGCAACGCCGTTCAGGCCGTTATGCCACAGCGTGGCCATGGCAAAGGCCGCGCCGATTTGCTCGGGATGGGCGAAAGTGTAGCCGGAGAGGCCCGGTCCGAACAGCCATTGCAGCGAGTTGGCCCCGATCTTCGCCTCGAGGAACTGCGCCGCGCTCTCCTCGGTGTCAAGATCGAGCATCCGCGACGGATCATCGAAGTCGAGCTCGTCCTTTCGTGTCTCCAACATGCGCGAGAGCTTCAGGAGCTGCCACACCCCGCCGGGTGAAAGCAGCCGGAAGGACAGCATTGTCGCCGCGGTTTTCAGCATGCTGGCAAAACCGCTGCCTCCGTACAGCCCGTGAAACCGGCCGTTGCGGTAAATCCCGCTATGTACCGGCAAGGGCGTCCGCGCCATGGGTATACCGAGTTGCTCCGCTACCTGCCTGGACGTGCCGTAGGTCTCGAGAAACAGGTTGGCACCAAGATCGACCTGGAACCCGTTGATCGTCTGCGTCGTGGCCCGGCCGCCGGGCTGCGCCGCCGCTTCGAGCACCCGGGCGTTGACGCCGCGTCGGCGAAGTGCCCAGGCGGCCGTCAGCCCTGCCAGGCCGGCACCGACGACCAGAACCGTCGGCTCACCGGCATGCCTGCCTGTTCCTTGCGCCGTCATGGTCTTCGCGTAATCCCTGTCAGTGCCGGCATCGGTCATGCCTCCCCGGTTTCGTCATGTCAGGCATGTGCTGCTGGCGATGTTCCCGGACAGAAAAATCGCCACGGCGGCCGGCGCGGACCAGCTGCCCGGCCATTGCTGTTCGCAAGGTCGACCACCTCCGGGCAGTTCCCGACCATGCCCCTGGTCAGCATCGGCCTCCGCCCGACAATGCCGGCCCCGCCCGGGCGGGGCCTGGACTGGCTCAGGCCTCCTGGCGGCGGACCAGTTCATGAAACACGCCTTCGGCCGCATTCAACTCCTCGTAGGTTCCGAACTCGACGACCTTGCCGGAGTCCAGGACGTAGATGCGGTCCGCCTGTCGCAACGTTGAAAGGCGATGGGCAATGACGATCCGCGTCACCGGCAAATTCGCCAGGCGGTCCATGACCCGAGACTGGTTCTCGTTGTCCAGGAAATTCGTTGCTTCGTCGAGCAGAAGGATACGGGGGTTTCGCGCCAATGCCCTGGCGATGGTGATTCGCTGGGTCTCGCCGCCCGACATGACGCTCTGGTTGTCGCCGACACAGGTCAGCATCTGCATCGGCATCTGCGCGATTTCATCACCGACTGACGCGGCTCGCGCCGCCCGCCAGACATCCTCGGCATCAATGTGGTCCTGGTTGGCAGCGATGTTGTCCCACAGATCCTGTGGATGCAGATCAGCCTTTTGTGGAACGGCGCCGAGCTTGCGGCGCAACTGCCGGACATTCAATTGCCTGAGGTCGCGCCCGTCATAATAGACTGTTCCGGCGCTCGGCTCGTTCAGGCCAAGCGCCAGGCGGAACAGCGTGCTCTTTCCCGAGCCTGAATGTCCGGCGATGGCGATGAACTCTCCGCGCCTGGCGTGGATTGACACGTCGTCGAGAATCATCGGACCTTCGGGATCATAGCTGAAGGAGACGCGGTCGAAAGTCAGATCCCCGCCCAGGAATTCGATGGGCTCCCGCCCATCGCCTGTCTCGGGCGCCTCGGCAAGGAATGGCCGGATCTGGTTGAGTTCGGGGGCGATGGCGGCGACGACGGAGAACGAGGCACCCAGACGGACCACACCGGACACGAATAGCATGAAGGCAGCATAGACCAGGAGGAAGTCTCCAATGGCCAGCGAATCGGGGTCGCGCAGCGCCATGACTGCCAGCACCACCGCCGCCGCCAGCATTGGCAGCGCCGACCCGAAGGCCCGCAAATGCGCGTCGTGTCTCCCGAGTTCCAGTTCGGCGCGCTGCTGCTCGCCGAAATGCTGCGCCCAAACTGCATAGGCTGATCCCTCCGCACCGTCGATGCGCAGCTTGGCAATTCCGTTGATGAACTGGAACAGCACGCCGGTAAGGCGATGTGATGCACGGATCATCCGCTCGTAGGGAGAGACCTGCCGGAGGCCGAGGGTCACCGTCAAGACAAGGGCAACGAGGCCGAATGCGGCGGTAACGGCGCCCAGAGCGGCATCAAAGACGAAAATGACCAGGAGCGCCGGCAGCAGGAAAATAATCGAAAGCACGTTGTTGGCAGCCACGCCCTGGACGGCGTCGCGGAGCCGCTGGAACGTCATTCCGCGCATGGCGCGGTCGCCGGCCGTGTATCGATGCAGGAAACCAAGGGGCAGCCTTAGCAGGCGGTCCCAGAATGCAGCCTCGATCCGGGATGCAATGCGCCCTTCGATACGCATGAGCGCCATGCCCTGCAGGACATGGATCAATGCCACGATCACTGCAAGTGTTGCCAGCCCGGTCGTGATAGACACGAGGAGGCCGAGCTCCCCGGCCGGGATCACGTGGTTGGCGATGTATCCCAACGCCACCGCTGGCACCAACATGGCGAGGCCACCCGCCAGCCCTGTCCCCGCAAAGCGGGCGAGGCCGGCGCCGAGCCCGTTGCCGAATATCCGCAACAGGTCGCCCGGCCGGACCGAGCTGGAACCCAGTGACCGATAGAACTGCCAGGCATCGCCGCTGAGGGAACGAACGCAATCGTCGGTGACCCCGGCTGTGCGGTCGGTCATCGGATCATAGATCCGGTACTGCCCAAGCACACCGGGCAACAGCGCCACCGGGGCATCGCCTTCCGACCTGAAGGCCAGCATCGCACCGCTGTCGCCGCGCCACCAGCGGTCTATTGCACCGAGTTGCACCCGTCGCCCGCGCACGCCGGATACATCCAGAATATCGACAAGTTCAGGAGGCAAATCCGGCATGTCGGACCGTCGCGGCCACCGGAACCGGATTCCTTCATGCTGCCCAACCGCCCGGAGAGCCTTGGCCAGGGGGGAAGCGTCATCGTCAATTCCCCCGGCCTCACCTCCGACCGGTACATTCAGGAGTTGGCGCCGGGCGCGGGTTTCGCCGACGCGACGGGTGGTGGCAGTGGCGCGCTCCAGATGCGCCTGATCGACGATCGCCAGCATCCGGTTGATCCGCTCGGTTTCAAGCGCCAGCGCATGGAAGTTGGTCAGCGCCGGCAGCAGGCGGCCATCCATGGCAAGCTCGTCAGAGGATATCGGCGTCGAGAGCCGCATATTCGACGGCAGCGTAAGCCAGCTTGCCGGCGTCAGCGGCAGCGCAGTGGTGGCGTCATCACCGCCTCCGACCTCGACCAAATCCATGTACAGGCCTGCGCCCGGTGCCGAATCGGGTACCTTCACCCACGCCACGCCACGCCGCATCGAGAAGGTGTTGCCCGCCGCCGGTGTCCGCCCGATTTCCAGGAGCACGTTTGGCGGCGGCTGGTTCGCCAGGCTCCGGGACAGGGCAGCGGATACATCCGTGATCCATGCATCAACCAGGGTGCCGAGCTCGCCGGCCTGTACCCCGGCAAGGCCATCGACTGACAGCTGCCGCAACACGGTGCCCGGCAGCCCCCTTGCCATCAGTCCCAGCGTCGTGTCCGCGGTCTGCGGCGCCACTCCGGGAAGCAGGCGGCTGGTACCGGCGCGCAACAGCAACTGCAATGCGGTCTGCTCAACCCCGTTCAGTCGTTCGGTCAGGAAAATGTCGACGGCACCGGTCTCGACGAACCACACGCTTCCTGGATCGCCCAAATCCAGCGGCAGGTTGCCGGCGCAGGGCACTGCCATGCCATCGGCAGCAAGTTCGGCAAATTTCCTCTTGTCCGGATCCGGCATCGCTTCAGCCCTATCCTGCCCTGACAAGCCGGCCATAGAGGCCATCCGGGTCACCCAGGAGGTCGTCATGGGTGCCACGCTGCACGACCGCCCCCTTGTCCAGGACGACGATCTCGTCGCAGTCCCGGATCGTGCTCAACCGGTGGGCCACGACCAGGCAACTCACACCTCGGCGGCGCAACGCGTCGTCAACAGCCTTTTCGGTGTCGGCATCCAGTGCGCTGGTGGCTTCGTCGAGAATGAGGACGGTTGGATTGCCGACCAGCGCACGGGCGATCTCGAGCCGCTGACCTTCGCCCCCGCTGAAATTTCCCCCGTCTTCGTCGACCGTGGCCGCATAGCCGAGAGGGCGTTCGAGTATCCTGTCATGGATGCGAGCATCCCGAGCCGCGGCAACCAAAACATTGTCCGGGACTGACGGGTTCCAAAGCGTGATGTTTTCGCGCACGGTGCCGGAAAACAGGACCGGTCGCTGATCGACCACCGAAAGCGAGCGCACCATGACCTCGTCGGGAATTTCGCTGCGCAGAAGGTCATCGAACAATATCTGGCCGGACCAGGGCTCGTAGGCGCCGGAGACCAGGGATGCCAGCGTCGACTTCCCGGATCCGCTCGCCCCGATGACCGCGACCCGCTGACCCGGCCTGATGACCAGGTCAATGTCCTTGATCAGTGGCGGCCGGCCGGGATCGTAACCGAATGACACGCCGCGCAGTTCCACGCGTCCGGTCAGCTGCAGCCTTCCGGACAGTGTCGCCGTGGCATCCGACCCGGCATTCCGACGCCCGAACCGCGAATCCTCCTCTGTTTCCGTGATGTCTTCGATACGCTGCATTCCAATGGCCAGTGCCTGCCAGCCATCGGCAAGCTCGGCAAACCTGCCGATGGGTGCAAGGAACATTCCTGCCAGGACGAAGATTGCAGCCAGTGTGCCAAGCGTCATGTCGCCATCCATGACTCGCCTTGCCCCGAATGCCAGCACCGCGGCCTGGGTGAGGATCATGAACAACCCCGGCAGGGCGGCGCTCATGTGACCGAACTCGACGAAGCGCTGACGTGCCGCCAACTCGCGGGCCTGGTGACCGCCCCAACGGGAGAAAAATCCGTCATCCGATGCGGTCATCCGCAGGTTGTCGCCCTGATGCAGCATCAACATGCCGTGCCCGATCAGCATGTTCTGTTCGCGTCGCAGAACATGGTTCTCTTCGGTGCGCATGCGCTCGATCACCCGGGCGACGGCGGCGTTCAGGATGGCAAGGCCGAGAACGACCATCGCCAGTATCGGGTCATAGATCAGCATGGCGAACAGGAACACCACGCTCATCGCGAATTCGACCATCAGCTCGACCAGGTGTCTCTGGAGTCCCTTGGCAATACTGTCGACCGACAGGATCCGGCTGGTCAGGTCGCTGGCAAGCCGATGACTGAAATAGTCGACCGGCAACCGGAGCAGTTTCGACAGGCAGCGATCACCGGCCGTGACCGCCATCTGGATTGACAGCCGTTTCATGCATAGCTGTTTCAGCCAGCTCAGCCCGTAGATGAGGAGGGCGGCGATGACCAGGATGACGGAAGCCGTGCCCCCCCAATGACCGACCCCCGCCAATTCGTGGTCCACGAAGAGACCCAGGGCCACCGGCGCCATCAGTGCCAGCACGGCCATCATGACTCCGCAGGCCAGGAGATAGGCAATCGGGGCGCCGCTTCCGCGCAGCCAGGGCGGCAGACGCCGAAGCATGCCTGGCGGCGTTCCACCGCGGCGAAACCCGGAATCGGGGCGAATCTGCAGGGCAATTCCCGAAAACCCCTTGGCGAGCTCATCAATGGACAGCTTGCGCCGACCCATCGCCGGGTCGTTCAGATACGCATGTTTGCCGTCGAATCCTTCCAGGATCAGGAAGTGGTTCCACTCCCAGAACAGGATCTGCGGATACGGCATCTTCATGAGATGGCTTGCGTTTACGCTTCTGCCAGTGCATTTGAGGCCATAATGTCTGGCGGCCCGCGACAGGCCTGCGGCCGTCGAGCCGTCCCGACTGACACCGCACCTGTCGCGAAGTTCGGAAAGCGGCACCCAACGCCCGAAATGTGCGAGCACGCTTCCAAGGCAGGCCGCACCGCACTCGGTCATGTGCATCTGCATGACGAGCGGCGTGACCGCCCGCCGTCTTGGCGGCATCCCGGCCTGTTTCGAACGCGAGTGCGCCGGTCGCTGTCGGGTGGGAAGCGTCATCAAAACAGGCTGTTGGCGAGAAGTGCAGCGGGCGGGCCCTCGCCGAGCACCAGGCGTACCCGACATGCAGTACCATTCGTCACGGACCACTCAGGCACCTGTTGAAGTCGTATATCGATCCTGTGCAGGCTGTCCGCCGTTGCCGGCGGCAATGCCGCAAGCCATGCCGGCAACGGTCCGGCGGCAACGGATATCACCTCTCCCCCAAGCCGCTGCGTACCGATGCCGGGGAGGTAAACCTCCACGCTCGCCTGCATTCCCGGGCGAATGCGCCGAGCCACGCCGGGAGTGACCCGCAGAACAGCCTGAACCGGCCCGGCGTCCATTCCGGGCTCGTTGCGGATCCGGGCCACCGGCGTGCCGGTCGAAATGAACTCGCCGGGCGCCGACTGCAGCGCCATGATCTCGCCTGCCTGGTGGGTAACGATCGTCTCCCGTGCACTTCGCCGCCCATCCATTCCCAGCAATGCGATGCGTATTTCCTCCGCAAGTGCGGGTGATGACGAACCGTCCTGCCAGCCTTGAACAGTTCCACTCTCAACGACATCCAGCCGGCGCCGCAACGCATCGATGTCACGGTCCAGATCGGGTACACTCTGCCGGGCGATCCGCTCACCGACCACCACCTGATCGCCGGAAGACACGAAATATTCCAGCAGATGCCCCGGTTCGGAGGACACCACTTCGTGGCGGTCTCCCGGTTCGATCAACACACCGTCAATCACGACATCATGCTCGATGCGACCGAATACGGCCCATGCGGCCAATGCCAGCATCAGCACGGCCGTGGCGGCAAACATGATCCGCTCATGGGGCGCGGTCACCGTCAGCAGGACGTCAAACTGGCGGCGCTTGCTCCTGCTCGCGGCAGCCTGGTCCAGGCGCTGCAATCTCTTCATCTGGGAAACTCCGGATACGCGGCGGCATCGATTGGGGCAGCATTATACACTCATGACCGGGCCACGAAGGACCAAAAAATCGATTGTCGTTGAACGTTGATGGCATGATCGGGGGCTGGATGCAATTCACCGGAGGAGGACACCAGCGCCATGGCCGGTATCGGGATGTGATGTCGCATTGGCGGATCGCATTTTCCGGCGCCCTGAAAATGCACGTGAAATTCGTGTCCGGTTCAGCCGAAGGTTGCAAATGGCCAGCCAAAGGGCTACCAACGAGTCCCATGCATTACTGAGAAGAGGAGACGATCGATGGATTGGCAAACATTTGCGGATACGCCCCTGCAGTCGGCCGAGGACATGCGTGCCCAGGTCACGGACAGGGCCGTCGGCGACGGAGAATTCCGCAGCCTTCTGGTCTCGAATCCCAAGGAAGCAATCTCCCAGGAGCTGGGCGTGGACATTCCCGAGGACATCGACATCGTCGTTCACGAAAGCGATGCCCGGACTCTCCACCTGGCCCTGCCGACCACCGAACTCGGCGAAGAGGAGCTGGAAGCGATTGCTGCGGGTCGCTGCTGCTGCTGAAAGTGATGACCCCCGTGTCCCGACGGGCCATCCGGCGGGATACGAAATTTTCGATCGCTTTTCGTGACGAGCCGGTCGAGGCCGGTTGCCAACTGGATCGGCATTGTCCTGGTAGTTCGACATGGCAGACAGCGGAACATTTGAAGAAACCCTGAGCGCGGGCGGCCAGGGAGGGCTCGGCGCGCCGTCCGAATTGTCATTTCTCAAGGCTCTTCCCTATTTTGCCTCGATCGCGATCTTTCCGTTTGTGGCGGTGGCGGCATGGTACGGGGGCTGGTGGCTGGCTGCTCCCTTCATCTTCCTGTGGCTGGTCGACTTTTTCGACACGGCGCTTGGCACGGACGAGATGAATTTCAACCCGCGCCAGCAGGGCAACCAGCTATTCTGGTACAAGATGGCGGTCTGGTGCTGGGTGGCCATCTACCCGATTACCTTCATATTCGCCTTCCGGCAGGTCTTCGTTGCCGACCAACTTGCCTTCTGGGAAGACATCCTGATCGTGCTGTCGCTGGGGGGCATGGCCCGCCTGACACTCAATGTCGGTCACGACATGATGCACCGGCGCACCACGCTGGAGCGCCGCATCGGTGAATTCGTGATGGCGTCGGTGTCCTTTCCGCAGGAGGTGACGGAGCATGTCTACGTCCATCATTCCCATATCGGAACACCCAGGGATGCGGTGTCGGCGCCGAAGGGGATGAGCTTCTGGCAGTATCTTCCACAGTCGGTCCTGCGCAGCTACCGGGATACATGGGTCGTCGAGCGGGACCGCCTGACCCGCCGCCGCCTGCCGGCCTGGCACCATAGCAACCCCGTCTGGCGCTACGTGCTTGAAACAGCTGCCTGGTATGCGCTGGCCTACTGGATCGGCGGCCCGGCTGGCCTGCTGGTTTTTGCGGCTATCTGCGCCATGGGAATTTTCCAGCTGCGGATGGTCGACTATATCCAGCATTACGGGCTGCAGCGGGTGCGTCTTCCGAGCGGGCGATTCGAGCGGGTGCGGCCGCGACATTCGTGGAGCGTCGCCTACAAGCTGCCCAACTGGTTCTACTACAACGCCCAGCGTCATGCCGATCACCACATGTCGGCAACCCGGCTCTACCCGCTGCTGCAGCATTCCGGACCGGACGAGGCGCCCCAACTTCCCGGGAGCTATTCCGAGATGGGCAATCTGGTGCTGAAGCCCAGGCGCTGGTTCGAGAAGATGGATCCGCTCGTCGACCAGTGGCGTGCCCATTTCTATCCCGAGATCGATGACTGGCGTGCCTATGACAGCGCCGCATACCGGGCTCGCCCGGACGCATACGAGGTGATTGACGAGATCCATCGTGCAGCACCGCGCCTGGCGGCGTGGATCGACCGCGATCCGAGCCTTCTGGACGGGCTTCGGAGCCGCGAGTTCACCGATCTCGACCTGCCGGGCGGTTTCGGACCTGACCCGGCCTTCGAGTCCCTGGCCCGCCGCGGCCTGGCGCGGGTCTACTGGACGCATGAAGTCGATGTCGCCGAGATGCGGGCAAGGATTGCCGACGTGTCGGTCCGGAGCCTGCAGGAGGCGATCGAGGCCGCACGCAACTGGTCGAACGACAAGATCTTCCAGCTCTGCATCCACGTGATTCGCGGCAATCTGTCGCCGGTCGAAGCCGGAATTGCATCGTCGAACATCGCCGAGGCGGCGATCGCCACCGTGCTGTCTGCCGTCTACGAGGATTTTCCCCATCTTCCCCCTGAAGGCGGGGTGGTAGGCGCGATGCTTGGTGGCCTGGCCAGCGGTGACGGGCTGTTCCAGGCCGAACTGGACATGCTGTACATATACGGGGGCAAGGCGGACAATCACGACGCCCTGTTCCGCCGCTTCCACGAGGCGCTGGCGGCGCTTTCACAGGACAATTTGCAACTTGCCCCGATCCTGCGCGGCCGGGAAGTCAGGCCCGCCAGATCCATGTCCGAATTCTCGCAAGATTTGGAGGCCGGCCTGTCCGGCAGCGATGTGCTGGACCTCATCCTGGCCCGGCGCGTCCTTGCCTGCGGAGATGCCGGCATCGGCGAGCAGTTCGACCGGGTCCGGCTCGAGGCGCTGGGCCGACACCGTGCCTGCGAGGCGGGGATTGCCGAGTTGAATGGCGGGCCCCGGGCAGTCACGGCCGATATGGCGGTTCCGGCCCTCGCCGCCGCTCGCTGCGGCTTCGGGGACATCGAACTGGCGGCCCGCCGCCTGCAGCTTGCCCATGCTGCCGCCCATCCCGACATTCTCGCCACCGACTTGGCTGCCGTATTCCGCGTTGCCGGCGAGCATGGCCTGGTTCGTGCCGAGGCTGCCGAGCGCCTGGCGTCGGCGGTCGGGCTGTTGAGGAATTTCCACGGCATCCGGCAGCTGGTGGCCAAGGATGATGTCGCGATCGAGTCGGTGTCGGATGCGCAAAAGTCCTGCATTGCGCAGGCCTGCGGCGCCGACAGTTTCGACGCATTGCTGACCGGCATTGGCGAAGCCACCACCAGTTCGGCGGCGGATATAGGCGAGATGCATGACGGGAATCCGGCAGCTCCGGAAAATGCAGGTGGCCAGCGGCCGACGACGGCGTGATCTTCCCGCCGGGATCATGGTTGGCGGCTCAATGATGGCGCCGCCCGGGATGGACGGCGCCGGCCTCGGAGACCGCTCGCCTCCCCTTGCGCATTGTCGCCGGCAGGCAGCAGCACGACGAAAGCCGATCCTTGGATCAACCGCCATAGTGTCCCCGGCAGCCATGAGCCGTCGCCGGGGCAGGCCATCAAGGCAGCACGGAATGTGCCCGTCCTGGATGACCGGAACAGTTTCACCCGGTGTCATGGCCGGGCGTTCATGAGCAGGTATACCAATCTGTCATCGGCCCGGGATGGTCCGGACGAGGCGTTCGGCGAGCGCCGGCGGCGCATGTGGCGCAACGACCTGCCGATCTGCGCCTGTGTTTTTCGGTTCGCTGAGCCGCTCCGGAAGATCGTGTTCCCGGGCGGGGTGCGGGTCCACGCCGTATATGGCAGGCCAGTCCGCACATGTCCGTGACGCAGAAACCGGTTGCTGCCCCGCCGCGGGTCTTCTTGAAGACCGCCGCGGATACCGGTCTCGTCGAGAGGCCGGCGCTTGCGCCGCATTACGGATTCCACGCGATCGACAACCGGCAGGTGTTCCTGGTCTCCGAAACCGTGAATACGTTGCTCCACGGCCAGATTCACCCCGATCTGCTGCCGCTCCTCGACGGTCAACGCAGCTTTGCGGAGATCGTCGCCTGCCTGGAAGGCCGGCACCCGGAGGCGAGCGTCAGGTCTGCCCTGGTGTCGCTGGCCTCCAGTGGATACGTGGTCTCGGGCGAACATTCCCTGGACCGGGGACTGGCAGCTTTCTGGACCTCGCTGGGCGCCTCTCCCAAATTCGCCGAGGAACGCCTCGCCATGTCCGGCGTGGCGATTGCCGGCGAAGGAGGCAATCTTGCCGGCCATTTGGCATCTCTCGGGGCGAGGGTCATTGATGACGGTGCCGCGGCGGTGTCGGTCATCGTCAGCGACGACTATCTGGACGAGCGACATGGCGAAATCAACGAGCGTCAGCTGGCTTCCGGCCAGCCATGGATGCTGGTCAGATCCGGAGGTTTGCGGCCCCTGTTCGGCCCGGTATTCCGTCCGGCGGATCAGGGGCCATGCTGGGCCTGTCTTGCCTACCGCCTGCGTGGTCACCAGGAGATCCATACCTTCCTGCGCAACGTGACCGACGGGGACATCGCCCTCGCGCCCAGGGCTGCCGCGATCGCCAGCCGGGACGCGATCCATGGCATGGCGGCGGTGGAATTGGCGAAATGGCTGGTTCTCGGAGAAGCGGCACCCATCCATGAACGGGCGGTCTCGCTCGACACGGCCGATCTCTCGATGGCGCAGCACCCTGTCATGCGCCGGCCGCAATGCCCGGCTTGTGGCGACGCTGCGCTTCGTCGTCCCGACCGCAGGCTGGCCCCGCTCCGCCTGCAGTCAAGTCCGAAGAGCCTTCGCAACAGCGGCGGCGTGCGGTCGGTCTCGCCGGATGAGACATTGGCAAGATACGGTCACCTGGTTGATCCGGTTGGCGGTGTGGTGACCTGGCTGCGGCGTACCACAGGCGAGACCGACCCCTGGCTGCACGTCCATTGGGCCGGGAGCAACCTGGCGTTGAAGAACCGGGCACTGAACGTGCTGCGCCTCAGCCTGCGAACCAAGAGCGCCGGCAAGGGAAGCACGGCGCGCCAGTCGGAAGCCAGCGCCCTCTGCGAAGCTCTGGAGCGCTATAGCGGTGCCTTTCACGGCGACGAAATCCGTGTCCGGCAACGATATCGGGATTTGGCCGGAACCGGCGAATCCAAAGCCATTCACCCGAATTCGGTGCAGCTCTTCAGCGAGGCGCAGCTTGACGACGCCGACAGGATCAATGCCAGTGGTCACCCCTACAACGTAGTTCCGCCGCGTCTGGATCCAAATGCGGAGATGGACTGGTCGCCGGTATGGTCACTGACAGGGGATTGCCGGCGCTATCTTCCGACATCCCTGCTCTATTACGGCACATCGACCGGTAATCGGGGAGGGGAGGGAGAATTCGTGGCCGACTCAAATGGTTGTGCAGCCGGAAACACGGTCGAGGAAGCAATCCTGCAAGGGTTCTTCGAACTGGTCGAGCGCGACGCCTTTGCTGCCTGGTGGTACAACCAGCTGCGCATGCCCGAACTCGACCTGGAGAGTTTCGATGACGATTACCTGGCGACGGCCGGCGACTACTATCGTCGCCTGAACCGGGAGTTGTGGGTGCTTGATGTCACCGGAGATTTCGGCATTCCGTCCTTCGTGGCCCTGTCTCGCAGAACCGACAGGAAAGTGGAGGACATCATCTACGGGGCCGGATCGCATTTTGACCCGCACATCGCGGTGTTGCGAGCAGTGTGTGAGATGAACCAGTTCCTGAACTGGGTCCAGGGCACCGGCACGGGCGGTGCCGGCTACCAGGTCGACGACCCGCAATGCCTGGCGTGGTGGCGCCACGCCACGGTGGAGAACCAGCCCTATCTCCTGCCAGCGGTCGACACGCCGCCAACAGGGATGTCCAGCTACCCCGTCGCCGAAACCGACGATGTCCGGGATGACTTGGAGCATTGCCGGGCCCTCGTCGAGTCCAGGGGAATGGAATTCCTGGTGCTGGACCAGACCCGCCCCGATATCGGCATGCCGGTGGTGCGTGTCATCGTGCCGGGAATGCGTCATTACTGGGCGCGCCTGGCGCCGGGGCGGCTTTATGACGTGCCGGTCAAGATGGGTTGGCGTGACCGGCCGATCGCCGAATCGGACATCAACACGGCGCCGGTTATCGGTTGACGCCATGCAGGCAAGGCATGACTTTCCGGGCCTAGCGCGTCCTGGCCCTGCCGCCCGGCCAATCCCGGCGGGCAGCGTTCAATCAGGGGGATTTTGTCAATGAGCATCAATGAAGACTGGGCCTACACCGAGACGCGCCTTCCTGTCGTGGCGGAGTCCATGGGTCACCTGCTGGCGCGGATGCGGCAGCACATCTCGCCCGGCATCCTCGACGGGACCGCGCTCTGGCGGCTGCTGGACCGCGCTGCCGAAATCCCGGTGACAACGGCGGCATTCCCCTTCGGAATCGAGGTGCCGTTGCATGTTCCCGAGCCGCGGGCGGATTTCGGTGTCTCGCTGGTCGGCGACAGCATGACGGCCAGGAAGTTCCAGGAGCAGGGCCATGCGCAGGGTGCCGGCACATCGGCGGCAGGCCTGGCATGGATCCTGGATGAGACCGATCGCGAGGAGTCGCTGCTGCGCCGCACCATCGGCAGGAAGATGATGCTCGAATTCGACATCGATCTCTCGGAGGCGGCAGCGCAGACCGACCCGGGCATATTCCTCTACCCCGAAGGCGACGTGCTGGAGGGCGGCGCCGGCCGCCTCGCGGCGTTGGGTGCGGTCCATGACGCGCTGGTCTTTGCCGGCGGTTGGAATCCGGATTTGGCAGAGCGCCGTGAACTCGATCGCCTCTATTCGCTGCTGCCGCCGGACCGGCGCATCAGGGGTGTCGGCACCTTCCCGTCCCGGGAACGGGTGATCCGGACCACTGCGACCGGTTTCCGGTCCGCCAGTGAGGTGATGGCGTATCTCCAGCGCGTCGGCTGGCCGGGCGATGCTGCCGCGGTTGGCGAGATCGTCTCATTCTTCGATGAACGCCGGAGCTTTGTCTATCTGGGCCTGCATTTCGACGTCACCGCCAGCGGGCTCGGGCCGGCATTGGGGTTGAGCATCTATGTTCATGAAATGGATTGGCTGAAGGATATCCGCTACTGGCGGCCGGTGATCGATGCCATCGGCGAGCGGGACATTGCCCATCCGGGGAAGCTGGAGGAGTTGGCCAGCTGGTCGAATGGAACGGCGAGCCTGTTCACGAAGGCCGGGCCACTCATGTTCGTGCATGGCATTCACCATATCAAGCTGTCGATCATCGGTGACCAGGTGGGGCCGGTGAAAGGCTACATCTTTTTCCTGATGATGATGTCGGCACGGTCCCGGAAGGCGGCAAATGACGGGTAGCGCCGGGCGGCCACGCCAGGCAGGAGCAATGTGATGGCCGGAAGATCATTTCATGTCGCCGCCGCGGCGTGGCCGGGAGGCGCTGGCCACGCCCATCCATGGTCGAGCCAAACCGGATTTCGGGCCGCACCGTGAACACTCTCGACATTCCCGCTTGCTACCGGGACGGCTATGACCGGGCGGTCGCCATCAACCCGGATCTTGCCACCAACTATGTCCGCAACACCGCAATCGGCGACCCGCTTGCCGATGCCGTCGTCGAGGCATTGGCGCCGCTTACCGGCCAGGAAATCAGTCGCATCATGACTGCCGGACTGGACCGGAGCACGAAGGCTGACCCGAACACGCTGCCGGCGCTGAATGACCTGGTCGAATCTCTCGGCGAGGTGCCCTCCTGGTTTGATCATGACGCGGCTCTTCCGGGCCGCCTCGCCCTGCACCGACATGTGGATTTGTTCATCATCGGACTCGCCTTCGTCAGCCTGCAAAACTTCAACAGCCTGATGAGCAGGGTATTCTTCCTGACGGGCCAAGGCACGACGCAGCAGGGATTGCGGGTGATCCGGCAGAACATACGCTACCTGACCGAGACGCTCATGCTACCGCATTCACTCGATCCCTGGGAAGAGGGCTGGAAGTTTTCCATTCGGATCCGCCTGGTGCATGCCCGTATCCGGCGGCGCCTGCGCAAGGCAGGTACATGGAACGAGGCCAGGTTCGGCGTGCCCATCAGCGCCGCCAACATGGCTCTTACCTCGGCAAACTTCTCCGCAACCCTGATCCGGAACGTGCAGAAGCTGGGTGCGAATCTCGGTGCCGATGAGCGCGCTGGCCTCATGCAGGTCTGGCGTTACGCATCGTGGTTGATGGGCACGCCCGATTCCCTGCTATGTGGCGGCGACGAGGATGCGACTGCCGAGCTGTCCAGGATCGGCCATCTTTGCGAGCCACTGCCCGACGGGGTCACGACGGTGATCACCACGGCATCGATCGGTGTCCTTCCCGAAGTCGCCAGGCTGACCGATCCGGCCGAAAAACAGGCGATGGTGGAGCACGGGTATCGGCTGGCGCGGGCATTGCTCGGCGGCGATTTGGCCGAGCAGTTCGGATTTCCCCGCAAGCGGGCCTTCGGCCTGCTGCCATTGATGCGGTTGCGATATCGCCTGCAGAATGCGCCCGGTCACCTCGGACCGGCCATTGCACGATTCTGGAATGACGATCCGTTCCTGCGACTGCTCGACGCCGCCAGCATCGCCAGCCTCCGCCGGCAGATACCCGAGGAGTTGCAGGCGGCCAGGGAACGCGCCGATGCCGGCAAGCGCTGGTGAGCCCCTGGCCAGCTGGCGGGGTGGCACGATTGGCTAGGTGATGGTCGAATTCCGAGGGCGCATGGCTGCCGCCATGTCGCCAGGGACCAGGTAAAGGACGGTCGGCCATGAATTTCGAACAGGAATGGATTGCCAATGAAGACCAGCTGGCCAACGAGGCCGCCTCCCTCGGGGAGTTGCTGGCGCGGATGCGAAATCTCCTGTCGTCGCTGCAGATCGATGACCGGGAATGGGATTGGCTGGTGCATTGCGGGCAGGCGCTGCCGCCGACGCTGGCGGGCTTTCCCCTCTGGATCGGGTTCCCGTTGGGCGACTCCCGGCCAACCGCCTGCCTTGATGTGTCGGTCCTGGGAGGAACCAGGTCGGCGGAATTCTTCGAGGACGAGAGACCGCCCGACCTCGCAGGCCAGTCATCCACCGGCATCGCCGCGCTCCTTGCCGAGACCGGCAAGGACGACTCCCCGCTACAGCGTGTCGCCGGCAACCGGGTGGTGCTGCATTACGAGTTGGGTCGGGATCAGCATTCCGGGCCAGGCGTCTTTCTCTATCCCGTTCGCTCGACACTGGCCGGCGATCCCTCCGGCCAGCGCCTGGACCAGTTTCGGCTGGCCTTCGACGCGGTGGCATCGGCCATGGATCGGAGTCCGGACGAGGCTGCACGGCGCCAGGCTGAACGCGCATATCTGGCGCTGGAGCCGACCACGCGCATCGGGGCCATTGGCGCCCTGCCACCCGATGCGGAACCGCTCCGGATCGTCGCCCTGGGATTCTCCACGTCGCAGGATGTCGAGGCGTTCCTGGCTCGTGCCGGTTGGACCGGGCAGAAAGACGCGGTTGCCTCGCTGCTCCGGCGGCTTGAAGGGCGCGGTGCCCTCGAGGGGATGCAGATCGGCGTCCAGCTGGATATCGGCGCCGCCGGGCTTGCGCCGGAGTTGGAGTTGCAGATCTTTTCCGCCAACACGATTCGCGACAACACCGGTTGGTTCAAGGACAAGGATTGCTGGGCCAGCCTGATTGACGGCCTGCACGGGGAAGGTCTTGCCATTCCCGGCAAATTGTCGGGCCTTGCCGAGCGCGCCTCCAGCGTCAAGCCACTATTCGGCCGTTCAGGTCCGCTATTGCTTCTGCAGCGGATTCACCATTTCACCGCCAGGTTGGCAGGAGGTGATGTCGAGCGGGTCGATGCCTGCATGTTCATGCTGTTGTCGCGCTGGCCGCGCCAGGCTTCCATCCCGAAACCAGGCGGTAGGTGAGTACGCCCTCCCTGATCCCTTGTCCGAAGCGGAAGGTCGCCTGCAGAAAATGGTGGTAGGCAAGGTCTTCCGGCTTGGGCGGAGGGGTCAGCAGCATCAAGGCCTTGTATCTCCTTTCGAGATTCTCGATGTATGGTATGACCAGGCTTTCGAGGGCACGATCGGCGATGTCGTCAAACCCGGCCTGCGACAGTGCGGAACGCAGGCCATTCAGGGAGTACCGTTCCGGCATGGCCCAGGCACGGAGCGTGTAGTTGTACTGGGCCGTCTGTGCCTCGTTCATGGGTTTGCCCGTTCGCAGTCCGTCCGCCATCCGCCAGCATCCCCCCGGCCGGAGAATCCTGTGCACCCCCTCGAGATAGGCGAGGGCATCGGGCACGTAACAGAATGATTCATGGTTCAGGACGACGTCGAAGGACTCGTCGGGAAACGGCATGTCCATGAAGTCGCCATGACGGAAATCCACCAAATGGCCAACGCCCTGCCGGTCGGCAATGTCGGTTCCGACCACCACATGCGGCTCGCAATTGGTCAACCCGGTGACATGCGCACCGAATTCCCTCGCCAATGCGACGGCTGACCCGCCAAGACCGCAACCGGCATCGAGAACCCGTTTGCCCGGGCCAAGTCCGCAACCGCCACCAATCATGTGGATCGAATTCAGGAACGATTCGTCTATGGTTTCGGTGTCCGGACCCCAAAGTCCGAAATGTACCATGGGCAACTCGTCACCGAGTGACTTGAGGAAACGGCCTGTCAACGAACCGTACAACTCCGCAGCCGATACCTCCGTCTCCGCCACCTGCTCCGGTCCTTGTGTCGTCATGACAAAATGCTCCAGGTCGAACTCCACCCCGATGACAAACACAATTGAGCGCGGCCCTGCAAGTCATTTGCGCACACCTGCATTGCCAAAGGCCGACCGACCGCAATCTGTCGGCCCGCCCCGACCAGCGCCCCGGTCCGGAACTCCGGCAATGGAGGCATCGTCCGGAGTTCGGCCGGCAGCCAACGAGCCTGGCCGGTTCGGCTGCGGCAGCATGGCGCCCGGTGGCGGGGTTCTACCAGCGGCAAGCCGCCCGGATTCGGGTCCCTTCCGGTTCGGATGACAGCACGAATGGCGCCAACCAGACGAGCCCGGCAATATCGCCACCTCCGTGCCCGCCACGACAATCACGCCCGCACAGCTGCCGACAAGCTTGTCAGATAATACGCCGGTGTTTAGACTTGCCTCGCCAAAATGGCATTGCGGCAGCGATTGTTGCCCTGTTGGGAATTGGGGTCACACGGAGGTTCTCTCATGGCGGCCAAGAACACCAATGCCGGCGTGGTCACTGAAGAGGCAAGGACAGACCAGTTGACTGCCTCATTCGCAAGTGCTGCACCGCATTTTCTTACGCTTCTGCTGTTTCCGCTTTTCGTCGTGGCAACGCTGTACGGCGGATGGTGGCTCCTGCTGCTGTTCCTGTTTCTCGGTCTGAACAGCCTGGACCCCGTCTTCGGCCTGGAAGAGCGGAACATGGATCCGAGCAAGACCTCCGAGGCCGAACTGCTCTGGTACAAGTTGACCGTATGGAGTTGGGCCGTGCTGTGGCCAGTGATGGTCGCCTTCGTGCTTTGGCGGGTTTTCGCGGTGCCGGAACTTGCGGCTTGGGAGCAGACAGTGCTCCTTCTGCTGCTGATCTCGTCGGCGATGCTGACCAATATATTCAGCCACGAATTCATACATCGCAGGAGTGCCTGGGAACGTCGGATCGGCGAATTCCTGATGGCATCGGTGTCGTACCCGATCTATCCGCTCGAACATTTGTACATTCATCATGCACGCGTCTGCACGCCGGGCGATCCTGAATCTGCTCCCCGCGGGATGGGTTTCTGGCAATTCTTCAGGAATGGCCTGCCAAAGAGCATTGTCGGGTCGTGGCGCCACGAGGTCGAACGGCTGGCGCGGCGCCAGCGACCTGTCTGGCACAGCAATAACGCATTCTGGCGCTACCTTCTGATGACTGGTGCATGTTACGCCTATGGCTGGTGGGCGGGCGGCTGGCGGGCGATGCTGGTTTTTGTTCTCATGGGTGCGCTCGTTTATCTCCAGATACGGGTGGCCGACTATATCCAGCATTACGGGCTTCGGCGCATTCTCAAGCCCAACGGCCGTTTTGAGCCAATCAGGAAACATCATGGGTGGAGCGCAGGCTACCGGATGACGAACTGGCTGCTTCTGAACGCCCAGCGTCATTCTGACCATCACCTGTCTCCCAACCGCCGTTTTCCGGTTCTCCAGCATTACGGTGAGAAACTGTCGCCGGTGCTGCCAGGCACCTATGGCTCAATGATGGGCCTGGCACTGTTTCCGAAACGCTGGCTCGAGACCATGAATCCGATCCTGGATGAAAACAGGGCACGCTTCTATCCGCAGATTGACGACTGGCGCCCTTATGACAGCAATGCGTTCGCCGAGCGCCCTGGTTCATTCGACGCCATTGCAGAAATTCTTGGCGCCGCCCCCCATCTCGGGGATTGCATGAACCGGATGCCGAAACTGCTGGACAGTCTCGAATCCAGGGAATTCACCGACATCAGCCTGCCGGAGGGCTTTGCCGAGAATCAGGAAGTCGAGAGAATTGCCAGGCAGGGATTGGCCCGAATCTACTGGACAATTGATCTCGGTTTGGACGAAATGAAGGAGCAACTCGCCGACATCCCTGCTCTGGACGCCGAGGAGACAGCGGACGCGGCACGTGAATGGTGCAATTCCAAGGTTTTTCAGATTGCCATGCATGTGATCCGCGGCAATCTGGCTCCGGCTGAAGCCCTGATTGCGACCTCCCGCGTCGCCGATGCAGCCCTCTGCGCCATTCTGGTTTCGGTCTGTGACGACATCTCGGATAGCAGGCCTGTGCAGCCAGGTAGCGGGATCGCGGCCTTGGGTTTCGGTGATCTCGCCGGGTTGCGCAGGCTCCTCGGAGCCGAACTGAACCTCGCCATCATTGTTGAAGGTGGATTTACGCAGAATCTCCACCGGGTCCGGGGCCGGTTTACCAGGGCCCTGCGGATATTCGCCCGCGACAATCTTCTCATTGCGCCTGCAGGAAAAGGGCAGGACATCTTTATCGGAGCCTTCGCCGATTTCCGCGACAGGTATGGAGATCGTGCGTCGCTGGACGATCTTTGTAATCTCGCCGGTGCCCGCATCCTGCCGGTGCCTGACGAGTCGGGTCTCGCCTTGCGTCTTGACGAAATGCGGAAGACGCGCCTTGCCGGCAGCACCCCTCACGGCACCGAGATGCCGGAAATTCCAGAATCCGCGGTCCATGACGCCTTGGAGACCGATTCCGTACGCAATATTGCGGGCGGTCTGCAGGACATTGAACGAGCAGGCCGCTACCTGCAGATCAATTCTGCCGGCGCTGAGCCGGACCTCCTCTCCCTTGATTTGCCATCCATATTCAGGGTCGCCGGCGAGCACCGGCTGATTCCAGCCGATCTGGCCGCGAAACTGGCGTCCAGTGCCGAAGCGCAGCGCGACCTGGCTGCTGTTCTCGGTCTGGCTGCCAGTGATTGGTGTCCGACCGACGCGGTGCCTGATCAGATCCGGGCATTTGTCATGAAGTCTGTCGGGCAGGAGGATTGTGCTTCGCTTGACGAACTCGTCTCGAAGACAGCGGCAGAGACACGGGCCTGCATCGAACAAATCCGGTCGGCGTGACGCGGGTCAATGGTGAGGCGCCGCCGTGCCGCATGCCGCCATCGCGCATTGCTGCCCGATTTCACCAGGGCCCTGCGATGCAGGCCTGCATGCCGCTACTCGATGTTGTCTGAATTCACCGGGGTCAGGTATGTGAGTGATTGGTGAAGGTGTGACTGCTTTTCCGGAAGGCCCATGGTGGTTGGTGTTGTCCTGGCACCGCATTCAGGCTGTTCGCCGGGCCCACCAGAAGATCACCGAACTGTCAGCAGCAGGCAGATGGTACAGGTTCCGGTGATGCATCGCTCTTCTTGAAAACCGCCCCCACGACGCACGCATCCGATGACCTGGCCCTTGCCTCAACAGGAAGTCAGCGACGATCCAGCGCCAGCAGCAATGGTGGCAGGAACAGGAAATCGAATGCCAGGGCGAGCGAAATGACGATGGCTGTCAACTGTCCCATCTGCCCGGTGGGAGCAAAGCTGGACGTGCCCAGGACCAGGAATCCTGCCACCAGTATGGTGGTGGTCGCGAACAAGGCCCGGCCGACGGTTCCGAAGGCATGGCGCACCGCGTCTTCGGGAGATTTGCCAAGCTCACGCCTCGCCTGAAGATACTTGCTGAGAAAGTGCACGGTGTCGTCCACGACGATACCGATCGTCATGGCCATGACAACCGACAGCGCAAGACCGACCTCACCGACGGTCAGTCCCCAGATGCCAAATCCGGCCAGGACAGGAACGAAGTTCGGCGCCAGGCTCACCAGGCCGAGGCGAAGCGAACGAAATGCGGCGACCAGGAGGACGGAGATCCCCAGGAACGCAATGATCGTCCCGACCAGCATCGCCCGGATATTACGTTGCCCGAGATGGGCGAACATTAGTGAAGCGCCCGAACTTTGGACCCGGGAAAAATGCGACGCCGAGTCATCAAGCCAGGATTTTGCCCGCGCATCGAATTCGAGCAGCTCTTTCGTGGACAGGGTCCTGGTGGTCACGGTCATGCGTGTCGCCGATTTGTCTATGTTGATGCGATTGTTGACGTCGAGACCGAAGGGAAGGGACAGTTCGTAGAGGAGCAGGAGTTGCGCGGCAAGCTTGCGGTCTTCGGGGATCCGGTAGGCGGCCGGGTCATCGCCATGCAGGCTCTTGTTCAGCTGGCGGAACGTGTCGCTGATGACAAGCACGTGCCGTGTCTCCGGCTGCGCCCGGAACCAGTCGGCAAAGGCGGAGACGTCTTCGAGGAAGGCAGGCTCGGTGATCCCGTCCGGGCCGTCTGCTTCGATCGAGTATTCGATTGCGGTGTTGCCGCTGAGATGTTCGTCAAGGAAATCGGTATCCTTGCGCAGCTGGACATCCTCGCCGAAGAAATTGGTCAGCACATCATTGAGTTCGTTGCGTGGAAGGGCAGCGCACAGGCCGATGATGACAGCCACTGACAACCACAGCAGCGGTTTTCGCCGCCGCAGCGTGAATTCTGCAATGGCGTGAATTCCAAACTGTGACCTCCCCGGGCGAAACGGTCGAATGGGAACCACGGACAGGAGTGCCGGCAGGAAGGTGACAGACAGCAGGAAGGAAATGGCCGCCCCGGCGGCGACAAGTGTTCCGAGTTGCCGGTAGGGCGGAACCTCGGAAAAATTCATCATCAGAAACCCGAAGGCCGTGGTTGCGCTTGCAAGGAATATCGGGTTCAGATTCTCCTGGACCGATTGTGCAACGGCCGCGTGTTTGGGAATCCCGTCCCCGAGGCGTTGCCGCGTTGTGACGATAACATGAAGGCAGTTGGCCACTGCCAGGGTGAGAACGATGACCGGCACCGCCGACGTGGCCGTGGACAGCGGAATGCCGACCCAGCCTGCTATGCCCATCGCAGCCAGGACGGACAGGATGACAACGCCGCCAGTTGCGACGACCCCCGCCATGCCGCGGGTCATCAACCCGAGAATCACCGCCATGACTGCGAGGGCGGCAGGAGAAACCGTTCTCGAGGTCGCCAGTGTCGCGTCGGAAAAGGCCTGATTGATGATCACCGTGCCGACGGGTCGAAAATCGATACCGGGAAACTTCTCCTTCGCGTCGGCGACGATCTGGTATGCGAATCCAGCGACCTCGGCGATGCTCGCGGCATTGTCCCCGTCCGGCAGCTTGACAGTGATGCTGACGGCGCTTACGGCACCATCCCGGGCCACGAGGTTGCCTGCGAGCCGCGGGTCGGCAAGGGCCGTGGCACGAATCCTGCTGCGCTCCTGCGGGTCGCCCGCCTTCTCCGTGTCCACCAGATCCTGCACCACCAGCCAGTCTTCATCTGCCGTCGTGTGCGGGAAATTGGCAATGGAATCGACGCGGGTCGCGTAGGGTGTCTGCCATGCCCGCTCGGTCAACCAGATGGCGGCCGAGAGTGCCGGCTCCGAGGTGGCGTCACCGTCATCCGGCACGATCATCAGCAGGACATAGTCGCTCTTCTCGTAAACGCGCTCCAGTGACTCCAGCGCCAGGAGTTCCGGGTTGTCCTTGTTGAAGAACGCCCGGTAATCCGTGGAGACAGTCAGGAAGATGACGCCGCTCGCCGCCGCGCCGACCAAGGCAAGCGCTGCCAGGATGACAACATAACGGGCCGAGACGATCTTTTCGCCCAGCCATGTCCCGAAATCCCTGGTTGCAACATCCGGCGGTTTCGCCATCGCCCGACCTCTCATGCGCCACGGGAGGCTGGCCCGATTGTGCAACCAACGCTACCCGATCCCTGGCCGCTGTTACGGCATGGATGACGGCAGAACCCGCGACAAAAGGACCGAAACGCAGGTGTTACGGCGCCTCAATCCTCTCGATGTCACCGCACATCGCGGTCATATGCCCAATACGCCGCAGAATCCCTGTCGGGGTACCGGGGTCGCCTATGTCAGCAGCAGCAGCGGCCCGCTGCGATCGCTTCCAGCTGTTCTTCACCGATTTCGCTGACCGGAAGGGCTAGGTGAAGGGTCTCGGCGTTGCTCTCATGCACGACGATGTTGACGTCGTCCGGAATGTCCACGCCCAGTTCCTGGGAAATTGCATCCTTCGGGTTCGAGACCAGAAGGCTCCGAAAGTCGCCGTCGCTGATCGCCTTGTCCGTGATCTGCTGGCGCATGTCGTCGGCCGACTGAAGCGGGGTTTCTGCAAAAGATTGCCAATCCATGATTAAGCTCCTGATACGAAGTGGAGAGCCTCAATACATTGCCGCCAGCAAAAGATCAACTCCATCATCGGACGTCTCCGTGAAGGACTCTTCAAACCGTTGCAAACGCATCCGAATTCCAACACCGGATTTCGTGCCGGGAGCGGCCTTTCCGGCAGCCACCGGGCCCTCCTGCACGGGCGGCGGTCCGGTCACGACATCGACAGGCTGGAGCATGGAGAGGAGTTGCTGAGGCTGGTAGCGGAGGAGGGACTTGAACCCCCGACACGCGGATTATGATTCCGCTGCTCTAACCAACTGAGCTACTCCGCCACGACGGGAAGTGGTTATTCCAGTCAGCCGGTATCGTCAACATCGCCGAATTGGCGTGGCCCGTCTCCTGCTCGGCGATGCCTTCGGGCCTCCAGGGATGGCCGAAGGGGTGTCCCGGCGCCCGCATCGGCGCTCGTTGGTGGCGAACAGTTCTTGCGCATCCAGGCGAATATGGGCTGGTCATCACGCGCGGCCAGGGCGGCGGCAGGACATCAACCCTTGCGCATCCAGGCGAATATGGCCTGGGCGAGCAGGATGACGATGATGATCCGGAGAATGTGGTGGGAAATGACCAGGGTGACATCGGTGTCGGCAATGATGGCGATCACCGCCATTTCCGCCTGGCCGCCGGGCAGGAAGGACAGGAGCACGTCAAGCGAGTCCAGTGACAGCATGGCGGCAATGGCCAGGAAGAACAGCACGCTGATGGCGGCGGTGACCAGGCTGAAGAGAATGCCGGCAATGACATAGCGGCGCACTTCATCAAGCGTGATCCCGGTATAGCGGACACCGACTGCCATGCCGATGAAGAATTGCGCCGCCAGCAGCATCTCGGTCGGTGGTCGGGAATTGATCAGGCCGACGAGCGACAAGGTCATGGAGAGGATGATCGGCCCGAGGATGGATGGGCCGGGTATCCGGGCCCAGGCGGCGAGTTTCCAGCCGATGAATCCCGACAGCACCATGAGAGCGATTTCCGTTGGCGGCAGGTGGGAAGCCGGGTTGCCCGGTGGATTGGTCAGGTCGATCCCCCAGATCAACGAGATTGCGAAGGGTGCGGCGGCGAATATGGCCAGGACCCGGGTGGCGTGGATGAGTGACATTGCCCGCAAATTGCCGCCAGCCTCCTCGCCGAGAAACAGCATTTCCTGCAACCCGCCGGGCATGGAGGCGAAAATCGAGGTCTGCCGGTCGAAACCCATCGCCCTGAAGAACAGGTGGCCAGCGGCGCCGACGATCAGCACGTAGACCGGAACCATGGCCAGGGACAGGGCAATGCCGGGGAGGCGGGTCAGGATCTCCGGTGTGACCGATGTGCCGATCGCCACGCCGAGAAAGGTTCGCATGAATTGCCCGAGCGGGCCCATTGCCTGCATGGGGATGGCGGCGACGGCGGCGACCAGGCATGCAACCATCGGTCCAAGCAGCAGCGGCAATGGCCATCCTGCAAGCAGGAAGGCTGCCGCGCCGGCCCCGGAAATGAGCAGGGTCAGAATGCGCTGCCGGGTCAACAGCGTCCGTTCACTTGCGAATTCATGGCATCGTCAATATGTCGGGCCCGTGGATGGTGCAAACCGGTTCGGCAATGCCGGAACCGGCCCCGGCGCTGGCCGGCAGCATGGAAACCGGGAGCGGGAGCGGGAATGACAACGGATATCGGCTCGATCGACAGGGTGCAGGAGTTGCTCGGTGCCTCCGGCTATGTCTGCGGCCGCCCCCTGGCCACCGCCGCCTTCCTGGCCATCAAGCTTGGACGGCCGCTGTTCCTCGAGGGCGAGGCCGGGGTCGGCAAGACCGAGATCGCCCGCACGCTGGCCGCGGTGACCGACCGCAACCTGGTCAGGCTGCAATGCTACGAGGGCCTCGATGCCGCCTCGGCCGTCTGCGAGTGGAACTTCGCGGCGCAGATGATTGCCATCCGCACCACGGAAGCCGCTGGCGGCGCCACCCGACCGGATCTCGAGCGGGAGCTGTTTTCCGAGAAATTCCTCATTGCCAGGCCGCTGCTGCAGGCATTGCGGCCCGATGGCGGGCGGGCGCCGGTGCTGCTGATCGACGAGATTGACCGGACCGACGAGCCGTTCGAGGCATTCCTGCTGGAAATCCTGAGCGACTACCAGATCACCATACCGGAGCTTGGAACCATACGGGCCGAGGAGCCGCCGCTGGTGGTGCTGACCTCGAACCGGACCCGGGAGATTCACGACGCGCTGAAGCGGCGATGCTACTATCACTGGGTGGACTATCCGGATTTCGATCGTGAACTCGACATCATACGGGTCCGGGTCCCCGAGGCCCCCGAGCAACTTGGACGCCAGGTCGTTGCCTTCATCCAGCGGTTGCGCAGCGAAGATCTGTTCAAGAAGCCTGGCGTTGCCGAGTCCATCGACTGGGCCAAGTGCCTGCTGGCGCTGGATGCGATCGCGCTGTCGCCGGAACTCATCGGCAATACGGTCGGTGCCCTGCTAAAATACCAGGATGACATACAGTCCCTTGAACAATCGGGCCTGAAACGCCTGCTGGATGAATCGGCGGCGATTCTCGAGGCGGCATGAGCGATGTCGGCATCCGCCTGGAACGGCCAGCGGCCATGACCGCGGCGGCAGGATCATTCGCCGGCACCGGACCGGACGGGAAGATGCTGGACAATCTCGTGCATTTTTGCCGGGCCCTGCGGCAGGCCGGCCTGCCGATTGGCCCGGGGCAGATCGGCGAGGCGGTGCGGGCGCTGCTGGAAGCCGGCCCGCTGGATCGCCGGGATTTCTACTGGGTGCTTCATGCCTGCCTGGTCTCGAGGGCAGGGCACATGCAGGTCTTTCGTCAGCTGTTCCGGCTGTTCTGGCGCGATCCGAGATTCCACGAACACATGATGTCGCTGCTGTTGCCGTCGATGCGCGGCGTGGCGCCCGAACGGCAGGCCGAGGCAGCGGCGAGGCGCGCCGCCGAGGCGTTGCTCGGCACAACTCCCGGGGACGAATTCTCCGGCCAGGAAGGTCCGGAGGATGACCGGGAATTCGCATGCGATGCGTCCGGGACCGTCGCCGGGAGGGAGAGGTTGCAATCACTGGATTTCGAGCAGATGTCGAATTCGGAGATTGCCGAGGCCAACCGGTTGCTGGCCAGCTTCTCGCTGCCGGTGGCACCGGTCAGTTCACGGCGGAAACTTGCTGACCGGCGGGGGAGGCTGGCCGACTGGCGGGCAACCATGCGCACCGCGGTCAGGCAGGGCGGTGAAATCCGGTCCATGGAGAGGCAGGGGCAGCGGCATCGCTGGCCCAGCCTGGTGGCGATCTGCGACATCTCCGGCAGCATGTCGGTCTATTCCCGGACGGTGTTGCGATTTCTTCACGCCGTTGCCGGACGGCGCGGCGACGGGTGGAGCAGGGTCCATGCATTTACCCTGGGAACCAGGTTGACCAATATCACCCGACAGATGCAGATCGGCGATGTCGACGCGGCGCTGACCGCCGCTGGCAGCGAGGCCATGGACTGGGATGGCGGGACCAGGATCGGCGAGTGCCTGGCGAGGTTCAACCGCGACTGGTCGAGGCGGGTCATGGGTCATGGCGCAATCGTGCTCCTGATCACCGACGGCCTCGACAGCGGCTCCGCCGACCTCCTGGAGACCGAAATCTCCCGGCTGCGCCGATCTGCGCGACGGTTGATCTGGATCAACCCGCTCTTGCGCTGGGACGGGTTTGCGCCGAAGGCCGCCGGCATTGCCAGGATGTTGCCACATGTCGATTGTTTCCGGTCCGCCCACAACATGGATGCGCTGGCGGAACTTGCCGATACGATTTCACGGTCAGATGATAGTGGTGAAAAATCGAGAATGATGAAAGCGCTGCACGCATGACTCCAGGAGATTTCAGGCCCGTCGCCATGCTGGATGGAGGGTTGAATGCCGCAGCGCCTTCATGACCGCATTCCCGAGATTGCCCTCGACTGGCACGGGCGCGGTGGCTCGGCCCTGGCCACGGTGGTCGATACCTGGGGCTCGGCGCCGCGGCCGGCCGGCAGCCAGCTGGTGGTCAGTCAAGGCGGCGAATTCGAAGGCTCGGTGTCGGGTGGCTGCGTGGAAGGAGCGGTGGTCACCGAGGCGTTGGCGGCGATCGGCAGCGGCCAGCCGGTGATGCTTGATTTCGGCGTGGCCGACGAGGATGCCTTCGCCGTCGGACTGGCCTGCGGCGGCCGGATCAGGGTGCTGGTCGACCCCGTAGGCCACGGCCGAGGAATCCCGGCGGCACTGCTGGCCGAGCTGGTCAAATTGCGACTGAATCGCCGCCCGGCCGCCTTGCTTATCCACATCGGCAGCTGGGAGCACCGGCTGGCCGATGGTGCCGGCGACGGGATTGGCGCCGCCATTGGCCAGCGAATGCGCCAGGACCGCTCGGGGATGGAGGGTGACTGGTTCGTCAATATTCACAACCCGCCGCTTCGGCTGATCATCGTGGGCGGGGCCCATATCGCCCAGCCGCTGGTGGCGATGGCCCGGCAGGCCGGATATGACCCGTTCCTGGTCGATCCCCGCCAGGGATTTGCCTCCGAGGCGCGGTTTCCGGATACAAGGATCTCCCATGACTGGCCCGACAAGGCGATAGCAGGTGAGCGCCCCGATGCCAGGACAGCCGTCGTCACCCTGACCCATGATCCGAAGATTGACGATCCGGCGATCATGACAACCTTGGCGACCGATGCATTCTACCTGGGATGCCTGGGCTCGAAGACCACGCATGGCAAGCGGCTCGAGCGGCTGCGCCTCGAGGATCGGGACGGTGCACGCATTCATGCCCCGGTCGGGCTGGATATCGGTGCCCGGTCGCCATCCGAAATCGCCATCGCCATCATGGGCGAGATTACCCGGGCGTTGCGCCAGGGCAGGGCAAGGGCATGAAATTCGGAACGGTTGCCGTGCGGGAGGCTGCCGGGTCGATCCTGGCACATTCGGTGATGGCTGCCGGCACCCGCTATCGCAAGGGCGTTGCCCTGTCGGCAGATGATCTCGACCGGCTCGAGGCTGCCGGGGTCAAGGAGGTGACAATCGCCAGGCTGGACCCCGGGGATGTCGGCGAGGATGCGGCGGTGTCAAGGCTGGCCGATGCCCTGGTTGCCGCCTCGCCGGGCCTCTCCCGTCAGGCTGCCTTCGCCGGGCGGGCCAATATCCATGCCGAGTGCCCGGGGTTGGTCGAGCTCGACGAGGGCGCAGTCGAGAGACTCAACAGCATCAACCCGGAAATCACGCTGGCAACCCTGCCGCACCTGGCCCGGGCGGCGCCCCGCAGCCTGGTGGCAACCGCCAAAATCATCGCCTTCGGTGTCCCATCCGCCGATTTGGAGGCTGCCGAACAGGTGGCATCCGGGATCATGACATTGCGGGAAGTGGTGCGGCAGGACGCATCGCTGGTGATCACACGCACGGCCAGCCAGCCGGCGAGACTGCTGGACAAGGGAAAGCTGTCTGTTGCCACCCGGCTGGAGAGGCTTGGAATTCGGCTGCACGACACCCTCGTCGTTCCACACGAACCGGCAGAGCTGGGCCGCGCCCTGGCTGCAACCAACACCTCGATGGTGCTGGTGCTGACCGGTTCGGCAACCTCGGACCTCCTGGATGTCGGCCCGGAAGGGCTCAGGCAGGCCGGTGGTTCGGTCAGCCGATTCGGCATCCCGGTTGATCCCGGCAACCTCTTGTTTCACGGCGAGTTGGGAGGGCGCCCGGTCATCGGCCTTCCCGGCTGCGCCCGCTCGCCCGCCCTCAACGGCGCTGACTGGGTGCTGGAGAGGCTGGCCTGCGGCCTCGAGATCAGCGATCGGGAGTTTGCCAGGATGGGGATAGGCGGGCTGCTCAAGGAAAGCCCGTCCCGGCCACAACCGAGGGCGGCAGCCGGCGGGCCGCCGTCCCGGCCACGAATTGCCGCGGTGATCCTTGCCCAACCCTGGCCAGCAAGTAACCTGGACGGGCTCGTGTCGGCGGCGCAGGCATCCGATGCTGATTCGGTGACCGTGGTTCATGCCCTCCGGGCCACCGGCCCGGAGCCTGCCGATTCCCTGGCCGGCTGTGACCTGGTTGCCGCCGATGGTGACAGAAAATCCGATCTGCTCAGGGCCGGAATCGGCGGCGTGCCCGAGCGGTCAAATGCGGTGCTGCTGCTGCGCTCGGGCGACCCGGTGCCAGGACCGGATCTCCTCAACCGGATGATGGCGGCATTCAGCCCGGCGGACGGACGTGAGATCTGCCGGGCCGGACCAGGCCATATGGGGCCGCCAATCCTGCTCGGCAGCCGCTTCTTCGAGGCGCTGTCTGCCCTGGAGGGCGACCGGGGCGCGGCCGAGTTCCTGCCGGAGGTGCAGGAATTCGTGGTCGAGGTTGAGCAATGACGGCAGCGTTTCCCGGTCCGGACATGCAGGGATGTGCTGCCATCGCCATCCGGTCGGCCGACCGGCCGCGATGGCAGCGGTTGGCGGTGCAGGGTCATGCAAATCGGGCCTGGCGCCGGGCTGCCAGACGTTCAGATATTTGTTGCCCTGACAGGCAAAATGCTGTGCAATGGAATCAGCAATTCGGGAGAGATCTATGAACAAGGTCAACATGGTCGTGAATGGCCAGGCCAAATCTGGCGAGGTTGAGGGGCGCACCCTGCTCAGCGATTTTCTTCGGGAACATCTTCGTCTGACCGGGACCCATATCGGCTGTGATACCAGCCAGTGTGGAGCCTGCGTGGTGCATGTCGAAGGCCGGGCGGTCAAGGCCTGCACGATGTTTGCGCTCGAGGCCGATGGCGCCGCGGTGACAACCATCGAGGGGAAGGCCAATCCGGACGGAACACTCGGGATCATCCAGCAGGCATTCCAGGACAATCACGGGCTTCAATGCGGTTTCTGCACACCGGGAATGGTGATGTCGGCGGCTGCCCTGCTCAACGAGAACCAGGATCCGACCGAAGCCGAGATCCGGGATTATCTTGAAGGCAATCTCTGCCGGTGCACCGGCTACCACAATATCGTGAAGGCGATACAGGCGGCGGCCGAGGCCACCCGCAAACGGGCAGCCTGAGCAGCGGGCGGCCAAGGATTACAGGAGAAGGAAATGGCAAAGGATTTCGGAATCGGCGCCAGTTCGAAACGCCGCGAAGATGTCCGTTTTCTGACCGGAAACGGAAGATACACTGATGACATCAACATTCATGGCCAGGCCTATGCCTGTTTCCTGCGCTCGGAAGTGGCACATGGGTTGCTGAATTCCGTGGACATATCGGCGGCATCCTCGATGCCGGGTGTGCTCAGGGTGTTCACCGGTGCGGATTTCGAGGGAGTCGGCGGGCTTCCCTGCGGCTGGCAGGTGACGGACCGGCATGGCGAGCCGATGAAGGAGCCGGGTCATCCGGTGCTGGCCCAGGGCAAGGTCCGGCATGTTGGCGACCCGATTGCGGCAGTGGTGGCGGAGACGGCGGCGCAGGCGCGCGATGCGGCCGAGGCGATCATCTGCGACATCGAGGAACTGCCGGCCGTCATCGACATGCAGGCGGCGCTGGATGGCGGTCCGCTGGTGCATGACGATATCGGCACCAATCTCTGCTATGACTGGGGGTTCGTCGAGGAAAACCGCGATGCGGTCGACGCGGCCATCAGGGACGCTGACCACGTGACCACCCTCGAACTGGTCAATAATCGCCTGATTCCCAATGCGATGGAGCCGCGGGTGGCCATTGGTGACTACGATTCCTCCACCGATGAATCGACTCTCTACACCACCTCGCAAAATCCGCATGTCATCCGGCTGCTCATGGGTGCCTTTGTCCTCGGGCTTCCCGAACACAAGCTGCGGGTGGTAGCGCCCGATGTCGGCGGCGGATTTGGCTCGAAGATCTTCCATTACGCCGAAGAGGCATTCTGCACGCTGGCGGCGCGCAAATTGCGGCGGGCGGTGAAGTGGACCGCGAGCCGGTCGGAATCCTTCATGACCGATGCGCATGGGCGCGACCATGTCACCAGGATCGAACTGGCCCTGGACAAGGATGGGAATTTCCTCGCCATCCGCACCGGGACGCTGGCAAATCTTGGCGCCTATTTGTCGACCTTCTCGTCATCAGTACCAACCTGGTTGCACGGAACCCTGATGGCAGGCAATTACCGGACGCCGCTGATCTATGTGAATGTGAAGGCGATGTTCACCAATACCGTGCCGGTTGACGCCTATCGCGGGGCCGGTCGGCCCGAGGCGACCTTCCAGCTGGAGCGGGTCATCGACAAGGCGGCCAGGGAGTTGAACATGGATCCGCTCGAGATTCGCCGTCGCAACTTCATCGGTGCCGACGAGTTTCCATATTCGACCCCGGTGGCGCTCCAGTATGACACCGGCAACTACCAGGCGACCATGGACCGGCTGGAGGAAATTGCCGATCTCGGTGGATTTGCCGACAGGGCCGAATTGTCGGGCAGGAACGGCAAGCTGCGCGGGTTGGGTGTGAATTGCTACATCGAGGCTTGCGGAATCGCGCCATCCAACTTGGTCGGCCAACTCGGCGCCCGGGCCGGGCTTTACGAAAGCGCCACCGTTCGGGTCAACGCCACCGGCTCGGTCACCGTGATGACCGGCGCCCATTCGCACGGCCAGGGCCACGAGACGACATTTCCCCAAGTCATGGCCGACATGCTTGGCATCGAAGAAGGGCAGGTGCATATCCAGCATGGCGATACGTCCAGCACGCCGATGGGAATGGGAACCTATGGTTCCCGCTCGATCGCCGTTGGCGGTGCGGCAATGGTTCGTGCCACCGAGAAGATCATTGCCAAGGCAAAGCGGATTGCCGCCCACCTGCTGGAAGCCTCGGCCGAGGATATCGAGTTCCAGGATGGCAGCTTCACTGTGGCCGGGACTGACCGGTCTGTCGCCTGGGGTGATGTGTGCCTGACCGCCTATGTTCCGCACAACTACCCGCTTGACGAGCTGGAGCCTGGATTGGAGGAGACCGCATTCTATGATCCGGCCAATTTCACCTTTCCGGCTGGCGCCTATGCCTGCGAGGTCGAGGTTGATCCGGAGACCGGGCGGGTCGAAATCTGCTCATTTGCCGCCGCTGATGATTTCGGCAACGTGATCAACCCGATGGTCGTCGATGGCCAGGTCCATGGCGGAATCGCCCAGGGCGTCGGACAGGCACTCCTGGAAAATGCCGCCTACGGGGCTGATGGCCAGCTCCTGTCGGGAAGCTACATGGATTACGCCATGCCGAGGGCTGACGACCTGCCGGCGTTCGTGGTCGATCATTCCTGCCAGACGCCATGCACCCACAACCCGCTTGGGGTGAAGGGGTGCGGCGAGGCCGGGGCCATCGGCTCGCCGCCAGCCGTTGTCAATGCCGTGATCGATGCGCTGGCGCGCGGCGGGCATTCGGTTGACCACATCGACATGCCGGTCAGCCCCTCGCGGGTCTGGGAAGCGATGAATGGCTGATTTGCCCTTGCGGTGGCAGGCAGGTCCTGCCGCCGGCACGACGATGAATTCAGGAGAAAGCTGATGTACGAATTCGAACTTGAAAGTCCGACCTCGATCGAGGCGGCAGCGGCGGCGTTGCAGATGGAGGGCGCACAGGCGCTGGCCGGAGGACAGACGCTGATTCCGACACTGAAGGCCCGGCTGGCCAGCCCGACCCGACTGGTGTCGCTGACCGGAATTGACAGCCTGAAGGGTGTCACCGTCGATGATGGAGTCATCCGGGTCGCCGGGGCGACCACCCATGTCGATGTCGCCGCCGGTGCGGCGGGCGAGTTCCAGGCGCTGGCGGTGCTGGCCGGGAATATCGGTGACCCGGCGGTTCGCAATCGCGGCACCATCGGTGGCAGCCTGGCCAATAACGATCCGTCCGCCTGCTATCCGGCAGCAGCGCTGGCCACCGGCGCTACCATCACCACCAACAGCCGGCAGATCCAGGCGGATGACTTCTTTGCCGGCATGTTCGAGACGGTGCTGGAAGAAGGAGAGATCATTACCGAGGTCGCATTCCCGGTGCCCGACGCCGCCAATTACCAGAAATTCGAACAGCCGGCTTCCCGGTTTGCCTTGGTCGGGGCATTTGTCGCCCGCTTTGGCAGCCAGGTCAGGGTTGCGATCACCGGCGCATCCGAGGGCGGCGTGTTTCGCTGGGTGGATGCCGAGTCGAGGTTGGAAGGGGATTTCTCGGAGGCGGCGCTGGATAGCCTGGATGTACCAGCCGATGGCATGATCGGCGACATTCACGGCTCCGCCGCCTACCGGGCGCATTTGGTCAAGATCATGACCGGTCGGGCGGTGGCCTCCTGCTGAGCGCAGAGTGCGGTTGAGGTGCAAGCGGTTTGCGTGGCGGATGCCGGCTTGCGCGCGATGCAATTGGCAATGAGCTCGGCGGTGAGCGGCGACCCTTCGGCGTGAAGGAGATGCGCCAGGTCGGGCCCGGAAGAGATTGATCATGAAGACCGAACCCGGTTTCCGATACAATCAGCCGCTTGGCGGCAATGACATGGCCCGATTCAGCGGGCCGGCCACCATGATGCGGCTTCCGACCCAGGAGACCGCATCGGGCCTGGATGCCTGCTTTGTCGGGATTCCAATCGATATCGGGACCTCGAACCGGGCGGGAACCCGGCATGGCCCGCGGCAGATCCGCGCCGAGAGCTGCATGCTGCGCCCGTATGGCATGGGAAACGGCATTGCGCCCTTCGAGCATTTGCAGGTAGCGGATATCGGTGATCTGGCAGTCAACACCTTCAACCTGGTTGCGACCTGCGACATCATCACCGAGGGAATTGCCGCCATCCTGGCCGAGGATTGCATTCCGCTGGTCCTTGGTGGCGACCACACATTGACCTACCCGGTGCTGCGGGCGATTGCCGAAAAGCACGGCCCGGTTGCCCTCATCCATGTCGATGCACATGCCGATACGTCGGATGTCATGTTCGGCGAGAAAATTGCCCATGGAACGCCGTTTCGCCGGGCGGTCGAGGAAGAATTGATCATTCCCGACCGGACCGTGCAGATCGGGTTGCGGGGGACCGGATACTCACCGGGAGACTATGATTGGGGGCGTGACCGAGGCTTCGAGGTCATCCAGGCCGAGCAGTGCTGGCACAAGTCGCTGCAGCCGGTGATGACAGGGATCCGGGACCGGCTGGGGCCAGAAATTCCGACCTACCTCACCTTCGATATCGACAGCCTCGATCCGGGTTTCGCCCCGGGAACCGGTACCGTCGAGATTGGCGGGCTGACCACCATCCAGGCCCTGGAGATCGTTCGCGGGTGCCGGGGGCTGAATTTGGTCGGCGGTGACCTGGTCGAAGTCTCCCCGCCTTACGACCCGAGCGGCAACACGGCGCTGATCGGCGCCAATCTTCTCTTCGAGATGCTGTGCGCGCTGAAGGGGGCCAATGAATAGGCATGGGCCCACCGCCTGACCGGCATCGAGGCAGACTGCCAGCTTGCATGGCCGGTGCCTGACCAGCATCGGGACAGAACGCCGAGTTGCATGAATTCAGTCGCCGATGACCGGGAAGAACGGCTTTCCCCAGGGGTGGCCAGGGAACTGCATCAGGAGCTTGACCAGAATCGGCACCAGGAACTGCATGATCTGCGTGCCATTCCTGACCTGGGTGCGATTCACGGTACTGTTCCAGGTGGCCCCGCCATGCATCAGCTGGTTTCGGAGCACATACAGCCGGTCAAAGAGCTTGCACAGGACGGTCCTGGTGTCGGTGCTGCTGAAGGCCTTCAGTATCTGTCCGTTTTCCCGGTTGAACTTGATCTCCCATTCGTCATCGCCGCTATCCATTGAATCCCAGAAGGGCTGGAACACGTAGCGATTGTTGAGCAATTGCCGAATCGAGTCCGAGAACCGGTTCCAGATCGCATTGTAGATGACCCGGTCGCGGTCAAGTTCGACGACGAGGCCGAAGAATGTCAGGAACCGCATTTTCTCACCGGTTGAACCGCGGTGATACTGTTCCGACGAGTAGATGGAATTGAAGGCAATCCAATAGAAGATGAAGGCTGCATCGTAATCGGCCGTGTCCTTGCGGAGTTCGGCCTCGGCCCGCCCGATCCAGCTGATGGACCGGTGAAGCCGCACCCGCAAATGTTCGCTGAACCCGTCCCTGAATTCACGCTCGAGATGCCTGAGCGCCTCGTAGTCGAACCTGTCGTCGGCAATTGCGGATTCTGTCATGGCCATGCTGCCTGCCTACCATATCGGGATTCATGTCAAAAGCATCGAGACAACCTGGTCGGCGCCATCTCTCCCGGCCGATCTGCCCTGACCCGGCCGAACTGGCTCCGACTGCCGCATGCACGGACGGGCCCGCTGGCACAGCGCCAGAAGGTGTAGGATCGCCTGGCCCGGATGGCGGCCACTGGAAGACAAGAAACGAGGTGGCCCGAATCCCGCCTGGTGTTGATGGAGGGACAAATGCAGGTGGATGCGCCAGGCAGGCAAGACAGCCGCCGGTTGGCCGGCGGCTCTTGCGCATGTCCTGCACCCTGTCCTCGTGCTCCGAAGGCAAACAGGATGTCCCGGCCAGGCAAAATCCCCTTCCGAATTTCGGCCTCGCCCACTAACACTTGCACGGCAGCACCAGATCCGGATTGAACCCGTGTCGCTTCCCCGGGACTATACCACTCGCATATATGCCGGCATTCTCGGCAAGTTGATCGGAGTCTATCTCGGCCGTCCCTTCGAAGGCTGGACATTCGAGCGGATCGTCGAGGAGTTAGGGGAAATCGACTACTACGTTCACGACCGCTTCGGCGATCCGCTGGTCGTGACCGATGACGACATTGCCGGCACCTTCACATTTGTCCGGGCACTCGAGGATTGCAGCCACCCGGATCTCCTCACCTCGGAGGCGGTTGGCAAGACCTGGCTGAACTACATCGTCGAGAAACGCTCCATCCTGTGGTGGGGAGGAAACGGCATATCAACCGAACACACGGCATGGCTCAACCTGGAGAGGGGCATTGCCGCGCCAGGAAGCGGTTCGATCAGCATCAATGGCAAGACCGTCGCCGAGCAGATTGGTGCGCAGATCTTCATAGATGGCTGGGCGATGGTTGCGCCCGGCCAGCCGGAACTAGCCGCCAGGTTGGCCCGCGAGGCGGCACGCGTCAGCCATGACGGGGAGGCGGTCCATGCAGCCATGCTGTGGGCGGCGATGGAAGCCGAGGCTTTCACGAGCGCCGACATTGACCGGCTTGTCCAGGCCGGATTGTCGGTCATTCCGCATGACTGCCAGATCGCCGGGCTCGTTGCCGATCTTTGCGCTTGGCACCGAAAGAACAGTGACTGGCGGGATACCCGCCGGCGGATTGCCGAGCAGTACGGCTATGACAAATTTCCGGGGAACTGCCATGTCATCCCCAACCACGCCCTGATGATCATGGCCGTGCTCTACGCGCCGGACGATTTCGGTCGAGCGCAGAAGATCGTAAACACGAGCGGCTGGGACACCGACTGCAACGCCGGCAATGTCGGTTGCCTGCTTGGCCTCATGCACGGGCTGGACGGGTTGGATGCGAGCCAGGACTGGCGTGGCCCGATCGCCGATCGGATGCTGGTGTCCTCAGCCGATGGCGGCTTCGCGGTCAATGATGCCGTGCGCATGACCGACTACATTGCCGGGCTTGGCCATGCTGTCGACGGCAGACCGAAGCCGGCCGCACCCAAGGGTGGTGCTCAGTTCCATTTCTCTCTGCCGGGTTCTGTCCAGGGATTCCGCCTGTCCGGGAGTCATGGCCAGGGGGCTGGCGCGAAGGTCGAGGGAGAGTGGCATGACGGCACGCACCTCCTGTCTCTCGGGTTTGAGTCATTGGACGATGGCAGGACGATGATCGCAACGACGCCGGTCTTTGCATCGAGGGATGTCCTGCGTATGCGGACCTATGAACTGATGGCGTCACCGCTGGTCTATCCTGGCCAGGAATTGAAGGCCGCCATCCTCGCTGCAGCCGAGAACACCGGGGATGTCAGGGTGGGGTTGATCATCAGGCGATATGGCAGTGGAGATGCCCTCGTCGACCTGGCCGGACCCACGGAAGACCTCGAACCGGGTGACAGCACCGAACTCTCGTGGATCCTGCCCGATTGTGCATCGCAGCCGATTGCCGAGATTGGCCTGTCCATCACCGGAACCGGTTCCGGTGCCGGGGGACGGGTGCTGCTTGACCGCCTGGGATGGGACGGCGTTCCCGAACTCGTTCTTGGCCCACCAGCCGAGCAGGGCGAATTCTGGCGGCGGGCATGGGTGAATTCGGCCGACTCATTCACCGGGGATGCATCCGGAATTCGCATTTCCCGTGACCGGGGCGAGGGCCTGATCATTCATGGAACCCGTCAATGGGTGGATTACCGCGTGTCTGCAAGCGTGAACATCCATCTTGGACGCTATGCCGGCCTTGCCGCCCGGGTGCGCGGATTGCACAGGTTCTACGCCGCGATTCTGTGCCGGGACGGCCGGTTCGAGATTCTCCGCGTGCTGGACGATGACCGGAGGGTCATGGCCTCGACAGGATTTTCTTGGCAATTCGACGAAATTGTGCCCATGTCGATGACCCTTCGATCCGGACACATCACCGCCAGCGCCGGAGACGCGGTTCTCGTGGCGAAGGATGACCGGGCCTGCCAGCTTGAATCCGGCGGCGTTGGTCTCCTTGTCGCCGAAGGCGCCATGTCGGTGGACGCAATTCGGATAACCTCGCCCGACTGAGGTCCGGGATCCGGCATCCACCAATCGGCCCGAAACCGGGCGGGATGGAGAAGGCGGCGTGGCCCCGGAGGTACCGGGCCAAATCCTTCCCGCTCCTCGCCGGCAGTCACCAAGCCGGCATGATGGCAGGAAGCCGGATCATCCTTGCAGGGACTCAGGCAGCGGGACGAAAACCGAGCGGGTCGGCAAGTCCGTTGCGGCTGGCGACATCCCTGAGCCAGTAGGCGCTGTCCTTCGGTATTCGGGTCTGGGTTCCATACTCGACGAAGACAATGCCGTAGCGTGAACTGTACCCTGAATCCCATTCGAAATCGTCCAGCAGCGTCCAGACATAGATTCCACGCAAATCGACGCCCTTGGTCATTGCCCGGTGGGCAGCACGGAAGGCGCCGTCATAGTAGCGGATGCGAGCGGTATCATTGACCCGGCCGTCGGGATTTACATAGTCATTGAACAAATAGCCGATTTCGGTCACGTAGATGGGCAGTTTGCAGCCATAATCCCTTGACGGCTTCAGCAGGATCTCTTCGAGACCGTCCGGACGAAGGCCGCTGCCGATGGTGGTGAGCGGACCCAATGGAGCCATCCTGCAGGCGTGAATGATTGGAATTGTCCGGTCAAACCGGACAACTTCGTGGACGTAGTAGTTTAGCCCCAGGAAGTCGATCGGGGCGGAGATGCACTCGAGATCACCGTCCCTGACGACCGAATCGTCTTCAAGACACGGAAGGTACGGATACATGTGTGACGGATAGCTGCCCTGCAGCAGCGGCTCGAGAAACAGTCCATTCGCCTCTCCGTCGACCGTTCTTGCAGCTTCCAGATCTTCGGGCGCGTCCGAGAACGGCTCAATGACCTGGAGACAATGGGTTACACCCACCTGTGCCTCCCTAGTGTGGGAGCGGATGGCCGGGACTGCAAGGCCATGGGCAAGATTCAGGTTGTGGGCAACGATTCCGGCTGCATGGTAATCTCGCACTCCAGGTGCATGCAGCCCCCTTGCGTAGCCAAGAAACGCACAAGACCAGGGTTCATTGGTCGTGATCCAGCTTGGTACCCGATCGCCAAAATGTTGGGCGACCGCTGCGGCATGGTCCGCAAACCGGTATGCCGTGTCCCGGTTCAACCAACCGCCACTCTCCTGCAGTTTCTGGGGAAGATCCCAGTGATAGAGGGTGACCATCGGCGTGAGGTCGTTTTCGAGCAGTGAGTCGAGAACCCGGTCATAGTGGTCGAAACCGGCCTGGTTGCGCCTTGTCGAACCTTCCGGCGAAATGCGCGGCCAGCTGAAGGACATTCGCAGACTGGAAAACCCAAACTCCCGGGCCAGGGCATGGTCTTGCGGATAGCGCCGGTAATGATCAGCGGCAATGTCGCCATTGTCCCCGTTCAACGTGCCTCCGCAGCGCGCGAAAACGTCCCAAATTGATTCGCCGCCGCCATCGGCAAGCCGATTGCCTTCGATCTGGTAGGCCGCGGTGGCAGCGCCCCATACGAAATCATCCGGAAAAGATGGATTGTCATTGTTGCTCATGTCTGGATTCTCCCTGTTCACGCTCCGGCAGCGCCGGTTCTGATTCTCCGTTTCCTAGCGATCATGTCGACCGAAACCGCCGCCAGCAATATCAGTCCGGTGATGATCGACTTGACATTCGCCGACTGTCCGAGAAGGTCGAGCCCATTGGCAACACTGCCGATCACGATCGCACCCAACAGGGCTCCAGGAATTCGCCCGCGTCCCCCGAACAGGCTTGTTCCACCGATCACCGCAGCGGCGATGGCATCAAGAACAAGGTTTCCACCGCCGGTGTTGCTGTCGACCGCGTATTGCCGGGATACCGCGATGGTGCCGGAAATGGCCGCAAAGGCCGAGCAGATCGAGAACAGGATGACCTTCGTTCTTGCAACGTTGATTCCTGCCCGCCGGGCGGCCTCTGCATTGCCGCCAACCGCAAACACATGGGCTCCGAACGGGGTATGTTCGGTGATGACCGTGAGGGCCAGGGCAAGAAAGACAAGGACCAGAAGCAGCACCGGAACACCCATGTGCCTCGACAGCACGGCAACGACAATGAGGGACATGGCCGGAAACAGTGACGCACGACCCAGGAATGTGAGTTGATCCAGGCGGTTTGCTCCGGACTGATGCCGCCAGCGTTGCGCACAAACGACAACGGCAGCCATGGTGATGATCGCCACCAGCGCCCCCGACAGCCAGAATGGCATGAAGGTCGAGGCGATGCCGAGCACGAGCGGATCGTCTATCAGTACCTGGCCGATCTGGTTCCCGACAAGCATCCGTTGAACGCCCTGCCAGACCAAGAGTCCGGTCAGGGTAACGATGAAGGATGGGGCGCCGATCACCGTAACGCATTTGCCGTGGATCCAGCCGATGGCCGCGCCGCAGAGAACAGCCGCAGCAATTGCGACGGGACCGGAAATCGAAAATGTCGATGCCAGCAGGACCAGCACCACCGCGCAAACCCCCGAAACAGATCCCGCTGACAGGTCGATTTCCCCGATGAACAGCACCAGGCTGACACCGAGAGCCATGACACCGAGCACGCCAACCTGGAGTGCCAAATTCGACATGTTTCGCGGTGTCAGGAAATACGGATTGGCCAGGTGAAAGACGATGAATGCGGCGAGAAGGGCGACCAGCACCGGAACGAAGCCAAGCTCTCCCTGGCTGAGTCGGGCGGCAAGGCCGGCAAACCGTGCCTCGCCAGGCAGGCCCGACCCGTCGGCAGAAGGCAGGCGGCCGTCAGTCACCGCCGGGACTCCCTGGCAAATTCGCTGCCGGTTATTTTTCCGACGACATCATCGGGCGTGCAGGAACGGGGGTCCATGTCGGCGATCTTCCGTCCGCGGCGCAGCACGGTCAGACGATTGGCCACGGCAAAGACATCCGCCATGTTGTGGGAAATCATGACGATGCCAACGCCCTGGTCGCGGAGGCGCATGATGAGCCTGTGGACGTTGTCGGTCTGTTCGACGCCAAGTGCGGCCGTGGGTTCGTCAAACAGAACGACGCGCCGTCGCCATACGACGGCCCGGGCGATTGCTACTGCCTGGCGTTGTCCGCCCGACAAATTGCTGACCTGGCTATGGAGAGACGGCAATGTCGTGCCAAGGCTGTCAAAGGCCCTGGCCGCCTCCCGTTCCATCGATCGGCGATCAAGGAACATCCTGCCGAGCGGGACCCCTTTTCGTCTCAGCTCTCTTCCAAGGAACAGGTTTTGGACGACTGTCAAATTGTCGCAGAGTGCAAGGTCCTGGTAGACGGTTTCAATGCCGGCATCGCTGGCGTGGCGTGGCGTGGAAATCGAAACGGGAGCGCCGTCGATCAACACCTCTCCGCCATCCGGTCGATGAACCCCGGAGATTATCTTGACCAGCGTCGATTTCCCGGCACCATTGTCGCCGAGCAATGCCAGCACGGAGCCGGCGTGGACTGAAATGTCCACGCCGTCGAGTGCATGTACGCGACCGAACCTCTTGGTAAGGTTCCGGGTTTCAAGCAGTCCAGTTGCGGTGCCGCTTGCCGCAGTCACTTCAGAAATTGCATGCCTGCGCTGCATCTCCCGTGCAGACGGCGTCGCGGTCCGTGAATCCGTCGGCGATGACCGTCTCGCCAATGTTGTTGATATCAACAACCGTTGGCTGGAGGAGAAGTGCGGGAACATCTCCCGACTCGGTTGTCACCATTTCGGGAAAGATGTCCGACACGTCTTCGCCCTTGGCCAGCGCTACGGCTCCACGCGCGGCGGCGCCGGCTTGCTGCTGGAGTGACTTGTAGACGGTCATTGTCTGCAACCCGTTCAGAATATTCACGATCGCAGCGTCGCTGGCATCCTGGCCGGTCACAAGGACCTTGCCATGCATGTCGGAACCCCTGAGGGCCGCAATGACGCCCTGGGCCAGCGTGTCATTCGCCGCAACGACGCCATCAATCCCGTTATCGGTCGCCGTCAATGCCTGCTCAATCGCACGTTGTGCGTTCGCGGCGAGCCAGCCCTTTGCCTCGGCTTCGTAGACGATTTCAATCTTCCCCGCAGCAGCGAGAGGGTCGAGAACCTTGTGGGCACCGACCTTGAACGCCCGGCAGGCGGCGCAAAACTGCTCGCCATTGACAATTGCGATCCGCGCGCCCTCGGGAAGATTGTCGACCAGATACTGGGCCTGCAGCACCCCGACAAGCTCGTTGTTGAAAGTGACAAATCCTTCCGTGACCACGCCAACCATGAGACCGTCATAAGCGATGACAGGCACGCCCTCGCTCTGTGCCTGGCGAACGATCGGGACGGCTGTCGTCTCGCCGATCGTGTTGATGACGATTGCCTTCACCCCCTGCGCAAGCACGGATTCTCCCTGGGCTATCTGGCGATTGCCATCACCCTCGGCATTCAGTGCAATGACTTCGATGGACGGGTCAATTTCATTGACTGCCTCGATGAAGAATGGCCGGTCCTTGGTTTCCCATCGGTCGGCGCATTGGGTGCATGGCATAAGAAATGCAATCTTGGTTGCCTCGGCGGCAAACACACCGCTTCCGGTGGCTACTGTCGCAATCAGTCCGGCCACGGCCAGTATACGCTTGTGTTCAAATTTCATGATGTATGTCCTCCCTGATCTGCCTGGCTTCCCAATCGGCCCGACGATCCGCTCAATGTGAGCATGATTTTACCAAATACATGCTGAAGTCGTAGCCAATATCGATTTTGACTGCAACTCCGGCCAGGATTGCCGGATTTGGCCATTCCGCCGGCCCGGCGATTCGAACGGGCAAATTGCAGCATGTTCGCTGATCCACGATGCTGCCGAAGACTCCGCAGAGGATGCTGATCGATGATCCACTGCCCCCGCAATGCGTCGCCGGATGATTCCACACGGCAAGGCCCAGGCCGCAAAGTGGAGCTTGAGGTCACGACGAGCATGCTTCCAGTCATCTCCGGCATCATATCCTGCATGCAGTCATCCAGCAGCCATGGCCACAATGCGGCATGTTGTTTTTGGTCGCGCACACCGATAACAGGCGGAGACTCAGATGGTGACGAACATGGCCATACCGGGAGCAGAACGATGCTTGATTCAAATTTCCTGAAGGAAAACAACGCGCGGCAATTTTGGCAGCCCATGGGCATTCCGGCCGAGAGCATCGACAACCCGCCAGCCATCATTGTCGGGGCAACGGGTAACCTGATCAGGGATATCGACGGCAAGGAGGTGATCGATGCGGTCGGTGGGCTATGGAACGTCAATCTCGGTTTCTCATGCGAGCCGATCAAGCAGGCAATCACCGACCAGCTGGCCCGGCTACCCTATTACTCGGCATTTCGGGGAACCAGCAACGACCGGGCAATCGAGCTGGCCTACCTGCTGACAGAGTTCTTCTCCGAGGAGGGGATGGGCCGCGTCTTCTTCACCTCCGGCGGGTCGGACAGCGTCGAGACTGCACTTCGCCTCGCCAGGCAGTACCACCGCGTCAGGGGAGAGGCCGGCCGGACCAAGTTCATAAGCCTGCGCAGTGGTTATCACGGCACGCATTTCGGCGGCGCCAGCGTTAATGGCAATGTCAGGTTCCGGGAGCAGTACGAACCGCTCTTGCCCGGATGTTTCCATATCCCGGCACCGAATACCTACAAGAATCCGTTCGGCGAGTCCGATCCGGAAAGACTGGCGCGGCTCTGCGCCAAGGCGCTGGAGAGCGAGATCGAGTTCCAGTGCCCCTCGACCATTGCCGCTTTCATCATGGAGCCGGTACTCGGGGCCGGCGGGGTCATCGTTCCACATGAATCCTTCATGCCGGAAGTGGCCAGGATTTGCCGCCAGCATGGCGTGCTGCTGATTGCCGACGAGGTGATTACCGGCTTTGGACGGACCGGTTCCTGGTCAGGCTCCCGGCTGTGGGGAGTCAAGCCGGACATCATGACCATCGCCAAGGCAATCACCAACGGGTATTTCCCGTTCGGCGCCGCATTGCTGTCGCATGACATCGGCGAGGCCTTCGAATCGGAGCCCGGACCGGACAGTTTCATCGGACATGGCTACACCTATTCGGGTCATCCGGTCGGCGCTGCCGCCGGCATTGCCTGCCTGGCGGAAATGCAGCGGCTGAACGTCGCCGAGAAGGCCGCCAGGCGCGGCAAGCAGCTCTACCGAGACCTGCTGGAATTGCAGGAGAGACACGACATCATCGGAGATGTCCGGGGCGGGCGAGGGTTGATGTTGGCCATGGAGCTGACCTCGGACCGGTCGACAGGCACACCGCTTCCAAAGGCCAAGGTCGATGCAATTCACCGCAGCATCTACGATTCCGGGGTGATGGTCAGGATCTCGGGCCCGAACATCCTCATGTCGCCGCCACTGGTGCTCTCCGAGAATGAAGCCGGGCGGATCATCGAGGCAATCGATGCCGGACTTTCCGCCAACTGAGAGACAGGCCGCACCAAACCGGAAGTCACCGCCCGCACCCGTCCTGCACACGGCAAATGCCAAGAGCCGGATCGGCTGGCCCCGGTCATTCGCCGGAGCCCGCCCCTCGGCAGCACTGCGGATGCACGACGAATGTCTCTCGATACCGGCAGTCTGGCTGGGCGGCGGCCGGGCCTGACGAAGCGGCAGAATTCCAGCCCGCTCTCAACCGGTGATCAAAACCGCGCCACGGGCGGCTGTCATGGATGCGTGGTCCGGAAGCCACCAGCAAATCCAGTTCGCCGTCGCCAAGTCGGGATCCCGGTGGCTGCGCCGGGCCACGCTCCGAAAGGCCACCACATGGCGGCCCCAGGCCGAAGACCCTTACCTGTGCCTTGCAGTGGTCAAACGACAGTCCATGCCAATCACCATTCGGCGACCAGGCCGACTCCCAGGCGATGGTCGGCGGAATTCGACAGGAGTCTCTCCCGCCTTGCCGCATTGATGTCAAAGGTTAGGTCGGGCGCCTGCGGACCTGCCGGTGTCAGCCTCCAGCCGACCTTGTAGTCACGGTAGTCGTCCGTCTCTTCGATTCCGGCATGCGGGCTTCCGGTAAAGGATCCATCGATCACCGGGAGCCCGTAGGCAAGCTCGGTCGTCCATTGCGAGGAAATGCTGTCCTCGGCAGCCGTTTCGGGCAAACCGGATGTCAGGAGCCCGTTCATTGTGCTCTCGGAATTACCCCTGTCCTGGCGCATGCTAACCGACAGGCCGCGTTCGCTTTCCGGGTTTGGATCATAGACCAGCGCCATCGAATATCCGTGATCCTTCCTTCCGGGTGAATCATGGGAGCGAAGTCTCCGTGCCGACAGGTCGATGGCCAGCCCGATATCAGGGTCGGACCAGGAAAGACCGCCAACCAGTTCCAGCCCGAAACCGGACCCGCCATCCCCGGTCTCCTGGATCAGATTGGTCTCCATGCGCGGGACAAGGATGGATCCATCTTCAAGCTGCATCTCCCAACTTGCCTCGAGACCGGCCCTGAGGCGAGTCACGCTGGCTTCTGATGCGGCGAGGCCTTCCGTTTCCTTTGACGAAGTCCTGACCCGGTAGCCATCGAGCAATGCCGTCAATCGGGGACCACCATTTGTGCCGGGCCGTACCACGTCGCCACGCAACCCGGCGGCTGCCATGGTCCAGTCGAAACTGGTCCTAATCATTTCGCTGGTGTCACCTGCATTCAGGTCGAGCTCCATCTTGCCATTGCCATGTCCAAGCGCCCCCCAGACATCGATGCTGTCATTGATCTTCCACCCGGCATAGGGAACCAGCGCCGTCAGAGTCAGTTTGGTCATGCCGGTTATGGGATCTTCAGCCCCCGGCTTTTCCATATGGTCGATCTTGCCCGAACTCCGGATGAGCGCCAGCCCGACAATTTGCCTGTCGCTCCAGCCGAGATCGGCACCAAGGATGAAGGAGGTCACCTCGCCATCAACCGACAAATTGCCCGGCTTGTCCCTGAAATACGAACGCGTACCCCGACCCCAGAATGCCGGGCTATGGCTGGAATCATCCTGGCCATTGAGGACGAAACTGCTGTCAGTCAGAACCTCCTCACGATCAAATTTCTCAACCCTCATGTCGGTCGACAGAATACCGCATCCGGGGCAGTCGGGGTCCGGGGCCCTGTCTGCCTTCCCAACAACATTGCCGGCAATCCTTGCCGAGGCCCCCGGCGAACGTGGACTGCCGATGCGGTCGATCACGCCTTCCAGAACGTGGTTTGCAACCGACCGACCGAAATGTGCCAATTCCGATTGCGGAACATAGTCGGCATTATTGATGGTGCCGGTCGCAACCCCGTCACCGATGACGGCGTTGCTCGGATTGGACAGCACTACCTCGAAGGTCTCGGCCCCCTCGTTATGGGCATCATTTATCAGTTCGACCTTGACCACCTTCTCGGTCTCGCCCGCCTGGAAGACCACCAGCTTGTTGTCCAGGGATCGATAATCCAGGCCGCTGACCGCCGTGACATCCCGCGTTGCCACCCGGACACTGGCCTGGCTGTTGCCACGCGTCGCCGCACTGAGGCGGACCGTGAAATTGATCGTCCCGTCCTTTTCCATCGCGGTCGCATCATCGATCGAAAACGAACGATCCCCGCCAGAGGATGAGGTCGACGACGACGTCGTCACGTCATCGTCATTCACCGTCACAGTGACCGAGCCCGTAACACTGCCATAGCCGCCACCCGAGGAGGTGTGAGTGAGCGTCGCCGTCTCGTCCGCATCGTCACCGTCCTGACCTGCCGAGACCGTCACCGTCTGCGCCGTGTTCCACGACTTGCTGCCGCCGCTGGCATGGAAGGTGAGCGAGGTCGGGCTCGCCGTCACATCCGTATTGTTCGAGGCGATGGCGACCGTCACCGTGCCGGTTGGCTCGGTCGCCAGATTCACCGTGTAGTTGCCGGTCCCGCCTTCGGCGACGTTGAGCGTGTTCTTCGAGAGCACGAGGAACGGCGTGGCCGCGGTATTTCTAACCTCGAAAGTATTGTCATTCGAGCCCGTGCGCGTGAGGTTGGAAAGTCTGTTGCCCGATGTGTCCTCGATACTGTGGCTGGAGTCGAAGCCCAGCGTCACCGTGCCGTTCAGACCTGCCAGGTCGCCGCCGGAGGCGGTGACGTCGTAGTCAGTATTCGAGATTTTCGACACGGAAAGTGTGGCGGTGGTGCCGGAGACCTGGAAATCTGCCGCGTCCACGTTCTGCACCGCCTCGTTGAAGGTCACTCGCCAGGTCAGGCTGTCGGAATCGGTTGGTGAGCTCGATGGCGTCTGGCGCGTAATTGAGATCACGCGCGGGGCGGTGGTGTCGGCGACGGTGCCGCCATCGTCATTGCGGATAGTGTGGGTATGGGTGGCAGTACCTAGGGCGACGCCGGCAGTATTGTCGGTAATGGTCAGGGTGGCAGTCACCGTCTCGTCTTGCTCGACAACGGTGTCGCCCTTCACCCGAATCATCAGATCGGTATTTGAGAGCGCCGGACTGCTGGTGTTGAATGCCTGGCTGAAACAATCGGTGCCCACATAGGCTGAATTGCCGGAGCGGGGCTGGTAGTCGGCATTGCCATCAATTGCACCGCCATCGGTGTCCCTCGTCGCGGTGCCGCCGAAGCAGACCTCCCAAACCACGAGGCCCGAACTTATCGCCGAGGTGAGCCTCACCGTGTAGGTGAGGTCTCTGGTGCCCGAGTTGCCCTCGTTGGCGCTGGCGGGGCCGCTGAGCGACAGGGTGGGTGTTGCGGGGGTGGTGGTGTCGTCGGCGGTGACCACGAGGTTCTTGCTCACCGGGTTTGTACCGTAATCCCCGCCAGAGGTGGTGTGCGTCAGCGTGACCGACTCGTCGGCGGTGTTGGCATCCTGGCCTGCCGAGACCCTCACAGTCTGTGTCTGGTTCCAGTTCGAGGTCGTGAAGGTGAGCGTGCTCTGGTCGCCGACCGTGCTGGTGTCGGTATCCACCGTGATGCCGCTGCCCGTGCCGCCCACGGTCACCGTCACCGCCGCCGTCGGTTTCGTTGCCAGCTTCACCGTGTAGTTCGCGCTGCTGCCCTCGTTCACCGTCAGCGAGGTCGGGTTGAGCACGAGGCCCCGCGTATCATTGTCGTTGACGGTCACCTTTGCCGAGCCCGTGCCATCGACCGTGTAGCCGCTGCCCTCGTTCACCGTCACCTTCATGCTGCCGTTTGCCTCGTCCGTGTTGTCGTTCACCGTCGGGACGGTATAGGTCGCGGTTCCCGAGGTGCCGATGGTCACCGTTTTGGTGCCCTCATCGTTGCCCGCCACAAAATCGTCGCTCTCGGAGACGGTCAGATTGACGGTCAGGTTCGCGGTCGGTGCCGGGCTCGCGGTCAGCGTGAAGGTTGCGTCCGTGCCCTCTGTCACTGCAGAGCCCCCGGCGATGGTGATGGCGGGCACGGCAGCGGTATTTCTAACCTCGAAAGTATTGTCATTCGAGCCCGTGCGCGTGAGGTTGGAAAGTCTGTTGCCCGATGTGTCCTCGATACTGTGGCTGGAGTCGAAGCCCAGCGTCACCGTGCCGTTCAGACCTGCCAGGTCGCCGCCGGAGGCGGTGACGTCGTAGTCAGTATTCAAGATTTTCGACACTGAAAGTGTGGCGGTGGTGCCGGAGACCTGGAAATCTGACGCGTCCACGTTCTGCACCGCCTCGTTGAAGGTCACTCGCCAGGTCAGGCTGTCGGCATTGGTCGGCGAAGTGGAAGGGCTCTGTCGGGTGATTGAGGAGACCCGCGGCGCGGTAATGTCGGCGTTGACGCCTTTGATGGTGACCTCCGTCCAGCAGGAGGTCGATGACCAGCAATTGTCGGCGTCTTTGTCAAATGGCCCTGAGTCCGCGGTCCAAACGACCCTGAAGGTCTTCTCAATGCCTCGGCGACATAGCGTGATCGGGAGCGCAAACTTCTTATTCTCCGCCAATTTTTTCGGGATTTCTATTGGTTCGTTGTCGCCACCATTAATGACTTGCCAGTCAACGATCCATGCCCTGTGGTTGCAATAGGCGTTGCTGTCGTGACCGCTTTTACTCTCATACGTGAACTTGACTGTGTTGATCGTTCTGGGAGGCCCATCCAGAGTGACCTCGGTTATAAATCTCTCTGCCGTGGAGGAATTGAACTTGACTTTGGCTTTGTCCTGAGGTGCCCAGCCGCTTGCCTCGGCGTCTGTTGCCAAGGCCATTAGTGTTAGGACGGCGACTTGCCCGCACAGAGTCGTGAGCAGCTTGAGTATTCTGGACATGTTCAGATTTTCTGCTGGATCAGGAGGGGTGCCGACGGCCCGGTGACTGCCACCGATTGTGGGCTGGGTGGTGCGAAGGGCAGCTTGCAATCGGCATTTGAAGCCCCAAGGACGTAAGGCCTGCAATAGATCTGCCTGACATCGCTATCCCCCACTACAGTATATTGTGCGTCCATGTACATGTTGTGATTCTCGCCGCAACCGGCAACAAGCGGTTGGGCGGCAATCTCTTCGGGGGGTTGGTACCGGAAGTGGTGAGGCCGAATGGCTGGCCGCCTTGAGGCTGGAGTCGGCATTGAGGGAGGCGTTCGGGGCCGGGCCGGGCGGCGTTGTTCATGCCTTGAAGGCGGGTGACCCTGCAGTGCTGCCCTGCTGTTGCCACAACAGGCTGGCCGCAGGTCGGTTGTTCCGATCCTCCGGCAGTATTCACTGCCAGCAGGGGTTGGGCGATTTTGCGCGGCCTGACTGCACTTTGACCTGCTGGCCGCCCCTTGCGGGTGTTTGCCTGTACGCAATTCTCGTGCTCCCGAGAACTTTTTTCTTTTTGTCATGAAGCATGGTGTCGTCGCTTGTCAATATCGACGTCTGGCCGGGTTGCAGATAATGGCGGCCTGTGTCCCTGTGGCCATATCGGAGGGGTGTCCGGGTCCGGATGGCGCCGATCAGGTGGCCGGCATGATTGGTGGGTGCGGGGCTGCTACTGGTCGGCGTTTATTTTGAAGGCGTGTTCGGCGATTGAACGGATGTGCTCGGAGACCATGGGGGCCGAGGTCACGATGCGGCCGCCGCCGGCAATGAGCTGGCCCACATCATGCTCGAATACGATGCCGCCAGCCTCTTCGACCAGCAGCAAGCCGGCGAGACAATCCCATGCGTTCTGGTATTCCTCGATGAAGCCGAGCGAACGGCCGGCGGCAACATGGGCTATTCCGAGGGCGCCGGACCCCAGGAGGACGAATTGCAGCTCGTCGTCGATGAGTCGCTGCATGAGGGCGGAGGTGGATGCCTTGCCGCATTTTCCCGAGCGCCCGATGCCGATGCGGCCCCCCGAGAGCGTGGTGTCCTGTGCTGCCTGGCATGGGCTGGAGTTCAGCCGGGAGCCATGCATTCTCCGGCAATGGAAGGTCTCGCCATGCACCGGATCGTGGACGATGCCGATGACGGTCTTCGAGTCGCGGATGCAGGCAATCGACACCACCCAGGCCGATATGCCCCGCAGGAAATTCGCGGTGCCGTCAATCGGATCGATGACCCAGTTGAAGCAGGTCTCGGCTGGCCTGCCGGCAAGTTCCTCGCCGATGACTCCATCGCCCGGAAAGCGTCTCTCGATTTCCGAGCGGATCAGCCTCTCGACATCCCGGTCGGCCTCGGACACCAGGTCGCCCGGCCCCTTGCTTTCGACCGCGAGGTCCTGGAGATTGCTGAAATACCGGTTAGCCCGCTCGCCGGCCAGACGGGCAATGTCCATCGCCGCCTCGTAGCGCTCGCCGACCGGGTCGGCAATGTCCCCGCTCGACGAGTGGCGGCAGGCCGAGCCGTATTCGAGGAAGCGGGCAATCCAGGTGGCAAATCTGCTGCCCTCGGCGGTGCGGCCGGCCATGGCGCGTGCGGCATCGATCTGGCTACCGAGTTCATCCTTCATCTCCTCGACGAGATCCTCGACAAACGGCCGGGTCATCTCGGGATGATACTGGGTGGTGAACACGTGGTTGCCGATGGCCAGGGAGGCCACCGGGCAGTTCGGGCAGGTGCCGAGAATACGGCCTCCCGGTGGCAGGAGGGTGACTTGCTCCTCGTGGGCCGAGTAGAGTTCGATCCGGTCGCAATCGGCCGGCAGCCACGGATCCTGCCTGACGATCCGCATGGATTCGGTTCCGACCGACCAGCCGGCGCGGTTCGGCGATACCTCGCCGCCGAGAGCGTGGGCGATTGCCTGATGACCGAAGCAGCAGCCGAATACCGGGATCCGCAATTCGTGGATATTGCGGATGAATCGGAGCAGGTTTTCGACCCAGCCATGGGTATCGTGCACCGAGGCCGGACTTCCGCAGATGATGTAGCCGTCATACGCATCGGCGCGCCGAGGAAGGACATCGTCACGTGCCGGGATCGGGACGAATTCCCAGTCCGGGCGGATTGGCGCCAGCAGGGAGATGAATTTCTCGCCATCATCCGGATGGCGGGCAGCGAATTCGGACCCGTCATTGCAGGTAATCAGAATTGCGATCTTCATCGGGTGCTCCCGGATTGGTCCTGGCCCGACGGGAAGCCCGGTCCAAGGTTTGGCATGCGTGAGGTCGGCAATGTCAGTGGAGGTCGCAGGCGTACTCCATGAGGAATTCCATCGGCACGATTTCCAGCGCCCTCACATGGGTCGAGCGCATCCGCACCCGGGGTGCAGCGCCTTCCTGGTAAGCCTGCAGGAACCGCGCCGCGCACAGGCACCATTGATCGCCCCCCTTTAGGCCAGGAAACCCGAATTCCTCCCGCGGTGTCGAGAGGTCGTTTCCCGCCTGCTGCGAATAGGCCAGGAACTCGTCGGTCATCTGGACGCAGACGGTATGGCTGCCCCGGTCCTCGGGCGAGGTGTCGCAGCAGCCATTGCGGAAGAAGCCGGTCACCGGGTCGAGCGAGCACGGCTCGAGCGGTTCGCCGAAAACATTGAGCGAGTCTTCAATCTTCACGATGTCGGGTCCGTGTGGTCATTGCCGGGATGACGGGTATGTCACAGGCATGGAATGCAGATGCAAGGCAAATTCGTCGAATCGCGTGGAGGCCCGATCCGGGTTCAGGACGACATCCGGTCCCGGAGCTTGCCAAGGAGCGACTGGAATACCCCCTCCTGCCGTTGCGGTGGCGGCTTGCTGCCAGGATCGGAGCCTGTTTGCGCTTGGCGCTGCGCGCTGTCGGTATTGGAACCTGTCTGCGGTGCTTGCCGCCGTGCCTGGCCGAGGCAATTCTGGAGGCGGGCAATGTCGCCGCCTGCCAGGCAGGGCGCGCATTCGGCGATGGCGGAGATGAGATCGGGCAGCCACTCCCGGTCGAGCCTGGAGAAGTCGGAGAGCACGTAGGGGGTGACCAGGTGTCGCTCACCGGGATGTCCGATTCCGAGCCGGATGCGGACAAAATCCGGGCCAATATGCTGGCAGGCGGATTTGAGGCCGTTATGCCCGGCATGGCCACCGCCCGACTTGACCCTCACCTTGCCGGGCGCAAGGTCAAGTTCGTCGTGAAACACCGCGACATCGCCGGGAGACAGGCGAAAATACCGCATCGCCTCGCCGACCGACTGGCCGGAATTGTTCATGTAGCCTTGCGGCTTCAGCAAGAGGATCGGCGAGCCTTCCATCCTGCCTTCGGCCACCAGGCCGGAAAACCGGCCCCGCCAGTTGCCAAACCCGTGCTCCTCGGCAATGCGATCAACCGCCATGAAGCCGATATTGTGGCGGTTGCGTTCATGTTTCTGCCCCGGATTACCCAGGCCAACCAGCAATTTCATCGACCAGTCCAGATCATGGGCGAGGGGCACCGTCCGGCAACCACCGCATGCCTTCAGGCTCCGGCCATGCCGGGGTAATTGCATGCCGGGCCCGGATCGGCGCCATGGGCTTTGGGCATGGATGCCACGAACAGGGCGAGGTTGGTGGCGTTCCCGTCAGGACATGTCTCCCGGGCGGGCGGGCCTTGCAGCCTAGTCTTCCTCCTCGGGCGCATCCTCGTCCTCCAGCGGGATCAGGATTTCCGCTTCGTCCGCTTCGTCCTCCTCGTCGGAGCGCAGGCCGGATGGTGACGAGATATTGGCAATCACGAAATCCCGATCGGCGATCCTCGGCGTGGCACCTTCGGGCAACTGGATGTCGGAAATGGTAATGACATCGCCAATGTCCAGCCCGGTGAGGTCGGCGGTGATTTCCTCGGGGATGTTGTCGGCCGATACGTTCAGTTCGACATCGCCCCGAACCACGGTCAGCACGCCGCCCCGCTTGAGGCCTTCCGATTCTTCCTCGTTCACGAAGCTGACCGGAATGAACAAATTGACCTTGCTGGCTCGCTTCAGGCGCAGGAAATCGACATGGGTCGGCAGATCCCTGACGACGTCCCGCTGCACGCCCCTGCAGATCACGCGGACGTCCTCGCCGCCTTCCACCTTGAGCCTGAACAGGGTGGACAGGAACCGTCCGGCCCGCAAGTTCTTGATCAGGTGATTGTATTTGAGATTGATCGGCTGGGGGTCTGAGCCCCCGCCATAGACGATCCCCGGGACCATCCCCTCGCGCCTTGCCTGACGAGCGGCCCCCTTGCCTGTCCCCGTCCGCGGCTCGGCATGCAGTTCTGGTAATTCTCCAGCCATTTGCCTTCTCCAGCTTGATTGTCGGGCATCCTCCAAGGGTGTATGCCCGCGAAAGGCCGAGCTAATATGCCAAACGCATGGCCATTGCAAAGAGGTTGCGCGGCAAGCGGCACACCCGCGTGCAAGTTCGGCCGTGCGCCCGAACCGACGGGCCAGGCCTTCGCTCCAGCCGGGAATCCCGGGAAGGGAGACGGTGGTGCGAGGTCAGCTCCAGCGTGTCTCGAAATCCCGGGGCAGCATCAGGTTATCGCGGCCAAGATTTGCAATGTCCCTCTCGCCGCACAGTGCCATGGTGGTGTCCAGCTCCTTGCGGATCAACTCGAGAGCGGTGGTCACACCGGCCTCGCCCCCGGCACCGAGCCCGTAGACGACGGCGCGGCCGATATGGGTGCCGGTGGCACCGAGAGCCAGCGCCTTGAGGACGTCCTGCCCCGAACGGATTCCCGAATCGAGATGGATTTCCACCTGGTCTCCGACCGCCTCGACGATCCTCGGCAGCACGCGGATCGATGACAGGGCGCCATCGAGCTGCCTGCCGCCATGGTTGGACACGATGATGGCATCGGCCCCGGTATCTGCAGCCCGGCGGGCGTCATCCGGGTCGAGAATTCCCTTGAGAATCAGCTTCCTGTCCCAGATCTTCCTGATGTCCTCGACCCGGCTCCAGTCCAGCGTCAGGTCAAACTGGTCATTGGTCCAGTGCATCAGCGAGGTGACGTCGGTGACGCCCTCGACATGACCGACGATATTGCCGAACTGGCGTCGCCTGGTCCGCAGCATGTCCAGCGACCAGCGGAGCCGGGTCGACAGGTTGAGCAGATTGGCGAAGGTGGGGCGGGGCGGTGCCGTCAACCCGTTCTTGAGATCCTTGTGCCGCTGGCCAAGCATCTGCAGGTCAAGGGTGAGGACCAGCGCCGAACAGCCGGCATCCCTGGCACGGCCGATAATGTTCTCGACGAAATTCCGGTCGCGCATGACATAGAGTTGGAACCAGAATCCTGGACCAGCATGGGCAGCGACATCCTCGATCGAACAGATTGACATGGTGGACAGGGTGAAGGGAATGCCGAACTCCCGCGCCGCCCTGGCGGCCTTGATCTCGCCATCGGGCCACATCATGCCGAGCATGCCGACCGGTGCCAGCGCCACCGGAATTGTCACCTCCTGCCCGACCATCCTGCCGGCAACCTGCCGGTCGGTCAGGTCGACCGCCACCTTCTGCCGAAGCCTGATCTCGGCAAAATCACTGCTGTTTTCCCTGAATGTCTGCCCGGTCCAGCTTCCGGTTTCGGCATAGTCGTAAAACATCCTGGGGATGCGTCGCCGGCACAGTTGCTGCAGATCGTCGATATTGGTGATTACGGTCATGTCAATTCCGGTCCTGGATGACGCAGGCGCCTCCCCCTTCTTCGTGACCAGCCTGGCCCGGCCATGGACATCGTCTCAGGCATGATGGGTGGCATCGGCAAGCTCGCCGGCGAATGCCAGGATGTCGCCCACCGTGCGTCTTTGCTCGATCATGGCGACGATCGACGAGCCAACCACCGCCCCGTCGGAGACCGAGGCGATCCGGCTGGCGGAGTCCGGAGTCCTGATGCCGAACCCGACGCAAACGGGAAGATCCGTCGCCAACTTGATCCTGGCAACATCCGGCGCAATGTCGCCTGCCACGGCGGCAGCGGCGCCGGTGATCCCGGTAATGGACACGTAATAGACGAAACCGCTGGTGTTTCGGAGCACGGCCGGCAGCCGCCGGTCATCGGTGGTCGGGGTCGCGAGCCGGATGAAGTTCAACCCGAACTCTCCGGATGGCAGGCAGAGTTCCTGGTCCTCTTCCGGCGGCAGGTCGACAATGATCAGCCCGTCAACGCCGGCATCGGCGGCATCGGCAAGAAACGCCCGTGCCCCCCGGTTGTGGATGGGGTTGTAGTAGCCCATCAGCACGATTGGCGTTGTGTCGTTGCCGCGGCGAAAATCCCGGACCATCTGCAGGGTCAACTCCAGCGTCTGCCCGCTGGCCAATGCACGCTGGCCGGCCAGCTGGATGGTGGGTCCATCGGCCATGGGGTCGGTAAACGGGATGCCGAGCTCGACAATGTCCACCCCGACACCAGGCAGGCCGTTCAGCAATTCAAGCGATGTCGAATAGTCGGGATCTCCGGCCATGATGTAGGAGATGAAAGCCTTCCTGTTGTCGGCCTGCAATCCGGCAAACAGCCTGTCGATCCTGGTCATGTCGGGTCGTCTACGCTGCCGGCCGGTTGCAATTGATCATCCATGGAACGCCGAACCGGTCGCGGACCATCCCGAAGCCGCCGGACCAGAAGGTCTTTTCGAACGGCATTTCCACCTCGCCTCCCTCGGCGAGCGCCTCGAACACCCGCCGGGCTTCATCAACATCATCGTATCCCATCTGGATCTGGATGCCCGAATACTGGGTCTCGCCACTGCCAGACATGTCCGAGCCCATCAATACCGAATCGCCGAGATCCAGCTGGGCATGCATGACCAAATCGTCGGATATCGGAGGCAAGGAGACGCCGGGCGGAGCATCACCGAATTTCATCACCTCTCCGATCTCGGCACCGAATATCTCGGCATATCGGGCGAAAGCCTCGGCACAATTGCCGTTGAATGTCAGGTAGGGATTGAATGTCATGATGGGCTGACCTCCTTGAGCCTGATTTTCATGCCGAAAATTCGCTGGATGTGCAATCTCGGATTGCATATCGAACCGACCGGCGAATGTTGGAGGCATGTACAGGAAATGGGATTTCAGACCGGGATTGTCGGGCTGCCGAATGTTGGCAAGTCCACCCTGTTCAATGCGCTGACATCTTCGATGTCGGCGCGTGCCGCCAATTTTCCATTTTGCACCATCGAGGCAAATTCCGGCGAGGTCGCGGTTCCGGATGCGCGGCTGGCCCGCATCGCCGCCATCGCCGCATCGCCGCGGAGTGTGCCGGCCCGGATGCGATTTGTCGACATTGCCGGCCTGGTCAAGGGGGCATCACGCGGCGAGGGGTTGGGGAACCGGTTCCTGGCCACGATCAGGGAGGTGGACGCCATCTCCCATGTCGTGCGCTGCTTCGAGGATGGAGACGTGACCCATGTGCATGGCGGGATCGATCCGGTCGGCGACATCGAGACCGTGGAGACCGAACTGATGCTCGCCGATATCGAATCGATCGAGCGGCGAATGCAGCGACTGTCGCGCAAGGTCAGGGGCGGGGACCCGGAAGCGGTGGTCCAGGACATGCTGCTGCGGCGGGCGCTTCCCGTTCTCGAACGGGGAGAGCCAGCCCGGCTGACCGGGATCGAGCCCTCCGAGCAGGCTGCCTGGGGTCGTATCCGGCTACTGTCGGCCAAGCCGGTTCTCTACGTGTGCAATGTCGACGAGGACTCGGCTGCCACCGGCAACGACTACTCGAGGATGGTGGAGGAGGTTGCCGCCAAATCCGGTGCTGGGGTGGTGGTCTGCTCGGCGGCCATCGAGGAGCAGATCAGCCAGCTCGAGCCCGGCGAAGAGAGCGAGTTCCTCGCCGAACTGTCTCTCTCGGAGCCTGGATTGGCACGAGTGATCAATGCTGGCTACCAGTTGCTCGACCTGATCACCTTTTTCACCGCTGGCCCGCGCGAGGCGCATGCATGGACGATCCGGCGCGGCACCCATGCCGTCGACGCCGCCGGGGCCATACATGGCGATTTTCGCCGGGGCTTCATCCGGGCGGAAACGGTGTCATACGAAGATTTTGCCGAATTCGGCGGCGAGGCCGGTGCCCGCGAGGCCGGCAGGCTGCGCTCCGAGGGAAGGAACTACGTCGTCCGGGATGGTGACGTCCTGCACGTCCTGTTCAACCTGTAGCGGTGCCGGTCAGGGTGCGGCGACGATCCCGTCGCAGCGGCGGCAGAGATCCGGCCTGGCCTGCTGACCAACCTCGGGAAGTATCTTCCAGCAGCGCTGGCACTTGGTGCCGCGCGCCGGGTGGAATTCCACGCCGATGCCGGGAATATCCTCCAGCCGGTGTGCGTGCTCCGGCCCGGTGCCGGCTTCGAGGCGAATCTCCGAGGTGATGCAGATATCGGCAAAACCGCTACTCTCCAGCAGGGCAAGCCTGTCCGGATCCTCGACATGAACGACCGGATATGCCTGGAGGCTCGAGCCGATGACCTTGTCCTGCCGCTTGACTTCCAGGGCAGATGTGACCACCCGGCGCGCCTGGCGGACAACGTCCCACCGTCCGGCCAGTTCCTCGTCGATCCAGGCTGCCCCGGCATCGGCAAAATCGAGGAGGTGCACCGAGCTTCCCTCTCCCGGGAACCGTTCCAGCCAGATCTCCTCCATGGTGAAGACCAGGACTGGCGCCAGCCATGATGTTAGGCGGCGATGGAGGATGTCGAGAACCGTCTGCGCCGCCATGCGGGTCGGCGATGTCGCCCGCTCGCAATAAAGGACGTCCTTCCGGATATCGAAATAGAAGGAGGAAAGATCTGCGGTGGCGAAGGCGAACAATTCCTGGAACACGCCCTGGAAATCATATTTCGCATAGCCGCTCCGAACCCGCCGGTCGAGCTTGCCGATCCTGTGAAGCACCCATTGTTCAAGCTCCGGCATGTTCTGCCGGGCGACGGAATCTTCCGGGTCGAACCCGTTGAGATTGCCCAGGATGAAGCGAAAGGTGTTGCGGATCTTGCGATAGGAATCGGTCACCTGCTTGAGGATCTCGTCGCCGATCCTGAGGTCGGAGGTGTAATCCGACTGGGCCACCCACAGCCGCAGAATGTCGGCGCCATATTGCCGCACGATCTTGTCGGGAGCGACGGTGTTGCCGACCGACTTGGCCATCTTCATGCCGTTCTTGTCGAGCGTGAAGCCGTGGGTCAACACGCCACGGTATGGGGCTCCTCCCCGTGTTCCGCAAGCCTGCAGCAACGAGGAATGGAACCATCCGCGGTGCTGGTCGGTGCCCTCGAGATAGAGATCGGCGATCCCGTCTTCGGTGCCGTCAACGCGGTCCCGCAGGACGAAGGCATGGGTGGAGCCAGAGTCGAACCAGACATCGAGAATGTCGAAATTCTGCTCAAAGGCATCCGGATCGTGAAGCCCTTCAAGGAACCGCTGGCGCGCCCCGTCATGATACCAGCAATCGGCGCCCTCCTGCTCGAATGCCTCGACGATCCGCCTGTTCACCCGCGGGTCGCGCAGCAGGTAGTCCGGATGGTCCGGGCGCAGATCTGTCCTGGTGAAGCAGGTCAGTGGCACCCCCCAGGCACGCTGGCGCGACAGCACCCAGTCAGGCCGGTGCTCGACCATCGAGTGGAGCCGCCTCCTGCCGCTCGGCGGGGTCCAGTCGACAAAGTCGTTGATCGAGGCCAGGGCCCGCTGGCGAATGGTGCGTCCGAATTGGTGGTTGTCGTCATTGATCTCGGTGTCGATCGAGGCAAACCACTGCCAGGTGCTGCGATAGATGACGGGTGCTTTCGAGCGCCAGCTATGCGGGTATGAATGGGTGATCGCCTGCCGTGCCGCCAGCATACCGGCCTCGGCCAGGTGGTCGATCACCGCCTTGTTGGCCGGACCCTCCTTGCCGCGGCTGGTATAGATCTCCAGACCACCGAATAGCGGCATGTCCTGGCGGAATCGGCCATCGATTTCGACATTGTCGGTCATCTCGAGCCCGTGCAGCAACCCGATCCGGTAGTCGTCATCGCCATGTGACGGGGCGGTGTGGACGAAACCGGTCCCGGCATCGTCGGTCACGTGGTCGGCAGCGATCATCGGCACATCGAAATCCCAGCGGTCGATCTCGGGCACGGACGGACCGGCCAGCCCCCGCAGGGGGTGGGCGCAGACAGTGGAGGCAAGATCGGCGGCATCGAGACCGCAGCAGCGGGTGAAGGCCGCGGCGCGCGCCGCTGCCATCACCGACTCCGCCAGCTGGTCGGCAATGATCAGCCGGTCGCCTTCCGCGACCCAGTTGCCCTCCGGCGCATCGGTGACACGATAGAGCCCGTAGGCAAGCTCCGGGTTGAAGCAGATTGCCCGGTTGGACGGGATGGTCCAGGGAGTCGTGGTCCAGATCACCACCGACGCGTCGGCGCAATCGGGCCCCGGCCCGGATGGGCATGACATCACCGGGAACTTGACCCAGATGGCCGGGCTGCGATGATCCTTGTATTCCACCTCCGCCTCGGCCAGCGCCGTCTTTTCAACCGGTGACCACATGACCGGCTTGGCTCCGCGGTAGAGGGTGCCGTTCATCAGGAATTTCATGAACTCCTCGGCGATCACCGCCTCGGCATGAAAATCCATGGTCAGATACGGATCATCCCAGTTGCCGATCACCCCCAGCCGCTTGAATTCCTGCCGCTGGACGTCAATCCACTTCTCGGCGAAGCGGCGGCATTGCTGACGCAGTTCAATGACTGGTACATCATCCTTTTCCAGCCCCTTTTGCCGGTACTGTTCCTCGATCTTCCACTCGATCGGCAGGCCATGGCAATCCCAGCCGGGCACGTAGCGGGAATCCTTGCCCATCATCTGCTGCGACCGGACCACCATGTCCTTGAGGACCTTGTTCAGCGCATGACCGATATGCAGATTTCCATTGGCATAGGGCGGGCCGTCATGAAGCACGAAGGAAGGGCGGCCGGTCCGGCCTCGCAGCTGGCCATAGATGTCGATCTCCTCCCAGCGGGCGAGCCAGTCCGGCTCACGCCTCGGCAGGCCCGCCCGCATCTGGAACGGCGTGTCGGGAAGCAGGAGCGTGTCCCGATAATCGACCGGTTCGGCGGTCATCTTGTCGTCAACATCCATTCGAGGACTCTCCGGGTCAACTGCCGGCAATTCCAATAGGTGTCATTGCGGCTCTCGTCCAGTGAACGAAATCCGGCAATCCGGCATTGTTGCAACAGGTTATCGGCGGTATCTGATCGATGGGCGGTCGGCAACCGGGCCGTCATCCAAAGCAGGGGCAGCCCGTCAATTCATGCCGCGTTTCGCATTCAAGCTGGAATATAACGGTGCCCGATACTGTGGCTGGCAGCGCCAGTCCGGGCAGAAGACGGTGCAGGGGGTCGTCGAGGCAGCGTTGCACCAACTCGAGCCGGATGGTGCCGACCTGACCGCCGCCGGCCGAACCGATAGCGGCGTGCATGCCTGGGGCCAGGTCGCGCATGCCGACCTGGCAGGCGAGTGGGATCCCCTCAGGCTCCGGGAAGCTCTCAACGCCCATCTCGGGAAGCAAAGGGTGGGGGTGCTTGATGTGGCCCGGGTCGACCATGATTTCCATGCCCGACATTCGGCCGTTCAGCGCGTCTATGTCTATCGGATTCTGTCACGCCGGGCGGCGCCGGCGGTCGAGCACGGGCTGTTCTGGCACCGGCGATACATGCTGGACAAGGACGCGATGCAGGAGGCGGCTGGCCACCTGGTGGGCCGGCATGACTTCACCACTTTCAGATCGGCCCACTGCCAGGCGGCATCTCCGGTCAGGACTCTCGATTCGCTGGAGATCGACTCATACCCATATCATGAAGGTCGGGAATTCCGGTTCGTGACGACGGCCCGCAGCTTCCTGCATCGGCAGGTCCGAAGCATGGTCGGGTCGCTCGAACGGGTTGGCGCCGGGGCAATCAGCCCCGATGACATTCGCAGCATGCTGGAGGCGTGCGATCGGAGCCGGTGTGGCCCCGTGGGGCAGGCGAAGGGTCTTTACCTGGCCAAGATCCTCTACCCCACCGACCCCTTCGGGCAGAAAGTCGAGGGCTGAAGGGGAAGAATTGACCAACCGCCGGCGGGGTCAGGACGCAGGTGCCGCGGTTTGACGGAGGCTGCCTGCCGAGGCAAGAATGTCCGGGCGGCAACTGCTGCGCCGCCCGAACGTGATTTGAGTCTGATCAGTTGAGAGCCTGGTCGGTGATGGCGTGGCTCCATGCACCTTCAGGTGCCGCGGTGATGACCGGGTCCGAGCCGCCTGCCAGCAGGGTCTCGACCGTCCGCTCGTAATCGGCCGGGTCGAGTGAGCCGTCGGAGCCGGCGGTGAGCTTGGCGATCTCGCCCATCATGCGCTTCTGGTGAAGCTCGGTCTGGGCGCCGGTTGCATCGTTGTCCAGCACGATTTCGGCTGCTTCATCAGGATTGTCCTCGGCGTATTTCCAGCCGCGCATCGAAGCCCTGACGAACCGGACCATCCGGTCGACGAAATCCGCATCGGAAAGCTTGTCCTCGAGCACGTAGAGTCCATCCTCGAGCGTCGCCACACCGTGATCCTCGTATTTGAAGGTGATCAACTCATCGGCCGACAATCCGGCATCAATCAACTGCCAGTATTCATTGTAGGTCATGGTCGACACGCAATCGGCCTGGCCCTGCAGCAGCGGGTCGACGCTGAAGCCCTGCTTTAGCACCGTCACGCCACCATCGCTGCCATCAGTCGGGATGCCGAGCTGGCTCATCCAGCTGAGGAAGGGATACTCGTTGCCGAAGAACCAGACGCCCAGCGTGCGTCCAGGGAAATCGTCTGGCGAGGCGATGCCGCTATCCTTGCGGCAGGTCAGCATCATTCCCGAGGATTTGAAGGGTTGGGCAATGTTGACCAGCGGCAATCCCCGCTCCCGGCTGGCCAGGGCAGACGGCATCCAGTCAATGATGACATCGGCGCCGCCGCCTGAAATGATCTGCGGAGGTGCAATGTCCGGCCCGCCCGGATTGATGGTGACATCAAGCCCTTCATCGTCGTAGTAGCCCTTGTCCAGCGCCACGTAGTAGCCGGCAAACTGTGCCTGGGTGACCCATTTCAATTGCAGTGTCACTTCATCGGCGGCCATTGCGGCTCCCGCGCTCAGTGCCACAACGAGTCCGGAGATGGTTGCAATGGTTCTTTTCATGCGCTTGTCCTTTCTATGATTGACCGGGGCCGTGTTCAGCCCCGGATCGATGGGTGCCAGAATGTGACCCCCCGTTGCAACATGGCGACGGCACCGTAGAACATCGAACCGGTCACCGCCGCCACCAGGATTTCGGCCCACACGACATCAAGCGCGAGCCGTCCGACCTCGGTGGAGATCCTGAATCCCATTCCCATGGTCGGAGAGCCGAAGAACTCGGCAACAATGGCGCCGATTAAAGCCAATGTGGTGCAGATTTTCAATCCATTAAATGCAAATGGCATCGCTGCCGGCAGGCGAAGTTTCAGCAGCGTCTGCCAGTAGGAGGCATTGTAGGTCCGCAGGATGTCCCGCTGCATCTGCTCCGATGATGCCAGCCCCTGGACCATGTTGACCAGCATCGGAAAGAAGACCATCGCCACCACCACTGCCGCCTTCGACTGCCAGCCGAACCCGAACCACATCACGAATATCGGCGCCGTGCCGACGATGGGCAGCGCGGCCAGGAAATTGCCGACCGGCAAGAGGCCGCGGCGCAGGAACTCGGAACGGTCGACCAGGATTGCGACCAGCACCGCCGAGCCGCAGCCGATCGCGTAGCCTGACAGCGCCCCCTTGGCGAAGGTCTGGACGAAATCGATCCACAGGATGTCGAGGCTTCGGGCGAAGGCGGCGGCGATTGCCGTCGGCGGCGGCAGGATGACGCCCGGGACCTGCAAACCCCGAACCAGCCCCTCCCATGTCACCAGGATGGTGACGCCGAAGATGAAGGGAACCGCGAAGCGAGTCACCCGGGTCCGTGGCCGGGCGGCCAGCGAGACGTTCAGCCGCCAGGCGGCCAGCCAGAAACCGACGGCCAGCACCACCAGGATCATCGGGCCATTCCCATGCGCCGAAGCGTGGCCCGCTCGACCAGCCCGATGCCGCCGACCAGCATGGCGGCGAGAAAGGCACAACCGAGCAGAGCCGACCAGATCTGCACTGTCTGTCCGTAATAGCTTCCAACCAGCAGGCGGGCGCCGAGCCCGGCCACGGCGCCGGTCGGCAGTTCGCCGACGATGGCGCCGACTAGCGACGCGGCGATACCGACCTTTAGCGAGGTGAACAGGTAAGGCAGGGATGCCGGCACCCGCAGCTTCCAGAATACCTGCGACCGCGTGGCCGCGTAGGTCCTGAGCAGGTCGGTCTGCATCGGGTCCGGGCTGCGGAAGCCGGAGACCATGCCAACCACCACCGGGAAGAAGCTCAGATAGGCGGAGATGACCGCCTTGGGGACCAGGCCGGAAATGCCGATCGAGAACAGCACGATGATGATCATCGGCGCCAGGGCAAGGATCGGAATCGTCTGGCTGGCAATGGCCCAGGGCATGACTCCCATATCCATGGCCCGGTTGTGGACAATGCCGACCGCAAGCAGGATTCCCAGCATGGTACCGATGGCGAAGCCGAGCACCGTTGCGGTGAGGGTGATCCAGCCATGGAAGACCAGGCTCCGCTTGGAGGTGATCTTCTTTTCGACCGTGGTTTCCCAGAGTTCGGTGAAGACCTGGTGCGGAGCCGGCAGCCGCGGACGGTCTTGCCGCAAAGTGTCCTGGACAATCTCTGCCAAAGTCACCTCGACGCCCGCCCGCTCGGCCTGGTCCCGTGTCCAGGTCGAATTCAGCACCACCGTCATCACGTACCAGACCGCGATGATGGCGGTGACAACGGTCAGTACCGGCAGCAGTGAACGCATCATCCGGCCCGCCATTCAGTCGTCAAGATGCCCCTCCCTGAGACCGGCGCGGACCTTCCCGGCAACGGCTATGAATTCGGGCGTGTCACGGATGTCTAGCGAGCGCTGCCGGGGAAGCGGGCTGTCGATGACGCTGGCAATTCGCCCCGGACGCGGGCTCATGACCACGATCTTCGTGGAAAGATAGACCGCTTCGGGAATCGAATGGGTGACGAACAGCACCGTCATGCCGGTCTTTTGCCACAGGCTGAGCAATTGTTCGTTGAGGTGGTCGCGGACAATTTCGTCGAGGGCGCCGAAGGGCTCGTCCATGAGCAGGATTTCGGCATCGAAGGCCAGGGCGCGGGCGATGGAGGCCCGCTGCTGCATGCCGCCGGAGAGTTGCCAGGGATAGCGGCGCTCGAAGCCGGTCAGTTCGACCAGTTCAAGCACCTTGCGAGTCCGCTCGTCGCGCTCGACCCGGTCATAGCCCATGATCTCCAGCGGCAGGCGGACATTGGCGGCGATGGTTCGCCAAGGATAGAGCCCGGCCGCCTGGAACACGTAGCCATAGGCCCGGGCCATGCGGGCCTGATCCGGCGTCATGCCCTTGACCGAAATCGTGCCGGAGGTCGGCTCCTCGAGCGCTGCCACCACCCGCAGGAAGGTGGTCTTGCCGCAACCCGATGGTCCGATCAGCGAAACGAAATCGCCCGTGCCGATATCGAGATCGATGCCTCGCAATGCCTCCACCACGCCATCGGAGGTGTCGAATACCAGGTCGAGATCCCTGGCCTCGATGATGGAGGTCCCGGTCAATGCTGGCTCGGCCATCATCCCGTCGGCAATGATCCCGGCACCTCAGATGCCGGCCGGAATGTTCATCGGATCGCGCTCGACCCGGCGTGGTGAGTTCAACTCCTTCCATTTCGACAGCGCCTTGTGTGCCGACGGGAAGGCCGGCCGCGGCACGAAGCGGCCGCGCCCAGGTTGCGGTTGCGAGTTCTGCCCCCACGCCCAGATCACGTCGCCGCGCGAGATGGTGTATCTGGCCTGCGCCTTGACCTCGAAGCCCTCGAACACGTTGTAGTCGAGGACCGATTTGTGACTGGTGGCAGTGATTGTCTTGTGGATCTTCGGATCCCAGACCACGATGTCGGCATCGGCGCCCGGCTGCAGGGCTCCCTTCTTCGGATAGATGTTGAGAATCCGGGCAATGTTGGTCGAGGTGACGGCGACGAATTCGTTCGGGGTCAACCGCCCTTTCTCGACACCTTCCGTCCACAGCACTGCCAACCGCTCCTCGAGGCCGCCGGTGCCGTTGGGTATCATGGTGAAATCGTCGCGGCCCATATGCTTCTGTTCGGTGGTGAAGGCGGCGTGGTCGGTGGCCACCACCTGCAGCGAACCGGCGGTCAGCCCGTTCCACAGCCCGTCCTGGTGCTGCTTCGACCTGAAGGGTGGCGACATGACCCGCCGCGCCGCATGGTCCCAATCCTTCGAGAAATACTCGCTTTCATCGAGGGTGAGGAACTGGATAAGCGGCTCGCCATAGACCCGCATCCCCTTCTGCCGTGCCCGGCGAATTGCCTCATGTGCCTGTTCGCAGGACACATGCACGATGTAGAGCGGCACGCCGGCAGCGTCGGCAATCATGATCGCCCGGTTTGCCGCCTCGCCCTCGACTTCGGGCGGCCGCGAATAGGCGTGGCCCTCGGGGCCGGTAATGCCCTGGGCAAGGTATTTCTTCTGCAACTCGGCGACGATATCGCCATTCTCGGCATGGACCATGGGCAGGGCGCCAAGCTCCCGGCAGCGATTGAAGGATGCGAACATCTCGTCATCCTCGACCATCAGCGCCCCCTTATAGGCCATGAAATGCTTGAACGAATTGACGCCCATCTCCACCGCGTCCTTCATTTCGTTGAACACGTTCTCGTCCCAGCCGGTAATGGCCATGTGGTAGCCGATATCGGCACAAATCTGCGGCTGCGACTTGCGATGCCATTCCTGGATGGCGTTCCTGATCGAACCGTCAGGGCCCGGGAGGCAGAAATCGACCAGCATGGTGGTGCCGCCAGCCGCCGCCGCCCAGGTGCCGGACTCGAAGGTCTCGGCGGCGGTGGTGCCCATGAACGGCATTTCAAGATGGGTATGCGGATCAATCCCGCCGGGAATGACATAGGCACCCTCGGCATCCACGTAACTGTCGCCGCTCAGATCCTCGCCGATTTCCTCGATGGTCTCGCCGTCAATGCGAATATCCGCCTTGTAGGTGCGGTCAGCGGTTACGACGGTTCCGCCCTTGATTACCCTGGACATGTCCAATCCTCCTGATCATTCAATCCGCGGCCTGTCGCCGGGACAGTGGCCATCGCCGGTCAGTCGGCTATGCCGGCCGTCTCGACCACTGCATGCAGCAACACGTTGGCGCCGGCAGACGCCCATTCCCGGGTGATCTCCTCGGCCTCGTTATGCGAAAGCCCATCGACGCAGGGGCACATGACCATGGCCGTCGGCGCCACCCGGTTGATCCAGCAGGCGTCATGCCCGGCGCCGGACACGATGTTGCGATGCGAGTAGCCCAGCCTTTCGGCGGCATTCCTGACCGCGGTGACGCAATCCGGGTGAAATTCGACCGGATCAAACCCGCCGACCTTTTCGAAGACAACCGACAATCCCATCTCGTCGCAGATCTTCTGTCCGCCCTCGCGCAATCTCTGCTCCATGTCGTTGATGACATCAAGTTTCGGGGAGCGAAAATCGACGGTGAAGATTGCGGTGCCCGGAATGACATTGCGGCTGTTGGGACGAACCTCGATATGACCGGCAGCGCCGACCGCATCCGGCTCGTGACTCCAGGCGATCTTGTCGACCAGTTCGAGAATCCTCGCCATGCCCAACCCGGCATTGCGCCGCATCGGCATCGGGGTCGACCCGGTATGGCTCTCCTTGCCGGTAATCGTGACCTGGATCCAGGCCAGGCCCTGCCCATGGGTCACCACGCCGATATCGGCCCCCTCGGCTTCGAGGATCGGACCCTGTTCGATGTGCAGCTCGAAGAATGCATGCATTTTCCTCGACCCGGTCTGCTCATCTCCTTTCCAGCCGATCCGCACCAACTCGTCGCCGAAGGCCAGGCCGTCGGCGTCCTGTCGTTCATATGCCCATTCCTGGTCGAGCACGCCGGCAAACACGCCCGATGCCAGCATCGCCGGTGCAAACCGGGTTCCCTCCTCGTTGGTCCAGTTGGTCACCACGATCGATCTCTCGGTGGTGATGTCGAGATCATTGAGTGTGCGGATGATCTCGAGCGCGCCGAGCACACCAAGCACACCGTCATACTTGCCGCCGGTCGGTTGCGTATCAAGATGTGAGCCGACATAGACCGGAAGCGCATCCGGGTCGGAGCCTTGCCTGGCTGCAAACATCGTCCCCATCTGGTCGACGCCGATTTCCATCCCGGCCTGCCTGCACCATCGGGCAAACAGCTCGCGGCCCTCGCCATCCTCATCGGTCAGGGTCTGGCGGTTGTTGCCGCCGGCCACGCCGGGACCGATCCTGGCCATCTCGGCAATGCTGTCCCAGAGACGGGAGCCGTCGATCTTCAGATTTGCAGCTGGTCCGGACATGGCCAATTCCTCCTCACGCTGCCGATTTGAGGACATCGCCGAGCTTGCCGATGATCTCGTCGACATGCGACCGCTCGGCAATCAGCGGCGGCGACAGCGCCACGATGTCGCCGGTGACCCGGGTCAGAAGACCGGCCTCGAATGCCTCGATGAAGATGTCGAACCCTCGCTTGGCCGGCACGCCGGCAATCGGTTCAAGCTCAACGGCGCCGACCATGCCGGTATTCCTGATGTCGATCACGTGCGGGTGATCCCGGAGGCCATGCAGGGCATCTTCCCAGTAAGAGGACAAATCCCGCGCCCGGTCAAACAGCCCTTCCTCGCGATAGACCTCGAGGGTGGCGATGGCGGCAGCGCAAGCAACCGGGTTGGCCGAATAGGTATAGCCGTGGAACAGTTCGATCATGTGATCGGGACCATGCATGAAGGCGTCGTGGATCTCGCTGGAGGCAAGGACCGCACCCATGGGAATGACGCCGCTGGTCAGCCCCTTGGCGCAGGTGATGAGGTCGGGCCGGACCCCGTAATACTGGGCGGCAAAGGCTTCGCCGAGCCGGCCAAAGCCGGTAATGACCTCGTCGAATATCAGCAGGATCCCGTGCCGGTCGCAGATCTCGCGGATACGCTCCAGGTAGCCGACCGGCGGAATCAGCACGCCGGTCGACCCGGCAATCGGCTCGATGATCACCGCGGCGATCGTCTCCCCGCCATGCAGGGCGGCCAGCCTTTCGAGATCATCGGCTAGTTCGGCGCCGTGCTGCGGCTGCCCGCGGGTAAAGGAGTTCTTGTCCGGAAGATGGGTATGGCGCAGATGATCGACACCGTTGAGCAGCGAGCCGAACACCTTGCGATTATTGACGATGCCGCCCACCGAGATCCCGCCGAAATTCACGCCGTGATAGCCGCGCTCGCGGCCCACCAGCCGGACCCGCTGACCCTCGCCGCGGGCGCGATGGTAGGCGATGGCGATCTTCAGCGCTGTCTCGACCGATTCCGATCCCGAATTGGTGAAGAAGACGTGGTCAAGCCCGTCGGGAGCAATGTCGATGATCTTGTTTGCCAGGTGGAAGGCCTTCGGGTGACTCACCTGGAAGCCGGGGCCGTAGTCAAGCTCCTCGACCTGCTTCTGTATCGCTTCGACGATCCTGGTGCGGCCATGGCCGGCATTGCAGCACCACAGGCCGGCCGACCCGTCCAGGACTTCCCGTCCATCCGGTGTGCGGTAGTGCATACCCTTGGCCGACACGAACATTCTCGGCGCAGTCTTGAATTGCCGGTTGGCAGTGAATGGGAGCCAGAATGCGTCCAGGTCATTTGGCCAATGTTCATGATCGAGCGCCATGTCGTTTTCCTTTCCGAAACGGGGAACCCCGGCACCGCCGAACGAATGTCCGGTCGCCTGCGTGTGCCAATGGCACTAGCAGAGACAATCATCGAGTCAAGATACGCGGCCGGGACTTCAGACAAAAAACCGCCCGCCGACCCTGGCAAGGCCCGCAACCGCATGCCTCGAGGTCGGACGGGCGACAATCACCTCGATGCTGGCGCTGCTGTGACGGCAAGGCGCCTCGCATGACTGCAGGCGGGACGGATGGCATGCCTTCACTTTCGCTTGTGGCCGTCTCTCGTGTAACCGCCCGGGGCAGGAGGGGCGATGCTGGCGCCAGGATGGCGGCGCCGGATGCGAGTTGCCAGGTGGCCGGATGGCATGATGGCACCCTTGCTGATGGACCCCCCGAGCCGGGTTGTAGGGTGTCACTTCAATCTGGACTGAACCGGGGAGTTTGTTCCACATTCCCACCGACGGGAGTCCCTAGTAGGTCAGCGACAATCCGGTACAGGGATTCTTTTCCAAGCAGTACCGTTTCCTGTAGCAAATGGCCCCGGCCGCGCATTGCCGAGCTGTGCACATGCTGTCGCCGAGCATCGTCATCGGCAGTCATGATGGCACGGTGGACGCTTGCGGCGTTTGGCGCTGGCGTTGGAGGATATCGGCTGGGGCATCGCCGAGCAATGGATGCGGATGCAGGCGAGCTACAAGCTTGCACAGGCGCGGCGCGACCGGATAGCTGCAGACCGGCGTGAAAGAGAGAATCTATATCAATTATTTTGAACCGAAAGTACGTGGGTTGGTGTTTCCCCGGATTCCGGTCGGCGGGTGTCTTTCGGGGCGGTGGCGGGTTGGCGCTGCGCCGACAGGATTGTCGCCGAAGACCCGTTTCAACCAAAACCCGTGATCTGGCCGGGGTAGTTGGTTGTATGGAGTGACCGAATTGCGTTAGGCTGTCGGGAGCGGGACGCCATCTGCGACATTTGGCTGAAAGGCGTCCCGTGGACACGCAATTGGGAGGACATCATGACACACCTCGGAAAACTGGCACTCGTTGCCGGGTTCGCGCTCGCGGGCCTGCCGGGTGCCGAGCATAGCGCATCTGCCGCTGACAAGACTTATATCACCATTGGGACCGGCGGTCCGACGGGCGTCTATTTCGTGTCGGGCAACGCGATTTGCAGGATGGTGCACAAGGAAGCTGCCGAGGGACGCGATTCCGGACGCAAGCACAATATCCGCTGTTCGGCACCGTCATCGGCAGGTTCGACATACAATATTGCCCAGATCACCGATGGCGAATTCGACTTCGGCGTGGCACAATCCGACTGGCAATTCCATTCCTACAACGGATCGTCGGAAAAAGTCACGAACAACCCTGATCTGCGCGCCGTGTTTTCGGTGCATCCCGAACCATACCAGCTGATTGCAGCCAAGGATTCCGGCATCAATTCCTGGACGGACCTGGAAGGCAAGAGGTTCAACATGGGCAATCCGGGTTCGGGTCAGCGGGCAACAACCGAATTGCTCATGGAACGCTATGGAACGCCGGTTGATTTCTTTGGCCTGGTGACCGACATGACGTCGTCGGAGCACTCCAAGGCACTCTGTGACGGCAAGATCGATGCGTATGGATACGTGGTCGGCATACCAAATTCGGGCGTTGCCGTGGCGACCGAGGGCTGCGGTGCCTATATCGTCAACCTCGACACGGAAGTCGAAAGCGGGCTGATATCCGAATTTCCGTTCTACGGCCCGGTTACCATTCCCGAAGGCGCCTATTCATCCACGGTCGCTCCTGTGAAGACCTTCGGCGGCTACGCGACCATCGTGACCGATGCGAGCGTTCCGGAAGATGTGGTCTACGAAGTTGTCCGTGCGGTCTTCGAGAATCTCGACGACTTCAAGGCGCTGCATCCGGCCTACTCGATACTGACTCCGGAGGGAATGATCACGAATGGCCTGTCCGCACCGATGCATCCGGGTGCCGTCAGGTACTACAAGGAAAAGGGTTTGATGTAGAACCCGGTTCGGTGGCGACTGTTTACGTCGCCACCGTCCGCATACACCTGTTTCCCCCCTTTGGCAGCATGCAGAAGGGGGGAATGTCCGGTTGAACGGCTTGAACCCAGCACCCGCACCAGACTCGCCCGATGTCGACGGATTGGTCGAGAAATTCGATGGACCGCAACGGGCCCTCGGCGGTCGGCTTGCGGTCCTTGTGCCGCTGGTGGCGTTCAGCTGGTCCCTCTGGCAACTCTGGATTGCATCGCCGCTACCCTTTGAGTTCGGTTTCGGAATCTTCGTTGACCTGCCGGCAAGGGCACTTCACCTGGCATTTGGACTTCTGCTCGGCTTCCTGATGTTTCCTTCCGCCTGGGAGGCGGCTGGAACGGGGCGCGGAATGATAACCGTCGCCGGCGGTGTTCTCGCCTTCGCGGTGTGTTCCTATGGATGGATTGCCTATGACGGCATTGTCAGTCGGGATGGAATTCTTCTTGAAGTCCAGTTTGCGGGATTTGTCATTCCCCTCGAAGCGCTGCTCGGCGGTGCCGGGATCGTGTTGTTGCTTGAAGCGACGAGGCGCAGCATTGGCCTTCCGCTGGTCATCGTCTGCTCGATTTTCCTGCTTTACTCGATTTACGGCCAGTCGATGCCCGATGTCATTTCGCACAAGGGCGTCTCCCTGGAACGGCTGATCGGCTACCAGTGGCTGTCAAGCGAGGCCGTGTTCGGGATTCCCATCGACGTCTCGGTCAGCTACGTCTTCCTGTTTGTCCTCTTTGGCGCGTTCATGGACAAGGCCGGAGCGGGGCGGTTCTTTCTCGACTTGTCTTTCGGGCTGGTCGGAGCAAATCGCGGTGGGCCAGCCAAGGCGGCGATCATGGCCTCCGGACTGACTGGAACGGTTTCGGGTTCGTCCATTGCCAACACGGTGACCACCGGAGCCTTCACGATCCCGCTCATGAAAAAGATGGGGTTTCCGTCACACAAGGCCGGTGCAATCGAGGTGGCGGCATCCACGAACGGCCAATTGATGCCGCCGATCATGGGGGCGTCGGCATTCATCATTGCCGAGTTCATCGGCATTTCCTACTACGACGTGATCGTTCATGCCGCCATTCCGGCATTCATTTCGTATTGCGCCCTGTTCTACATCTCCCACCTGGAGTCGGCAAAGCTCGGGATCAGGGGAATGGAGAAATCCCGTCTGCCCAACGTCATGGCCACGCTGAAGGGCGGTGTCCAGTATCTCGTGCCGCTTGGTGCCCTGATCTACCTGCTACTGGTTGAACGATGGAGTCCGGGCAGCGCGGTCTTTTACGCCATATTGCTGCTGGTCGGCATCATCTACATCGGCGCGGTCATTGATGCCCGGCGGGCGAACAGGCCTGTCATGCATGGCCTGTTGTCCGGCAGCAGAACGACATTTGACGCCATGGTGTCGGGAGGCAAGAGCATGGCCGGGGTCACGGCTGCAGTGGGCGCTGCCGGGATCATTGTCGGCGCGGTCTCTTCAACTGGTCTGAACAATGCCATGCTGTCGGTTATCGAGGCAATTTCGCAGGGCAATTTCTACATTCTCCTGCCCCTTGTCGCCGTGGTTTGCCTGGTCCTCGGCATGGGATTGCCGACCACGGCCAATTACATCGTCGTGGCCTCGTTGATGGCGACAGTTCTCGTCGAGCTCGGCAATGCGTCCGGTCTTGTCATCCCGCTGATCGCCGTTCATCTCTACGTGCTCTATTTCGGCCTGATGGCCGATTCGACGCCTCCCGTCTGCCTTGCCGCCTTTGCGGCCTCGGCGATTTCCGGGGCAAACCCCATGCGTACAGGCGTGCAGTCGTTTCTGTACGACATCCGCACCAGCATTCTTCCAGTCGTATTCATATTCAATCCGGAATTGTTGCTCGTGGGCGTAACCAGCGTGTGGCACGGTGCCACGATCTTTTTCGTCTCGCTGATTGCCATCCTGTGCTTTGCCTGCGTGACCCAGGGCTGGTTCCTCACCAGGTTGACCATTGCCGAGCGCGCATTGCTGCTGATCGTCGTTGTTTCGCTGTTCCGGCCTGATGCCCTGATGAATCGCGTGTTCCCCGAATTCAGCCCGCTATCGCTTGAACAGGTCCGCGCCGATAGTGGCGAGGTAGTGCCGGACGATCGTGCAATTCGCCTGCATGTCACGCGATGGACAGAATACGGAGACCGCTACAAGCTGTTTGTCATACCGCCTGAATCCCTGGCCGATGGTGACAGTCTTGGCAAGCGCCTCGGCATATCCGTCGAACCGGAAGAGGGGCGGGGCCTTCGCGTGAGCAACCTGCAATTCAACGGACCGGCAGAATTGGCGGGCCTGGACTTTGGCGACAATATTGACAAGTTCGATATCGCGGAACCCGACCGCCCGGCCAAGGAATGGGCGTATATCCTCGGGTTTCTTGCGCTGGGGGTGGTCGTCCTGACGCAATCGATGAAGACGAGGCGGAACCGGCCACACCACAGCCGGTCCCGGGACAGTTGACAATGGCCAGTCACACACCAGCCACACTGAACCCGGCAATGGTTTCGCAGGTCCTGAAGGATGTGGACGATTCGCGGGACCGGATTGTCGAACTGACCAGAAAGCTGGTCCGCATTCCCACCGAATCACCGCAAAGCGACACCGCCGCCGCGGCTCGCCTGATCGCCAATGAAATTGCGGGCCTGACGGGGGTTGAAGTCACCACGCATACGGCGAGGGAGCCGATTCATAACCTCGTGGCCAAGCTGTGCGCAACGACACCGGGCAGGCGGCTGATTCTCAACGGACATCTCGACACCTACCCGGCTGGAGATCACGATGCCTGGACAGACGGTCCGTTTTCCGGTTCGGTTCGTGGTGGCAGGCTGTATGGCCGGGGCTCCTCCGATATGAAGGGGGGCGTCGCATGTCTCATTCACGCCTTTAGCGCCCTGGCGCAGATGCGCGACATGTGGGCCGGAGAAGTGTGCCTGACACTGGCTGGTGACGAGGAGACGATGGGTGTTCTCGGCAGCCAGTTTCTTCTCGATACAACGCCGGACGCGCGGGGCGACGCCATGTTGAATGCCGATGTCGGCGCGCCTCTGGTGCCCCGGATCGGCGAAAAGGGCATGATCTGGGTCGACATCTTTGCCCGGGGAAAGCCGGCGCATGGAGCCCATGTCCACAATGGCAAGAATGCCATTGACGCGTTGCGAACGGCCATGAATGCGCTTTCGGACCTGTCATCCCTCGGCGTTGTGCCGCCGGATGAGGTCGCAGGGACGATTGACGCCGCCCGCCCGGTTTCGGAGCCGATTGGCGGGGATGGCGAAGCCGAGATCCTGAAATCGCTGACGGTGAATTTCGGCCGCATTTCCGGGGGTCATTCCGCAAATCTCGTACCAGACCGCGCCGAGGCCAATGCCGATATCCGTCTGCCTATGGGGGTGACGGTTGACAGGGTCGAGTCGGAAATCTCCAGGTTGCTCGATCCCCTTCCCGACATACGGTTTGAAATCGTTCGTCGCTATGAGCCGACATGGACATCACCGCACGACCCGGTGGTGACAGCCACGGTTGACGCCTGCCACCGGGTTCTCGGGCGCGCTCCATCCGTCAACATGCGGGTCGGAGCGTCTGACGCCCGCCTCTATCGCGCTGCAGGAATTCCCTCCGTGGTCTGCGGGTTGACGCCGCATAATCTCGGGGCCCCCGACGAATATGTCGAAATCGAGGAACTTGGCGATGTCGCGAAGATACACCTCGTCTCGGCGCTCAATTTTCTGTCTGTCGGCTGTTGATCCGACACCGCGGCAGCAACCTGCTCCTGGTTCGGGGACCCGATTGAACCCGTCACGGTCACGAGCGCCGCCACCTGACGCCGTGCTGGCCCGGGACTTCCAATCCTGCAGCTGACTTGCAGGTCGGACCAAACACATGATGGTATCGCCGGGTCACTATCTGGACCGGGCAATGGCGCAGGATTTGCGCCTCAAGCGACGTATGATCAAACGCCGGCCAACTCGCTGCGGGCCTTGATCGAATTTCCCCTCCATTCCCCGGAACGGCCTCGCAATGCATACCTTTGTGCAAGCGGAATTCCATGTCCTCGGCGACGGCTCCGGCTGTCAGGCGGGTTGAGGCGCGGAGTCCGCAGCCTGAATCTTGGCTGGATTCGCAGAGACCGCAACCTGGCGTCGGTGGGAGACGACATACCCGAAGGGGCTGCCGGCAGATGTCGACGGCGAGACTTGCGGTCACACCCTTGCCGTGCGTCCGCCAGCCGACAGCCGCACCCCTGTCATCCGGGAGTAGGTGGGATGATGCTGGCAGAGCAGGTTGCCGGGTTCGTCATTCTCCGGTCATCCGGCAGTGACATTCACCCCGACCAGGCCCGCCCCGCATCTCTCGCTGCGTCGTCGGGGTTGGCTACCCGTCCCGCACGCAGGTGCCGGCAGGCGTGTCCTGCGTGCCTGCCATCGGATTGTTGGGGTGGACGGTCCAGTTGCGGTAGCTGCCGTCGATCTCGACGCCGGTTCTGAGATCAGTGTCACCGGGCTGCAGCTCCTCCATGGTGATGCAGTTTTCCACCGGGCAGACATTGACGCAGAGATTGCAGGCCACGCACTCCTCGTCGATGACCTCGAATACCCGTCCCGGCCTGATGATGATGGCCTGGTGCGACGTATCCTCGCAGGCGGCGAAACACCGGCCACACTTGATGCAGAGATCCTGGTCGATCCTGGCCTTGGTCACGTAATTGAGGTTGAGATACTGCCAGTCGGTGACATTGGCTGCCGCCCGCCCCTGGAACTCGGAGATCGACGAGTAGCCCTTTTCGGTCATCCACAATTCGAGGCCGGAGACAAGCTCACCGATGATCCGGAACCCGAAGGTCATCGCCGCGGTGCAGATCTGGACGTTTCCTGCCCCGAGGGCGATGAACTCGGCGGCATCGCGCCAGGTGGAAATGCCGCCAATCCCGGAGATCGGCAAGCCGTTGGTCTCCGGGTCGCGGGCAATTTCCGCCACCATGTTGAGGGCGATGGGCTTGACCGCGGGTCCGCAATAGCCACCATGCGATCCCTTGCCGTCAATCGACGGCTCGGGGCTGAAGGTGTCGAGGTCGACCCCGGTAATCGACGAGACGGTATTGATCAGCGAGACTGCATCGGCACCGCCGGCCCTGGCCGCCCGGGCCGGAAACCTGATATCGGTGATGTTGGGGGTCAGCTTGACGATGACCGGCATTCTCGTATTGGCCTTCACCCACCGCGTGACCATCTCGATATAGTCCGGCACCTGGCCGACCGCCGATCCCATTCCCCGCTCGCTCATGCCGTGCGGACAGCCGAAATTGAGTTCGACGCCATCGGCATTGGTGTCCTCCACGCTCGGCAGGATCGATTTCCACGAATCCTCGTCGCATGGAACCATCAGGCTGACGACGATCGCCCGGTCGGGGTATTCCCGCTTCAGGGTCTTGATCTCCGCCAGGTTGGTGGCCAGCGGCCGGTCGGTAATGAGCTCGATGTTGTTGAGGCCCATCAGTGAGCGATCCGGGCCCCAGACCGCACCGTAGCGCGGGCCGTTGACATTGACGATATGCGGATCAAGGCCAAGCGTCTTCCAGACGACACCGCCCCATCCGGCCTCGAAGGCCCGGCGGACATTGTATTCCTTGTCGGTTGGCGGCGCCGAGGCCAGCCAGAACGGGTTGGGTGACCTGATTCCGAGGAATTCCGAATTCAACAGGGACATGATCTTGCTCCGTGACAGGAAATTCAGTCAGTTGTCCGACAGGCAGGCATGGATGTCATCTGCCGCATCGCGACCCTGGGCAACGGCGGTAACGGTCAAATCATCTCCACCGGACGCGCAGTCTCCACCGGCCCAGACCCCCTGCATGCTGGTCCTGCCGGACCCCGACACGCAGATCTTGCCACCCTCGGTCTTCAGCCCTGCGGCATCGAAGGTCAGCCGCTGGCCGATGGCCCGGAACAGCTGGTCGGCGACAAGCCGCGACCGCTCGCCGGTATCGCGCAGCCCGTCCGGACCGGTTTCGGTCCGCATGAGTTCGATGGCCTCGACCTGGCCCTCGCCAACCACCCGGACTGGCCGCATGTTGGTCAGGATCCGGACCCCCTTCGACGTCGCCAGATCCTGTTCATATTGCGACGCGCTCATGCGCGAGCGGTCGCCCCGATAGGCGATGGTGACCGTCTCCGCCCCGAGCAGCTTCGACTGGACCGCGGCGTCGATGGCCGTCATGCCGCCGCCGAGAACGACGACATGACGTCCGATCGGAATCCGGGATAGATCGGGCGACTGCCGCAACTCGGCGATGAAATCGACCGCATCCCTGGCATTCTCCAGGTCGTCATCGCCGATGCCCAGCGAGTTGACCCCGGCCAGGCCGATGGCAAGGAATATCGCATCATGGTCGGCGCACAGTTCGTCCAGCTGGCCGGCATCCACAGGCGGCGTGTCGCCATGGAGCGAAATGCCGCCGATGCCCAGCAGCCAGTCGAGTTCGGCGGCAGCAAAATCGTTGACGGTCTTGTAGGCAGCAATCCCGTATTCATTGAGGCCGCCGCCCTTGGGGCGGGTCTCGAACACCGACACGTCATGACCCTTCATCGCCAGGCGGTGGGCACAGGCCAGGCCGGCTGGCCCGGCCCCGATGACGGCAACCGATTTCCCGGTCGGCGCTGCCCGCCGGTAGGGATGGGTGCCCGTCGCCATCTGCGCATCGGTGGCATGGCGCTGCAAACGCCCGATCTCGACCGGGCTTCCCTCGGAGGTCTGGCGGACGCAGACTTCCTCGCACAACGTTTCGGTCGGGCATACGCGGGCGCACATTCCCCCGAGAATGTTGCTGTCGAATATGGTCATGGCCGCGGCCTTGCTGGCACTCGTTGAAATCTGCCGGATGAACAGCGGTATGTCGATGCCGGTCGGGCAGGCCTCGACACATGGTGCATCATGGCAAAAATAGCAGCGGTCGGCGGCAACCAGCGCCTCCCGGTCCGACAGCGGCGGATGCAGGTCGGCAAAGTTGTCCCTGTATTCCTCCGCCTCCTGCCTTGACGTCAGCACGCCAGGGGCGTGACGCGAATTCTGCAAATCTGGACTCCTCGACTCAATGCACCTGATGAACGGAAGATATCGCACACAAGCAGTGACTCGGCAAACCGCGTTTGGGCAGGAGTTGTCAGCCGAAATTGTCGGGATCCACCACCATCCCCGCCGGTAATGCCGGCGGCAACCACCTCCGGACCGTGGCATGACCTGCCAACGGACCAGCATTTCCCGCCCCGTCCGGGCCGGAATTACCCACTTGCCCTGTATCGATGGTTGACACTATTACGGTCGGTGGAGACGTGGCCGAGTGGTCGAAGGCGCTCCCCTGCTAAGGGAGTAGGCGGGAAACCGTCTCGAGGGTTCGAATCCCTCCGTCTCCGCCACTTACACTTGCCGAAACCGATCATGGGAATTAATGAGGCCCACTTTTCTTTTGGTTTCATAGGGGTTTAGCAAGCGCCCTTTAGAGACAGCCAAATCACCCAAAGTCGGTCTCTGAATCCGATTTTCCTATAATCAACCGCCCTGGGCCTCCTGAAGGACGCTTTCAATAGAACTTGGGATTTCAGTACTTTGCTGTTCTTGATCGAGCGCCCATTTCGAAGGTGCATCCGATAGCGCAATTCGATGCCAATCCAATGGATGGGTGTAGGGTGGTCAAGCTGGGCAGTAACCAGGCCCTCGCTGTACGGAACAGTTATGACTGGGTCGCCGGACTTTTCAGAGCCCTCGCTGTACGGAACAGTTATGACTGGGTCGCCGGACTTTTCAGACTGTTCTGCGAGTTGTCAAATGACTGCCATTTGCACGTTGCGTCCAACAAGAAACCCGGCATTCGCGAAAATCGTCTTCTGCAGATGCCGGGTTATCAGTGCCTCAGCCAGATAACGCTCAATTTGAATTCGTTTCATCGGGGTTCGGCGACTTCAAACAATGCTGTGGCCCCCATGCCACCGCCAACGCACTCGCCTCCTGCCATTTTCATGGTTCTTCATTGGATCAATGGAGAAGGACGTGGAAATGCGCGTGAAAATGGGCACATTTGTGCACCTGGTCGAAGATCCTACCGATTATCGGGCCGCCATAGCGATGGCACTGCACAAAGAGTTGAACGGCACACACAGGGCGATCAAAATGGCCATGCGGTGGACGGGCGCCGGCGAACGCACGGTGAAATACTGTTTCTCTGGCGAGCGGGGGCCGAGCGGCGGTCACCTGACCGCCCTCGCGCGGTATTCCGATGCTGTGCCCTATGTTGTTCTTGTGCTGGCCGGCCGCCATATCGTCGAAGAAGCGGAAGGCTGACTGAGTTTCCTGGGCCGGGAAGGCGGATGATCGACGGCTTGTTTCGTGTGCGTTGTTGGTTATATTGAATACTCAAGAGGTGAGAGGTGCTCTGTCATGTCCAGAACAACAACGATGACCGTCCGCCTTGGTGGGCCTCTGAGCGACTTCGTGGCGGCCAACGTGGGCGATGACGGATCCTATGAGAACGTCAGCGAATACATCCGCGACCTGATCCGACGTGACAAGGAGCGGGCCGAGGCAGATGCCTTCAACAGGTTGAAGGCCGAACTAGCCCACGCCTTCGCAGCCCCGGAGGAGACATATCAGTCATTGACGACGGCCGAGGTGATTGCGCGGAACCGGACCTGACCCGGTGCCTGCCATCCGTATCCAGGAAGGGGCGTCCCACCGTCTTGATGACATCTACCGCTACACTCGGGACAGGTGGGGCGACGACCAGGCCGAGACATACATCTCCGGCTTGTTCGCAGCTTTTGACAAAATCGCCGCCCACGGTGTCGTGTCAAAGCCTATTCCGGCCGAGTTCGGCGTCGAGGGGTTCTTCTTTCGCTACGAGCGCCATTTTGTCTACTGGCGCCATCTTTCGAATGGCGACATCGGGATCGTGACCATCCTACATGAGCGCATGCATCAGATCGACCGCTTCCGGGATGACTTCGGGCTCGGCTGATCGGCTGATTTGCCAATGAGCGTCAGAATTGCGCAGGATTTCGCGTCGGTCCCTCGGGGTCTGACACTGGCACGAGAGAGAGTTGGGCGCGTGTGTCATTTCCTCCGCCATAGCCGATGTTAAATTCTGGGGGTAACCGTTCGCCCAAGCCGTGATTGCCCATCCTGCCAGCATTTGCGGACCATCACTCGCGGCACTGACCACCCTCAGCCGTTCAGCACCCGCTTCCAGTCTCTCCTGAGCGGACACAGCCAGATATCCTTCCTCGGCTTGGCGCATTCATGCGTCCGGTCATACTTGCCCCGCCCCTGCGTGGTGCCGACATGTACCCATCCGGCCGCCCGGTAGACGGCCCCGGTGAAACGCGGGATTTCAACAAAACTCTCCATCAGCACCGGGCTCACACCGTAGTGCTGCTGCCAGTCCTCCCGCACCTGATGCTTTCTTGCGGCAGCAGCACTGATAAGACAGCTTGAAGTGCAATTCGGCGTTCCGGTCGAAGTGTGTGCCGTCAGCCTGGACCGCCTGACACGACGAAATTCGCGAAAATGCCAAGCGGGCCACATCACGGTTTGACGTCGTGATCGGCGACGCTTGCTGGATGGCGGAACCGATCGAAAAGAAGCTGAAACTGCCGGTCGAGGACATGTCCGCACCGTCGTCGCAGGACCTGCCCGATCTTAGCCCGGAGACCCTGAGCACGGTACGGTTTGGATCGACCCTGTTCGGATTGCCAGGCCAGACGACGCCGGAATTGCATATCTACAGGCAGGACTTCCTCGATCAGGAAGGATTCTCGTCGCCGGAAACGCTCGATGAATTGATGGAAGTTGCGCGCCGGATGCATGATCCTCAACACGGGATCAACGGCATCCGCTGGAACGGGCCAGGGGACCTCCGGCCGGTACCACTTTCCTCATGCTGCTGGCGGATTTTGATCAATCGGTCCTGAACCTGCCTCGCCCCGGACGCCGTTTCGGTGACAGCAACCTGGCACCAAAAACTACCGGCCACGACTGCTTACGGAGGCGGCATTGAGTGCGGCCGCACTCCTCTTGAGAATTGTCGGATTACCCGCCGGACAACGTGGTGCAGATGTCCTGGTATGAACGGGCAGGAAATTGCGCCACCGGATGTGCGCTGCATCTCTCGGTCGCGAGGCAACAGCAGAATGCCCCGTTGGGAGGATGGAGGAACCTCTGCATTCCCTCGAACGTCTCGCTGTCGCGCCTCGCTTCGCTGCGCGTGGCCGTCCAGCGGGCCTCCGGGTCGAACAGTTCCCTCTGCCGGATCTTTCCCTGGCTGCTTCATGCCGAATCCTTCCGTCAACCGTTGCCGATTGCAGGACGTCATCGACAACCCTGCGCAGTTTCGACAGGGCCTCTCTCGCAAACCCCGGCGTGGTCCGAACTGCAAGCATCCGGGCTTCCGGTCGGTTCAGCCATTCCCCGATGGTCAGCGGGCACCCGTCAGGCAGGGGGACGCAGAGATTGACCCCGCCCGGAGAAGGACGGCGTGAGACCGGCTCGACCTGCGTGTCGAAATACGGGCGGAAACGATAGTGGATCGTCAGCCGGACAGGCTGGCAATGGGCATTGTAAAGCTGGACCGCCCGAAACGATGAAGCCTCATTTCCCGACTTTCCGGCGGGCACTTCATGTCTCACTTTGTGCCGGTCGACTGGCAAATCGGTGATGCGAACGAAATACTGCCTGACCTTGCCTCTGACGGGGTCGGAGAAATCGCAGCCGCTCCACGTCACCTTGAAGACTCCATCCCGGATCGAAACTTCTTGGACCTTTTTGCAGATGCGGAACCGCCTCGTGGATTTTCAATTGCCGAAGGTGACGGTCCGCAGTGTCCGCGCCGGAACAGCGCCAGGAAGAGGGCAAGGGACTTCCCGGGTGTCAACAGAGCGGTTGTCGACAGATGGCGGGTTGTGTTCACCGTTCAACATGTATACAAGAATACATGACCGGGGACCGAAGTGTACGCGGGGAAATGGCGGTGCCAAGGATTGAACTTTCTGCGGGCGAGAGAGCCTATCGAGAAATCGGGAGCTGGATCGTTTCTCCGGAATTGCCGCCCAGCGCGGATGCGGGCGAGGTGAGCAAAACTCCTGTCCGTGAAGCGATGACCCGGCTCTCCGGCGAGAGACTCGTGGACTTCCGTGCCCGGGCGGTGATCATTGGGGTCGCCGGTCCGCCTCGAAGCCGTCGGGACGGTTCAGCATGTCAGACAGAGCTTCGATCTGCTGGTCTTGCAGGCATGTGCGCGATCACCGGCGGCGTTTTTTCAACCAAGGGAGGGAACTATGTGTCCAATTTCAAGCACGAGTAAACGGATTAGTGCCGTGATTGCCTTGACGGCCGGGATATGGGCAAGCGGTGCAACCGCACAGGAGACCACGATCGGCGTTCTGTTCCTCGATTCACAGGGATTCTTCGGCGAAATTCAGAATGGCATTCTCGAGGGTGCCGCTTCGGAAAACATTACCCTGATTACCGACAATTCGGAGAGCGACCCTGTGCAGGAATCGAATTTCCTTGACGCCGCAGTCGGTGCAGGCGTGGCAGCGGTGATCATTTCACCGGTATCTCAGGAGGCGTCAGTGCCTGCCGTTGAACGAGTGGTCGATGCCGGCATTCCGGTGGTCTGCTACAACACCTGCTTGGCGGACGAGGACATGGAGCGTCTGGCTGGCGGCCTTGTCACCACCGACCAGGCCGAGCTGGGCAGGGGAGTTGGCGGAGTCGCTGCGGATGAGTTGGCGGGGTCCGGGCAGGCCGCCCGGATCGGTTTGCTCCACTGCGACCGTTACGAGGCCTGCCAGCAACGCAAGGCAGGATTCCTTGCTACCTTGGACGCAGCGGGGGTCGACTACGAGATCGTCGCGGACCAAGAAGGTTTCATTGCCGACGAAGCCACGCAGGTTGCCACTGAAATGCTGACCGCCAATCCCGACATCACGCACATTTGGACTGCCAATGAAGGCGGCACCATCGGTGCGGTCTTGGGAGTGCAGGCTGCCGGCCTGGAGGGAAATACGGTCGTTTACGGGACCGACATTACCATGCAGATCGCTCAAATGCTTCAAGACGGTTCCGTGTTGAGGGCTGTAGCGGCGCAGCAACCGCGTGAGATGGGCCGTGAATCGGTTCAAATGGCGTTGCGCATGATCGCAGGCGAGGCGGTAGGGGAGAAGTTGATCCACATTCCGACACTGGTCGTGGATTCTACCGATCCCGACGGCATTCAGGGCTGGATTGACGCACAGTAGTGCGAAAAAACCACCACTGATGGAAATTTCTCTGGGGGAGTTGCACATTCGGCACCTCCCCCGGTCATTCCTTTCACGGAACGTCCGCTCGTACACGCATCGACATGGCGCCCTCACCTGATACACATGATGTCCACAAGCAACGATGGTGGGTCGGCCACATTAACGAGTTAGGCCTGCTGCTGGCCTTGTTGGCACTGGTGATCGTATTTTCCCTGACGGCCCCGAACTTCCTGACCGATCGAAACCTTGTCAACATCCTGAGGGCCGCCTCGTATGTCGGCATCATCGCTTTCCCGATGACCTTTGTCATCATAGCGGGCGACATTGATATCAGCGTTGGCCCGGCTGTCGCATTTTTCGGCGTGGCATTCGCCCAGGCCGTTGCATCCTACGCGGTTCCGATCCCCCTCGCCATGATCCTGGTGATTCTGGCTGGAGCAGTTGTCGGGGGATGCGCGGGATGGCTAAGGGTCCGCTACGCCGTCCCTACCTTCATCTCCACACTCGCCCTCTGGGGAGCGCTCCGTGGAGGCGCGCGTTGGTGGACGGACGCGCTGCCGGTCATCATTCCCAGCCGGGAATTCCGGGCTGTATTGGGAGGCGATTTGTTGGGAATACCGGTCGTTGCATGGTTCATGTTCGCAACCTTCCTCATATTTGCCTATCTGGCCAGATACAGCCGTTATGGCCGCCACATCTATGCCTTGGGTGCCAATGCACGGGCTGTCGAGGCACTCGGAATCGACAGTGGCCGGTTGCGGATACTCGCTTTAGCATCGACCGGTGCCTTTGCCGCATTGGTCGGCGTGCTGACGGATGCCCGGCTGGGGTCCGGAAACGCCAATGCGGCAAACGGTCTCGAGTTCGACGTGATTGCAGCCGTGATCGTCGGCGGCACGCTCTTGACCGGAGGGCACGGCAGGATGACTGGAACGCTGCTCGGCGTACTGGTGATTGCGTGCCTCTCGAACGGGCTTGTGCTCGTGGGTGTGGACTCCGACGTGCAGGCGGTCGTGCGCGGAGGAGTGATTCTTTTGGCGGTCCTGGTGAATGCGGAGATCGCAAGACGAACCCTGGCGGAGCCGAGACCTTGACAAGCGACGCATACGCAGCGGAACCGCCATTTCTTCAGCTGCGAAACATTTCCATGCATTTCGGCGCGATCAGGGCGCTGGACGGGTTCGACCTTGCTTTAAGTGAAGGGGAGGTGCTCGGGCTCATGGGCGACAACGGCGCAGGAAAGTCGACGCTGGTCAAGATTATAGCTGGCAACCTGGTACCAACTGGCGGTTCGATGCTGATCGAAGGTCAGCCTGTGTCATTCCAGGGACCAGCCGACGCCCGCGCCGCCAGTATCGAGGCCGTCTACCAGGACTTGGCCCTCTGCGACAACCTGACGGCAGCCGAGAACCTGTTCCTCGGTCGCGAGGAGATGTTCCGGGTAGCCAGCATGCCGGTGGCCATTGACTTTCGTGCCATGAGAATTCGTGCGGCAAGCCTGTTCCGTGAGCTTGAATCGGACACGAGGGCGGAACAGCTGGTCCACACGATGTCTGGCGGTCAAAGACAGGCGGTTGCAATCGCACGAGCTCGCCTCAATCAATCACGGGTTGTCCTGATGGACGAACCGACGGCGGCAATATCGGTCAGGCAGGTGGAACAGGTTCTCACCTTGATCAGAAGGCTCAGGGACCAGGGCGTTGCAATTCTCCTTGTATCGCACCGCATGCCTGACGTCTTTGCAGTTGCGAACCGGATTGCCGTGCTCAGGCGCGGAAGGAAGGTGGCCGACAAGTCCATGCCCGACACGTCGCCCCAGGAAGTGACGGCCCTGATTACCGGCGCACTGGAAAGCGCGGAGCAATGACGCCAGCTGCTGGTCGACGGGAGAGCTGGCATCCACCGCTGGTTCTGTTGGTAAGGCGCCAAGGGCAAGGGACTTCCCGGGTGTCAGCGGATTGGCGATCAGCCGATGGTCGGTTGAACTAATCGCACATCATGTATACAAGAATACATGATCGGAGGCCGAAGTGTACGCGGGGAAGTGGCCGTGCCAAGGATTGAATTGTCTGCGGGCGAGAGAGCCTACCGAGAAATCAGGCGCCGGATCGTTTCACTGGAAATGCTGCCCAACACGCCCGCGAGCGAGGTGCAGCTCGCGGACTATCTCAAGATGAGCAGGACACCTGTCCGGGAAGCACTTACCCGGCTCTCCGGCGAAGGTCTCGTGGACTTTCGTGCCCGGGCGGGAACCATTGTGTCACCGATCCGCCTCGAAGCCGTGCAAACTGCACAGTATGTCAGGGAAACCCTCGAATTGCGGGTCTTGAGGATGGCTGCAAGATCATCTGACAAGCAGGCCCTATTCAATATCAGCCAGTCAATCGAAGAGCAGAAGTTTGCCATATCGCAATCTGACATGGACCACTTCTTTCTTGCGGACGACAAGATGCATCGAGCGCTCTGTGCTCTGGCCGGGCGAGAAGCAGTGTGGTTCGTTGTTTCGGAAGCAAAAACGCACATGGACCGGGTTCGCCGAATGAGCCTGCAGGATATCGACTTGTCCGTCCTGCTGGATGAGCACCAGCAAGTCGTGGCGTCCGTGACTTTCGAAAATGAATCCGAGGCTTGCAGCGTCATGAAGACGCATCTGCGCCGGGTGATGACTGACCTTGACCGACTCGCTGCCAAGCACCCGGAGTATTTCGAGTTGCAGGACGGTACCGAAGCTCGGCCGGGTTGGAGAAAGCGGGACTGACAGTGAATCTCTCGGGAAAGGTCGCCATCGTAACCGGAGGATCCAAGGGGATAGGCCTCGGTATCGCGTCGCGCTTTTCGAGCCAAGGAGCCAAGGTGGCGATTTGCTCCAACGACACCGAAAGCCTGGCTGCCGCTGAGGCGGCGATCAAGGGTGGTTCCGATGTTCTTGGAGTCGTCGCCGACGTTTCTAGGGCCGGCGACATGAAGGACGCAGTTGCTGCCACGGTCAGTCAATTTGGGGGCATCGACTGCCTAGTGAACTCGGCGGGCATACAGCGTTATGGAACCGTCGTGGATACTCCGGAAGCAACTTGGGACGAAGTGCTCGATGTAAATGTGAAAGGCGTCTTTCTTGCATCCAAGTTTGCGGTTCCGGAAATTGCGAAGCGCGGCGGAGGCTCGATCATAAATATTGCTTCCGTTCAGGCATATGCGTCGCAATCCAACGTTGCTGCCTACACCGCGTCCAAGGGCGCGATCGTCGCGATGACAAGGGCCATGGCACTCGACCATGCGGACCAGTTCATCCGGGTCAACGCGATTTGCCCCGCATCCGTCGACACACCGATGCTGAGGTGGGCCGCGGATCTCTGGAAGGGCAGGAAAACTGCGGAGGAGACAATCGCGGCCTGGGGAGTCGGCCATCCCGTCGGGCGCGTGTGCACCGTCGAGGAAGTGGCAGCGCTTGCAAATTTCCTGGCCAGCGATCTGTGCGAATTCATGACAGGTGCGGACCTCAAGGTCGACGGGGGCGTGTTGTCGAAACTCGGCATCATTCTGCCCGAGTAGTCTGACCTGACAGCGATGGAGGGTGAACTTGGACTTCAGGGATCCGGACTATCTCCGGGAACACATCAGGAGCATCGTTGAATTCTACCACCCGACATGCATGGATGCGGCGTATGGTGGCTATATCAATCAGTTGCGTGACGATGGGTCGATCTTCGACCGGATGACCAAGCATCTTGTCGGAACCTGCCGGTTCATCTACTGCTTCTCGCTCGCATCCATGGTCTGCCGGGATGACGTCTATCGCGATGCCGCCGCACATGGGCTGAAATTCTTGCGAGACTGTCATCGGCAGGCGGATGGCGGATATGCGTGGGTGCTCAGCGGCAACGAACTTACGGACGGGACATATCACTGCTACGGCCATGCATTTGTCCTCCTGGCTGCCGCGGGAGCAAGGAAGGCCGGAGTAAACGGCGCCGATGCGTTGCTTTCTGACATATGGGAACTGCTGGAGCAGAGATTCTGGGAACCCGGGGCGCAACTCTACGTCGATGAAATCAAGGGAGGAGATTGGACCTCAGTCGACGACTACCGCGGGCAGAATGCCAATATGCACATGTGCGAAGCGATGCTGGCTGCCCACGAGGCAACCGGCGCCATGCATTTCCTGGATCGAGCCGAGTTGCTTGCCAGGCGAATTTGCGTCGATCTGGCCGGACCCGCGAACGGCCTGATCTGGGAGCACTACCGCACCGATTGGACGCATGATTGGGACTACAACAAGGATGATCCCAGAAATCTGTTCCGGCCATACGGTTACTTGCCGGGGCATTTCGCAGAATGGTCCAAGCTGTTGCTGATCCTGAATCGGCACCGACCCGCAGACTGGCTTCCGGAAAAGGCGGCCTTCCTGTTCAAATCGGCAATGGAGGCTGCTTGGGTTTCCGGCACCGGTGCGATCAACTACGCGTTCGGACCCGATGGTACTATTCTGGACACCGATCAGTACTACTGGGTGTTTTCGGAATCCATTGCGGCCGGGGCGCTCTTGGCACTTGAAACTTCTGACGACGATTACTGGCGGTGGTACGACCAGTTGTGGACATATGCGGACAGGCATTTTGTCGACCACAAATACGGCGGTTGGTACCGGATTCTCGATTCGACCGGAGCCAGATACAGTGACGAAAAGAGCCCTGCGGCCAAAACCGATTACCACCCGCTTGCAGCCTGCTACGAAGTGCTGGAGGCAATACGGCTCACCTAGAGTACCATTCAAGAAAGGGAATGGAATTTTGAAGTAAGCATCAAACGGGATTTTGCGGGCCTTGCGCCAACGGCAGATGTTGGCGTTGTACTGGCACCCGGTTAGGAATTCTGATTCACGAAGCTGACCCGAACGGAAATCTGCAAGTCGCTCTGGCGGATCTCGTTGCATTTGCAAGCGGCAGCAGGATCGCCGCTTGCGGTCTCCACAGACATGAATGCTGATCAACCCAGTGACTTGATCATTGACACGCGAGGACTGGACCGATGAAACGTCCGAAGATCACCGACATCCGCGCTACTACCGTGGCAGTGCCCTTGGAGGCTCCAATTCGGCATTCCAACGGAGCACACTGGGGCAGGTTCATCCGTACAGTCGTCGAGGTTGAAACCGACACGGGCCTGATAGGACTCGGTGAAATGGGCGGGGGCGGGGAATCGGCCGAAGCGGCGTTCCGCGGACTGAAGCAGTATCTCGTCGGTCACGACCCGTTCGAGTTCGAGGCACTCTGGTTCAAGATATGCAATCCGACCGCAAGCCTTTACAACAACCGAACCCAGCTTCATGCGGCCATCGAGTTTGCCTGCCTGGACATCGTCGGCAAAGCACTCGGAATACCCGTATACGATCTGCTGGGCGGAAAACTCCGAGAGTCAGTCGAATTCGCCTCATACCTGTTCTTCCGCTACGATCACCCGGAGGACGGCGGCGAAGTTCGCACTGCGGATCAACTCCTTTCGACCGCGAGTGATCTCAAAAGGCGCTACGGCTTCACGTCGCACAAGCTCAAAGCAGGCGTATTCCCTCCTGATTACGAGCTTGAACTCTTCCGTGCATTGGCATCCGAATTCCCTGGAGACAGCCTTCGGTATGATCCTAACGCTGCACACTCCGTTGAACAGGCCATTCGGTTCGGCAAAGCGATTGAAGATCTGAACAACGACTACTTTGAAGATCCGACTTGGGGTTTGAACGGCATGCGCCGTGTTCGGGAAACCGTCCGAATTCCCACCGCCACAAATACTGTTGTCGTCGATTTCGAGCAGCTTTCGACCAACGTCTTGAATCCGGCGGTCGACGTCGTTCTGCTCGATACAACCTTTTGGGGCGGGATCCGCAGGTGCGTTAGGGCGGCAATGGTGTGCGACACGTTTCAACTCGGTATCGCCGTACACTCATCGGGAGAACTCGGGATTCAGCTTGCGACCATGCTGCATCTCGGCGCAGTGCTGCCAAACCTCGTATTTGCAGCAGACGCACACTATCACCATCTCAGGGATGACATCATTCAGGGTGGCTTGATGCAGTACTTCGACGGTGCAATCACCGTGCCGACCGGGCCGGGATTGGGGGTTGAACTGGATCGGGACAAACTAAACGAGTATTCGGAGTACTATAGACGGCACGGTGGATACCCTTACGACAGGGATCCGGGTCGCAGGGGTTGGTTCTCCTACGTACCGAACACGCGCTGGGCAAATCCGGCCGTATCGGTGGAGGATAGCATGGACGGAACCTATGGCCGGGTATCAACTTCCTAGTGCCCTACCACCGTTGAATTGATGTTTTGATCAATGGAGCAGGGTGCGAGTTTTCCCCTCGTCAGATCTCTCGCATATTGCCGGCAACAACAACGAGCAACATGCCTTCCGGGTTGGGGTGTGATCTTCGCATGGTGCGCCTTTCAGGGCATCAAGTCCGCCGGAGCGAATCAGGTGGCAATGGCCAGCCCCCAGTTGTCATTGGCGGCCCCGCCCCTGGCTGGCGGCGCCCATGGCTGCCAGCTCCTGGCCAGCCTGTCCCATGCCTGATCGAAGCGGCCCGACTTGACCAGGGAAATGTTGTCTGCTGCCAGCTTGCCGCCCCGTCCGGCCTGCAACTCGTGGGCTACCCCCTGGCCGTCCGCCAGCGTGGAGGGGCCCGCCAGCTGGACCGCCGAGATATGGACGAACCCATCAGCCGACACGTCGTCAGGCGAGATGAACCTGATACCCTTTTCGGCGTTGAACCACCTGACCGTGCCTGTCGTCATGGCCGGATACTCCCGTGAGCTCGAAAATCCGTCTGCCTATTTCCCGACCGACGACCTCTGTCAACCGCAGGATGATGACCCAACGGGCGAGGGGTTAGGGCGCTTCATTCCGCAAATTCAAATGTCAAACGACGAACTGCTCCCCTCCGGTTTGTCCAATCTCGGCCGTTCCCCCCGTGTAACGGCTCCCCTCCAGCCCGTATTCGGCGATCAGTCCGGCGATCATCTCGCTGTCCATGCCGGCAAAGGCAGGCAGGGCGCCGCCTGGCCTGGGTGCCTTCCAGGTTCCACCATTCGTGATTTCACGGCTGAGCAGAGGCTGACCGGCATCATCGACCTGCAAGCGGCCATAGCACTCCGGGTCAACATCGCGAAGGATCAGCCTTGCCTCGCGCATCGCCTTCCGCAGACCCTCGCCGATCTTCTCGAGAGAAACTTCGGTCGTCAGCGTCATCTGGTCGCCCGGATTGTCCCTACGGACCGTTACGCTCCAGTTGAACGAGGCATCCTCGATCAGCGAGAAGGGATTCAGGTCCGTCTCCTTGCCTGGCGCGGCACAGGCCATCCGCCAGAGCGGCATGACATGACCGTCCAGCATCCAAAGATCCGCGAAATCGCGCTTCCTCATCCGTCCGGAGGCCGCCAGCGCCTTATTGACGGCAAGATCGGCAAGGTGCAGCCGATAACCGAACTGGCGGTCGGGAACCGGCGCATAGAATTCACGGGCGAGAGCAACCGTCCATTGCAGGACCGTGGTCCCAGTCATCGGCTTCATGACCTTGCACTCCCTGAAGCCAGAATAGCTGCGACCAGGCCGGACGGAATAGCCCGCGGCCTCGAGCCCCGTCCGGTCGGCCTGCACCAGTTTGTCGAGGGGCTCTTCCCCGGCCGTGAATATGTCCTGGTCCTCGCTGAGGCGGAATCCGTGCTGCTTGATTACCGCGCCGCCGGCAAAGGGACTCCCGGGGTCCCGGTTGCGGCTGATGACTGCAATGACGCCCTTCTGGAACTCGTCAAGCGGCACGGCCGGTTCTTGCCTTGATTTCCCGGAGGATCGCCGCCGGGCTTGGCAATGGCAGCTCCCGCCCTGTGTTCTTGTCGCGCACCCTCGGGCGCTCCACCCGGGTCCTGCCTCCCTGGAAGCCGACCTTGCCGGTTGTCCGCCCCCAGCGATAGCCGGGCTTGCCTGCGTCCCGTTCGTAGCGCTCGCCGGCAAGATTGGCCGCATCCTCATTCATCATCGTCTTCATGGCATCGATGCCGGCCATGACGCAGAAGCGCTCGAAGCTGGTGCCAAGATCTCCCCAGGCCTCGTGAACGAGTTCTCTGGTGTCGATGGTGCTGGCATGGGTGGTGGTGGTTGGTGGTGACGTTTTCATGGTGTTGCTTCCTTGTCTGGATTGAACACCCCGAGCCTGGCGCTCGAGAGAAGCAACACCGACCTCTACCTGAGTTTCACAGCATTGGTCGGGATATTCCCCCTCAGTGGGGTCCCTGCCCGCATTTGGGGATGGTTGACGAGGTCTGCATTGTGGTTGAACTGGTCGCAGTGACATGCAAAATCCATCCGACATCCCGGCAGCGGGCCAGTCGAAACCCGAGAACAATGTCGGAGATTGGGGAAACGTGACATGAGCCGGAAACGTCGAAGTGCTGGTTGGTATGGCAAGAATGACAAGGACGGGTTCATCCACAGAAGTTGGATGAAGAATCAAGGGTTTCCTGACCACGCGTTTGACGGTCGCCCGGTAGTTGGAATCTGCAATACCTGGTCGGAGTTGACCCCCTGCAATTCAGGCCTCAGGATACTTGCCGAAGCGGTAAAACGCGGCGTCTGGGAAGCCGGCGGGTTGCCTGTAGAGTTTCCGGTCAGTTCTCTGGGTGAGGCCCAGATGAAGCCTACGGCAATGCTGTTTCGAAACATGCTTTCGATTGACGTGGAAGAGTGCATCCGCGCCAATGGAATTGACGGTGTCGTTCTTCTCGGTGGTTGCGACAAGACAACCCCGGGCCAGTTGATGGGAGCTGCATCCGTTGATCTCCCGACGATTGTGGTCTCGGCCGGACCGATGTTGAACGGCAAGTGGAAGGGAAGAAACATAGGTTCGGGAACCGATGTCTGGAAGTTCTCCGAAGACGTCAGGGCAGGCAAGATGTCAGTAAAGGATTTCATGTCTGCAGAATCAGGCATGAGCCGGTCAGCAGGCGTGTGCATGACCATGGGCACTGCGTCAACCATGGCCAGTCTTGTGGAATCCATGGGGCTAAGCCTGCCGACCAATGCAGCCTTGCCTGCTGTCGACGCCAGGCGCACGGCGCTTGCTCACATGACAGGCTGCAGGATCGTGGACATGATCAAGGAGGATCTCAGACTATCGAAAATCCTGAATCGAAATAACTTTGAAAACGCCATCCTGGCCAATGCGGCAATTGGCGGTTCGACAAATGCCGTCATTCACTTGCTGGCCCTGGCCGGAAGAATGGAAGTGGATCTTTGTCTGGACGATTTTGAAATCGGCTCGAAAGTTCCTTTGCTCGTGAACTGCATGCCATCAGGAAGATACCTGATGGAGGATTTTTGCTATGCCGGTGGCATACCTGCTCTGCTGAGTGAGATTTCCCAATTGATAAGGCCGGCACGAACTGTTCTGGGCGGCGATATCTCCGACTATTGGGCGGATGCCGAGTGCTTCGATCGCGATGTCATCCACGAATTCCACAATCCGCTTAAGCCTGCGGCCGGAATCAGGGTTCTCAGGGGATCACTTGCCCCGGATGGCGCCATCATCAAGCCGTCGGCAGCTGATCCGTCCCTGCTGGTGCACGAGGGTCCTGCATTCGTTTTCGAGAATATCGAGGAATTGAAGGCCAAGATTGATGAACCGGATCTTCCGGTCACTCCTGACACCGTCCTGGTGCTCAAGGGCTGTGGCCCCAAGGGCTATCCCGGCATGGCGGAAGTTGGCAACATGCCAATTCCCAGGCGGTTGGCCAAGGAGGGAGTCAGAGACATGGTGCGGGTGTCGGATGCCAGAATGTCCGGAACGGCGTTCGGTGCTGTCGTGCTGCACGTTTCACCTGAATCCGAGGCAGGCGGTCCATTGTCGCTCGTAGCCACGGGTGACATTGTCAGACTGGACACCAATAACGGACTGCTCCACCTGCAGGTTCCGGAAAGGGAACTGGCACAACGCCGAAGGGATTGGCAACCGCAACTTCCCAGTTACAAACGCGGCTACGCCAGGCTCTACATCGATCATGTCCTTCAGGCCGACAAGGGCGCTGATCTGGACTTTCTGGTTGGTAAAGATACTCGGCCGGTTCTACGGGAAAGCCACTAGGCAGATCTTCACCACCGGTAGTCCGGGTTTTCCTTGTAATATCAGCTCATCATGCCGAAAGTGGCCTGAACTCGTGCTGACTACGATCTTCGGCAATTCGATTGCCCTCGGCTGCAGTGCTGTCGGCTGCACCGTCATGTCAAAGGCGTGATCCGGCCTTGCCAGCAGCCTGACCGCATTCAGCGTCAACCTGGCAGGATCGGCAAGCAGCGCCGTCATGCCGTGAACCGGAACACCCTCGGCGGCACGCTTCGTGGGGATGTCCCGGGCCGGGCGATCGGACCAGCGCCTTGCCTGGCGATCTGCAATTCAACATGCCTCGTGCACGGGCGGAACTTCCTTCCTGCGCCTGTCGATGACCGGCCGGCTTGGGCGCTAATAGGTGGTTCTGCCACCAGACATGTCGAATACCGCCGCAGTTGAAAACGAACAGGCTTCCGATGACAGGAACATCACCATTTCGGCGACTTCATCGACCGTACCGGTTCGGCCCATGGGAATTCTGGAGACCATGTAATCGATCTGCTCATCGCTGATATCGTCGAGCATCTCGGTCCTGATCACGCCCGGCGTGATGGCGTTGACACAAATTCCCGTACTTGCCAATTCCTTGCCCAGGCACTTTGTGAGATTGATGACTCCGGCCTTTGAGACGGAATAGGCCGATGCGTTCGGATTTCCTTCCTTGCCAGCAACCGAGGCGATGTTGACAATCCGGCCATATCCAAGCTTGCGCATGTGCGGCACGATTGCGCGACAGCAGTGGAACACGCCATCGAGATTGATGCGCATCACCCGGACCCACTCGTCCGCCGGAAAGGATTCCACCGGCGCGACCGGACCGGCCACGCCAGCGCAGGTCACGAGAATGTCGATGCGGCCCATGTCTCGATGCGCAGCGGCGGCGGCTTCCGCAACGCATCTTCCGTCGGCAACATCAACAGTTCGGCATGTGACACTCCCGATTGATGCAAGACGGCTGGCTGTCGATTCAAGCAAGGCTGCATTCACATCCCACAGGGTGACAGTTGCTCCCCTGTTCAGGAAGTGACGTGCGACTGCCGCCCCCATGCCGCGCGCTCCTCCAGTAACGACTGCCGCGCGACCGGTTAAATCTTTTCCGTTCATGATCGTTCTCCTGGATTCCATCGTGGCGAGTCCGCACTCGCAATATGCCGAAAACACGGATTGCCCTGCTGCAAGTTGAATTCGGGCCGGTTGATCCCGTGCATTGCCGGAACAGGAATGCCGGGTGCTGCAACGCGGTTGCGCGGTGCATCGTGAATATCATGCAACATTGCCCCATTCCACCCACCATTGCCAAGGAAACCCGAGAAGCCCATTGTCACTCAGGCCGGATTCAGCCTGTCTTGGTCCCACCATGTTCCGGCAAGCGGCCTGCCGCCGACAAATCCGCTGACGCCCGGATGTTCACTTATTCTGAGGCACTCGTTCCACTTGGCCATCCGTTCAGACCGGGCGAATGAACCGACCTTGAGCTGTCCGGCACCCAGCCCCACCGCGGAGTGACAGATACTGACATCCTCCGTCTCACCGGAGCGGGCAGAAACTACCGTCGCAAATCCAGCGCGCCGGGCAGCTCGAAAGGCCGCAATTGCTTCGGATACGGTTCCGGCCTGATTGACCTTGACGAGAAGTCCGTTGCATGAGCCGGACTCCGCGGCTTCGCAAACGAGACCAGCATTGGTGACGAGAAAGTCGTCGCCGATAATCTGAACGCGCGATCCGAATTGCTCTGTGAATTTGCGCATTCCTTCCGCATCGTCCTCGGCGAGGGGATCTTCGATTGACGCAATCGGATACTTCTCCAGCCACCGCGCGAGCAGTTCGATCAGTGAATCAGTATCGACCGTTCGGTTCTCAAGCGCCAATTTGTAGCGGCCATTGCTCCCGAATTCGGAGGCTGCGACATCAAGTGAGATTACAACTCTCTCTCCCGGCACCTCCCCTGCTTCCTCGATCGCGGCAACAAGTGTCTCGAGAGCCTCTGAATTGCTGTCAAATGACGGCCACCAGCCCCCCTCATCGGCCACTCCGGACAAGTTATTCCTTCTTTTCATGATTGCACCTGCGGCCCGGTAGATTTCGGACGTAATCTCCAGAGCCTCGCCGAAGGACTCGGCACCGGGAACCATGACCATGAAATCCTGAATATCCACTCGCCGGTCCGCATGTGCACCGCCGCCGAATATCTGGATTTCCGGCAGGGGTATTGTCGGTTCTTGGCCGTACTTGTCGGCCAGGTAGGCCCATAACGGCTTGCATTCGCTTGCCGCTGCGGCTTGCAGGACGGCCAGCGAGGTTGCGACCGTGGCATTTCCTCCGAGCCGCGCCTTGTTCTCGGTTCCATCGAGTTGGATGAGGGCATCGTCGATCGATTGCTGATCGATTGCCGGCATGCCCATCAGTGTTGCGGCAACCGGACCGTTTACCCCGGCGACTGCGCGGCCCACATCCATGCCACCCAGCCGGTTGTCACCGTCGCGCAGGTCGACCGCCTCCCGCGTTCCTCGCGACGCTCCTGCCGGAGCGGCGGCCCGACCGGAACTGCCGTCCGTCAGCGTGACTTCGACCTCAACCGTCGGGTTGCCTCGGGAATCCCAGATCCGCCGGCCGAAGAGTCTCCGGATTTCACCCGTCACCGGAGCATCCTGCCTGTCGGATAACGGTCAGGACGTCATCAAGTCGAGCCGGTGGTTTCCGGATAAGGGGTTTGGCCAAGTCACGTATCCTGTCCTGATTTTCCCTGGAGAGATACTCCACTGGCGATTTGCCATCAATTCTAGCCAGCATAAGAACCGGCAACAGCGCCGCCGCGCGTCCTTCCAGAGCGTCACACGGTTCCCAGTCAATTCCGGCAGCGTAAGTCAACCAGAACCCGGTTGCTGCATCCATCAACACGTCGCGCTGGTTCGGCCTGTGGAAGGATTTCAGGGCCAGATGATTCAGGCAGAATGCCACGTCGAATGCCGGATCACCCATCGTTGCGCACTCGGCATCAAGCAAGACCGGGCAATTGTCCCGAAAGAGTATGTTCTTCGGGCTCACATCACCATGTACAAGTGCTTGCCGCGATCGGTAAAGTCCTTCGCCAATTGCATTCAGTTGCCGGGCCAGGTCCGGGTGCCTTGAGGCAGCAAAGATCAGGTATGGCTCGATTCTGATTGCCAGAAAGTCGTCATGATTCCGAAAGCTGTTCTGGCAATGAATGGATTTGACCGAGGCTGCGTGAATTCTCGCCAGGATATCCGCCACTGATACCGCATCTCGGATGTCAGGTGTCCCGTACAGCAATTTGTCCTTCCACAGGAAGACATCGGGCGAAGCAATATGCTCCATCACGAATCCTGTGCCTGACTGTCCGTAAAGGCGGGGAACCGAAGACGGGTCGACGGAGGCCGCGAATTCCAGCCACGCGTATTCTGCCCGGTTTCGGTGGACTGGCACATGCCATTCCTCCGCAACCTTCAGCTTTTCAAGCGCAAACTTCACGCAAAAACTCTGACCGGCAACATCCACGCGAGCGATGTCGGAGGCCACTCCGCCGCCAAACGGGACGACATCGACAGGTTCGCCCTCCGAAGCGAGGCCGAGTTTGCAAAGCAGGTCCTGGCAGCGCGCCTCCAGTGCCCGGGTCATCACCGGTATCCCGGCGGTAACGAACAGTGATCAACCATCGGTTTCAACGGGAATTCCTGGGTGAGAGGGTTGCACGCATTTCGGTCAGGTGGCGCTCGTCGTTACCGAGCAGCTTCTTCATGCACGATCCGGCGACCGAGCATGTCGATGATCCGCTCCACCAATGGGGAAGTCTTCTCGAGTTCGCGCATTTTCATTTCGCCAGGTTCTGGTTCCGGATGATCGATACTGCCCGATCTGCCACAGCCATTGCAGGAGCATTCGTGTTGCCCGAAGGAATGAATGGCATGACGGAGCAGTCCACAACGCGCAGACCGTCGATGCCACGCACGCGCAAGCGAGTATCAACTACAGCCATCGGGTCGTTGTCCCTGCCCATGCGTGCCGTGCCAACCGGGTGGTAGTTGGTCTTCACTGTACTGTTGCAGTAGGTGCGAAGGCCATCCTTGGTTGTCGTGTCCTTGCCCGGAAGCAATTCACCTGAAATCAACGAAGCCGTCGGTTCAGTCGCAAGCACGTCGCGTGCGAACTCCACTGCCTTGATCGTCAACCGAAGATCGTCCGGGTCACCGAAGAAATTGCAGTCGACCACCGGCTTGTCGAAAGGATTCGCCGACTTCAACCTGACCGTACCCCGAGCCTTCGGTCGCAGCAGGCATGACGTCAGCGTGACACCATGGGTTGGCTTCAGGTCGGTAAAGTCACGATCAAGATAGACGATGGGCGCACAATACAGCTGAATCGTGGGTCGTTTTCCGCCGTCGGGATCATGAAAGGCACAGGCCTCCACCCCAATTGTCGATACCGGGCCGGAATCGAAAAGCAGGAACTGCAACCCGTTGCGGATCATCCGCCAACCGCGATCCTGCCTGTAGTAGCCAGCCGGCCTGTTCATTGAACACACCAGGGGCACTTCGTGGTGATCCTGCAGGTTTTCGCCGACACCGGCCAGGTCAGCTACGCAGTTGATGCCATGTTGACCGAGTTGGTCTGCCGGACCAATTCCGGATAGCATGAGCAGTTTCGCAGTGTTGTAGGTGCCAGTTGCAACCAGAACTTCACCTTCGGTCCGGACGGTGGTTGCCTTTCTGCCCTGGCTGTACTCGACTCCGACAGCACGGCCGTTCTCAATGACGATTCGTGAAACCAGCGCCCCGGTGATGACTTCAAGATTGGGATTGTCCTGCACCTGAGACAGAAATGCCTTGACGGCATCGCAGCGTTTGTTCTTGCCGATTGTGTTCTGCATCAGTCCCACGCCGGACTGCCGTTCGCCGTTGAAATCGGGATTGTAGGAAATCCCGCACCCTTGGGCCGCCAATACGAAGGCATCAGTCATTTCGACCGTGTAGCCTGGATCCGACACCCAGAGACCGCCGCTGATTCCATGGTATTCGTTGTTGAATTTGGTATTGCGTTCGAGCCGTCTGAAATGTGGCAGCATGTCGGCATATGACCAGCCCGAGCTGCCGCCCAGAAATGAGTCCCAGCCATCATAGTCTTCCTGCTGTCCGCGCATGTAGACCATTGCGTTGACCGCGCTGCCGCCGCCCAGCACATTGGCCTGGGGCACTATCGGTGCCCGACCGTCGAGTTGTTCCTGCGGGATGGTCTGGTGCATTTCCAGGAAATCGTCACGTGCAAGGTATTTCATGTACCCTGCTGGCATGCGCATGAGCCAGTTCGTGCGCGCGGGCCCTCTTTCGATCAACAGGACACGTGCGCCGAAGTCACGCACCAGGCTCGTCGCCGCAACACAGGCCGATGAACCGCCGCCCGCAATTATGTAGTCGTAATCCATCCTGCTCTCCCGTCCGGCAGCTTCGAATTCGGCAAGGAAATCAAGAGCGCGTCCTCATCCTCGTTTCAGACCGGGCATCGAACAGGAAAGTCTCTTTACGGTCGATTCTCAGGCCGACTTTCTCGTTGATCTCCGGACGCCTGGCCAAATCCCCGACCAGAGTTACCCGATCATCGCCAACTTCGGTGACGATCAGCAGGTCCGAACCAGTGTATTCAACGGCAAATACGTTGCCAATGAAATCCGGATTTCTGTCCTCGATAGAGACGTTTTCTGGCCGGACTCCCAAGATTGCATCACCGGAAAGATCTTCTCCAAATCCGTCCAAAGTGGCCGAACCGGTCCGGAAGGTTCCGTTCGACAACTGTCCTCTCATCTGGTTGATGGGTGGCGATCCGATGAAGGTTGCCACGAACAGGTTATCGGGATCGCCGTAGATCTGCTCGGGCGTGCCAATTTGGGCGACCATTCCGTTGTTCATGACAACAACGCGTGTAGCCATGGTCATGGCCTCGATCTGATCGTGCGTGACGTAGATTGTGGTGGTTTCGAGTTCGTGATGGAGGTGCTTGAGTTCGGCACGCATGGAAACGCGCAGTATTGCGTCCAGGTTGGAAAGCGGCTCATCCATCAGGAACAGGTTCGGCGTCCGTACAATGGCCCTGGCCAGGGCTACTCGCTGTCGTTGTCCTCCTGACAGTGAACGCGGACGGCGGTCGAGAAAGTCTCCGAGGTGAACCTTTTCGGCAGCCGCCAGAATTCGGTTGCCGAGCTCCGGCTCGCCCACTTTCCGGAGCCTCAGTGGATAGGCAATATGCTCGCGGACCGTCAGGTGCGGATAGAGGCCATAGTTTTGGAATACCATCGCAATGTCGCGGTCGCGTGCTGGCCTGTCATTTACCCGAACACCATCTATGAGGATATCTCCCGAGGTAACGGACTCGAGCCCGGCAATCATGCGCAGCGTCGTTGTCTTGCCGCAGCCAGACGGGCCCAGCAGGACAAGGAACTCCCGGTTCATCACCGCCAGGTTGAGGTCCCTTACTGCGGTGAACTGTCCCCAGCGCTTTTCTATGTTCTTGAGAACGATCTCTGCCAATCTTTCATCCCCGGGAAATGCCGACTGCCAACCGAACAATCATGCCAATTCGGTCCGGCAACGCATTTCGTTCAAAGGACCAAGCTCGGCCGCGTATTTTCGCACGAGCCGCAACCCTTCCGGTGAGGGCCTAAGAGCAGGTGACCGGTCAAAGATCTTGAAGCCGGCGCGTTCACCAAACAGCCGTTTGCCGTAGCAAACCAGGGTCTCGATACCCTGCATCTCAAAAATGATGGCAGGAGCAATCTTGCGATAGATCAAGTTTGCCTCGCCCACTTCTCCCTTCCGATGCTGGTTGTATGCCAACACCGTGTAGTCGATACAATCCGGGGCCAGAATCAGGCCCCTGCATCCGATGTCGAGATTGTCAACGAGCTCGAGCCCCGCGCGGCCGTTGAACACGGGCAGGGTTCTGCCTGTTCGTTCGATCAGGGCCGCGGTCTCCACTGCCGAGCCTTCCGCCTTGATCAATTGAAAATTTGGACAGCGATCTCGAAGAACGACAATGTCCTCAATGGTCAGCCCGCGTCCGAGAAAGGCCGGTGCATTCTGAATTGCGACGGGCAATTCAGTCGATCCGGCAACTGTGCAGTAGAAGTCAAGATATTCGGATACCGAGTAATGCCCGGCTGCCGGCGGCTGCAGGATCAGCCAATCCGCTCCGCATCGCTCGGCATGCCGTGCCTGCCTGGTCTGTTCTCCGGCGGATGAACCTGAAATCGTAATTGCCAAGGGGACCCGGCCCGCATTTGCCTGCGCCACCCATTCCAGCAGCGAGAGTTTCTCGTCTTCGGTAAGCTTGGAGACCTCGGTTGCCAGGCCAAGTACCGCCAATCCGTGTACACCCGCCGCCAAGCACACTTCGACCTGTTGGAGCATTGCATCCCGGTCCAGATGCCCGCTTTCATCAAAGAGCGCGTAGACCACGGCGTGGATTCCGTGGAGTGTATCCGGATCATGAACGGGCATCGTAGAGCCCGTCATGCTGGACGCGCCGCAGCAGGTGCAAGGCGCGTTCCACGCTCGCCTTCGTGTCTGCCGTTGCAACCTTGCTGATCGACATGATCGGTGAACGGATCACCTCGTCACCTGAGGTGGTCTCGGCCAGCAGCGGCCCGTGCTTCATTTTATTGCTCCCATTGTCAGGCCGCGAACAAGCTGTCTCTGGAAGACAAAGACGAACAGGAGAACCGGCGCCAGCATGATGACCGCCGAGGCAGTCAGTTCGCCCCAGCGAATCTGTTGGTAGCCGACAAAGTTGTAGAGCCCGACCGGTACTGTTTGCACGCGGTCTGCAAGGACCAGCGAAAACAGGAATTCATTCCATGAAAAAAGGAATGTGAGGATTGCCACGGCCGCAATTCCAGGCAGTGCAACAGGAAGACAGATCTGCCGGAAAGCCTGGTAGTAGGTGGCGCCATCCATGAAGGCTGCTTCCTCAAGTTCCTGTGGCAGGTCCTCAAAGAACCCTTTCATCAGCCAGACCACTATCGACATCGTGATTGCAGTGTGTGCGAGGACAAGGCCAAGATGAGAATCAAAGAGGCCGGAGCGGATATAGACGACAAAAAATGGAATCAGCATGGCCACGGGCGGTGTCATGCGGGTGGTCAGAATCCAGAAACCGAAATCGGCGTTTCCGGCGAACCGGTAGCGTGCCAGAACATATGCAGTGGGTACTCCGAGCACCAGGGAGAGCGCGGTCGTGCCCAATGCAACGATGAGTGAGTTCTGAAAATAGAGCCACACCTCGCCGCTGCCGAGTACATTTAGGTAGTTGTCCCAGATCGGCTGGAATATGAATTTGGGCTTGCGCGATATTGCATCCACCTGCCGCTTGAGACTCATCGTGAACAGCCAGTAGATCGGAAACAGGCACCATAGGGCAAATAGCCACAACACCAGTCTCCTGATCCAGGGCTGGAGAAATCGCCCAAACCTGACCGCAAGGGTGAGTTGCTGCATCTGCTGGCGTGCCGTCTTGCTCATTGGCCTACCTACAATGCCGCTTTCGGTCGAAGCATGTCGATGTGCCTCAGGAACACCTGGCTGAACAGAATCGTCATGATCAACATGATTATGGCGATGGCGGCTGCATAGCCCATCTCCAGAAACTCAAGCCCATGCTTGTAGGCCAGGAGATTGAGGGTGCGCGTTGCGATACCCGGTCCACCACCGGTCAGAACGAAGATCGTGTCGAAGGTCTTGAACGCGTCGATGCTACGGAACACCACTGCCACAGCCAGGAAGGGGAATAGCATCGGCAGCGTGTGATGGAAGAAGATGGCAAATGGGCCCGCCCCATCCATTTGTGCCGCTTCAAGCGGTTCTTCATCCATCGCGGCGAGTCCGCCTGCAGCGATCAGGAGGATGAACGGCGTCCATTGCCATGCATCAACGGCCACAAGCGTCGTGAGCGCCATCCCGGGCGTGCCGAGCCAATCCTGCGGCGGCAGGCCCATTTGCCTGAGGAGATAATTCAACACGCCGAGGCTGGGATTCAGCATGATGCGAAACGTGAACACGGCAGCAACAGGTGTGATCGCAAGCGGGAGGAGGTAGATCAGGCGCAGTGCGGGTACTGCTCGCGACTCGTAGTGCAGGAGAACCGCAATTCCCACGCCGAGAACCAGTTCGACAGTTACCGCCGCGACCGTGAACAAGACAGTGACCCACAGCGCGTTCCAGAATTCGGGACTTCGAGACATCCGGCCGAAATTGTCAAACCAGATGTAGGCAAAGTCGTCGGGCGTGACCAGGGACAGGTTCGAAAACGAAAACGCCAGACTGACAAGAAATGGAACAAGTGTCAGCCCCAGCAGCAAGACAGTTGCCGGCGTAAGCATCAGTATAACAAATCGCCTGCGGGCGCGGCCTGCCGGTGAGGTCATTTCGATCTGGAACTCCCGCGGGAATTCACTGCAGGTGAATGGCCGGCCACCAGAATGTCAAATTGATTCCAGGTGGCCGGCCAGAACTCGGGATGCTGCAATCCCGTCCGATGCAATCTAGGCGTCGAGAGCCGCCTCGATCTTCGCGGCCGCCGCATCCATTGCGGATTTTGCGTCGCTGGCTCCCGTGGCGATCTGGTTCAGGGCTATTCCGAATGCATCCAGGATCTGGGGGCCCTTCGGGTGGAACCAGGTTGCCTTGAACAGGTCGCCGTCTCCCGCCTTCAGGCTTGCGAGGGCCGTATCCGCGGCCTGTGAACCGAAGCGGTCCTGGAAGGCATCGGAAGCCCAGGCGGATGCTCGCGGTGTGGCCAGACCGGCCGCAGAGGACAGGAGGCAGGTCGGCAGTGATTCTGCCCATGTCAGGAACAGCCAGGCCGCCTCCTTGTTGGCAGAATTCGAATTGATGCCGGCATTCCAGTGCCACATGTTCGGCTTGATTGGCATATCGCCCGCTTGCGGCAACGTGGCATAGACGGTCTTGCCGGCGGCTACGCTCTTGTCCGGATTTGCGATGTCGGTCGCAAAGTTGGATGAATCGCACCCTATGGCCACTGCGCCGGCCATGAAATCATTCAGGCACTCAACCCACTGGTAGCTGCTGATTCCAACCGGTCCGGCCTTGTTCAGCAATCCTCCGTAGGAGTCCATGGCAGCAACCGCTTCGGGCGAATTGATTGCGACATTGCCGTCGAGATCAATGATTGCTCCGCCATAAGAAAAGATGAAGCCGCCAGCTGGCCATGTGCTGTCTCCAGTGGACTTCGCCCGCATGGCGATGCCGGCAACTTCGTCGCTGTTCAACGCGACTGCAGTGTCCATCAGCCCGTCCATCGTTGTCGGGACTGACAGGCCCTTTTCCTCCAGCAATGGCTGGTTGATGAAGAGTATCTGTGATTCCGCGGTGATCGGCATCAGGTAACGAACGCCGTCAGACCAGGTCTGGAACGATACTGCCGACGGGAAAAGGTCACCGTCATTCCACCATTCGGCGTCGCTCAACTGGTCGTTTGCATAGAACCCGTCGAGCGGCTCGAGCCATCCCGCAGTAATCGCCTGCCCGATAGCCCACACCATGTATACGTCCGGAGTCGGATTACCGGCGCCCAGCTTGACCGGCAGTTCTGCCGTGTACTCGGTTTCGGACTGTGTCTGAATGTCCACATTCACCCCTGTCAATTCAGTAAACAGGGGCACAAGCGGCGTGATAGCGTCGGTCCATGGGTGCTGGACCGCATTCAGGACGATTGTCTTGCCCTCCTGAGATCTCCAGTCGATATCCGCAGACGTCCACTGCGAACTCATCTCCTCGAATGTGGCAGCCAACAATCGGGACGCGCTTGTTGCCATGATGCCAATGCCGGCCAGTGCGGTTGCGGACTTAATGACCCGCCGGCGGGAAATCGGCATTTGCATCCCGCTACCTGGAAAACGAGCACTTGAATTCATGAGTTCCTCCTGTTGTCCCTTGGGCTGACGGCACCCCTGCATGGACATTCTGTTGTTTTTGAACTCGCTGTCAGTGACTACTTCCACAATACGGCAATCGAGATTGCCTTCGGCTCAATTCAACCCATGTTTCTATACGAGGCAACCGATATATTGACAAGTTGGCCCATGTCTCCAGCAATTCCAATCATTCGCCCATGTCCTGACTTTCAGTTGATTCAGTCTCAGTTCAAGGGCCTGTGTGACCGGCGCATGGTGCCGGCGGTGTCTCACGGAGGGTGCTCCGGAAGCTCGTTGGTGACGATGGTCGGCAGCGCTCGTCCCGGTCCCGGAATACGGCGTTGCAAGCCATGACCCGCAAGTGGTCCAGCATCTGGTCGGGCGCCACCCACCGTATCGCGCGCCGCGTACCATCGGTTGCAGGCCATCTCGCAGACAACCTGCATGAGCAGGGTGGTCAGGTCGAAGACAGCCAGCACGCCGACCAGCATGGTCTGGTCATGACCAAAGCAGCCTTGGCGGTATCCCAGTCGGCCGGTTGTTCGGCAACAATGTTGAGACCGCAGCCCTCGAGGCCCTCGCGGGCACCCTGCGCCCGATGCTGCCCGGTGGTGCTGGTGATGATCCCCTGGAGAATGGCGACGTCACTGCCGGCCGGCACGTTGTCACAGATGTGCTGGGCGCCGAGCGTGGCGGCGGGGATGTTGTTGGTCCCGATATAGGTGCCGGGCATGTCGGCGCGCTTGTCGACGAAGATGACCGCAACGCCGCGGGCCGATTCCACAGCGCAACGGGAATTCGACCCGTTTGAACAGATCAGGGAATTGCCACGAGTTGCAACGCGATTGCAGGCAGAAATGCGAAGCAGAGTCAGGACACCTCGCAAGACAACCCAGCTTGCCCGAGGGACTCTCAAACTTGCCAGAGCAAGAATGTCGAGCCAGGGAAAAGGTGCCCGAGGAGGCGTATTTTCAAATCCGACACCATCAAATTGCCTGCCCATTCTCTCCATCAAAGAAGAACCGTCTACGGCCGACTTTCAGCGATACAGCCTGCATGGGCTGAAACATGCAGTCCGGGTCCAGCTTGGCAATGAGTTGCTGTTTGCCGACAGAGACGGTCGCAAGCGTTGCGTCCCCGGTCATTTCAGTGGCGAAAACGATCCCGTGAATCTCGGCCGCGGCCCGGTCTGCCAGCGATACAGCCTCAGGCCGCAGTCCCAGCAATGCCCTCGGTTGATCCGGCATCATGGGGGCCGGCAAGGAGATTCCCTCGGCTCTGAACATGCCGTTTGCAATCATGCCTTCAAGCAGGTTGCAGGACGGCGACCCCACAAATCCTGCCACGAATGCGGTACGCGGTTTGTTGTATATCTCCCGCGGCGTCCCGATCTGCTCGACTTCTCCATTGCGCATGACCACGATACGATCGGCAAGTGTCATGGCTTCCAGTTGGTCATGCGTAACATAGATCGTCGAAGTTCCGACTTCCCGGTGCAGACGCTTGATCAGGCTACGCATCGAAATCCTCAATCGTGCGTCGAGGTTCGACAGGGGTTCATCCATCAGGAATGCGGCCGGTGACCGGACAATTGCCCTGGCCAGGGCCACGCGCTGGCGCTGACCGCCCGAGAGCGCCGCCGGTTTCCTGTCAAGATATTGGGACAATTCCACCAATTTCGCAGCGCTGTGGATTCTCTTTCGCTGCTCGTCGCGGTTCACGCCGCGCGCCCGGAGGGGAAAGCCGACATTTTGCGCAACCGTCATTTGCGGGTAGAGCGAATAATTCTGGAAAACCATTGCAACATCGCGTTCCTGCGGGTCGAGACCGGTCACATCTCGTTCACCGATGCGGATCGTTCCTGCACTTGGTTTTTCCAGCCCGGCAACCATGCGCATCGTGGTGGTCTTCCCACAGCCTGATGGTCCTAGCAGAACCAGGAATTCCCTGTCTGCGATGTCAAGCGAAAGATCCTTGACGCCGATAGTCTCACCCCAGAACTTGCTGACACCGGATAGCGAGATTGAACTCACGATCTGTCCAGTCGCACTTTCCGCACGACATCCATCAGACGTCGTACACGATCCACGTTGGTGATGTCCCACATCGTCCCGTTATCCTTGAATGAGACGCCGACAATGGCTCCATCCGCGTGGGGCAGAATCTCGGCGGCATTGTCGGGGGTTACTCCACTTCCTGCGATGGTCGGCAGTTTTCCGCCCTCGCGGATCAGGGAGACTTCTTCCGCATCTGTCGCATGCCCGGTGCGCAAGCCGGTAGCGACGGCAATATCGGCCTGAAAGAACGCCACGTCACGGGCCTGTTCGACGACACTGCGGTCGGCCACGATCGCGTGGGACCCGTGTTTGACATGGACATCCGCCATGATCGCGATGTCGTCGCCGTCAATCCAGGTTCGGTAGCGCAGGGCTTCGGCTGCGGCACCCTCGATCAGCCCCTCGTTTGCAACATAGGCATTTGCCCACTGATTTACCCGGATAAATTTGGCACCGGCTGCCTTTGCGCAGGCCAGCGATGCCTTCGCGGCATTGGCGACAATGTTGAAGCCCACCGGCAAATCGAATTCCTTGACCACCGCACGGCCCAAGACCGACATTGCACTGACCGTTTCAAATCCGATGTTTTCCGGGCGCCGGAAGGGGACGTCGCCAGCATTTTCGATCAAGAGTGCGTCGACGCCACCCTGTTTCAGCCGCCCGGCTTCGGCCAGTCCATGCTCAATCAAGGCGTCGATACTGCAACTGCGCGCCCGCGGTGACCCCGGTGTCGGCAGGGCGTGTATCATCCCGATGATGGGCTTTGCCACTCCCGTCAACGCGTCGAGCTTGCTTTCCCTGCTTCCCACCTATCCATCCCTCCGTGTTGCCCGGCTGGAATCGAACCGCCAGATCCGCTGCGCATTTGTTCTGAAGACCATGTCAAGCTCACTGTCGGTCAAACCGATCTCGCGCAACTTGAGTTGTTCCACCGCGGTGGACTGGTACGGCGCGTCCGATCCGTAGGTCAGCCGCTCGGCTCCGACATTGGCGACAAAGGTCTTGATGTCGAAGGGGAACGCTTGGGACATGTCTGCAGTGATGTTTGAGTATTCCTGGCAGGCGATGATGGCTTCCCACAGGAACGAATGCATGCCGATATGCGCCAGGACAAAACGGACATCGGGATAGGCCTTGGCCGCCTGCGCTTGCAGATAGGGAAGATCGCGCGGTGCATCACCCGAATGGAAGAGTACAGTCAGATCATGTTCGCGACATTTGTCCAGCATCGGCCTGACGACGGAAAGGTCGTTCGGGCGGTAAAAGTCGTAGCCCGCAACCAGCTTCAAGCCGCGGCAGCCCCATTCAGCCACGTATTTGTCGATCAGCTTCCGGGTGTGCCTTGCGCCGAATGTGGGATTGATGCGGGCAAGACCGGCGATCCGGTCAGGGAACCTTGATGCCGCCTCGCCGACCTGTGTGTTCGCCTTGTCGTAATCTGCATCCCAGGGTGGGCTCATCACCCGGTCGTGCGGGAAGAGGACGCCATGACTGGCATTCTGACTGTCAAGGAAGTCGATCACGCTGTCGGGACGGCCGGCAATCAAGTTCGGGCAACAGGTATGCGCCGCGACGTTCGGATCGGTTCCGTAATGGATATGGGTGTCGATTACCTTCAATTCACGCACCTTTCTCGAAATAGATCTTCGCGCGCCGCTCAGCCCTTTCGCGACCGACCAGGTTGGTCTGGCATCCCCATTTCTCCACGACGTAGCTGGCCGCCGCCGCGGCAACCCGGGCGGCCTCCTGCAACGAGGCACCCTGAACGATCAGCCCGATCGCCGTTCCGGCAAAGCAATCACCCGCGCCGGTCGTGTCCTGGACCTGCGCACAGGGGACAGCATCGCAGCAAAACTCTCCCTCACCGGTGATCCAGCGGCTGCCTTCGGTCCCGCGTGTCACGACCAGCGTGGACAGACCGGTCTTCAGCAGGTCCCTGGCCGAGGACATGTCCAGAACACGAAGCAGGGCCTCGCATTCCTTTTCGGAAATGAACAGATAGTCTGCCGCCTGCAGGAACTTCATTGCCTCCTGGTTGGCCGTGCCGACCATGCCATTGATCACGGTCGTCTTGCCCAGATCTCGTGCATGCCGGATTGTGTCCAGAGTGTAGGACGAGAATTTCTCGCTTACCGCAACGACTCTGGAATTCTTGATCTGCTGGAGTGGCGGCGTCCAGTCACTTTGGTCCGCGGCCACGCCCAGATGCGAAAAGCACATGCCGCGACCGCGGTGGTCGGAGATGTTGAAATTATACCCGCTGTCAGCGTCACTGCGCACGTCGACGCCGCTTAGGTCAACGCCAAGCTCCAGCAGGTGCGCGCGATAGCCGTAGCGATTGAAATCATCGCCAACCACCATTCCCAGGCCGACATTGACTCCGGTCGCCGCGGCCGATGCCGCCAGATTCGCCGAGCAATCACCAAAGAACCGCGTATGCAGCAACTTGGACGGCATTGTCAGTTCGACCGTTTCGCCTTCCTCGGGGTAGTGATCGGCGCGCAGGATGTAGTCGAAAATCGCCCAGGCGCCGACGGAAAGTACGTCGAGCTCCGTCATCTGACCGCTCCCATTGTCAGTCCTCTGGTGATGTGCCTTTGCAGGTAGGTCGCGGCGATCATTCCGGGCACGGCGGAGACCATGGCCGCCGCCGCCATGAGACCCCACTTGATCTGATCGAAGGTCATTGCCTGCAATATCCCCATCGTGACGGGCCTCGAATTGGGGCCGGCAAGGACTAGCCCGAAAATCAGGTTGTTCCAGCTGAAGATGAACGCAATGATCATCGCGCTGGCAATGCCTGGTCCCGAGATTGGGAGAATCACCGCCCGAAGTGTCAGCAGGATGTTCGCTCCGTCGATCCGGGCAGCTTCCTCGATCTCGATGGGAATGTCCTGAAAGAAACTCATCATGATCCAGATTACCAGCGGCAGGCAGATGAGTTGATGCGAAAGCACCATTCCCACGTAGGTGTCATACAGCCCAATCTGCGTATAGATCAGGTACATCGGCAGGATGACCATCAATTCCGGCGCAAACCGAAACGACAGGAACGTGAACGCGATGTGCTTCCTTCCGGGAAGTCCGCCACGTGCCAATGCATAGGCCGCGGGTATGCCCAGGAGAGCGGCCAGGCACACGGCTCCACCTGATATGATCAGCGAGTTCAGCAGGAACCTGACATATTCCGGCAATTCGCCAGCCCGCAGCGTCCCCTCGGCACCCAGAATCGTTTCACGGTAGTTTTGCAGTGTCGGCGAAAAGAGAAATTTTGGCGGGTATGAGATGATGTCGCGAAAGTTCTTGAGCGACATCATGAAAATCCAGATGATCGGGAACACGAAAAACCCGATGAACAAGACTTGCGCCAGCGCGTGCCCGACGCTTTTGGCCAACTTAATCGTTTTCATGGTGAATGCCAGATTGTCGCTGCCATCGGGCCATCAGGAACATGCTGATGAAGTATGACATCAGCCAGAGAACGAAGACCACCGCCATTGCCTTGCCCACGCTCGACCACCGGAACGCTTCCTCGTAGGCCATGATATGCAGCGTTCGCGTGGCATTCAGCGGTCCGCCGCGGGTTGTTGCGTAAAACAGCTCGAAGCTCTTCAGACTGTCCGTCACCCTGAACAGGGCAACCAGAACAATGAAGGGGACAATCCAGGGCAATTGGATCGCACGGAATATCAAAAGCGGTCCTGCCCCGTCCACCCGTGCCGCTTCGTCCAGTTCGGGCGGTATCGATTGCAACCCCGCCAGCAGGATCAGCGCGGCAAAGGGCGTGAACACCCACGTGTCGATCAGGATGACCGAGAGCAACGCCGTATCGACGTGCGAAAGCCATGTCTGGGGCGGGATTCCGACATTGGACAACAGCCAGTTCAGTATTCCGCTTTGTGGCTGCATCATCGTCTTCCACATCAACCCGGCCACGACAGGTGGAATCAGAAGTGGCAATACCAGCGTGCTTCGCAGGATCGGCTGAAACCAGCTTTGTCTCAGCAGCAGAAGCGCGATGCCCAGGCCTAGCGGAATCTGGACCAGAATCACGCCGGCCGCGAATGCCAGTGTTCTGAAGATACTGTCGCGAAACTCATCATCCGCGAACAGGCCGATGAAGTTCTGAAAACCGACGAATTCACTGCTGTCGTAATACAGCTTTCGATCGGAAAAGGCGGTCAACACGCCCTGGACAAAAGGGTAGAGCGCGAGGGCCAGCATGGCCAGTGCCGGCAGGAACAGCAGGACATAGGTCGTCCTTGCCGACATCCTTCGGCTCGAAAGACTATGCATGGAGATGATTTGGAGCCGGCGACACACCCGGCCGCGGTCAGCGAACCGCGGCCGGGAAGTTCCGATGCCTAGAACATTTTCCCAATATCGTCTTGCGCATCACAAAGCGCAGCCCTGGTATCGGTTCCGTTGAAATAAACCTCTTGCACAGCCTGTGCCCAACGATCCAGCATTCGCGTCAATTCCGGATGCGGCGGAAATCGAACCGCCGCAACGTCGGCCATCGTCGCCGTCACATCGCTATATTGTCCCGGTGTTTCGCCCCAGCTGTTGACCATCGCCACCACGTCTGGACTTTCCCATGCAGATGCACGCACTGGGTTCATGTTTCCGGCCAGGTGCGTTGAGATCATGGTGTCCTTGGACGTCACCCAACTCAGAAACAGCCATGCCGCATCCTTGTTCTTCGAAGCCGAATTCATCGACATCGACCAGATCCAGGCCCCTGCCTTGCGCGTGCCGTCCGGCCCCAGTGGAGTCGGAGCATAACCGACATCATCCGAAACCTCTGACTGCTCGGCATCCTGATAGACCGGCGCGAACAAATCCGCCTCGTTCAGCGACAGGGCGTACTGGCCGGAGGCAAACCCCTGAAGAGCCTCATACCACGTGAACGCGCCAGCACCCTCGGGTGATGCGGTCTTGATCAGGGTCACGAAGTCATCCGTGGCCTGAACGCTTGCATCCGAGCAGATTTGCAGATTGCCGTCCGCATCGATCATTTCGACACCATAGGATTGAAGCATGGTGCCAAAGGTCAGATAGGGCAGGTCCCAGTATTTGTCGAACCGGGTAATCAGCCCGAAATCAGCCGCGCCGTCATCTAGCCTGTCGGCAATGGCCAGAAGCTCATCATATGTTTCTGGAACCTCCAGACCTAGTTCCTCGAATACGCTCGGACGATAAGCCAGCAGGTAGCTTTCCGAATTGATCGGAAGTGCCCAGAGCGGACCTTCGCCAATGCCCTGCATCGGCACCCTGGTCCAGCGGTTCGAGTTCAATACACCCTGAAAGAAATCGTCGACATCATAATCCGGACTGGTCAAAGCCGGGTTTGCGATGAAGTCATCCAATGGCTCCAGCCAGTTTGCGGTCGCATACTGCCAATTGTTCAACGGCGATGTCATGAACACATCGACAGTGCCCGCTCTAGACGACAGGTCGGCCAGAAGCTTTTCGTTCGCGGCCTGCTCTGCCAGCACATCCAGATTGACCCTTATGCCGGTCATTTCCTCGAATTCAGGCACCAACGGCTTCAGCGCGTCGACAAACTGGTGCGAGACAAGCAGTACATTGACGGAACTGCCCTCCTGCTGTTTCCAGTCGAAGTCTTGTGAAGCGGCGGCGGTCGCGGCACCCAACAATGCCACCCCTGCAATTGCCGATAGCCAACTACCCGATTTCAGCAACCGGAGATGATCAAATCTCATATTGGAATCCTCCCTTTTCCTCTCAGGGATTCAGAATAGCAGATCTGACCATGGGACGTCTTGTGCATGATAGACATAATTCGGTATCATCTGGACACCTGACATCCAAAGCCGGTGAAATACTCGTGGTGAATGTCCCGAGATCCCTTACCGTCGGCATTCTGCTGTTGACTGATTACCAGCTTTCGGCCGTTGCAACTTTCGTCGATGCACTGCGGGAGGCAACCACGCTGCTGGGCACCAACTCCTGCCAGTCTTTCCTGATGTCGCCTGCAGGCAAGGCAGCCGTTTCGACCTGCGGAAGATCATTGACCACAGACAGCGCACAACTCTGGCCCGAATATTTCAGCTACTTGGCAATCATTGGCGATTACGATTACCGACTTGGCGTTCCGGAACATTCCATTCAACGCTACATCCAGTCGGCAGCCCGGCTGGATGTTCCGCTGATCGGGATAGGTAACGGCGTCGCAGCACTGGCAAGGTTCGGATTTCTCAACGGCCGTGTGGCTTGCTCTGCCGCCGCGACCCTGTCCAGTTGGTCACGGCAATACGCCGGAGTCATATTTCGTTCAGGGCAGCTGATTGTCGAGGATGGCGACAGGATCACCGCCCTGGGCGGAGTCGTCGGTGGTGATCTGGCCGCACTTCTACTGAATCGCCATTTCGGGAGACGGTTTGCTGTGAATGCTGTCACCGGGACCCTGCTGAACAACCCGCGTCATTCAGCTTCCCCGCCGCCATCACGGTTACTGGATTCACGTCCTGCCGATGTCCGGGTCGCGCAAGCCATCGACATCATGAGGGCCAATGTCCCGGATCCGATTCCGCTGTCCACAATTGCCGGAATGGTCGGCCTGTCCATTCGTCATCTGGACAGGTTGTTCATCGCGGCAACGGGGAAGTCCAGCAGTCGGGCTTACCTGGCCATCCGGAGCGACACGGCCCTGGTGTTGCTTTCGCAGACCATGTTGTCTGTTACCGAAATTGCTCACGCAACGGGATTTGTCGATGGTGCACATCTGGCGAAGACGCTGAAAAGGTCAGAAGGGATGAGCCCGCGCGAGATCAGGTCCCGGATCTTCGGGGAGCGCAGTGCGGATTCGGCCAGGCTGCAATTCCGGGACTGACCGCCGAAGAGCATGTTGGTCGGCGGGGGAAGAAGAGCGCAACCCTCCCGCCCGGCCAGAATTAATTCCCAGGACATGAGTGCCGGCTGGTACGGCACGGGACCGTTGAGCGCAGGACGCGGCCCCTTTCATATCGACCCCGTCAGCTGCCGTGCAGGGCGGGCCACGATCAGCCTTCATCCTCACTGCGCGGCGGCATGATCATTAGGATCGCCAAACCCTGCCGCCGGAATCAGGTTTGCCCCCGCCAGGGCTCGCGGGCCAGACACGATGTCCTGATTGTCGTGACCGGAGCGCCGGAGGCGCTCCGGTCCATCTTGACGAATACGGCCTACTTGAATTCGGCGGCGTTTTCCGGCGTCACCAGGACTGCCCCGGTATCGATCTCGTCCGGAATATCTTCACCGGCCGCCAGCTTGAGGGCATATTCGACGCCCATCTGGCCCATGTTGTAGGGCCGCTGCGCCACCGATGCCTCGAGGTCACCGGCGAGGATTGCCTCGGCAGCATTGGGATTGCCGTCAAAGCCGACAATGAAGATGTCATCGAGCTTGCGCGCATTGCGCACGGCTTCCACGACCCCCAGCGCCATGTTGTCATTCGACGCGAAGACGGCTGCCAAATTCGGGTTCGCGGTCAGGATGTTTTCCGTGACGGATACTGCCTTGGCGGTATCCCAGTCGGCCGGTTGTTCGGCAACGATGTTGAGACCGCAGCCCTCGAGGCCCTCGCGGGCACCCTGCGCCCGATGCTGCCCGGTGGTGCTGGTGATGATCCCCTGGAGAATGGCGACGTCACTGCCGGCCGGCACGTTGTCACAGATGTGCTGGGCGCCGAGCGTGGCGGCGGGGATGTTGTTGGTCCCGATATAGGTGCCGGGCATGTCGGCGCGCTTGTCGACGAAGATGACCGCAACGCCGCGGGCCCGTGCCTGCTCCAGCGCCGGGATCACCGCCGCGGTGTCGGCCGGCGCAATGGCGATGCCCTTGACGCCCTTGGCAATCTGGTCCTCGATCAACGCGATCTGGCCAGCAACGTCGGTCTCGCCACCCGGCGGGCCGACGGCAGCCACATCAACGCCAAGCTCGGCACCCTTGTCGATGGCTCCCTGGGACACGGCGGCCCAAAAAGGGTTCGCCGAGCCGATGTCGGACATGATCAATGCGACCTTGTCCTCTGCCACTGCCGCTCCGGCGGCAGCGGTCATCGCAAGCGCTGCAAGCGCCCCGGTGAGTCTTCCTCCAGTCATGTTCATTCTCCCTTGCTTCGGGCTGTTTTCAAGAACCCTGTCCGGGCGGGCCCGGACATCATGATGCTGCGCCAGCCCTCCTGCGCAACACATCCACGTAAACTGCTCCCACGACGATCATTCCGATCATGGTCTGCTGCCAGAAGGCACTCACATCCATCAGGTTGAGCCCGTTGCGCAGCAGCCCCATGACCAGGACCCCGGCAAAGACGCCAAGAACCGAGCCGCGACCGCCGAAGAAGCTGGACCCGCCGATGATGACCGCGGCAATGGCGTCAAGTTCGGCCCCGATCCCGGCATTGGGGAAACCGGCGCCGGTTCGCCCTGCCATCATGAGCGCTGCCATGCCGGCAAAAAAACCGGACAGACAATAGACGATGAGCAGCACCCGATCAACGTTGATGCCGCTGACCCGGGCGGCCTGGGGATTGCCGCCCACCGCCACGATATGGCGCCCGAGCGATACCTTGTTGATGAAATAGGCCACCCCGCCATAGCAGACCAGGATGACGATGGCGCTGACCGGAAACGACGCGTATTCGCCGAGAAACGGCAGTGGAATCTCGCCGGATCCAAGAAAACGGACCTCCGGCGAGACGCCCGAAACCGGGCGGCCACCGGAGACGAGATTGGTGATTCCCCGGATTGAATACAGCGTGCCGAGCGTCATGATGAACGGGTGCGGCAGGCGAAGCACCGTCAGCCCGAGACCGTTGACGGCGCCGCAAGCGATACCGACCAGCGGCCCGATCAGCAGGACCAGCGGCCAGGGCAGGCCGCCGGTGTCAACCATGGCCAGCAACATCGTCGCCAGCGCCATGATCGAGCCGACCGACAGGTCGATCCCCGCCGTCATGATGACGATGTAGAGCCCCAGCGCCAGAAGGGCGTTCATGGCGATCTGCCGCAACACGTTGGTCAGGTTCTGCGTGGTCGGAAATATGTCCGGCTCGAGAAACGACAGGATCAGCATCATCAGGATGACAACGGCGAATACGCCGTATTTCTCGACCATTCGCATCCTCCGGGCGGTCGGAGTCTCCAATTCGTCCTGAACCGCGTCGTCAGAGACGGTCATGTGCCAACCCCTCGCTATGTCCCTTGGTGCCCATGATCCAGCCAATCACCTCGTTGCGGCTGGTGCTTGCGATCTCGGACTCCTCGAAATTCCGGCCGTGAAACAGCGCCATGACCCGGTCGCAGACGAAAAACACGTCGTCCATCCGGTGGCTGATCAGGATGACGCCGGTTCCGTGGTCCCGGAGCCGCTTGATCAGGTCGAGAACCTTGCCGACCTCCCGGATTGCCAGCGCCGCTGTCGGTTCATCCATGATGACGAGGCGGGCGTCGAAGGCCGTGGCGCGGGCGATTGCGACAGCTTGGGCCTGTCCTCCGGACAGCTCCTCGACCTTCTGATCCACCGACTTGACCTCGATGTGCAGCCGGTCCAGGTGACTCTTGGCCAGCCGGCGCGAGAGCTTTCTGTCGACGATCCTGATGCCGAAACGCTGGCGCCCCGGCTCCCGACCGAGATAGATGTTCTCATGCACCGGGAGGTTCCCGGCAAGCGCAAGATCCTGGTAGACCATCTCGATACCGATATCCTGGGCGTCCCTTGGTGAATGCAGCTGGACCGGATGGCCGTCAAAGACGACCTCTCCCGAACTTGCCGCATAGAGTCCGGAAAGGACCTTCATCAATGTCGACTTTCCGGCACCATTGTCGCCGACGACACCCAGTACCTCGCCCGAAAACAGCCGCAGATCCACGTGATCGAGCGCGGTGATGGCGCCGAAATGCTTCGTGATCCCGCGCATTTCGAGAAGGGGAGTTGCCCCGGTCATCGGCCGCCACCTGCCCGGATACGCACAAACCGACCGGGAGCAGAGTAGACATTCCGCACGTCACCGGCTGGCATCACCAGCATGAAACCCCCCAAGTCTCAACATCATTCGCCTCTTCGCAGTGGAACTGCGTCGGCAAACCAGTGTATCACGCGGCGTATTGCATTTGTTGGCGCCGGACACAATCCGGAACACGACGCGGGGCCTGCGAGTGAGGGAATTCGACTACATCATCGTGGGAGCCGGCACGTCCGGCTGCGTGCTTGCAAATCGCCTCAGCGCGCCGGATGACGTCTCCGTTCTCGTGGTCGAGGCCGGTCCCCGCGATACCAACCCCAACATCCACCGGCCGGCCGGCCTGTTCAGGCTCCTTGGAGGCAGTCTGACCTCGAATACCCGCACGGTGCGTCAGTCCGGTCTGAATGGGCGCGAGATGGAATTCGTGCAGGGACGGGTTCTCGGCGGCGGCAGTTCGGTGAATGGCCAGGTATTCACGCGGGGCTGCCCGGAGGATTACGACAGGTGGGAGCGTGATTACGGATGCGCCGGATGGGGATTTGCCGATGTGCTGCCGTATTTCCGGAAGTCGGAGCGCAATGACGTGCTGGCCGGCGAGTTCCATGGAACCGACGGCCCGCAAGGGATATCGACCATGTCGCCCGACCTGCTGACCCGTGTCTTCGTCAGGGCGTGCCAGCAGGCCGGCATCCCCTATACCCCGGATTTCAACGGCGCCCGGCAGGACGGGGCAGGCATCTACCAGACCTTCACCTGGGGCGGGCGTCGATGTTCGGCGGCCACTGCCTACCTCCACCCGGCCGCCGCCCGGCCGGGTCTCACAATTCGCACCGATTGCGCCGTGACCCGGATTGTCGTCGACAAGGGCCGGGCGACAGGGATCGAGTTCGTCTCCGGGGGCGGGCACAGATTTGTGCGCGCCGCCCGGGAGGTGATTGTTGCTGCCGGTGCCATTGGCTCCCCCAGGCTGCTGATGCTGTCAGGGATCGGACCGGCGGATGATCTGCGCACCCATGGCATCGATGTCGTCGCCGACCTGCCCGGCATCGGCCAGAACCTTCAGGACCATTTGGACATCGATCTCGTCCTGTCGGTAGACCGGGGCCTCGGCCTCGACAAGTTCAAGGCACCGCACCGGATGCTGTGGGCGGGGTTGCAATATGCGCTGTTCGGCACCGGCCCGGTTTGCTCCACCATCGTCGAGGGTGGCGCATTCTGGTCGGTTGAACCGGGATCCGCCCTCGCTGACACGCAGCTCCATTTCGAGCCGGCGACAGGCACGGAGCCGGGATCGCCGACCTCACCCACCGGGGCTGGTTGCATGTTCAATGGGTACTTCACCCGGCCGCAAAGCCGCGGCACGGTCCGCCTGGCATCCGCCGAGCCAGCGAGTCCGCCGCTGATTGACCCCAACTACCTTGCGGAGCCGGAGGATCTGAAAATGACGGTGGAGGCTGTGAAGCTGATGCGGGAGATCGCCGCCCAGACGGCCTTCGACACGGTCGGTGCCGCCGAGATATTTCCGGCAAAGGCCGCGCAGACCGATCATGAAATCGCCGAGTTCGTCCGCGCCCATGGCCGCACCGCCTATCACGCCGCGGGCACCTGCCGCATGGGAGGGGCTGCCGACTCCGTCGTCGATACGGTGCTTCGTGTCCGCGGCCTGGCGGGATTGCGGGTCTGCGATTCCTCGATAATGCCATGTCTGGTCAGCTCGAACACCAACGCGGCCTCGATCATGATCGGCGAAAAGGCCAGCGAGCTGATCCTGGCGGCAGAAGATTGACAGGTCATGCGGTTCCTTGCGATACGCCCATGGGCAGCGGCGAATGCGGGTGCGACATTGCCGGCAGGTTGACGGGCCTGGCACCGGCCCCGCAAGGGCTGGCGCGGCTGACCATTCCGGGATCGGGGGAGGAGATCACATGCTGCGTATCGAGGTCTTCGTGGAACACAGGAGCCAGCTGGGGGAGGGCCCGCTCTGGGATCCCGGATCCGGTCGTCTCTACTGGGTCGATACCTATGCGCCGGCGCTGCACAGCGTGGATGCCACAGGCGGCGACATGAGGACGTGGTCCATGCCCGAACATATCGGTGCCTGCGCATTGCGTGACACTGGCGGTGCCGTGGTGGCGCTGCGCTCGGGCTTCTTCACGCTGGATTTCGAAACCGGCGAGGTGGCCCGCATCAACGAGACCCATCCCGGTGAGTTGAGACCCCGGTTCAATGACGGCAAGACCGATCGCCAGGGCCGGTTCGTCGCCGGTACCATGGACTACCAGGAGGAAGGGCCGGTTGCGAAGCTCTTCCGTCTCGACCCCGACATGTCCCTGGCCACGCTGGACCGCGACATCATCTGTTCCAATGGCCCGTGTTTTTCGCCCGATGGCGGCACCATGTATTTTGCCGATTCCTTCAAAAAGACGATCTTTGCCTATGACTACGACACCGCGGCTGGCAATGTGCTCAGCCGCCGCATCTTTGCTTCTTTTGCCGATTTCCAGGGATATCCCGACGGCATGACCGTCGATTCCGAGGGTTTCGTCTGGGTGGCCGAGGTCTATTCCGGGCGCCTGGTCCGCTTCGACCCCGCCGGTGCGCTGGACCGCGTGGTCGGGTTGCCGGTATTCTCCACCACGAGCGTCATGTTCGGCGGGCCGGAAATGGACATTGCCTATGTCACCTCGATGGCGAGGCCCTTCGGCATGCGCCACCATCACGAAGTTGAGGCCGGCATGGTGTTTGCCATCCACGGTCTTGGCGTGACCGGTATTCCGGAAACGCCCTTCGCCGGATAGGTGCCGTGATGAAGGCGCTTCGCTTCCACGGCAGAGGTGACCTGCGCATCGACGAGGTCGCGCCGCCGGACGCGCCAACCGGCGACAATGTGAAGGTTCGGGTGTCCTATTGCGGAATTTGCGGCACCGATCTGCACGAATATCTTGCCGGGCCGGTCTTCATTCCGACCGACCCGCACCCATCCACCGGGGCTGCGGCGCCGATGATCCTGGGCCACGAGTTTTCCGCCGTCGTCGAGGAGACCGGCCCCGGCGTGACCGAATTCACGGCCGGTGATCGGGTGGCCATCCTGCCGCATCTGCTGCCGAAAGGCGACTATTACGTGCGGCGCAATCTGGGTCAGTTCAGCCCGATGGTCGGGCTTGTCGGCCTTTCCTGGCACTGGGGCGGGATGGGTGAGCATGCCGTGGTTCCGGAAGAAAACCTGGTCCTGCTTCCGGATGGGGTCAGTGATCTGCAGGGGGCCTTGCTGGAGCCGTCGGCGGTGGCCGTGAACGCCATCGACGAGGCCGGGTTGCGGGTCGGCCAGACCGTGCTGGTCACCGGGGCGGGCCCCATCGGGGCCCTGACCGCCCTTGCGGCGCGTGCCGCTGGCGCTGCAAGGATTTTCGTCCACGATCCCGACACAAGCCGCCTGGCGCATCTGGAGAAGTTCGACGGAATCGAATTGTTTGGCGGCTCGCCGGCGGAGGTGCTGGATGCCATTGCCCGCAAAACCGAGGCCGGCGTGGATGTGGCGATCGAATGCGCGGCACAGATTGCCGCCTATGAACTCTGCGTCGATGCGCTCCGCCATGTGGGGGCTCTGGCGCTGGTCGGGCTGTACACGGACAGGCAGTCGGTTGACCTGTTCCGCCTGTGTGAAAAGGGCATTCGGCTGATCGGGTGCCTGGGCAATGACATCACCATCGGCCAGCGCCTGACCGCAATGATCGGCAGCGGCAGCCTTCCGGTCGAAGCCGTGGTGACGGGAACGATCTCGCTGGATGAGGCGGTCAAGAAGGGGTTCGACGCGCTGACCCGACCTGGAACCGGCCAGATGAAGATTCTCGTCGACATGTGCAGGTAGGAATTGCGGGACCCAGGAATGCGTGTTCGAGATTCCCGTGGTGTGGAGTGGACCATGGGCCAGGCAGCCTCGGCACCCAGGCTCTTCGCCGCCATGCATGGCTATTTCACCTTTCGCGCCGACACCATGGATCGGCTCGACGGGCTTTTGCAGGACGACCCCGAATTGCTCGCTGGCTGGGTGCTGCGGGGCTATTTGCTGCTCTTTTCGCGCGCCGGTGCCGATTTGCCTGCGGCCGCCGAAGCCTATGCCCGAGCCGAGGCGCTCAGCCGGGCGGCAACGCCGGCCGAACGGCTGCATGTGGGGGCGCTGAAGGCGTGGCTTGATGCCGACGCAATGGGTGCGCAAAGGGGCTGGGACGCAATCCTGACCATCATGCCGCATGACCTGTTGGCAATTCGGGTGCAGCATTTCACCGCGATGATGCTGGGGCGTCCCGATTACCTGCGGCTGCTGGCGGGCCGCTCGCTGGCCGCCTGGGATGACGGGATTCCCGGAGCCGGGTTCGTCTACGGCATGGCGTGCATGGGCTTGGAGGAGGCCGGCGAATATGGGCGGGCCGAAATCCTGGGCCGGCGCGGCGCCGAACTGGAACCTGACGATCTCTGGTCGGTGCATTCCGTGGCACATGTGATGGAGGCGCAAGGGAGGCTGGGCGAAGGGCTGGACTGGATGGAGCGCCCGACCCGCTTCTGGGATGGGCGCGGCCCGATGCGGCACCACCTGGAATGGCACGAGGCGCTGTTCATCTACGAGGCTGGCCGTTACGACCACGCGCTCGAGTATTACGACAGGCGGCTCGCGCCGGATGACATGCCGGATTACCTGTCAATGTCCGACTGTGTCTCCTTCCTGGTGCGGCTGGAGGCGGCGGGCGTTGATTGCGGGGATCGGTGGGAGGGCCTTGCCGAGGCTGGCCGGAACATGATTGACGGTCGTGTCCTGACCTTCAAGGACATACATACGCTGTTCGCGCTGGCAATGGTCGAGGATGCAGAGGGGCTGCGACGTCTTTCCGCATCGATTGCAGGATATGCCGGCGACGAACGAACCTTCGACGCCGAGGCATCCGGCCGCATCGCCGTGCCACTGGCCGGGGCTCTGGACGCAAGACTGGCCGGTGATGCCGCCGGGGCGGCCGACCGGCTGCTGGCGGCGCGCTTCGCGTTTCCGCATATGGGCGGCAGCAAGGCGCAGCGAGACGTGCTTGACATATTCCTCATCGACTGTGCCATCGCGGCCGGCGATACTGCGCTGTCACGCCGCCTGCTTCACGAATATCTCGACCTGCGGCCAGGTTCGGTTCCGATGCAGGACCGTTTGTCCGAACTGGAGGCTGCCTGATGGGGCGGGCGCCCGTAACCGGCTCGCCCGGGGTTCGGCGGGCCCATGGAGGACGAGCCATGCATGTCGCGATAATCGGCGCCGGGGTGATCGGTCGAATTCACGCGCGCAACGTTGCCGTCGATCCGGATGCCGGGCTTGCCGTCATCTGCGACCGGGATGTCGATGCTGCCGGGTCCCTTGCCAGCCAATACGGCGTGTCATCCGTCCATTCCGTCGAGGAGGCCCTGGCCTGCAATCCGGATTGCGTGATCATCGCCTCCTCGACCGCCTCGCATGGCGAGGTGGCGACCGCCTGCGTCGCCGCAGGTGTCCCGTTCCTGTGCGAAAAACCGTTGGCATCCGACCAGGAAACCGCCCGACGGATTGTCGTCTCGGCCCGCCGGGCCGGCCTGGTTGCCGCCACCGCCTTCAATCGCCGGTACGACGCTGGTTATGCTGGCATCAGGACGGCCGTCGCGGCGGGCAAGATCGGCCGCGTGGAGGCGGTGCTGGTAACATCCCGTACCGCCTCGCCGCCCAGCGTGGATTTTACCCGCACATCCGGCGGGCTGTTTGGCGAGAAAGGGGCACATTTCTACGATCTGGCGCGGTGGATCACCGGCGAGCATCCGGTCGAGCTCTTTGCCATGGGATCGGCACTCGTGAACCCGTCATTCGCCGATATCGGTGAGGTCGACACCGCGATGATCACCATGCGAATGCCCAGCGGCGCATTGTGCCAGTTCGATTTCAGCTGGCGGGCGGCATATGGGCAGGACGAGCGGATCGAGGTGAACGGATCGCTGGGCATGCTGCAGTCGATCCAGGAACCCGTGGGCCGCGTCCTGGCAAGCAGGGGTGAGGGCCAGTCGCGGGACGGGCTCATGCCGACATGGCAGGAACGGTTCGCTCCGACCTATGCCCGGGAATTGCATGCGTTCCTCAACGCGGTCCGGTCCGGCGACGCTTCCGGTCTGCCATCCCTGGAAGACGGCCTGGCGGCGCAGCAAATTGCCGATGCGGCCAGGGAGTCGGTGCGACTTGCACAGCCGGTCCGGTTGACGTCTCGCCGGAACTGAATCCTGCGGGAACCAGAGAGGAAATCGGGAACGGGCAGGGGGCCCATGGCCGGTGATGGTTCAATTCATCTCGCCATCACCGTATTCGCGGCTTGGCAAGCGAAGGGCAGGGTCAGATCCGATCTGGCGGTCCAAACGGAACCCTTTGCATCGACGAGTCAGGTAACAGGTCAAGAAAATTGCGGAGCCGGGCACATCAATTCGTCCAAGAACGAATCACGGGCAAGGCCGCAGAGTTGGTCATGGATCAGTCGTCGAATCCTGCCAAACGGGCACGGGCATTTGCTCCAGGTTTGCAAGATCAGGCCGAAAATCCCAAATTCAGAGCATGAAGAGAGGAAAACGACTTGAGCGTCACATCTGACTGGATCACCCTGGGAGGGATCGCCGCGATCCTTGTCTTTTTGTGGAACTTGCATAGGGACATGGCCGATCTTCGTGAACGCATGGCGCGACTCGAAGGCTTGTTCGAAGGTTTCACCGGGAAAACGAGACAGAAGGAAGCTCAATGACCCGAACATCCATGCCTGACCCCAAGAGCGAGTCTGAATCTTTTGGCGGCCGGGCCAAAGCGCGTGGCCCCGGGGTGACTCGCCATGTTTACTTCCCGTCATGTCGAACCGGGCAGGCATTACCGACAGGAGCTGTCGAATTGGGGCGGGCCCTGGGTCACTATCCGCAGCTATAGCAGCCAGGTTGTCCCGCTGCCCATCATCCATGACGCTTCGTTATGCCCATGCCTGCGACCGGGAAGTCGAGGCTGCAGCTGAGGGGGCCGGGGTGACGATCGAGGCGCATCTCGGGTTACCCTTCGGGCCATGAATCCGGCCCGGGTGCCGGAGGCATGTTGGACGCCTGACAATTCTGCCCCGTTTCTTGCAGCGAGGGGGCCGAGGCATCGGGTCCGGAGGTGGACTGCAATTGACGGAGAGAACGGCGCTATTGGACAGCTTTTCCTGAAAAGCCGCGTTGATTGAGGAGGAGCGCATGCCGATGCGCATTCGGGCGGCGTCGGATTCGTGTCCAATCCCGAGGAGCGGCAGATCAGTGCTCCTTCGTCCCGCCTTGGCAGACGAGCAGGGTGCCCTCGCCGTAGTCTTGGCTGCACACCTCCAGCATGTCCTCCATCCGAACTCCCACCACGTGCCAGTATGGGGCGACTTCGGTGTCAGGCTGCCGAGCGCGCGGGGTGGTCGCTGTGGTCCTGGTGCCACCACGGTGCCTTCTTCCATGCGTGCACCATCCGGAGGATGGCCGCGTCAGCCCCATTGGCTGCGATTTCCGCTTAGCCGCCGAGCAGTAGGCCGGGCAGAAAGAGAACGATTCCGGGAAAGAGGACAAGGCCGGCGATGGTCAATGCGTCGGCGATGAAGAAGGGCGCGACTCCCTTGAAGACATCCTGCACCGACAGTTCCGGTCGTACCCCGGCCACCACGAAACAGTTGAGGCCGATCGGCGGCGTGATCAGGCAGAGTTCGGCCATTTTCACCACGATGATGCCGAACCAGATGCCGCATCCGACGGCGTTCATCCCGAACGCGCTCTCGGCGGCGGTGACCGCCTCGCCGCCATTGAGGGCGATAATCGCCGGAAACACCACCGGCAGTGTCAGGATGAGCATGCCGATCGCGTCCATGAACATGCCGAGAATGGCATAGGCCAGCAGGATCAGGATCAAGGTCAGGAAGGGGCTCTGCTCCAGCGACGTGATCCATGCCGAAAAGGTGCCGGGAAGGTCGGCAAATCCGAGAAATCGCACGAAGACCAGCACCCCCCAGATGATGGTGAAAATCATCACCGTGAGCTTGGCGGTCTCCATGAGGGCGCTCTTGAGTTGCGGCCATCGCATGCCGCGCCAGACGGCCATCACGAACACCACGAAGGCGCCGAGTGCTCCGCCTTCCGTCGGCGTGCCCCAGGCATCGCCGCCGAACGGATTGTAGATGAACAGGATGATGACCGCGACCACGAAGAAGATCGGGAAGACCGGTGGCAACGACCTGAGCCTCTCGGCCCAGGAAAACCCGCCGACCGGAGGTCCGAAATTCCTGATGACAATGGCCATACCGATGATGAGGATGCCGTAGACGAGTGCGGAAAATGCCCCGGGCAGGAAGCCGGCCAGCAACAGCGCGCCGACATCCTGTTCCACGATGATGGCATAGATCACGAGGATGGCCGATGGCGGGATCAGCGATGCCAGAGTCCCGGCGGCGGCAACCACCCCGGCGGCAAAACGCTTGTCATAGCCGATGGCGGTCATTTCGGGTATGGCGATCCGGGCAAACACCGCCGATGTCGCCACCGACGCACCCGAGACTGCGGCAAATCCGGCAGTGGCGAACACGGTCGACACGGCCAGGCCGCCGGGAACCCACCCGACCCATCTCTTGGCCGCCTCGAACAGGGCCTTGGTCAGTCCGGCGTAATAGGCGAGGTAGCCGATCAGTATGAAGGTCGGAATGAGCGACAGGACTTGGGAGGAAATCTTGGAATGGGGAACCTGGCCTGCCGTCTTCACGGCGACCGTGAGTGCCCAGAAAAACTGTTCGGGATCATAGGCCCGCTTGTCCCAGAAAATCCAGATCAGGCCAATCATGCCGGCAATCGCTGCGGCGAAGGCCACCCGGACGCCGAGGACCACCAGCACCAGCAGGAATCCGGTGACAACGAGGCCGATGTCGGTGGACGTCATCGGTACAGTCAGCCGATGCGCCGGCTGTCGCTCTCGAGCCCCGAGACGACGCTGGCCTCATGGGCGGCGACCGTCGAGGCATCCTCGATGAGCGGAATGGCCACGGGCCGGGTCGTCCCCGAGAGAATCGCCCTACCATAGGCCCAGATCTGGATCGCCATGCGCAGGGCCAGCACGGAGAATGCCACCGGAACGAGAAGCTTGGCCGGCCACAGCGGCAGGCGGATATCGAGGCTGGAGTCACGACTCCAGTATGGCGCCGACCAGTCGAATGACCGCTCGAAATGGGCCCAACTCCCCCAGATCATCATCAACATGAGAAGCAGGAGCAACAGGGCGCCGACGAATTCGGCAATCCAGAGGGGGCGGCCGCGCAACATTCCCACCAGGATGTCCATCCGGATGTGGCCGCCAAGCCGCTGGCAATATGAAATGCCGATGAAGGCGATGAGCGGCATCGCCTGCTCGATCCAGTCGACATATCCCGGAATCGGGTGGTTGAAGAAATTGCGCCCGCCGACACTTGTGACGGCAAGCAGCATCAACGAAAACACCGCCAACCCGCCGATGAGGGCCAGGAAGGATTCAGCCTGGAACAGGCGGCGGTCGACCCTGCTGAGCAGGGTGTCGTCCGCGAGAACCGATGATGAGCCCGCCATCAATCTGCATCCCGGCAAGGCTCCGCCGGCCGGTTGTGGCCGGCGGATCAATCCCTGGCCGGATCAGTTTCCGGCAATGATGCCGGTCACGAGATCATGAAGCTCCTGCGCCGGCAGCCCGCGAGCCGTATTCTCCTCGATCCAGGCCTGTGCAGCCGGGGCGGCAACCGCATCGCGGAAGGCGGTGATTTCGCCATCGGTATAGGTAATCCGCTCGATACCTTTTTCGTCGAGCGTCGGGCCCCATTTTGCCATCGTCTTGTTGTTGTAGTTGGAAATGTAGTGGGCCAGCGCCTCGTCGACGGAGCCAAGAAGAGCCTCGCGTTCGGTATCGCTCAACAAGTCCAGGGCGTCGGTGTTGACGACGACGGGACAATTGACCGTTCCGGGGTTGAGATTGGTGGTCCACCATTTGGCGCTTTCAACCGTTCCGAACGACATGTGGGCGTGGGGAGCGAACGCGACCGCCGTCACCACGCCACTGTCGAGTGCCTGGCGGACCTCGGTTGCCGACATGGATGTCGGTACCGCGCCAATCGCCTTCATCGCCTTGCCGATTCCCCCGGTTGCCCGGACAGCCAACCCTTCAAACTCCGCCAGCGTTCTCGGCCCATCGCCAACACCGGCGATATTGTATTGCGGCAGCGGCGAGGGCATCAGCAGCGTGGCGTTCCATCTTGCCAGATCGTCAATGGCAGCGGGATGCTGGTAGACCGCCCGCGAGACTTCCACTTCCTGCTCAAGGGAGGATACGCCGAGGAATGGCAACTCCAGAACGGTGATCGACGGGTTCTTGTCGTAATGGTAGCCGGCACAGAACTGGGCCATCTCGAAGGCGCCGATCGAAATGCCGTCCAAATTCTCGCGGTTCTTGGACAGGCCACCATAGGACAGGTTGAGCGTGAATTCACCGCCGGTCTTCTCGCTGACAAGCTCGGCCAGCTTTTCGACATGCTCGGTAAACGCACGGCGAGTGCCCCACAGGGACACGTTCCACTCGGTTGCTGCCGCTTCGCCAGCCATGACCAGCGACAGGCCGCCGGCAATTGCAAGTTTCATGTAGTACGGTGTCATGGGTTTCTCCAGTTAGATCGTGACATTCGGTGTCGGCAGGCAAGGCAATATTCCGACCTGCATGCCGTCATGACTCCTCGAATATATCCGACCGAACTACAAGCACATCGTTGCCATTTTCGGCAAGATCATCCGGGGAGATCCTGCCTCCCGGTTTCTGGCACAGTGGTTCAGGGCGGGTGGGCCTGGCGGCCATGCCCGATCGCCTCGATGGCACATGCCAGGTCACAGGCGATCGGCGCCGCCAATCGCCGGCAGGATTGCCGAGTCGCCTCCGATCACCACGGCCCGCCGAACCGGGATGCTCCGGCCCCGCCTCCGGGTCAATTGCGTGTTCTTCAATCGGCATCCCGTGCCAAAATCCGGGTATGATCCACGCGTTCGTGCATTTCGTGCCCGGACCGGCTGTCGTTGCGTTGGCTGTCCCGCTCCATAACAACCGCAAGGCGATCCGGGAGGCGCTGTTGCCGATCGCGACCGCCCTCGCTGCGGGTAAGTTGACCGCCATCATCTCGGCGCCTGCCATCGCCCACGCGTTGGGCGGCTCCTCGGAAACCCTGGCCTCGCTAGCGCCGAAATCTGCGACCGGGCCGATCGCCATGGGAATCGCCGAACAGATCGGCGGCCTGCCATCTCTGACTGCGGGGTTGGTCATCCTGACCGGAATCCTGGGGGCGGTCTTCGCAAACCCACTCCTCGGTGCCTTCGGCTTGCGAGACCCTCGGGCGACCGGTTTTGCCCAGGGATTGACCTCGCACGGCATCGGCTCCACCCGAGCCTTCCAACCCGGCGAGTCGGCCGGTTCTTTTGTAGCCATCGCGCTGGCGTTGACCGGCCTCGCCATGGCTCTCCTGCCGGCGCCATTGACGATCCTGTTCAGTTGATCGCCGGGGCGGTTTCGGCGCTACGGTCGCGGCGCCTGTGGGAAGATCCTGCGTCCTTCACCTGCAAACCAGCGCAGCGTTGTGTAGCCGACGATGCCCGAGAGTAGCGAGCCCGACAGTACACCGAGCCGCACTGCCGCCTGGTGCGCCGGGTCCTCGAAGGCGAGCGCACCGATGAACAGGCTCATGGTAAAGCCGATGCCTGCCAACGCCGATGCGCCATAGACATGCAGCCAGGTCACCCCCTCGGGTAGCTGGCAGAGCCTGAGCCGCACCCCGGCCCAGGCCAGTCCAAATATGCCGATCTGGTTGCCAAAAAACAGCCCTGTGGCGATGCCGAGCGGGATTGGCGCCAGGAAATCGGCGAAGGTAAGACCACCAAGGTTCACGCCGGCATTGGCAAAGGCAAACACCGGCATGACAAGCAGCGCGACGAACCCGTGCAGGCCGTGCTCCGCCCGAAGCAGGGGTGGCGTCGAGGCATCGTTGGTGCGCAGCGGTATGAACAGCGCCACGATCACACCGGCGAGGGTCGCGTGCACGCCGGATTTGAGCACCGCAACCCACATGACGAGGCCAACGAGGATATAGGGCAATAGCCGCGTCACGCCTGTCAGGTTCAACACCAGCAGCACGGCCGCGGCGGCGCCGGCAATGCCAAGTGACATCAACGACAATTCGGCCGTATAGAAGATGGCAATGATAAGGATGGCACCCAGGTCGTCAATCACCGCCAGCGTCAGCAGGAACACCTTCAATCCTGGCGGCGCCCGGCTGCCGAGAAGTGCCAGGACCCCGATGGCAAAGGCAATATCTGTCGCCGCCGGGATCGCCCAGCCGCGCAGTGCCACCGTGTCGCCGGCATTGAACGCGGTGTAGATCAGCGCTGGCGCCGCCATGCCGCCAAATGCGGCCAGCGCCGGCAATACTGCCCGTTGCCACGAAGACAGGTTTCCTTCCAGGAGCTCGCGCTTGATTTCCAGCCCGACCAGCAGGAAGAACAGCGCCATCAGCCCGTCATTGATCCAGAGCAGCAGCGGTTTTTCCAGGGCCAGCGCGCCGACCTGCACGACAACCGGGACAGTCAGCAATGCGTCGTAAATCGGGGCAAGCGGCGAGTTGTCGAGCACCAGGGCCGTTGCTGCCGCCAGCATCAGTAGCACCCCGCCCGCAGCTTCGTGTTTCAGCAAGGCAGAGAGACGGTCGGGCAATGTGGTCATGAAACTATTTCCATTAAGGTTGCCCCCACCCGCAGGACGTGACGTCGTTTGTCGGGGGAGCCCTATACGGTGTTCGACGAAGACGCCGACGGTACCGGCAAACCAGATGTACCCGCCAGCGCATCCCGGCCGGCCCGGCCAGATTCGGCATGCTGGCCACGATCGGGGATATTATTGCCTGCCCGGGCATGATGTCCGGTTGCAATATCCGGCGGGCCACCGCCATGTCGACCCTGAAAGGCAGGGCTGGCTTGCACCAGGGCGGCGGCGCAGCCTGTTGCAGGCGCGCCGCCAACCGTGATCCACAGCGTGTGATCCGAGCCCTGCCAGCGCCGGATCAGCCCTTGGCGAATTCGGGATAGGCCTCCAATCCCAGTTCGGACATGTCGAGACCGTTGATCTCGGCTTCCTGGTCCACCCGGATGCCCATGGTGTGCTTCAGGATGACCCAGGCGAGAATCGACAGCGTGAATGTAAATGCTCCGATGGCCAGGATTCCCAGAATCTGGGTGCTGAAACTGGCATCACTGTTGTAGACCGGGACGATGAAGGTGCCCCATACGCCGGCGACCAAATGCACGGGAATCGCGCCGACCACGTCATCGATCTTCATCCGGTCAAGCAGCGGCACGGTCAGCACGACGATAACGCCGCCGATGCCGCCGATCCACAGGGCGCCGAAGAGGGTCGGGGCCAGGGGTTCGGCTGTAATCGAGACCAGGCCCGCCAATGCGCCATTCAGTACCATGGTCAAATCGACTTTCTTGTACCTGATCTGTGACAGGACCAGCGCCGCCACCGCGCCAGCCGCCGCCGCCATGTTTGTATTGGCGAAGATGCGGCTGACATCCGCAATGTCGCCCACCGTTCCGGCGGCCAGTTGCGAACCGCCATTGAAGCCGAACCAGCCGAGCCAGAGAATGAGCATGCCGAGCGTGGCGAGTGCAAGGTTCGATCCCGGCATCGGATTTATCCTGCCATTCTTGTATTTTCCCAAGCGCGGACCAAGGACAATGGCGCCAGCCAATGCGGCAAATCCACCGGCGGCATGGACCAATGTCGAGCCGGCGAAATCGCTGAAACCGGCCTGTTTTAGCCAGCCGCCACCCCATTGCCATGACGCCTCAACCGGGTAGATCAGGCCGGTCAGCACGACAACGAAAATCAGGAAGGGCCAGAGTTTGATGCGTTCTGCCAATGTGCCCGAAACGATCGAGGCGGTGGTGGCACAGAACATCAGCTGGAAGAAGAAATCGGATCCGACCGATGCGTAATCGAGTGCCGCGGCTGCCGGCTCCAGCCCAACCGGTTCAAGCACCGCCGGTGAAATCAGGATGCCAATCCAGCCGGGAACCACCCACGCGTCGCCCGGATACATGAGGTTGAATCCGACCAGCCAGTACATGATGGCCGCGATCGCGAACAGCGAGACATTCTTGGTCAGCTGCATGGTGACGTTCTTGGAGCGAACAAATCCTGCCTCGAGCATTGCGAATCCTGCTGCCATCCAGAAGACGAGAACGCCGCCGACCAGGAATAGGAGGGTGGTGAAGATGTACGGATTGGCGTCAGCTGCGACCTCCTGTGCGCTACCCGTGGTTGGCGCGGCAATTACCGCAACCAGGAAACATAGAATGCGAATTGTCATTGTCCTGTCCCTTTCCGGCTCAAATTGAGCTGCTGTGATTTGCATCGGCGTGCACCCGGACTCGCTCGCATGCCGGATCCAGAATCCGGTCCGCGGTCGAAAATCCGGCTCCGGAATCAGGGGAGATGATCTCGCCCTCCTCGGCCGTTCGTATCCTGGTCCGTGCACCCACGGGCCCGGCCGGTTGTTGCCGTTAGACGCCGAGGCCCGACGCGTGCCAGGCCGCCGTCAAGCTATTCCCGGCTGCTGCACCGCGGCAATATTTGCGGTCGCCTGACGGGCCTCAAATCCGGAAAACGCCAAAATTTGGACAGTTTTCCGGAATCGAGACCAAAATTTTGGCGACAGAATGACTCCCGGAAACCAACAATTCCGAATTCAGCTGCGAGTCATGCGGATTGGCCATCCAGTCAGGAACGAACCGCCAGGGCTCATGACCGCTCTCATGTTCAGGCCGGCGACCAATCACGGTTGCAATCCAGGGCGTGGACAGGCGATGTCATCCCGTGTGCCGAGCGCTGACCGGCTATTCGGGCAATACAGCGGACGTGTTGCCGGGGCTTGGCTCCGGGGGTACCAAGTCAGGGGAGCGGTGAGCCTCCGGCCAGCAACCCCGCTTGCCCGATGCCGACTCGATACTTATGTAGAGTCCATGAATGACACGATACAAAAACCGATCGGCGCCACCTGGCGGCGGGTGCGTGACCTCGCACCGGAGTACCGTCAATTGCAGCATGAAGGCGCCCGCCAGGCCGCCATCCGCTGGCGCCAGGCCCGCCAGAAACTCGAGGACCCGGCCATCGACCGGTCCGCAATGGATATCTGGCTCCGGGAGCAGAGGCGGGCCTTTGCCATCGAGACCGGACAGATCGAGGGCCTCTATCTCCTGCGCCGCGGCGTAATCGAAACCCTGGTCACCGAAGGCTTCGAGGGGGTACGGGGAGCCCACTCGATCGGCGGCATCGATGACAACACGCTCAGGGGCCTGCTCAAGGACCAGGAGGCAGCGCTGGAGATGCTGTTTGCCCATGTGAAGGACGAACGGCCGCTCACATCCTCGACGATCAAGGAATGGCACGCGCTGCTGACCCGCCACCAGGCATCCGCCCACGGCATCGACCAGTTCGGTAACCGGATCGAGCTCACGCTCAGGAGAGGCGCTTGGAAGATCAGGCCCAACAACCCGATGCGGGCCGACGGCTTCGAGCATGAGTACTGCCCGCCGGAGCAGGTGCAGACCGAGATCGAGCGGTTCCTCGAATTCCATAAAAACCATGCCGGGCTGGATCTGGTCCCGGAACTCGAGGCGGCGTGGCTGCACCATGAATTCGTGCGCATCCACCCCTTCCAGGATGGCAATGGCCGGATCTCCCGGCTGTTGATGGCCTATGCCTATGCAAGGGCTGGCGAGTTCCCGCCGGTGATCCCGGCGCAGAACAAGCTCGACTATATCACCGCTCTTGAAGCGGCGGATGCGGGCGATTTTCCCATTTTCGTGACCTATTTGGGTGACCTGGCCGCACAGCGTTCCAATGCTGCCACCGCTAGGGCCACGGGGATCCTGAAAGGCCGCACCCATTACCGGCATGGCAATGGTGGCACGACTGTGGGCGGCGTCTACCACCCACCGGCAGATGACGAGCCGTCGTTCGGCACGTGACCGGGACGCGGGCTACTCCCGTTTCCGCGCCGATCCTTCGGTCTTCTGTTCGTTGTCAGCAGTTTTCCTGTCGACGCCATGCCTGTTGGCGGCCTGATTGGCGCCGGATTGTCGCATCGTGGATCAAGCAGTCCGGCGAGGATTTGCAATTGCCGCAAGCAGCGAATTGCCGGTCTCGCGACAGGGACATCTCCGGTTCGCAACAAGCCATGGAGCGTCTCGGCAGGTCTAACCTTTTCTTGCCGTCCCGGAGGTGCGTTTTTGAATCCCTTGCCGTGAACGTGGCGCGGCAAATCGGCCTGTCATCGTCACAGTGGGTTGAAGCATGCAACCATTTGACCATTTTCCTTCGGGATCAGTTCGGGGGATTCAAGCCCGCATTTGTCCTGCGCCCGCGCACAACGCTCCCGAAAGGCACAGCCTTGCGGCGGGTGGTGCGGATCAGGCAATTCGACCTCGCGCCCTTCCGGGGCAGTCAGCGGACGGCCGATGACGGGCGCGCTTTCGGCCAGTAGCCTGGTGTAGGGATGACGGGGTCTGGCGAATATCTCCCCGGCTGGTCCGATTTCCACCACTGATCCGAAATAGAGGACGGCAATGCGGTCGCAGATGGTCTCGACCACGGCCAGGTCGTGGCTGATGAAAAGATAGGTGAGATCGAATTTTTCTCTGAGATCGGTCAGCAGGTTCAGCACCTGCGCCTGGACCGACACGTCGAGCGCCGAGACCGGCTCGTCGAGGATGAGGATGCGTGCATCGGCTGCCAGCGCCCGGGCAATGACAATTCTCTGGGCCTGGCCGCCGGAAAACTCGTGCGGATAGCGGTCGAGAAACTCCGGGCGCAAATTCACGGCGGCGAAGATCTCGGCGATGCGTTCGGCACGGGCTTCCGGCGGCATGCGGTGCAGGTGCCTGAGCGGTGCCTCCATGATCTGGCGGATGGTCTTCCTGGGATTGAGGCTGCTTGCCGGATCCTGGAACACGTACTGGATCCGTTTGCCGAAATCGGCCGGGTCGGCCGTGTCCAGAGGCTCCCCCTCGATCATGATCCGGCCTCCGCTTGGCTCCAGGAGCCCGACCAGCATCCTCGCCAGGGTCGTCTTGCCACACCCCGATTCGCCGACGATGCCCAACGTCTCACCCTTGCCGACCGTCAGCGTGAGGGGTTGAACTGCACGCACGACGGCCCGCGGCGGTCCGATGAGCCGCTTGCCGACAGCAAAACTCCTGCAGAGTCCGGTGATTTCGACGGCGGCGCTCACGATGGCGCGCCCGTTGCCGGGAATTCGGGATCGATACAGCGCACGGCCCGCAGGGCGGCGATGGCCGACAGGGAGATGTCGCCGCTGCTGCAGGCATCATTTGCCCTGTGGCATCGCTCGGCAAATGCGCAGCCATCGGGTAGGCTGTCCAGCACTGGCGGCAGTCCCGGTATTGCTTCGAGCCTGCGCCTGCCTTGCCCGAGTTCCGGAACGCAGGCCATCAATCGGGCCGTATAGGGATGCGCCGGTGAATTCAGGATGGCATCGGTCGGACCTTCCTCGACAATGCGACCGGCATACATCACCGCCACCCGGTTGCAGAGCTGGGCGACGACGCCAAAATCATGCGTGATGAAAATGATCGCCAGCCCGCGCTCTCGTTGCAAATCCCTGAGAAGAGACAGGATCTGGGCCTGCACCGTGACGTCGAGGGCGGTGGTGGGCTCGTCGGCGATGATCAGTTCCGGGTCATTTGCCAATGCGACTGCGATGCCGACCCGCTGCCGCATGCCGCCCGACAATTCGTGCGGGTAGACGTCGAGGCGCTCCTTCGCATTCGGGATTCGTACGGAATCGAGCAGCCCGATGGCCTGTATGCGGGCCCGGGCCGCCGGAATCGGGCGGTGAGTTCGGATGGCCTCGATCAGTTGCGCGCCCACGGTATAGAGCGGGTGCAGGGTGGACAGTGGATCCTGGAAGACATAGCCCACGCGGTTACCACGCAGGCGGCGAAGTGTTTCATACCTGGCCCCGACCACATCCTGCCCGGCAAAATGCACCGAACCGCCGGTGATCACACCCGGCGGTGAGGCAACCAGCCTCATCACCGAAAGCGCGGTGACCGATTTGCCCGAGCCGCTCTCCCCGATGATGCCGACACACTCCCCCGGCTTAACGACCAGGTCGACGCCGTCCACTGCCTTGTGGACGCGGCCGCTGGCATGGAACTCGGTCTTCAGGCCGCTTAGGGTCAGCAGCGCCGAACTCCCTGCCGCGGGAGGGGAGGGCGTCTTGCGCCTGACCAGGGTGCCGGGCATCGGCCGGCTCAGCGCGCCGGATTGCAGCCGGGGGTCCAACGCATCACGGATGCCGTCGCCCAGCAGGTTGATCGACATGACGATGACCAGGATCATTGCGCCCGGCACCACGGAGGTATGCGGGTTGGTGATGAGCGCTGAGCGGGCCTCGCCCAGCATCGAGCCGAGATCGGCCTGCGGCGGCTGGCTGCCAAGCCCGAGAAACGACAACCCGGCGGTCTCGAGGATCATCCAGCCAACGGTGGTGGACATGGCGATGACGATGACCGGTACCACGTTGGGCAACACCTCGGTGAGGATGATCCGCGCATCGCCCATTCCCGACAATCGTGCCGCATCGACAAATTCCCTGTGGGCGATGCCGACGGTCACACCCCGGATGTTGCGGGCAAAAAACGGAACATTGACCGCGGCCACGGCGATCAATGCGTTGACCAGGCCGGGGCCGAGGGCAGCAACGATTGCCAGTGCGAGCAGGATATAGGGAAAGGCCATCAACATATCGACGCCGCGCATGATGACATTGTCGGTTCGGCCACCGTAGAAGCCGGCAATGATCCCGATGGCGGCACCGATGGTGGCGGCGATCAGGGCAGAGGCGAAGCCCACGGCAAGTGACAAGCTGCTGCCCCAGAACAGGCGGCTGAGAAGGTCCCGACCAAGATGATCGGTGCCCAGGATGGCGCCATCCTCCAAGGGGCGCTTGAACCTGTTGGCGGTGTTCGTCACGTCCGGGTCGGCCAATGGCAGGAGCGGCGTGACCAGCGCCAGCACGATGATCATCAGCATGACCACCAGGCCGGCGAGTGCCAGCCGGTTGCGGGCCAGCAGGCCCAGGAAACTCAAACCTTGATCCTCGGATCAAGCAGGCTCTGCGCCAAATCCACCACGAGATTGAACATGACGTAGCATGCGGCAACGAAAACCACCCCGCCCTGCACCAGGAGGATATCGCGCGTCAGGATTGCATCGACCAGCATCCGCCCGACCCCGGGCCATTGAAAGACGATCTCCACATAGACCGCACCGGATAGGACGAAGCCGGCCTGCACGCCCAGCACCGGGATGATGCTGACCATTGCCGCCCGAAGCGCATGCCGCCAGATGACGCTGCGTTCATGGACGCCCTTGGCGCGGGCGGTGCGAATGAAGTCCTGGCGCAGCACCTCCAGCATGGCCGACCGCGACAGGCGGGCGACGACGCCGGTGGCGACGACCGCAAGTGCCATGGCCGGCAATGCCAGGTGGCTGATCAGCGCTGACAGGTCGCGTGCCCCGTAGATCGGCCACATGCCCGATACCGGGAACCAGCGCAGATTGACCGAAAAGGCGAGGATCATCATCATTCCGAGGAAGAATGACGGGATTGATATGCCCAGGAGTACCGTGAACGTGATTGCCTTGTCGGCCAGGCCGTATTGCCGCGCCGCCGATATTGTGCCGGCGGCAACACCGAGAAAGGAACAGATGACGAAGGAGGTGCCGGCAAGGAGAAGCGTGGCGTTGAACCGCTCCAGGATTTCGTCGAGCACGTCACGGTTCAGCGAGAATGATCGACCGAAATCACCCTGGAGCAAATTGCCGAGCCAGATGAAGTACCGTTGCACAAGGGGCTTGTCGAGACCGAGGTCGCGGTTCAGTTTCTCGACGTTTTCCGGGGTGGCGTAGGAGCCGAGGATGGCCGTCGCCGGGTCGCCGGGAATCATGGCCATGATCAGGAAAACGATGATCGAAATGCCCAGGAGCACGGGAATGGCCGAGACAAGCCGCTTGAGAATGTAGCCTGCCATTCACGCTCCCGGGAGACAGGTTGGGGAAGCCGCGACGCATGCGCCGCGGCTTCCCCAAAGTTCCTAGTTCTTGGTGACCTCGTCAAGCAGAAGGAAGAATGACGGCTGGAGCGAGAAGTTGCCGACCCGGTCGGAGGTGACGGCATTCTGCTTCCAATTGGCAACGAAGACCCAGGGTGCGTCCTCTTGCACGATCATCTGCATTTCCTTGTAGAGGCGGGCACGTTCGTCCTGGTCGGTCGAGGCCCGGGCGGCTTCCAGGAGTTCGTCAACAGCGGGGTTGGAGTAGTAGCCCGAGTTGAACCCGCCCTTGTCCGGCCAGGCTTCGGTCCTGAGCGCCAGGAATGGCAGTGTGTCGGGATCATTGGTCATCCAGGCCATTTCCGCCATGTCGGCCTTGCCCTCGAGACCCGGGTTCACCTGGCCAAGGAAGGTGTTCCATTCATAGGTCTCGATGGCGACCTCAAGCCCCACTGCCTGCAGGTCGGCCTGGATGGCTGTGCCCATGGCAACCGGGTCCAGCATGCCCGACCCGCCTTCAGTGACATAGAAGGTCAGCTTGGCACCGTCGGCCCCGGCCTCGGCAATCAATGCGCGGGCCTTGTCGGGATCATGGGGGTACGGCTCCAGGGCCTCGTTGTATGCCCAGGCAAATGCCGGCGGAGTCGGGCCGGCGGCGACGGCAGCCGTGCCTTCCAGCACGTCATTGACGATGGCCTCCTTGTTGATTGCGTAGTTTGCCGCCTGCCGGACGCGGACATCGGCAAAGGGCCCTTCCTTGGCGTTCAGGATGAGGAACCAGACATGGGGACCTGCCTGTTCGTGAATCGTGAATGCGTCGCCCTGGAATTCCGAAAGCGAGACCGGCGGCACCTCGACCATCAGGTCAATTCCGCCCGCCAGCATTTCGGCCGTCCGGGTGTTCGCATCCGTGATCGGACGGAACACCACCGTCTGAAGTGACGGGGGGCCGTCCCAGTGATCAGGGTTGGCCTCGACCACGACCGCCTCGTTCGAGCGCCACTCGACGAACTTGAATGCACCGGTGCCGGAGGGATTGCGGCCGACCTCCGAGCCATGGGTTTCTACCGAGGCCGGGGAGACGATCAGCCCGGTCGGATAGGCCAGGTTCGACAGGAACGGCGCGTAGGGCGCGTTCAGGGTGAATTGCACGGTCATCGGATCAACGACATCGACCGAGTTCACTGCCGAAAAGAAGAAGGATAGCGGGAAAGGTCCGGTGTCGTGATACGGATGGCCTTCATCAAGCATCCGGTCGAAGTTGAACTTCACCGCGGCGGCGTTGAAATCGGAACCGTCATGGAACTTTACCCCGTCGCGCAGTGAAAACGTGTAGACGGTGCCGTCATCGCTGATGGTCCAGTCGGTCGCCAATGCCGCCTCGACCTCGAGAGTGCCATCCTTGTAGCGCACCAACCCGTCGAAGACATTCATCAGGATGCGAAAGTCGTTCACTGCCGTCACCGCGGCCGGATCAAGCGCCTTTGGTTCGGCAATCTGGCCGACGATCAGCACGTTTTCAGGCGATTGGGCCGGTGCCGTGACCGCCCCGAGGCCGAGAACCGCTGCCGTCGATGCGGCCAGCAGTACACGGCGAGTCAATTCCGGATATGTCATTGGATGATCCTCTTCGTAACTGGTCGGAATTATCATTATCAATTGCCTCTTCCCAAATTATCATGACAAATTCAACAGGAATGTTACAGGAGTGCTGGCATGACCTATTCGATTCTGATGCGTGACCGCGAGACCGGTGGCTTTGCCGCCGCTGCTGCTACCGGCAGCCTGTGCGTGGGCGGGTGGGTGTTGCGCGGCGACATTGAGTCGGGATTGGTGGCATCCCAAGGAACGGCCCCCAGCACCTTCTGGCGCGACGAGGCCCTGCGCCAGATGCATGACGGCGTCGATGCCGAAACGGCAATCGCGAATGTCGTTCAACCGGATCCGGGCCGCGGGCACCGCCAGATCATCGCCCTGGACCCGCAAGGTTCCACCGGGAGTTTCACCGGCGAGGACAGCATCGCATTTGCCGGCCATGCCTGCGGCGATGGATTGGCGGTTGCAGGCAACATGCTGACCGGCCGTGCCGTGCTCGAGGCCATGATGTCGGCGGCCCGGAACAGTGAGGGGCCGGTCGCCGACCGGTTGCTGGCAGTGTTGGCCGCTGCCGAGGCGGTCGGCGGCGATACCCGCGGGCTGGTGTCAGCGGCGCTCCTCGTGCTCGACCCGCACCACCCGCCGCTGGACCTGCGAATCGACTGCAACGACAATCCGCTGGCGGCGCTGAAGCAGCTCTGCGACCGGGCGCACGAATCCCCCTACCATGGCTGGCTGGGCAAGGTCCCGGTCCTGGCCGACAGGACCCGCCACCCGTAGTGACAAACCGGATCAGTCGCCCATGAAATTGCGGGTAAGGTGGGCCTCCTGGGCGATCATGATCTCTTCTGCTCCCTTCATGTGGGAGGCCATGATCCTTCTTGCCTGGTCCGGGTCGCCGTCACGCAGTGATCGCACCAGCTCCAGCTGGTGCTCCCGGCCCCGCTGCCAGAGCTTGGCGCTCGGCGGGTCATAGAGGCGGCGATACACGGTCAGATCGGTCAGGATGCGAGCCATGAATCCGATCACGAAGCCGAGGAGCCGGTTGCCGGCGAATTCCGACAGGCGGGAATGAAAGGCCAGCGAGGAAATGTGCTGTTCCATCTCCTCCTCGGGGCTGGATGCCGGTTCGGGATGGCGTTCGGCCAGGTATTGCAACTCGTCCAGCTGCTCCGTCGCCAGCCTTCCGGCAAGACTGGCCGCCAGTTCCGGCTCCAAGGTCTTGCGCATCTGGTAGATGTCGGCAATCGACAGGTTCTGGAAATAGAAATAATTCGCCAGGAGCGACCTCGCCCTGTCGGCGGAGACCTTGTCGATGAAGCTGCCCCCGCCCGGCCCGGTCCGGGTCACGATCAGGCCCTGCGCCTCCAGAAGCCGCATGGCCTCACGCACCGTGCCCTTGGACACCGAGAACAGCTTGATCATCTCGGCCTCGTTCGGCAGCCGGTCGCCCTGCTTAAGATCCCGGTCAACGACCCATTGCTTGATCTTGTCCGCCACGCGGACAGGCCGCGACTGTTTCGGACGCGTGGTGAATTCGCTGCTTCCGTCCATGTCAGGTTGCATCTGTTATCATGGCGAAACCATAGCCACGGGCGGGATGGATGTGTAGTGCAATAATTGTCATGATAAATGGAATGACACGGGGCGAAGCGGCAATTGTCTGCCGGGGCCCGAAGCCCCGACCGGACGGCCTGCATGTCCGCGGGAGTCGGGGTGGGCCCCTGGCCGCATTTCGGTGCAGCAGGAATTCGTGGTGGCTGCGGCGCCAGGCCATGAAGCGGAGGAGAGGGCCGAATGCGTGAACAGGGTGGGGGCGAGATGCTGATTTCCCGTTTGCCGGTCAATGACCGGACCAATGTCTGGAACAACATGCTTCCTGCCAGACAGCCCCGGGCCGAAATGCAGGGAGCCGAGCGTGCCGACTGGCTGGTGATCGGTGCCGGCTATGCCGGCCTGGCGGCGGCAAGGCGGCTGGCCACGAACCGGCCCGATGACCGTGTGGTCATCCTCGAGGCCGGAATTTGCGGCGAGAATGCCTCGAGCAGGAATTCCGGTTTCGCCATTGATTTGCCCCATACGGTCTCGTCGGGCCTCGACGAGCTTGACGGGGCCCATCGCTACATGCGCCTGGCGCGGGCGGCGATCGCCGAACTGGAAGGGCAGGTCGAGTTGCACGGAATCGACTGCGACTGGTCGAGGGATGGCAAGTATCACGCCGCGGTGACGCCGGAAGGCTCGGCGGCCATGCTCCGGCCATTCGCCGAGGCGCTCGACAATCTCGGTGAGCCATATTCCTGGGTGGGTGCGTCGGAACTGGCCGGAAGGCTCGGAACCTCGCATTTTCACGAGGCGATCTACACGCCCGGATGCGTGTTGATGAACCCGGCGGCCCTGGTCAGGGGGCTGGCGGACCACCTGCCGGCCAACGTGACCCTGCACGAGAATTCGCCGGCGATCCGGATCCGCCATGCCAATGGGGTCGAGGTGGAGACACCGGGCGGTTCGGTTCGGTCGCCAGGGCTGGTGCTGGCTGCCAACGGGTTCAGCGACCAGTTCGGCTTCGCCCGCAACCGGTTTGTTCACCTGGCGGCATCGGCCAGCCTGACCCGCAAGTTGACCGGGCAGGAAGCGGCGGCGTTCGGGGTCGAGCGGCCATGGGGGCTGACCCCGGCCAATGCCTTTGGTGGCATCACCATGCGCTTCACCCGTGATCGGCGCATCCTGATCAGGCAGGATATCAGGGTGGCGATGGGGCAGAATGCTCCTGCCAGCATGACGGCAAGGCTGGGAGCCGGTCACAAGCGGCTGTTCGATGCCCGCTTCCCCGGCCTGCCCGCGGTGACGATGGAGGGCAGCTGGGTTGGCTTTCTCTGCATGTCGAGAAATGGTTCGCCGATGTTCGGACAGTTGGCGCCAAATGTCTGGATTGCCGCATGCCAGAACGCCATCGGGGTCACCAAGGGGACGATCGGCGGCATTCTCGCTGCCGATATGGCGTGCGGCGTGGACAACCCGCTCATTGCCGACATGGCGAGTCTCGGGACGCCCGACAGGCTGCCGCCGCGCCTGCTCGTCGAAATCGGGGCGCGGGCAAGGCTGCGTTGGGAAATCTGGAGGAACCGGCACGAAGCCTGAACCTCCATACCGGCCCGGAACGTGACCGGTCCAGCTGCCACGGCAGGATGGTGGCATGTCCTGGCTGGCCCCGAACGTGCGAGGGGGAGGGTCAGGTCTCGTGGGCCGCTTCCTTTCGGGAGCTGGCCTGTGGGTGCCGAGGGTCAGCCCGGTTGGGCCGGGACAGGCTGGCCGGGCGGGGACAGGTCCGGGAATGATTGCCCGAGCAAGGCCAGGGGCCGGCTGGCGGTTTCGACGAAGGCGTCGCCGACGATGCGTCGCTCGCTTTTCTTGCGGGTATCGATCCGTGTCAGCAGGCCGATGGTGCGGAACAGCTGCGGCGAGCCGAATTCCAGCATCCTGATTCCGGGCGGTGCCGGCCCGCCTGCCGACGCCACCGGAATGACCGAGGCGCCGAAGCCGAGTCCGACCATGATCTGGATGGCCTCGATCGATTCGATTTCGGCCGATGCATGCGGTGCGATGCCAAGCGCGGCCAAGCGCTGGTCGATCATCGGCGCCACCCAGGCCCGGCTGCCAAAGCGGATATAGGGCAGTTGCAAGAACACCTCCTCGGCATTGCCGCCGGTCGAATCCGCCGGCGCAATGATCTTGATCGTCTGCCTGGCGATGTCGCTCCAGTGGAAGGAATCGGCGATGTCGTCGGGCTTGTGCATGACCGCCCCATCGAGTTCGCCCGAGCCGACCAGTCGGTGCAGCCGGCCGGAGAGGCCGGAGGAGACATTGATGGTCAATTTCGGCCGTTGCGACCGGAGCTCCACCAGCGCCGCCGGCATGAGGTTGGTCAACACCGTCGGAATGACGCCAAGACGGAAGGTGTTTTGCACCGCCAGCTCGCCGGAAATCTCGTCCACCATCCGGTCATATTGCATGACTACCGGCCGTGCCTGCTCAAGGATGCGCAACCCCTGCCGGGTCAGCTTCGCCGGCCGGAATCGCCGGTCGAACAATGTAAGACCGAGCGACTTCTCCAGTGCTGCAATCTGCATGCTGACCGCCGATTGCGTCAGGTTCAGCGCGCCTGCGGCGGCGGCAAAGGAGCCGTGTTCACAGGCGACCACCAGCGTCTTGATTTGCCTGAAGGACATGACGGTTCTCCCGGTTTTGCCAAATCCCCGACTGGATGGCAGCGATATATTATCAACAAAATTGAAGTTATGGCCAGATAATTCACATTTTATGAAACATGAACTCTGCTATGATCGGTGGCAAGATCGCGGGCTGCCGCCAGGCGGCACGGAGCCCCGCCGGGGCGGGCCCGCTCCATGACCGGAGGAAACCATGAGACTATCCAGGCAAATTATCGGCGTAGCCGCGATGGCGGGACTTGCCCTCTCCCTGTCGGCTGCCATACCGGCACATTCGCTCGAGAAACCGGAAGGATTCGGGAGCCGGCCACTGACCATGATCGTGCCCTTCGGTCCCGGTGGTGGCTCGGACCAGCTGGCGAGGGCCATGGCCAGGGCGATGGAGGAGGCGGCGGGAATCTCGTTCCAGGTTGTCAACAAGCCTGGCGGCGGCGGCACCGCCGCCATCCCGGACTTCATGCTGGCCCCGGCCGATGGCTACACGGTGCTCGAACATATCGACAATGCGGTGTCGGCCTATGCGGCTGGCGATATCCGCGAAAACCCGGCCTCCGACTGGATCCCGCTCTGCATGACGCAAATCACCTTCAGCCAGATCTACATGCGGCCGGACGAGGATCGGTTCACGGACTGGGCCTCGCTGGCCGGCTATGCCCGGGCCAATCCGGGCGCGCTGTCAATGGCCAATGTCGGCAAGGTCGGTTCGATGGAGCTGGTCGTCACCGAACAGCTTGAATCGGCGCTGGGGCTGGATTTCAACCTCATTGCCTTCGACAAGCCGGCCGAACGCTATGGCGCGCTGATCGGCGGTCATGTCGATCTCCTGTTCGAGCAGCCCGGCGATGTGAGGAACTTTCTCGATGCCGGACAGATGGTGCCAATCCTCACCTTCCTCAACGAGCGGCCGGGGGTCTTCGCCGACGTTCCGACGCATCGAGATGCCGGGGCGGATTTCGAACCGCTGACCCGGTTCAGGGGATTCTACGTCAGGGCGGGTGTGCCCGATGACATCGCCACCTTCCTGTCGGATGCCTGCGCCGCCGGATTCGCCACGCCCGACTACCAGGCTTTTAACGAATCGAAGTTCATGCACCTGATCGACAGCTTCCGAGACACCGAGGGGTCGATCGCGCTCATCAATGACGCCGTCGCCACCTACCAGGACATGTACAAGATGATGGGTATCGGCAACTAGACCAACCCTGGATCATCCGGGGGGAGCCACCTGCGCCTCCTGCGACATTTTCAGGCAGATTGCAGGGCAGGCGCGCAGATGCCAACCGATCAAGACGGCAATCCCGTCACCCCGGCCGAATTGCCGCCGAAATCCCGGCGGCATGTCGTGGAGTGGCTGGTCTGGTGTGGAATCGCCGGCCTGGCAATCGCCCAGGCCGGCAATTTCGACCAGCAGATACCCGATTATGCGTTTGGTGCCGATGGCTGGCCGCTGGCAATCTGTGTCGCCATCCTGGCCGGGGCCACGCTGCAATTGCTGTTTTCCCTGCGCCGGCGCCGGCAGGAGGAGTCGACGGCAGTGGCAACCGGCCGGACAGAGACGGGCGCCGGGATCCCCGGTAGCGATGACAGGGCTGACCGGCTGACGCCGTTGCTGGCCGCGGTGTTCGTCCTGCCTTTCGTGTTCCTTGTCCTGACGCCCTGGATCGGCTTCTACATCACTGCCCCGGCATTCGTCGTGGCGTTGCTGCTGTGCATGCAGGTCAGGTCGCCTGCGGCCTTGGTGCTGGTGACCGCCTCGGTCTATGGCATCGCATTGCTGGTCTTTGCCAGGTTCCTGTACGTGGCGTTGCCGGTCGGGCGCATCCAGCCCTTCTACGATATCAACAACGCCATCATCTCGCTGGTCAGGGCCGGGTTGTAGGAGGCTGCAATGGACGCATTCCTCAACGGAACCGCCATGCTGTTCACCGACCCGACCGGGTTGCTGATCTTCGTCTGCGGGCTCATTGGCGGCATGCTCTTCGGCGCGATTCCCGGCGTCAACATGCTGACACTCGGGGCCGTTCTCCTCCCCTTCACCATTTCCATGGAGCCAGCCCACGCGGTGATGCTGTTCTCGGTGATCTATTGTTCCGGGGTTTTCGGGGGTGCCATTACCGCCATCCTGTTCAACATACCGGGGGCGCCGGAGAACGCGCCAACCTGCTTCGACGGCTATCCGATGACCATGAAGGGGCAGGCGGGAAAGGCCATCGGCGCCGCCGTTTGCTGCTCGGCCCTCGGCGGCGTGGCGTCGGCGGTGCTGATGATGGGAGCGACCGGTACCATTGCCGGCTGGGCGGTGCGGGCATTCGGCCCGCAGGAGATCTTTGCCCTGATCTTCTTCGGCCTTGCGGTATCGGCATCGATCGGCGCCTCATCGCTGTGGAAGGGCTGGCTCTCGGTCTTTGCCGGGTTGCTGATCGCCACCATCGGAACCGACCCGGTCGGCGGCATTCCGAGATTCGATCAGTGGACCCTTGCGGGGCTGGAATTCCACTCCTACTACCTGTCGGCAGGAATCCATTTCATCCCGCTGATCCTCGGTTTCTTTGCCGTGTCCGAGGTGCTTGTCCAGGCTACCAACATCTCGCGGGGCGCAAGAGAGCGCCCGAAGGCGGCGCTGGAATTTCCCTCGATGGCCGAGTTCTGGCGGGTCCGGTTCACCATGCTCAGATCGGTGTGCATCGGCTTCTTTGCCGGCATCCTTCCGGGCATTGGCGCCACCCTTGCCGCCTTCCTCGGCTACAGCCAGGCACAGAGATGGTCGCGCAACCGCCACCGTTTCGGTAGCGGCGAGATCGAGGGGGTGGTGGCCTCGGAGACCGCAAACAATGCCGCCACCGGTGCGGCGATGATTCCGCTACTGGCCCTTGGCCTTCCCGGCGGCGCCCTCACCGCGATGATCATGGGCATATTCCAGATTCACGGGATGGAACCGGGGCCGCTCATCTTCATCAATTCCGGTGATCTGGTGTGGATTACCTTCGCCGCCATGTTCTGGGCCAATCTCCTGATCGTGCTGCTCGGCTGGGTTCAGACCAAGACCGTTGTTCACATCCTGCGGGTTCCGTTCCGGTGGCTGGCGCCCGGGATCCTGATCCTGGCCATCATCGGCGCCTATGCCCTGCGCAACCTCCTGGTCGATGTCTGGGTCATGTTCATTGCCGGGGTGATCGGCTACTTCCTGCGGGCCACCGGGTACTCTGCAGCCGGTGTGGTACTGGGGTTGATTCTCGGCAAGCTGGGCGAATCGGCTTTCTCGAAGTCGATGCAGCTGATGCATTACGATGTGACCGGATTCCTTGGCCGGCCGATCTCCGCCGCACTGCTGATACTGGGCGTGCTGGCCATCCTGTCCTCGATCATGGGCGAGCTTGGCGGCAAGTGGGGCAGGGCGAGGCCGGCCGATTGACCCGTCAAATGGAGAATTCGGGGATGCAGGGAAGATGAGTATCGGGGGTGACGGGCCGGCCGCCGGCGTTGGCAAGCTGGTCGAGCGGGCACGCATGGCGATGGATTGCTACGAGAACCACAGCCAGCTTCGGGTAGACGATGCGGTCCGGGCGCTGGCCTGGTCGATCTACCATGCAGGGCGAGCCCGAGAGCTTGCCGAAATGGCCGTCGAGGATACCGGGCTTGGCGATGTCGAAGCGAAGGTGATCAAGAATACCCGCAAGACTTTCGGAACCTTGCGCGATTTGCTGCGGGCCGCGACCGTGGGCATGATCGAGGAGGATGCATCGCGTGGCCTGGTCAGGTTCGGCAAGCCGGTGGGCGTGGTCGGTGCGGTCTGCCCATCGACCAATCCGTCGGCGACGCCGGTCAACAAGGCGATGATGGCGCTGAAGGGCGGCAATGCCATCATCATCGCGCCGTCGCCGGCCGGATACAGGACCACCGCCCGAGCCGTCGAATTCATGCGCGCGGAGCTGACCAGGAGCGATCACCCGGCCGATCTGGTCCAGTCTCTGCCGCCGCCGGTGACCAGGCAGGCAACGCAGCGGCTGATGCAGGCGGTCGATCTGGCTGTGGTCACCGGCTCGCAGAACAATGTTCGCAACGCCATGCAGTCGGGAACCGTCACAATCGGCGTCGGCCCCGGCAATGTGCCGGTCATCATCGATTCCTCGGCCGATCTGGATGACGCGGCCGGCAAGATCGCCGCCTCGAAGACATTCGACAACGCCACCTCCTGCTCGTCCGAAAACGCGCTGGTCATACTGGACGATGTCTATGAGCCGGCCATGGCGGCGCTGGGCCGGGCCGGGGGCTGGCGTTGTACGCCGGATGAGGGCCAGCGAATTGCCGGGGTGTTGTGGAAGGACGGCAAGCTGAACCGGGACGTCATTGCCCGGGATGCGGCGGTGGCGGCCCGGGAATTCGACCTGCCCGATGCGGCATCGGCCAGCCGCTTCTTCATGGTGGAACGGCCGGAGCCGGATGGTGTCGGTGGCCTTGCCGACGAGAAGCTCTCCCTGGTGCTGACGGTGTACCGGGCCAGGGATTTTGCCGAGGCCAGGCGGATGGTCGGCAGCATTCTCGATATCAAGGGAAAGGGGCATTCGGTCGGCATCCATACCGGCAACCGCGCCCATGCGATGGAACTGGCGGAGACGACCGATGTCGTCCGGGTACTGGTCAACCAGGCGCACACATTCGGCAATGGCGGCAGCTTTGATAATGCCTTGCCGTTCACCCTGTCCATGGGTGGCGGAACCTGGGCCGGAAACACGATTTCCGAGAACCTGAATTACCGCCACTTCATCAACATCACCCACCTGGTGACGACGATCCCGGAGGACCGGCCCTCGGAGGAGGAATTGTTCGGACCTTATTGGGATAGATTTGGCAAGTAGGGGAGCGAGGCCCGCAATTGGCTGATTTCTGCGAATACATGGCCAAGCCCTTGCTGGCACGGGCCGGAATTCCGATTCCTGACGGCACGGTGGTTTGGTGTGCGGATGCGGCCGCTGACGCGGTCCGCCGCCAGGGCCCAAGCATGCTGAAGGCCCAGATTCCCGCTGGCAAGCGCGGCAAGGCCGGGGGAATCCTGGCGGCAGCCACACCGCAGGAGGCGCAGCGTCTTGCTGCCGATATGCTTGGCTCGGAGATTTCGGGCCACAAGGTCGATGCCCTGCTGGTCGAGGAACGGCTGCAGGTCCGCCGGGAATTCTACGCGTCCATCACCTGCGACCCGGTAACCGGGGGACCGCTGATGCTGTTCTCGACCGCCGGCGGGATGGATGTCGAGGAAGCGAGCGCGACCTCGCCGCATTCGGTGCTGCGCTTTCCGGTTGATATCAGCCGTGGGCCGGAGCCGGGAGAGCTCGAGGCCACGCTGTGCCAGGTGATTCCGGACGGCGAGGCCAGCGTCGCCACCAGAATTCTGGGCGCCCTCTACCGGGTGTTCCGGACCCATGATGCGGAGCTGGTCGAGGTGAACCCGCTGGCCATGCTGGAGGATGGCAGGATCATGGCGCTCGACTGCAAGCTTGTCGTCGATGATGCTTCGCTTCATCGCCAGCCGGAGTTGGCCGAACAGGCCGAGTCCCCGACCGGCAATCCTCGGGAAACGGCGGCGCGGGCGGGCGGGCTTACCTATATCGAACTCGACGGCCCGGTCGGCATACTGGCAAACGGAGCCGGCCTGACCATGACCACCATGGATGTGGTGTCCCGGCTCGGCGGGCGCCCGGGCAATTTTCTCGAAATCGGCGGCGAGGCCTATACCAGGGGCAGGCTGGCGCTGGAGATTGTCCTGGGAAACCCGGCAATCAAGTCGCTCCTGGTCAATTTCTGCGGCGCCTTTGCCCGCACCGATGTCATGGCCGAAAGCATCGCCCGGGCATGGCGTGATCTCGAGCCGGATATCCCGGTCTTCTTCACCATCCACGGCACCGGCAGCCGCGAGGCAGTCGAGTGCATTCGCAGCCAGTTGGGGCTGGAGCCGTATGAAAGCATGGATGATGCCGTTCGGGCGGCGGTGCGTGCAGCGGAGGCGAGGCGATGATCCTGCGTCGCCATCACCGGATTCTCGTCATGGGGCTGACCGGTCGCCAGGGAAGCTTCTGGGGCCAGGCCATGCTCGATTACGGCGCCCGGATCGTGGCCGGCGTCAACCCGCGCAAACCCGGCACGTCGCATCTGGGCGTTCCGGTCTTTGCCTCGGCGCGCGAGGCCGCCAGGCATTGCAGCTTCGATGTCACGCTGATGTTCGTGCCACCGGTCGCTGCCGGCGACGCCGCCATCGATGCCTGCGAGGCCGGCTCGGCAACGGTGATCTGCCTGGCCGAGCACATCCCGACCCATGATGTCATGCAGATGCTGGCGGCGGCGAGGAATTCCGGTAGCCGCATCATCGGTCCGAACACCTCGGGGCTGGTGACGCCCGGGGAGAGCTTTGCCGGCATCATGCCGGCCTTCAGCCGGGAAGTCTTCGGCCCGGGGCCGGTTGGTGTCATTTCCCGATCGGGAAGCCTTGGCACGCTGATCTGCCTGCAGCTCACGGCGCGGGGGCAGGGCCAGTCGGCCTTCATTGGCGTGGGCGGCGATTCGATCGTCGGAACCCGGACCAGGGATGCGCTTGCGCTCTTCGAGGCGGATGACCGGACCAGGGCGGTGGTAATCTGCGGCGAGATCGGCGGCTCTGCCGAGGAGGAGGCAGCCGAGTATGCGGCCGGTATGCGCAAGCCGGTGGTGGCGTTCATCGCCGGGCGAGTGGCGCCGAAGGATCGCAAGATGGGCCATGCCGGGGCCATCGTCTCGTCAACCGGCGGCGATTATGCCGGCAAGCGGCGCGCCCTGGAGGCGCACGGGGTCGAGGTTGCCGATTTGCCAAGCCAAATCCCGCAGCTGGTGCAGGACCGGATCGCCGGCTGACGGGGGCGAGGGCCGGCCGGCTCAGCCTGACGGGTCGGGAGGGATCAGTACCGGGCCGGAGCTCTCGAAGCTGACGGTCACGCTGCTGCCCGGCTCCAGCGGGTTGGCGACATCATCCTTGACCGCGAAGATGGCACCGAACGAGGTTTCGAGCGAGTATTCCATTCGCACGCCGACATAGGTGGATTTGGCGATCCGGGCGGCGAAACCCTCCTCGCTGTCGAGCACGATCCGCGGCGGGCGAACCGCCAACCGGGCCGGACCCCGGTCGAGGCCGCGGGATGGCAGGCGGACTCGATAGCCGTCGATTTCGATCACGGCCATGCCGTCTTCGACCGACGTGATGTCGCACGGAATCAGGTTGGCCTCGCCGATGAAATCGGCGACGAACGCATTCACCGGTGCGTCGTAGAGTTGCCGCGGTGTTCCGATCTGGGCAATCCTTGCATTGTGCATCACCACGATCTCGTCGCTGACCGCCAGCGCCTCTTCCTGGTCATGGGTGACATAGACAACGGTCAGCTCGAGTTCCTGCTGGATGGACCGGATGTCTTCCCGAACCTGGCGGCGCAGCTTGGCATCGAGGTTGGACAGGGGCTCGTCGAACAGCAGCACCTGGGGCTCCAGCACCAGCGCCCTGGCCACTGCGACCCGCTGCTGCTGCCCGCCGGAGAGTTCGCTCGGCAGCCGGTCGCCAAAGCCTCGCAGATCCACGAGTTCCAACCCGGCCCGGGCCCGGTCGGCAGCCTCCGATTTCGGGACGCCGGAAAATCCGAGCCCGTAGGCAACGTTTTCCATGACCGTCATGTGGGGAAACAGCGCATAGGACTGGAAGACCATCGACACATCGCGGTCGGTGGCAGGCAATGTGGTAACATCCTCATCGCCGATCAGAATGCGGCCGGATGTCACCGTCTCGAGGCCGGCAATCATGCGCAGGGTCGTGGTCTTGCCGCAGCCGGACGGACCCAGAAGGGTGACCAGCCTTCCGGCCCTGATGTCGAGGTCGATATTGTCGACCGCCACCACCTCCTTGCCGAAGCGCTTGCTGACCCCCTCGAAGCGGACCGGAGCTGCCTTGCTGGATATCTTGCCATGGACCATGTCTCATGCTCCCCGTGCGAATTGGGTTCGCCGGCCGATATTGGTGCGACCCACCAGAAGTTGCAGAAAGACCACCACTGCCAGCATCACGAAGACCAGCGTGGTCGAGTAGGCGATGGCCAGTCCGTAATCATTGTTCTCGACCCGCCCGATGATGTAGCTGGTGGCCATGTCATGCTCGGCGCTGACCAGGAAGATCACGGCGCTGATCGCGGTCATGGATCGCACGAAGCTGAAGACAAGGGCGGCCAGGATGGCCGGCTTGAGCAGCGGCAGGATGATGCGGCGGAAGGTCTGCCACGAATTTGCCCCCAGTGTCAGCGAGCTCTCGTCGAGCGAGGAATCGAGCTGTGACATGCTGGCGATTCCGGCGCGTACGCCGACCGGCATGTTGCGGAAAATGAAGCTCACCACCAGGATGACGCCGGTGCCGGTCAGTTCGATCGGCGGCACGTTGAAGGCGATGATGTAGCTGACGCCGATCACCGTTCCCGGAATTGCAAATGACAGCAGGGTTCCGAATTCGAAGGCGCTCTTGCCGCGGAAATTCTGCCGGGTCAGCAGATAGGCGGTCACCAGCCCGACGGCAGCGGTCAGCGGCGCGGCAATGGTGGCGATCTGGATCGTCGTCCAGAAACTGTCCCAGGCCGAGCCCGACCAGTGCAGGCCGTGCTCGTTGAAACCGACCGAGAAGGCGGTGACATAGTGCTTTACCGTCAGCTTGTTGCTGACTCCCCAGAGTTCGACAAAACTGCCATAGACGATCATGCCATAGACGGTGACGGTGAAGGCGACCCACAGGCCGACCACGATGAAAACCGGGATCGACAACCGCCGCGGCATCAGCGGATGAACGCCGGCATCACCCTTGCCCGACACGGTGGTATAGGCCTTGCGTCCCAGCCATACCCGTTGGAGGTAGAAGGCCGAGAGCGTGAAGCTCAGCAGCACCATGGCCAGTACCGCCGCCCGTCCCTGGTCATACTGGGCGCCGACGATAGCGAAGAATATCTCCGTGGACAGGACGTCGAAATTGCCGCCCAGCACCAGAGGGTTGCCAAAATCGGCCATGCTTTCGATGAAACCGAGCAGGAAGGCATTGGCCAACCCCGGGCGCATCAATGGCAGCGATACCGTCCGAAAGGTTTGCCACTTGTCGGCGCGAAGCGTTTGCGCCGCCTCCTCCATGGATGGCGAAACGCCCTCGACAACCCCGATCAGCACCAGGAAGGCAATCGGTGTGAAGGCGAGGGTCTGGGCGATGAGGATACCGGGCAACCCGTAGAGCCAGCGCGTGGGTTGACCGCCCAGAATCCCGGCGACGAATTCGGTAACGGTGCCCGATAGGCCGAACAGCAGGATGAGGGCGAGGCCGATCACGAAAGGCGGAGTTATGATCGGTAGAACGGTCAGCGCCCGCAGGCCTCTCTTGAGCCGAAAGCCCGAGCGGGTGACAACCAGCGCGAAGGCCAGGCCGAGGATTGTGGTGGTAAATCCAACGAAAATTGCCAGGAACAGCGAATTCCAGGCGGCACCGCACCGGGTGCCGGCGAGACATCCCAGGCTCCACAGACGGTCGTCAAACAGCTTCGAGGCCAGGACCGACAGCGAATATCCGCCTTCATCGGTGATGAAGGCGAAGGCAAGCATTCTCCCGATGGGGAAGAACACGAAGGTGGCAACGATGATGATCACGCCGCCGATGGCGCTGACCACGAACACATCGCCCTTGATTGCGCCTCTGGCGGCAATGCCCTGGGTAAAGACAAAAAGGAATGACGAGGCCAGGATGAGCGCCCCGTAGCCCATGCCGAATTGCCGGTCGCCCAGATCTCCGAACAGCGCCGCCAGCCAGTCGAAACTGAAGCCGCGGATGCCGATGCCGAAACCCTGGGCCATCAACCAGGAAAACCCGCCTCCGCCGGCCAGGATCAGCACGGTCGAGAACCGCCGGTCGGATCGCTTCCGCCCGAGAACGAGCAGGGGGGCCAGCATGGGAAGCAGCAGCGGGGTCAGCCACAGCTTCTCACCCTGGGCGATCAGGAAGGCGGCTGGCGCAAAGTCCGGGTCGAGCGGATAACCGTCAATCAGCCATGAAAGACCGAAAAACCCGTCTTCGATTCCATACCAGGGAAGGCAGGCAAACCCCGCCCATCCGGCGATCATCCAGGCGATCAGAACCGGGTGGGCGGGGTCCTTGAATGCGAGGTTACGCACCTCTTATTGCGGCAGGGTCGAGACCTCCTCGTCCCACTTCTGAAGCAGCCGCTTGCGTTCATCCGACGAGCCGTATTTGACAAAATCGTAGTCGATCAGCTTGATCATCGACATGTCGGGAGCGCTTTCCGAAGTTTCGGCGCCCATGTTCGACGGAACCTGGAAGGCGTTGACCTCGAGTGCAAGGTTCTGCGCTTCGGGCGACAATGCCCAGTCATAGAACATCTTGGCCTGTTCCAGGTTGCGGGCGCCGGCGATGATCGACATCGAGCCGATTTCGTAGCCGGTACCCTCGCATGGAGCGACAACCTTGATCGGGAAACCGCTGACCGCCTGCTTGACCGCATCGTGCATGAACACGATGCCGATCGTGGTCTCGCCGCGGCCTGCCGCCTTGATCGGTGCCGAGCCGGACTTGGTGTATTGGTTGATGTTGGCATGCAGGTCCTTCATGAACTGGAACCCGTCTTCCTCGCCGAAAATCTGCACCATCGAGGCCAGCGTGGTGTAGGCCGTGCCCGACGAATTCGGGTTGGCCATCTGTACATGGCCCTTGTATTCGGGCTTCAGCAGATCCTTCCAGCATGCCGGCTCCGGCAGGTCATTGGCCGCGAGCAGCTCGGTGTTGTAGCCGTAGCCCAGGGCGCCGGAATAGATTCCGATGGTCCGGTTGTCAGCGCTCTCGGCCTGGGAAATCGCCCAGGGATGCAACTGGTCGCGCATTGGCGACAGGTATTCCTCGGTCAGCCCTTCCTCGGCCGCCTGCAGATGCGGATCACCGGTGCCGCCCCACCAGACGTCTCCCTTGGGATTTGATGCCTCGGCGCGGATTTGCGCGAAGGTCTCGCCCGAGGATTTGCGGGTCATGTTCACGTCAATCCCGGTCGCTTCCTCGAAGCTGCGAGCCATGAGCTGGCACCAGTCTTCCTGGGCACTGCAATAATAGGTCAGCTTGTCGGCGCTGGCCGAACCCGCACCCATGACGAGAAGCAGAATCGGCACCCCCGCCAGCAATTTGTTGAAAGTCATTTCTCTCCTCCATTGGGATTTCAGTAAAACCTGCCGCAGTCTAGGCTCTTGCAGTCATGCCAACAAGCAAATTGCGTGTCTGCAGTCCCGAGGCGGCCCGAGCAAGCTCCAGCCTGCCCGGCCGCCCGGATGCAGCTCACCGGTCCCCGACCAGCGTGGCAGGTCCTGGGTGATTCGACCCGGCCGCCACCCTGCGTGACGGCATCATGACCAGACCGGATCGGCCGCTTGCCTCGTCCGCCGTCACCTCGTCCGGTTTGCGGTTGCAATCGGAGGCCGGACCGGCTTTTCTTGCTGTAGTTGTGCCGGCCTCACTGCTGCCGGTTCCGGGTCTGGTATGGAGTTCACCATGGAATTTTCCGGCAGCAGAACGATCGCTGCGTCCCGCGTCGACGTCTGGGCGTCGCTCAATGATCCCGACATCCTTCGCCAATGCATTCCCGGCTGCCAGGAGATGACCGGTTCGACCGGGGAGGGGTTCGAGGCGGTGGTGACGCAGAAGGTGGGGCCGGTGAAGGCAACCTTCAGGGGCCGTGTCACGATTTCCGACCTGGTCGAGGCCGAGAGCTACACCATTACCGGTGAAGGCCAGGGCGGGGTGGCCGGATTCGCCAAGGGATCGGCCAGGGTGACGCTGGCCGATGTTCCGGAGGGAACCGAGCTCGTCTACGAGGTGGATGCAAGGGTTGGCGGCAAGATCGCCCAACTCGGATCCCGCCTGATCACCGGGACGGCGCGAAAATTTACCGACAGGTTCTTCGCCGCGTTCCAGGCCGCGGTCGAGGACGAGGCGGACATCGAAGACGGCGAGGCTGGCGGCTGATCAGGCCCCGTCCGGCAGGGCCCAGTTCCAGTAAAGCTCCAGCGCCCGGTCGGCGATCGGGCCACGCTGGTAATGGGTGTCATCGAACCTGGATACCGGCGTGACCTTCGACATGTTGCCGGTGAGGAATACCTCGCTGGCCGACCGGAAATCCTCGAAACGCAACGTGGTCTCATGGACCTCATACCCGTCTTCCCTGAGCAGCCCGATGATGCGGGAGCGGGTGATCCCCGACAGGAAGGTGCCATTGGCGGCCGGGGTGAACACCTCGCCATCCCTGGTCATGAACACGTTGGCGGTTGCGGTTTCGGCGACATTCCCCAGCGCGTCGGCGACCAGCGCGTTGTCGAAACCCTTGTCATGGGCCTCGCGCAACATGCGGGCATTGTTCGGATAGAGGCAGCCTGCCTTGGCATTGACCACCGTCGAGGCGAGAACAGGTCGCTGGAAACGGGTGGTCGTCAGGGTTGCCGGCCGGATCCTGACCGGCAGCGGCAATTCCTCGAGGCAGATGCAGAACCCGGTTGCGCCCTCCTTGGGCACCACCGCCATATGGCCACCTTCCAGCGCCCAGTACATCGGGCGAATATAGATTTCGGCGTCGGCCGGATAGAGTTTCAGCCCGGTCCACACGATCTCGGCAATCTCGTCTGCCATGTGGGTCGGCGTGATGCACATGGCATCGGCCGATTCATTCAACCGCTGGCAGTGGCGCAGCAGGTCAGGTGCCACCCCCCTGGCAAATCGTGCGCCGTCAAAGACCGTGGTGCCAAGCCATGATCCGTGGTCGGCGGCCCGCATGACCAGGGCATCGCCCTCGTGCCAGCGTCCTTCCCAGTAGGTGCGAATATTGGTGCCGGTCGCCATGTTGCTGCCCTCCCGCCCGGTTGGTGATGATTGACCGCGGCCTCAGCGTGACCGGATCATGCCGACGATCCCGTAGGTCCGCTCGAGGACAGGCTCGGCAATTTCGGATGCCCTGGCGGCCCCGGCTCCCAGGATGCGATCGATTTCCGACGGATCCTGCATCAGCCGGTTCATTTCGGCGGTGACCGGGCCGATTCTCTCGACCGCCAGCTCCGATAGCGATGCCTTGAACTCGGAAAACAGCTTGCCGGCAAACTCGGCAACGACATCGTCGACCGTCCGGTCGGCCAGGGCGGCATAGATGTTCAACAGGTTTTCCGCTTCCGGCCGTCCCTTGAGACGGTCGGCCGTGTCCGGAATCGGGTCCGGGTCGGTCCTGGCCTTGCGGATCTTGAGTGCGATCCGGTCGGCGCTGTCGGTCAGGTTGATGCGGCTCATATCCGACGGGTCCGATTTCGACATCTTCCGGCTGCCATCACGCAGCGACATGATCCGGGTCGCCGTGCCCTCGATGATCGGATCGATAACCGGAAAGAAATCGGTCCCGAAATCATGGTTGAACTTGATGGCAATGTCGCGGGTCAGCTCCAGATGCTGCTTCTGATCCTCGCCGACCGGGACATGGGTGGCATGGTAGACCAGGATGTCGGCCGCCATCAGCGTCGGATAGGAAAATAGCCCGACCGAGGCATTCTCGCGGTTCTTGCCGGCCTTGTCCTTGAACTGGGTCATCCGGCCAAGCCAACCCATGCGGGCGACGCAGTTGAAGATCCAGGCGAGTTCGGCATGGGCCGGAACCTGCGACTGGTTGAAAAGAATCGACCGGGCCGGATTGATACCGGCGGCCATGAAGCCGGCGGCGGCTTCCCGGGTCGCGACCTTCAGGGCGGACGGATCCTGCCAGGTGGTAATGGCATGCAGATCGACCAGGCAATAGATGGTGTCGTCACCCGTCTCCTGGATCTCGACAAACCGCTTGAGCGCACCGAGATAGTTTCCGAGGGTCAGGTTTCCACTTGGCTGAATTCCGGAAAATATGCGCCGCTTGCGGGAGCGTTCATCCATCAATTCATTCCTGGTGACCTGTCGGGCGAGGCGGGTGTTAGCCTTTTGGATTGCAGGAGGTCAATAGGAAGGTCTATTGGGCAGGACATCCGATGAGTGGCGGCCCGTATTGACCGACAGACCCATTTCTTTTCATGCGATTGCGCTGGCCGTGCTCATTTGCGGGCTGGAATTCCTGTTTTTTCTCGGCGATTCGGCGTTGTTCCACGTCGAGGGCAGCATCAGCTGGCGACATCGGGCAATCATTGGCTACGGCGTCTGGTCAAATTCGGTGGAATTCTCGTCTGGTCAGGTCGGAGCAAGCACAGGTGACCTGGTCAGGTTCATCACCTTTCCGCTCATTCACCGTACCACCCTGGATGCCTTGCTGGCCGCGACCTTCATCCTGGTCGTGTTCCGCGTGGTGCAGGGGGCGACACGGGACTTTGCCCTGGTGCTGACATTCTTCGGCTCCGCCGTGGTCGGTGCGGCCTGCTTTTACCAGTTTTCCGGCAGCCAGCTTCCATTGACCGGGGCCTCCGCCGGTTATCTCGGCCTGTTCGGTTTTGCCGCCGCCGCCCTGGTCATGGCGGAAGCGGTTACTGGCCAATCGATCAGCCGGATCGGACACACCATCATTATCCTGCCGGCGCTTTTTCTCGGCTTCGAACTGGTCATGGGCATGCTGATTGGCGGCAGCGGACGCTGGATCGCCGATCTCACCGGCTACATGGCCGGCTTTCTGGCGGCGCCGCCGCTGATGGGAGTCCGGTACGGGGTGCTGATTGAAAGGATCGCCAGCCGGCTCCGAAAATAGGGGCCGCTCGCCATCATCCTGCCGACCGGACAACCGCGGGAACAGCACCTTTGCCATCATCCGATCGACCGGATGGCCCCGAATGCAGGGACAACCACGATCGTTATGCCCGCCGAAGCAACTTCTTCACGTCGCTGACCGAGTAAACGGAAAGAAGCATCAGCATGACTCCGTAGACCAGCATGCCTGCCAGTACCAGGAAGCCAAGCGCCACGTAACGGATGCCCGGTTGCCGGAACAACTCGCCGGTCAGGCTGGCCAGGCCGAATATGCAGGCGCCCATCACCAGGCTTGCCACCAGGATTCCCGGGATTGCCCGCCGCAGCCGGCTGTCCGGGCGGGAGGCCGCACCCATCTGTCGTGCTCCCCGCCACAGCAGCAACACCAGGGTCCAGCCTGACAGGCTGGCGCCGATGGCCGCCGACAGGTAACCGAATACCGGCAGAAGGCCGATCGCCACCGCGGCATTGACCAGCATGGCGATTGCCGCGAACCGGAAGGGGGTCCTGGTGTCCTCGCGGGCAAAGTAGAGTGGTTGCAGCACCTTCTGCAGGACAAATGCCGGCAACCCCGCACCATAGATGATCAGCGCCGCCGCGGTGGCTGCCGAGTCGGCGGCGTCAAACCGGCCCCGTTCGAAAAGGACGCTGACCAGTGGAAGCGGCACCACTGCCAGCGCCACCGAAGCTGGTAGGGCCAGGCCAAGGCTGAGTTCGGCGGCCCGGTTGAGCGCATGATTGCCACCGGTCTCGTCGCCCTCCGCCAGCTTCCTGGACAACTCCGGGAGGAGGACGACACCGATGGCAATTCCGACCACGCCGAGTGGCAGTTGGTAGAGGCGGTCGGCATAGTTGAGCCAGGCCACCGCCCCGTCCTGGAAGCTGGCAACCTGGCGGCCGATCAGCAGATTGATCTGCACGACGCCGCCGGCCAGCGCCGCCGGCGCCGCGATCACTGCAAGACGCCGCATGTCCTCGGTCAGCCGGGGGATCCGGAGCCGGATTGCAAAACCGGCCCTGGCCGCCGCGACCCAGACCAGGCCCAATTGGGCAATTCCGGCGACCGGTGCGCTCCAGGCCAGCGACAGCGCAGGGTCCCAGCCAAAATTGTGTGATGCCAGTAGCACGGAGATGAAGCAGGCATTCAGCAACACCGGCGCCGCCGATGCCGCGGCGAACCGGCCGGTTGCATTGAGGATGCCGGAAACCAGCGCCGCCAGTGAAATGAGGATCAGGTAGGGAAAGGCGATCCGGCCGAGCAGGACCGCCAGGTCGAATCTCCCGTCGCTGACAAAGCCGCTGGCCATCGCCAGCACCAGCACCGGCATCAACACCTGAGCTGCCACGAAGAAAATGACCAGGAAGCCGGCAAGGCCGGAGAAGGCCTCCTCCGCAAAGCCGCGGGGGTCGGTGCCGGTCTGCAGGCGTTTCGAGAACATCGGAACGAAGGCGGTGTTGAAGGCGCCTTCGGCGAAGATCCGCCGGAACATGTTCGGCAGGCTGAAGGCGACAAGGAAGGCCTCCGCGGCCGGACCCGCACCCAGTACCGCGGCGAAGATGACATCACGGCAGAAGCCGAGGACCCGGCTGACCAGGGTCCAGAAACCAACCGTGAAGAACCCGCGAACCAGCCGCGTCTGCCGTGCCATCATCTAGCTGGCGGGCTGGATGTCGAAGGTTCCTCTATGCGCTGTCATTGCGATATCGGTCCACTTCGGCAGATGGATGTCGGAAGGCAGGCCGGAAGAGGGTCTGCAAGCCGTGCTCAGGTTTCCCCATCTGCAAATGATCTGGGCGATTGTGAAATGACCACCTTGTCGAACTCCCGGACCTCCGCCACGGCCAAGCCCCGCTCGGGCAACCCGTCGGCATGAAACCGGAATACGCCGTCGGCCCCCGAAAACCCTGCCGGGGAGTTGATGACCATCTGGTCATTTCCACCCGCCGACCGTAGCAACCGATCGGCCACGACGATTCCGTCATAGGCCAGGCCGGCAAGCGAGTGCGGCGCCACGTTGAATTCATACTGGTATCGATAGCTGAAACTGGCGGAAAGGTTCGGATCGGGCAGGGGGAACCATCCTCCTTGCAACCCGTTGATTCGCAAGTTGTTTGCCGGAATGTCCCAGCGGGTAATCCCGGCCATCTGGACGATCTCCGGATCTACGCCCGCCTCCGGAATCATCTGGGCAAGCATTGGCAATGCGCCGGCGGTGTTGCCGGTCAGCAGCAACAGGTCGGCGCCGGTCTCGTCCAGGGCGGCAACGATTTCCGGCACCGAATTGATCACGCCGATCTGGGAGAACTCGTATGTCACCGAGCCGGCAATCTCGATTCCGACCTGTTCCGCCGCCCGCTCGACGGCCCGACGGCTTGCCTGCCCGGCATCGGTTTCGGCATGGGTGATCAGGACCTTGCCGTGGCCTTGCGTCCGGGCGAAATCCAGGATCCGGGTTGCCGAATTGACGTGGGTGTGGCCGAGCAGAAAAACATTGCCGCCAGCGACTTCCGGCCTGTTGGAGAAGCTGAGGACCGGTATGCCTCGCTGGTTGGCGATCGGGCCGACTGCCGCCGCGGCGTCGCCAAATACCGGACCCAGGATGATGCTGGCACCGCCGTCGATCGCATGGGCGGCGGCCTCGGCCGCACCTTCCGGCGTTCCGGAAGTCGGGTAGACGCTGAGTTCGATCGGTGAATTGCCCATGCTGGACAGGGCAAGTCGGGCGCCTTTCTCGAGGCTGTCGGCCAGTTCGGTGTTGTTGTTGTCGTCGGTGCCATAAGGAAGCAGCAACGCCACCTTGGCCCCGCCGGGTGGCGAAATGGTCACCGGCGGGCTATTGTCGACTGGCTGGCCATCGACACATGCGGCCAGAAACAGTGCACCTGCCAGGGCGAGTGCACAACCGAAACCAGTTTCAGCAGACATGACTTGCTCCCCAAAAATCGCCGGACCTTAGCCTCAATGACATCAAAACAAAAGCTCGGGTTTGCTGTCCGAAGCGGGAAAGGCGCCGAAACCGCCCGCGGCCTGTCGGCAATGGTGGCCTGCGCCACCTTCCACCTGCCGTGAATCGGCCGTGGAAATGACCGTGGAAGAGGATGCGGTCGGCCGCGAGACGCTTGCGCCGGGCCTCTACCTGGTGTCGGCGCCAATCGGCGCTTCCCGGGACATCACGCTGCGGGCGCTTGACGTGTTGCGGATGGCCGACATGGTGGTGGCCGAGGATACCAGGCTGGCCAGGCGGCTGATGACCATGCATGGTATTGGCCTGAAGGGCCGGCCGATCTCGTCCTACAATGACGTTAACGGCTCCCGGCGCCGGCCCGGGTTGATGGCACGGCTCAGGCGCGGCGAGAGCCTGTGCTACATCCCGGATGCCGGCACGCCTCTCGTTGCCGATCCGGGATTCCGGCTGGTGGAGGCGGCGCGGGAGGAGGGAATTGCCGTGATCCCGGTGCCCGGGCCGACAGCGGCAATCGTGGCACTGACGGTGTCAGGCCTGCCGACCGATCGGTTCCTGTTCGCCGGCTTTGCCGCCGCCAACAGTTCCAGGCGCCAACGCCAGCTCGATGACCTGGCATCGGTGCCGGTTACGCTGGTGTTCTACGAATCGCCGCGTCGCCTGGCCGGCCTCCTTGTTGACATGGTTCACATCCTTGGCGGGGAGCGTCCCGCTGCCATCTGTCGTGAGCTGACCAAGCAGCATGAGGAGGTCGTGGCCGGCAGGTTGAGCGAACTGGCTGATCGCTTCAGGGGCGAGGAGACCAGGGGCGAGATCGTGGTCGTGGTCGGGGGTGGCGGGCCGAAGGCGCCGGATGCCGGCGAGGCCCGGCACCGAATGATGGAGTTGCTGTCGACAATGTCGGTTCGGGACGCTGTCCGGGCTCTGGCAGCAGAATCCGGATTGTCCCGCAGCAAGGCCTATGCTCTGGCACTGGAGGTCTCGGGGGAGGCCGAGCCCGATGACGATTGCGGGTAGGGCCGACCACACCTGTCCTCGAGGTCTGGCCGGCATCAATGGTTCCCCTGAAGGTCGAGCGCCTGTTCGGCCAGGTAGCCTGGGATGAGAATTGTGGAGATCGGCGCGATGCGAAAGAGGCGGGTCTTCCGGAGCTCCCGCACGATGTCGAATTCCCCGGCAAATGCGAGCCCGCCATGGGACTGTATGGCGATGCCTCCGGCCGTCATTGTCGACGGAGAGGTTGACGCGCCCGATTCTGGCGGTCTGATACGGTATTGGTGATGGTCTTCCCTCCCCATTGCCGGCTCTCGTAGCCCCGGGTCACCGGCGCCCACCATCCCGCATCACCCGTCCAATTCCGGGGGGATCGTCACGCGGCAGTCGCGACTGACCAGCCGGGACAGATGGTAATCCGGCATCGAAGGACAGAGCGAAGCGGTGCTGGCCCAATGCGCAATAGATCCCCGGAACCGCACCCGGGCGAGCGGGTCACGGGGACCGAACTCTCCGGCCATATAAGGCGATGCTCGCAATCCCCCAAGGGGGCACGAGATTGGCCGGGCACGGGCGGCGGCGCTACCGGGTCCGCCTGGCGGCCGGCGACGGCCAGGCGGCAGCATCCTGCCAGGCCGGTGATGAAAAACCGTTACGGACCATCCTTTCATGCCGCTCCGGCGCTCGCCAATTGCAGTCAATCCGGCAGGACCCGGGCGGCCAGCACCGCCTCGATGTGCCGGATGTGGCCTTGACTGCACCCATTTGGCGCTGCTGATCACACTTGCGTCAATACTCGTCCGGATATCCGGAGCTGAGCCCGGTAACTGCCCTGCGGATCCGTTCAACATGGTCACTGCCCATCCAGTCCCACTTTCCGGTCGCTGCCGGCCGGACCTCGAATTGTCGCCTGCCGCTGGCCACGGGTGACGACGCAGGGTTGTGGTTGCGCCCGTTCGGCTTTCTTGGTGAATTGGCCGCATGACTGGCTCGGGACTGACAGCATGACATTGCAGGCCGCATTCCAGATGGATCCGATCGGGTCGATCGACATTGATGCAGACAGCACGTTCAGGATCATGATCGAGGCCCAGCGGCGAGGTCACGAACTCTTCTACTACCTGCCCGACCGGCTGTTCTTCAACGAAGGCCAGATCTGCGCCCGAGGTCAGCCGGTATCGGTTCGCCACGAACATGGCAATCACGTCACGGCGGGCCAGGAAAGGGTGGTTCCGCTCGCCGATTTCGACGTCGTCTGGCTCCGGCAGGACCCGCCCTTCGACATGTCCTATATCACCACCACCCACCTGCTGGACCTGGTGGCGGGCGAGACGCTGGTGGTCAACAATCCGTTCTGGGTCAGGAATTTCCCCGAGAAGCTGCTGGTGCTCGAGTTTCCGGAGTTGATCCCGCCGACGCTGATCTCCCGGGATGTCGATACCCTCGCCGAATTTCGTCGCCGTCATGGCGATATCGTCATCAAGCCGCTCTTCGGTAATGGTGGTGCCGGGGTGTTCGTGGTCCGGGAGGGGGATGTGAACTTCAATTCCCTGCTCGAGATGTTTCACGCCGCCAGCCGCCAGCCGGTCATTGCCCAGAAATTCCTGCCCGACATCAGCAATGGTGACAAGCGGGTGATCCTGGTGGATGGGAAGCCGCTGGGCGCGGTCAACCGGATCCCGGCCGAGGGCGAGGGTCGCTCGAACCTGCATGTGGGCGGGGTGGCCACCAGGGTTGGCCTGACTCAGCGAGACCTGGAGATCTGCCGGCAGGTTGGCAAGCGGCTGGCCGAGACCGGCCAGATCTTTGCCGGCATCGACATCATTGGCAGCTGGCTCACCGAGATCAACATCACCTCGCCGACCGGCATCGTCGAGTTGGAGCGGTTCGATGGCGTCAACGCCGCCGCCAGCATCTGGGAAAAAATCGAGGAGATCGTGGGCAAGGGACCCTCGCCAGCCGGCTGAGCCGAGACGGGTGTCCGGGACTGGTCAGGGAGTTCCGGGAGCGCTGATCAGTTGCCATCTTCCGCGGTTGAACGAAATCCTGGTCATGGACAGATTTGGTATCCGGTAGCTGGACGGGTTCCGGTCCTGGCCTTCCGTTCTGCCGATCTGGCTGGCGATTGTTCCGTGATGGGCGACGGCGACGATCGACCTTCCGGCAAATTGCGCGGTCATGCGGTCGACACATTCCGAGACCCTGGCCGCAAACCCGCTCCAGCTTTCGCCACCCGGCGGGGTGGCCGAATTGGGGTCGTTCCAGAATTTTGCCGAGACCTCCGGCCACCGCTCCGAAATCTTGTGCGCCGACAGCCCCTCCCATTCGCCAAAATGGATTTCCCTGATTCCGACGGCATTCGGCAACCGCCTCCGCCCGCCGCAGATCGCGTCGGCAGTCAGGACTGCCCTGGCCAGGTCGGACGACACCACCACGGCCAAGGGCGGCAACGCGTCGGATACGCGTGCAATCAGCCCGGTGTCGGAGAGATCCACACCGATATCGGTCCAGCCGGCCAACCCGCCGGCATTAGTCGGTCCGTGCCGGACCCACCACCACTCGGTCGCGCTCATCCTGGCATCCGACCCTTCAGAGTCACCGGTAAGCCGGCGACCACCAGGGCGACATTGCGGGCCAAGCCGGCAATCTGCTGGTTGAGTTCCCCCTGCATGGAGCCAAACCGCCGGGCAAACTCGCCCGACGGTACAATGCCAAGACCGGTTTCGTTGGAGACGACGACCATGCTGCATCGTGCCGATCCGAGCGATTCGGCCAGCCTTGCCTGTTCCCGCTGGATCGCCCTGCCGGCCTCGAGCTGGTTGAGTAGCCAGAATGTGAGGCATTCGAGCAACACGGTCCGGTCAGCGGCCTGGCTTTCGATCACCTGCGCCACCTCCAGCGGCTCCTCGATCGTCTCCCATCGGGAGTCACGCCTGGCCCGGTGCCGATCGATTTTTCGCCGCATCTCGTCATCCCCGGCGCTGGCCGTGGCCAGGTAGACCGCCCGCCCGCCCCTGGCGAGCACTGCCCGTTCGGCAATTCCGGACTTGCCGGAATTGGCACCGCCAAGAATGAGTGAAAGGTCGGGTCCTTGCACCGGGTATCTCCTGGGCTGTAACGGTGCCGGTCTGGCAGGATAATGCCGGCATGGCAATAGTGCCGCCGTGCCATTCACCGCCAGGCAGGCAACCGGACCGGTCCGGCTTCCCTGTCTCGTCAGGTCGGTATTCTGGCCGCCCCTGTCGCGACTGACTCCACAAGCATGGCGCGGTCTGAAATAATCGGCACGGCAGGGGCAACCCCGGGATACGGCAACATGGTTCAGCACAGGAAGATCCTGGTCATCATTGGTGGAGGAATTGCCGCCTACAAGGTCCTCGAGCTGATTCGGCTGTTGAAAAAAGCCGGCAACGAGGTGATCCCGGTCCTGACCGAAGCGGGGAAGCAGTTCGTGACGCCGCTCTCGGTTGCGGCGCTGGCCGGTAGCAAGGTCAGTAGCGAACTCCTCGATCCGGCCAGCGAGGGCGAGATGGGGCATATTGCCCTGTCCCGACAGGCCGACCTGATCCTGGTGGCGCCAGCAACCGCCGATCTGATTGCCAGGATGGCCGGAGGTCTTGCCAATGACCTGGCGACAACGCTTCTCCTTGCCACCGATACCCCGGTGGTCATTGCGCCGGCGATGAATGTCCGGATGTGGGATCACCCGGCAACCCGGCGCAATCTCGACTGCCTGGAGAAGGACGGCGTACACATCATCAGCCCGGTTGAGGGCGAGATGGCCTGCGGCGAATTCGGAATTGGCCGCATGGCCGAACCCGAAGACATCATGGAGGAGCTGGCCAGGATCTCCGGATGCTCGCAGGCCAGCCTGCGGGTGGTCATGACGTCGGGGTCCACCAGAGAGGCGATCGATCCGGTCAGGTTCATCGCCAACCGTTCGTCCGGCAAGCAGGGGGCGTCAATCGCCGAGGCGTTTGTCCGGCGCGGTGCCGAAGTTGTCTTCATTACCGGACCGGCCAGCGCATCGCCGCCGCTCGGGGCGCAGATCGTCGAGGTCGAGTCGGCGGACCAGATGCTGTCCGCGGTGCAGGTTGCGCTGCCAGCCGATGTCGCGGTGTTTGCCGCTGCAGTTGCCGACTGGAAGGTGGCCAAACCGGGAGACGGGAAGATTTCCAAGACCCCGGATGGTCGCGGTCCCGAACTCGACCTGGTTGCCAACCCCGATATCCTGGAGACAATTTCCAGGGGCTCGAATCGACCGGAGCTGGTAATCGGGTTTGCCGCCGAAACCGGCGACGTGTTGGAGAAGGCGACAAGGAAGCGGGAGCGGAAGGGTTGCGACTGGATCGTCGGCAATGATGTCAGCCCTGGAACCGGCGTGTTCGGTGGCGATGAGAACGAGGTGTGCGTGATCACGGAGGACGGGTTCGCGCGCTGGCCGCGCATGCCGAAGCGCAAGATCGCCGAGTGGCTGGTCGCCCGGATCTACGAGGAAATGCAGGTTTGAGCGGGATTGTCCTGCATGTCTGCCGGATCGATGGCGCCGACCCGATGGTGCCGTTGCCGGATTTCGCCACGCCGGGATCGGCGGGCGTCGATCTTCGGGCCAATCTTCCCGAGGAGTTCCGCACCACCGGGATTGTGATACCGGGGGGTGGGTGGAGGCTGATCCCGCTGGGACTGATCATGGAAATTCCTCCCGGCCATGAAGGGCAGATCAGGCCGAGATCCGGATTGGCGCTCAAATTCGGGATCTCGGTTCTCAATTCGCCGGGAACGATCGATTCCGATTACCGTGGACCAGTCGGAGTAATCCTCGTCAATCACGGAGACCGGGAATACATGGTTGGGCATGGCAGCAGAATCGGACAACTGGTGGTGTCTCCGGTCAGCCAGCCGGTCTTTCGGCAGGTCGAAAATTCCACGCAGACCGAACGGGGCTCCGGTGGTTTCGGCTCAACCGGTGTCGACTGATTTCGGTGGACCAGCCGGACGACCGTCGGTGACCACCGGCCGGGGAAGGCGAGCCGGAGCGTGGTTGACCCTGGCATGGATGATGGCCGGGCCTGCATCTGCCGGCAGCTTCGGCAGCATCGCCGGCAATCCCCGGCTCTGGCTGCTGGCAGCAATTCTGCTGGTGGTTATGGCTGTCTACTGGACGATGGTCCGGTGGCTTCGGCGCCGGGCCGCCGGCCGGATCGAGCCGCCATCGGCAAACGATGGCGGGTTTTCGCCGGAGGAGCTTGAACGATATGCCCGCCATATCGTCCTTCGGGAGATTGGCGGTGCCGGTCAGCAGCGGCTGCGGAATTCCGGCGTGTTGGTGGTGGGGGCCGGCGGCCTTGGCTCGCCCGCGCTTTTCTATCTTGCCGCGGCCGGAATCGGCCGGATTGCCATCATCGATGATGACACTGTCAGCATGTCCAATCTCCAGCGGCAGATCATCCATGATGGCAAGCGAATCGGCGCCGCCAAGGTTGACAGCGCCGCCGACACGCTTGACCGGCTGAATCCCGGCACCGAGATCGTGCGAAAACAGCTGCGTCTCACCGAGGACACATTGGACGAACTGGCCGGGTATGACGTGATTCTCGACGGGTCGGACAATTTTGCAACCCGGCAGTTGGTCAACCGCTACTGTCATGCTCACCAGGTGCCGCTGATATTCGGCGCAATCAGCCAGTGGGAGGGCCAGGTCAGCGTGTTCCGGTTCGGGCGGGGCCCATGCCTTGCCTGCGTATTTCCGGAGGAGCCGGGTCCCGGGCTGGCTCCGGGCTGCGCGGAAGGCGGCGTTCTCGGGGCGTTGCCAGGCGTGATCGGCTCGATGATGGCGGTGGAGACGATAAAGCTCCTGGCCGGGGCTGGCCAGGAGCTGGAGTCGCGGCTGTTCATCTATGACGCGCTTTGGGGCGAGAACCGGACGATCAAGCTGCAAAAGCGGCAGGATTGCCGTGTCTGCGGCCGGCCTGCGGATGGTGACGGGGAAGGCTGAACCGGGGCCGGCCGGACTTCAGAAGGAGCCGGGAACGACGAGATCGGGCGGCCGATGGCCATCGGCGAAGGTCTTGATGTTGATGAGGACCTTTTCGCCCATTTCGATCCGGCCTTCGATGGTCGAGGAGCCCATATGTGGCAGCAGGACGACATTGGGCAATTCGAGCAGCCGCGGATTGATGTTGAGCCCGCGCTCGAAGACATCGAGCCCGGCGCCGGCAAGTCCACCATTGCGCAGGCTCCGGGTCAACGCATTCTGGTCGAGAACCTCGCCGCGCGAGGTGTTGACGATGATCGCCTCCGGTTTCATCAGCTTCAGGCGCCGTTCATTGACCAGGTGAAAGGTTGATGGCGTGTGCGGACAGTTGATCGACAGGATGTCAACCCGGTTGACCATCTGGTCGAGGCTCTCCCAGTAGGTGGCATCAAGCTCGTTCTCGATGTCGGCATGGAGCTGGCGCCGGTTGTGGTAGTGAATCTGCATGCCGAAGGCGCGGGCGCGCCTGGCAACCGCGGTTCCGATCCTGCCCATGCCAAGGATGCCCAGGGACTTTCCACCGACCCTGGTGCCCATCAGCGCCTTTGGCGCCCAGCCTGCCCAGTGCCCCGAGCGCATGATGTCAAACCCCTCGCGGATGCGCCTGGCAACGGCGAGGATCAGCCCGAGAGTCATGTCGGCGGTATCTTCGGTCACCACCCCCGAGGTGTTCGAGACCAGTATTCCCCGCATGCGGGCGGTCTGGACATCGATGTGATCAATGCCGGCGCCGTAATTGGCGATCAGTTTTAGCCGGTCGCCCGCCCGTGCCAGCAATGCATGATCAATGCTGTCGGTGATTGTCGGCACCAGGACATCGGCCCGGGCAATGCCGGCAACCAGTTCGGCCCTGGTCATGGGTTCGTCATCCTCCCGAAGGAGCGCGTCAAAAAGCTCCTTCATCCGGGACTCGACGATGTCGGGCAATTTCCTGGTTACGACTACAGTAAGCTTGGCTGGACTCATGGTGCAATCCGCTGACCGACAGCTTGAGTTGCTAACGCAAAGTCAGGTAGCATTAAAGAAAAATCATGTTGCCTTGATCGGCAATTCAGCGAGTCGGATTGGATGGGAATTATTGGTGGAGTAGGCTTGGCCGCGTGGTCATTTGCGGCGGTGATGATGCTGGCATCTGCTGGCAGCACCCAGGAGTCGCCGACGACAGATGCTGGTGCCGTCGTGGCTGGCGAAGGCCGGGTCGGATCGGTGACCGGCTATCCGATTCCGAGATTTGTGTCGCTCAAGGCCAGCAAGGCCAATGTCAGGCGCGGCCCCGGCCGGCATTTTCCTGTCGACTGGACATTCACCTATCCGGGCACCCCGCTCCAGATCGTCGATGAATCAGGTCACTGGCGACGAATCCGGGCCTCCGATGGCGAAGGGGGGTGGATGCACAGCGCCCTGCTGTCGGGAATTCGCACGGTCGAGGTCATGAAGGACATGACCCGGCTTCGACTGTTGCGGGATGACGACACCTGGATCAGGGCCAACCTGATGGCAGGGGTGATCGGCCGGCTGGGAAAATGTCACGAGGGGTGGTGCCGGGTTACGGTCGGCGACCATAGCGGTTGGGTTGATGCCGACTGCCTGTGGGGAGTCGGTGACGACGGGGAATGACGATCGGGCGTGAATGCCGGTTCCGCCATCGCCGTGTCGCGCCGTGTCCGGCGCAATTGACGAACGTCACCGCCGAGCCGGCCCCGCCCTTGCCGGGTCACACCTCGGCATCGTTCGGGTCCTGCCGGTGGCTGGCGAAGCCGCGTTTCCTGAGCAGTGCCCCGACAGTGGGCAGCCTACCCCGAAAGGAAATGTACAGATCCTCCGGCTCCCGCCTGCCGCCCGCCGACAGGATGCATCGCGCCAGTCGGTCGGCGGTCTGCCTGCAGAACGGCCCGCCCGCACCCTGGAACGCCTCGAAGGCATCGGCGGCCAGCACATCGGCCCAGAGGTAGCTGTAATAACCGGCTGCATAACCACTTCCGGAAAACACATGGGCAAAATGCGGCGTGGCATGGCGCATGCCGATCGCTGCCGGCATGTCCAGCTCGCCAAGCACCTCCCGCTGCCTTTCAACCAGGTCGGAAGGAGGCTCGCCCGAATGGAAATCGAGGTCGACAAAGGCGCTCGCCAGGTATTCGACCGTGGCGAATCCCTGGTCGAAATTACGCGCGGTGGCCAGCTTGCGGCGTAGCTCTGCCGGTATCCGGTTGCCGGTCTCGGCATGGGTGGCAAACCGGTCGAGCACCTCGTCGACTTCGAGCCAGCTTTCGAAGAGCTGGCTCGGCAATTCGACAAAATCCCGTGCCACCGAGGTGCCGGATACCGACGGGTAGGTGACATCGGAGAGCATGGCGTGCAGCGCATGGCCGAATTCGTGAAACAGGGTCCTGGCATCATCATGCGAAAGCAGGCACGGCTCGCCGGCTGGCGGTTTCATGAAATTGCAAACATTGACCACGATCGGCCGACTGCCGCCGGCGAGGCGGTGCTGGTCACGCAGGCTCGTGCACCACGCCCCCGACTGCTTGGATGGCCGGGCAAAGTGATCGGCGATGAAGGTTGCACAGGGTGAACCGCCACGCCTGACCTCCCAGACCCGGCAATCCGGATGGTAAGCACCTGTATCCAGTTCGTGAAAGCTGAGGTCAAACAGGAGTCCCGCAACATGGAAGGCGGCCTCGGTCAATGGGTGCAGCCGGAAATACTGCTTGATTTCGGCCTCATCGAGCCGATGTTCGGTCTCCCGCAACCGCTCGGCATAGAAGCGCCAATCCCATGGCTGCAGCTGATCGGTCTGGCCATCGACAGCCAGCGCCTGCTGGTGGCGTGCCGCATCCGCCATGGCGGCGGCCCGTGCAGCAACCCAGACCTCGTCGAGCAAGGCTCGGGCCGCATCGGGCGTCTTTGCCATCTCGTCCTCGAGCTTGAAATCGGCATAGCTTCGATAGCCGAGCAGCGTTGCCATCTCGTGCCTGAGGGTGATGATTCGCGATGCGATCTGCCGGTTGTCAGTCGAACCGCCGCCGGCGCCGCGGCCCACCCATGCCTGGTATGCGGCCCTGCGCAGCTTCCGGTCTTCGGCAAATTTGAGAAAAGGCTCGATCAGCGAGCGGTCAAGGGTAATGACATGGCCAGCCAGTTGCCGGTCGGCAGCGGCCTGGCGGGCCGCCTGCAGCAGGAATTCCGGCAACCCGCGCAAATCGGACTCGCCGAGTTCCATATACCATTCCGATTCGTCGGCGAGGAGGTTCTGCCCGAATTGCACATGCAGCCGGGCCAGCTCTTCCCTGATGCCGGCCAACCGCTGCTGAAGGGGATCCCCCAGCATGGCTCCCGAATTCACGAAGTCACGCCGGCAGCGCTTCAGCACCATCAGCTGTTCATCGTCAAGGCCGAGCGCCTCCCGTTGTTCCCAGACGGTGTTGATCTTCTCGAAGAGGCCCCGGTTCATGGCGATTTCGGATTCGAAACGCACCAGTTCGGGCACGATTTCGCGCTCGATCGCCTGTCGGTCGTCATTGCTGTCGGCCCCGGCCAGCACGAAGAACACCGCCTCCACGCGCTGCAACTCGGTGTCCGCCACCTCGAGGGCAGCGATGACGTTGTCGAATGTGGCCGGATCCCGCCCGCTGGTGATCTCTGATATCCGCTGGCGGGCCATCTCGATCCCCTTCCGGAATGCCGGCAGAAAATCATCATCCGACACCGCATCGAAGGGCGGCAGCCCTCCCGGTGTCTCCCATGCCGAGATCAGATCCTCGATTGCCATCACCTGTCTCCTTCCCGGAATTGCCTGCCGGCAGCCAGTTCGGCCAGTCCGTCCAGCGACCGTTCGAGAACAAATATTGGACTTATCTTTTTCATCAAGAGTGATTATCGGAAACCTGACCGGTCCCGGGTCCGGAAGACGTGGAGACAGCAAGGATGAAGACGCATGTTCGTGCGGTAGTGATTGGTGGCGGTGCGGTCGGAGCTGGCATTGCCTATCACCTGGCCAGGGCCGGTTGGCAGGATGTGCTGCTGCTGGAGCGTGATGAACTCACCTCGGGTTCCACCTGGCATGCGGCCGGCCTGCTGCCGCTTTTCAACATGAGCTATGCCACCAGCCACATCCATGACTACTCGGTTCGATTCTACAAGGAACTGGAGGCGGAGACCGGGCTCAATCCCGGCTTCAGCGTGGTCGGGAACCTCCGGATGGCCCAGACGCAGGAGCGCATGGATGAATACATGCTCTATGCAACCACGGCCGAGACGGTCGGCATTGCCCATGAATGGCTCTCGCCGGCCCAGGTCAGGGAGCGGTATCCCCTGGTCAGGACCGATGACCTCGTCGGCGCCATCTACCATCCGGATGATGGCTACATCAATCCGGCCGATGTGACCCAGGCCATGGCAAAGGGCGCCCGCCAGCGAGGGGTGGAAATCCTGCGCCGACGACAGGTCGACTCGCTGGACTGGACCGGTGCCGAATGGCTGGTCAGGGGATCGGTCATGGTCGAGCAGGGAGGCAATCTCGTCCGCAGCGGCGAGGAGTTCGATCTGCATGCCGAGCACGTGATCACCGCAACCGGCAACCATGCCCAGCGCATGGCGCACATGCTCGGGATCAGGATCCCGGCAATCCCGGTCGAGCATCAATACATCGTCACCGAACCGGACCGTGAACTGGTGGCGTGGCGCGGCAGCAACCCGGAGCACCCGGTGCTGCGGGATGCGGATGCAAAATGGTATGTCCGCGAGGAGCGGGGCGGCTGGATTCTCGGACCGTACGAGCGCGGCGCCCCGGCCCGTTTCCGCTACGGCGTTCCGGAGTCATTCCGGGCCGATCTGTTCCAGCTGGATCTCGACCGGATCGAAGAGGAATACCTGTCAATGATCCACCGGTTACCCTCGACAGAGGTGGTTGGTCTCAAGGACGATTTCAACGGTCCGATTTGCTACACGCCGGATGGCAATCCGCTGATTGGTCCGGCCCCGGGCCTACAAAACCTGTGGCTGGCGGAAGGGTTTTCGTTCGGGATTACTGCTGCTGGCGGTGCAGGATACTATCTTGCCCAGATCATGACCGAGGGCGAAGCGGAAATCGACATGGCCTCCCTGGATCCCCGGCGCTACGGCAGCTGGATGACCACCGAATATGCGGCCAGGAAGAACGAGGAATGCTACGAGCATGTCTATATTCTGCACCATCCGGATGAAGAGCGGGAAGCCTGCCGGCCCCTGCGGACCGCGCCTTGCTACGACCGGATGAAGGCGCTCGGCGCCCAGTTCGGCCAGGTCAATGGCTGGGAGCGGCCGAACTATTTTGCACCTGCCGGTTTCGACGATCATGGCTCCCGTTCCTTCCGGAAGGGCGATTGGTGGGAGTTTGCCACCGCCGAAGCACAAGCAGTTCGAAATTCCGTGGGCATGTTCGACGCCACCGCCTTTGCCAAGCACCGGGTTGTCGGCCCCGGTGCCACCGCCTTTCTCGACTGGCTGACCTGCAACCGGCTGCCGGCGGTCGGACGGGTCAGCCTGACCTACGCGCTGACATCAGCCGGGACCACGAGAACGGAATTCACCATCGCCCGCCTGGGCGAGTCCGAATACTACCTGGTATCGGCCGGGGCCTGGTCGGCCTATGATGGCGATTTCCTGCGCAAGGCGGCCGAGGACAGGATCGACGAATTCGGCTGGATCGAGGTGCAGGAAGTGACGAGCCAATGGGGTGTGCTGGTCGTTGCCGGTCCGCAATCACGCGATCTCCTGAAGGGCACAATCTGCGATGCCGACCCGGATACGGCGCTGTCCAACCACCGTTTTCCATGGCTGTCGATGCGGAATATCGAGCTCGGCATGTGTCCGGTGCGTGCCTTGAGGGTGTCATATACCGGCTCGCTTGGCTGGGAACTCCACCACCCGATCGAGATGCAGAATTACCTGTTCGACCTGATCACAGGCGCCGGCAGGGAGCATTCGCTCAGCATGTTCGGTGCCCGGGCGCAGAACTGGCTGCGCATGGAAAAGAGCTACCGCGCCTTCGGAACCGAACTCGGACGGGATGCCACACCGCTTGAAGGTGGCCTGGACCGGTTCGTCGACCTGTCCAAGGAATTTCGTGGCAAGCAGGCCATGCTCGATACCGGCATAAGGTCAAGCTGCGCCACGTTGCTGATTGACGGTCCCGACGATGCCTGCCCATGGGGACGGGAAGCCATCTATTGCGGCGATGACCGGGTCGGAAGGCTGACATCCGGTGGCTACTCGGTTCATTTTGGCAAGGCGATCGGACTTGGTTACATCCGGCCCGATCTGGCCGAGCCCGGGACCCGTCTTCAGATCAGGATGCTGGACCGGCTCTGGGATGCCGAGGTGACCGAAGAGAGCCCGTTTGATCCCCGAAACGAATGCCTGCGGCAAGACGGGTGACCGCCGGGGTCAGCGCGATGGCCGGGCGATGCCGCCGATGAATCTGCCGATGAAATCGACGCATTCCGGCTCGTCGAGAAACGGGCAATGGCCGCGGCCCGCGACCTCCAGCGCTTGCAGGCCGGGCTGAACATCCCGCATCCTGGCCACTGTCCCGGCCGACAGCAGATCGGAATTTGCGCCGCGAATGACGGCAAGGGGAATGTCCTTCAGGACACGAAAATACCGCCACAGATCGGGCGCAGGTCCCTCGGGCCGGTCAAGAACCGCCTCCCGCAGCTTCGGGTCGTAATTGAGCCTGATGCGTCCATCACGGGCGACGTAGCGGCGCCGGGCCTCAGTCAGCCAGCGCTCCCGGGGAACCTGGTCAAACCCGGTTGCCGCATCGATCAACGCATCGGCCGCATCCTCCATGGTCCGGGCTGAAGGCTGCCGTCCCAGATAGTCGAAGATGCGCGCCAGGCCATCCTGCTCGATGGTTGGCCCAATATCGTTGAAGACGATGCCGGACAATCGCTCACCGTGCCCGGCTGCCATCACCATCGCCACGATGCCACCGCGCGAGGTGCCGATCACGACCGCAGAATCGATTCCGAGATGGTCAAGCAGCTCGACCGCGTCCCGGGCTTCCACCGATGGATGGTAGTTCCGGAAATCGGCATCCCAATCCGACGCTCCCCGTCCACGGTAATCCGGACGTATGAGGCGATAGCCTGGCAAATGCGCCACCAATTCGTCGAAATGCCTCGAGTTCCAGGTCAGCCCGGCAAGGCAAAGCACCGTTGGGCCAGATCCCTGGTCCTGGTAGGCCAATCGCAGGCCATCCGATGATTGCCAGAACTTCACCGGGCAGATGCCGCAAGTTCGGGAATCCGGGACAGGTCGCCTTCCATGCGCCAGGGTCTCCACGGCAATCGTTCCACCGGTTCGCCAGACCGGTTGACCCAGACTGTCCTGAAGCCGAAACCGGACGCCGCAGCCGCATCCCAGCCATTTGCAGACACGAAGAGGACATCGGCGTTTTCGCAGCCGAAATGGCTGGTGACGAGCTTGTACACGGAGTGGTGCGGCTTGAACACGCCAACCGTCTCCACGCTCAGAACCGCCTCGACCAACTCGCCGATGCCGGCGGCCGACACGGCGCCATCCAGCATGTCCGGATTGCCATTTGACAGTATGGCGATCCGGTGGCCGTCTCGCCTGAGTGCCGACAGCGTCGGCGCAACCTCATCATAGGCGGGGAGTTTCCAGTAGATGTCGAGCAGCCGTTCACGCAGCCCGGCATTTCCCGACAATCCGGATGCCTCCAGCGTCCAGTCGAGGGCATCGCAGGTGACTTGCCAGAAATCGACATGTTCGCCGGTTATGGCCCGCAGCCAGGTATAGTTCAGCTGCCTGATCCGCCAGCCCGCGGCAATGGCTGGCCATGACTCAGCCAGCACTTCGTTGCCCGGCTCGTCGGCCGCCTGGCGGGCCGCCGCGGCAACATCGAACAAGGTTCCGTAGGCATCGAATACACAATGCAAGTCCTGGCCTCCATCTCCACCTGACCGACCACAGGTAGTTCGGGCGTCCGATTTTGACAACTGCCGAAAAACCGGGATCGCCCGGCGGCAGCAATTCGATGTGGAACCCGGTGGGCTCATGCCATATGACCGGGAGTTGCACGGAATGTACCACCATCAGCACGAAAGGAATCTGCAATGGGCAACAACCATGGGACGGTCTGCTGGTCAGAATTGATGACGCGTGATTACGAGGCGGCAAAGACCTTTTTTGCCGAATTGTGCGGCTGGACCTACCAGGACATGGAAGGAATGGGAGGCAAGTACACGATCGCCCAGCTGGACGGCAAACCGATTGCCGGCATCGGTAACAGCACCGCCATGAACCTTCCGGCCGAGATCCCGTCGCACTGGATGACCTACATCGAGGTGAGCGACATCCAGGCCACCACCGACAAGGTCACCGCCGCCGGCGGCACGGTCAAGAACGGGCCCTTTGATGTCCCCGGTGTCGGCCAGATCGCCATCGTCCAGGACCCTTCCTGCGCCGTGGTCGGCTTCATACAGCCGGCAGGCTGATTCAATCGGGCCGCCACCGCATCGCCGGCAGGGGCTGGCCTCCGGCCAGCTCGTCATCACCAACAGGGAAGGAATGAACCCAGGCATCATCTCCGGAAGAGACAGCGCTTGGCGCGGACAGGGCCGGCAGATACGACCGGATTTGCCGTCAAATGTGATCGGATTTTTGGTCAAGTGTTGTCGGATTTTTGGTCAAGTCTGACCGGATTCCTGGCCAAGTGTTGTCGGATTTTGCATGCGTTGTCGGAATTGGTAACGCAGTCCACGGGAAACACCCCTCTCGAGCTGCCGGAACCGCGGGCAAGTCGTGAAGATGACCGGCCCCAGATTCGCCGGACCGCGGCCCCGGAGCACCGTTCCCAATGGGATGTATTACGTTGTAGCGGTGACAGGGTACCGAGTGCGAGTTGCGGGCCGGAAATTCTTTGGGCAGATTTCGGTTTGAAGAAATGGCCGGGTCAGATCTGTTCCGATTGCGGCATTCCCAGGATGTGAAACCCGCTGTCGACGGCGATGATCTGGCCGGTGGTGCAGGCGGCGTGGTCCGAGGCAAGATAGGCGGCGGTGCCGCCGATCGCTTCAAGGGTGGCATTGCTGCCAAGTGGCGCATTTGCCTCGGTATGCCGGAAGGTCTTTCGTGCGCCGCCGATGGCGGCACCGGCCAGCGTCCTCATCGGGCCCGGGCTCACCGCATTGACCCGAATTCCGTCGCGGCCAAGATCATTGGCCAGGTAGCGCACTGTCGATTCCAGGGCGGCCTTGGCGACTCCCATGACATTGTAGAAAGGGACCACGCGGTTCGAGCCCTGGAAGGTAACAGTCAGGACCGAGCCTCCCCGATTCATGAGAGGACGTGCCCGGCGGGCAAGATCGATCAGCGAATAGCAGGATATGTCGAGGGATACCCTGAAGTTCTCGCGGCTGGTGTCGATGAATCGCCCGTTGAGTTCCTCGCGGCTCGAATAGGCGATTGCATGGACCACGACATCCAGTTCGCCCCACACTTCCGAGATCGAGTTGAACAGGCTGTCCAGCGTATCGGAATCGGTCACGTCAGCCTGGCCAATGATCTCGGCGTCGATCAGCTTCCCAAGCGGCTCGACCCGACGCCTGATTGCATCACTCTGATAGGTCAGCGCAATCGCTGCCCCCGCATCGTGCATGGCCTTGGCGATACCCCAGGCAATCGACCGGTCATTGGCGACACCCACTACCAGACATTTCCTGCCCTCCAGCAACATGACACTCTCAGCCGTCAGGCCTGCTGAATGACAGGGTTGCATTGGTGCCTCCGAAGCCGAAGCTGTTGGAAAGGGCAGTGTCGATCTCCACATCTTCGACGAGTTCCGTGGTAACTTCGTCGGGATGAATTGCATCGTCGAGATTGAAGACATTGGCCGAGCCGGAAATGAACCGGCCCCGCATCATCAACAGCGTGTAGATGGCTTCATGCACGCCGGCCGCCCCCAGCGAGTGCCCGGTCAGGGATTTGGTTGAACTGACCGGCGGCGTGGTTCCCTCGCCGAAAATCCGGCGGATCGCCTCGATTTCCACCACGTCTCCGGCTTGCGTCGATGTGCCATGTGCATTGATGTAGTCGACCGGGCGCTCACCATTGCCGGACCTGGCCAGCCGCATGGCACGCTCACCTCCCTCGCCGGATGGTGCCACCATGTCATAGCCGTCGGAGGTCGCACCGAAACCGGTCACCTCGGCGTAGATGGTCGCTCCCCTGGCCCGGGCCCGCGAGTATTCCTCCAGCACCAGCACCCCGGCACCGCCGGCAATTACGAACCCGTCACGGTCGATATCAAAGGGCCGGGACGCGGTTTCCGGCGTATCGTTGTATTTCGAACTCAGCGCATTCATGGCATCGAACAGGCATGACAATGTCCAGTCAACCTCTTCGCCGCCGCCGGCAAACACGATGTCCTGGTTGCCAAACCTGATCTGTTCAGCACCGCTGCCGATGCAGTGTGCCGAGGTCGCGCATGCCGAGGTGATCGAGTAGCTGAGCCCCTTGATCTTGAAGGGGGTGGCAAGACAGGCCGAGTTGGTCGATGACATGCATCTCGTCACCATGAGCGGCCCCATCCGCTTTGGGCTTCCCTTCAGTTTGACTGCCTGGTGGGCCATGTAGAAATTCGATGTGGAAGGTCCGCCGGAGCCCATGATCATTCCGGTGCGTTCGTTGGAGACCTCGCTGGGGCCCAGCCCCGAATCGTCGATTGCCTGCTGCATGGCGATGAAATTGTAGGCGGCACCGGGGCCCATGAAACGCAGTTGGCGCTTGTCGAGGTGATCCTCGACCGCCATGTCGGGAACGCCGTGCACATGGCTACGGAAATTGTTGTCGGCATAGTCCTCGGAAAACGCAATTCCCGACTTCCCGGCCCGGAGGGAGGCCTCAACCTCGTCCTTGCTGTTGCCGATCGGCGAGACGATACCGATCCCGGTTACTGCTACGCGCCGCATTGAATTCCCCCAATCACCTTTGCCCGACCGCTATTCGGAAAACAGACCCACCTTCATTGCGGTGGTCTTGTAGATCTCCTTGCCATCGGCGAGCATCCGCCCATTGGCAACCCCCATCTTCAGCCTGCGGTTGATGACCCGGGTAAAGTCGACCAGATAGGTGAGGAGATTGCATCCAGGGGTTACCATGTCGGTAAACTTGACCTCGGCCACGCCAAGTGCCCTGCCTCTGCCCGGAAAGCCTCTCCAGCCAAGATTGAATCCCGTCAACTGCCACAGGGCGTCCAGGCCAAGGCAGCCAGGCATCACCGGGTCGTCCTGAAAGTGGCAGGAAAAGAACCAGAGATCCGGCCTGATATCGAATTCGGCTATGACATGGCCCTGGCCAAACTCGCCCCCGGTTGCGGAAATCTCGGTAACCCGGTCGAACATCAGCATTGGCGGAAGCGGCAGCTGGGCATTACCGGAGCCGAAAAGTTCGCCACGGGCACATTTCAGCAACCCTTCGTAATCGAAGCTTGAGGGAAATGACGGCATGTTCGCGCCCTGTGCCACGCAGGAATTCGAGCCGTTCAGTATCACTCAACCCCGCATATAGGCAATAGGACGAAAACTCCCGGCGAATTGCATGAACGCCGAACCGGGCCGCCATGCGCCCTGGCGAAGGAAATATCCGCCCGGGCCGGCGAGGCAATGCGCCGGGTTCCGGGCCAGGCAGCCGGATCGGTGATCGGGAGGCTCCGAATTGTTTGAAACCTGCTGCTGAATGTGCAAGTATATGGCCGTTGCAGCAACGGCCATGGGCGAACTGGCTGTGAACGAAACTCTGTCATACGAGCATGAATGGCTGCGCTCTGCCGGTCTGCAGCCGACTAGACAGCGGATCACCTTGGCGCGGTTGCTGGTTGGCGACCGGAGCAACAAGCATGTGACAGCCAACCGCCTGCATTCACAGGCAATCGGGGTTGGCGAATCGATGTCCCTGGCAACGGTCTACAATACGCTGCGGGTCCTGTGCGGCGCAGGATTGCTCAAGGAAATCACCGTGGATGGTTCCGGGTCATGGTTTGACACCCGGGTCGATGACCATCCGCATTTCTACTGGGAGGATACCGGCGAGTTGGCGGATGCGTCCGAAGGTCCGATTCCCTTCCCCGAGATTTCGGACCTGCCGGAAGGCGTGGAGATTGCCGAGGTTGATGTTGTCATCCGGTTGCGGCGCAAGCAGGCGGGCAGTAATCCTCCGGTCCCGCAAGGCCAGGACATGTCGGACCAGCTTCCGGAATGACGGTTGGCAGCGATGGCAGGCTCCGCTGCTTCGGCAACGGCGAGGGGAAGGAATTCTACGCCGCCTACCACGACGATGAATGGGGCATGCCGGTCCATGACGACCGTGTCCTGTTCGAGTTCCTGATCCTGGAAGGCGCCCAGGCAGGCCTGAGTTGGGAGACCATCCTTCGAAGGCGCGAGGGGTATCGCCGGGCCTTCCGTGGCTTCGACCCGGCAAAGGTGGCGCGTATGGAGGATTCTGAGCTGGAGGCCCTGCGGTCCGAGCCCGGAATCGTGCGTAACCGGCTCAAGATTGAATCCGCTCGCAGGAATGCCAGGGTTTTCTTGGAAATTCAGGCCGAGTTTGGCACCTTCGACCGTTTCCTGTGGGATCACGTGGACGGTGTGCCATGCATCAACAATTGGGCAAGTCTTGCCGATGTTCCGGTCTCCACGCCAACCAGCGACGAATTGTCACGCAATCTGAAATCCCGGGGCATGAATTTCGTCGGAACGACGATCATCTACGCCTACATGCAGGCCGTCGGCCTGGTCGACGACCACACCGCCGATTGCTGGAAGTCAGCAGGCAGGACCCGCCCCCGAGCGTGATCATGCGATTGCCGCAGGCAGGCCACTCGGCATGACACCGACCAACCCCGCTCCCTGCACAAACGGCGAGAAAGCGGGCAGCCGACCCGGCAGCCCGGGCATCGGAGGTTTGACCGGGCACCGCCGCACCAAGGCATCATCCGGGTTCTGTTCCAATTTCGCGGATGGCAGGCTTGCACCGGCCGCGGCACAAACCCCGTTGAAGAGGATGTCTGCAGCCCGCGCAGTCCCGCCGGACATCCACCCAATCTGCCCGCCCTGGCAAAACCCGCGTCAGCGTGTCGGTTCTGTCTCGCCGAGGTCGAACGGCACGGCATTCGACAATTGTGCCCGAAATTGCTGGAGCGCAGCCTGACCGCCGGCCTGTGGATAGAGCCTGTCAAATGGTTCGATGGCACGAACGCATACTGCCGGGGCCCATCCGTTCCATGAGGACAGCAAAGTCGAGATGGTCCCGACCCGCGTTCCGCCTGAGAGTCATCGACGCCTTGATGTGTCAACGGTGAGGTGGAACTGCGTGAGTCCGGTGGTTTGACCCGAGCGTTCCGTTTGCGCGTCGGGCCCGGGTCGCTACCGCAGAAGGTTGCGGATCCGTGCCCTGACTGCGGCGGAGCTGTCACCGGATGCCCGACGAATTCGTGCCATGTCGGCTTCAGCGTCAGGGTGGCCGGCAATGGCAAGGTGGTAAAGGGCATCGAGCGCCCAGGCCCGGACCATCTTTCCGGAATCGGTTGCATGGGGAAGAACCGCCTCCCGGAACTCGCTGACCGGGATTGCCGCCAAGTCAAGAAACCGGACAATCTGCAGGATATGCAGCCGCGCCTGCCAACTCTGCAGCCGCGGGAACATCTCGGCGATCTTGCTGCTGGTTGCGGGTGAGGCGGCGCCGGCCTCCCGGATCCGCTTTCCGAGCAGCCAGGTGGCAGCGATCTGCGCCTGGTTGGCAGACGCCGCCGTGACCAGGGTCTCGGTAAATTGAACCGAGTCGCGATGCCGCTCATGCATGTCCTCGAGTTCGGCAACTGGTGGAAGTTCGTCGGATTCGATTTCGAAACGAGGCATGCGGGATGCTCCGGTGTCGGTGGTTGCCGGTGAGGGGAAAGGGTAGTCGACTCCATGCCGTCCGGCCAGCCAACTTCTGCCGAGTCGTGTATGGGGCCAGGAATTGCCATGCCTGGGCGTGGCCTGTCCTCGCCGTTGGCATGGTGTGGAGGGCGCCGTCATTGCCATTGAGATTTGATGCGACCGGTTGTAGTTCGGGGGCACCACGGCCAGGCATTTGTGGCCGGATGTGCCGTCGCCGGCCGTGGGGAGCGACCTGCAGGAGATTGTCATGGACAGGAAGCGCCGGAACATCGGCTGGCACGGCTTTATTCACCAGAGCCGGATAAGGAGCCCGGGACCTCCTGGCCATGACGGCAGGCCGGTCAACGGCATCGGCAATTCTTGGTCGGATTTGGCCTGGTGCGAATTCGGTCTGCGGCAGGTGGCGGCCGGGTGCCGTGTCCGGGAGGCGGGCGATGCGCCGGCATTGGCCCATGCTGGCGATGCCGCTGCCTTGGATGTGGCCGGCGGCGCCCCTGGTCTCGGTCTTGGCAAGGGTGAGCGGCGGCTGGCTGGCCCCGTCCTCCGGGTTGGCATGGAGCCGCCTCCGGTGACGGGGGAAGGCAATTGAGATTGGCCAGGATGCCGATGCTGGCGCCGGCGATCTCACGGCTTGCCGCGATCGGTGGTCTTGCAGCGGGAAGATGGCGCTCCTACATCCCGGACATGCGACTGAATCCGTTCAAGAAGAAAACGCCGCTGGTGGCTGCAATCCGGCTAGAAGGGGTGATCGCGCCCGGCGGTCGGCGCCATGCCGGCACGCTCAACGACCACGGATTGGCCAGTCTGATCGAAAAGGCGTTTCGCAAGGGCAAACCGAGCGCCGTTGCCCTGGTGGTCAATAGCCCCGGGGGCTCACCGGTTCAGTCATCGCTGATCGGCGGCCGGATTCGCCGCCTGTCGGAAGAGCGCGGCATTCCCGTCTACGCTTTCGTGGAGGATCTGGCGGTTTCGGGAGGCTACTGGATCGCCGCGTCTGCCGACGAGATCTTTGCCGACAGCAGCTCGATCGTCGGCTCGATCGGGGTGATGTCATCGTCGTTCGGGTTCCAGGATTTCCTGCAGAAGGCCGGCATTGAACGCAGGGTCCATACGGCCGGCGAGGACAAGGGCCTCCTTGATCCGTTCCTGCCGGAGGACCCGAAGGATGTGGAGCGACTGAAACAACTCCAGAAAAACGTGCACCAGAACTTCATTGCCCATGTCAAGGCGAGGCGCGGTGGCAGGTTGAATGGCGAGGATTTGTTTACCGGCAAGTTCTGGTCCGGTGAGCCAGCCGCCGAAAACGGCCTGATTGACGGGATCGGCAGCCTGGTGCCGAAAATGCAGGAGGTGTTCGGCAAGGAGGTCCGGTTTCGCAACTACTCGGCGCAGCGGAAGTTCCCCTTCAACATGGGTTCGGCCGTTGCCGGCTCGGCGGCCGATGCATTCGAGGAGCGTCTTCTTCGCGCCCGGTTCGGGCTGTAGGCGGCGCAGCCGCTGGCCGCGCTTGAAGGGATTTTGCCATGATATCCGGAGGAGCAGCACTGGTCACCGGCGGGGCCAGGCGAATCGGCCGCGCCCTGGTGCTGGCGCTTGCCGGGCGGGGGCATGATGTCGCAGTCCATTTCAACGGATCCGCAGACGCGGCAAGACACACGGTGGACAAGGCCAGGGCGGCAGGTGTGAACGGGGTTTCGCTGGCGGCGGATTTCGAGGACGAGGATGCGGTGCTGTCGTTGGTAGAGCGGGCCTCGCAGGCGCTTGGCAAACCGGTCACTATCCTGGTCAACAACGCCGCAGTGTTCGAATACGACCGGATTGAGACCGCAACGACGGAGGGCTGGCACCGGCACCTGCGGTCAAATCTCCAGGCGCCATTTTTCCTGACCCAGACTTTTGCCCGGCAGGCGCCGGCGGCCACAACCGACGAATCGGGAGAGCTGGTGGCCGGTGCAGTGATCATCAACATTGTGGACAACCGGGTGTTGCGGCCTACCTCGGAATTCGCCACCTATTCGATCTCGAAGGCGGGCTTGTGGGCTCTGACCCAATCGGCGGCGGTGGAGCTTGCGCCGTCCATCCGGGTGAACGCGATCGGACCCGGCCCGACACTGCGTGGGGAAAGGCAGTCCGAGGAGCATTTCAGAGCCCAGCGACAGGGTGCGATCCTGGGCCGGGGCGGCGACCTACCCGACATCGTTGCCGCCCTTGGCTGCATCCTGGATTCCGACTCGATGACCGGCCAGATCCTGTGCCTGGATGGCGGCCAGTTCATGCAGTGGAATTACCGGCCTGTTCGCAGCAGCAACGCGGGCGATGACGGATCCTGAGGCCAGGACCGGCAGATTTCCACTGTTTTCACGGAAATGCCAGTTCGGTTTCGCCAAAAAACGGGAATTTCGTCACCCGATATCATGAAAATCAGGAAAGTCAGTAAAATCAATCACTTGGGAGATTGCCGTCTTGAGCGCCGTTACCGCGCCATTTCAGTGAATCTGCTTGGAATACCGAAAGAATTGCCGATTTTCCTAGAGTTTTCCCCACAATTTTCCACAGGCTGAACAAATAAAGCCGCCAGCAGGCACAGTTTGCTTGTCGGTTGAGATGCGCGTGCAATAATGTGGCCCCGACTGGCCGGAGCCCGGCCAGGATGTGACTTCGCGACCGCACCGGCCACAGGCATTCATGAAGACCGGCGTCAAACTCATCCAATCCTATGTCGAGGCGCTTGATGGCAGCCCTGGCGTGTACCGCATGCTCGATGAGCGTGGCGAGGTGCTCTATGTGGGGAAGGCAAGGAATCTCAGGAACAGGGTCCGGAGTTACACGACCCTCGCCGGCCAGAACCACCGGATATCCAGGGTCATCGACTCGACGGCGTCGATGATGTTTCTGACCACACGTACCGAAACCGAGGCGTTGCTGCTCGAGCAGAATCTCATCAAGCAGCTGAAGCCCCGCTACAATGTCCTGCTCCGGGACGACAAGAGCTTTCCCTCGATCCTGGTCTCGCGGGCCCATGCCTATCCGCAGGTCAGGAAGCATCGCGGTACCAAGTCGGAAAAGGGAAACTATTTTGGCCCGTTTGCCTCGGCCGGCGCGGTCGGACGCACGTTGAGCCAGTTGCAGAAGGTGTTCCTGTTGCGGAACTGTTCGGATTCGACCTTTTCCAACCGGACACGGCCATGCCTGCTCTACCAGATCAAGCGGTGCAGCGGCCCGTGCGTGGGGCTGATTTCAGAGGCGGAATATGGTACGCTGGTGAAGGATGCCGAGAGGTTTCTTGCCGGCAAATCCTCGCACATCCAGGAACAGCTTGCCGCTGAAATGTCCGAAGCCTCCGACCGGCTGGAATTCGAGCGGGCGGCGGTCATTCGCGACCGGATCGCTGCGCTTACCCAAATCCAGAGCGTGCAGGGGATCAATCCGCGCCAGGTGCGCGAGGCCGATGTCATCGGGCTTCACCAGGAGGCCGGGCAGGCCTGCGTGCAGGTGTTCTTCATTCGGGCCAACCAGAACTGGGGAAACCACGCCTATTTCCCGAGAACCGGGTCCGGTGCCGAAGGGCCGGAAATCCTGCAGGCATTCCTTGGTCAATTCTACGGCAACAAGACGCCGTCACGGCTGATCCTGCTGTCAGAGCAGATCGAGGATCTTGAGTTGATGGAGGAGATGCTGTCGGAGAAAAGCGGAAGCAGGGTCCGGATTGCCGTGCCCGTCAGGGGGCAGAAGGCGGTACTGACGGCGAACGCGGTTCGCAATGCGCGGGAAGCGTTGGCCATGCGGGTTGTCGAAACCGCAGCCCATGGCAAGCTCCTGGCAGGGTTGGGCAGCGCGATCGGGCTGGACCAGGCACCGGGACGGGTGGAGGTCTATGACAACTCGCACATGCAGGGGCAGAACGCCGTCGGTGCCATGATCGTGGTCGGTCCTGAAGGGTTCGTGCGCAGCTCGTACCGGAAATTCAATTTCCGGGATCCGGAGACCCGGCCGGGCGACGATACCGGCATGATGCGGGAGGTGCTCGGCCGGCGATTCGAGCGGCTGAGCCGGGAGGATCCCGACCGGGAAACGGAAGAGTGGCCGGATTTGCTGGTCATAGATGGTGGCAAGAGCCAGGTTTCCAGCGTCACCTCGGTGTTGGAGGATCTGGGGATTCAGGACATGTCGGTTGTCGGCGTGTCCAAGGGCAGGCAGCGCAATGCGGGGCTGGAACAGCTGCACCTGCCCGATGGTGCCATTCGAGCACTGCAACCACGGGACCCGGTGCTCTATTTCATTCAGCGCATCCGCGATGAGGCGCACCGGTTTGCCATCGACGCCCACCGGTCGAAGCAACGGAAATCGGCATCGGCGACACCAATCGATGACATCCCGGGCGTGGGTGCGGCGCGCAAGTCGGCGCTGCTGGCCCGGTTCGGGTCTGCAACCGCGGTCGGGCGAGCCGGCCTCGAGGATTTGCAGGCCGTCAAGGGGGTGTCAAGAAAGCTCGCCTTGACAATCTACCAGTATTTTCACTGAGCCGGCGCGAGCCTGGCCGTGGCGCCGGTAGGAGATGGCGCTGGCCCCCCAGGGGTTTTCTAGCCTGTCGATGGCACGACCATCGGTCTGGCATGAAGACCGCGTCATGCCATGGTTTGGTCGTTCGGGCGCGTTGGCGCGGCACCGGTGGAGTTGTAATCCCCCGGAATACTGGCGCGCCGAGTCGCGGTCAGGAAGTTCGAAACATGCCCGCCAATCCTGTTGCAGGTCGGCAGGCAATCCGGCAATCAGGCGTGGTGGCGCCTATTCCACCAGGGACAGGTTTTCGGCCGATGACCTGCCGTCACGTCCCGGCTGCAGCTCGTACGAGACCCGCTGACCATCCGACAACGAGGTCAGGCCGGATCGCTGAACCGCCGAGATATGCACGAAGGCATCATCCGAACCCTCGTCTGGGGTGATGAAACCAAACCCCTTTTCCTGATTGAACCATTTGACTGTACCTGTGGCCATAGCGAAGAAACTCCTGGGGTTAGGTGGCGGGTTTCTATGACCCTTTCCTATCCGGGTGTCAACGAAAAGTAGTCAAGAATCATGCGGCCGGAGCCGGTTGCCTTTCCGGATGTGCTGCCTCCAGGGCGGCATCGGCCCCTGCGGGCAGGCAACACCGGATGATGGGCGGTCATCCCGGCCTGGTCGCAAGGCCGGCTCTTGCCGGGCGGCACGGTCCTGGCCCGGCCTGTTCGCGGGCGAATGGCTGGCTGGCCGGGAGATGGACATTTGTGGTGGAAAGTGGTTCCGGGGGACTTGCATCTTCCGGAGTTGTTGCGCGAGTTCTGGGCCGAGGCCCCGGCCGGTTTGAGGCCGGCAACGGGGTGATGGCGATGCGGATCCCGGTTCCGGGCCGAATGCAGGAGCAATGGCGATCAACATACCGACCATATTGACACTGTTCAGGATTGCATCGGCGATGGCCATACCGCTGGTGCTGCTAGTCGCGCCTGCACCGTCCGTCTACATGGTGATTGCCGCGGTGTTTGTCGTCGCTTCGCTGACCGACTACCTCGATGGCTACCTGGCGCGGAGACTGGACCAGCAAACCCGGCTGGGAGCGGTCCTCGACACCATTGCCGACAAGATCCTGGTCTGCATCGTGCTCATTGTCGTGGTGGGCGGCCTGGAGGCGCGAAGCTGGATCACGCTTCCGGCATGCCTGATCATCGCCCGGGAGTTCCTGGTCTCGGCCCTGCGGGAACTTGAAGGCGCGGGCGTATCGGGGCTGGCGGTCACGAAAATCGCCAAGTGGAAGGCAGCGGTGCAGATGTGCGCGCTGTTTCTGCTCCTGCTCGGCTGTACAACCGGGGGCGGAATGGAGAACGGGCTGGTCGTTGCCGGTGTCCTTGCCATCTGGCTGGCGGCGACGATGACAGTGATTTCCGGCCTCGACTATTTTCAACGGGCCAGGGCAACCCTGTTCCGGGGGAAAACGAATGATTGACGTGCTGTATTTTGCCTGGGTTCGGGAGCGCATCGGCATTCCAAGGGAAACCGTCGATAGCCGGGCCTCGACGATCAGCGAGTTGGTGGAGGAATTGCGGGGGCGCGATGACAGGTATCGCACGGCGCTGGCGGACCTCGAATCGTTGCGATTTGCCGTCGACCAGGAGCTGGCGGAACTTGAAACCGGGATTGTCGAAGCTGACGAGGTGGCGATATTCCCGCCGATGACCGGGGGGTGACGTGAGCGTGCGAATTCAGTCCGGGCTGCTCGATGCCGGTGCCGAACTTGACGGGTTGCTGGGCTCGGTCACGGAATCGGGCGCCACTGCCTGTTTTGTCGGGACGGTGCGCTCGACACCGGACCGGCCAGTGCTGTCAATGACGATCGAGCACTATCCGGGCATGACCGAGGCGGCAATCGCCGACCATGTCCGGCAGGCCGGGGAGCGCTGGCCGTTGCTGGGTTGCCGGGTGATTCACAGGATCGGCGAGATGAAGCCGGGAGATGCAATCGTCATGGTAGCCGTAATGTCCGCCCACCGGTTCGATGCATTCGAGGCAGCGGAATTCCTCATGGACTACCTGAAGTCACGCGCCCCGTTCTGGAAGAAGGAGGTGACTGCGTCCGGCTCCAGCTGGGTCGAGGCACGTCCGCAGGACGAGATTGTCCTGAAACGCTGGCAGCGGTGACCGCTGGGCAGCCTCTACCCGCCCGCCAGTTCACGAATGCTGTTTTCCAGCCCGTCAATCGTTTCCTGGGCAATGCGCAGCTGGTCGACTGCCCGGTAATAGTCTTCATTCCGTGCTGCCGCTTCGCTGGCCGTCTGCACCTTCAACTCTTCAAGCGCCTGGACAAGACTGTCCCTTTCCGATTCTACCACCATCAACTTGCGGGTCAGGTCACTTATGGCAGCCGAATCGGAATCCGGATTCGGCCCGAGTTTCCAGGAAAACATGCCGGCGATCCATCCGGCAAGGAACATGCCAAACACGACAAGCGCGGTGACGACGACAAAAACCACCTGGTTCATTTGCTGCGCTCCTGGAGACTGGTGCTATCTGGGTGATGAGCCAAACGCATTGTCCCTCAACCGGAACTCGATTCGCCGGTTCTGTTCCCGGCCAGCCGCGGTCGTGTTGTCGGCAACAGGCTGCGTCTCCCCGTATCCGGTCACGGAATAGTTGTTCAGCTCCAGGCCCTCATTGGTCAGCGCGTTCAGGACCGCAATGGCCCGCTTTCTGCTGAGATTCATGTTCATCTCCTCACGGCCCTGGTTGTCGGTATGCCCCGAGATTTCGAGGGGAGCGTCCACGCATTCCCGAAGTACGGTTGCCAGCTGATCGATCGCCGGCAGTGATTCGGTGGTCAGCCGCGCCGAATTGGGCTCGAAGGTAATCCTGTGCGTGACCATAATGTCCTTCGCCAGCGATTCACAGCGTCTGGGATTCATGCCCGAACCCCTGAAAGAAAGACCGGGATCATAGGTCACATCGACCGAACGCTCCAGCCACCCCGGAAGCCCGGCAAGCTGGTGCAATATCGCCTTGCCCCGACCGGCCACCCCGGACAGGCCGGACAATTCAAGAAAATCGGTGCCGATCAGCAGTTCGCCTTCGTGCAATTCCGAAAGTGCTTCCAGCCCGGCAATCACGCCCTGGGTCAGGGAGGCGCTCACGGCCTCGTCGGTTCCGATTTCCACGTCTTCCGCGATCGGGTCGAAGACGGCGCGGGCAAATGCAATGACCGCCCGCCGGGAGCCCCGGTTGTTCAGGTTCCCGCGAATTTGCAGGGTGCCATTCTCGGTCAACCCGGCAGCCAGGACAGGCATGCGACGTTCGGAAGCGTCGGAATCATCGAAGTATTGCGGGTCAACCAGGATCAGGCTGTAGCCATCGGGCAGTCCGGCGGCCAGGGTCGTGGCGGTATCGTTGAACCCGGATTGCGACTCCGCGTCCGGCGGCCCGGCAAAGACTGACCGGTCCTCGATCAGCACCGAGCCGCCCCCGGCCGCCTGCAACAGCGCCGCCGCGCCTGTCACCGCGTCTGTCCAGCCGGCGGGAGGCGTGCCGCGAACCAGGCGGCACCTGCCGTCCAGCTCCGCCGATCCACCCGTCACCGCGGCATGGACGAGTTCCCTGTCTTCCTCCGTCTCCACCTGGCAATCGGCGATCACGGCCCGGCCATCCTCAAATTGCATGCTGAACCTGAAAATGCCGACAGTCGGGCGGGGAAACGTCACCTGCAGTTCAATCTGCAGTGGCTCCTGCCTGGCTGATTCGAGAATCTCGCGGGCCCTGTCCAGCTCCGCCTGGCTCCCTGCCTGGCCGATGACGGTGACCTTCCCATTGTCCAGGAACACGTTGGAGCCGGGTACGAGTTCGAACCCCATGAGTCCCAGTAGCAGCAACTCGGACCATTCCTGGCCTGCCTCGCCGGCTGCCGTGCTGGCCAAATCCTCGATCGTGGCGGCAGGAAAGGCCTCTGCAACGCGGACTCTCGCCGCCGACCGGGAGCCGTCATCCGGCAGTTTTCCCAGCATCAGGATGCGATCGCCGGCCCAGACCAGTTGGAGCTTGAAGTCACTCTGCCTGCCGTCCTGCGTCGCGGTTGTCCTGTCCCTGATTCTCGAATTCGAAAACAGCGACTGGATGGTCGAAAGCCCCTTGATTCTCTCGATCTCGTCAGGCGCCTCACCGGAGATCTCGACGAGAAGGCCATCGGTACGGATCCGGATCCAGTCATGGTCCGTGTCCTCGATCGCGGCAAGCGCTGCCTTCATGGCCCTGTCTTCAACGTAGATCGAGGCCATGATGGCGATACCCATGGACACCGCCATGGCAACGGCAATGACAACAAGTGACGATTTTTCTGCCAGTCTCAACGTGTTCTTCTGTGTCCGTGAAATGCCGTTGCTACCCAACCAGGACAGCTATCGCCAGGAAGGTCACCGGAATGAGGCCAGCATCACGATTGCTGCGGAAAATCCTGAGGCAACTGGCACTGTCCTTCAAGTCCAGTCTGCGCAATTGCCAGAGCAGATGCAATGCAAAACAGAGAACGCCTGCCAGGCCAATCACGAACGCGGCGCCATGGCGGCTCGGCGGGATGGCCATCAGCACCGCGGTCATCATCAGGATTGCCGAAGCGGCAACAAATCGGAGCAGCCAAATCCGGGTATTCTCGCCGAACAGGCGGGCTGTCGACCTGATTCCGACCAAACCGTCATCTTCCCGGTCCTGGTGTGCATAGATGGTGTCGTAAAACAGTGTCCAGCAGATGCCGGACAGGTACAGCGGCAGGACCGCGAGACCCGGCGAGTTGTCATGAGCGGCCCATGCAAGCAGAACACCCCAGTTGAAGGCGATGCCGAGGAACACCTGCGGCCACCAGGTGAACCGCTTTGCAAACGGGTAGACGGCCACGGGGATCAGGCTTGCCAGGCCCAGCAGGATTGCCGTCGAATTGAAGGTGACCAGTATGGCAAGCCCGGCCAGCGACTGGATGACCATCCAGCAGCAGGCATGGACCAGTGATATCCGGCCTGCTGCCAGGGGCCGCTGCCTGGTCCGTTCGACCCTGCGGTCAAGGTCCCGGTCGACCACGTCATTCCAGGTGCAGCCGGCCCCCCGCATGACGGCGGCACCGATTGCGCAACCGGTCAGGATCCAGGCATCTTCAATGTGGATACTGTCCGGATCACTGGCCATGGCCATCACCAGCCCCCACCAACAGGGGATAAGCAATAGCCAGGTTCCAATCGGCCGGTCGGCGCGAGAGAGGCGCAGAAACGGCCGGGACCAGCCAGGCGCAAACCTGTCAACCCAGTTATGCTCCACGGCGTCGGCAATGCCGGGATCAGTATCCTGGATCACTGGAATTCGCCCGTCATCATGCATAGATGCATACCATGCCGTTTCCGCTGATGAAGACAAGGTTGCATGTCGAGCAATCGCTCGGCCACGGGGCTGAGCTGGAGGCCGGTGACAGTAATTCACACTATTTGTACCGGGTGCTGCGGCTCCGGGAGGGTGACCATGTCGGGCTGTTCAACGGGGAAGATGGCGAGTGGCGCGCAATCATGGTCTCCGCCAGCCCTGGCCGGGTCCTGCTCCGTTGCCTTGGCCAGACCCGGCAGCAATCCGATCCCCCGGATCTGTGGCTGCTATTCTCGCCACTCAAGAAATCGAGAACCGATTTCATCGTGGAAAAGGCGACCGAAATCGGGGTGTCAGACATCTTCCCGGTCCGGACCGAACTGACCAATTCTCGCCGCGTACAAACCGCCAGGCTGCGCGCCGTTGCCCGGGAGGCAACCGAGCAATGCGGCGGACTGTCCGTTCCGACCATTCACGAGTTAGCTGCATTGAAGCCGGCTCTCGCCGGCTGGCCGGAGGGAAGGGGGCTGATCTTTTGCGACGAGACCAGGCTGGGATGCCGCGACTTTCCCCTGCCTCCCTCCCTGCCAGACCGGCTGGCGGTGCTCATCGGCCCCGAGGGCGGATTTACCGAATCCGAACGTCACCATATCCGGCGGATGGCCGACGTTGTGCCGGTCGGCCTTGGTGGCCGGTTGCTACGGGCAGACACCGCGGCGGCGGTGGTGCTGGGCCTGGTCAATATCGCCGGACGTGCCGGTTGAGCCAGCCCATCCATTCCTGTTGCCAGGCGGGCTGCAGGTCTATAGCGGTCGGGCTCTGATCGCGGACAGGAAGCGCCACATGTCAATTCCCCAGACCGGGGGCGTTCGCATCGAACGCCACGAACAGCTGGCCGGATATCTGGAAGATGGCTGCAAGCCCCAATCACGGTGGCGGATCGGGACCGAACACGAAAAATTCGGGTATGATTTGGCAGGATGTCAGCCATTGCCCTATGACGGCCCCTGTTCGATTCGGGCCATGCTCGAGGGGCTGAGGGACGAATTTGGCTGGCAGCCGGTTGCGGAGGCCGGCAACATCATCGGCCTTGAGCGCAGCGGGGCAAACATCTCGCTGGAGCCGGGCGGGCAGTTGGAGCTGTCAGGCGCCCCGCTGGAAACGGTCCACGAGACCTGTGACGAGGTCAACCAGCATCTCGGGGAGGTCAGGGAGATCGCAGATCGCATCGGCGCGGGTTTCATCGGTCTGGGGGCAGCGCCGGCCTGGAAGCATGCGCAAATGCCGCTGATGCCGAAGGGCAGATACCAGCTCATGACCAACTACATGCAGAAGGTCGGCACCACCGGCCTGGACATGATGTACCGGACCTGCACCGTTCAGGTGAATCTCGATTTTGCCAGCGAGTCCGACATGGTTCGCAAGCTCAGGGTGGCGCTGGCACTGCAGCCGGTGGCGACGGCGTTTTTCGCCAATTCACCCTTCTTCGAGAACGGGAAATCCGGATATCTGAGCCTGAGGAGCCGAATTTGGCGAAGCCTGGATGCCAGTCGCACCGGAATGCTGCCCTTCGTCTTCGAGGATGGGTTCGGATTCGAGGCCTGGGTGGAGTATGCGCTCGATGTCCCGATGTATTTTGTCTATCGCGACGGGAAATACATCGATGCGCTCGGCCAGTCCTTTCGGGACTTCCTGGCTGGACGGCTGCCGGCCCTGCCGGGAGAATTGCCCCTGATGTCCGATTGGGCCGATCATCTCACCACGATCTTTCCGGAAGCACGAATCAAGCAGTTCATCGAAATGCGCGGGGCGGATGGCGGTCCGTGGCGCCGACTCTGTGCGCTGCCGGCATTCTGGGTCGGGCTGGTCTATGATTCGACCTCGCTTGACGCGGCCTGGGACCTCGTTCGCAACCTCGATGCCGAGGCCCGGGAGGGACTCCGGGTGTCGGCAGCACGGCATGGCCTCAAGGGCGGCCACAAGGATGAGAGCCTGGCCGAATATGCCAGGCAGGCCCTGTTGATCGCGGAAAGCGGCCTCAAGAGACGCGCCCGGCCGGGTGCTGGCGGTCTTGTCCCCGACGAGAGTCACTTCCTCGATGCGCTGCGTGACAGCCTGCAACGGGGAAAGACGCCTGCCGAGGATCTGCTGGACCTGTACGAGGCGGAATGGAACCAGCGCATTGATCCCATCTACCAATCCTGCAGCTACTGATGGCCGACCTCACCGTCCGGATTGCCGATCCAGCAACTCAGGAACGCCGGTTTCACAGCCCGGATTGCCGGCCTCCCAGTGATATCCTCGACTCCGTGCCAGCTACCAGGCGTCTGACATTTGCCCAGTGTCGGAAGACGACAAGCGCGGTCATGATTGCGATGAACAGCATGCCGTGGTCCCAGCCAAGGATCCAGGGGAGGCCCAGAGCGGCGATCGCTGCCAACAGCGAGGCAAGTGATGCATAGCGGGACAGGACCGCCACCACCAGCCATACTGCACAGGAAAATAACCCTGCCATCACCGAATAGCCCAGCAGGACACCCAGAAAGGTGGCCACCCCCTTGCCGCCGCGAAATCGCAGCCATGGCGGAAACATGTGCCCGATGACGGCGGCGCAGCCGGCAGCGAGCGCGAACTGCTCGCCGGCAATCGATTGCGCGATCACAACAGCGACCACCCCCTTGCCGGCATCCAGCAGCAGCGTCATGGCAGCCGCCGCCCGGTTGCCGGTTCTGAGAACATTGGTCGTGCCGATATTGCCGGATCCGATCGTTGAAAGATCGCCGAGTTTCCAGATCCTGGCATTCACGACGCCGAATGGGATGGAGCCCAGGAGGAATCCCAGGAGCAGGGCGGCCATGCCGGCCTCATGGATCAGGTTCACGCCGAATTCCTCCTCCTGGTGGCAAGGTGCGGCCGGGACTGCAGTCATCCGGACTCGCTGCCGTGCTTCGGTTTACGACACGAGTCCTTCCCGAGAATGGCGAAATATCTCCACCCCGTTCACATATGTCCGCAAAACCCTGCCCTGCAGGGTCTGGTTGTCGAAAGGGGTGTTCCCGGATTTGGAACTGAGCGTAAAACGGTCGAGTCGAAACGGATAATCCGGGTCAAACAGGACCAAATCGGCCGGCGCTCCGCTGGACAGTCGGCCGCCGGGCAGCGACAGCCTGCGTGACGGGTTCAGTGACAGCGCCCTGAACAATGTTGCAAGGCCAAGCTCCCCGGAATGATAAAGGCGCAGGGCGGCAGGCAGGATGGTCTCGAGTGCAACGGCGCCTCTTGCCGCCTGGGCATATGGCAGCCGCTTGGACTCTTCATCCTGCGGCGTATGCATGGACGAGATGATCGAGATGGCGCCGCTGGCAAGCCCGGCTATGACCGCCTGTCGATCATCCTCGGACCGCAGTGGCGGCTTGACCTTGAAGAAGGTCCGGTAATCGCCAATGTCGAGTTCATTCAAGGTCAGATGGTGGATTGACGTGCCGGCGGTCACATCGAGCCCTGCTTCCAGCGCCCGCTCCAGCACCGGCAATGCAGTGGCCGTGGTGAGCTGGTCGGCATGGTAGCTGGCGCCGGTCAGCTCGACGAGGGAAAGATCTCGCTCCAGCCCCATTCTCTCGGCCATTGTCGGCACGGTCGGCAACCCCTTGAGAAAGGCAAACTGGCTTGCAGTTGCCGCCGCGCCCTCGGACAAGTCCGGATCCTGCGGGTGACCGACCACCAACGCACCCTGCTGACCGGCATAGGCCATGCATCTTGCCATCACCCTGGAGTTGCGGACCGGCCGGTCGCAATCCGAAAATGCCACCGCACCGGCATCGGCAAGCAGGCCGATCTCTGAAATCTCCTCGCCATTCCGACCCTTGGTCAATGTTGCCATGGGGCGAATCCGGATCCCGGTCGATGCTTCTGCCCGTCGTAAGAAGAATTCCAGTGTCTCCGGATTGTCGATGGGTGGAACGGTATCGGGCCTGGTCACAACCGTGGTGATGCCGCCTGCGGCGGCGGCCATGCCGGCGGTTCGGAAACTCTCCTTGTGCCTCTCGCCGGGCTCTCCGATCTTGACGCCGAGATCGACAATTCCCGGGGCCAGGCAATGGCCTTCGCACTCGATGACCTCCGAGGCGGCTGCAGTGCAATCCGGACCGTCCCGCCCGGTGACCAGGCCATTGTGCACCAGCAGCGAGCCAGGCTCGACCGAGTCGGTCTCCGGGTCCACGATCATCGCATTGCGAAAGATCAGCGTCATCGCGCCCTCACGACCCGGCAGTGGGGTTCGAATTTGGCGCAAACCGTCGGGGGTCAGCGCGGTTTCGGGATTCCGAATGGTTCCGGTCGTCATCAGGGCTACGCGAAAGCAGATCCATGACCGCCATCCGCACCGCGACGCCCATTTCCACCTGGTCCTGGATCACCGATCGGTTGATGTCGTCAGCGATTGTCCCGTCAATCTCGACCCCGCGGTTCATCGGTCCCGGATGCATCACGATCGCATCCGGGCGGGCATGGGCGAGTTTCTCGCGATCGAGGCCGTACAAGTGAAAGTACTCCCGGAATGACGGGATGCTGGCGCCGGACATCCGTTCCTGCTGCAGTCTGAGCATCATGACGACATCAACGCCCTCCAGCCCTTCATCCATCCGGTCATGGATTTCGACACCGAGTTCAGCCAACGATTTCGGGATCAGCGTCCTCGGCCCGATCATCCGCACGCGGTTCTGCAGCTTGAACAGCATGAGCATGTTCGACCGGGCCACCCGCGAGTGAAGGATGTCGCCGCAGATTGCCACCGTCAGGCCATGCAGGACTCCCTTGAACCGGCGAATCGTCAGGGCATCCAGCAATGCCTGCGTCGGGTGTTCATGGCTGCCATCGCCGGCATTGAGGACGGAGCAATTCACCTTTTCCGACAACAGGTTGACGGCCCCTGATGCCGGATGCCGGATGACCAGGAGGTCGGGATGCATGGCATTCAGGGTCATGGCGGTATCGATCAGCGACTCACCCTTGCTGAGCGAACTGACTTCGGGGTTCATGCTCATGACATCGGCGCCGAGCCGTTTGCCAGCCAGTTCGAAGCTGGCCTGGGTCCTGGTGGAACTCTCGAAGAAAAGGTTGATCTGCGTCTTCCCGTCCAGCACCGATTCGTGCTTTACCCGCTGCCGGTTGATGACGACGTAGTGTTCGGCAAGTTCAAGAATCCGGAGGATGTCATCGACAGAGAGCTGTTCGATCCCGAGAAGGTGTCTTGAACTGATTGCCATTGGCGAAATCCATCTCCGCAACGGCTTATAGGCAGGATGGATTCGCTGAACAAGCGGCTGAGGCCGCCCAAGCCATCCCCTCACAAGCGAAGGCAAGCAAGCGACGCCCACCACACCGCCTTCGGCCGAACAGTTACGCCTCCAATTCCTGTCACATCCTGCCACCGCCACGAGACACGCAACCCCGTCCCGCAATACCTTCAAAATTGACAAGGGCCCCATCCACCCGCCTGCGGGCCAGCCTGACCGGCCATCAGGCGCGGGCGCTGATCGCCGGCGCCATGCTCCCCTCCCGCCTGTCGCTCAGCCTTCGCCATGATGGCGGCGATGCCGGCACCGGCATCGAGTTCGCCGCCGGCATCGGCCGGCAGGATGTCTCCGAACTCTTGGCCTCGCTGGATGGCAGCAGGGTGATCGGCGACGGCCCCGGGGATTGGTCCCTGGCTGCCGCCCTGGCCTGGGATCCGGCATCGGGCGCGAGGCGGAGCTTCTCGGCCTCCATGCAGCACGCACTTGGCGGCTCCACCTCTGGCGGAGACCCGCGGGCCGAGATGGTCCATGACACCCCCGGGGGCATGGCATGGTCGGCAGTGCCTATTTGCAACTCCGGGGCGAGAATGTGATCGAGGATGCCCGGATCGGCTACCGCATCGAGGCCGACCGGGAGGCCGGCGGGCGGATGCGCCTCGATCTGTGGACCGAGCCCGGATTCGGCGCCAGCCACCAGGCGGTAGGGGTCGGGCTGGTCTGGCCGTCCGAGTGGGTGCCTGACGGGATGATCGTCGTCTGCCCGGACACTTGATCGTCATCGGGAGGGATTCGCCGAGCTGGTTTCTGTGATTGCCGGTCATGGATGGCTGTGATGCCGGGTGGCAGGTTTGGCTTGCCGAACCGGGGCTGCTGTTCGGCCGTGTATCCGGAATGCCGCCGGATGTCGGCCGGTTGCTGTCAGTGTCGGTTTGATGATGTTTGCAATCTGGAATTCAATTGCCGGCTTGACCTGTGGAACGGTGAACAGTTAGTCGTTTGATGGTCGGCATCAAGGATTGGCGATCGCAACTCTGGTCTCTTCGTCGCCTGGAACGGGCTTCTGCCGGGGGTTTGCGAAGCCGAGGTATTCCCGGTTGTCATTCCGTCCTTCAGGGGGGTGACCGGGCTTGCCGGGAGAGCGTCCGGGCGGCCAGGACCATCCGCGGCGTGCGGCTGGTGATTGCCGGGATGATATGGCGATGGCCCATCGTTTCGGGTTGGCGACGGGCACGGCCGCGGATTGAAGGCAGGGGAGTGCATCATGGCATTTGGTCGGAACAGGCTCGGGGTTCATGCGTTGTGCTGGGTGGGCGGCTGGGATGAAGCCGAGGCCCGCAGGGCCATCGAGGGTACCGCACAGGCCGGTTATGACCTCATCGAAATACCGGCACTCGATCCCGACAGGATCGATTCGGGCCTGACCGCCAGGCTGCTCGAGGAATACAATCTCGCCGCTACGATCTCGCTTGGCCTCGGACCAGGTACCGATGTGTCGTCCGGCGATTCCGAACGCGTCGCCCGCGGCGAGGCGCTGTTGATGAAGGTGGTGTCCATCGCCCGCGATATCGGCGCCAGCCATATCTGCGGGGTTCTCTACTCGGCGCTGGCGAAATATGCGGAACCGGCGACATCCGAGGGGCTGGAGGAAAGTGTCGACGTGCTGCGCCGGGTTTGCGCCGCGGCCGACAGGAACGGAATCACCGTCGGTCTGGAGGTTGTCAACCGCTACGAGACGAATATCGCCAATACGGCCGCACAGGGTGTTGCGCTTTGCGAGATGATCGGCGCGGCCAATGCCAGGGTGCATCTTGACACCTACCACATGCATATCGAGGAAGCAGACCCGGCGAGGGCCATCCTGGAGACCGGGGACCGGTTGGGATATTTTCACCTGGGTGAATGCCACCGGGGTTATCTGGGGTCCGGTTCCATCGAATTTGCGCCAATTTTTCGTGCCCTGGCGCAGATTGGATATGGTGGCCCGCTGGTATTCGAGTCCTTTTCGTCCGAAATCGTTGATCCGCAATTGTCTAGCACTCTCGGAATTTGGCGCAATCTGTGGACCGATGGCGACGATTTGGTCCGCAATGCGCTGGATTTCACGCGGGCCCAGCTGGTTGCGGCGCAGCAGGCGAAGGCTCTGTCGGCCTTCCGTGATCGAGGCGTGGTTCAGGATGTGTGAGATCACTTGCGGGGTGCGCCGACAGCTCGATTGGAGGGATGCCTTGTGCCAATCGACGCAACGGGCACCGAACGGCGCATCTGCAGTCCCATGACGAGCGCAATTGCGTACGGGCAGGTCGAATGCCGGTTGGTGTCGGGTTCCCTGGCCATTGCAGGGAGGGCCGGCGCATGGAACGGGAGGCTGGCTCGCAGCAATTTGGCCTTCGTGACCAGGGTTTCTGCCCGGCGGGGAGCGTTGATGCTTGTCACTCCTCGGGTCGGTGAAACTGATGTGCTGGCTGCGTGATGTCCGGCCGGGCAGATGATACCCTGTTGCTTGAATGGCAGGTCGAGATCGGTGCCGACGAATGCACGGGTGAGATGCCGGTCGATCGGTTCACGGTTGCGGCTGAACCGATGCCGGAGCCGTCGATGCCGACCGGCACTCCCGCTACCGGCCCGGCCCGCAACCCGGCTCTCGACCTCGACGGCAATCCCGCTCGTGAACCTGCCGGCAACCCGGCTCCCGGGCCTTCCCGCAGCCCTGCCGCCGGGCCTGCCGTGAGACAGAAGGATCCGATTGCGGCGACAATTGCCATTGCAGAAAGGGAGGCCGGGCGAGCACTGACCCTGGATGCGCTCAGGGATGCCATCGCCGCCTACGAGCATTGCGAGGTCAGGAAGATGGCAACCAATCTGGTGTTTGCCGACGGCAATCCGCAGGCCAGGGTCATGATCGTCGGCGAAGCCCCCGGGGCCGATGAGGACCGTCTGGGCAAGCCTTTTGTCGGCAGGGCCGGGCAGTTGCTGGATGCGATGTTCGCCGAGATCGGCCTGGACAGGGAGGCGGCAGAGCCAGAGCGTTCGCTTTACATCTCGAACATCCTGCCTTGGCGGCCACCCGGCAACCGCAACCCGACCCGGCAGGAGATCGGGATGATGCTCCCCTTCGTCAGGCGGCATGTCGAGCTTGCCGGGCCCGATATCCTGATCCTGATGGGCAATATTTCCTGCGACGCCCTGCTCGGAAAGCAGGGGATCACCCGGCTGCGCGGCAACTGGCATGCGTGGAAGGACATTCCGGTCATGCCCATGTTCCATCCCGCCTATCTCCTCAGGAACCCGGTGGCAAAACGGGATGCCTGGATCGACCTTCTGCTGATAAGGCGTCGCCTGGCCGATGGGGGAATCCGGTGACGGTTCAGGCTGGCGACCGACATTTCATTCCACTGGGAATCGCCCTGCTCACCGCATCCGATACCCGGTCATTGGCGGATGACAGCTCTGGCCAGCTGCTGGCAGACCGCATTGCAACCGCCGGGCACTCCGTGGTGCGCCGGACGATCCTTCCCGACGACCAGGAGGCAATCTCCTCCCGGTTGCGCAAGTGGTCGCTGGATTCTTCAATTGATGTCATCATCTCCACCGGCGGAACCGGCCTGACCGGGCGGGACTGCACGGTGGAGGCACACAGGATGGTGTATGAAAAGGAGATGGATGCCTTCGGCGCAGTATTTGCCGCGATATCGATGAACAGCATCGGCGCGTCGGCGATCCAGTCGAGGGCATGCGCCGGTGTGGCCAACGGGACCTTTCTCTTTGCGCTTCCCGGCTCGCCGGGCGCCTGCCGAGATGCCTGGGACCAGATACTCGAACGGCAATTCGACTATCGCACTCGCCCTTGCAACTTCGTCGAGATCCTGCCGAGGCTGGACGAGCATCTGCGTCGCAAGTGATGGGGCTGGATGTGCTGCTGGCAGTGGGAGGCGGTTCGCCCTGGTGGCCTACCTGCCTGCCCCATCGGAACGACACCCGCTGAACTCCAGATAGTCTCCCCCGGAAATCAGGGTCATTCGGAGCTGCGAGCGGTCAAGGAAAAACGGGCCGGTGCCGAAATACTCCATCTGCGCCGAGGCCGATACCATGCCGTTCGGCCGTCGTGACAGCCTGGCGTCGCTGAACCAGACAGGCTGACCGGGATACTCGAACACCGCGGCGGCCAGCGGCGACATCGGCCGCGAATGATCGAAATCATAGGTCACCTGGTAGCCGTGCGGCGGGTTGCGCCTCGTCAACCGACACCTGGTCCGCACCGCTCCGCCCGTCGCATCGATTCGTTTCGGCCCCATGCGCAGCGCATGCACGATCTCGACCGGCGGTGTCGTATTCCGGTTGGACAGCATGATCGGGAACTGGAAGGAGACTGGCACGCAGACCTCCCTGCACACGCCGAGATGCAGGTCGGCATGGGCCCGCATCCCGCTGCCGGCACGGTCGGGGAAGAAGTCCAGCGGAAAAACGACCTTGTCGGCATAACCAATGGTCCTGACATCATTGTCGAAATAGATCGTCGGCCTCGGAAAATGCATGAACACGCCGCGGATGTTCTCGCTGCGACTGAGTTCGAGCCTTGGCGGGATCCCAAACTCACCGGGTGCCCGCCAATAGGTCTTCCACCCCCTGGCGAGGCTGATCTGGATGCCGCCGGTATGGACGTCGCCGGATGGGCTCGCCCAGCCTTCGAGGAACCGGACCGTCGCCAGGGTCGACGGAATTCCAGCCTGGCCGAGGGCGCCAGGCACCCAGCCAAGAATGACCAGCACGGCCGGAAGGAGAATTCGAATCAGACTGTACATGGTTCCCGATCACGATCCGGGTCGATTATCGGCAGGGAGCATGAAATGTGAAATCAACTTTTGGCGACTTGAAGGGCGGCGAAATTGCAACCGCGATTCACCAGGCTGCTGGCGCCGTCAGTAATCGCTTTCGATACCGGCGTGAAGCTTGGTATGATGGACCCGGTTGCACGGAGTCCGGGATTGTCTCGATGGTCGGTTCGGAACGCTATCTAGGCGGAAAACTGCTGATCGCCATGCCCGACATGGCTGATCCGAGATTCAGGCGCAGCGTCATTTACATGCTGGCCCATACCGACCAGGAAGCCATGGGAATTGTTGTCAACAAGATTGCCGGGAGCATTTCCCAGACTGGCGGCAAGGATGACGAGAAACGGTTGACCCTTCCCCTGCATGATGGCGGCCCGGTCGATCCGGAGCAGGTTATCGTCATACACTCCGGAGATGGCTCAGAATATCCCTCCACGCATGTGGTGGCCGACAATTTCTGTGTTACCGCAACGCCTGACATCATTGATGACCTGTCGAGAGGCGAGGGACCCGAGGAACGGATCATCGTCGTCAGCTATGCTGGCTGGTCGGCCGGGCAACTGGAGAGTGAACTTGAACGACATACCTGGCTGGTTTGCGACGCCACCTCCGAGCTGGTTTTCCGGACGGAGCCGCAATCGATGTGGGATGCGGCCATCAAGTCATTGGGTTTCAGTGCCGGAATGCTTGCCGCTGGCGGGGGAACTGCCTGAAATCGCTTCGGCATGCTTGCCGCCGGCGTCAGGTGGGCCTGAAATCGTGCCGGATGCGCGCCCGAGGCGTTCATTGAGGACCCTGCCAAGCCCGGTATTCGGCAACGGCGCCACCGCGATGGAGCTGGCGCCGGTGCGGATGGCCATCGAATCGGCAGATCGCAGCACGTGGTAGAATGCGGCGGCGGCTTCCTCGAGATCGGCATCGGGCGACAGGTTGAATTCCGCCCGGACGCCATCCTCGCCGATCCTGACGGAGATTTCGTCCCTGCCGGGATTGCACGCGTTCATCCGCAACCTGGTCCGTGGTGCATAATGGACAGGCATCCGGCCCGGTGACACCGGCCCATGCCGGGAGTCGGTCATGCGCATCCCGGTCCCGGCATGCCGCTCGAGTGTCTCCCTGGCAAGTGCGCCCGGCCGCAACAGTTCCGGCCTGCCGTTGCTGACGCGGATCACCGTGGATTCAAGGCCGAATCGGCACGGGCCGGCATCGATTACGGCCCGGATCCTGCCGTCGAGATCCGACAGCACGTGATCGGCCGAGGTGGGGCTGACCATGTTCGACCTGTTGGCAGAGGGGGCGGCAATCGGAATGCCGGCCAAGCCGATGAGCTCGAGGGCGACCGGGTGGGCTGGCACCCGCAATGCCAGGGTCGGCCCTTCGGCGCTCACTGCGCTGGCGATCCGGCTGCGCCGAGATCGGGGCAGCACCAGGGTCAGGGGCCCCGGCCAGAACTGCCGGGCCAGCTCCGTCGAGATCTCGTCAAATTCGGCCAGCTCCCGGGCGGCATCCAGGCCGGTGACATGCACGATCAGCGGATTGCAGGCGGGCCTCTGCTTGGCCCGGTAGAGTTCGCTGATTGCCTCCGGGCGGGTTGCGTCAGCACCGAGCCCGTAGACGGTCTCGGTGGGAAAGGCGACCAAACCGCCATCGGCGAGTAGCCGGCCAGCGGCCTCAATGTCCGCCCTCCCGGCCGAGAGTCTTCGGGTTTCCAATTGCCGATCATCCTTATCTGGTGGACGCGCCTTCCATCCATCGTCTAATAACCGGGCTGGCCGAGTCACGCCACAATCCGGATCCCGTATTCCTTTCCCGCAGCCCAGCAAACCACTCAATGCCCTACCAGCCACCCGTTGACGAGTTCCAGTTCCTGTTCGATCGCGTCATCGGCCCCGGGGATGTGCCTGTCGCCGGCCTGCCGGACGGGTTCGACAGCGAGGAGTGCCGGAGCATTCTCGAGGTTGTTGGCGCGCTCGCCCGTGACGTGATCATGCCGGTGCGGCGCACCGGCGACATCAACCCGCCCCGGTTGGAAAACGGCATTGTCAGGGTGCCGCCGCAAATTTCATCGGCCTATCGGCAGGTCGCCGCCGGTGGCTGGGTAGGCATGTCTGCCAGTCCCGACCATGGCGGCGCCGGGTTGCCATTCCTGCTGGCCAATGCGGCCAATGAAATGATCAACAGCGGTTGCATGTCGTTGGGGCTGTGCATCATGCTGACCCAGAGCCAGATCCGGACACTCGAGGCCCACGCGTCGCCCGACATCCGGAAAGTCTACCTGCCGCGGCTGAGTTGCGGCGACTGGATCGGGACCATGAACATCACCGAGCCCTCGGCCGGTTCCGATGTTGGCTCGATTCGCAGCACTGCCCGGAAGACGGTGGGCGGCAACTACCGCCTGTCGGGTCAGAAGATCTTCATCAGCTGGGCCGACGCCGATTTTGCCGAAAACGTCTGTCACCTCGTCCTGGCCCGGCGGCCCGGGGCGCCTTCCGGCACCAAGGGACTTTCGCTGTTCCTGGTGCCGAAATTCGTCCCTGACCAGGACGGTAGACCGGGACGGCGAAACGAGGTCCGGATACGGTCGCTGGAACAGAAGCTCGGGCTGCACGGCTCACCGACCGCGGTTGTCGAATTTGACAATGCGGAGGGCTGGATGATCGGCGCCGGCGAGTCCGGGATGCCGGCAATGTTCACCATGATGAACATGGCCAGGCTTGGCGTCGGCTGCCAGGGAGTCGCGATTGCCCAGGCCGCACTGTGCCTGGCTGCAGATCATGCATCGACCAGGACGCAGGGAAACCCGGTCCGCAAGGATGGCACCGGGACCATCATTGATCACGCAAATGTTCGCCGGCTGCTCGGGCTGATGAAGGCGGAACTGTTTGCAGCCAGGGCAATCTGTGCCAGCTGCGCCCTGGCCATCGATCATGCCGAGGCGACCGGGGATTTGCATTGGCAGCGTCGGGTGTCGCTGCTGACGCCGCTGGCCAAGGTCTACGGCTCGGAGGTCGGCCTTCGGGCGGCGTCGCGTGCAATCGATGTGTATGGCGGCATGGGCTATGTCGAGGAAACCGGGGTAGGCCAGCTGCTGCGCGACAGCGTGGTGGCGACAATCTACGAGGGAAGCAACGGGATCCAGGCCATCGACCTGGCCACTCGCCGGCTGCGGAGGCATGGAGAAGATGTGTTCTGCCTGCTGGCCGAGCTGGAGAATGATCTTGACCGGGTGGGGCAGGACCGGGCTGGCATGAGCGCCAGGATCAGGGCGGCCATGCGCGAGGTCAGGCAGACCACCAGCTGGCTGGCCGACCAGCAGGATCGGGACGTACTCCTGGCGGCCTCTCATCCCTATCTCCACGCCCTTGCCATCCTGCTTGGCTCCTGCCTTCACCACCGTGCCAGTGCTGCATGCGATGGCCGCGGGCCGAGGGCGGCCCTGGCCAGGATTTACGTGGACCGCATCCTTCCTGCCTGCTCCTGGCATTGCCAGGAGGCAAGGAACGGCGCCGACGATCTCTTCGATCTTGCCGATGACGATCTCAAGGGCTGAGTCGGTCACCAGGCCTGAGGCCATCCGCTTTCCCTGGCCCGGCCCGCCAGGGCCAGGCGAGGCGATCGAGATTGATGAGCGCTGCCTGTGGCTCAGGTTTCCGCTTCCCATGGCCCTGGACCATGTCAATGTCTTTGCATTTCGTGACCCGCAGGGTTGGACCATTGTCGATACCGGATTTGATTCCGCGGCCACCCGAAAGGTTTGGCGCCAGGCGATGGCTGGTCCGCTGGCAGGCCTGCCGATCGGGAGAGTGATTCTCACCCATCACCACCCTGATCATGTCGGGCTTGCCGGCTGGTTCAAATCGGAATTTGGTGCCGAAATCGTGGCAACCCGGGTGGCATGGCTTATGGCAAGAATGCTGACACTCGACGTTGAGACGCATTACACGCCCGAAGCCATCGGCTTCATGCGCGATGCCGGGGTATCCGCGAGGACGATCGCGGCCCGGCAAAAGGAAAGACCCTTCAATTTTGCCGATGTCGTCCATCAGATCCCGACAGGATTCCGGCGAATCACCGATGGCGAGTGCATCGAGTTCGGTGGACGGAGTTGGGATGTGCGGACGGGAGGGGGGCATGCGCCCGAACACGCGACATTCTGGAGCAGGGACGGCGAACTTGTCGTTGGCGGTGACCAGTTCCTGGCCGACATTTCACCCAATATCGGAGTCTACGTCACCGAACCCGATGCCGACCCGCTGTCGGACTGGATGGAATCATGCCGGCGATTCCAGGAGATTGCCGACAATCGCCCGCTGGTCCTGTCCGGCCACAAGCTGCCCTATTCGGGACTGGCATTGCGGCTCCGGCAGCTTGCCGAGAATCACGTCTTGGCGCTTGAGCGGCTGGTCGCCGGGCTTGAGCAGCCGCGGACCGCCATCCAGTGCTTCCAGCTGTTGTTCAGGCGGGAGATCGGTCAAGGCGAATTCGGGTTTGCGCTGGCTGAATCGGTTGCCCATCTGAACCACCTGTTGCTGGCCGGACGGATTACCCGGTTTCGCGGCGATGATGGCGCCTGGCACTGGGTGGCCGGTGACGCGGGATCGAGGACGCCGGGCGGTTGAATTTGCCGGACGGTTGCGGCAGTAGGGGTCCGTTGGAAATTCCGGGGCGGATGCTCCGAAAGCGAGTATGGGGAATGGATATGGGCGAGTACAAGCATGGCTCGATGGATATCAGCGAACACCAGCGGGATTTTGCCGGTTTTGTCAGGTTGTCGGCCTGGGTCTGCGTGGTATCGGTGCTGGTGCTGGTGTTCCTGGCAGTCTTCAACAGTTGACGCAAATGTACATCCCGGCGGCCGGCCCGTGAAACGAACCGCGCCCCGACACCCGATTTTCGATGATTGCCGGCCGGCAGCCGGCAGGTAGCGTCAGCCGCCTTCCCGCAATGCCCGCTTGCGCGCCAGTTTCCTTGCGCGCCGAATTGCCTCCGCCCGTTCCCGAGCCTTTCTTTCCGACGGCTTTTCGTAATGCTGCCGGAGTTTCATCTCCCGGAACACGCCTTCTCTCTGCAACTTCTTTTTGAGAACGCGTAGCGCTTGGTCGACATTGTTGTCGCGGACTTGAACCTGCATGGAACTCCCTTGCCCGTCATGGCGGTGATCAATGAACTGTCAGCCCAAGGGCTATACCAGCCTTGACCGCCTCCGTCCACAGCCTGTTGCATGCCGAATTTCAGCCACGGCAAGGCGCTGGATCCGGCCCGGGGAAGGGCAGGTGCCGGCCACCGACCGTCCCCGAGGCCATCCCCCAGGCATGGCCATCGCTGGTTCGGATGCTGCCGACCGTGAATGGCAGGGGGTGCATGTTGCAACCTGGCCAAGCCTTTCCTTACACTACCTCCCGGGCAAGGTTGCCAGTTCAAATCGTGGCCGAATTCCGGTAGGGTTCGGGGCACTAAATCCGTGGTTACCGAGTGAATGAGAATGGAAGATACCGAATCCGTCATTGATGACCTGCCGGAGTTGCGCCGGCAGATTATGTTGAAAATCCTTGAAATCGTGCCATTCGAAGGCTGGCGCAAATCCAGTCTTGACCTGGCCTGCCGGGAGATGGGCATCGAGCCGGCCGATGCCGCGCTTGCCTGTCCGGGCGGCGTTCGCGACCTGGCGGTCGAGTTCCAGGGCTGGGGCGACGAGTTGATGATTGGGCGCCTGGAGGAGATGGATCTTGCGTCCATGCGGATGCGGGACCGGATTGCCCTTGCCGTCAGGACAAGGCTGGAGGTCGTGTCCGGTCACCGCGAAGCAGTCCGGCAGATGCTGGCAATGTTTGCAATTCCAATCAATGGACAAGCTGGCGCCAGCGCGTTGTGGCACACCTCCGACCGAATCTGGGTCTTCCTGGGCGACCGGTCGGACGACATCAACTGGTATTCGAAGCGGGCAACCCTGTCGGCGGTGCTGGGCAGTTCGGTGCTCTACTGGCTTGGAGATACCGGCGGTGGCACGGCGACCGCCGAATTCGTCGACAGGCGAATCGACAACGTCATGCAATTGGAAGCTCTGAAATCGGGATTTCGCCGGATGCCGGGTGGGCCGCTACTGTTGAATTCGATCGACAACTGCCTGCGATTTGTCCGCCCGCCGGCGCATCGGCCGGACCGGTATCCCGGCTGGTTGCGGCCGTCCTCAAGGAACTGGCCGTCATGACCATGCGTGTCGTCGAAATCAGCGAGGCTGGCGGGCCGGAGGTGCTTCGGCTTGCGGACAGGCAGCCGCCGTCGCCACGCCACGGCCATATCGTCATCCGAAATGTTGCGGCCGGGGTTAATCGACCCGATGTGCTTCAGCGGTCGGGACTCTACAATCCTCCGCCCGGCGCGTCGGACTTGCCCGGCCTTGAATCGGCAGGCGAGGTAGCCGCGGTCGGCAAGGGAGTCGTCCGCTGGAAGGAGGGAGACCGGGTTACCGCCCTGCTTCCCGGCGGCGGCTATGCCGAGTATTCGGAAACCGTTGCCAGCCACGCATTGCCGATCCCCCCCGGCATGGACATGAAGGCAGCAGCAGCGCTGTGTGAAACGGCATACACGGTCTGGAGCAATGTCTTCGTTCGGGGGCGGCTGCAGGCGGGCGAGACATTCCTGGTGCATGGAGGCTCGTCCGGCATCGGAACGATGGCAATTCAGCTTGCCTCCACGCTTGGCAGCAGGGTTTTTGCGACCGCTGGCTCCGATGCGAAATGCCGGCAGTGTGAAAGGCTGGGGGCAGACCGGGCGATCAATTACCGGGAGGATGATTTCGTCGACATCACCCGCGGCCTGACCGGCGGGGTGGGGGTAGATGTCATCCTCGACATGGTTGGCGGCAGCTATATTCCCAGGAATATCAAGGCACTGGCAAATGACGGGCGGCTGGTGCAGATCGCGTTCCTGCAGGGTCCCAGGGTCGAGCTCAACTTTGCCCAGATCATGACGCGGCGACTGACGATCACCGGCAGCACCTTGCGGCCGCAATCGGACATTGCCAAGACGGCAATCGCCGAAGACCTTGAACGGACGGTGTGGCCGCTGCTGGAGACCGGAGTCATCGCGCCGGTCATGGACTCGGAGTTTCCGCTTGCCCGGGCCGCCGATGCGCATCGGCGGATGGAAAGCTCGGACCATGTGGGGAAGATTGTCCTGACGATGGGGTAGGCCCGCCTTGTGGCGGAACTGCAACTTCCTGCATGGCAGTGTCTCCATCGCGAGCCGAATGGGTAAACGTTGGGCCTTGGCACGGGTCGGCGTCACTGGCAGTCGGTATCTCGCCTGGCGGCGCCCATCAGGGTGTCCGGGTCATCGGGTGGGCTGGCGTCGGCACAGGGGGCGGCATGACGGTGGCGGTTGGCCGAACTTGATGTGGTGCCGCATTGGGGGCTTTATTGTTCCGGCAATGGCGGTTATTCATCCCGTGCGTGCCGGGGCGATGATGGACCATCGATCGGTCTGCCATCATGTCCAGGAAATTGTGGAGAGCGGGTGAAATGCCAAACAAACCCATCATGGCCATGGCCACCGCGGTGTGGCTGGTCGACAATTCGACGTTGACGTTCCGGCAGATCGCGGAGTTTTGCGGATTGCATGAGCTGGAGGTCCAGGGAATCGCCGATGGCGAAGTCGCCGCTGGCATACTGGGTTTTGACCCGGTGAAGAACAACCAGCTCTCGGCCGAAGAGCTGAAACTGGGCCAGGAAGATCCGGATCATGCGCTGCAGATGACGGAAGCGCAGGTCGTCGACCTGCCCAAGAAGCGGAAGGGGCCACGCTATACACCGCTTTCCAAGCGCCAGGATCAACCGGCTGCCATTGCCTGGCTGCTGAAGAATCACCCCGAATTGTCGATTGCCCAGATCAAGGCGCTGGTTCGCACCACCAAGAACACGATCCAGTCGGTGCAGGGCCGAACCCACTGGAATATCAACAATATTCAGCCAACGGATCCGGTGGCACTGGGACTGTGCAGGCAGCTTGATCTCGATGAAGCGGTCATGCGGGCCGCCGAAAGAGTGTCTGCCGAGAAGGAAAAGCGAGTCCAGGAAAAGGGGCAGGTGCTCTCGACCGTCGACGAATCGCTGAAGCCGCAGAAGCCGCAATCGCCGCTGGCCGATCTTGAGGGCTTCAAGCTGGATACCAGGTCGTAGGCCGGACCTTCCCGCCGATGGGCGGCACCTCAGTGATGCGGCTCGGTATACCGGTCAAGCAGCGAACGGCCACCATCAATGGTCAGGATTTGGCCGGTCATGAAACTGGCGGCGCCCGAGACCAGGAATGTCGCCGCATTGGCGACTTCGGTCGCGTCGGCAACCCGGCCTAGCGGCGTGGCAGCGGCAATCCGCTCGCGGAGTTCCGGATTTTCCAGCGTCATCTGTTGAAGATTGCCGCTCATCACCGAGCCGAAAGCCACCGCATTGACGTTGATTCGCAACGCGGCGAAGGCCACGGCGAGCGAGCGGGTCAACTGTTCAAGTGCCGCACAGCACACCGAATACTCGACAAGGTCGGGATGGAGCCGGTTGGCGGCGATCGACGAGACATTGACGATTGACCCGGCCAGTTCGGTCGGTCGGGATGATGGCGGTTCCTGTTCGGTGAAATACCGGGCCACCTGCCGTGAAAGGGTGTAGTGCTGTCGCAGGTTCTGGCTGAGCATCTCGTCGAGAATGTCCGCCTTGAGGTCGTGATGCGACGAGGTCATCATTCTGCGGCTGGCATTGACCAGGATGTCGATCCGTCCGAACCGCTCCGCCGTTGCCGCCAGCAGGTTGGATTGGGTCAACAAATCCTGCAGGTCGCCGACAAACAGGTCGACATTGTCGCCATTGGGGTCGAATTCCGATTTGAGCAATTGCTGGTCGCAATCGGCAAACATGACGTTGGTGCCGTGTTCGGCCAGCTGCAGGGCAATTGCGAGGCCGACGCCGCTCGCCGCCCCGGTCACTATTGCGGTCTTGCGTTCCATTGAATGGGTCACCTTGCTATTGCCATGATGTGCCGATGACGCGTGCTGCCCTCAGTCGGACAGGTTGCAACCCCAGGGCGGGCCACGGGGGGACATCGGAATTTCCGGCTCCGGTTGCAGGAGATTGCGGGTCAATCCCTTTCAATCGTGCATCGCAGGGGATGCTCGTTGTTCCTGGCGGCGGCCATGACCTGGTTAGCCTTGGTTTCCGCGATTTCATGGGTGTATACGCCGGCGATGCCGACACCCTTGTTGTGAATGTCAAGCATGAGGGACACTGCCTGGTCGCGCTGCATCAAGAAGATGTGCTCCAGTATGGCGACCACGAATTCCATCGGCGTGTAGTCGTCATTCAGCAGGATGACCTTGTACATCGGCGCCCGTTCAGCGGCCGGCCGGGTCCGGGTCAGCACCGAGGTTCCGGTATCCGTTCGGTTGTCACCGTCAATTTCGTCTGGATTTCGAGGCAAGGCGGTATCCATCAAAACCTGCTTGAGTGAATGTTCAATATAGTTGACTATCGCCGGCTTGGCAAAGCTCAGGGGCGGGATGACCGTGTTGACCTCCATCGGCTTTGATGCCGACGACACGCTGTGGCAGAACGAGAAGTTCTTCCGCGTCACGGAGGACAGTTTCATCTCCATCCTGTCGGAATACTCCACCTGCCAGGATCTGAAATGGAAGTTGCTGGAGACCGAGCGGAAGAATCTCAAGCGGTACGGCTTCGGTATCAAGGGTTTCCTGCTGTCAATGATCGAGACGGCGCTCGAAATTACCGACAACCGGGTTCCGCCGGCAGTGATCCGGCAGATCATCGATCTCGGACAGGAGTTGCAAGCCCACCCGATCGAGTTGTTGCCGGGGGCGGAAGAGGTGGTTCGCGATGTTGCCAGCAGACACACGGTGGTGCTGGTGACCAAGGGCGACCTGCTTGACCAGGAACGCAAGCTTGCCCAGTCGGGACTTGGCGAATTGTTCGACGGAATCGAGATTGTCAGCGACAAGTCACCCGATGTCTACCGCCGGACTTTCCGGGAATACGGAACCGGGCCCGAGGCCGCGATGATGATCGGCAACTCGGTGAAGTCGGATGTCATTCCGGCCCTGGAAGCAGGGTGTTGGGGCATCCTGATACCGCATGAGCTGACCTGGGAATTGGAGCATGCGGAGCTTCCGAGCGACCATCCGAGGTTCGGGGTCGTCTCCGGGTTGCACGAGATTCCAGAGCTGGTTTCGTCGATCGCCGCCCGGGAGGGGCAGGGTGAGGCGGCGGCCTGACGGACGGAAAATATTTTTTGCTGTTCTGGCCGGCTCTTTTGTGCTAGCTTGCACGCCCGGCGGGTAGCTGACACAGAAGTGGCGCCGCCCTGGTTGAGGAGCAGTTCGGTTTCTGCCAATTCGGCAGGAATAGGTTGTAAATGGTGCAGGATTGATACGTCTCATGTTTTTGGCGCGCGTGGCATCATGGCGCGGTGCCGTCGTGATGTTGCTGGTCGCACTGACCATATCCTTTTGGGCGAGGGACTCCCTTGCCTCCAATTATGCATCAGTTGTCATGGATGCCCGGAGCGGCCAGATTCTCTTTTCCGAGAATCCGGACAAGATTCTCAACCCGGCCTCGCTGACCAAGATGATGACCGTCTACATTGCCATCCAGGCGGTCGAAAATGGCGAGATTTCCCTGGACAAGCCGATCAGGATCTCAAAATTTGCTGCCAGTGAACCGGCGTCGAAGCTCTACCTGCGGCCAGGCTCACGAATCTCGCTGCGATATCTGATCCGGGCGGCAGCAGTCCGGTCGGCAAATGATGCGGCCACGGCCATCGCCGAGGCCATCTCGGGAAGCGAAGAGGAATTCGCCGACCGCATGACAAGGACCGCTCGGGCAATGGGGATGTCGAACACGACATTCAGGAACGCACATGGGTTGACCCAGAAGGGCCACCTGTCCACGGCACGGGACATGTCGGTTCTTGGGCGGCGGGTCATTTACGACTATCCCGAATACTACAACCTGTTTTCCAGGCGCTCGGCCCATGTCGGCGCGACGACCGTTCGCAATACCAATCGGCGGTTCCTGAATTCCTACAAAGGCGCCGACGGAATCAAGACCGGCTATACCAGCAAGGCCGGCTTCAACCTGGTTGCCTCGGCCGAGCGTGGCTCCAAGCGGATCATCGTCACGGTATTCGGTGGCCGCAGTTCCCAAACCCGGGACAAGCATGTTGCCGAGTTGATGGACCGGGGCTTTGCCAAGGCCAGCCGCGATGTCAAGCTCTGGAAACCGGCGACGCTCGAGCCGGTTTTTGGCAAGTTGCGGCGGGTTGACGTGTCGGTCGACCGCGCCGAACGGCGCCGTCGCCGGCCACCGGATATCGAGGCCGTTGTCAGCACCAATTCGGAGACAGTTGACGATGCCGTTGTCGTCGCCGATGACGAGACCAGCGTGGCGACGGGCGACGAGGCGCTTGTCGGGACGCTGCGCATTGCCAGCCTCGATTCCACGCTTGCCGCAATCCTGGAAGGCGAGGGCGACATGGGGCCAGCCCTCGAGATTCTGGCCAGCCTCAAGCAGGGTCCGGAGACGTTTGCAATCGATTACCAGCGCCCGCTTCGTCGGCCGCTGCCCGCTGGCAGTTCGGCCTCGCTTCACGGCGAGGGGGCGTCGATCTGGGCGGTTGATGTGGGGAGGTTCAACACCAGGGAGCGGGCAACCCATCATTTGCTGAAGGCGGCCCTGGTAGATTTCGGCTCGCTGGGAGATGCACGGCGAACCGTCACCGAGACCGGCGGTGCGTTCACGGCGCGCTTCGAGGGGATGTCGCGATCGAGCGCCGACGTTGCCTGTGGACGGTTGCGCGCCCGCAACTTGGAATGCAAGGTCATCGGCATCTCATCGCTTTGAGCCGGTCGGACAGAATGCAGGAGCAGGGTCTTCCCGCAGGACTCCTCCGATGGATTCCGGCATTCAGGTCAGGGGGACAGGAATGAAGCGGTCGGAAATCAATGCCGCCATTCGCATGGCCGGCGCCATGATCGGCGAGCACGGGTTCAACCTGCCGCCCTTTGTCGACTGGTCGGCCGAACAGTGGATGGATAGCGCCGCCGAGATTCGCGACATGCGTCGGATCGGCCTCGGTTGGGACATCACGGATTTCGGCAAGGGGCGTTTTGCTGCCGAGGGGTTGGTGCTGTTCACGCTTCGCAATGGCGGGCGTGACCTGGACGGCCGGCCGGTCGGCGTTCCGTATGCCGAGAAGCTGCTGGTGTCCCGGGCCAGCCAGGTGACGCTGATGCATTACCACCTGCAGAAAACGGAAGACATCATCGTCCGCGGCGGCGCGCCCCTTGCCGTCAAGCTGTTCGGCCTTGACCGCGATTCCCGCCTCGACCGGAAAAGCCCGGTTTCGGTCCGCATGGACGGACTTCGCCACGAGGTTGAGGCTGGCGGCATAATGCTGGTGGAGGCGGGGGCGTCAATTACCCTGGAGCCGGGTTGCGCACATGCGTTCTGGGGGCATGAGGGCGACAGCCTGGTCGGCGAGGTCTCCTCGGTTAATGACGACGTGACGGACAACTACTTCTTCGAGCCGGTAGCACGGTTTCCGGAAATTGAGGAAGATGAGGACCCGCATCGCCTGATCGTGCCGGACTATTTGGAGGCATGACCCGGCGACATGCCGGCCCCGGCACTGCCGGTCATCCGACCGGTTGGTCAGGCTCGGCGCCGTCCTCTGCCCGCAAATCGAAAGCGGCCGAGAGCAGCCGCCGTGAGTAGTCGGAGCTGGGGTTGCGGAAGATGTCCTCGGCGTCTCCGGCCTCGACGACATCGCCATCCTTCATGACCAGGATCTTGTGGGACAGCGCCCTGACGACCCGCAGGTCATGGCTGATGAAGACGTAGGCCAGGCGGTACTTTTGCTGAAGCTCGAGCAGCAGGTCGACGATCTGCGCCTGAACGGTGCGGTCGAGGGCCGAAGTCGGCTCGTCCAGCACCACCAGCTTGGGCTTCAGTATCATCGCTCGGGCGATGGCAACCCGCTGTCGCTGGCCGCCCGAAAACTCGTGCGGGTAGCGCTCCATCATCGCCGGTTCGATGCCAACCTCCTCGAGGATCTTCTCGGTGGCGGCCCGCCGCGAGTGCGCGCGACCAGCTCCGTGTATCTCGAGACCCTCGGACACGATCTGCTCGATGGTCATGCGGGGCGAAAGCGAGCCGAAGGGATCCTGGAAGACCACCTGCATGTCACGGCGGATGAGGCGCAGATCGCCGCTGCGCAGCGGTTGCAGGTCCCGGTCGAAGAAGCGTATGCTGCCAGTTGACGATACCAGCCGCAGTGCCGCCATCGCCAGCGTCGTCTTTCCGGATCCCGATTCGCCGACAATACCGACCGTCTCGCCGCGCCGAACGGCAAACGTCGCCGAATTGACTGCCTTGACATGGCCGACCGTCCGGCGAAGGACGCCGCGCTGGATGGGAAACCAGACCCGAAGGTCCGAGACGTCCATGACCACCTCGGTCTTCCGCTTGACCGGCTCAGGCGCACCGGTCGGCTCGGCGGCAAGCAGCAACCTGGTATAGGGGTGCTCCGGCGACTTGAATATCCTTGAGGTCGGCCCCGATTCGACCACGCGGCCCCCCTTCATGACGTAGACCCGGTCTGCCATGCTGCGAACGATGTTGAGATCGTGGGTTATGAACAGCAGGCTCATGCCCAGCGTTGCCTTCAGCCCGTTGAGCAAATCCAGGATCTGGGCCTGGATGGTGACGTCGAGGGCGGTTGTCGGCTCGTCGGCAATGAGCAGGTCGGGCCGATTGGCCAGGGCCATGGCAATCATCACCCGCTGGCGCTGGCCGCCCGAGAGCAGGTGCGGATAGCATTTCAGCCGGCCTTCCGGGTTGTCGATGCCAGTGCTGTCAAGCAGCTCGATGATTCGCTCCCGTGCCTCGGCGCCGGCGATTCTCTGGTGGAGGGCCAGGCTCTCGGCGATCTGCTTCTCGATCGTGTGCAGCGGGTTGAGGGAGACCATCGGCTCCTGGAAGATGAAGGAAATGTCATTGCCGCGCAGCTTGCGCAGGATTTCCGGATCGGCGCCGACCGTCTCCTGGCCGCGGTACCGTACCGAGCCGGACGTGTCGGCATTCTCTGGCAGCAGGCCAACGGTCGACAGGGCGGTGACCGACTTGCCGGAGCCCGATTCGCCGACAATGGCCACGGTTTCGCCATGGCCGACATCGAGACCGACATCGTCGACGGCCCGGGTTTCAACGCCCTCCTGGAAGAACGAGACCGAGAGATTCCTGACCTCGAGCAGGTTCTGCGTCATTTGAAGGTCTTTCTCGGGTCGAAGGCATCCCGCACCCCTTCGAAAATGAATACCAGCAGCGAGAGCATGATGGCGAAGGTGAAGAAGGCGGTGAAGCCGAGCCAGGGTGCCTGCAGATTCTGCTTCGCCTGCAGGGTCAACTCGCCGAGCGATGGAGATTTCGAAGGCAGGCCGAAGCCGAGAAAATCAAGCGCCGCCAGCGACCCGATAATGCCGGTGATGATGAAGGGAAGCAGGGTCAGCGTGGCGACCATGGCGTTGGGCAGGACATGGCGCCGCATGATCAGCGAGTTGGGCAGGCCGAGCGCCCTGGCTGCCCTGACATATTCGAAATTCCTGGCCCTGAGGGATTCGGCGCGCACGACCCCGACCAGGGCAGTCCAGCCGAAAATGGTCATCAGGATGACCAGCAGCATGAAATCCATCTGCCAGATCGCGGCCACAATGATGATGATGTAGAGGGACGGGGTGGCACCCCAGACCTCGATCAGGCGCTGGAAGAACAGGTCGATCAACCCGCCGAAATATCCCTGGATCAGCCCGGCGGCAACGCCGATCACCGAGGTGGTAATGGTCACGATGATGGTAAACAGCACCGACAGCCGAAACCCGTAGATGACACGCGCCACGACGTCGCGGGAGGTATCATCGGTTCCGAGCCAGTGATCCGCATCCGGCGGCGATGGCGCCGCCCGGCCAAGATCGTTGATGGTCTTGTAGGAGTAGGGAACGAGCGGCCACAGCAGCCAGCCGCGCTCGATTTCCCTGCTGCCGACTATGCCGTCCATGGCATCGGCAAGTGTGCCCTCGGGATCGTCCCAGCAATCCTCCAGCCCCCCGGACACGATCAGGCACCTGACCTCGACATCGCGATATATGGCTTCGGTCTGGAAATCGCCGCCGAAGGCGGTTTCGGGATAGAACTTGAAGATGGGCACGAAGTAGTCGCCCCGGTATTTCACCAGCAGCGGCTGGTCATTGGCGACGAACTCCGCCAGCAGCGAGAAGCCGAAGATCACCGCAAACAGCCAGAGTGACCAGAACGCCCTCCGGTTGGTCCGGAAATTGCGCCAGCGGCGGCGCCCGAGCGGCGACAGGCGAATCATGTTTCCCGGGTCTCGAAATCGATGCGGGGGTCGATCCAGACATACATGAGGTCGGAGATGATGCCGACCACCAGGCCGAGCAATCCAAAGACATACAATGTGCCGAAAATCACCGGGTAATCCCTGGCCACCGCCGCCTCGAAGCCGAGCCTGCCGAGCCCGTCCAGCGAAAAGATGGTCTCGATGATCAGCGACCCGCCGAAGAACACGGCAACGAATACCGCCGGAAACCCGGCAATGACGATCAGCATGGCATTACGGAAGACATGCCCGTAGAGAACCCGGTTCTCGCTCAACCCCTTGGCCCGGGCGGTCATGACGTAGTGTTTCTTGATCTCGTCGAGGAAGCTGTTCTTGGTCAGCAATGTCAGCGTGGCAAAGGCGGAAATCGTCGATGCCAGGACCGGAAGCGAGATGTGCCAGAAATAGTCGGCAACCTTGCCAATGAGGCTCAACTCGTCGAAATTGTCAGATACCAGCCCGCGCAGCGGAAACCACTTGAAGTAGGTGCCACCAGCAAACAGCACCAATAGCAGGATGGCGAACAGGAAGCCCGGAATTGCGTAGCCGACGATGATGGCGCCGGATGTCCAGGTGTCGAATGGCGTGCCATCACGGACCGCCTTGCGAATTCCCAGCGGTATCGACACCAGGTAGGCAATCAGCGTGGACCACAGGCCAAGGGTAATCGAGACCGGCATCTTTTCCAGCACCAGGTCGATGACGCTGATTGATCTGAAGTAGCTCTCGCCGAAATCAAACCGGACATAGCCCCACATCATGTTCAGGAACCGTTCCAGCGGCGGCTTGTCGAAGCCGAACTGGACCTCCAGCTCCTTTATGAATTCCTCCGGAAGGCCGCGCGAGCCGAGATACCTGTCGTCGCCCAGATTTTCCTGCAGTGCATCTCCCCCGGTTCCGGAGATGGTCTCGAAGACATCTCCCTCACCCTCGAGCTGTGCCAGGATCTGCTCGATCGGGCCGCCCGGCACAAATTGGACCAGGGTGAAGTTGATGATCATGATGCCGATCAGCGTTGGCAGCACCAGCGCCAGGCGGCGGATTATGTAGGCACCCATGGCGGGTCGACCGCAGGATCAGGTTCAGATAGCGCCGGCATCCTGGAGCTTTCGTGCCTTGTCGGCATTGAACCACCAGAAATCCAGCTGTCCGAGCGAGTAGGGCGGGATGGTCTCCGGGTGTTCGAAGATGTCGAAATAGGCAACGGTATGGAAGCCGCGATACCATTGCGGAACCCAGAACTTACCGGCTCGCAAAACCCGGTCCAGCGCCCGGACCGCCACCTTCAATTCCTCGGCGTTGTCGATTTCCTGGATGACGTCGATCAGCCGGTCAACACCTTCATTGGCATACCCCATGTCGTTGAAGACACCGTCAACATATGCCGACCCGAAGGTCTGACGCAGGCCGCCCGCTGATGGCTCCAGGCCAAGGCTAAAGCTCGTGGTGATGATGTCGAAATCGTGGTTGCGGGACCGGTCGGTATATTGGGCCGGATCGATGCGGGTATAGACCGCATCGACGCCAAGGCGCCGCAGATTCTCGACAAAGGGGTTGACGATTCTGTCGAAGCCCGGCGAATCCTCGATGAATTCCACCTGCAGCAACTCTCCAGCCTGGTTCCGGCGCAACCCGTCATCGCCGACCGGCCACCCGGCTTCGTCGAGCAGGGCCGAGGCACGCCTGAGATTGCCGCGATCCAGCTGGCGATCGCCGGAGGGCGGCGCCATGACCACCGGTTCGGTAAACACGGAGGCAGGAATGAATTCCCTGATCGGCTCGAGGTATTCGAGTTCATCCTCGCCCGGCAATCCCTCGGCGGCCAGGAAGCTGTTCTCCCAGAAGGAGTTGATCCGGTCATAGAGGCCGTAGAACAGGGTCTCGTTGGACCATTCGAAATTGAACATCAGCGAAATCGCTTCGCGAACCCGGACATCGTGGAACTTCTCGCGCCGCAGGTTGAAGACGAATGACTGTCCACTGGCCGGAGTTCCGGAATCAAATGTTCGTTTCAGCACCCATCCGTCATTGACCGCCCCGAAATCGTATCCGGTCGCCCATGTCTTCGAATTGTTTTCGGAGCGGAAAGTGTATTCGCCCGCCTTGAAGCCCTCGAAGGCCGCGGCGCTGTCGGCAAAATACTCGATGCGGATGGTCTCGAAATTCTGCCGGCCACGATTGATGGGCAGGTGATCTCCCCAGTAATCGGGGTTGCGCCGGTAGACAATTCGCCGGTTCGGTTCAACGGAATCAACGACATAGGGCGACGAGCCGATGGCAGGCTCCATTCTTGATTCATCAAGTCCGGCACCGGTGGAGTCGAACCACGCCTTGGAGAAAATTGGCAAACCGCCGACCATGGCCGGGTAATCGCGCGGCGGTTCCTCGGTATTGAAGGTGAACTTGATGCGAAGCGTGTCTTCGACTTCAACCGATTTTACGGCCCGCTCGAGTTCGCTGCGGAACGAAAACAGGCCCTCGGCCAGGAAGATCTCGTAGGTGAATTTGACATCCTCCGCCGTTACCGCGGTGCCGTCAGAGAAGCGCGCCTCCGGCCGGATATTGAAGATGACCCAGCTGCGATCCTCCGGATACTCGATCGTCGAGGCCAGGAGCCCATACGTGCCGCTGACCTCATCGGCGGTTCCGGTCAGCAGCGACTCGAAGAGGATGCTGGACAGTGCACCGGACCGCCCCTTGCGGGTATAGGGATTCATCGAGTCGAAGGTGCCGGGTGCCCAGATCGATATTTCGCCTCCCCTGGGCGCGTCCGGGTTCACGTATTCCAAATGCTCGAAATCCTCGGCATATTTTAGATCGCCGAAGGTCGAAATCCCGTGCGATATGATGATGTCCTGGCTCGCCAGGGCCGGCGGGGCCGCAAGGCATGCACCGAGGCTGGCTGCGGCGAGAATCGCTCCGGCCAGGAAGTTCCGGCTACCCGTTCGTGAATCTGCAGAACCGGGCCGAACCAGCTCGTCCCTCATTTCCGAATCCTTTCATTTTCCTCGAAGCCTATCCACTGCCGGATTGGCAATCAACGTCTTGCCCGCCCGCCTCGCGCGAAATTCACTCCCGCCGCCCCTGTCGCGGCCAGCCGGGAGAATGCATGTGGTGAAATCTACTGGAGCGATTGAAGATAGGCAATCAGGTTGGCCTGGTCCTTGGGCTTCTTCAGGCCGACAAACGACATCTTGGTGCCGGGAAGGAATCGTTTCGGATTGGCAAGGAATGCCGCCAGCGTCTCGACATCCCAACTGCCTTCCATCTCCGACATCGGGCCCGAATAGCTGAAGTCGTCAATGGCCGCGACGGCCCGGCCGATGACCTGAACCAAATGGGGCCCAACCCCGTTGACCGCGTCATCCGCCTTGTGGCAGGCCTTGCACTTGGCGAACACCTTGGCCCCCTTGGCGGCATCGGCCTCGGCCAGCAGGGCCATGATATCCACGGCCTCGACCATGGCGGCGGCGTCACCATGGGCGTCCGGTTCCGGGAACAGGCTGGCAATTGCATGCGAGTCGCCATGGCTGTCCATCCCGACATGGTAGATCGATTCGGCGGCCCATTTCCCCAACAGCAGGACCAGCATCGCGCCGCAAAGCGCACCAACAGTCTTGGTTGCGGTCATGGTGTCAAACATGCGTAACTCCCGACGGTCGGCGGACCGGGCATTTCCCGGCGCCTTCTACAGCCTTCCATTCACGAATTGCAAGATATAGTAGGTTGCGGTTTCCGGGTGGAATCGAAGCAAGGCGGGCGGTCCAGTGGTCCACAGGATAGCATTCCAGGGAGAGCGGGGAGCCTATTCGCACCAGGCCTGCATGGCGGCGAGATCGGACGCCGTTGCCGTGCCCTGCGAGACTTTCGAGGGAGCCGTGGAAGCGGTCAGGTCGGGACACGCCTCCATGGCGGTCCTGCCGGTCGAGAATTCGATCTATGGCCGGGTTGCCGACATCCATCGCCTCCTGCCCCATTCGGGCCTGTATATCGTCGATGAGGTCTTCGTCCGCATCCACATCAATGTCCTGGTGCTGCCGGGAGTCAGCCTGGCTGATGTGAAGACGGCGCTCAGCCACACTGTCCTCCTGGGACAATGCAGGGGCTTCATCGGCAAACACGGAATTCGCCCCCTGGCATGGGCCGACACGGCCGGCGCTGCCAGGCATGTCGCCGATGCCGGCGATCCGACGCAGGCGGCACTGGCGTCGGAGCTGGCCGGCGAGATTTACGGCCTGGAATCGGTCAGCCGCCATGTCGAGGATGAGAAATTCAGCCGCACCAGGTTTTTCCTGATGTCGTGCGAGCGGAATTTCGAGCGCCGGGCGCCGACAATGATCACCGGATTCGTGTTCCGGGTGCGCAATATTCCGGCGGCCCTGTACAAGGCGCTTGGCGGATTTGCCACCAACCGGGTCAACATGGTCAAGCTGGAAAGCTACATGGTCGGCGGCTCCTTCAACGCAACGCAGTTCTTTGCCGAGGTCCAGGGCCATCCCGACGACGACAATCTGGCGCTGGCGCTGGAAGAGCTGGAATTCTTCACCGACTACCTGGAAATCCTCGGGGTCTATCCGGCGGCGATCGAGCGCAACTGAGGCCCGGACCGGCCATGGCGGCCCAGGCGCCCCTCCACTGACACTGGCGGCCCCTCCGACGACGGGGCCCACCACCGGGTCCGGTCACATCCTGCATCCGGTCAGCCATTGCCAGATCAGGTATTCGGCCATCGACCCCGCTCTCGGCGGCCTGATCTCGGCATCCGGGTCGGCCCAGATATCCAGCATGCGCTCCCTGGAGACCCAGAGGGCCGCCGCCAGCTCATTCCGGTCAAGCCGAATCTCCGTTGAATCGGCCTGGCCGACGCAGCCAATCATCAGTGATGACGGAAACGGCCATGCCTGGGAGGCAACATAGCCGACCTTGCCGACCCGTATCCCTGCCTCCTCGAAGGTCTCGCGGCGAACGGCCGCCTCGATGGTCTCTCCGGGTTCCATGAAGCCGGCCAGCAGCGAGTACATGCGATCCGGCCAGCCCTGGTTCCTGCCCAGCAGCACCGAATTGCCACTGGTTACCAGCATGATGACGACCGGGTCGATTCGGCAGAAATGCTCGCATTGACAGTGGTCGCAAAGGCGACGCTGGCCATCTTCTGACATGCGGGTCCGGTTTCCGCAGGCGGCGCAGAACCGGTTCCGGGAATGCCATGCCAGCAATGGCTTTGCCCGGGCCATGAACCGGGCCTCCTGGTCGGTCAGAATTGTCATCACCGAGCGGAGATTGACGAAATCCGAACCGGCGGGGGCATCCGGATGGTGCTGCACGGTCTGGTCGAGAATCGAGTCGGGGCCAACATCCGGGATCCCGGCCGGCTGCCATTCCGAGACATCGCAGGCAAATCCCGGCACGTCATCGATATCGCCGACATGAATCGGCCGCCCGACCACCTGGTCGAGAAGCGGGTGATCCGGGCCGAGCCAGCACAGCGCCGACCCGCCAGCCACCAGCGGCTTGCCACGCCAGACGGGCAGATATCTGCAATCGCCACGATGCCCCTCACCGCGGGGAAGCAATTCACCGGCAAAAGCCATGCGTCCCGTCCGAATGGTCACGGGATCAGGCCGCCCGACCAGTTCGTGAAGTCAAGGCAGGAGCCACGGTCCAATCCCACAGCCAGCGAGGCGAAATGACCATAACCGCCAGCAAACCCGGCCGACATCCGGAACAAGACACATGCATCTGGTCAGCCCCCAAAACTCCCGTCACCCGCCTGCAAAATGCAATGGCGCCACGACCCCGGAAGGTAGGCAAGTAACTGCACCAACACAACACCCAGCCCCGGTGTCATGCAAGTAGGCGAAGTCGGCGATCAACGGCGTGCGGCTGTTTGGCGAGTTCGTGCCCCACAGTTTCAGCGCCTCCTCGTCGAGACCACCCAGGCGGGCAAAGGCCTCCCGTATGGTGCGACATCCGATGACGTGTGCGATTGGGTCCGCTGCCGGGGTTTCTTGGCTTCCGGTTCCATCTTCGGTCTCCCGTGATCGTTCCGTCCGGAATGGCAAAACCAAGAACGACAGTCATTCCCGACTCCCGGTTGGAGTTTGACGTGGGGTTGCAGCGGGCGGGGCTCAAGGTCGATGCTCATTCAGGTTGGCATGTTGTGGCGAGTCAGCCTGTTGCGTGCGGTTCCTGGTTTGCGGCCCGAATGAATATGGGTGCGTTCACGGGTCGTGCAGACGGGTTCATGATCGGCAGGTCGGGATTTGGCCAAGGACGGCCATCCGGAGGCGGCTTGGTCCGGTAAATGGCAGATTGTACCTGATTTTCTGCCTGGTCATCGGATGCAAAGGCATGTCAGGGACAGGCAAATCTCCACCAGGAGGGCGCTGGACGGTCAAGACAAGCTGGCGATTCCCGGCGCTTCACTTTCAATTGGACGGACAAATTCTTTCAGATGGTCGGATGGATTCTTTCAATTGGTCGGATAATCGATTGCAGATTGATGCAAGACGCGCCTGAATTGGCCGTCACGGAAGGAGCGGATCATGCACCCAAGATTGGGCAGACGGCGAATCGAGGACGCGCTGAAGCATACCCGGGTGGTCCTGATCTCCGGGCCGCGCCAGTCAGGCAAGACGACGCTCGCCACGGCAATCGCCAGCGAGGACATGTCCTTCCGTTCGCTCGACAATCCCGTGCTGCTGGATAGCGCGACAAGCGACCCGGTCGGCTTCCTTCGAGGTATTGACCGGGCGGTGGTCGACGAGGTTTAACGGGTACCGACCCTGTTGCTGGTGATCAAGTCCTCGGTCGACAGTGACACCCGGCCAGGACGTTTCCTGCTGACCGGGTCGGCCAACCTCATGATGATCCCGCAGGTTGCGGATTCGCTTGCCGGGCGAATGGAGGTTGTTCGGCTCCTGCCACTGTCGCAGGCCGAGATCAGGGGCGGGAAGGGGCGTTTCCTGGACGATGTCTTCACCGGCAAGTCACCATCCGTCGGCGAACCAGTCCTTGGCACGGCACTGATCGAGTGTGTCCTGGCAGGCGGATACCCCGAGGCGATTAAACGCCGGAGTCGGACGCGAAGACAGAACTGGCACCTGAGTTACGTGGATGGCATCATTCAGCGTGACATCAGTGAATTCGCCCGGATCGACCAATCTGCCCAGATTCCGAAACTGCTCAATATTCTTGCCGAGCACGCCGGGCAATTGATCAACTATTCCGGAATCGGCGCCGCCCTGGGCATGAATCACGTGACCACGCAGAAATACGTCAACGTGTTCGAAGGCTTGTACCTGACCCATTCATTGTCGCCCTGGTTCACCAACAGGCTCAAGCGGCTCATCAAGTCGCCAAAACTGCATTTCCTGGATTCCGGGCTTCTCTCGGCGCTGAGGGGCATGTCAGCCGAGCGAATTGCCGGGGACAGAACGCCGTTCGGTGCGATTCTTGAGACTTTTGTTGTTGGAGAGTGCCTGAAGCTGGCGAGTTGGAGCCATGAGCGTTGCTCGTTTTCCCATTTCCGCGACAAGGACGGCAATGAGGTTGACCTGGTGGTCGAGAACCGCCGCGGCGAGATCGTCGGTATCGAGGTCAAGGCATCGGCGACGGTTACACGGGCGGATTTTTCGGGCTTGAGAAAGCTGGCCGCGGCCGGCGGCAGCAACTTCGTTCAAGGCATCGTCCTCTACGACAGCGATCAAATCGTGTCTTTTGGCGAGAATCTGTTGGCGGTGCCATTGGCAAGTCTCTGGGCCTGACCGGCCAGGTTCTCACAATCGTTTGCCTCGAGCCCGACCTCGTTGGCTGGCCGTGAAATCATCAAGGCGCATGCAGGCTGCTCTGCCCGCGGCCCATGCCAGGCGCAGTGCAGGCGGTGTCCCTCGCGCCCTGGGCGCTGCCAGTCGTGCCGGGGGTTGCTGTCGGTTTGAGTTCCGCGAGGATCGCCAGCATCGAATTCATGCCGACAGCCACTTCATTGATCATCTTGCCATGATGGCTGGCATTTCCTATTGAACCGGTGGGTTGGCGCGGGCGGACGACTCGTAAACCCGGTCAGGTCCGAAAGGAAGCAGCCGTAGCGATAACAGTTCGGGTCGCTGCCAACCCGTGGTCGAAACCCGGACCGGATTGCGGTCGGGCCGCAAGCCAGGTGAATTGCAGGGCGGTTGCGCCGATGCCGGCAATCCGCCTGAACCAATCGTTTCGGGGAGCAGGGACGGCAGTGGAAGGATATCGGATCGGCCCTCCGAGACATGTCACCGGGAGAGGCTGTTTCGGCCGGCAGGCCATCGTGGCTTCCGCGAGCCGGCAACGACTGCAGCCGGGCCCGGAATAGGGCGGCATGCATGCGCAAAGTTTCGGCTGAACAGAACCGGGCCCGCAAATCCTACAAGAAAATTCTGTCCCAGATTATCGAGGGACTTCCGTCCGGAACCCGGGCACAGATCGCCCGCAGCCTCGGCCATTCGAACAGCTATGTCAGCCAGATGCTGAGCACCAACTCCAACGTTCCGGTGCCCCGCACGCATTTGCCGGAGATCATGAAGCTGTGTGAGTTTTCGGAACAGGATGCAGCCGAGTTCCTGGCGTTCTACGAGACCGCCCACCCGAGAACCTACAGCGACATCCTGAAGGACGGTGCCGATTCGGTGACGATTTCGCTGCCCCGGTTTGCGACGGCCGGCCAGCGCCAGTCGGTCATCGATGCCATCCAGCAATCGGCGGAGATCATCATCGAGGTGTCCAACCAGGCAAGAAAACGCGGCCCCCGCAAGTAGGGGAGCTGCGCTATCAGGCAATTCCTCCCTCGATCACCTGGTCGGGGAAATCGACCGACCAGCGGAGCAGGAATTCCGCCATTTCTCGGTTGCCGACAAACCGGATCGTGCGGAGCCCCAACTTCACGCCGACCTCCAGCGCCAGCCGGGCACAGGCGATGTGATCACGGGTCGCACGGTTCGGGCAATTCTCCGAGCCATGAATGATCGTGGACAGCAGGTCACCGCCAAATCCGTTGACGTGTTCAAGGGACGGGGACAGGGACAGGAGCCAGCTCATCGTGTCCGGTATCCCTTCCCAACCGGCGATATGCAGCGGGGTCATGCCCATGTCGTCGGCCGCGTTCGGGTCAAATCCGAATTCGACCAGCCGTTTCAAGTGCTCAAGCCGGTCCGGATAGGGAGTCAGGTTGGCAAGTAGCCCGTCCACTTCGGGGGACGACTCGATATCCGCCATCCCCTTTGCCCGGGGCGAGACACCCTCGGCCAGCGCCGCCAGCACCGACTCGCCGGGGCCGAGTGTCGTGCTGCCGCCGCCATCCTCGATGACGTCGGCAATGGCGCGGTTTCCGTAGATCCGGGCATAGGCAAGGGGCAAGTGTCCGTGATGCGGCAGGGAGGTGTCGGCGCCGGCTTGCAGCAGGATCATGGCCATGCCAGCTCCGCACATCCGCCTGGCCGCATGGTGAAGTGCCGGCACCATCAGCGTCGGTTGGCCTCCCGGATGATCCCTGGGCTGTGCATCGACGCTCGCCCCATGCTCGATCAGCAGGCGGACCGTGGGTCGGTCATCGAAATCGATGGCTCGCAGCAGCGCATTTGTGCCATCCACCCTGGCGCCATGCGTCAGCAACAGGCGGGTGGCGTCGGAATGATCGAGTTCCGTGGAATGGTAGAGTGATTCATCATCATCCGGGTCCGCTCCCCGCGCCAGCAGCCAACGACCAAGTTCGAAATTGTCGGCATGGCACAGTGCCGCATAGAGGACAGACAGCATGTGCGGAGAGTCCGGTTCGGCCGGGATTCCGTCATTGACATCTGCTCCCGACCGGAGAAGCGCCGATGCGATACCGAGCATGGCCTGGCGTTTCTCCGGTGCCGCATGCAAATGGCGCGACAATGCAAGGTGCATGATCGGCCGGCCCCTGCCGATCTTGCGAATGGCGGATTTCGGATCGTCCCGCAACCGCCTGGCGACAGCAGCCTCGTCGTAGAGGGCCAGTTCGATCGCCATGTCGGCATTGGCAATTTCCGGATCGCCATCGAGCAGCCGGCGCACAACCCAGTGCTGGCCGTGAACCAGGGCAGTTTTCAGCCGTTCGATCCTGGCGGACCGGCCCATTTTCCGATCATCCTGAGCCATCCGTCGCTCGGCCCAGCCGGCAAAACTCGCTGGAGGCAGGGCCGATGTGGAATCGGCCGGTCTTCCGAGATCGCCTGGCCGGGCGGTTTTCGTCTCTTTCTTCTTCATCAGATCCGTCCCGCCGAGGTTTGGGGCCGTCCCGATGGGCCCGCCGCCGCGCCCAAACCCCGCGTGCTTCCATGTGTCGGAGGTACCGTATCATGCCCGGTTTCGGTCATGGTAGTCCGCGATCCGGGTTTCCACATCCGTGTGGCGCCCGGCTTGCTCGGCTGCGGTCCTTCGGGAGACGGGCCGGGCACTTTACGCCGGCATGGCCGCCGGGTTGCCGTGCGTGGCAAAGACGATGCTGCCGGCGTGTATTCCACATCCACGTGGCTCCCGGGCCTGCGCGCTCCTGAATTCGCCGCCGATGGGCGGGTATTCCACATCCGTGTGGCTCCCGGACCTTGTCCAATCACCCAAATGATTCTAATTCAGCCAGAAACCTGCGGGTGACAATGGCGCAACCTCCAGCGACTTCCTATCGGGTTCTGGCGAGAAAGTACCGGCCAGGCACTTTCGGTACGCTGCTCGGCCAGGACACGCTGGTCCAGGTCATGCAGAATTCGTTTGCGGCCGACCGGATTGCCCACGCAATCATTCTGACCGGCGTGCGCGGGGTAGGCAAGACAACCACGGCCCGCATCATTGCCAAGGGCCTCAACTGCATCGGTGCCGGCGAGGAGGGCGGTCCGACCACCGAGCCCTGCGGCTGCTGTGACCATTGTCGGGAGATCGAGCTGGGCCGGCATGTCGATGTGCTGGAGATGGATGCCGCCTCGCGGACCGGTGTTGCCGATATCAGGGACATCATCGACGGCGTGCCGTTTCGGCCAGCCGCCGCCCGCTACAAGATCTACATCATCGATGAAGTTCACATGCTGTCGACCAACGCCTTCAACGCGTTGCTGAAGACACTTGAGGAGCCGCCCGACCACGTGAAGTTCATATTCGCAACCACCGAAATCCGGATGGTGCCGGTCACGGTCCTGTCCCGCTGCCAGCGGTTTGACCTGCGCCGGGTGGAGCCCGGAATCCTGGCCGAGCACCTCCGGAAGATAGCCGGGCTTGAAGGTGCCACCATTGCCGATGATGCGCTGGCCCTGGTCATCCGGGCATCGGAGGGATCGGTCAGGGATGCCCTCAGCCTGCTCGACCAGGCGATCGCACTGACCGGCGGTAAGATCGTGGTCGAGGATATTCGTAAAATGATCGGTGCCGCCGACAAGGGGCGAATCCTGGACCTGCTCGAGCTGATCATGCGGGGCAAGGCGGCAGCGGCGCTTGCCGAATTGTCGGACCAGTACCGGAACGGCCTGGAGGCGGAGCTGGTCCTGGCCGAACTTGCCGAGGCAGTCCATTGGGTGTCGGTGCTGAAGATCTCGCCGGAGGTGGCCAGCGATCCCGGCGTCAGCCCGGATGAAAGGGAGCGGGGCCTTGCCCTTGCCAGGTCGCTGTCGATGCCCAGCCTGACACGGGCCTGGCAGATTGCCATCAAGGCGATCGACGAGTTGGCGGCAGCGCCCAATGCAAGAATTGCCGCCGAAATGGCTGTCATCCGGTTGTGTTACGTTGCCGAACTTCCGTCGCCGGAGAAGCTGGTAAGGGATCTGTCCGGCCGGCAGGATGCACAGCAAGGCGAGGGCATGAATTCGCCGCCGGACGCGCGCGCCGCAGGATCGGACGAGCAGGCGTCGGTGCCGATGGTGCCGAATGAGCCTGCTCCGTTGCCACCGCCGGTGACGGAGACGCCGCCGTCGCCGGTGCAGGAGGATTTTGACCGCTCGGCCGGGTTTGCCGAGGCATTGGAGCCGAACCGGGTGGCCGAGGAGCCGGCTCGACAGGTGCCGGATGCTGGCCCGGAAAGGCAGGAGGCCGGTAGCGAGGCCGACCGGGTAAGGGCGCACGAACTTGGCCAGAGTGTGCTCGACCTCTATCCCGACGCGCAAATTCGTGTCAGGAAGGCCAGCTGAGTGACGCGGTCAATCCCGTCCGGTTTCGGTATTGCATGGCTCGGCAGCTGACAGGCAGGAGACGGAATGCTTTCAGAACAATCGGATATGAAGCTCCTCATGGATCTCCTGGCGCGGCTTCCCGGCCTCGGCCCGGTCTCGGCCAGGCGGATCGTTCTTCACCTCATCCGGGCGCGTGGCGGCAAGCTTGGCGAGATTGCCAGGGCAATGAAGCGGGTGGCGGAGAATGTCCGGGAATGCGCCGAATGCAGCAATTTCTGCACCGATGAGATATGTCCGATTTGCATGTCGCCGGAGCGTTCGGCCGAGCAGATTTGCGTGGTCCAGGATGTGGCGGATCTGTGGGCCATGGAGCGCTCGTCGGTCTTTCGCGGGCGTTATCACGTGCTTGGCGGCGTCCTGTCGATGTTGGATGGCATGGGGCCGGAGGAATTGCGAATCCCGGCCCTGGTCGAACGTGTTCGACGGGTTGCGGCCAGCGAGGTCATTCTCGCCCTGAGTGCCACCGTGGACGGGCAGACCACGGCGCACTACATTGCCGAACAGCTGTCCGGCCTCGATGTCAGGATCACATCGCTGGGCCAGGGAGTTCCCATCGGCGGCGAGCTTGACTATCTGGACGGCGGCACCATCGCGGCCGCGCTCAATGGCCGTCGTGACTATTGAGACCGGTGCCCGCCGGTCGCCGCATTGGCCGGTTCCGGGGGATGCGGGAGGTGCGTGATGCCGACAGCATCCCTGCCCGTGACCGGGAACTCATGGCCAGGGCAAGTGCCTGGTTCAGGGAGTTGCAGGGCCGGATCTGCGACCGCTTTGCCGAGTTGGAGGCGTCGAGATGTGGTCGGCAAGACCCGGCGCGGGCCGAATTCACCGAGACCAGGCGACGACCGGGGCAGGGTGATGATGGCGGCGGCGGGCTCATGGCGAGGTTTCGCGACGGGGCCGTGTTCGAGAAGGCCGGGATCAATTTCTCCGAGGTGCATGGCATTCTCGATTCGGCTTCACGCCGGTCGCTGACCTCCCGCAAGGGGCTGGAACTTGATGGCGATGCTCGGTTCTGGGCAGCGGGTCTGTCGCTTGTCTGTCACATGCGGAACCCGCATGTCCCGGCCGTGCATCTCAATACCCGCATGTTCTGGACGCCGAGCGGAAGCTGGTTCGGCGGCGGGACCGATCTCAACCCCTGCATCGAGTACGAGGAAGACACCAGGCAGTTCCATGCTGTGCTCGAATCGTGTTGCAACCGGCACCACCCGGACTATTACCCCGAATTCAGCGCCTGGGCGGACCGGTATTTTCGCATCCGGCACCGGGACCGGGCCCGGGGAGTCGGCGGCGTGTTCTTTGATGATTTGAACACGGGAAACCGGGAAGACGATTTCCGCTTCGTGCAGGAGCTCGGCGTTGCATTCATCGACGCCTATCTGCCGATTGTCGAGAGAAGGCAGGGCACGGCATGGTCCGATGACGACAGGCAGGCCCAGCTTGTTCACCGCGGCCATTACGTGGAATTCAACCTGATCTACGACCGCGGCACCCGGTTTGGACTCGAAACCGGCCATGACCCGGATGCGGTGCTGATGAGCCTGCCGCCGCTGGCGAGCTGGCCATGACGGCTGCCGGCACTCAGCCCGCCCTGACGATGTCGATCACCCGCTCCAGCTCGGCAATCCTGGCATCCGGGGTAATGCCATGACCAAGATTGAAGACATGCGGACGGCCGGAGAAGGCGTTGATGATTTTGCGGACCGCGGGTCTCAGCCGGTCTCCACCTTCGACCAGCAAGGCCGGGTCAAGGTTGCCCTGCAGGCAAATCCCCGAGGGCAGGGAATCCCGCGCCCATTCCGGCTCCACCATCTGGTCGATGGCAATGCAATCGGCTCCGCATGTGTCGGCTATCCGGCGGTAGCGCGTGCCGGAGCCCCGCGGGAACAGGATGACCGGAATGTCCGGAAATTGCGACCGGATGGCGGTGATGATCCGGCGGTTTGGCTCGACGACAAACCTGTCATATGCCAGGCCGGTCAACTCGCCAGCCCAGCTGTCGAACAGCTTGACCAGCTCGGCCCCGGCCCTGATCTGCGCCGAAAGGTGAATGATGGTGGCATCGACGAGGATGTCGATCAGCCTGCGGAGCATTTCCGGCTGCTCCTGCAGCATCCGGGTCGCCGCCTGCCGCCCCGGGGGGCGGTTGCCGGAAATCATGTAGGTGGCGACGGTCCAGGGCGAGCCGGCAAACCCGATCAGCGCGGCATGAGGTGGCTGGCCGTCACGCAGGAGCCGGATGGTCTCGTAGACCGGCGAGAGCCTGCCCTCGATGTCCTGGCAGCTGCCCAGGCGGTCGATATCACTGGCCGACCGAATTCTCGACAGCCGCGGCCCCCGGCCCTCCTCGATCGACAGTTCGGAGCCAAGGGCATGCGGCACCAGGAGAATGTCGGAAAACACGATGGTGGCATCAAATCCGAACCGGTGGACCGGCTGCAGGGAAACCCTGGCGGCAAGTTCCGGCGTGTAGCACAGGGTCAGGAAGTCGCCAGCCTGTTTGCGCACGGCACGGTATTCCGGCAGGTAGCGCCCGGCCTGGCGCATGATCCAGATCGGCGGCCTCGCCGTGACTGTTCCCCGGATGGTTGTCAGCAGCAATTTGGGCGAGGTCATCCGCTATTCGACTCCCGCTGTGGGTTGCCAGGAGGGTGAAGGTATGGCCTTTAATCCGATGCGCCCCGATGCGCCATCCGCATTTGGAATTGGCAATTGCATGAAAAATCCCGAAAGGCACCGGTGATCAGGATTGGAACGCGGGGCTCGCGCCTGGCGCTGGTCCAGGCGGAGATGGTCCGCGAGCGGCTGGCGCAGGCACATGGCCGGGCCAGGGGCGAGTTCGAGCTTGTCGCCATCAGCACGAGGGGCGACCGCGAACAACACCGCCCGCTTGCCGAAATCGGTGGCAAGGGGTTGTTTTGCAGCGAAATCGAGCGGGAATTGCTGGCTGGAAACATCGACATCGCCGTGCACTCGATGAAGGACATGCCGTTCAGCCAGCCCGATGGGCTGGCGATCGATTGCGTGCTGCCGCGGGGCGATCCGGCAGATGCGCTGATATCCGGCCGCTACGGCACGGTCTTCGACATTCCGCCTGGTGCCAGGATCGGAACATCGAGTGTCAGGCGTCGTGCCCAGCTGCTTCACCTGCGGGGCGGGATCGAGGTGGTGGGATTCAGGGGTAATGTCGAGACCCGCCTGCGAAAACTCTCGGGCGGCGCCGTCGATGCCACCATGCTGGCGGTGGAGGGTCTACGGCGCCTGGGCATATCCGATTCCCGCATCCACCCGGTGGCGACAACGGAGATGGTGCCAGCACCGGCCCAGGGCGCGATCTGTGTTGAACGACGGCAGGATGACCGCTTGATGGCCACAATGCTGGAGCCGGTCAATGACCCGGTCAGCAATTTGGCCTGCGAGGCCGAACGCATCTTCATGCATGCGCTTGACGGCGACTGCTCGAAACCGGTGGCGGCACTGGCAGGAATCGTCGACGACAAGTTCAGCATGACCGGCGAATTGCTCGATCCCGATGGACGGCACCGGGTTCGCAAGACCATCGATGGCGATGCGGCCGAAGCTGGCCATCTTGCCAGAAAGCTGGCCAGGGAGGTGCTGGACGAGATGTCCTGATTGTTTGGTCCCCGCCTGGCGGGGCGACGACCTAACGGTCGGCCAGCATGGTGGTGACCTGGCAGACCGAGGACAGGGTCTTGTGGACCGGACACTTGTCGGCGATTGCCAGCAGCCGCGATTTCTGCCCGTCATCCAGTTCGCCTGCCAGGCTGATCGTCCTCTCGAACTGGTCGAGTCCGGACCCGCCACTCTCGCATTCGCCGCAATCCACGGCGTGAATCTTCCTGTGGACGACATCGACCGAGACATGTTGGAGATTCCAGCCCTTGCGCCTGGCATAGAGGCGTATCGTCATGGATGTGCAGGCGCCGAGCCCTGCCGACAAATACTCGTACGGGGTCGGCCCTCTGGCGGTTCCGCCATATGCGACCGGCTCATCGGCCACCAGCTGGTGGCCCTGGCCAGTTTCGATCCGCTGCCGGAAACCGTTCGGGTCGGCTTCCGAGATGCGCAAGATTCCCTCTTCGAGTTCTCCGGCCGTGACCGGCTCCGGCTGGTCGACGTATTTTTGTGACCAGGCGGCGATGACGCTGGCCACGTAGTCGGCAGCAGCGCCGTTGGTGATGAGATGGTCGGCATCATCGAGGGTCACGAAGGATTTCGGATGCCGTGCCGCCTGGAAGATCGCCGCCGCGTTTTCGATGCCGACGGTCTTGTCCAGCGGGGCATGCAGCACCAGCAATGCCTTGCGCAAATTGGCAATGGCCGGAACCAGGCTGGTCTGGCCAATATCGTCGATAAACTGTTTCTTGATGGTGAACTTCCTGCCGCCCAGCGACACCACGGCCTCGCCATCCTTTTCGATGTCGTCAAGATTGCCGGAGAAGTTGTGCGTGACATGTCCGGGATTGGCCGGGGCGCCGATGGTCACCACGGCCCTGGCCGAGTCGATCCGGCTGGCAGCCTTCAGCACGGCAGCGCCGCCGAGCGAATGTCCGATCAGCAGCGATGGCGCCATGCCGATCGAGTCCAGGTAGCCGGAGGCCCGCACCAGATCCTCGACATTGGAGGAAAAATTGGTGTTGGCAAATTCGCCCTCTGAATGGCCGAGCCCGGTGAAATCGAACCGCATCACCGCGAAACCAAGCTCGGCAAGATCGGCTGAGATCCGCCTGGCGGCGGCGATATCCTTGGAGCAGGTGAAGCAATGTGCAAACAGGGCGGTTGCCCTCGGCGCAACATCCGGATGATCCAGCCTTGCCGCCAGTTTTTCCCCGGAATGCCCCTCGAACTCGATTCGTTGCGTGGCCATGATTGCCTCCAGCTTCAGGTCGCTGGCAGAATAGCCAATTCCACCGCCCGCAACAGGAGATATTGCCGGCCGGGTCGAGAGGTCGGCTCACGCCGTGACGGTGGCCTGGCGGACATGCGTGGCCGGCATGGCTCCTCGTGTTCGATGATCAGCGATTGAGGCCAGCGATGTCCAGCTCCTCGAGCAGCACCGCCAATTGCGCCGCATGCATGTCGCGATCCAACCTGCTCCCCTGGACGGTGGGTCGGCGAAAGCTGAATTTGACCACCCTGATCCGGTCCATCTCGAAGCGTGTGACCGAGCCTGCCGGCAGCCGGTAGAGGTCTTCGATCACCTCGCCGGATATGGCCTCCCTGATCCTGGCGAAGCTGTCCTCGTCGGAGCAGAAGATGTCGATGGTGACGGCAAACGGTCCGGCATTCTTCGACCGCGCCCGGCAATCGAGGTCACCAAGCCGGGCCACTGCCGACCTCCAGCACCTTCAGCCTGAATGCGTCCATTGGATGATCGAGGTCCAGAACATGGTTGAGGAGAAACTCGTAGATCGGCCCGCGCTCGGTTTCGGCAGGCGAAAAGGGAAAGGCGAAACTCGGCAATTCTCCGGTCTCCGACAGTGGAAAATGCAACAGGAACGGGTTGGCAAGCTTGGCAATCTCGGTGGCCGAAGATTGCGAATCGGCGGTCACGATGCACATCACCCCGACCTCGTTCGGCAGGGCGGTGCCGGTGTCGAGCGACCCCAGCGCCGCATCGATACCGATCAGGCGAAATTCCAGCTGCCAGGCATCCGGGTCCATCCCGGTCCGCCGGCCGATCTCGCCGGCAAGAAACGCCTGCAACCTTGCCGCCCATGTTCGGGCATTCCGCACGTAGTGGCGGTCCCGGAGGATGACCAGCGTCATGGCCTGGTATCCGGCCAGGCCGGCGCCTTCGAGCTTGACCGTGTAGCTGTCGGAGGGAATCCACCGCGATCCCTCGATCCGCACCCTGGTGGTCGACTCGGCGATGTATGTCGCATCCCTGGCGTCGAGCACGCCGCCAGGTTCGACCATCTCGTTCGGGTCGGCATTCTCGTACAGCATGTGGGCGCAGACCGATTGCGGTGTGCATTGCGCATTGGCGGCCAGCGGTTCGACCGAGCAGCCATCCCGGTCGAATTCGATTTCGATGACCCCGCTAAGTGGATTGGTTGAGCAGAGGGCGCCGCACTCGCCGATCTTGGCGCCATGCCAGGCGCCGCCCGGATGGTCGCCATTGAGGAGTGGCAATGCGGCAATGGCAGCGGTATCGGTGGCCCGTCCGGCAATGATGATGTCGGCATCCGTCGCCAGCGCCATTTGCACCTGCTCGGCACCGGCCAGCGCCACGATATTGCTGCATCGCCCTATGTCATCGGTGGAGATGTCGGGGGCATGTGACAGCGGGGTCACCCGGCCGTTCTCGAAGGCACGGCATGTTGCGCCCGAATCCTGCGATGACTTGATTGTCGCCACCTTCAGTCTCGCCCCCAGCCGGTTGGTGATGTCGCCGGTCAGTTCCACCATCCAGTCGACCATCCGGTCGGTACCGCAGGTTCCGGCCGAGCCCAGCACCAGCGGGATCCGGCGCGATGTCGCGGCCTCGACCAACTGCGACCATTCGGCCAGGGTGGAGGAGCGGGAGTATTTCGAGCTGCCGGTGCCCAGGTAATAGGGGCCGCTGTCGGTGGAGCCGCCATCGATGCAGATGATGTCGGGGTTGCGTGCCAACCCGGCCTGCAGCGCAGCAGAATCAAATCCCAGCCCCAGCACGCCGGAAGGAACCAGCACCCGGGTCGACATCTCAGTCGTCTACCGGTTTCGGTGGCTTCAGGTATCGTCTGAGGAACATCGGTGCCACGAATCCGGCAATGGCGGCGGTCCACAGGCCGAGGGATATCGGCGACGAGAACAGGTAGATCCATTCGCCATCCGAGATCACCATGGCCCGACGCAGGCTGTCCTCCATCTTGTTGCCGAGGAGGATGCCGAGAATGATCGGCACGGTCGGCACATCGAGCTTGCGAAAGACATAGCCAAACAGGCCGAACAGGATCATGAGAACCAGGTCGAAGCTGCTCCCGGACAGGGAGTAGATGCCGCCGAAGGATACCATCATGATGCCGGGCAGCAGGATCCAGGGCGGGACCGAGAGGATCCGGACAAACAGTCGTACCATCGGCACATTCATGATCAGGAGCACGAAATTGGCGATGAGCAGGGCGGCAATGAGGCCCCAGACAACCTCGGGTCGCTCCTCGAAAAGCAGCGGACCAGGGGTGATGTTCAGCGTCAGGAGCAATGCCAGCAGCACCGCGGTCGTTCCCGAACCGGGCACGCCGAGCGTCAGCATCGGCACCAGGGCGCCGCCAGCAGCGGCATTATTGCCCGCTTCCGGGGCGGCTACGCCGCGTGGATTCCCCTTGCCGAAGCTGTCCGGGTCCCTGGAAACCGATTTTTCCGCCATGTAGGCCAGGAAGCTGCCGAGCGAGGCGCCGGCCCCCGGCAGCACCCCGGCCATGAAACCGATGGCGGTGGAGCGCAGCATGGTGATGAACGAACCGACAATGTCCCGTATCGGAATGGTGATGCGGTCAAGCTTGACGCCAATGGCCGTGTTCCGCCCATGGCTCTCGATATAGACGAAGATCTCGGACACCGCGAACAGCCCGACGATCGCCACCAGGAAGTCGACACCATCCATCAGGTGAAGCTCGCCGAAGGTCAGCCGCGGGATTCCGGTCTGGTTGTCGAGGCCGATCATGGCAATGGCAAGTCCGATGACCGCCGCCAGCGCCGCCTTGGCCTGGTTCTTCGACGCCAGGCCGCCGAGGGTGCAGAAGGCCAGGAGATAGAGTGCAAAATATTCGGCCGGGCCGAACAGGTAGGCCACCCTGGCCAGGATCGGGGCCAGCAGCATCAACCCGATGGTCGCCAGCAACGCGCCGACAAAGGATGCGACCCCCGACAGGACCAGGGCATCGCCGGCCCGACCCTGTCTGGCCATCGGGTAGCCGTCGAGCGTGGTCATGAGGGCCGGTTCATCGCCGGGTATGTTGAGCAGGATGGACGAGATCCTGCCACCATACATGGCACCGTAATAGACCGAGGTCATCAGCACCAGCGCCTCGGTGGCATCGAGGCCGAAGGAGAATGCGAGGGGAATCAGGATGGCGACGCCATTCGACGGGCCGAGCCCGGGAAGCGAGCCGATGATCGTTCCCAGGAAGCAGCCGGCCACGGCCAGGAACAGGGTCGAGGGCGTCAGGGCGACCGCGAAGCCCTGGGCAAGGTTTGCGAAGAGATCCATGGCGGTATGTCTAGCCGGCGAAAGCCCGGCCGAATGCCGACAGGCTCAGGCCGAGGCCGAAATTGAAGACCAGGAACAACCCGATCGACAGGCCGACCCCCGAGACGACCGCGGTCAGCAACCGCGGCGAGATGAGGTAGCTCAGGGCGGCGGATGCCAATGCCGCCGGCACGATGAATCCAAGGGGCTTGAGGGCAAGGGTGAACAGGTACATGACCGCTGCCGCCAACAGCAGCCGGCCGATAGTGGCCAGTTCAGGCCAGGCCGGATCGTCATCCGGCCTGATGCAGATATAGACACCGCACAGGGCGGCGATGCTGCCAACAAGGTAGGGAAAGGTCCGCGACCCAACCGGATCGGACAGGAACCCAATCTGGATTTGTGCCGCGCCCGCGATATAGGCGAGCGCGACTGCAATGACGCCAAGACCGAATATACGGTCGCTGGCCACTACTGGATCACACCGATTTCACGGGACAGTTCCTCGATCTCAACGATCACGCCATTGACGTAATCCTGGAAGTCGGCCCCGACCTTGGTGAAGGGCGCAAGGCCGTTTGCGGCCATTGCCTCTGCCCATTCATCGGATACGGAAACTGCCGCCAGCGCGTCGGACCATTTCTGGTATTCGGCGTCGGAGATTCCCTTCGGAACGTAGAGACCCCGCCAGTTGACGGACACGATATCGATGCCCTGCTCTTTGGCGGTCGGGATCTCCTCGAAGCCCGGGACCCGTTCATCGGTAAAGACGGCAAGCACCCGGACATCGCCGGCTGCCAGGAACCCGACAACTTCCGACATGTCGCCGGTCATCGCCTGGGTGTGGCCACCAACGGTCTGGGTGATTGCGTCGCCACCGCCATCAACGCCGATATACTTGACCTTGGTCACGTCGTTGAACCCGGCCCGGCCCAGCGCCATCAGAACCTTCAGGTGATCAAAGCCGCCAGCAGCGGAGCCGCCAGCAAAGGTGACCGAAGACGGGTCGGCGATGACCGCATTCAGCAGGTCGTTCAATGACTGGTAGGGCGAGTCGGCGGCGACCACGATGATGCCCGGATCGGCACCGATGGCGCCAAGAAACTGGACCTGGTCGGCGGTCAGCCCACCATAGGCGTCCTGGGCCAGGCGAGTCGCGGTTGCCGAGGATGCGGCCACGATCAGCTCGCCATCATCGTTGCGTTCGTTGACGACATGGCTGTAGGCGAGCCCACCGCCACCGCCGGCCATGTTGGTGACCTGGATCGGTTTGTCGACCACGCCGATATCGTACATGATCTTGCCGATCGATCGGCAGGTGAAGTCCCAGCCACCGCCGGGATTGGCCGGGGCGATGCATTCAGCGGCGAAGGCCGGCGATGCCAGCCCCATGATCCCGGCAAGGCTGCCGACAATCAGGCCCTTGCGAAGTGTAAATTCCATTTGTTCCTCCAGTTTGTGCGCTTCGACGATGCGCGTGCCGTCACCATGCTGGTCAATTCCGCCATCCGGAGTCGATCTCCCAGTCAAGGCTCCCGGCACACGGCACGCTTCGCTACAGCAAGGTGGACCGGTTTGCAACGATGCGCAATTCGGCCGCAGCCACCTCGCCGGCGGGATGGATGGGGTGCGGCTGGTTGGCACCGCAATCGGGGGCCATCGACGGTGGATTGCGGCTGCCATGGTCCGGGGGCGGCCGCCACCTCGCCGCGCAGTCACCACGTCAATCGGGCGGTTGCCATGCCACGGCGAGCGGCCTGCCACCGGCGGCTCACGATTCCTGTGACAGGATGCCCTGTTCGATGGCGTCGAGCAGCTTGATGCCCAGGGCACTGCGGCGCGATTCCGCGTGCAGCTTCAGGCCGGCCATGTCCTTGACATAGAAGACATCGACGGCCTGGACGCCGTAGGTTGCGATCACCGCCCCGGAAATCGTCACATTGGCACGATAAAGCGTGTAGGCGAGATCATAGATCAGCCCCGGCCGGTCCCGGGTATCGACCTCGATGATCGTGTAGATCTCCGATCCGTCATTGTCGAAGGTGATCTCGGTCGGTACCTGGAAGCTGTGCCGCCGCCTGGCTGCCGCCGTCTTCTGCAATTCGCTGTCCCGGCTCCGCAATTCCTTCCTGGTGTCGATCTCGCCCTTCATGATCTTGTCGATCATTCCCATCAGGCGCTTGACCCGGGACTTCTCATACGGCCTGCCGCGATGATCCTGCACCCAGAACACCGCCGTCGCATAGCCGTCGGTGCTGGTATAGGACTTGGCATCGACGACATTGGCTGAAGCAAGGGCCAAGGCTCCGGTTATCCGGGTAAAGATGCCGGGATGGTCGGCCATGGCGAAACAGATGCGGGTCGCATCGCGCCCGGTCTCCGGCCTGGCATCGGTGCGAATCTCGCTGTCGCCGATGCCGTCGAGCAGCCTGGCGAAGGTCAGCTGCGTCTCTTTCGGTAGCCCCTGCCAGTATGGATCGGAATGCCGGTTCAACTCCTGCTCGATGCGTTCGGCCGGCAGATCCTGCGCCGCTTCCCTGAAGGCGTCCCTTGCCGCGACGATGCCGGTGAATCCCACCTCGATCAGCCCGTCCGACATGGCCCTGTGTGTCATCCAGTAGAGGTCGCGCAGCAGCTGCGCCTTCCACTTGGTCCAGACACCGGGGCCCACGCCCCAGATATCGCAGACGGTCAGGACCGTGAGCAGTTTCAGATGCGACCGGTTGCCGACCTTCAATGCGAAATCCTGGACGGTTTTCCGGTCGGAAATGTCGCGCTTCTGGAAGGTGTCGGACATCAGCAGGTGGTTGGCGACCAGCCAGGACACGGTCCGGGAGCCGGTTTCGTCGAGCCCGAGCCGCGGGGCAAGGCGGTCGGCAATTTCGGCGCCGGCCTCCGAGTGATCGCGGCCGGTTCCCTTGCCGATGTCATGGAGAAGGAGCGCCATGTAGAGCACCCTGCGGTTGACGCCCTTTTCAAGGATCCCGGATGCGACCGGCAACTCCTCGCGAAATTCGCCATGCTCGATCTGCGCCAGGATGGAGATGCACTGGATCGTGTGCTCGTCGACCGTGTAATGGTGATAGCTTCCGGGTTGCATCATCGCCACGATCCGTCCGAACTCCGGCAGGAATGCACCGAGGACGCCGAGTTCGTTCATGCGGCGCAGGGCCCGTTCAGGGTTGCCATGCTTGACCAGCAGGTCGACGAACAGGTTGTTGGCGTCCGGATTGTTGCGGAACCGGTCGTCGATCAGGTGCAAATTGGCGGCAACGAGCCGCATCGCATCGGGGTGAATGAGCAGTCCCGTCCTGAGCGCCTCGTCGAATAGCCGCAGCAGGTTCAGGGAATCGGCGAGGAATGCACTCTCATCGGCAATGGCCAGGCGATTGTGGACGGTCTCGTAGCCGGGAGACAGCCTGGTTCCAAATTTGAGGCCGGTACTGCGCAGGAAGCCTATCACCCGCGGCTCGCGCTTGACGTGTCGGGCCTCCATCTCGGTGAGGAAGATCCGGGTCAACTCGCCGACCACGGTGGCATGTCCGAAGTAATCCTGCATGAAAAGCTCGACCGCGCGCCGGCCGGCGGCATCGGTGAAACCCAGCTTCAGCGCCACCTCCTCCTGCATGTCGAGGTGCAGCTTGTCCTGCGCCTTGCCGGCAATCATGTGCATGACGCATCGCACCGACCACAGGAATGCCTCGGCGCTGATGAATTTCTCATATTCCTCGATGCGGAAAATGCCGAGCGTGACCAGTTCGATCGGGTTGTCGACCCGGTTCAGGTATTTCAGGATCCAGAACAGGGTCTGCAGGTCACGCAGCCCGCCCTTGCCCTCCTTGATGTTGGGCTCCAGCACGTAGCGGTTGCCGCTCTGGCGTTCGTTCCTGCTTTCCCGCTCCGCCAGCTTGGCCTCGACGAATTCCGGGCCGGTGCCCTTGAACAGCTCGTTCCAGATGCGATCATGCAACTCGACCGCCAGATCCCGATCGCCATGGACCAGCCGGTGTTCAAGCAGGGCAGTCCTGATGGTGAAATCTTCCCTGCCAAGGCGGACGCAATCCCTGGAATTGCGGCAGGAATGTCCGACCTTGAGCTTCATGTCCCACATGAAGTAGAGCGCGTTCTCGATGACTTCCTCGATCCAGGGCGTGATCTTGTCACCGACCAGGAACAGCAGATCGATATCGGAGAAGGCGGCCATTTCGGCCCGCCCGTACCCGCCGACCGCGGCCACCGAATATGCGACCGGTTCACCCTTGCCGCCATGGAGCGGTCCGGCCGCCAGCTTGACCACCGCTCGCACGATGGCATCGGTCAGGTAGGAATAGCTGCGAACGGTCTTGATGGCGGCGAACGGATTGCGCGGAAAGTCCTCCAGCGACAGCCGTTCGATTTCGGCCATGCCATGCAGCCTGCGGCGCTGCAGCTCGGCAAGCGCCGTCGCCCGGATTTCCGCTGGCTCGGCATTCCGTTCCACCAGCGAATCGACAAGAGCATCCATCGAGTCCTCGTCGAAGATGTCGGAGGCTGGAAGGATCAGATTGTCCAGCGGCGCCGTGCTGAAGCGTTCATTGTCCCGGTGCGGGGATGTCGTCGGGTTGTTCATCTTGCCCTCCACATGGCGCATCCTGATCGGCCGGCAAAGCGCCGGGCTGAAAGCAGTGGCCGGTACCCTCCATCACCGACTGCAGCCGATACATTAGCCGCTGCCACCCATAATTCAATCGGGGCCGTCCGCAACGCTGCAGCATTTCGTGGAAACTGCCGGCCGCCATCGCCCGGTCCGGCCGGCAGGGAGAGGATAAAAGGCTTCGCAATTCTCGCACGACCGGTGCGGCATGTGGCAGATGCGGTTGGGGATGTTGCATAGAATCGATGGTCGCGCATAGATTGCAGCCTTCAGGCCCGAATTCAGGGGCGGGCCTGGCAGCAGGAGAGTGGCAGTTATGGCACCCGGATATGACAGGGACATGCTCGGCTACGGGGCAGCGCCGCCCGATGCGGCCTGGCCCGGCGGTGCCGTGGCTGCGGTGCAGATAGTGGTGAACTACGAGGAAGGTGGCGAAAGATGCATCCTGCACGGCGACCGGGAATCGGAATCCTTCCTGTCGGAGATTGGCGGCGCCGAGCCCTGGCCCGGCCAGCGGCACTGGAACATGGAATCGATCTACGAGTATGGTGCCCGCTCCGGTTTCTGGCGGCTCATGGATTTGCTGCAGGAATTCGACGTGCCGGCCACCGCTTTTGGCGTTGCCACTGCCCTTGCCCGGTCCCCCTCGCAGGTCACGGCCATGCAGGGGGCGGGCTGGGAAATCGCCAGCCACGGGTTGAAATGGATCGATTACCGCGACGTTACCGAGGCGGAGGAGTGGGAACACATGCAGGAGGCAATCCGCCTGCATCGATCGGTCACCGGAGAGCGGCCCCTGGGATGGTATACCGGCAGATGCTCGGCCAACACGGTCAGGCTCGCCGCCCGCGAGGGCGGTTTCGAGTATGTTGCCGATTCCTATGCCGATGATCTTCCCTACTGGATCGAATCGGAAGGCAGGCAGCAGCTGATCGTTCCCTACACGCTGGATGCAAACGACATGCAGTTTGCAACCGGCCAGGGCTTTACCGGCGTCGAGCAGTTTACCACCTATTTGGTCGACACGCTCGACCAGCTGGTCCGGGAGGGTCGGTGCGGCCAGCCGAAGATGATGTCGGTCGGTCTTCACTGTCGCCTTGCCGGCAGGCCGGGTCGGACCAACGCCTTGCGACGCTTCCTCGAACATGCCCGTTCCATGCAGGGGGTCTGGTTTGCCCGCCGGCTCGACATTGCCCGCCACTGGTGCCGGCACCACCCGTACAACCGGCCCGGACCGGCGCCGGTCCGGGCCGCCAGCGCCGACGAGTTCATCGGCAATTTCGGCGAGATCTTCGAGCATTCGCCATGGGTTGCCGAACAGGCATTTCACTACGAGATCGGCAAGGCGCATGATTGCATGGATGGCGTGCACAATCTCCTGTGCCGGGCGTTCCGGGATGCCGGCGAGGATCGCCGCCTCGAGGTACTGGCTGCCCATCCGGAGCTGGCGGTCAAGCCGGCATCCGGCGAAAGGCTGACCGAGAGTTCCGAGGCCGAACAGGCCGGCGCCGGGCTTGATTCGCTGACCGTCGGCGAAGCGGAGCGGTTTCGGGAACTCAACCGCGACTACCGCCGCAAGTTCGGCTTTCCATTCATCATGGCGGTGGCCGGGTTTGGCAAGCGGGAGATTCTCGTGAAATTTGCCGAGCGGATGAACAATGACCGGCAGTCCGAGTTTGACGAGGCCTGCCGGCAAGTGGAGCGGATCGCCCGTATCAGGTTGACGAAACTGTTTGCCGAAAGGGGTTGGCAATGACCGGATACGCCCGACCGCCCGGTGACGTGCCGGACCAGGACGAATTGTTGACCGGCCGGGCGGCGTGCAACGAATTCTACGCGGTCATACCTGGCCGTTCCATGCGGCGCATCGTCACCAGCCTGCTGCCCGGTTGGCGCAATACCCGGCTCTGGATACTGGCCAGACCGCTTTCCGGCTTCGCCGAGACCTTCTCCCACTACGTGATGGAGGTCGAGCCCGGCGGCGGCAGCGAGCGGCCGGAGCCGGACCGGGGCTGCGAGGCGGTACTGTTCGTGACCCACGGTGCCGCCTGCCTGGCGGTGGCTGGCCGGGAATACCGGCTGGCGCCGGGCAGCTATGCCTATCTTGCTCCCGGCGAGGCGTGGCGCCTGCGGGCCGATGGCAAATCGGCATGCGTGTTTCACTGGATCCGCAAGGCCTACCAGGCCGCCGACGGGCTGGAGGCTCCGCACTCCTTCGTCGCCCGCGAGCAGGATATCACCCCGGACCCGTTTCCCGAGGCCGGCAATGCCTGGTCAACGACGAGATTCGTCGACCCGGAGGATCTGCGCCACGACATGCAGGTCAATATCGTCACCCTGCAGCCCGGCGCCACCATTCCCTTCGAGGAGGCCCATGTCATGGAGCACGGCCTCTACATCCTGGAAGGGAAGGGCATCTACCGGCTGAACCGGGACTGGATCGAGGTCGAGGCCGGTGACTTCATCTGGCTCAGGGCATTCTGTCCGCAGGCCTGCTATGCTGGCGGGCCAGGACCGTTCCGCTACCTGCTCTACAAGGATGTCAATCGCCACGCCTCGCTGCGGCCCGGCCCGGCCCATGGAGGGACGGGATAAGGTGGCGGCAGGCCGGCAGATCCGGGTGCGGCCGATCGACGCCGCCGAGTTTGCCCGGTTCGGGCAGGTCATCGAGAGCCATGGTCATGCCGGCCTGCCGATCAACCAGGGCAAATGCCTTCGCTTCCACGATTTGGCGGTGCCGGATATCGGCGCCAATGGCCGGGCCGGCATCAGCCTGTTTCGTGCCGAGCTTCGATCCCTGCCGTATTCGCTCGACATGATGGAACGGCATCCATTCGGCTCGCAGGCATTCATTCCCATGGACCAGGCCTCCATGCTGGTGACGGTCAGCGAGGACAGTGACGGAAATCCCGGAATACCCAGGGCATTCGTGACCGGCCCGGGGCAGGGGGTGAACATTGCCCGGAATTGCTGGCACGGTGTCCTGGCCCCGCTGGCCGGCTCGGGACTCCACGCGGTAATCGACTGGATCGGCACGGAGTGCAACCTGGTCGAACACTGGTTCGAGCAACCATTCACCATCATCGCATAGTGCCGCAGGCTTCGGGCGCAAGCCACATGCCGGATCCGGAGCGGAGCAGCCTCGTCAAGATGCCGGACTGCGGTGCAGGACCAGTTCGGATCGGCCGTTCCGGACAAATCCGCTCCTCGATTTCCGGCCCGTGATTCTGCCCGGGAAGGCAGGCGGCGCGAGGCCGATTTTGACAGGGTGGCCGTGTGATCGCTCGAAATTGGCACCGAGGCCTGCCAGTCGAGCGCGCACTGTCGGAAGCAGGGCTGATCACGAATTCGAATACCGGTTGACATCACGCGGGGTCATTGCCAATTGCGCAATCGGGCCATGAATGCGAGGTTTGATGATGAGCAGCAAACGAACAATACCCATGCATTACGAAGGCATCGCGAAGTCGGCCGAGGATTTCGACCGGTTGGGAATGAAGGCCGGCAATTGCCCAGAGGCCTGGGAAGACGGGATGCGCGCCGACCCGGCGCAGAAAAACTATGAGTGGTGGTATTTCGATGCCCACCTGGATGATGGATCCACGCTCGTGGTCATATTCTTCCCCAAGCCGATGGCACCGATGCGCAAGGGCCTCGCCCCGATGATCAACATCGAGTTCGATCGCCCGGACGGCACCTCCTACAAGCGTGACATCAAGTTCAGTGCCAGTGAATTCTCAGCCGCGACCGACAGTTGCGATGTACGGATTGCCGACAATTATTTCAGGGGCAACCTCGAGAGTTACGAGATCCATGTGAAGGATGAACGCATTGATGTGACGCTGGATGTGAGTCGCACGACCGAGAGCTGGCGGGCCGATTCCGGACACCAGTTCTTCGGCAAGGAACGCGACGTGTTCGGTGCCTGGCTGGTTCCTGTCCCCCGGGGTCATGTCAAGGCCCGAATCTCCCTTGACGGAGTCGAAGAGGACATCGAGGGATCGTGCTATCACGATCACAACTGGGGCAACGTCAACATGTTGAATGTCCGCAATCACTGGTACTGGGCGCGAACCGAACTCGGTCCCTATACTGTCGTGATCGCCGACATGGTGGCCGATGAGAAATACGGCTACGCAACGACCTTCAATTTCTATCTCGGCCGCGACGGCAAGACCGTTGCCGATGACCGTGACCGGATCGAAGGATATCGCAGCTCACCCAGGATGCAGGCCGAGTTCGGCAAGCCGATGAGTGACAACCTCATCTATGTTTATGGAAAGCCCGAGGACGAGGTGAGCTATGTCCTGACACTGAAAAAGGATCGCAATGTCACTGCCCTGGACGTGCTCGGCAAGGCCATCCACAACCGGTATCTGCTGAGCCTGGTCAAGCTGGTCACCGGCAAGAACAGCGCCTATTACCGGATGATCGGTGAGGCCAGACTCGACGTCTACCACAAGGGCAGCCTCCAGGATTCCCATGTCAGCGACAAGGCGATATGGGAGTTGATGTATTTTGGCGACCCGATCGGTTCGAACTGACCAGACATCACGATGCAAGGATGACCGGGTGTCACTGAAACGCGCTCTGATCGGCCTGGCCGTGGCCGTCATCGTGCTGGCCGGGGCCGGGTGGCTGCTCCAGGAACGCATTGCCGTCGCCATCTTCACCAGTTTTGCCAAGGCCAATGTCGGCAGCGACGCCCGGGATGAGTTGCCGGACGGGTTGCACGTGTTTTTCTGCGGCACCGGCTCCCCGATGCCCGACCCGACCCGGACCGGAACCTGCGTCGGCGTGATTGCCGGCTCGCGGGTCTTCGTCGTCGACATGGGGGCCGGTGGCGTGCGCAACCTGGTCCTCAGCCAGTTTCCGGCCGGCAAGATCGAACGGGTCTTCCTGACGCATTTGCACTCGGACCATATCGAGGGGCTTGGCGAGACCATGATCCAGACCTGGATCAATGGCGGTCGCACCAGCCCGCTTCCGGTATCCGGGCCCGAAGGCGTGGACAGGGTGGTCGAAGGCCTCAATACCACCTATGGCCCGGACCGCACCTACCGGCAGGATCACCAGCCGGAATTGCTCGATCCGAACGGCTTCGGCTTCGATGCCACGACCATCACCCTGGCCGGCGACAGCACCGTGGTGCTGGACGAGGACGGCCTGAAGATCACCGCCTTTTCCGTGAGTCATCAACCCGTGCACCCGGCCTTCGGCTACCGGATCGACTACAAGGGACGTTCTGTCGTCTTCAGCGGCGATACCGCCTATGATCCCAATCTCGTCAGGGTCGCGACCGGGGCCGATTTGCTGGTCCACGAGGCCCAATCGGCAAGGATGCTGGGCATCCTGGAGCGCATGGCAGGCGAGAACGGTGAGGACCGGATGCAGGCGATCATGACGGATGTGCTGAGTTATCACTCCACCCCCGAAGAGGCGGCGCGTGCCGCACGGGAGGCAGGTGTCCGGGATCTGGTCCTGTACCATATCACGCCGCCCGTTCCGGTGGCTCTGCTCAATCGATTGTTTCTCGGCGACGCACCGGATGAATTCGACGGCAGGATCACCCTTGCCAGGGACCGGATGATCGTCAGCCTTCCGGCCGGCAGCGACAGGATCGACTACCAGGACTGACACGCCGCCCCGAGGGATTCGGGGCAGGGCTCCGACTTGGTCGCATGAAGGACCCGGGATGCTTCCACCCTCTGCGTGCAGCGCCCGCCCCGCAAACCGCCGGCAGGATGGCCCGGCTGCCCCCGGCTCCGATGCAGGCAGGCCGGATGCCGGTGTGCGTGATCAGTCCCTTGCCCGCAGGACCCGGGAGGGCGAGACGTTGAGCGGGCCGAGGGCGAAGAGCAGGCCGGCCACGAGCGAGACAAGGGCGCCGCCGCCGACTGTCAGGATCGCCGATACCGGCTCGAAGGTGAAATCCTGCTCCATCACGAATCGCATGACCGCCCATCCGATCGTCCCCCCCGCCAGGATGGCGACCGAGCCGGCCGCCGCACCGAGAATGACCGAACGCAGGGCAACATAGGACAGGATTCGTGCTCTCACCGCGCCAAGCGCCTTCAATATGGCCGAATCATAGGTTCTCCGCCTCTCGCCGGCAGCGGCGACTCCGATCAGGACCACGAATCCCGTCGCCAGGGTGATTGTCGAGCCGAGAATGATTGCCGCAACCAGGTTGGCGAGGATCTCCCGGACCCGGGCGATGCCCTCCCTGACCGAGATCATGGTCACGTTCGGCAGGGCGGCGCCGATGCCCTGCAGCAGGCCGTCCTCGGCGGCCTGGTCGGCATAGATGGTTGCGATGTGCGTATGCGGGGCGCCGGCCAGCGCCGCCGGGTTCATCGACATGATGAAGCCGACCCCGGCATCCCTGAAGTCGACGACCCGGAAACTCGCAACCCGTGCCGTGATGTCCCGGCCAAGGATGTTGACGGTCAGCAGGTCGCCGAGATCGAGACCCATCTCCCGGCCTTCCTCCTCGGAAAAGCTGACCAGGGGTTCGCCGGTGTAATCCTCCGGCCACCAGCTTCCCGATGACAGGATCGCATCGTCGGGCGCAGCCGCCGAATAGGTTACACCGCGGTCTCCCCGCAGGGCCCAATGATCGCCGGCAACCTCTTGCGCCGGGGCGCCGTTGATCCTGGTGATGACCCCTCGCAGCATGGGCGCGGTCTCCACCAGGGTGACTCGGGAGTCTGCGGATGTCAGCTCGAGGAATTCCGAAAGCTGGTTATTCTGGATGTCGACGGCAAAGAACAGCGGCGCCACCTCCGGCAGGTCATTGCGGATCGAGTTGTTGAGATTGGCGGATACCTGGCCGATGGCGGCCAGCACGGCAAGTCCGAGCCCGAGCGACAGGACGACCGGGACCGCGTCGCTGTCGATGCCGCCGATCGATCCGACGGCAATGCGAAGGACCGGTCGTCCCCGAAAGATCCGGCTTGCCGCCAAACGGTGCAGGGATAGCTGCAGGGCGATGCCGGCGATCGAGAGCACGGCCAGGCAGGCCAGGATCCCGGCTGCCGACCAGAGCGTCAACCTGGTTGCCCCCGAGAACCAGCTGGCGATGGCAATCAGCGCCAGCACCAGCGCGAGAATGACCACAAGCAGGCGGGGCGGGGGGAGGAGCCTGCCGCTCCGGACGCCATCCCGAAACAGTTCGGCTGGCCGGATCCGTCCGGTCCTGGCCAGTGACCACAGGGCAAATGCCGTCCCGGCCAGGGCGCCGTAGATCGAAGCTTCCACGAGCGGTTTCAGGTAGATGGTCGATTCCACCGGCACCGGAAGATATTGCGCGGTCAGAGGCAGCAGCAGTAGCGGAAGTGCCAAACCGATGGCATTGCCGACGACAATTCCGGCGAGGATCATGACCCCGACCTGGGCGAGGTAGGTGGCAAACACCGTCGACCGTTCGGCGCCCAGCGTCTTCAGGGTGGCGATGGTGGAGACCCTGCGGTCGAGAAACACCCGCACGGCTGCGGCCACGCCGATGCCGCCGACGACGAGCCCGGCCAGGCCGACCAGCACCAGGAATGCGCCGACCCGCTGGATGAATGCCCGCACACCGGTATTGGCGTTGGTTCGGTCCTGCCATTGCAGTCCGCGGTCGGCAAAATTGTCGCGTGCCTCGCTGGCGATCTCCTGAAGATCAGCATTGTCGGGCAGTTTCATCCGGTAGTGGGAGCTGAACAGGGAGCCTGGCGCCAGCAAACCTGATTCGGCAAGGTCGCTGGTCAGCACGATGGTCCTGGGGCCCAGCATCGGCCCGGATGGAATCGAATCCGGCGCCCGTTCAAGCAGCGCCGTCAGCATGAATTCGGCGGAGCCAAGCCGGATCCGGTCGCCGGGAGCGATTTGCAGCCTGGCGGCCAGTGACGGCTGCATCACCGCGCCGGGCAGATCGCCTGCCGGAGTCAGTGCCTCGGACAGGGGAATGGGCGGGTCGAGGACAACCTCTCCGTAGAGCGGGTAGTCCTGGTCTACCGCCTTGACCTGCGTCAGCGCCCTGGCCGGGCCCCCGGCGCCGTCCGTCGTTGCCATCGACCGGAAGTCAATCACCTCCGATATCCGGTCGGCGGCCTGGCGCATCCAGTCGAGCTCGACCTCGTCGGCATAACGGTAGCTGAACTCGATTTCGGCATCGCCGCCGAGCAGGTTTCTGCCCTCGCGGGAGAGGCCGGCCTCGATTGCCGAACGGACGGTTCCGACCGCGGCCACTGCCGCCACGCCCAGGGCGAGGCAGGCGACAAACACCCGAAATCCCCGGAACCCGCCCCGCAACTCCCGCCGGGCGATCCTGGCCGCCGCCATCAGTTGCATCAGGTCGGGCCCGCGGTGTCGCCGTCGGCCAGGCGGCCATCCTCAAGCCGGATCAACCGGCCGCATCGCCGCGCAAGTTCTGCCGCATGGGTTACCAGGACCAGGGTTGACTGGTGCTTCTCGCCGAGTCCGAGCAGGAGATCCATGACGGTCTCACCGTTTTCAATGTCCAAATTGCCGGTTGGCTCGTCGGCCAGCAGGATGTCCGGCTCCGGTGCCAGTGCCCTGGCGATGGCCACGCGCTGCTGTTCGCCGCCGGACATCTGCCTCGGGTAGTGGTCGGCCCGCCCGCCGAGGTCGACGGCCTCGAGTTCCTGCCGGGCCAGTTCGAAGGCGTCGCGGCGGCCAGAGAGTTCCAGCGGGGTTGCCACGTTCTCCAGCGCGGTCATGGTCGGGATCAGGTGGAAGGACTGGAAGACGACCCCGACATGGCGCATGCGAAACCGTGCCAGCTGGTCCTCCGACATGGCGCCCAAATCGCGCTCAAGCACCGACACCCTGCCACTGGTTGCCTTTTCCAGGCCGCCAAGCAGCATCAGCAGGGAGGATTTGCCCGATCCGGACGGGCCGGTCAGGCCGATCGATTCTCCCTTGTGGACATCAAGGGTGATGTCCTTGAGTATATTGACCGGGCCAGCATTGCCGGCCAATGTCAGGCACGCGTGCTGCAGGGAGATGAGGGTTTTGGCCATGTCGGGAATTGCCCAGTCCAAGCTGTTGCAACCTGTATATGTAGTGCGGGAATTCTTTCACAAGGCGACAGCCGACATTTTCCTGTTGATCACCCTGTTGATCACGATGATGTCAGCTGGCGCCCTGGCGGAGCCGGTCAGGGTCACCGTTTTCGGTGACAGCCTGGTCCAGGGCTACGGCCTGCCCCGGCAGGACGGGCTGGTTCCGCAGCTTGAAAGCTGGCTGCAGGATCGGGAGGTGGATGCAGCCCTGTTCAATGCCGGCGTGTCGGGCGATACCACGGCTGGCGGGCTGGCGCGACTCGAATGGACCCTGGCTGACCGGCCCGACGCGGTGGTGATCCTGTTTGGCGGCAATGACCTCTTGCGCGGGCTTGACCCGGAATCCAGCCGCAGGAATCTCGGCGCCATTGTTGACGGGGCCATCGCCAGCGGGATGGAGGTGCTGCTGGTCGGGCATGAGGCCCCGTCGAATTTCGGTCTCGACTACAAGCGGGACTTCGAAGCGATCTTCGTCGGCCTGGCAGACGGCCGCGATATCCTGCTGTTCGAGCGGTACTTCTCGCCGCTCGATGATCTCGGTGAGCGGGACGAGGTCAGGCGGCGCTACATGCAGGATGACGGCCTGCATCCCAATGCCGACGGGGTTGCGGAAATCGTCGGCAAGCTCGGACCAATTGTTGCCGAACTGGTGGAGCGGGCGAGGCAGAACTGACCGCCGGTCTCTGGCGGACATGCGGGGCCATCGGGCTTACCGAAGGTAGTCAAGCCACGGTTTTTGCTCGGAAATCATGTGGTCGACCAGTTCCGGAACCCGCTGCGAGACCGTCACCACCGGGTCCACCAGCAATGCCTGTATCACCAGGTCGCGACGTTGTTCGAGAACTGCATTGGCAGTCATGTCGTGGATGCCGATTTGGTTGCAGAGCAATCCCAACACCCCGGGCGGGATGTCGATGGCGATTCCGTCAACGCCATTGCCGCCGACCATCGCCGGCACCTCGACGGCAAGCCAATCGGGCAGGTTGCGGATGAAGCCGCGATTGGGAATGTTGACCGCCGGTTCCTCATACGAATTGCCGGTCAGGATCCCCTCGATGATCGGAACCACCCGTTCGCGCAACTCGTGCCTGATTGACGGTGTCACGCTGCCGAGGAAGTTCCGGTAATAGGTATAGAAATCCAGGATCCCGCGATGGTCGGCACATTCATGGGCCCACTGGATGTATTCGCCGAAATGGCTGTCGGTGGTGATGGGTAATGCACCAAAACGGGCCATGAACTCCCTGAACAGCCAGCGATCCGACCATGGACGGCACCGGTCGATGTCGCCGGCGGCGATGTCCATCCAGCCCTCGGTCTCGATCGAGTCGCCGGTCCGCCGGGAATGTTCGAGGATCTCCGAATATCCGGGTCGGCGGGAAAAATATTCCGGCGCCCTGGCCATGACATCGTCATAGGCCGACCTGCCGGTGGCGTCATGAACGACCTCGGTCAGCACTGCAAAATGGTTCAGGCCGCCGGCCCGGTAGGAGATCTCCGACCGGTCGACGCCGAGAATGGGCGGCAGGTGACGTTCAAGGGAGGCGACCTCGTGGCACATGCCGATGAATGTCAGCTCGGGAAACTTGCGGTGAACGGTGGTGCAGATCCGGCTCATCGGGTTGGAAAAATTGAAGACCGTTGCTTCCGGTGCGACCTCCATGACCGTGCTGCAGATATCGAGAATCGGCGGAATGATCCGCAAGCTGTGGAACAGGCCGCCCGGCCCGCCATTCTCACCGTAGAGTTGATGAATCCCGTATTGTTGCGGGATCTTCCAGTCGAGATCCCACAGGGCAAAGCGGTCGCCAACCTCGATCGATATCACAACGAAATCGGCGCCGCGGAGCGCGTCCCCGAGTTCGGCCTCCACCGAGACCTCGTGATCGAGACCATGTGCCTCGATATGATCCCGGGCCATCGTCAGCGTTCGGCCGACGGCAGGCAGGTTGATGTCATTGAGGATGATCTCGACCTTGCCCAGCGCTTCGGACTGGAAGATGTCACCAAGAAACCCGGCGCCAAACTGAAGGCTGCCGGCGCCTACAAGCACAATCCTCGTCATCTATGACCTCCCGAAGGTTCAAAAGGATTGACCGGGATTCGTGATTTCGGGGTCGCTGTCAAGCCGTAAGGCTACCTTGGATCTGGTCGGGGCCCCAGGTGACCGCAATCGGGCCCCTGGCACCAGGAGGAGCCTGGCAGGCAGGTGGTTGGCGGGTCAGGAGTGCTGGAAGTGGGTTCGACTGCAGGCCTGGTGTCAGCCAGTCGACCGGATGAAATCCGATGCGGCTTGCCGGTTTCGTTTCAGTTTCGTTGACTCTGGCGAACCCGATGCTCTAGATTCGAATTTCCGATTGATTGCAGATCTGTGCATCGGCTCCGCCGATGTGATGCAGGAATACCGAAAGGACGACCATGAAACGACCACTCTATGTCGGCGCAGCAGCATTGGTGCTGTCTGCCGCTTCGGCCCATTCGGAGCAGGTGACCGTGTTTGGTCCCTGGCTCGGGCCTGATCAGGCCAATGTGACACATGTGCTTGACGCGTTTGCCGCGGCCACCGGCCACGAATACAGCTATGTCGGCTCCGACAGTTTCGAACAGCAGATTGTCGTGGATGCCGAAGCCGGATCCGCACCGAATGTCGCCGTCTACCCGCAGCCGGGCCTGGCGCAGGGCATGGCCAACCGGGGATTTCTGGCTCCGCTTGCTGACGGCACCGCCGACTGGGTCCGTGAGAATTACGCAGCTGGCCAGTCCTGGGTCGATCTGGGAACATTTGCCGACGAGAATGGCGAGGATCAGTATTACGGATTCTTCTACAAGGTCGATGTGAAATCGCTGGTCTGGTATGTTCCGGAGAACATGGAGGATGCCGGCTACGAGATCCCGGAAACCATGGAGGAGCTGAAGGCGCTGTCGGACCAGATTGTCGCCGATGGCGAGACTCCCTGGTGCATCGGACTTGGCTCGGGTGGTGCCACTGGCTGGCCGGCAACCGACTGGGTCGAGGACATGCTGCTGCGCACGCAGCCGCCTGATGTCTACGACCAGTGGACGACCAATGAAATTCCGTTCACCGATGAGCGGATTGTCGCTGCCATCGACGAGTTTGGTGCTTTTGCCCGCAATGACGACTATGTCGCCGGTGGCGCGGGGACCGTGGCCTCGACTGATTTCCGTGACAGTCCGAAGGGGATGTTCGCGTCGCCTCCGCAATGCTACCTCCATCGTCAGGCCTCTTTCATTCCGGCCTTCTTCCCGGAGGGCACGCTGGTGGGCGAGGACGCTGATTTCTTCTATTTTCCGGCCTATGAAGGCATGGATCTCGGACGTCCGGTTCTTGGTGCCGGAACCCTTTGGGCCATCACCAACGAGAATCAGGCCGCGCACGACCTGATTGCATACTTGCAGACGCCGGAAGCGCATGAGATCTGGATGGGACTGAAAGGCTTCCTGACCCCGCACAAGGGCGTGGATTCCTCGAAATTCGCCGATCCGACGCTTGCCAAGATGAACGAAATCCTGCTCGGCGCGACCACCTTTCGCTTTGATGGTTCGGATTTGATGCCCGGCGCGGTTGGTGCCGGCAGTTTCTGGACCGGGATGGTGGACTATGCTGGTGGCAAGGAAGCTGTCGATGTGGCGTCCGAGATCCAGGCATCCTGGGATTCGATCAAGTAGCAGGGTGACAAGAGATACGAAAAGCCCGGCCCGCCCGGGCTTTTCCAACCACGGCCGAAGCCCGGACATCGGCATGTCCGGACCAGTGTAGGGGAAATTCATGCATCCGGCGCTGCAGGGGTTGTTGACCGTAATCGTCGGCGTCGGCGGCTGTATCGGCTATTTCTACCTGTCGAACCAGTTTCTCGACAAGGTGCTGTTTCCGGCCAGGGGACCGCAGGCAGGACGGAATATCAACCGCGCCAACATGATCCGGCCATGGCTGTTCCTCGGGCCGGCACTCCTGGCCCTGGGCCTCTATCTTGCCTACCCGGTATTCGAGACCATCCGTTTGTCGCTGACCGACAGGGTGCCGGGCGGCGGGTATGAATGGGCCGGCCTTGCCAATTACGAGCAGATGTTCGGAGAGGCCAAGTTCTGGGAAGCCCTGCGGAACAACATGTTGTGGCTGATCGTCGTTCCGGCGGCCTCCACGGCATTCGGTCTTCTGGCCGCGCAGCTGACTGACCGGATTGGCTGGGGAAACACCGCCAAGTCGCTGGTTTTCATGCCGATGGCCATTTCATTCGTCGGCGCATCGGTCATCTGGAAGCTGGTCTACGACACCCGCCCGGTCGAACAGCAGCAGATCGGTGTCCTGAATGCGATCTGGCTCAAATTCGAGGGAGGCTTCTTCTCGCTCGTGTTCCTGCAGATTGTTCCGATGCTGATCCTGGCCGCGTTCGCGGCGGGGGTGGCCTATATCGGGTACGGCATGGCCAGGCCATTCTGGGAAAAGAGGCAGACACTCCCGGCCTGGATGCTGGCCCTGCGCGTTGTCGGTGTGGCCGGTGCCGCCTGGCTGGTGTTCCTGTCGCTTCGCTCGATGCTGTCGCTGTTGGCGATCGAACCCCCTTATGGCGAACCGCAGACCTGGCTGACCAAGTCGTTCTGGAACAGCTTTCTCCTGATGGTCGTGCTGATCTGGATCCAGACCGGTTTTGCCATGGTCATTCTGTCGGCGGCGCTGCGCGGTATTCCCGAGGAGACCGTCGAGGCGGCGATTGTTGACGGCGCAAATCCGTTCCAGATCTTCTTCAAGATCAAGGTTCCGCAGATCATGGGTACGATCGTGGTGGTGTGGACCACCATAACCCTGGTGGTGCTGAAGGTGTTCGACATCGTGTTTGCCATGACCAACGGGCAGTGGGAAACGCAGGTTCTGGCCAATTACATGTTCGACAAGCTGTTCCGCGCCAATGACTGGGGGGTCGGGTCGGCCAGTGCAATGGTCATCATGTTGCTGGTGACACCGATACTGGTCTGGAATGTCTACAGTGCTCGCAAGGAGATGAAGTAATGGACGGCATGGCCGGCAAGAAACCCGGCCTTGTCTGGGCGGTTCACATTTCGGTGCTGGCGCTGGTGCTTCTGTGGCTGTTTCCCACGCTGGGGCTCCTGATTTCGTCCTTCAGAACAGCCGATCAGATTGCGTCATCCGGATGGTGGCGGGCCATGTTCCCTTCCGAGCAGAACCTGACCCTGCGGACCGCACCGCCTTCGGAGCAGGTCCAGGAAGGCGATCTCTTCGTCATCAGCGGCAATTTGTTCGAGGAGGGCTCGGAGGCAACGATCTCGGTTTGGGGGATCTCGAGCCGGGAGATTTCGGCCTTCGTCCCGGGCGAGACGGCAGCGTTGCGGCGCGGTGGCGAGATCACGGTGCAGACCAATGGCGATTACCGCCTGTTCAATACCGAGGAATTTGAAGGCTCGCGCGGGCCGCGCGTATTCGTGACAGCTGAAACCCCGCCGGAATTCACCACTGAAAACTATGGCACGGTTCTGTCGGGCGGCAATACCAGCGACAGCATGGCGAAGGCATTCTTCAACACCTTGACCGTGACAATTCCGGCGACCATCATTCCGATTCTTGTCGCTGCCTTTGCCGCCTATGCCCTGGCCTGGATGGAATTCCCCGGACGCACGCTGCTGATTGCCGTCATCGTGGGGTTGCTGGTGGTCCCGCTGCAGCTCGCACTCATTCCGCTGCTCAAGTTTCACAACGGTATAGGAATCGGCAAGGGGTATCTGGGAGTCTGGCTGGCCCATACCGGGTTCGGATTGCCATTGGCAATCTACCTGTTGCGCAACTACATGGTCGGTTTGCCGAAGGACATCATCGAGAATGCGAAGGTCGATGGTGCCACCGATTTCCAGATTTTCGTGAAGATCATCCTTCCGCTGTCGTTTCCGGCGCTGGCATCCTTCGCAATCTTCCAGTTCCTGTGGACCTGGAACGATCTTCTTGTCGCCAAGGTCTTCCTGATCGATGCGACGGGCGAGACCACGGTGATGACCAACCAGATCGTCGAGTTGTTGGGAACCCGGGGTGGCAATTGGGAGATCCTGGCAACCGCAGCCTTCGTTTCAATTCTTGTCCCGCTGATCGTGTTCTTTGCCATGCAGCGCTTCCTGGTGCGCGGCCTGCTGGCCGGCTCCGTGAAGTGATGGCGTGGCTGGCGGCAGCGGACCGGGTGACGATTAGGAGAAGAAATGGCCAACCTGAAACTGACTGATGTTGGAAAGGCCTATGGCGGAACCGTCGAGGTTCTCAAGAATGTCAACCTTGATGTGTCGACCGGCGAACTGATTGTCTTCGTTGGTCCGTCTGGCTGCGGCAAATCGACGTTGTTGCGGATGATTGCCGGCCTTGAACGAATCACCAGCGGCACGCTGGAGATCGATGGCGAGGTGGTGAATGATGTGCCGCCAGCCGAGCGCGGCATTGCGATGGTCTTCCAGTCCTATGCGCTCTATCCGCACATGACGGTCTACGACAACATGGCTTTTGCGCTGCGGCTGACCAAGAAGCCGGAAAATGAAATCAGGGAGGCCGTGCAGGCAGCGGCTGACAAGTTGCAACTGACCGATTACCTGGACCGTCTGCCGAAGGCCCTGTCGGGCGGACAGCGCCAGCGGGTGGCCATCGGAAGGTCGATCGTGCGCAACCCGAAGGTCTACCTGTTTGACGAACCGCTCTCGAATCTCGATGCGGCATTGCGGGTCGCCACCAGGATCGAGATCGCGCAGTTGAAGGAACAGATGCCGGAATCGACCATGGTCTACGTGACCCATGACCAGGTCGAGGCCATGACCCTTGCCAGCCGCATCGTCGTCCTGGCCAACAAGGGAATCGCCCAGGTCGGCTCGCCGCTCGAACTCTATGAGACTCCGAATTCCGAATTCGTGGCACAGTTCATCGGCTCGCCGGCCATGAACCTGCTTTCGGGCGAGGTCGTGGGCACCGGGCAGCAAACGACGGTCAGACTGGATGGCGGCGGAGTCGCGCATTCATCTGTTCCCACCCGCGACAGCGATATGGGACTCAAGGTCAATATCGGGATCCGCCCCGAGGATTTCCTCGAAACCGACGGCGAATTCACGTTCCAGGGCATGGTCAGTTATGTCGAGGCGCTTGGCGAGGTGACCCTGCTGTATTTTGGCCAGGCTGCCGGGGAGAACCAGATCCTGGGCAAATTGCAGGGAATTCACCGCGATGTGCGTGGCAAGACCGTCAAGCTGGCAGCTGCTCCGGAAAAAGTTCACCTATTCTCCAATGGCGTGTCATTGCTGTATCGCTGACCGGGGCCCTTCCCGGCAGCGGTGACATGCCGTCCCTCCTGGCTGACCGCTTCGTCCCGACCTGCGGTTGCGCATTGCCGGCCAACCCGAGGGGCGGGCGGCACAGGGGTTGGGTGTGTTTCCATTGCGGCAGACGGGGCTGGCCGAGACGATGGATGGGGCCGGGAGCGAACGGGATGTCGTTGGCAGAAGGTGAGATGGCGCCATGGCGGTGAAGTCAGCAAGTGCTGGAATCGACTGGAGGTGCCACCGGACATGGAAACGTGCTGCAAAGAACACGGCCTGGTGCCTGCTGGGCTGTTCGATTGGTGATTTCGGCACCATCGCCTGGTTCCAGTATACCGGGACCGATTGGCCGACACTGGCGATCATGACGCTGGCGATCGTGAACGGGCTGTTGACTTCGATTGCCCTCGAGACATTCATCCTGGCCCGACAAATGAACATTGGCGCGGCTTTCAGGACCGCGATCGGGATGTCCTTCATCTCCATGATCTCCATGGAGGTCATGATGAACGCCGTAGACTGGCTGCTGACTGGCGGCGCCAAGCTGACCTGGTGGGTGATTCCCATCATGCTGGCGGCCGGATTCGTCACGCCGCTGCCGTACAATTACTGGCGGCTGAAGGTGTTCGGACGGTCCTGCCACTGAACCCGGCCGCGGGACGGGCAAAAGCAGGCCCAGGCATTTGCCAGGTTTTGAGCGAATGAAGCTGTCACCGACGCCTGGTGGTCGGGCAGGGAAGTTGGCGTCCAGACATCCCCGCCCGCGGCCGTGCGAACGGTGCCTTTCCTGGAGGCGGCAGCGAGCCCGGAGGGGGCGGTCGGCTGTCAGGGCGTGGTGGTCGGGGCAAACCGGGCCGGATCGACTTTCGCCACCGATTGCAGCAGGCCGACGAATCCCGTGGCCTGGTGGCGGGCGGTGGCCTGGCCCTTTTCGGCCGTGGCCGCGGCGGCGTTGCCGACGGTCCCGGCGGCGTTGAGGTCACTGGCAACCCAGCCATAGCTGATCGGGCCCACCGGTGGCACCGGATCGGCATCGGCAGTCGAGGAAAAATCCCTGGCCGCCTCCATGTCGACAAGGTCGGGACGAAAATGCAGCATCAGCGAGGTCTCGACATCGCCGCCATGAATGCCGATGCTCCGCTCGTGATCGGAATAGAGTCCCGGCGGATGTCCGAAGCTGCCCCACTGGCACTTGACCACGTATAAGCCGGCCTGGACCCTGAGTTCCCTGGCAACGATCGACACCAGGTCGAGATTGCCGCCATGCGAGTTGGCGATCACCAGCTTGCGAACTCCCGACCGGGCAACCGACAGGCCGATTTCTGTCCAGGCCCGCAACGCGGTTTCGGCCGACAGGGTCAGCGTGCCGCGTGACCACAGATGTTCATTCGATTTGCCAACCGACTGTAGCGGCAGGATCCGGACATCAAGGTCATCGGGAAGGATCCTTGCCACTTCGGACAACATCCCGCTGCCGATCATGGCATCGGTGCCGACCGGAAGATGCGGGCCATGCTGTTCAATGGCTGCGGTCGGCAGGATGGCAATGGTCTGGCCGATATCCGCATCGGCAAATTCGACCCGTCGATATTCGGCCCAGTCACGTCGCATGGCTCTCTCCCCTGTCTGTCAATTCTGATGAAGGACCCTGTCAGGCGATCAGCCTGTCCATGGCGCGGGCCACCCGGCCGAGATGGCGCGCTCTGCTTTGCCTGGTCGACGAGTCCATCCGGTAATGGGCGGCAAATGCCGTCCTGGTATTGCGGGCGCAAAGGGGACGAAGCCCGCGCAGAAGGGTCCTCTTGCCAGGTGCGCCGACGAAGAAGGTCCAGGCCCGGCTGGCACCGCAGGTTGTGAACACGCCAAACCTGGTGACATGCTGAAGGCCGGGCCTGATTGCGCCCTTTTCATTCTCCGGCATGTGGAAGGCCGAGCCTGGCAGCATCGTCCGGTCAAGCCACCCCTTCAACATTGCCGGTAGCCCGTACCACCATGTCGGATAGACAAAGATCAGCGTTTCGCACCATTCGATATCGGCGATGTGGCCGGCAACCGGTGCCCGGTTGACAGTGTCATCCAGGTAACATTCGAGTTCGGGGCCGGTCATGACGGGCGTGAACCCGCTGGCATAGAGGTCGGAGACCCGGAAGTCACATCCATGGCTGGCCAGGCGTTCCTGCACCGTCTGCAGCACTGCAGCGGTAAAGCTGTCCGGGTCCGGGTGGCAGTAGACGACCAGGGCCTTCATCAGAAGGTAGCCATCTCGGTCCGCACCCGCTCGACAAAGGCCGCTCTCCTGTCTGGCCCGGCCCGGTTCATGTCATAGAGAGCCAGGTAGCGCAGCTTGTCCGGTTGGCAGTAGAAGCGGACCGCACCGCAGACGATCCGGCGGGGAGGGTCGAGCACACCCATGGCCCGCAGCCTGGTACCGCCATAGGTCGTCACCGCGGCAAGCTTGCGAATGTTCCGGAGATTCGGCAAAACCTTGCCGTCTTCAAGCCGGAATGCCACGCCGGGGACGCAGACGCGGTCGAAGAATCCCTTGAGAATGGCCGGAAATCCGAAAATCCACACCGGAAACACCAGCACCAGCGCATCGGCCTGGCGCAATCGTTCGACGTAGTCGATGACCGGCCCGGTATTGAGATCCAGGTCGTGGTAGTCCTGCCGCTCTTGGTCAGTCAGCACCGGCGAGAACCTCTCGGCATAGAGGTCACAATCGTCGATCTCCCATCCCTTCGCCGCCAGCGTCCCGGTGACAACCGAATGGAGAGAGGCCGAAAAGCTCTCGGCAACCGGGTGGGCAAACAGGATCAGCGCTCGCATCAGGGCTTCGGAAGCAGGCCCGGATAGGCATACATCCGGGAATAGTCCCAATCCGGGTCGTCCCAGGCAATCATCTTGCCCGGGTTGAGCAGGCCCTTGGGGTCAGCCTCGCGCTTGAAGTCGAGTTGGCGCCCGTCGACCGTCTGCCTTCCGCCTTCCTCGAGCGTGTATCGATGTGGATTGAAGATCATGCAGCCCATTTCCTCGTGGATGCGAACGATCTCGTCCAGCCGCTCCTCGGTGGTGAATTTCACGATCGGCAGGCCGGCAAACATGGCCTTGCCGCTTTCCCGTATGACCTCGAGATGTTGCAGGACTTCCTCGCCGAATTCCTTGCGAACCTGCTCGACCAGCTCGAGATGGTCCGGGTAACGGTAGCGGACCTGCAGGTAGGTGATCGATGGGTCGACGCGGATCGCCCGCAAGGTGGTATGGTTCCACCCGTATTCGAAAACCGGCCCGGGGTCGCGGGGCCAGTCATTGTCGTCCGTCCGGAATATCACCTTCGCCTCCTTCCGCCCGGCGGTAAAGGTCAGGAAACCGTCGAGCGAATGCGGTGCCACCATCAGCGCAACGATATTGGTGTCCCTGGAGATGTGCGGCCGCACCCTCGGGAAATAGTCATGGGCGATCGGCGCCTCGAATGGCGTTGCCAGCTTGATCAGGATTCCATCCTGGTTGGCCAGGTCGATGGCGAAGCGAGCACTGTCCATGAAATCGTCGAATGCCACGAACATCCCGACCCAGTCATAGGCCGGTGCCAGCGGCATCTCGATCTCGGTTATGATGCCATTGGTGCCATAGGCATGCGATACCCGGGGCAATTCGTCGCCGGTAAATTCGAGAATCCGCGGCTGCTCCTCCATGGTTGCCACGCGTAGGCGGATGATGTTGCCATGATCCCGAAGCTGGCCCCAGGTGCAGGAGCCGACACCGCCGGAGCCGCCGGCAACGAAGCCGCCGATCGAGGCGGTCGCCCAGGTTGACGAGAACATGCGAATCTCCTGGCCGGAATGGTGCCGGCATTGCTCGTCCAACTCCCGCAGCAGGCAACCGGGCTCGACAATGACCCGGCCGGGGCTGATTTCCTTGACCTTCGACAGGTGCCGCATATGCATGACGCAACCGCCGGCCAGCGGCATCGCCTGGCCGTAATTGCCGGTGCCAGCGCCCCTGGTGGTCACCGGCACATCGTGACGGTAACAGGTTGCAAGCACTTCCAGCACCTCGTCTTCCGATCTCGGATTGACGACGAAATCGGCCTCGACATGGTCAAGCCGGTCCTTGAGTACCGGGGAATACCAGAAGAAATCTCTGCTCTTGGCCCTGGTCGTGGCCTGGTTGTTGTCGATATCAAGATGCTGCAGGGCATCCCGTGCGGCGGCGGTTGCAGGTCTCATGTGGCCTCCATCAAATCGTCCAGCTCGCGGTAGCCTGGCAACGTCCGGTCGATTGCGCGCCCGCTCCGAACCACGACCCGGTCCGATTGCGGCCGCGGCAGCAGTTCCGACCAGTTTCGTGCATTGCAGATCACGAAATCGGCCGGTGCGCCCGCCTCCAGCCGGTTGTTGGCAAACCCGCAGATCCGGTTTGGGATGCGGGTAAAGGAATCGAACCAGGGAATGTCGCTGTGGTCGAGTTGGCAGATCCGGGTTGCCTCGCGGATCACCTCGATCATGTCCAGGTCGCCATAGGCATAGAACGGGTCCCTCGTATTGTCCGATGCGAAGGCCACGTCGATGCCACGGTCCATCATCTCGTGAACGAGCGTGACCCCTCGCCAGCGGGGGGTTCGCCCGGTCTGCCGGTCCTGCAGATACATGTTGCACATGGGCAGCGACACCACGGCAATCCCGGCCTCGGCAACCCGGTCGAGGCAGGCGTTGGCCTCGGCATCCGGATAGAGGGCCAGTGAACAGCAATGTCCGACCACCACCTGCTGCCGGACGTCGTGCCGAAGCACCGCATCGGCAATCGTCGACAGCGTGCGCACCGAGTTGTCCGATGACTCGTCGACATGAAAATCGGCATCCATTCCCAATTCGGCGGCAATGGAGAAGAACAGGTCAAGCCGGCGCTCCAAATCCGGCAGCGGGTAGGTGACACAGCCGAGCACGCCGTCATGGCGGGCGGCAGTCTCGGCAATGTCGCGGAATTCACCGGTGTCATCGACGGCATCGATTCCGAGTATTGTGACCGCCTGCAACTCGATCCGGCCTGCCCAGTCGCTGCGGACCCGGTCGAAGACCGGCCAGGTTATGCGGTGCTGGGGGGCAGCAGAATCCAGGTGGGTCCGTATGGCACCGGTGCCATGGGCATGGGCACAGCGCAGCGAGAATTCCATTCGGCGCTGCACATCCTCGGCGGTCCAGTTGCTGGTGCGGTCCGCCTTGACCGTCTCCAGGGCCGATTCGAATGTGCCGTTCCGGTTCGGCGCCCGCGGCCAGATATGCCCCTTGTCCAAATGCGTGTGCATGTCGGTCAGGAGCGGCAGAACAACCGCACCGCCGCCATCCACCTCCGGGCCGTCATGCGCCCCGCAGATCCGGTTGCCGTCGACGTGAAGTTTGGTCAGGTCGCCGAATGCGCCCGGACCGGTGCCGGCGAGCCGAATATTGGCGATGCTGTAGCGCCGGGTCTCGGGAAGTTGCAGGAAATCCTTCATGTGTCTTGCTTGACCGCGCTCTCATGCCATTTGTGCAGAAGCAGGTGGCTGAGCACCGACAGGATGGTGAAGATCATCACCCCGGTTCCGGCAATCAGGATCAGGGCGGCAAACATCAGCGGAATGTTCAGCCGGTATCCGGCCTCGAGGATGGTGAAGGCCAGGCCGGAGCCGATGCCCCCGGTCCCGGCCACGAACTCGGCAACCACGGCGCCGATCAGCGCCAACCCGCCGGCAATCCGCAGGCCACCAAGAAAATAGGGAAGGGCGGTCGGCACCTGCAGGTGCAGCAACTGCTGCCAGCGGGATGCGCCATAGATACGAAAGAGGTCGCGAAGGTTGTGATCAGCCGAATTGAGCCCCAGGGCGGTGTTCGACAGGATCGGGAAGAAGGCCACGATCCAGGCACAGATGAGCAGGCCAACGAGTTTGCTGTCGACATAGATGAAAATCAGCGGTGCTATGGCGATAATGGGTGTGACCTGCAGGATCACCGCATAGGGAAAGAGCGACATCTGGATGAAGCGGGACTGGGTAAACAGGATGGCCAGGCCAGCACCGCCAATCACCGCCACGGTGAGCGCCAGGATGGTGATTCGCAGTGTGACCACCAGCGCATCGAGCAACAATCCCCAATCTTCGATCAGCGTCGCCAGGACCAGCCCCGGGCTTGGAAGAATGTAGTGCTGGATCTCGTTCCAGTGGACGATCCGGTCCCAGAGCCAGATGGTCAGCACGAACACGATTGCCGGCAGGAACCATTTGGCGAATCGTTCGATCCGGGCACGGCGAAGCCGCTTGCGCTCCTCGTCATCGAGCCGGACGCCGGCACGGCTTGCCGCGGGAAGGATGGAGCCGGTTGGATTGCTGTCAGCCATGATAGGTCACCTCTTGCCGCTCTCAACCAACCTGGGATACCGGCAGTTCATCGGTTTCCTGCATCGATTTCCTCAGCGCGTCCGAAGTGGTTCTGCAGCAGGCAGCATACTCGCGGGAAGTGCGAAACATGTCGTCCCTCGGATAGGGAGCATCAACGGCCAGTTCCTGGATGACCCGGCCCGGTCTTGCAGCCATGACCGCGATCCGGCTCGACAGGAAGACGCTTTCGAAAACCGAATGGGTCACGAAGATGATGGTGCAGCCCAGCTTGTCCTTCAATGCAAGAAGATCGTCGTTCAACTTGAAGCGGGTAATCTCGTCGAGGGCGGCGAAAGGTTCGTCCATCAGGATGATGCGCGGATGGGTGGCCAGCGCCCTGGCGATCGACACCCGCATCTTCATCCCGCCCGAGAGTTCCCGCGGGTAGCTGCTGGCAAAACTCTCGAGGCCGACCAGCGAGAGCGCCTCGTGGATGGTATCCCTGGCCGATGCGAAGGACTTCCCTGCCAGCCGGAAGGGCAGCCACACATTCCGCTCGATTGTTGCCCAGGGCATGAGGGTAGGTTCCTGGAAAACGAAACCGATATCATGGTCGCCATGGTCGACATGCCAGGCGATCTGGCCAGTGGTCGGCACGGTCAGACCGGCAATCAGGCGCAGTGCCGTGGACTTGCCGCAGCCGGACGGGCCCAGCAGGCTGATGAAATCACCGTCACTGATGGTGAGAGACATGCCTCGCAGGGCCTCGACCTTGCCCGCAAAGGACTTTCCGACATTTGACAGCGACAGGAGCTTCTGTTGCACGCGTGGTATTCCTGAATGTACCGGAATATCTCCGGGAATGCCGGGATCCGCCGGCAGGCAGCGCTTTCGGAAAGCGCTGCCTGCCGCAGTATTTCCGTACGAAGGGAACTTGCTACTTCAGATCCATCCCGACGCCTGTTCCGGAAAACTCCGTGGTGAAGGATGTCTTCCAGTCAACACCGCCATCAACCACGCCGGCCCCGACCATCTTGTCGAAGAAATCGCCGACCTTGGCCTCGGTGATCACGCCGATGCCATGCTCGAGCGCATCGCCGGAATCGACGATTCCCGCCTCGTGCATCTTGCCGATGGCATAAGCGATCTTGTCGTCGGACATTTCCGGGTTATGCGCCTTGATCAGATCATTGGCGGCCGAAGGGTCGCCATAGAGATAGTTGTACCATCCCTTGATCGAACCATCGACGAAGCAGCGGACCACCTCTGGCTTGTTGGCAATGGTGTCAGCCATGGTCTCGATGGTGGTTGCATAAGTGGAATACCCGGCATCGGCGATCAGGAACACCAGCGGCGTGAAGCCGCCTTCCTTTTCGATCACGTAGGGCTCCGACGACAGATAGCCCTGCATGCCGAGATTGTCGTCGACCAGGAATGGCGCCGGATTGAAGGTGTACGGGCGACGCTGTTCCTCGGTAAAACCGTAATCGGCCATCATCCAGCGATAATAGGAGCGGAAACCGTTATCGCCGATCAGCAGCGTCAGGTTCTTGAGATCCTCGAATGACGAGGCCTTGCCCGGATGGGCCAGGATGACCTGCGGGTGCTTCTGGAAAATGGCGGCGACGGACACAACCGGTATCCCCTGTTCCACCGCGCTGAAGGCCTGGAGCATGTCACCGCCCATGTGGAACTGGATCTTGTCGGCAATCATCAATGCCCGGTTGTTGACCTGCGGTCCGCCCGGAACGATCTCGACATCAAGCCCGCAAGCAGCATAGGTGCCGTCGGCGACGGACTGGTAGAAGCCACCATGTTCTGCCTGGGCAAGCCAGTTGGTGCCGAAGGCGACCTTCTCCATGGCAATCGACCCCGTAGCGCCGATTGCTGCGATTGCCGCTAGGGCAATTGACCTGAAACGCATGTGAATACCCCCCTTTTCATTAAATTGAATCACGTTGTACCGCCTGACCGGGCTGCCCCTCGGCGGATCGTTGGGTCATTACACGAATGGCAAAATACGGTCAACAATTGTGAAATATTTCGGCGGGGTATACAGGATGTTGCGTTATTGCGAGAATTATCCGGGCTGTTGTCGGCGTCGCAACCTGCGCCATTCGGCCCGGAACGGACCAGTATTCGGGTCAGCAGGGGGTCGTCAGCATGCACAAGGCAGTCAATCCGGCCGGTATACACCCGCCATTCTCCAACTACTCCCACGGCATCCTCGCCGCTGGAGGTGTGCTCCACGTATCCGGGCAACTCGGCATCCTGGAGGACGGCACCGTGCCGATCGATGCACAGGACCAGGCGATGATCTGCTTCGGGAATATCAAACGGATCCTGGCCGAGGCCGGCATGGAGAGGCGGCATGTGACCAGGATCAACGCCTATGTGTCGGACCGGCAATTTCTGCCCGCCTACATGGACGCACGCAATAGCTGGGTGGAAGGGCTGGATCCACCGCCGGCCTCGACGCTGATGATCGTTGCCGGGTTTGCCCGTCCGGAATTCAAGGTCGAGGTGGAGGTGACGGCATCATCGCACTGACGCCCCTGCCATCGCCGGTCAGGCTGCCGTCCAGACTGCGAATTCATTTCCTGACGGCTCCTCAAAGTGAAACCGCCGCCCGCCGGGAAATCCGAAGATATCCCTGACAATGCGCCCGCCAGCCGCCCTGATTCTGGCCTGCGTCTCCTCCAGCGAATCGCTGTAGAACACCACCAGTGTCGCCCCGGCGCCGGCCTGACTGGCGGCATCGGCCCGGTAGAAACCGCCATCGAGGCCGGCCTGCGAAAATGCCGTGTAGTCGTCGCCGTAATCGGTGAATTCCCAGCCGAACACCTCGGCGAAAAAGCGCTTGCTGCTTTCGGGGTCCCGGCAGGGAAATTCGACATAGTCGATGCTGTGATGCTTGGGCATGGATTTGCTCCCGTGCTGTCGGCGGCAGGTTGGCCATACGACCCCGGCCTGGCGCCAGTTTGGTTGTCGGGCCCGCCAAAGGCCGATCCTCCGGCTGCAGCGTACTCACATGGATGACCCCGTGTCCGCCCACCTCCGGCCGCTCACGGTGACGTGCGGTGGGTGGCCGGTGAGGCCGGCCGGCATTCGGCGCCGTGAGCGGCCGGAGAACCGCCACTGGCCCAATGACGTGATGACCGAAGCAAATTCGGCACCTGGCCCGCCCCGGGAAGCCGGCTGCCGGTCATGCAGTGCCGCCCGCAGAACGGCGACGGGTCGCTGGTTGGCTCCAGTCTCGAGCCGAGCTCAGGCTCAGGAATCGCGGGTGCGGGCTCGATGCCGAGATGGCGTGCCATGTCACGAATGTCCAGTGATTTGAATCCGGCCCTGGCGTAGTGCTGCCGCTGTTCGGGGCTGAATTCCGGTGAGACCACGAGTTTGTCCTGCCGAAGGGCGCGCATGCGTTCGCCTCTCTTCCCGCCGAGGTCGTCGAGCATGTCGTTGAATTGGTGCTGGAGCAGCGCCGTGTTGTGCTGCCCGGGATTACGCTTGCAACCGGCCAGCATCAACACCGGATCCGGGTCGTCCAGCCAGCCCCGCAAGGCCATGACGTCAATATCGGCCAGTTGCGCCGGTGCGTCACTGCCGGCAATTTTCTGACGATTGCGCCACAAATTGTGTCCACCCCAGGTCACACCGGGCAGGCGCAGGAGGCAGTCGGCCGTCAGGCGCTCCAATGCAATCCCTTCCGGTGTCTTCAGCCGGTCGAGCATCCGGGGTTGCGACCTCCTGTCTTCCGGCCCATAGCTGCCGCGCTCCGATCCATCGAAGAGTTCCGGATACACATGGATCTGGAACATGGTGCTGTTGTCGGCAATCCGCCACCTGGGCTTCTCCTTGACCATGAACGGATAGCACCTCTCGATCATCCCCAGATGGTCACGCAGCACATCGAGCGTGTTTTCGAGTGCGCCCCCCGGAACTTCCCGCATCTCGGCGGGAAACCTTGAGAAGACCGTGCCGCGCGGATGGCTTCGCGCCAGCCACAGCAGGGCATCGCGTGTCGGCTCGGCCAGTTCGATGAATGCCTTGCTGTCGAACCGCTCCCGCGGACTGTCCGCCAGCATCTCCCGGTGCCAGTCGAGAAACGCTATCCGCCAGGCATCGTCACTCTCCCAGGCGCCCATATCGGCCAGGTTGCCGGGGGGCAGGTTTGCGAACCGCTCCCAGTTGCGAGGCACGCCGCCGAAGGCGCACCACAGCGTCAGGAAGCGACCCGGCCGTTGCAGCAGGCCCTGCTCGGATGCCATTTCGAATACCGTCTGCACCTTCCATTGCCGGAGCCTGACGAACCCGTCCGCCCGCTGGTGGAGCGGCTCGGTGGACCGGAACATGTCCAGCACCTGCTGCTGGTGCGAGCCCATGAGGATCAGCTTGCCGGGCGGATTGTCGCCGAGCGGACGGGATTGGTCGATGAGCCGCTTGAGGCCGCCTTCAAGCCCCATCGGTTTGGCTATGTGGAACTCGTCGAGGCAGACCACGACCCCACGGACGAGCAGGTGCCTGACGAGCTGGAAGAAGCGTTCCTTGGGCTGTCTGGCACGATAATCATCCAGCGGTGGGATCGACGACGATACCGGCTGTGGCAACATGTCCTGGATTGCCTGGATCAATCGATCGTTGGCAGCCACCTGGTCTTCCAATTCGGGATCTTCCAACTCGAATATCAATACCGGCGGCTTGTTGCCAATTCGCCGGCGTGTCTCCACGAGCAATTCCGACTTGCCGATGCCGCGCCCGCCAAAGATCGTACCGGCCGCAAAGTTCGGCCTGCCGATGAAGTCCCTGACCAGCGCCAGCTCCTTCTCGCGTCCATAAAAGTGCCAGGCAGTCATGATTCTCTTCGTAGGGGGTTCGCTGCCCTTTATACAGCGGTCATGTGAACGGGTCATGCAGCCAATCCGTCAAATGCCCTTCATTGGTCCCAAGAATCCAGGAATCTCGGGGAGAGTCCGTGTGGACAGGGTCGGCGTGGAGTTCCGTGGAGACGCTGCATGCAACATATCCGTGGCAACTATCTGGTCGTACGGCTTGTGCACATTCGAAAAAGGCGGAATGATGGAGGCACAGCGCCTGGATTTGACGAGACAGGTGCCTGATGGTCGGCTGTCAACAGCGCGCAGTCCGGCCCGTGGACCGACCGGGAGGTCCTGATTGCCCGGAAGGCAGGGTGTCATGGTCGAGCAAGGGAGGGTGAATGATGAAGAAATCGGAATATGAAAGGGAGCTGTTTCGCCTGCAGCTTGAACTGGTCAAGCTGCAGGGCTGGGTAAAATCCGAGGGGCTGAAAATCATTGTCATCTTCGAGGGCAGGGATGCGGCTGGCAAGGGCGGCGTGATCAAGCGGATTCTGGAGCATCTGAGTCCGCGGATTGTCAGGACGGTGGCATTGCCGGTCCCAACCGAACGGGAGCAGACGCAGTGGTATTTCCAGCGTTATGTCTCGCACCTGCCGGCAGCCGGGGAAATCGTGCTCTTCGACCGAAGCTGGTACAACCGGGCCGGTGTCGAATACGTGATGGGGTTCTGCACCTCCGAGGAATACAAGGAGTTCCTGCGCTCGTGCCCCGAATTCGAACGCATGCTGGTCCGCAGCGGAATCGTGGTGCTCAAATACTGGTTTTCGGTCTCGGATGAAGAGCAGGAGGTACGGTTCCAGAGCCGGCTCAGCGAGCCGCACAAGCGGTGGAAACTGTCGCCGATGGATTTGGAATCGAGGACCCGCTGGGTCGAGTATTCACGGGCCAAGGACCAGATGTTTGCCAGCACCGACATCAAGCAATCCCCTTGGTACGTGGTCAATTCCGACAGTAAGCGACTGGCCAGGCTCAACTGCATCAGGCATTTCCTCGAACAGTTCGATTACGAGGATCTGACACCGGAGCCGATTTCGCTGCCAACGAGAAAGGATGACGAGGGCTATATCCGGCCGCCGCTTTCCGACCAGACCTTCGTTCCCGAATACTATTCCTGAGGAGCCATGCGGAAATCGCGGACCCGCCAATGGGCGGGCCGCACTCCAGCTCAGGCCAGTGAGTCCGGGTTGACGACCATGGCCGGATCGAGTGTTCCGTCAATGCCGGCGAGGGCATTGCGAATGGCCAGCCTTCCCATTGCCCGCAGGGAATTGTCGGTGAGCGCTGCCGAGTGCGGGCTCAGGATGATTCGTCTTTCGGCCAGCAGCGGCGAGTCGGTCGGCAACGGTTCCTGGCAGAAGGTGTCGAGGCCGGCGCCGAACAGTTTCCCGGAGTTGATGCGGTCGATCAGCGCCGCTTCATCAATGAGGCCGCCCCGGCTGGAATTGACGATGATGGCATTGTCGGGGAGGAGGTCGAGTTCCCTGCCGCCAATCATGCCTGCAGTTTCCGGTGTGAGTGGAAGGTGGAGGCTGACGAAATCCGCTTGCGGCAGAGCCTCGTTCAGCGAGTCAACCCGTTCGAGTTCACTGTCCCGGGTCGGCACCTGGAACGGATCATGGACCAGTATCCGCATTCCGAATGCCTTGGCCCTGGCGGCCAGCTGTTGCCCGATTCGCCCGTAGCCAACCACCAGCAGCGACTTTCCGGCCAGTTCGATGCCGACAATCCGCGAGCGGATGGCGAAGTCACCTTCCCTGATCCCGTGATCCATCTCCATGCCAGCCCGGGCCGCCGCCAGCATCAGGTAGAATGCGTGTTCCGCCACCGCGTTGGAATTTGCACCGGCGGTAATGGCAATGGCGATGTTCCTGCGGGTGCAATACGCCACCGGGATATTGTCATATCCGACGCCATGCCGTGAAATTACCCGGAGCCTTTTGGCTGCATCCAGCACCTCCTCCGGAAGGTTCATGACCCGGATTGTCATGCCATCGGCATCTTCGATCTCCTCGGCAAGCTCTGTCGGCGATCCCGGGTCGACGACGCACCACTCGATATCCGGGCGCTCGTCCAGGATCCGGTAGGCATCCGGGAGCAGTGGTTGGACAATGACAAGCTTCTTCAATTTCCTCACCCTTCATCCTTGTCGGTCCCGGCGACGGCCGGGGCTGGCTCGGACCAGCAGGTCTCGACCCACTGGCCGGTCTCGGCCGAATTCCTGATCGCTTCGACGAGACGCTGGATGCGCAGGCCGGAGCGGAAACCGAATGGCTCGTCACGCAAGCCGGCAATGGCCTCGACAAAGCCCCGGATCTCTATGGCCTTGAGGTCATTGTATCCGAGCTGGTGTCCTGGCGCGACGCAGAACTCCCCGTAGGGGGCATGCGGCGGCCCGGCCATGATGGTCCGGAAGCCCGATGTCCGGTGATCCGTCATCTCGTAGAGGCGAAGTTCATTGAGCCGGCTCTGGTCGAAGGTCATGGCGCCGCCGCTGCCATAGACCTCGAACGCGTGCTGCATCTTCTGGCCAGTGGCAATCCAGTTGGCCTCGATGGAGCCGGAGGCGCCGTTTTCGAACCGCAGAACTGCCCGCCCGATATCGTCGACATGGACCGGCCTTGACGGCTCGCCCGGCGCCGGCCGCGAGGGGACCGCCGTATGCATGTCGCCCAACAACCGCTCAATCGGGCCCAGCAGGAACTCGGCGGTTGCCAGGATGTGGCTTCCGAGGTCGGCGGTTGCTCCGCCGCCGTCGAAGTCGTGGCGCCAGCTCCAGGGGGTATCCACATCCGACATGTAATCCTCGGCATGAATTCCCCGGAAGGACCAGGGCTGGCCAATCCGGCCCTCGGTAATCATCCTGCTGGCCAGCAGGAACATCGGGTTGGAGAGGTAGTTGAAGCCGAGCTGGGTCCTGATGCCGGCCCGGTCGGCGGCGGCCACCATGTCGAGCGCCTCGGCGACGTTGTTGGCCAGCGGCTTCTCGCAATAGACATGCTTGCCGGCGCTGGCGCCGGCGATTGCCATCTCACGATGCAGGGCGTTGGGGGCGGTGATGTCGAGCACGTCGATATCCGGATCATCGGCAAGATCCTGCCAGCTGTCGGCGCTGCGGTTGAAGCCGAACCTGTCCCGTGCCTGCCGCGCCAGCTGCGGGGTCGCATCGGCAATGCATTCAAGCACGATGTCATAGGGAAGATCGAACACCCGGTTGGCGGTGGCAAATCCGAATATGTGGGTCTTGCCCATGAAACCGGACCCGATGAGTCCGATCCTGAGACTGGGTTTTGCCATGGCTCACCTCCCGGCCCGGGTGCCTGCGCAAATCTTCGAAAGGGGCGGGCTGGGGACTTCCCGGTGCACCGTCACCGCGGGAGACGCAACCCGTGCAGTATCCGTTTCAGCCGGCGATTTCGCCCACATCAACGACTCGTCCCTCGGAGAGCGACAGGTAGGCTGCATCGGCCAGGACCAGCGCCTGGCGGCCATCCTCGAATCCGACCCCGGGCTTGGTCCCGTTGGCCACGCATGCAGCGAATGCCTGGAGTTCTTCCATGTAGGAATCGTGGTAGCGCTCGATGAAGAACGGCATGTAGGGAGCGGCAGAGCCGGTCGTCTCCGACGAGTAGCGCTGGACCGAATTCATGGTCACATTGTCGCTGACGATCATGCCGCCAGGACCCAGGATCTCGACCCGCTGATCATAGCCATATGCCGCCGCACGTGAATTGTTGATGAAGCACTGCCTGCCGCTGGCGGTGGTCAGGATGATCATCGCCGTGTCGTGATCGCCAATCTCGGCCATCAATTCCGGCTCGACCTGGCGCCCGGCCACCGCAATCACCCTGGTCGGCTCCTCGCCGAGCATGTAGCGGGCCAGGTCGAAATCATGAATCGTCATGTCACGAAACAACCCGCCCGACGCCACGCAGTAGTCACGCCCTGGTGGCTGCGGGTCGCGGGAGGTGATGACAACCTGCCACAATTCGCCGATTTCGCCGCCATGAACGGCGTCGCGAAGCGAGCGGTGTCCCGGGTCAAACCGGCGGTTGAAGCCGAGCTGTATCGGCGTCCGGGCACCGGCAATCCTTTCACGGCACAAATTCACCCGGCCGAGATCGAGGTCGATCGGCTTTTCGCACAGCACCGGCCTTGACGAGGCCACGGCCCGCTCGATGAAGTGGCAATGGGTATCGGTTGACGAGGCAATGAGAATTGCCTCGACACGGTCATCATCGAACATGCTGTCAGCATTGGCAAATGCCGGAACCCCGTGCCGGGCCGCGACCCGCTCGGCGTTGGGCGAGTGGATGTCGAATACGGCAGCCAGTTCGGTATCAGGATGGGCCTGGATATTGTCCGCATGCATCTCGCCAATGCGCCCGCAACCCAAAACACCAATTCTCAGCATGCGCGCCTCTCCGATCATGAATCGTACAAATTCAGTCGGCGGACGCTAATGGACAGGTCGGAATTTGTAAATCCGCGAAAGCGGAGGCCGGGCCGGGCGACAAACTGACATCCACCCGTTCGGCCCGGCAGTCGGCGATGCCGGCAAGGACGGGGATGGCTCGCCCATGCTGGCTCCGGGCCTTCATGTGCAGGCGAGGGGCGGCTTGCCAGGCGGTTGCGTTTCCGGGGATGAGGGATCAATGGCCGGGGTTGCGTCAGATCCTGTTGCCATCCATGCCGAACATCAACTGGCGATTCTCATCCCAGTCGATGCCGCATTCCTCGTCCTCGTCGGGAATGGCCGCGGTTCCCTCCTGCCGGATGGTGAACAATGTCCCGTCATTCATCCTGAGATGCAGCAATGTCTCGGCGCCGAGCGCCTCGGCATAGGTCATCCTCGCCAGGGCACGCCCGTCGCCGGCGGCGCAAGTCGCTGAATGTTCGGGGCGGACGCCGATCCGGGTCACGCCTTCGACCGGGCTGTCAAGGAGGTCGGCCGACAGGAAGTTGGTCGCCGGGGAGCCGATGAATCCGGCCACGAATTCCGTTCGCGGGTCGGAGTATACCTCCAGTGGCGCCCCGATCTGGTCAGCCACCCCCGCATTCATCACGATCATCCGGTCGGCCAGCGTCATGGCCTCGACCTGGTCATGCGTGACATAAAGGGCGGTAATTCCGAGTTCCCGCTGCAAATCCTTGATTTCCAGCCGCATCTGGACCCGCAGTTTTGCATCCAGATTGCTGAGCGGTTCATCGAACAGGAACACCTTGGGCTTGCGCACGATTGCCCTTCCCATGGCCACCCTCTGGCGCTGCCCGCCGGAGAGTTCCCGGGGCTTGCGGTCCAGCAGTGATTCCAGCTGCAACATCTCGGCTGCGACCTTCACACGGTCATTGATCTCGGGGCGGGGGACGCGCGCAATCTTCAGCCCGTATGCCATGTTGTCGAAGATCGACATGTGTGGATAGAGCGCATAGTTCTGGAACACCATGGCGATATCCCGGTCCATGGGCTCTTCTTCATTCACCCTCCTGCCGTCGATCTGCACCTCGCCGCCGGTGACCGTTTCAAGGCCGGCTACCATTCTCAGCAACGTGGATTTTCCGCAGCCGGACGGGCCGACGATCACGATGAATTCGCCATCTTGAATATCGATCGACACCCCGTGAATGACCTCGGTCTTTCCAAAGCTCTTGCGGACATCATCAAGCGTGATTGTCGCCATGATCTACTTCTCGCTTTCCATCAGGCCGCGGACAAAGAGTCTCTGCATCAGGATGACCACGAATACCGGCGGGATCATGGCCAGCAGGGACGTTGCCATGATGACCGGCCAGTCGGCCACGTCATCGCCGGACGGAAACATCTGCTTGATTCCCATGACGATGGTATTCATTTCCGGGTCGGTCGTGATCAGGAGTGGCCAGAGATACTGGTTCCAGCCATAGATGAAGAGAATGACAAAGAGCGCGGCGATATTTGTTCGGCTCATTGGCAGCAGAATGTCGATGAAGAATCTCATCGGCCGGGCTCCGTCGACGCGGGCGGCCTCGGCCAGCTCATCCGGAACCGTCATGAAGAACTGCCGGAACAGGAATGTTGCAGTTGCCGAAGCGATCAACGGAAATATCAGCCCGGAATAGGAATTGAGCATTCCGAACCGTGCCGCCACCTCGTAGGTCGGCACGATCCGAACTTCCACCGGCAACATCAGGGTCAGGAAGATCAGCCAGAAGACCAGGCGCCGGCCGGGGAATCGGAAATAGACGATGGCAAAGGCCGACAGGAGCGAGATGACAATCTTGCCGATGGCAATTCCCATTGCCATGACTGCCGAGTTCGCCAGCATCCTGGCAACCGGCGCGTTGACCCCCGACAACAGTGCACGGCTGTAGTTTTCCAGGAACTGGTCGCCCGGAAGCAGCGGCATGGGCGGCTTGACGATATCCTGTTGATCGACTGTCGAGGCCACGAAAGCCAGCCAGATCGGAAAGAAGATCAGCGCAACGCCGAGAATCAGTCCGGCATGGATCAGCCAGTACGACGCGCCGCGCCTTTCAACCATGCCGCTCATCAGTAATGAACCTTGCGTTCGATGTATTTGAACTGAACGATGGTCAGCAGGCCGACCACGACCAGCAGAATGACCGACTGGGCTGAGGATGAGCCCAAATCCTGCCCGACGAATCCGTCGGCGAACACCTTGTAGACGAGGATGGTTGTCGATTGCTGGGGACCACCGCTGGTGATGGTATGGATGACGCCGAAAGTCTCGAAGAATGCGTAAACGACATTGACCACCAGCAGGAAGAAGGTGGTGGGTGACAGCAGCGGGAAGACGATGGTCCAGAACCGCTTCCAGAACCTGGCCCCGTCAATGGCTGCAGCCTCGATGACCGACTTCGGAATGGCTTGCAGACCGGCGAGGAAAAACAGGAAGTTGTAGCTGATCCTGCCCCAACTCGAGGCGACAACGACCAGCCCCATCGCCTCTTCGCCATTCAGTACATGGTTCCAGTCATATCCCAGTAGCCCGAGATACCAGGACACCAGGCCGACACGGGTGTTGAACATGAACAGCCACAACACGCCGGCAACGGCCGGGGCAACTGCATAGGGCCAGATCAGCAGCGTGCGATAGGCGCCGGAGCCCTTGATCAGGCGATCGGCAAGCACGGCCAGCCACAGCGCCATGCCCATCGAGACAATGGTGACCAGCGACGAAAATATGGCGGTGGTCAGGAAGCTTGCCCGGTAGAACGGATCGGTCAGCAGGAAGACAAAGTTGCCGAGACCGACGAATTGCGACCGCAGACCGAAGGGATCGGGAATGAACAGCGACTGCCAGACCGCCTGTCCTGCCGGGTAGAAGAAGAACACCGCCGTGATCGCGCATTGGGGAAGAACCAGCAGGGCAGGCAACCACCAACCGCGAAATTTCACCCGTTTTTCCATGCCCCTACCCGGTCATCCGGAGTCTGCGGCAGGAAATGGCTGCAACGGCATCACCGAACTCCTCGTGCAGCGTGAATTCGAAACAGCAAGCAAACCCGGGCCCGAGGGCCCGGATTGACGTTTTCTGGTCAGCTGGGAGCGATGACGTCGCCCGGCCATGTCCGGCAGACTCAGCGGTTGGCCTGCTCAAAGCGCCGAAGCAGGACGTTGCCGCGTTCCACCGCGCTGTCGAGTGCCTCCTGGGCAGTCTTGTCACCTGACCACACGGCCTCCAGCTCCTCATCGATGAATCCGCGGATCTGGTCGAAGCTTCCCAGGCGCAACCCCTTGGAGTTTGGCGTCGGCGCCTTGGCGGTCATCTGCATTCCGGCAATGTCGGTGCCAGGATTGGCTTCGTAGAACCCTTCCATCCTGGTTTGCTCGGCAGCCGCCAGGGTAATCGGCAGATATCCGGTATCCTGATGCCACTTTGCCTGGATGTCGGAGCTTGACAGGAAGCTCAGGAATTGAGCCACGCCGTCATAGTCACCGTCTTCATGTCCGGACATGATCCACAGCGAGGACCCGCCGATGATGGTGTTCTGCGGCGCACCGTCGACACCATCCCAATAGGGCAGGGACCGGATCTCGAAATCGAACTCTGCCTGCGCCTTGACACCGGCATAGCCAGCCGAGCTTTCCGTGAACAATGCGCATTCTCCGGCGCGGAAATTTGCACCACCTTCATTGCGACGGCCAGCATAAATGAACTTACCATCCCTGGCCCAGCTCCCCATGGTTTCGATATGCTTGACCTGGACCGGCCCGTTGAAGGTCAGTTCGGTGTCAAGTCCGGCAAACCCGTTCTCCTGCGTCGCGAATGCGACATCGTGGTATGCCGAGAAGTTCTCCAGATGGACCCAACTCTGCCATGCGGTGGTCAGCGGGCATTCCACGCCGCCATCCTGGAGTCCCGCAAGCGCGGCATCCACGTTCTGCCAGGTTGACAGATCCATGTCAGGGTCAAGTCCGGCCGCTACGAACAGGTCACGGTTCACGTAAAGGACCGGCGTTGACGAGTTGTAGGGCAGGGACAGCATCTCGCCCTCGGTCGTCGTGTAATACCCCTTGACGGCACCGAGATAGCCGTCGGGATCAAACTCGGCACCGGAATTCGCCATCACCTGGTAGACGGGATTGATGGCGCCTCCGGCAGCCATCATGGTCGCGGTGCCGACTTCGAATACCATGAGAATATGCGGTTGCTCGCCGGCGCGGAAGGCGGCGATTCCTGCATTCAGTGTCTCCGAATAGTTGCCTTTGTGGCTTGCCACAACCATGTAGTCGCTCTGCGAGGAATTGAACTTTTCCACCTGTTCGGCAACCAATTCTCCCAGTCTTCCCGTAAATGCATGCCACCAATGAATCTCTGTCTGGGCGTATGCGCCCGTACTCAAGGCAAGAATTGATGCGACCATCCCGGCCCCGAGCTTCAATTTTCTGGTAAATGTCATAAGTGCTTTCCCTTGATGCCCGTCGCGGGCAATTTCCCTTGGTGCCAGCTTCGCCGCCTCCCGCCTGGTGCGGGAAGGCGTGTTGGTGGCTGGCAAGGTTGCGGCAGGTATCAGATGGGGGGGGGGGGTGGATTGCAAGGCGAAAACGACCGGCAAGCAAGGGAATTGCCGTGCCCGGCAGGGGGCACGGCCTGGCAGGCAGGGTCGGAAATAGGCGAAATCCGCAAGCGGCGCGGTGATTTTGGCGACCTCCGGGCGTGACCATATCTTGCGGCCTTGAGTTTGCCGGTCGCTAGACCATAAGACTCGCCGATAACGGGTCTGGCGAGCATCAGGGGCAGATGACATGACGAGATTGCGATGGGGACTCATCGGGGGAGGCGAGGGAAGCCAGATCGGATTCGTGCACCGGGCCGGTGCAGAGCTTGACCGGCAGTTCGAGCTCACGGCAGGTGCCTTCGATGTCAACCCGGATCGCAGTGTCGAGTTCGGACGCAGCCTCGGCTTGCCTGCAGGCCGTGTCTACCGGTCCTGGCCGGAGATGCTGGAAGCCGAGACCGCCAGGGATGACCGGCTTGACCTGGTGACCGTGGCCACGCCGAATTCTACCCATTTCGAGATCTGCCGGGCCTTCATCGAGGCCGGGTTCCATGTCTTCTGCGAAAAACCGCTGACCACGACGCTTGATGCGGCCCGCCGGATCGAGAGGATATCCCGCAAGCACGGACGGCTCTGTGCGGTCAATTTCGGCTATACCGGCTACCCGCTGGTTCGGCAGATGCGGGCGATGGTTGCCGAGGGGGCAATCGGGCAAGTCCGGTTGGTCAAGGCCGAATTCGCCGCCGGGTTCCTGGCCGATGCCAATATCGATGCCAATCCACGTGTTCGATGGCGCTTTGACCCGGAACAGGCCGGAAATTCTTTCGTCATGGCCGACATGGGATGCCACGCAATGTGCCTGGCCACCTTCGTGACCGGGCAACATGTCGATTCGCTATCGGCAGATTTTGGCTATGGCGTCGAGGGCCGCCGGCTCGAGGATGATGCGGCGGTTGCCTTCCGCATGACGAATGGCGCCATCGGCCGGCTTTGGGTCAGCGGGCTTGCCGTCGGCCGGACCCACGGGCTGACGCTGCAGGTCTTTGGCGAGAAGGGCGGCCTGTCATGGGAGCAGGAGCATCCCGACCAGCTGCGATTTGCCGAGCTGGGGGGTCCGGTCCGCATACTCGAGCGCGGGATGGCCGATCTGTCGGCAGCGGCACGCGAGGCCGGCAGGATCACGGTCGGGCATCCGGAGGGCATGGTTCTTGCCTTTGCCAATCTCTACCGGGATTTGGCGAAGGCCATCCGGTCATCCCCTCCCGTCGAAGGCAGCCCGTCAATGCTGCCCGGCGTCGCCGATGGGCGGCACATGGTGGAGGTGGTCAGTGCCGCCGTCGAATCAAGCGCCAGAAAGGGCGAATGGAGGTCGGTTGGCTGAAGTTGGCTGCCGGCGGCATCGATCCGGACTGCAGGAGGACGGAGAATGGCCGGCTGGGGTTCCAGGAAGCATTTGGATGCTTGTGCGTGTCGCCTCCGGCGGAATTGAAGGTGCTCATGGAGGACTCCGGGGCGCTTGAGCGCGCGCGGCGTAGAGATGGAAATTGACATATGCAAAGCATATGTTGCAAAATTCCCTTACTATGGTGATGTCCCATGACCCGCACCGTGTCCATCTTTCGCAACAACCGCAACCAGGCAATCCGCCTGCCCAAGGACCTTGAGTTCCAGGGGGTGACCGAACTGTCCATCGAGCGGCAGGGCGATACGATCCTGCTGCGTCCCGTCCGGCCGGACTGGCTATCGCTCATGGAAGAACCGTCTGCGGATGCGGATTTCCTGGGCGAACGCCCATCGGCGGCAATGACATCATGATTGCGGGTCATGCGCTGGCTGCCGAATGCGTGCTGGTGACGAACAATACGCGCGAATTCGCGCGTGTGCAGGGGCTGCGGTTCGAAGATTGGGCGGCTGTCTGATCCCTCCTTTTGTTCTTCTGGCGACTGTGGAGCCGGTTCTGCCTCACTCATGCGGGGCGAGCGAGTGCGAATGGCGCGCTATTCGGAATCCACCACAGGTAAGCCCTCCTTCCGCGCCTTGACGAAGGCGCGGTTGAGGAAGGCTTCGAGCGTGAAGGGGATCAGATCGGTAATTTTTCCGACCTACCGTAGGTGGCGGCATAAGGCCTCTGATAGTCGTAGAGCGCCTGATTGAGATCCGCGCTCACGGATTACAATTGGCCCCGGTGGAGGCTTGTCGACGGGTCATGCAGTTTGGCTGGGGTGGTAGGATTCGAACCTACGGTACACGGTACCAAAAACCGCTGCCTTACCACTTGGCTACACCCCACTTGCCGGGGCGACATTTACGGCCACCATTGATACGGCGCAACTCGAAACCGTGATGGCTCGGCGGTATCACTGGAAATGCGTCGGGCCGGGGTTGTTTGCCGGATGCCCCACGTGACCGCCGGTCCCAATTGCAGACGAGTGCCAAACCCGCATGCTGCCGGTGCCCCCACGTGACCGCCGGGCATGATTGTGGACGAGTGCCAGATTTCCGTGAAGGCGGACATCACCACGTAACCGCCGGTCATACCTTCTGGTCGTAGGGGCCGATCTCGCAGACCGAGCGGATTTCCGCATCGAAATCCCGGAAGATCCGCACCATCTCCTCCTCGCTGTCGACACTTTCGCACACGACGACGAGGTTGGGGGTGTTCGATGATGCCCGGACCAGGCACCAGGAGCCGTTCTCCAGCACGCAGCGGGCACCGTTCACGGTGATGATCTCGGCGATCTTGCGCCCGGCAATGGTGGCGCCGGAGCGATGCATGCCGGCAAGATGGGCGCCGATGCGCGCCATGACCCGGTACTTTTCCCGATCACTGCACCAGGGTGACATGGTCGGGGTCGACCAGGTTGCCGGAAGAGTCTTTCGCATGGCCGACAGCTGCTGGTCCGGGTGGCGATCCAGCATCCGGCACAACTCGATGGCGGCAAGAATGCCGTCATCGTAACCCCTTCCCGTCGGCGGGCCGAAATAGAAATGTCCGGACTTCTCGAATGCGGCGAGGGCGCCGGTCTGGTGCAGGCGGTGTTTGAGATGGCTGTGCCCGGTCTTCCAGTACTCGGTGCTGGCGCCGAGCGAGCGAAGCACCGGATCGGTCTGGAATGCCGAGGTCGATTTGATGTCGGCGATGAATCCTGCGCCCGGATGCAGTGCAGCGAGGCTGCGGGCCAGGAGGACGCCGAGCTTGTCGGAATAAAGAACCTCGCCCCGGTCGTCGACGATGCCGAGGCGGTCGCCGTCACCATCGAAGCCGAATGCAATGTCGGCCGCCGATGCCAGAACCGCCGCCGCCATGTCATTCAGCATGTCCTGCGATTCCGGGTTCGGATTGTAGTTGGGGAAACTGGAATCGAGGGAGCAATGCAGGGGCACCACCTCGGCACCGATCCGCTCCAGCGCCGCCGGGGCGAAAATGGAGGCGGTGCCATTGCCCGTCGCGCAAACGGCCCGCAATCTGCGACCGAGGCGAAACGAGCCGGTAACATCGTCGAGATAGGCCTGGCGCAAATCCGGGACCTCGCGGATGGTGCCGCCCTTGTCCCGGCGAGTCTGGCCGCTGGCCACGATGTCCCGCAACCTTGCAATCTCCTCCCCGCCCAGGGTGAGAGGATGCCGGAAGCCGGCCTTGAGCCCGGTCCAGCCATTCGGATTGTGCGAGGCGGTAACCATGGCGACGGCGGGAATGTCCAGCATGACCCGGCTGAAATAGGCCATCGGCGAGAGTGCCATTCCGATATCGAGCACATCGATGCCGGCGCCGGTCAGCCCCTCCATGAGGTGGCGGGCCAGTTCCGGCGAATACTCCCGGAAGTCATGGCCGACCGAAATGACTGTCCCGGACCCGGTCTCGTGCATCAGCGTGCCCAGCGCTGCACCGAGCAGTCGGAAGCCGGCCGGATTCACCTGGTCGGGATACCTCCAGCGGGCGTCGTATTCACGAAACCCGGACCGGTCGATCCGCGTTCCGCCATCGGTCCCGGGTCCCGCATCACCTGCAGGTTCCGCCTTATCGGTCATGGCTTCGGCGGATCCGGTTCAGATCTCGACCGGTGCCGATTTTGCAACGGCGTCCAGCGCATTCAGCACCGAAACCAGTTCGGGCATGTCATCGATCCTGATCATGTTCGGCCCGTCGCTGGGCGCCTGGTCCGGATCCGGGTGCGTCTCGATGAACACCGCTGCAACCCCGGTGGCCACCGCAGCCCGGGCTATGATCGGGGCGAATTCCCGGCGCCCGCCGGAGGATGTGCCGTGCCCCCCGGGCTCCTGGACCGAATGGGTGGCGTCAATGACGATCGGATAGCCGGTGGCGGCCATGATCGGCAGGCTGCGCATGTCATTGACCAGGTTGTTGTAGCCGAAGCAGGTTCCCCGCTCGCACAGCAGCAGTCGCTCATTGCCGGTTGAGGTGATCTTGTCGACGATGCCCGACATCTCCCATGGCGACAGGAATTGCCCCTTCTTGACATTGATCGCCGAACCGGTCCGGCCAGCCGCGAGCAGCAGGTCGGTCTGGCGGCACAGGAATGCCGGGATTTGCAGAATGTCGACGCATCGGGCAGCAAGGTCACATTGCCAGGTCTCGTGGATGTCGGTCAGCACCGGGCAGCCGATTTCATCCCTGACGACCGAAAGTATTGCCAGCCCCTCCTCGATGCCGGGGCCTCGTCTTCCACCGATCGAGGTGCGGTTCGCCTTGTCGAAAGAGGATTTGAAGACAAACCCCATCCCCTCGTGCCTGGCAATCCGGGCCAGGTCCTCGGCGATGGCCAGGGTCTGGTCTGCATCCTCGATCTGGCATGGCCCGGCAATCAGCACAAAAGGGCGATCATTTCCGATCTCGATCTGTCCGACCTGGACCGTCTTCGGCGCCGGTGTCAATTCCGGAACCCCCGAAATCGGACGGACAGAATGGTGGATGTCCTGGCCGGTTCCGGGCTGTGCCCGAATGCTGCCGACACTGCCGTGGCTGGCAATGTGGGCAGAAGATGTCTCGGCGGGCCGGTCATTCCATCTTCTTGATCGGGAACAGTCTGGCGACCAGGAATGCCAGTCCCGCCGAGCCGAGGCTGAGCAGCGCCCCCATCTTGGCGGCGTCCTGGACCGAGCCCGGATCAAATGCCACCGTGGCAATGAACAGCGACACAGTGAAACCGATCGCGGCAATGAATCCGACAACCAGGATGTCGGATGCCTGCATTCCGGTTGGCATGCCGAGGCGAAGCGGGCCGGCGGCCACCCAGCCGAAAAGGAAAATTCCGACCGGCTTGCCGACGATCAGTCCCAGCAAGACCAGGATGGTCGGTGTGCCGAAGGTCGAGAGCTCGACCCCGGCATTAACCAGTCCGAACAGTAGCAGGATGACCTCGACCGGTTTTTCCAGCAGATGCTCGATCCGGTTGAGCATGTCCAGGCGCTTGGGTTCGGCATGGACGAACAATCCGTAATCGCGCCCGGCATGCGGGATCGCCACGATGATCGGCAGCAATCCGAGCGCCGGATGCAACCCGGATTGCTGGAAGCCGTACCAGCACAGGGCGCCGCCAGCTGCATAGGGAACGAGTGACAGCCGGCGCTCGATCATGCTTGATACCGGGTTGCCGCTGCGTGAATCGTCCAGCTTCCGGGGCAGCCAGTTGAACAGGAGATAGACCGTGGCGGTTGCCGCCAGAGGCAGCAGCAGCCATTGCAGGTGCAACTCGCCGGAGGGGTAGAATATTGCCAGGATGGCCAGACCTGCCGCATCATCGGCGATCGCCAGCAACAAGAGGAAGGTGACTGCAGGGTGTCGCCGGCCGAAAATGATCCGGCCAACCAGGTAGGAAAAGGCGATGTCGGTCGCGGTCGGAATTGCCCAGCCATTGGCAACGGCGGAGTAGGTGTCGGAGCCAAGCAGCAGCGCCAGCCCAAGATAGACGGCAATCGGTCCGAACATGCCGCCGGCGGTCGCAAAAAGCGGCGTGACGGACTTCTTTCCCCGGAGGGCGCCATTGGGGAGAATGACCGCCTCCCAGACTTCCTTGCCGGCGACCGCGAAAAAGAAGGCCATCAGCACGTCATTGACCAGGTAGTGGAATGTCAGCACCCGGCCGGGCCCGTGGCCGTGATCACTCGACAGGTGACCGATCAATCCACCTTCGAACAGCACGAAATCCACGACGGCGTGGTAGCTGTGCGGCGCGATATTGGCCCAGATCAGCGCCATCAAGGCTCCGGAGATAAGCAGAAGTGAATAGTCCGAGATGAATCGCCAAGTCTGTTTCATGCAGGATTCTCCGCTGCGGGTACACATTGCCGGAAGGACATGCGTCCCGGCCTGGCCGCCGATAATGTCATCCGACCATGCCCCAGGCAAGCCCGCTGAGGACGGCGCCGATACAGGCGAGCACGATATAGCTGGCAAACACCGGGATGCGGGCAACAGCCCAGACCGCCATCGCCGCCGGGAAGCTGGTGATTCCGCCGGCAATCAGGAATGACATTGCCGTTGCCGACGACATTCCCTGGTCGACGAGTCCATCAACCAGTGGCACGGCGGCATATCCGTTCAGATAGGCCGGGACGCCGAGCAGGGCGCCGAGCCCGACCGAGGTTGGTCCGCCACTTCCCAACAATGTGGAGACCCATTCCGGCGGCACCCAGGCCACCATCAATGACTGCAGGATATAGGCCAGGAGCAGCCACTTGCTCAGGAAGAACGCATTCTCCACCAGGTTGGCCCGGAACAGCTGTATCCGAAGCTGGTCACGCCAGAACAGGAGTTCGGTGCGCGCCGGCGATGCCGGCCCGCCACAGCAGGAGGCCATCGGCGTATCGGGCCGAAGCGTGGTGGCAAATGCCCCCGCCCGCTCCAGGGCGGCAATCGAAAATCCGCCCAGCAGGCCGACCCCGACCGCGGCGATGGTCTTGCCAATGGCAAAGTCAATGCCCAGGACATTGCTGGTGATGATGAACATCGGCGGGTCGATGAGCGGCGAGGATAGCCAGAAGGCCATGACCGGTGACAGCGGCGAGCCGGCAGCCAGCAATGCGACCACGAATGGAATGACCTCGCAGGAGCAGAAGGGCGACAAGCCTCCCGCCAGGGAGGCCAGCAGGATGGCAAGTGCCTTCTGTTGGCTGAATGCCCGGGAAATGATCCGCTCGAGACTCGACGCGTGCAGGAACGCGGCCAGCAGCACGGCGATGGCAATGAATGCCGCAGTCTTGAGGAAGGCCGAGGATGCAAAGATGATTGTCGGGGCAAACTGTTCTGGAGCAAGGGCCAGCAGGCCCATGGGAATGGCCGCGATCAGTAACCAGACCCGGTCAATCCGGCCCGCCAGGCTCCTCGTGGTCATGAATGCCTGTCTCATGGCGCCTTCCCTGCGAGCGGGACTCCGGGAGTCGAGCCGTATGGGTTCCTGCTCAATCTGCCCTGCTTTCCCTTGCGATGACGGATCTAGGTAGTGATTGAAGCCGGGCCGTCAACCGGCAATGGCGCCGGGCCTGGCCGGCTCGGTCGGATTGGAGTTGAAAACCCGGCCTGCTGGCCGTGCTGTCGACAACCGGCCGGGCATGTCTGGCCGGACCGAACCCTTCTTTCCGAACCACTTGGCAATGGTCCGGAAGCCGTTCAGGTCACCCGAGAGTATCCTGTCCTCGCCATCCAGGTGGATGCCTGCCTTGTCCTTGCAGACATCGTTGCTGGCGACCATGGTCTCACGCTCCCATTCTCGCGATGATCCGGCATCCTGGCCCGGGAATCCATCCAGGACCCGGGAGATAGACGGGAAGGTCGTGCTTTCGCACGGGCCCACTTTCGAGATCCACGGGGCTATCGGTCCGACCCGCCTTGCGGGGCAAGTCACTCCGCTTCGTCACTGCCAGGCGGTCCGTTGCAGACGACTGGTGCCGGCGATCTCGAATGAACATTGGAGACGTGGAGGCGGCACGGCAACCGCGGAGTTTTCCACAGAAATGACCGCGTGCGACATGCGCAAAGTCCTTTATTCCTCTATTCCTTGATTCTTGTCGTGCAAGGAGGCCACATGACCTTTCATATGGAGTCCGGGCGACTGGGATTTGCCTGGACCTGCCCGGAATTGCCTTCCTTGCCACCTGGCCCACCGCGGCGGGCGTTGTTTCGCTACCGGCAATCCCTGGCAAATCATGTTCATGACGCCAGCCGGCTGGAGGGCAATCCCTTCACCTATCCCGAAGTCAAGACGCTCCTGGACGGCGTCACCGTCGGTGGCCGTCGCATTGAGGACGAGCAGCAAGTGCTCAATCTCGCTGTTGCCGCAAAACGGCTGATGGCCCTCGTCGAGACCAGGCGGTTTTAGCTTACCAAGGAGGTCTCGGACCAGCTGCATGCCTTCACTGCCCGGCAGGAAGCACTGGAATGGGGCCATTTCCGCGGCGAAGGCGAGGAGGTCGCGCTCACGCCACGGGTGATGCTCGGAGGTCGCGAGCATGTGCCGCCTCCGACCGAGCCGGGCGGCAGGAACCTGGCAGCGCTGTACAGTGCGGGGCTCTCTGCCCTGGCATGGGTGGAGCACCCCTGCGAGCGCGGGATGGCATATTTCCTGTTTCTGGCCTGCAACAGTTCTATTTCGTCGGCAACAGGAGAACCGGCCGCTTCATGATGAATGGCGAGCTGATGATGCATGGCTGGGATGCCATATCGGTGCCGGCAGGGCGCGCCGTCGAGTTCAACGAGGCCATGGTTCGATTCTATACCGGTCGTGATGGCACCGAGATGATGCAGTTCCTGCATGACTGTCGCCCGCGGGATGAGCCGGCACCGTCCCGCGGGATTGAGTCCGGGTCTGACGGCGACCCGTCGCCGGGATTCTGAGCGATTCTGCCGATTGATGTCAGGGCAGCCCGTGACGAATGACACCGCACGGGAAGAATGCTGATTTCTGCAAAGTGGTACGGACCAGGAGGGTCGGCACCGACCAGCGCGCCAAAAGAAGGCGAGAACATACATTCCTGTGCTGCTGCAGAGCGGATGTCGGGGTATTGTGGAGTTGCTGATACACTGGCCTCGGCAGAGGGGCCGGCCAATGCCGTGACCAGATGAAGCACTCCGGTGGCCCGGGCCCAATTGCGGTGGGCGCTCCGCCGGCGGTACTGCTGGTCAGTAGCCGCGATTGCGGTCGGCCAGGTGGAGGAGCGGCTCGCCCTTCTCACCCCGGCGAATGTTTTCCACCAGCACCGCCGATGCGGTTTCCGGGCGGGTATCCGATGCGATGTGCGGCCAGATGGTGATATTCGGATGCGCCCAGAACGGGTGGCGCGCAGGCAGGGGCTCCTCGCGGAAGACATCGAGTGTCGCGTTGGCGATGTGCCCCCGGTCGAGGGCAGCAAGCAGGTCCTGGTCATTGACCAGCGCGCCGCGGCCCGAATTGAGGAGGACGGCGCCCGGCCGGCAGGCAACGAGGAAGGCGGCATCGACAATGTTCTCGGTCTGCGGGGTGTGGGGCAGCAGGAGCGAGATGATGTCGACATCGGTGATGGCGGTGTGCAGCTGGTCGGGACCCGAGTGGCACCTGACCCCGGGGACTGCCCGCGGTGTTCGGCTCCATCCGCTGACCCGGAAGCCAAGTGCCACCAGCGCGCTGGCGGCGGCGGTGCCCAGCTCGCCGAGGCCGAGGATGGCCACTCGCCGGTTGCGGGCAAGTGGTGGCCTGTATTGCTTCAGCCATTCGCCCGGACGGGCAGCCAGGAAGCGGTCCATGTGGAGATGATGGCGCAGCACCTGCCCGACCACCCATTCGGTCATTCCTTCAATCATGCCTGGATCAACCATGCGGGCGATCGGGCAGGAAATGGTCGGATTGACGACCAGCGACTCCACCCCCGCCCACAGGCTCAGCACCGCCTTGAGCCGGGTGAATGGCCGAAAATCCTGGGTCGGACCGTCGGGTGAGTAGAGCACGTAGTCGTATTTCGAAGGTTCGTCCTCGAGGCCAAAGTCGATCCGTGCGGTCAGTCGGGCATCGTCGAGCGCGCCGGCAAGCGCCGGCCTCCATTGCTCGAAGAGCCGCTCCTCTTCCGAAAACAGTATGTGCGGTGTCATGTTGCCTGGTCCCTTCTTGACTGGATGTGGGCACCCTGTATCCATCCGAAGCTGGCGAGTGTTACCAGCAATGCGGTTCCACCATAGGAAATAAGCGGTAGCGGAATGCCGACCACCGGGGCCAGCCCGGTAACCATGGCCAGATTGGCCGATACGTTGAGGAAGAACAGCCCGGAGAACCCGATGATCAGGATGGCGGAGAACCGGTCACGGCAATTGAGCGCCGATTTGATGCAGGAGCCGATGATCAGCCCGTAGAATGCCAGCAGCAACAGGCAGAGAATCAGCCCGAATTCCTCGGCCAGGGTCGTGAACACGAAGTCGGTGTGTTTTTCCGGCAGGAAATTCAGTTGGCTCTGGGTGCCCAGCAGGTAGCCGCGCCCCTCGAGGCCGCCGGCGCCGATGGCGATCTTGGATTGCAGGGTATGAAATCCCGCCCCGAAGGGATCATTGCCCGGATTGAGGAAGGTCTCGATCCGGGCGTACTGGTAATCCTGCAGGAATTGCCATTCGGTTCCCTGGGTCAGGATGACCAGCCCGGCAGCGCCGGCAGCAAGCAGAAGGACGGCGGCAAAATACCAGTAGCTGACACCGGCGGCGAAGGCGACGATGCCGCCAGCCAGTACCATGATGACGGCGGTGCCAAGATCGGGCTGCCGAAAAACCAGCATTGCCGGGATCAGGATGATGGCCGCGGCCAGGATTGCCCAGAGCAGGTGCGACGCCCGGCGAGAGGGAATCTCCGAATAGATGGTGGCCAGGGCCAGGATGACCGCGGCCTTGGCGATCTCCGAAGGCTGGATACGAAACGTGCCGAATTCCAGCCACCGTTGAACGCCCTTGACTTCGGGACCGTAGAGTTCGGCGGCGACGAGCAGGGCCAGGGAGACGAGGTAAATCGGCGCGGCCAGCGCCTTCCACATGCCGACAGGAGTCAGGGCGATGGCGAACATGATCGCCATCCCGACCAGGAAACGCTCGATCTGCGCATTTGCCCAGGGTGAAAACGAGCCACCGGCAACGGAATACAGCGCCGCAAACCCGACCGAGGATGTCAGGATGATCAATGCCAGCAAGGCCCAGTTGAACCTGGCCAGCTTTCCAGGAAGCAGGGCAGGGTGCCCCGGTTCGATGTCGCTGAACGTCATGCCTGGGTCTCGCCCGTCAAACCGCCCAACACCGTGCCCTGCATTTCCTGTTCGAGGGCGTCCTGTTCCCGACGGATCCGTGACCGCAAATTCGGCGGGTAGGCCTCGAGTGGCGGCACCTTGCCGTAATGGGCGGCCATCAGGATATCGCGAGCGATCGGCGCCGCCACTTGCGACCCGCTGCCCCCATGTTCGATGATGACTGCAATTGCGTATCTGGGATTTTCATAGGGGGCAAATCCGCAATACAGGGCATGGTCGCGGTCCTTCCACGGCAGATCGGCATATTGGCGTATCCCGCGCCGGCGTTCGGCCAGCGAAATGGTGCGTACCTGGCTGGTCCCGGTCTTGCCGGCAATCGGAAAGCTCGAATCGAATGACCGGGAGCCATATGCCGTGCCCAGGCGGTCATTGGTTGCGGCAAACATGGCGTCGCGCACCAGTTCGAGCGAGTCCTCGCCAATGTCGAGCGGAACTGGCGACGACCTGGTGACCGGATTGTCGTCGATGGCCATGAGCAGCCCCGGCCGCGTTCGACGACCGGTTGCGATCCGGGCGGTCATCACTGCGATCTGCAGCGCCGATGCCTGCACGTAGCCCTGGCCGATTCCGGCATTGAGCGTGTCGCCGATCAGCCAGGCATTCTGCTTGTTTTCCAGCTTCCAGTCCCTGGTCGGAATCAGTCCCCGGGCCACATCCGGCAAGGGAATGTCGGTGCGGGCGCCCAGGCCCAGCTTTCGGGCCATGGCGGCAATCGGTCCGATATCGACCTGTTGTGCCAGCAGGTAGTAGTAGACATCGCAGGACTCGCTCAACCCCTTGCGAAAATTCACCTGGCCATGGCCACCGCTACGCCAGCAATGGAAGGTCCGATGCTGTGTCTCGTGCTCGCCGGTGCAGGTGATCTCGTCATCCGGCCCGATGATGCCGGCTTCCAGCGCCGCCAGTGCAGTCACCATCTTGAAGGTGGATCCGGGGGGATACACGCTTCGCACCGGCCGGTTGATCAGCGGGCTGCCCCGGGTTTCCAGCAATTCCTGAAACTCGCTTTCGGTGTAGCCGGAAATGAACTTGTTCGGATCGAATGTCGGTGCCGATACCGAGGCAATGATGTGATCATTGGATAGGTCTATCACCACGATGGCGGCTGCCTCGCCTCCCAACCGTGCCGCGGCATAGGCCTGCAACCCGCTGCGAATGGTGATCTGCAAGTTCCGGCCGGCCTGCGCATCGACCCCGTCAACCTCGCGGATCTCCCGCCCCTGGGCGTTGACCTCGATGGTCCGGTTTCCTCCGCTGCCGCGCAATTCACGGTCGAGACTTTTTTCGAGGCCGGTTTTGCCGATCTTGAAGCCGGGAAAATGCAGCAGCGGGTCCCAGTCGGCCTCGCCCTGCTGGTCTTCCTTGCTGACCGGTCCGACATATCCGATCACATGCGCAAAGGCCCGTTCGAAGGGATAGGTCCGGGTGCTGCCATATTCGACACTGATGCCAGGCAGGGCCGGGGCGTTGGCCGAGACCTGGGCAACCTGCTGCCAGGTCACGTTTTCTGCCACCGTGACCGCGTCGAATGTCCGGTGGCCCCGTATCTCCTCGATCCTGGCCTGGATCTCCTCGTCCGATATCGGGATGATTGCCCGTAGATTGGCCAGCACCCTGTCGATGTCGCCAGCCTGTTCGCGGACCAGCATGATCCGGTAGTTGAGCAGGTTCCCGGCGAGAAGGAGACCGTCGCGGTCGAACACCTCGCCCCGCATCGGCTGCAGCAGCCGAACGCTGATCCGGTTCCGCTCGGCCATCTCGCTGAGCGATGGCGAGGCCGTGACCTGCAGGTAGCGGAGCCGGCTGGCAATGGTCAGCAGTACCGCCCCCTGCAGCCCGCCAAGCAGCAGGGCGCGCCGGCCGAGCAGCTTGCGGGCGGTGACCGCGTCGGGACCTTCCTGGGCTCCTCGCATCAGCCGCGCCCCTCGAAGAGGCCCAACTCCGCTGGCCTGGCCTTGCGGACCCGGAACACGGTATTCGAAATCATGACGACCACGGGATAGGCGATGATGGTCACAAGAACATGCAACGCGGCGCTGCCGGGTTCAAGCGCTGGAACGAAGGTGACGACCAGGACAAGTTGGTAGAGAATCATGGCCGCGGCAAAGGTGGCGGAGAACAGGACCCACTCGAATGTGAAGGCCTGGTAGCGGATCCGGTCGACCGATGACCTGAGAAACTCCGTGGCGAGAAGGACCAGCGCCGTCCACAACCCGGGCGGCTTCAGGAACATGATCTCGGACAGGAGCACGGTGACGATGATCATGACCGGTCGGACACAATCCGGTTGCCGCATGGTCCACGCGGCGATCAGGCAGAACAGGATGTCCGGCTGCGGCAGGACCGGCTGCTGACTTCGAGGTGGAATCATGCTGAACGACATCAATGCGAAGGCAATAGCCAGGAACAGGGCCTGGTAGAGCCATATCCTGATCGAGGCGGTCATCGCGAGATCATCCGCCGTTTCCGTCGGCGGCGTCAGGCGTCACCTCCGGCAGCAGCAGGTTGCCCTGGGGCTCGACCGACTCCGGAGCTGCCCCCTTGACGACCTTGACGAATTCGAGACTGGCATGATTGGCGGCCGGGATGATCCGGATCAGGCTTCGGGAATCCGGGGCTATGGCTCCGACCAGCAGGTCAGGCGGAAAGACGCCGCCCTCGCCGGAGGTGAGAACCCGGTCGCCGGCCTTGATCGTCTCCGCCTCTCCCAACAGCTCGATATGTGGCAAAGGTCCGTTATTGCCCGTTGCAATGCCACGGGCATTGGACGGCTTGATCTTGATCGGGATCCGGCTGTTGGAGTCGGTAATGAGGATGACCCGCGACGTCGACCGACTCACCCCGGAGATCCTGCCGACGAGGCCCAACTCGTCCATGACCGCCCAGCCATCCTCGATCCTGTCCTGGCGCCCGACATTGATCAGGATGGAATGGCGGAAGGCAAAGCTGGTATCGGCAAGAACCTCGGCCGAGATCAATGACCGGGCCGGGCTGAGCTTGAGGTTGGCCAGCTGGCGCAGCTGGGCATTCTGCTGTTCGAGTCTCTGCGCCCGTTCCTTCCAGTGTAGCAGTGACTGCAGCTCCCCTTCGAGTTCCTCGATCCGGTCGCCCGTTCGTGAAAACTCTCCAGCTGCCCTCGCCAGGTCGGCGATGAACCGTCCTGGTTTGATGCCGAATTCAAAGCCCGGGATCAGCCTGTCGACAATTTCCGCCCGCAGGATCTCCATTCTCTCGCCGTCGGCGCGCCAGAAAATGAACAGGCCGATCATCAGGAATGCGGCAAGACCTACGGCCAGCTGCCTTAGTGGCTTGCGGATGGACTCCTGCGTTTCCCTGTCATGTGAAAGGTTCGGCACGGGCTAATGGCTTCAGCTTTCATAGTCGATAAGCTTCAGGCCGCGGTTGGTCTCCTCGATTTCCAGTGCCTGGCCGGTCCCGACCGCAACGCATGTCAGCGGGTCCTCGGCAATGGCGACCGGAAGACCGGTATGGTTCCGCAACTCCTCGTCAAGCGACCGCAGGAGCGCGCCGCCACCGGTCAGGACAATTCCGGTGTCGGAAATGTCCCCGGACAGGTCGGGCGGGGTCGACATCAATGCCCGGCTGACAGCCTGGCGGATTTCACCGATCGGTCCGGAGAGCGCCTCTGCGACCTGGGCCTGGTTCAGGTTGACATCCCTGGGAGCGCCGGTCAACTGGTCACTGCCCCTGATCTTGGCCGTCCGGCCCACCCCGTCGGGGGGAACACAGGCGATGCCAAGGCGATTCTTGATTTCTTCCGCTGCCGCCTCGCCCAGACGAATATTGTAGCGGGTTCGCATGTAGTCGGTCAGGGACTGGTTCATCCGGTCGCCGGCGGTCCTGATCGAGGTCGCGTAGACGATGCCGCCGAGTGACAGTACCGCAACTTCGGTGGTGCCGCCGCCGATATCGACGATCATGCTGCCCTTGGGATCGGTGATCTGGATGCCGGCGCCGATGGCTGCGGCCACCGGTTCGGGAATCAACCCGGCCTTGCGGGCGCCGGCCGACAGCACCGAATCACGGATCGCCCGCCTTTCCACCGGCGTCGCGCCGTGCGGAACGCATACGACGATGCGCGGCCTGGCAAAGACCGAACGCCGGCGAACCTTGCGGATGAAGTGCCGGATCATTTCCTCGGCCACGGCAAAATCGGCGATGACCCCGTCGCGCAACGGCCGAATGGCCTCGATGGTGCCCGGGGTACGACCGACCATTGCCTTGGCGTCCTCGCCAACGGCCAGCACCCGGCGCCGTCCATCCTTGGTCTGGTAGGCAACCACTGACGGCTCATCGAGGACAATGCCCTCTCCCTTGACATAGACCAGCGTGTTGGCAGTGCCGAGGTCAATGGCAATGTCGTAGCTGAACAGCCTGGTCATGAAGGATAGCATCTACTCGATTTCCCGTAATCTTTTGTCGCAATTCAACTGTTCTGCCGTTTCCCGTGTTTTGTCATTCTGTGCATCGGAGGTAAAGACGGCAATTCCGGCAAACCGGCACCGGGCCTGGCCCGGCAATCAGTCTGCTGTCGGTGCCAAGCGGGTCAGATTGCCTCCGGTTCCCGCTTGGCGCGGCGGCTGACAAGATTGTTGAGCGCGTCGACATAGGCCAACACCGAGGCCAGAATCGTGTCGGTATCCGATGACTGGCCGACAACGATTCGCCCGTGCTCCTCGAGGCGGACGCTGACCGTTGCCTGGGCGTCGGTGCCTTCGGTAACCGCCTTGACCTGGTAGAGTTGCAGGGTGGCCTCGTGATCAAAAGCCTTCTTGACGGCGTTGAATGCGGCGTCGACCGGGCCATCTCCTGCCGCCGACACCTCGCAGACCGAACCGTTGACCCGGATACTCAACTCCGCCGTCTGCGGCGATACCGACCCGCAGACCACCCGCAAGTGCCGGACCTGGAGGTGGTCGTCATCGCGGTTGCTGGCATCGGCCTGCATCAGGGCAACGAGATCGTCGTCGAAGATCTCCTTCTTCTTGTCCGACAGTGACTTGAACCGGACAAACACGTCATTGAGCCGGTTCTCGCCAAGCTCGTAGCCGAGGTCTTCAAGCTTCTTGCGCAACGCCGCCCGCCCGGAATGCTTGCCCAGCACCAGGCTGGTGGCGGCAATCCCGACATCTTCCGGCCGCATGATTTCGTAGGTTCCCGCATGTTTCAGCATGCCATCCTGGTGGATCCCGGCCTCGTGGGCAAAGGCGTTCTTGCCGACAATTGCCTTGTTGTACTGCACGGGAAACCCGGTGGCGTCCGATACCAGCCGCGAGGCCTGCATGATCCTCTGGCTGTCGATGCCGGTGCGAAACGGCATGATGTCGTTGCGGACCCGCATCGCCATCACCACCTCCTCGAGCGCACAATTGCCGGCCCGCTCGCCCAGCCCGTTGATCGTGCATTCGATCTGCCGGGCGCCGGCGATCACTGCTGCCAGCGAATTGGCCACCGCCATGCCGAGGTCATTGTGGCAGTGGGTCGACAGTACCACCCGGTCGATATTGGGCACACGCTCGCGCAGCATGGCGATGATGGCAGCGCTTTCATTCGGTGCGGTGTAGCCGACGGTATCGGGAATGTTGATGGTGCCGGCGCCGGCGCGGATTGCCGTCTCGACCGTGCGGCAGAGGAAATCATGGTCGGTGCGGGTGCCATCTTCCGGCGACCATTGCACATCATCGGTGTATTGTCTTGCATGCTCGACCGATCTGCCGACCGCCTCGACGACATCCTCGGGCTGCATCTTCAACTTGAATTTCATGTGCAGCGGCGAGGTCGAAATGAAGGTGTGGATGCGCGGCCTGCGGGCCGACTTCAGGGCGGCCCCGGCACGATCGATATCCTTCAGCCCCGAACGGGCCAGCCCGCAGACGGCGGCGTGTTCGATTCGGGTCGAGATTTCCCGAACGGCCCGGAAATCGCCTTCCGACGCGATGGGGAAACCGGCCTCGATGATGTCGACCTGCATTTCATCCAGTAATTCGGCGATTTCGATCTTTTCGCCGAGCGTCATGGTGGCGCCGGGTGACTGCTCGCCATCACGCAATGTCGTGTCGAATATCAGGACATGATCCTGGGATTCACCAGTTGAACTCTCCATGGGTAATTCCGGTTTGACGTGTAAGATTGATTCCGCTTTTCGGTGCGTCTCTTACCCCTGAGCCGGCGCACCGAAATCCGTGGCGCTCAGAGGCAGGATATAAGGAGGAGGTTCAGCCTGCCGGGGAGGCCGTGTAGGGTCCGTTCGGATCTGCATTGCGTCAAACGCGACATGCCGATCCTATAGCAGTTGCAATCGGATTTGAAAACAGGAGATGGCCATCATCGCGCGCCGGCCGGGAAGCTATCAACGACACTTACGTAACGCCGTGCCGGATTCGGTGCCAATTACGCGGCCATGCAGATTGGCATGCGTCAAATCTCGGCGGAAACAGTTGCGTGGTCCGCCCGCCCTGCGTCGGACATCCCCGACAGTTCCGTCTCGTGCCCGCCTCGGGGCCTTGGCACGCTGTCGCTTCATCCGGTGACGGAAGTGCCGGATCGCCGCCGCCGGGAGGGGATGATCGAGACGCACTACCCGGAGGGATGACGGCGTTCGCCGGGCGGGCAGGCCCAATACTGGATCCGCTCGCAGCGGCACGGGGCGCTGCGCGGCATCGGTTTTGTTGTATCGGGGATGCAGCCCGGGCCCCGCGTAGGATTTCCAGGGGTTCCGGTCTCCGCACGCCCGCATTGCGGAGCCGACGCCCCGGCGGACAGGGTCAACGTCTCTGCATTGCAGCATGAATGACAATTGACAGCGGCTGGTAATCGAAGCTTCGGATTTTGTTGCCCAAAAATTCATCTAGAAGTCTGTTTTCTGCACAAAGACAGGGTGGATGGCAGGTCGATGACCCTGCCAGATCGCAATTTCGTGGCGATTCGGATCAGCGCGGCCCAATAAAGGCACTGAATTCACGCCCTGGAGGGAGTCATCACCCAGTTGCTGTCGATATATCCGCAGCTCGCGGCGCCGGTCATGGCGCGTGCGCAGGGCGAGGTCTTTCTAGCCGCCAAGTCCAGGGACGGCGGTACCGCGTTGCGGAGATTGCGGCAATCGGGATCGCTAAAATGCCTGTTCCCCCGAAGCGTCGGGCATGCAATGCAGGCAGTCCTCCTGAACTGCGCCGGGGGTGTCGCCGGAGGAGACCGCTTCTCGATTTCCGCCCGTGCCGAGGCCAGGACGGCCCTGAGAGCCTGACCTGAAAGTGGGCAGATTCGCGCCCGGCGAAAATTCGTGGCATAATCCTGTTAACTTCAACACCAACAGGAGATATCCACATGCCCTGGAACGAAACTACCCGGCAGCAGTATAGGCGCGCCTGCGATCGATTTGAAACCGATTTGACCGATGCCGAATGGGCATTGGTCGAACCGCTGCTTCCACCTGCCTCGAAGATGGGACGCCCGCGCAGCACCTGCCTGCGGGAGGTATGGAACGCCATCCAGTACATGCTTGGAACCGCCTGCCCCTGGCGGGCAATCCCCAAGTGTTTTCCGCCATTTACCACCATCCAGAACTATTTCTACGCCTGGCAGGAGGATGGCACCCTGGATCGGATCCTCGACATGATCCGCAGCCATGCCCGCCGGCTCTCGGGACGGGCGGACGCGCCAAGCGCAGCGGCCATCGACAGCCAGTCGGTGAAGACCACCGAGAGCGGCGGCCCGTCGGGATATGACGCGGGCAAGAAAATCAAGGGCCGGAAGAGACACATCGCGGTGGATGTGGAGGGCTTCCCGATTACCATCCATGTCCACCCGGCCGATGTGCAGGACCGGGACGGTGCACCGGCGGTCATACTCGGCATGATGGAGAAGGCACCGAAGGTGACCAAGCTGTGGGCCGATGGCGGTTATTCGGGCCCGAAGCTGGCTTCGAAGCTCGAGGAGCTCGGTCTTGGCGAGGTGTTGGAGATTGTCCAGAAGCCAAAGGATATCAAGGGCTTTGCCGTCATCTGGCGCCGCTGGGTGGTGGAGCGGACCTTTGCCTGGATGGGCCGTTGCCGGCGGCTGGCCAAGGACTATGAACGCACCCTGGAAAGCTCGCTGGCCTGGTGCCGGCTGGCCGCCATCCGGTTCATGGTGCGAAGGGTGGCACGGGGTGTAACGTGCTGAAAACAAATACATTAATGAAATCAAAGACTTAAGATTCGTACTCTGACGCTCACCACTCAGGCGGCTGAACGGATCTACCGGGCCATGCCGGGGGAGAAAGGGCGAATCGAGACACGTCTGGACGTCGCGAATTTCGCGCGCGTGAACTGGCTGCCGCAGGAGACGATACTCTTCGACGGATGTTCACTGGAGCGATCGCTGACAATCGAACTGCAGGAAGGAGCCGCCTTGCTGTTGGCGGAACCGCTGGTCTTCGGTCGCCTGGAGATGGGGGAGACCCTGACCTCGGCGCACTTCCTGGACCGGATAGCGATTCGGCGCGCGGGGATCCCCATCTATCTGGACCGTGTCCACCTGGTGGCCGACGTGCAGGCGCAACTTGATCGCCCGGGCATCGCAGGCGGGGCGCGTGCCATGGCCTTCGCAGTCTATGTCTCTCCCGATGCCGAGGCGCAACTTGCAACGCTGCGCCGTTATCTGCCCCGTCACGCCGGCGCCAGCCTGCTCCATGCGGATGTACTGGTCATGCGCATTCTATCCCGTGACAGCAACGAGATGCGTTCGTGTCTCGTCCCGATGCTGAATCATCTGAGCCAAGGAGGGCTTCCCCGATGTTGGAGCATCTGACATGAACCTGACGCCACGCGAGAAGGACAAACTGCTCATCTCCATGGCGGCGGAGGTCGCTCGCAAGCGGCTGGCTCGCGGTGTGAAGCTGAACTACCCCGAGGCGATTGCCCTGATCGCCGATGCAGTGGTCGAAGGCGCGCGCGACGGTCGCTCGGTCGCAGACATGATGGAGGCCGGCGCAGAAATCGTCACCCGGGACCAATGCATGGAAGGTGTGGCCGAGATGATCCACGATGTTCAGGTGGAGGCGACCTTTCCCGACGGCACGAAGCTTGTCACCGTTCACAATCCGATCCGCTGAGGAGGCGTCCCATGCGTGTCCATCCACCCCTTCCCTCGCTTGCACTGCCTGCTTGGGCCAACCAGGCGGCATTGCCTGCTGCCGGCGTCGACTGGAGCGAGCCCATGGGTTTCCGCCCCGTCGCGCCAGCAAGTTTCGCGGGGCTGAGCCGCGCGAGGACGCGCACATGATTCCCGGCGAGGTTATGGCCACGCCGGGTGAAATCACCCTGAACGCCGACCGTGAAGCAATCACGCTGATGGTTGCAAATTCCGGCGACCGGCCGGTGCAGGTGGGCTCGCACTACCATTTCGGAGAGGCGAACGGCGCATTGAAATTCGACCGCGACGCAGCGCGGGGTATGCGGCTCGACATCGCCGCCGGGACAGCGGTGCGCTTTGAGCCGGGACAGCGCCGGGAGGTTCAGCTCATCCCCATTGGTGGCACGCGAAACGTGTTCGGGTTCAATCAACGGATCATGGGAGCGCTCTGATGCCTGGCTTGCCCGTGGCACGAGTCTCGCTTGCGTTTCGTGGCGCGCACGATGAATGGATGGCCGAGACTCATCCGATGCCAGGGGTCGACGAGTTTCCCGGCCCGCGCCCGCCGCCCCTTGTCCCAAACTGGAACGCAACTCATCTCTTGCGCCAGATCCCGAGGCCTTGCGGGGCATCAAGTCGGGTCGTGGCAAGTCTTGGCCGGACTGCGTTGGGAATGCCGCTCGCCTTGAGTGCACCGCCTGCGGGCTCCGGAGCGGATAGGGAGGGAAGGTGCCATGCCGGCGACGATCTCGCGCGCTGACTATGCAGCCATGTTCGGTCCAACGACCGGGGACAGGGTTCGGCTTGCCGACACCGACCTCATCATCGAGGTCGAGCGCGACCACACCTCCTATGGCGAAGAAGTCAAATTCGGCGGCGGCAAGGTCATCCGCGACGGGATGGGCCAATCACAGGTCACGCGCGCCGATGGTGCGGTGGACACCGTCGTCACCAATGCCCTGGTCGTCGACCATGCCGGCATCTACAAGGCGGATATCGGGTTGAGGGACGGCCGGATCGCCGGGATCGGAAAGGCCGGAAATCCCGATACGCAGCCCGGTGTCGACATCGTGATCGGACCGGGCACCGAAGCGATTGCCGGAGAAGGCAAAGTTCTCACGGCCGGCGGCTTTGACAGCCACATCCATTTCATCTGCCCGCAGCAGATCGAGGATGCACTGCATTCCGGTCTGACAACCATGCTCGGCGGCGGCACCGGGCCGGCGCATGGCACGCTTGCCACCACCTGCACGCCCGGGCCCTGGCATCTCGGGCGGATGCTGCAGGCTGCGGACGCCTTCCCGATGAACCTCGCCTTCGCCGGCAAGGGCAATGCTTCGCTCACTGCGGCCCTTGAGGAGCAGGTACTGGGCGGGGCCTGTGCCCTGAAGCTGCACGAGGATTGGGGAACCACGCCTGGAGCCATAGATTGCTGCCTGTCGGTGGCAGACGCGATGGACGTCCAGGTGATGATTCATACCGACACGCTCAACGAAAGCGGTTTTGTCGAGAACTCCATGAAGGCCATGAAGGGCCGCACGATCCACGCCTTCCACACCGAAGGTGCCGGGGGCGGGCATGCACCGGACATCATCGGGATTTGCGGCGAAGATCACGTCTTGCCATCCTCCACGAACCCGACGCGGCCCTTCACGGTCAACACGGTGGAGGAGCATCTCGACATGCTCATGGTCTGCCATCACCTCGACAAGTCGATTCCGGAAGACGTGGCGTTCGCGGAAAGCCGCATCAGGCGTGAGACCATCGCGGCGGAGGACATCCTTCACGACATGGGCGCGTTTTCGATCATCGCTTCCGACAGCCAGGCGATGGGGCGCGTGGGGGAGGTTATTATCCGTACTTGGCAGACCGCCGACAAGATGAAGAGACAGCGGGGGCGCTTGCCGGAAGAGATCGGTGACAACGACAACCGCCGCGTGCGCAGGTACATCGCGAAATACACGATCAACCCGGCCATCGCACACGGGATCGCGCATGAAATCGGATCGGTCGAGGAAGGAAAGCGCGCCGATCTGGTCCTGTGGAATCCCGCATTCTTCGGCGTGAAACCGGAGATAGTGATAGTTGGCGGGACCATTGCCATGGCACAGATGGGCGATCCCAACGCCTCGATCCCGACGCCGCAACCGGTTCATTCGCGTCCAATGTTCGGCGCCTATGGCAGAAACGTCGAATGCTCTTCCGTGACCTTTGTCAGCGCCGCAGCGCAGGATGCCGGCATCGGCGCCACGCTCGGCCTGTCCAAGGATACGCTTGCCGTCGTCAACACGCGCGGGATCGGCAAGAGGGACCTGGTCCTGAACGACGCCACGCCGGAGATGGAAGTGGACCCCGAGACCTATGAGGTGCGCGCCGATGGCGAATTGCTGGCCTGCCAACCTGCCGAGGTTCTGCCCATGGCGCAGCGATACTTCATGTTCTGAGGAAACAGCGATGGACCTTCCTGTCAGCCGAAAGATAAGACACACGCATCATGCCGACGACAGCGTGGTTCTGGACTATGAGGCGCGGTTTCTGCGCCGCAAGGTGCTGACCGCCACAAGCGGGTTGCGATTTCTTGTGGATCTGTCTCGAACGACGTCGGTGGATCAGACCGGAGCATTCGTCCTGGACGATGGTCGCGTCGTCGGAGTCGTAGCCGCCGAGGAAGAGCTCCTCCAGGTGAAAGGCGACTTGACCCGGCTTGCCTGGCATATCGGCAACCGCCACACGCCTTGCCAGATCGAGGTCGGCCGGCTCCTGGTCCAGCGAGATCACGTGATGCGCGACATGCTGGAAAGACTCGGTGCAACAGTCACTGAGGTCACCGAACCATTTACGCCGGAAGGCGGGGCCTACGGTCAAGGCCGCACCCATTCTCATGCCCACTGACACGCAAATCCTCACCCTGACGCAGTGGCTCTCCCCCGCGTTTCCGGTCGGGTCCTTCGCATACAGCCACGGGCTGGAAGGTGCGGTTGGCTTGGGTTGGGTGAAGGATGGAGCCGGCCTGGAGGCCTGGCTTGAGGACGTTTTGCTGCATGGAGCGGGTCGGGCGGATTCCCTGATTCTGGCCGCCGCCTTCAACGCCGGCACCCGTCAACGCCTCGGGGAAATTGACCGGACGGCACGTGCCTTCGCGGCCTCGTCCGAAAGGCGGCGGGAAACGGAAGCGCAGGGTCGGGCCTTTTGCAGGGCCTTGGCCGCCTGGGACGTTGCGGCGGAAGGATTAACCTATCCCGTCGCGCTAGGCACTGCTGCCGCACAGGAGGGCCTGCCCATCGCGCCAACCCAGCAACTCTACCTACAGGCCTTTCTGTCCAACCTTGTCGCCGCCGGTCAGAGACTGCTGGCCGTTGGCCAGCAGCAAGGGCAGGCCATCCTTCGACGGCTGACCCTGCTCTGCCCTGAGGTCGCGGAGGACACGCGCCACGGAGACCTGTCGAAACTTGTGTCAATGGCGTTCCTGACCGACATCGCTTCGATGCGGCACGAAGCCCAGAATTCGAGGATATTCCGTACATGAGCAGTCCGAACGGACCACTTCGCATCGGCATCGGCGGCCCGGTCGGGGCTGGCAAGACCACGCTGACAGCGGCGCTTTGCAAGGCGTTTCGCGACGAACTGTCGATGGCTGTCGTAACGAACGACATCTACACCCAAGAGGACGCTGACGCGCTTGTACGCATCCAGGCATTGCCGTCCGACCGGATCAAGGGCGTCGAAACCGGCGGTTGCCCGCATACCGCGATCCGTGAGGATGCCTCGATCAACCTTGCCGCGATCGCCGAGCTTCGCGAACTGCATCCCGATCTTGACCTGGTCTTGATCGAGTCCGGCGGCGATAACCTGTCGGCCACATTTTCGCCTGAACTCGCGGACCTGACGATCTATGTCATCGATGTTGCAGCCGGAGAGGAAATCCCGCGCAAGGGCGGACCGGCGATCACGCGCTCCGACATCCTGGTCATCAACAAGACGGATCTGGCTCCCTACGTGGATGCTGATCTTGATCTCATGCGGCGCGATGCCGACCGCGTGCGCGCCGGCAGACCCTATGTGTTCTGTCAGCTCGGGTTCGGCGGTGGCGTGAAAGAGATCCTGCTCCACATCCACGACATTGGCGATCTGGGCCGAAAATGATACACTTGCGGCGAACACGCCGCCGGGCTCGACCGGCAGGTGCAGGCCCGGAGACATGCGTCTCGGATGGGGGTCGGTGTCCGTGGGAGGCCGGTCAGGCTGGGCCGAGGACGGCGTCCGGCACACAGTGGTCGCGGAAACTAGAGATGTCAGCGAATTCGAAACACCCGCGAAGGAAAGGCCAGGAAGTCCATGGTTGAACACCGCCAGACGAGCGATGGCGGCAAGCTGATCGAAGCGGCAATCGCGGGCGATGTCGAGGCGACCAGGGCAGTTCTCGAGACCACGGATGTCAATGTCGTCGACGGCGATGGCTGGACGGCACTTCACATTGCCGTTCACGGCCAGAGGCGCGACCTGACGAGGCTGCTGCTTGAACATCCGGACATTGACGTCAATGCCAGAAACAAGTGGAGGAGTACGCCGCTGATGCTCGCTGCCAGCAGCGGAAATCTTGACATGGTCGAGAGCCTGCTTCGCCATCCCATGACGATGGTGGATCTCCAGGCCGAGTACTACGGCCGTACCGCGCTGATAGAGACTGCCGTAAAGGGTCATGCCCACATCGCACGGTGCCTTGTCTGCCACGGCGCGGATGTGAACATCTCGGACAAGACCGGAAGAAACACCGCGCTCATTGAGGCAATCAAGAACAAGCATGCTGACATTGCGATTTATCTGCTCAGGACAGGAACGGTTGACTTTTCCGACCGCGACCTGCGACTCCAGTCACTGATCTGGGCAAGCCGACGGGGGAACGACCTCAACATGGAGCTTGACCACGCAATTGCGGCCTACTTCAATCGAACCGGTGGACGGCCGGGAGTCGACGGCAAACGGCATGCGTCCGAGGCTCGGCAAGCCTAGCGGATTGATTCATTCATTTGATGCCATTTCCTGCAGTTTCTGGTGCCCTCTTTTCCACGCTTTCACGAGGTCCTCGGGCTTCCTGCTCCAGCAAAACGGGCGGGCATCGTTGACGTTGTGGTATTCGATGCATTCCTCGACAGCAGCGATGCACCCGTCGAGCGAGTCGAGAACCTTGCTCAGCTGCCGTCATCCGTCACGACCGAGAAGATCATGCGGCCCTCTCCGTGGCGCTGGCCGTTCTTGAGTTCGCCCACATAGACATTGCCATTCGGGTATTCGGCCCTGCCGTGACCATGTGGAAGCCCACCCTTCCAGCCGCCCTCGTAGCGGAATCCGTTGGGGTGCTCGACACGGCCCTGCCCTGATCTCTGCCCGTCAATGAACTCACCGCTGTAGTGGGTTCCGTCCGCCAGCCACTCGGACCCCTTCCCGTGTTTCTTCCCGGCACTGAAATTGCCGGAATAGCGGTAGCCATGCGGCAGCACGAGCGTGCCATTGCCATGCATCACCGAATCGGAAAAATCCCCGACATACACGGCGCCATCCGGAAAAAAGGCCTCGACATGGCCGCGCAGGTCGCCGAGCCACCAGCGGCCCAGGAACCGGGATCCGTCAGTCGAGGTCAGGACGCCCGGACCGTCGGGCTGGTAGTCGCTGATGCCGCCCTCGAAGACATCGCCATTGGCAAAACTGACTATCCCCGGACCATGCGCCTCGCCGGCAAGCCATTCGAACTCGAACACCGTGCCATCGGCCGCGGTCAATTGTCCCTGGCCATGGCGCAGCCCCCCTGCAAATTCGCCCGAATAGGACTCGCCGGACGGATAGATGGCGTCTCCCTTGCCGTGAAACCGCCCGTCCTTCCAGCCGCCCTGGTAGCGAAACCCGTCAGGCCGGGTCATGATGCCGTAGCCGTTTCGCCCGCCTTCGGCGATGCCGCCCCGGTAGATCGTGCCGTCCGGATAGGTGATTTTGGCCCTGCCCCGGACGTCGAATCCGTCCCATTCGCCGACGATGCTGGTTCCGTCGCCGGTCACCAGGGATCCTGGGCCTTGTGGCCGCCCGCCCGAGAACGCGCCCGTATACACGCTGCCATCGGCCAGGGTCAGTTCCCCGTCGCCGTCAGCGACGCCGTCCAGGAAATTGCCGACATATACCGAGCCGTCCGGCCGGGTCTTCCGGCCAGGCCCTTCCAACCTGCCATTCCGCCAGTCTCCCAGAAGCACATGGCCATCGGCCAGGTTCAGCCTGCCACGACCGTGGCGCCGGCCATCCACCAGCCCCCCCCGGTAGACCGCGCCGTCAGCCGAGATGAAGGTGCCGGTTCCACTGATCAAATCATCCTGCCAGGCTCCGGTGTATTCGCTGCCATCGGCGAATCGTATCGTGCCGGCTCCATGACGTTTTCCGGCATCGAAATTGCCGACATATACCGAGCCGTCGGGGTAGGTGGCGATTCCCTGACCGTGCTGCGAACCGTAGCGCCACATGCCATCATAGACATAGCCGTTGGGGAGCCGCAACGTGCCGGAGCCATGGCGCAGACCGCTCTCGGTTTCACCCACATAGTGATCATCCAGTGACCGGTCCGCACCCTGTCCTCCGATCGCCGGCCCGCCCACCAGGCACAGCGAAACCGTCCAAAACAGCACAATCTGGCTGACCCTATGCAACATCATGTACGGGTTCCCTGATCAAACCGGCGCCTGTATAGGACAAATCACCTCCAGAGTCTGCAAAAGTAATGCGCGAGTTCAATTGTCCGACCGATTTCGATTGATACTATCCCAATTTGGCCCGACCACGGGCGCGTTGGACCGGAATGCGGCGGCGGTCATTGACTGCCAGCGTGCGGCGGGTGCCGATGACGCCGACATGGTGGCGCTCCCGGAATTGTTCCTGTCAGGATATCCGGTGCAGGATCTCGTGCTCAAGCGATCCTTCGTTGCCGGGTGCATGGCCAAGATCGACGAAATTGCCGAGGCCTGCCGTGATGGGCCGGCGATCGGATTGGGCTCCCCCTTTCTTTGCGATGACAGGCTCTACAACGCCTATTTGGTCCTTCACCGGGGTCGGATCGCCTCCAGGGTATTCAAGCACCACCTGCCGAATACCGAGGTCTTCGACGAAAAACGGCAATTCTCACCGGGAATGATCGCCGGCCCATACCGGGTCGGCCCCGTGCGAATCGGCAGCCCGATCTGCGAGGATGCGTGGAGGCCGGATGTTCCTGAAACCCTTGCCGAGTCTGGCGCCGAGATCCTGCTGGTGCCGAATGGCTCTCCCTATCACCGCGGCAAGATGGATGTCAGGATGTCGCAGATGGTGGCCAGGGTTACCGAGACTGGCCTGCCCCTCGTGTATCTGAACCTGGTTGGCGGTCAGGATGACCAGGTCTTCGATGGCGCCTCCTTCGTGCTGAACCGCCACGGTCGGCTGGCGGTGCAAATGCCGGCATTTGCCGAGGATCGGCAGGTCGTTGATTTCGTCGGCGGAAATGGTTCCTGGCAGGCGCATCCCGGCAATTGCACCGCGTATCCGGACGAAATGGAGGCCGATTACCGGGCCATGGTCACCGCGGTTCGGGATTATGTCGCCAAGAGCGGTTTTTCGGCAGTCCTGGTAGGCCTGTCCGGTGGAATCGACAGTGCCCTGGTCGCCACCATAGCCTGTGATGCCGTTGGTCCCGAGAATTTGCGCTGCGTCTTGATGCCGTCCTGCTATACATCCGCTGCATCCACCGGGGATGCGCAGGAGATGATCGGCCTGCTCGGATGCCGGTCCGACACCGTTGCCATCCGGGACCTCCAGGAGACTGCAAGGCTGACGCTGGCACCGCTGTTCGCCGGCACCGGGACCGACACCACCGAGGAGAACATCCAGTCGCGACTGCGAGGCCTGCTGCTCATGGCCATTTCCAACAAGTTTGGCGAATTGTTGCTGACGACCGGCAACAAGTCGGAAGCGGCCGTCGGCTACGCAACGATCTATGGCGACATGGCCGGCGGCTACAACCCGGTCAAGGATCTCTACAAGACCAGGGTCTTTGCAACCTGCCGGTGGCGGAACATCAATCACCGGGCCTGGATGCTCGGACCGGAAGGCCGTTGCATTCCCGGGCAGATTTTGGAAAAGCCACCCTCGGCGGAATTGCGTCCCGACCAGAAGGATCAGGACAGCCTGCCGCCCTACGAGATACTTGACGGAATTCTGGAACAGTTGATTGATCACGACATGCCGGTTGCCGAGGTCGTTGCAGCAGGGTTCGACCCGGACATCGTCAGGCATGTCGAACACCTGATCTACCAGTCGGAATACAAGCGGTTCCAGTCGGCGCCGGGGGTCAGGCTCACCGGGCATGCGTTGTGGTTGGACCGCCGTTACCCGATCGTCAATCATTGGCGCGACCGCAATTTGGCGGGGTGCAGCTGAATGCCGGATCGACGACGTGGCCTGGCCACCAGGCGGGTGCCGCCGCCGGCCCGCTGCCCCGGGGCGGCGACATGGCCGAGCTTTGCCCGGCTGAAAGGACCATCATGACGATCACCCGCTTTGCGCCGTCGCCTACCGGGCACTTGCATGTCGGAAATCTCCGCACCGCCCTGTTCAATTTCCTGATTGCCAGGAAAGGCGGCGGCCAGTTCATTCTTCGGCTCGACGACACCGACCCCGAGCGGACCAGGCAGGAATTCGTCGATTCCATCATGGCCGATCTCGAATGGCTCGGGCTTGGCTGGGACCGGGTCGTGAGGCAGTCGGAACGGCTGGATCTTTATGCCGAGACCGGGGATGAATTGCGCCGGCAGGGACGACTCTATGAATGCTTCGAGACTCCCGACGAGTTGGCGCTGAAGCGGAAGATGCAGCTCAGGGCCGGGAACGCACCGGTCTATGATCGCACCGGCATGTCCCTGGACGAGGCGCGACGCGAGGAATTGCGAGCCTCGCGTCCAGGTTATTGGCGCTTCTGCCTGGACCGGCAGCGGGTGGCGTGGACGGATGCCGTCCAGGGTTCGGTGTCGATCGATGCCGCCAGCGTCTCCGACCCGGTGCTGATCCGTGCCGATGGCCAGGTGCTCTACACCCTGGCTTCGGTCGCCGATGATGTCGAGATGAAGATCACCAACGTGGTCAGGGGGGCCGATCACATCACCAACACCGCGGCGCAAGTCCAGATCATGCAGTTGATATCGGGCCAGCTGCCCGGATTTGCCCATCACTCGCTCTTGACCGGGGCCGATGGCGGGCCGCTGGCAAAACGCCAGGGAGCGAATTCGATCAGGGGCATGCGCGAGGCCGGCATCGAACCGATGACAATCCTGACCGTGCTGGCCTTCGCCGGGTCCTCGGCGGGGCTCGAGGCCAGGTCGTCGGTCGACGAACTGGCGGCGGAGTTTTCCCTGTCGGATTACGGCACGGCACCGACGAGAATCGACGATGCGGAGTTCGGCCAGGCCAATGCCAGGTTCCTGGCATCCAGGCCATTCGAGTATGCAGAAGGCAGTATCGCCGAATTGGGAGTGCCGCCGCGGCTGGCGCAACGTTTCTGGGATACGGTCAGGGAGAACATCTCGACGCTCGGCGAGCTGGAGGGATGGTGGAGCATGTTCCGCGACGGTGCCGAACCGGTGATCGGGCCGGATGACCGGGATTTCGTGGCCGCGGCGATGGAGATCCTGCCGGAGCCGCCCTATGGCGGGTCGGACTGGAAAGCCTGGACCGACGCGGTTGCCCGGAAGACCGGCCGGAAGGGCAGGGCGCTGTTCATGCCGCTTCGCCTGGCGCTGACCGGCAAGCCGACCGGGCCGGACATGGGCAGGGTCATGCAGTTGTTGCAGAAGGTGAACAGGTGTTGATGATCGGGAAAATCCGGTCTATGGGCGCGGTTCCCGATTTTCTGCCGCCACCGGCCTGTGCCGCCTTCGGTGCCGGGCGCATGGTGTCGCCCTCGGGCGTGGTTGCAGGCTGGCCCGGGCAGGGACGGGCATTCGGGAGGCCGTGGAGACAGGAGCGATCGGGATTGTGATGTCGGAGACCGCATTGAAGGAAACTGCGCTTTGCGAATTTCACCGCCGCCACGCGGCTCGAATGGTTCCCTTCGCCGGCTACCAGATGCCGGTTCAGTATCCCGCCGGCATTCTGGGCGAACACCATGTCACCCGGGGATGGGCCGGATTGTTTGATGTCAGCCATATGGGGCAGGTCAGGCTGTGGCCGAAATCGGGCTCGGTAGCAGATGCCGCCCTTGCCCTGGAGGCGTTGATTCCCTCCGATATCGTCGGACAGGCCGAGGGGAGGCAGCGCTACGGGCTGTTCACCACTCCGGAAGGCGGGCTGGTCGATGACCTGATGATCGCGACCAGATCGGACCATCTCTTCCTGGTGGTCAACGCCTCTCGCAAGCATGTCGACATGGAATTGCTCGAATCCGGGCTTGGTCGGCAATGCGAGGTTGAACTGGTCGAGGGGCGCTCACTTCTTGCCATCCAGGGGCCGGATTCCGAGGACATCCTGTCCCGGCTGATCCCGGAAGTGGCGAGCATGAACTTCATGGATTCGCTGGTCCTGGACCATGCTGGCAAGGAGATCTGGGTGTCCAGGTCGGGTTATACCGGCGAGGACGGCTTCGAGCTGTCGGTTCCCGATGACCTCGCGGTCGGCCTGGCCGGAGATTTGCTGGAGCAACGCGGCGTGCTTCCTGTCGGGCTGGGTGCGCGGGATTCGCTCAGGCTGGAGGCGGGCTTGTGTCTTTATGGCAATGATATCGACGAGACGACAAGCCCGGTGGAAGCCGGCCTGTCCTGGGCAATTCAGAAAGCCCGGCGGGCTGGCGGCGCCCGCGAGGGTGGATTCCCGGGAGATGCAAGAATCCTGGCCGAACTGGCCGAAGGAACCGGTCGCCGCCGCGTCGGCATCAGGCCAGTTGGACGGGTGCCAATGCGGCAGGGTGCGCCGATTTACGGCAGCGAAACAGGTGATGATCGCATTGGCGAGGTGACCTCGGGCGGGTTTGGCCCGACGGTGGGCGGTCCGGTGGCGATGGGATATGTCGAGACCGGGTTCGCGGCAGTCGGGACCATGGTGTACGGCCAGGTCAGAAACCGCAGGTATCCGGCCGAAGTGCAAGCATTGCCGTTTGTCAAAACTCGATTCAAGAAAATGAAGGGTTGAGAAGGTGAAATTTACTGATGAACATGAATGGCTGTTCCTGGAGGACGGCGTTGCAACCGTGGGCATTACCGAGTTTGCGGTCAGCCAACTCGGTGACATCGTCTTTGTCGAACTGCCCGATGTCGGGGCTGAATTGTCGGCAGGCGGTGATGCCGCCGTCGTGGAGAGCGTCAAGGCGGCGTCCGATGTCTATGCGCCGCTTGCCGGTGTGGTGACCGAAATCAATGAAGGGCTTGCCGACGAACCGACGCTGGTCAATGACGATCCGCAGGGAGAAGGGTGGTTCTTCAGGCTCAAGCTTGCGGATCCCGCCGAATACGAGGGGCTCATGGATGAGGATGAATACCGCTCGCTCATAAGCTAGGCTTTCGTGTCGCCCATCAACCAGGTTTTCGGGAGATTTTCATGGCCAGCGCTACGGTACCCTACGATCCTGACGATTTTTGCAACCTGCGCCATATCGGGCCGTCGCCGGCCGAATTGGCCGACATGCTCAACGAGATGGGCTATCGGTCCGAGGAGGAGCTGATCGATGCCCTGGTTCCGCCGCAATTGCAGAAGGCAAGGCTGGACGGGCTTGGCCGGCCGCTGACCGAACAGGAAACGCTGAAGCTGTTGCGGAAGACCGCTGCCTGCAACCGGCAGATGATCTCGCTCATCGGCATGGGGTACTACCGGACGGTCACGCCGCCGGTAATCCTGAGAAACATCCTCGAAAACCCGGCCTGGTATACCGCGTACACGCCCTACCAGCCGGAAATCAGCCAGGGACGGCTCGAGGTCCTGGCGGCCTTCCAGACCATGATCTGCGATCTGACCGGGCTGGAGGTTGCCAACGCCTCGCTGCTCGACGAAGCTACCGCCGCCGCCGAGGCGATGGCCATGGCTCGCCGGGTGTCCAAATCCCGTTCGGACGCGTTCCTCGTCGACCGGAACTGCCATCCGCAGACCATATCCGTGCTCCGGACCAGGGCGCGGCCGACCGGGATCAGGATTGTTGTCATCGATCCATGTGCGGATTTGGCCGCGACCGAATGCTTTGGCGCCGTGTTCCAGTATCCGGGAACCTATGGCGACGTGCATGATCTCGGCGATGCGATCGGGCAGCTGCACCAATCGGGAGCCATCGGCATAGTCGCCGCCGACCTGATGGCGCTGGCCTTGCTGAAGGAGCCGGGCGCCATGGGTGCCGACATTGCGGTCGGTTCGACCCAGAGATTCGGGGTTCCGATGGGATATGGCGGTCCGCATGCCGGCTATATCGCCTGCCGGGATGCTCGCAAGCGGGAACTTCCCGGCCGGATCGTCGGTCTGTCCGTGGACAGCAGGGGGCGGAATTCCTACCGGCTGGCGCTTCAGACCCGGGAACAGCACATTCGTCGGCAGAAGGCAAAATCGAACATCTGTACTGCACAGGTCCTGCCGGCGGTCCTGGCCAGCATGTTTGCCGTGTTTCACGGCGCGGCCGGCATCCGGGCGATCGCCGAAAGGATTCATGGGCGGGCTGCCGCCCTGGCCCGGGCATTGACGGCGGCTGGACATGTGGTCGAGACCGGGGTGTTCTTTGACACCATTGTCGTCAGGGTCGGCGACGCCCAGCGGCACGTCATCGACACTGCCCGTGCTGCCGGGATCAATTTCCGGATCATCGGGAAGGACCGGATCGGAATCTCCCTGGACGAGCTGGTGGACGAGACGGAACTGGCGGCGATCGCCGAATGTCTTGGTGCATCTGGCAGGCTGGATTGCGGGTCGGGGGACGCGGTCATTCCGCGAGCCCTTCTCCGGACTTCCACCTACCTGGAGCATCCCGTATTCAATGCCAACCGCTCCGAGCTTTCCCTCACCCGTTACATGCGCCGGCTGTCCGACAAGGATTTGGCTCTCGACCGGACCATGATTCCGCTCGGCTCATGCACCATGAAGCTCAACGCCACCGTGGAGATGATCCCGGTCACATTCCCGGAATTCGGCAATATCCACCCATTTGCGCCTGCCGACCAGGTAACCGGTTACCGGGACATGATCGAGGATCTCTGCGAAAGACTGTGCCAAATCACCGGGTATGATGCCATATCCATGCAGCCGAATTCCGGCGCCCAGGGTGAATTTGCCGGACTCATGGCCATTCGCGCATATCACGAGCACAATGGCGACAGTGACCGCGTTCACTGCCTCATTCCGAAATCCGCGCACGGGACCAATGCCGCCTCGGCCCAGCTGGCCGGGATGGAGGTCGTCGAGATCATGTCGAGAGACGACGGAACCGTGGACCTTGATGATCTGAAGGAGAAGGCCCGGCAGGTCGGAGACACGCTGGCGGCGACCATGATCACCTACCCGTCGACGCACGGGGTGTTCGAGGACACGATTGGCGACGTGATCGAGATCACCCATCGGAATGGTGGCCAGGTCTATCTTGATGGTGCGAATCTGAATTCACTGGTCGGCATTGCCAAGCCTGGCGATCTCGGCGCCGATGTCGGCCATCTCAATCTCCACAAGACCTTCTGCATCCCGCATGGTGGCGGCGGGCCGGGAATGGGTCCGATTGGGGTCAGGTCCCACCTGATACCGTTTCTTCCCGGTGATCCGTTGCTGGAGACAGAGGTCGGCGCGGTGTCGGCAACCATGTTCGGCTCGGCCTCGATCCTGCCGGTTTCCTGGGCCTATATCCTGATGATGGGATCGGAGGGGCTGTCGCGAGCGACGCGGATTGCCATCGCAAGCGCCAACTATATCGCCAACCGGTTACGGAAGAGGTTCGAGATCTGCTACGCTGGCAACCAGGATCTGGTAGCCCATGAATGCATCATCGATATCCGCAAGGCAGTGGAAGGGACCGGAATTACCGTAGACGATGTCGCCAAGCGCCTGATCGACTGCGGGTTTCACCCTCCGACCATGAGCTGGCCAGTGGCCGGCACGCTGATGGTGGAGCCGACCGAGTCCGAACCGAAGGCGGAGATGGACCGGTTCTGCGACGCCATGCTCGGGATCATGGACGAGATTGATGATGTCAGGGAAGGCAGGCTGGAGGCCGACAACAACCCGCTGGTGAACTCACCGCATTCCCTGGCAGACTTCATCGAGGATTGGGACCGCCCATATGCGCGCAGGCGCGCCGCATTCCCGCCGGGCTGCGACCCGGACAACAAGTTCTGGCCGCCATCCAACCGGATCGACAACGTCCATGGTGATCGGCATTTCGTCGGCATACTGCCGGACCAGCCAAGCAGGAAGTAGTCCCGGCAGACAGCCGGACCAGCCAAGCCGGGAATGGATCTGGCCGAATGCCAGGAAAACTGTCGGCAAGACCCCGTCCCGATGCCTGGAAGCACGGTGCAATCGGTACCGGTCAGCCGCAGCGCCGGGTCGAGTGAACAGCCAGTGGGAACGGGCAGGTCGAGAACCTCTCCCGGGTTGCCGGCGCTGAGCCTGGTTCACGTTGTCAGATGTCGAGACCGGCGGCGAATTTGGCGTTTTGCTGCAGGAACCTGAATCGCTCTTCCGGCTTCTTGCCCATCAGGCGGGAAATCAAATCTCCGGTGCTGCTTTCCTCGCCGCCTTCAATTCTCACCTGGACAAGTTTCCTGGTGGCCGGATCCATGGTGGTGCTTCGCAGATCCTTGGCATCCATTTCGCCGAGCCCCTTGAACCGGGATACCTCGATCTTGCCGCGACCGGTGAGGTTTTCGGCGATCATCCGGTCCTTTTCGGCATCATCCCTGGCATAGAGGCGCCTGGAGCCCTGGGTGATCCGGAACAGCGGCGGGCAGGCCAGGAACAGGTGGCCCCGGCGGATGATGTCACGCAGCTGGGAAAAGAAGAACGTCATCAGCAGCGAGGCAATATGCGCGCCATCGACATCGGCATCGGTCATGATGATGACCTTGTCATACCGCAGATCGTCGATCTGGAAGCGGTTGCCAGGCCTCACGCCGAGTGCCTGGTAAAGGTCGTTGATTTCGCTGTTCTGGTTCATTTTCGAAGATGATGCTCCCAGGACGTTGAGAATCTTTCCCCGCAGCGGAAGCAATGCCTGGCTCTCCCGGTGGCGCGCCATTTTCGCTGACCCGCCGGCAGAATCGCCCTCGACAATGAACAATTCGGTTCCGTCGCGGGCCGAGCGGGAGCAATCGACCAGCTTGCCCGGCAGGCGGAGCTTCTTGGTTGCGGTCTTGCGGGAGGTCTCTTTCTCGGCACGGCGCCGCAGCCGATCCTCGGAATGGCGAATCAGCTGTTCGAGCAGGTCTCCGGAGACCCTCGGATCCGCCGCCAGCCAGTTGTCGAAATGATCACGTACCGAGTTCTCGACCAGCCTCTGGGCGGCGGCGCTGGCGAGCCTGTCCTTGGTCTGCCCGACGAATTCCGGATCTTCGATGAAGCACGATACGATGGCGCAGCCGGTCGCCTGGATGTCCTCCCTGGTGACCTTGCCAACCCGGGGGTTGGAGATGAACTCGCCATATCCCCGAATGCCCTTCAGCACTGCACCCCAGAACCCCGCTTCATGCGTGCCGCCTTCCATGGTCGGCACGGTGTTGCAGTAGGACCGGGTAAACCCGTCACGATCCGCTGCCCAGTTGAGAGCCCATTCGACCGATCCCCTGGCCTGGTCACCAAACCGTTCCGAAAAATCGACCTTGCCGGCAAATGGCCGTTCGGAACAGAGGGTGGCCCCCGCCAGCTGGTCCCGGAGAAATTCCTCGAGACCGCCGGGAAAGTGGAAGACGGCAGATTCCGGAACATCGGCATCGGCAATGGCACATTTCCAGCGAATCTCGACCCCGGAAAACAGGTAGGCCTTCGACCGGGCCATGCCCATTAGCGATTTTGGTTTCATCCTGGCGCTGTTGCCGAATATCGCCGGGTCCGGACTGAAGGTAATGGTTGTTCCACGCCGGTTCGGGGCACCGCCAGCCTCCCGCAACGGTCCGAGCGGTTGGCCCCGTGCGTATTCCTGCCGATACCGGGTCCGGTTCCTGATCACCTCGACCGACAGCGATTCGGACAGGGCATTGACGACCGATACGCCGACGCCGTGCAGTCCGCCCGCGGTCTGGTAGACCTTCCCGGAGAATTTTCCGCCGGCATGGAGCGTGGTAAGAATGACCTCCAGGGCAGATTTGTCCGGATTGCTGGGGTGGGAATCGACCGGTATTCCCCGGCCATTGTCGCTGACGGTCAGTGAATGATCGGCGTTGAATTCGACATCGATCCTGCTGGCATGGCCGGCAACCGCCTCATCCATGGCATTGTCGAGCACCTCGGCGGCCAGATGATGCATCGCCCGAAGATCGGTTCCGCCGACATACATGCCCGGTCGCATGCGCACCGGCTCAAGGCCTTCGAGAACCTCGATTGCAGTTGCATCATAGACAGGCTGAGCCGAAACGCGCGCGGCTGCGCTTTCGAAACCCATTGATCTTCTGCCTCAATTCATTCTTGTTGTCGGGCAGGATAGTCGGACATGGTGGTGGGCCGCAAATCAAATCGACGGGAGCGGCACCGATTCGTCAAGGCTGTTGCCGGTTTGTCGTGGATACTTCTGCCGGTCGGTCGAGGAGCCTCGCATGACCGGAGCCAGGGCATAGAGGAGCACAAGGGGTGGCGCACTGTCCGCATGGTGTGTCCTATGGAAAGCTCCGCGGTTGCCATGCAGCTTCGCCCGCTCCATTCCTGAGCCGGGATCGCCGTTCATGCCGGAAACCCCCGACCGGCGCCGACCCGACAAAGCAGGCCACGGCTTGTTGTCCATACCTTCATCGCATACTGCGACCCGATGTTCGTTGCCAGGAGAGACAGCCCGCTTGGCGGCCAGGTCAAGGCGACCATGGCGCTGGCCCTGCCGGTGATCGGCAGCAACCTGACGCAATCGCTGAAGCACCTGACCGACGCAGTCATGCTCGGCTGGTACGGCGTTGACGAACTTGCCGGCGGAGTCCTCGCCACCACACTGTTTACCGTCATCTTCATCGTGGGGTCGGGATGCGCAATGGCCGTGGTGCCGTTGGCGGCCAGCGCCGAGGGTTCGGGGCTGACATGGAGAGTCCGCCGGGTCGTCCGCATGGGCTTGTGGCTGTCGCTGATCTACGGGGTGCTGGTTCTCGTTCCGCTATGGAACACCAGGTGGCTGCTGGTCTCGCTCGGCCAGAAGGAATTGACAGCTTCCCTGGCAGGCGACTACATGCGGATTGCCATGTGGGGGTTGCTGCCGGCGCTCGGCATCATGGCCTTGAAGAGTTTCTTCCTGGCCCTGGTCCGCCCGAGGATCGTCCTGTGGGCCACGCTGGCCGGTGTGATTCTCAATATCGTCGCCAATTACGGGCTGATCTTCGGCAATTGGGGTCTGCCGGAGCTCGGCATCAGGGGCGCCGCAATCGCCACGGTGGTCTCGCACGCCTTCGCCTTGCTGATCATGGTCATCTACACGGAAATCATGCCGGATTTTCGCGAATACTCGCTGTTTTCGAATTTCCTGCGGCCGGATTGGCCGGTCTTCAGGGAAGTGTTCCGGCTCGGATGGCCGATCAGCGCTACCCTGGTTGCCGAGACCGGTTTTTTCGCCATCACGGCAATCATGATGGGTTGGATCGATACCGAGTCCCTTGCCGCCCACGGCATCACGCTGGAAATCGCCGCCTTCGTCTTCATGATCTATCTCGGGCTGGCCAATGCAGGCACCGTACAGATTGGCCGGGCGGTCGGGCTGCAGGACCGGGCCGGGATCATGCTGGCTTCGCGGGCAGTCATCATGCTGTGCGTTGGTGCCGTGGCCATCGTCGTGTTGATCATGGTGTCGATTCCCGAGACCCTGGTATCCGCCTTCCTGGATACCGGAGCCGACAACGCCGATCAGGTGATCGCAATCGGTGTGTCACTGCTTTACATCGCTGCCGCATTTCAGCTGGTCGATGCGATGCAGGTAATTGCCCTCGGATTGCTGCGTGGCCTGAGCGACACCCACCTGCCGATGATCATTGCCACCTTCAGCTACGCCGTGCTTGGACTTCCCGCCAGCTACCTCCTCGGCTTCACCCTGGGCGGAGGCGGTGTCGGGGTTTGGTCGGGTTTCGTCATCGGGCTGGGAAGCGCCGCCGTGCTGTTGTTTCTTCGCTACCGGGCCCTGCTGTCGAGACTGGAATTGCCACCAGCCTGAGGTCGGACTCCTGTCGGAAATACGGCGTCGAAGCTGGGCCGTCAGCGGCCCATCAGGCGGCTGTCGAACGGGTAGCGGGTGAGGTTTTCGTAGCCGGTTTCGGTGATGAGTACCTGGTCTTCCAGCTTGATCGAAAAGTCGCTGCCCTCGGCACCGACCAGGGCCTCGACACATAGCACCATTCCGGGCTCCAGGACGTATTCGAAGCCACCTGGTTCGTATGAATCCGGATAGCAGATATGCGGCCATTCGTCGCACAGGCCAACACCATGCATCTGGCAGCCATATTTCAGCTTCTGGAATTCCGGGTCCAGGACGTGGCCGCCGAGAATCAACTCCCTGAACGGCACGCCGGGAGCGAGCATCTCCATGTTGGTCATGATGTGCTCATGGGCATGCTGCATGGCGTAGACCATGTCGGGTCGCGGCGGGCGATCCCCGATCCACCAGGTTCGCGAGATGTCCACGCATATCCCGTAGCAACCGATCAAATCGGTGTCGAATGCCAGGATCTCGTTGTTCTGCAGCACCCGCGGGCCGGATTCCATGAACCACGGATTGGTTCGCGGCCCGGTTGTCAGCAGCCGGGTCTCGATCCATTCGCCGCCCCTCCTGATGTTCTCGGCGTGCAGTATCGACCAGATCTCGTTCTCCGACCTGCCGGGAATGGCGCCATCATGCATGGCATCGATCGCCTTTTCGCAGGCTAGGCTGGCGCATCGCATGGCCAGGATTTCGTCTTCCCCCTTGATCGAGCGGGATTTCTCGGTGACTTCCTCGCCTTCCCTGATCTCGAAGCCGGCGACACGAAGCGCCTCCAGCCCATGGGCCAGGATCTTGTCGACCGCCAGGCGGCGATTCGATCCGGCATGCGCGTCCATGATTTCCTTCACCTGCCCGGCAAATTTCTCCGCCCTCCGGCCGGCGAGGTCGCCGGCGGCAAAGTAGAACATGGATGCCCCGGTGCGGACCTCGCGCACCAGGGGGTTGAATTCGGCCAGGAAAGGCGAGTTCTTGTATTCGAACAGCACCATGTAGCCATCGGCGCAGAGCAGGAGCGCCCTGAACGGATTGTGGGTATTCCACAATTGCATGTTGGTGGTGTCGGTTGCGTACCGGATGTTCAGCGGATCAAACAGCAGGATGCCGCCATAGTCGCGTTCGACCAGATGATCGGTCAGCCGCTGCCAGCGATAGCGCCGCATGGATTCGAGATTTGGCAGCACAAGCCCGGCCTCCTCGAACTCGCGAAAGGCTTCGAGGGTGGGTCCGATCTCGATGCGGTCGCAGTCATTCGGTGTTCCGTCGCCCAGGAATTCGCTCCTGGTCGGGTCAATCTTCCTGACTGGTCTGCTGAAGCTGTCCATGACCACGAATTCCTCCAAGGAAGCCTCGCCTGCCTGGCGCGGTTTCTAGCAGAATTCGGGCAAACCACATAGAAATTTCAGGCTGAAACTTGCGGAAAACTCCAGGCCGTCGGAAGCCTGTATCCCACCGGATTTGAAGGGCCGGCGGCCATGATGACCGCCGGCCCGAATGTCACCGGGTGATGCCTGACCGGAAGGCCGGTTCAGGCCGAGTAGTACATCTCGAATTCGATCGGGTGCGGAGCATGTTCGAAGGCAAACACCTCCTCCCATTTGAGTTCGCAATAGCCGTTGATCTGGTCGCGGTTGAAGACATCGCCGGCCAGCAGGAAGTTCATGTCATCGTTCAGCGACTCCAGCGCTTCTCGCAACGAGGAGCACACCGTCGGAATTCCCTGGAGTTCCTCCGGCGGCAGGTCATAAAGGTTCTTGTCCATGGCCTCGCCCGGATCGATCTTGTTGCGAATTCCGTCCAATCCGGCCATGAGCAGGGAGGCAAAGCAGAGATACGGGTTGGCAAGCGGGTCCGGGAATCGTGCCTCGACGCGCTTGGCCTTGGGATTTTCCGTCCACGGAATCCTGACGCAACCCGAGCGGTTCCGTGCCGAGTATGCCCGCAGAACCGGCGCCTCGAAGCCTGGAATGAGCCGCTTGTAGGAGTTGGTTGTCGGGTTGGTAAAGGCATTCAGCGCCTTTGCGTGTTTCAGGATTCCCCCGATGAACCACAACCCCTCATCGCTCAGATCGGCATACTTGTTGCCGGCAAAGACCGGGGCGCCATCCTTCCAGATTGACATGTTGACATGCATCCCGGTGCCATTGTCGCCGGCGATCGGCTTGGGCATGAAGGTTGCCGTCTTGCCGTAGGAATGGGCAACATTTTGCACGACATACTTGTATTTCTGGAGTTGATCGCCCTGGTCGGTCAGCGACGAAAAGATCAGGCCGAGTTCGTGCTGACATGACGCCACCTCGTGGTGATGCTTGTCGACCTTCATGCCCAGCCCGACCATGGTTGACAGCATTTCCGACCGGATGTCCTGCCCGGCATCGGTCGGATTGACCGGGAAATATCCGCCCTTCACCCCCGGTCGATGCCCGGTATTGCCCATCGAGTACTGGGTGTCGGTATTCCACGAGCCGTCGATGGCATCGAGTTCATAGGCCACCTTGTTGATGGTGTTGGCAAACCTGACGTCATCAAACAGGAAGAACTCGGCTTCCGGGCCGAAATAGGCGACATCGCCGATTCCGGACGCCTTGAGATACATTTCCGCCTTGTCGGCGGTGCCCCTGGGATCGCGCGCATAGGCCTCACCGGTATCGGGCTCGACGATATTGCAGTGAATGCAGGCGGTACGTTCGGCGTAGAACGGGTCCATATAGACCGAATTCGGATCCGGCATCATCTTCATGTCGGATACCTCGATCGATTTCCAGCCGGCGATGGAGGATCCGTCGAACATCAGACCGTCTTCGAAGAAATCCTCGTCGACCTGATCCGCCTTCAGTGTGACATGCTGCAGCTTGCCGCGGGGGTCGGTAAATCTCAGATCGACATATTCGACCTCTTCTTCCGCCATGAATTCCAGTACATCCTCGGCTGTCGGCATGGTTGTTCCTTTCCGTTGATTATGAGGTTTGGATTGGCAGACCGATTACAAGGCGTCGTCACCCGATTCGCCTGTCCTGATTCGAATGGCCTGTTCAACCGTGGTGACGAATATCTTGCCATCACCGATCTTGTCTGTCCGGGCCGAATCCTGGATCGCATCCAGGGCGTCATCCAGCTGATCATCCGCCAGAACCACCTCGATCTTCACCTTGGGCAGAAAGTCCACGACATATTCGGCGCCCCGATACAATTCGGTATGGCCTTTCTGGCGGCCAAAACCCTTGACCTCCACGACGGAGAGGCCCTGAATTCCAACTTCCTGCAGCGCTTCCTTGACCTCATCAAGTTTGAAGGGCTTGATGATTGCTTCGATCTTCTTCATCACCATCACTCCTTGATTGGCGGATTTGAGGCACACAACTATCGCATCCTGGCGTCAGACCAAGGGAATGGCGGCGGACATTTGCCGGGGACGGGATGGTTTCTCGCCTATTGTCCAAAATTTGTGCAAATGGCCTATTTTCAGAACAAGTTGAGAAGGCACCATTGATGACACCGCTGCTCACCAGCGACCAGATGCGGGAGATCGAACGGCAGGCGATTGCCTCCGGCCGGGTGACCGGTCTCGAGTTGATGGAGCGGGCGGCGCAGGTGGTGGCCGACGAGATTCTCGGCAATCACGATGCCCTGTCGGCCGGATGCCGGCAGGTGGCCGTGCTGTGCGGTCCCGGCAACAATGGCGGCGACGGCTACGCGGTTGCCGATTTGCTGGCCCAGGCCGGATGGAGGGTGTCGGTCTGGTCGCTCGGTGACGGTGCGGGTCTATCGGCAGAAGCGGAGACGGTCCGGGCCCGGTGGCTGGCACGCGGCCAGGTCGGGAGGCTGGAGGAGTTCGCCGGCAGCGGGCTGGAGGAAGGCACGATCGTGGTCGACGCGCTGTTCGGCACCGGCTTGCGCCGGCCGATTGCCGGGCCGGTCATTCAGGCCCTGGACGAGGCAATGCGGCTCGGCCCGGTGGTTGCAGTTGATATTTTCTCCGGGGTGGATTCGGATACCGGGAAATTGCTGGCCGAGACCGGGTTTGATCCGGCCGGCGCTGCGCTCACCGTGACCTTTCAATGCGCAAGGCCCGGTCATTGCCTGGGGCGGGGCGCGGACCTGGCCGGTCGGCTGGCCGTCCACTCGATCGGCATCGAGAACGCGTTGGCCGATCTGCGCTCGAGGCAGCACCTCTGCCGGCTCGCGGATCCGCAAGCGATAACGTCGGCAGACCTGGCAAAGCGTGACCCGATCTCGCACAAGTATGATTACGGCCATCTGCTGGTTCTGTCGGGAGGGCGGGGCCGCGGCGGAGCCGCAAGGCTGGCGGCCCGGTCGGCAATGCGAGTCGGTGCTGGCCTGGTGACCATCGGAGTCGAGGATCGGGCCATCGACGAGCACGCAGCACAGTTGAACGCCATCATGCTGGCAGCCATCGACGATGAGGCGATGTTGCGGCGGTTTCTTGCCGACAGCAGGGTCAACGCCGCCTGTGCCGGCCCGGGTCTCGGTACCGGCCCCGATGCGAGGAAGCTGGTTCTCCGGTTGCTGCAGTCGGGTCGCTCCCTGGTGCTGGATGCCGACGCTGTCGGCATGTTCCATGATGATCCGGCGATTCTGGCCGATGCGGTTTCGGGGGATGTCGTGTTGACGCCGCATGCAGGAGAATTTCGCCGGCTGTTTCCCGATTTGGGCCGGCGAATGGATGCGGAAGTGTCGTATTCGAAACTGGATGCGACCATCGCCGCCGCCCGAAGATCGCGGGCGACCGTCCTGTTCAAGGGGTTCGACAATGTCGTTGCCGGGCCGGATGGGCGCTCTGTCATCATACCGGCGGTCGGCAGTTCTGCCGCCCCGTGGCTGGCAACCGCTGGCAGCGGCGATGTGCTTGCCGGCCTGGTGGCCGGGCTGATGGCCCGCGGCCAGAACGGGTTTGCCGCCGCATGCCTGGCGGCATGCCTGCACATCCGGGCCGCCCGGCAGTTTGGCCCCGGGCTGATGGCCGAGGATCTGCCAGAGGCAATCCCGGCCGTCCTGTCCTCGCTCGAACAGCATTCGGCAACCGGGTGAGCTCCGGAATCCGACCGGGCAGGCGGCAATGCTCGGCCCTGGGCGAGGGCCACGTCGCCGGGTTTGCCATACTCTCCCCTGGCCGGCCTTCGGGTGCAGCCGGAGACGGGGAATGGTGCCTACGGCCGGCCCGAATTTTTTGCTCGCCTGTATTGGAGCGCTCTGCTAATGACCGCGTCCTTTGCAGGGTACGGCCATGTGAGCGAAATCAGGCGGACGTGGCGGAACTGGCAGACGCACCAGATTTAGGATCTGGCGCCGAGAGGCGTGGGGGTTCGAATCCCTCCGTCCGCACCAATGATGAAAGGGGCGTTGCGACCGATGGAGTTCGTGGAGACCTTTAACGAAGGGCTTGTGCGCAAATGCGAGGGCAGGCTCGAATCGGCTGAAGTCGAGGACCGGATCAATTCGGAGATAGAAGAGGTCAGGCCGACGCTGACCTTGCCGGGCTTCCGCAAGGGCAAGGTCCCGAGCCATGTTATCCGGGCACGCTTCGCCGCCGGGATGAGGGGAGATCTGGTTGAAAAGATCGTCGCCGAGTCATTCAATCGTCATCTCGAGGAGGCGGGCAACAAGCCGGCCTTCCAGCCCGCGATCCATGTGGATGACCAGGATGGCTCCGGCTCTGCCGGGCCCGATCAGGCCGAGCCGATGGAGATTCGCATCGAGTATGAGTGCCTGCCGTCAATTCCGGAGGTCGAGTTTTCGGATATCGAGCTGACCCGGATCGCCCTGTCCGACATCGATGCCATGGTCGAGGACCGGCTCGCCAACATTGCCCTGGAAATTGCCGAGGTTGAAGACACGGAGGATGGGTACCAGGCGGTCAATGGTGACGAGGTCCAGGTTGATGCAAGGATGTTTGTCGGTGACGAGGAGATCGAGCGCTATGCGGCGAGCGAGATCATGCTGCGCTCCTGGGACAATCCGCAGGCCATTCAGGAACAGGGCTTCAGCCTGATCGGCCTGAAGGTCGGCGACGAATTGACGGTTGATCGTGAAATCCCCAACCCCCGAACGGACGAGGGCGGGCAAGTAACTGCCGAGCAGAGGATCCTGGTCACTGCCATTCGCAAGGCAGTTCCGGCAGAACTCACCGACGAGATCCTGACCGAGAAGCGCGGAACCGGGCTGGAAGAGCTGAAATCGGACATCAGCAACCAGTTGGTTGAATGGTGCAACGCGCATTCCGAGAGAATTATGCACAAGGAATTGCTGGATAGGCTCGACGAAATGCTTGACTTTCAGCTGCCACCGACGCTGTTGGCCAGGGAGTTGGCAAATACGCGGCGGGCCCTTGGTGAGGTCGAGGAACCGGCAATGGCCGGCGAAGCGGCAAGTGAGGGTGACCAGGCCGCCAGCGACGAGGATGCTAGCGCCAGGGAGTCTGGAGACGAGGATGCGGGTGCTGAGACGGCCAAGACGGATGCAAGCGCCGAGAAGGTCGGTAGCGAGGGCGCGGGTCCCGAGGAGGCCGGCGACGAGGATGCGGCCGCCGGCGAGGATTCCGGGAGTTCCGGCACCTCCGATGAAGAGATCGAGAAGATTGCCCTCAGGAGGCTGAAGCTCGGATTGTATTTGATGGAAGTGGCTGGCAGGAATGACATCGCGGTCAGTGAAGCTGAAATCCTGACCAGGGTGCAGGAGAGGTACCCGCGGGAGGCACGCCAGTTTGGAGCCCGGGAGTTGATTGCCGCCCAGCCCGCCCTCAGGGACCAGGTTGCCGGAATGGAGGTCGAGCGCAAGGTGCTGCGGTTCATCGCCAACATGGCCAGTGTCAAGGTGGAGGATCTGACCCATGACGAGGCATCCGGCAGGATTCGGGAATTCGACGCCGAAGAGTGAGGTCGCTTGCCGGAAGCAAATCCGGGCGAGTGAGCGAGGCCCCGGCAGGGGATGAAGCCAGCCGGTTCCGGCGGTGATTGGCAGGGTCGCGGCAGGCGGCTGGACAGGCAACAGGGGGGTGATTGGTCGATGAAGGACCCGTTCGAAACCTACATGAATACATTGGTGCCCATTGTCGTCGAGCAGACATCGCGCGGCGAGCGAAGCTACGACATCTTTTCGCGGCTGCTGAAGGAGAGAATCGTTTTCGTGTCGGGCCCGGTCAGCGATACGCTGGCCACGCTGGTGGTGGCGCAGCTGCTGTTCCTGGAGTCGGAAAATCCGAAGAAGGAAATCGCCATGTACATCAACAGCCCGGGCGGCGCCGTGACGTCCGGCCTGTCGATATACGATACCATGCAGTATATCGCCCCTGAGATCTCGACGCTCGCCGTCGGCCAGGCGGCCTCCATGGGGTCGCTGCTGCTGGCAGCGGGAACCAAGGGTCTGCGCTTTGCCCTGCCAAACAGCCGAATCATGCTGCACCAGCCAAGCGGCGGATTCCAGGGACAGGCATCCGACATCTCGATCCATGCAAGGGAGATCCTGGAGACCAACAATCGGCTGAACCGAATCTATTCCAGACATACTGGCCAGACCGTCAAGCGGGTGGAAAATGCCCTCGACAGGGACAACTTCATGACTCCCGAGGAAGCCAGGGAATGGGGGATCATCGATCGGATTGTCGAGAAGCGGGACATGGCGGATGATGACGGAAGTTGACGCGGCAATTGTTGTTTTTTGCCCGATTCTTGCGTAGGAAACGCAGAAGAGGCAGAGTTTCGTCGACGTCCCGATCCCGGGATTTCTGAAAGAGCGGGTTTGAATATGTCCAGCACCAGCAAGACCGACGGCAAGCATCTGTTCTGTTCCTTCTGCGGCAAGAGCCAGAACGAAGTCAGGAAGCTGATCGCCGGACCACAGGTCTATATCTGCGATGAATGCATTGAACTGTGCATGGAGATCATCAAGGAGGAGGCCAAGCAGGGCGGCAAGAGCGAGGAATCCGACGCCTCCAACCCGCGCTACATCTTCGACGTCCTGGACGATTTCGTTGTCGGGCAGGCCCGGGCCAAGAAGGTCCTGTCGGTGGCGGTGTACAATCACTACAAGCGGTTGGCCAATTCCTCGAAATCGGCCGATATCGAGCTTGCCAAGTCGAACATCCTGCTGATCGGCCCGACCGGCTGCGGCAAGACCTTGCTGGCCCAAACCCTGGCCAGGATTCTCGATGTGCCGTTCACCATGGCCGATGCGACCACGCTGACCGAGGCCGGCTATGTCGGCGAAGATGTCGAGAACATCATTCTGAAACTGTTGCAGGCTTCCGAGTATGACGTGGAGCGGGCACAGCGGGGAATCGTCTATATTGACGAGGTCGACAAGATCACCCGAAAGGCGGAGAACCTGTCGATTACCCGCGATGTCAGCGGCGAAGGTGTCCAGCAGGCGTTGCTCAAATTGATGGAAGGGACCGTTGCCTCGGTGCCTCCCCAGGGAGGCCGCAAGCATCCGCAGCAGGAGTTCCTGCAGATCGACACCACCAATATCCTGTTCATCTGCGGCGGCGCGTTTTCTGGCCTGGAAAAGATCATTTCCAGGCGAATGCGCAGCTCGGCCATCGGTTTCGGGGCAAATGTCGCCGACGAGGAGAGCCGGGGCCTCGAGGAGTTGTATGCGGCGCTCGAGCCGGAGGATCTTCTGCGATACGGTCTGATACCGGAGTTTGTCGGCCGGCTTCCGGTCGTGGCCACGCTTGAGAAACTCGATGAAGCTGCGTTGGTCAAGATCCTGACCGAACCAAGGAATGCGCTCATCAAGCAGTACATGCGGATGTTCGAGCTCGAGGATGTGAAGCTGACCTTCACCGACGATGCCATCGAGGCGATTGCCCGCAGGGCCATCGATCGGAAGACCGGGGCGAGGGGGCTCAGGTCGATACTGGAAGACATCCTGCTGGAGACGATGTTCGATGTGCCATGCCAGACCGGTATCGAGGAGGTGGTCATCAACCAGGAGACGGTGTCCTCATCCGTGCAACCGCTGCTGATCTACTCGGACAAGAAGATGCGGCCGACCGAAGTCGAGGACAAGATCGGCGAAGTGGCGGCTGGCGGCTAGGGATGCAGGCAGGCTCGGGAAGCAAGGGATGACGCTGCTCAGGAGTCTACTGACCTGGTGGAATGGCCAGACCATCGGCACCCGACTTTACACGATGCGCAAGGGCAAAAGGGTTGGCGAGGATGCCGAGGGCAATGTGTTCTACGAGAACCGGGACGGCTCCAGGCGCTGGGTCATCTACAATGGCGAAATGGAGGCCAGCCGGGTAGGTCCGGAATGGCATGGCTGGCTGCACCATACCTTCGGGAAACCTCCGACCGAGGAGCCGGTTCCCGCTCCTGCCTGGGGCAAGTCGCATTCGATGAATTTGACCGGTACCGGGGCCGCCTACGTTCCGAAGGGATCACTGCGATCGGACCGCAAGGAGGACGGGCCGGATTACGAGGCGTGGAGGCCGGAATGATCGCTGGACCCGGACGGTATTCGGCATGATGTCCGAGAATCGATTCGAGGCGCTGGTTGGCGCCGTGGTGCTGGCGGTGGCGCTGGTATTCCTGGTCTACCTGACCCGGGACCAGGAGTGGTTTGGCAGCGAGGGCGGATACGAGCTCTCGGCGCGTTTCTCCTCGGCCCAGGGAATCAACGAAGGTACGCGGATCAAGATGGCCGGTGTGCCGATCGGCATGGTCCGGGAAATCGACCTGGATCCGGAGACCTATTTTGCCATGGTCAGGATGCGCATCGAGAGCGGTGTGGGCATCCCGGATGACAGCGTGGCGGAAATATCGACCGAGGGCATACTTGGTGGCCAGTATATCGAGATCAGCCCGGGCGGGTCGCCCGACAATTTGGCGGCTGACGACATCATGGTAGATACCAGGGGATATGTCGGGCTCGTTGATCTGTTGTCCGATTTCTTCTTCAACCAGGGACAATGACCCGGCTGGCTGCGGTGATTGCCGCGGTATTGTCGTCCTCGACCGCCGCCTCATCCGAGGACGCGCTGAATGGCAGTGGGGCCATCATGCGGGGGCTGGATACCATAACCGGCAGGGTCAGCGAATTCGAGGTCGCGGTTGGCCAGAGTCAGAAATTCGATCGGCTGTCCATCCGGCTTGAAGAGTGCCGGTACCTCCCGGAAAACCCGGCCCTCCACTCCTATGCCTACGTGGTGATCGACGAGTTCAAATCCGGCAAGCCCCTGTTCAGCGCATGGATGATTGCATCGGCGCCGGCACTGTCGGCAATGGATCATCCCCGCTACGATGTATGGCTCGTTCGCTGCAAGACCGAACTGGTGGATTCCGAGGATGGCTGAGCGCTGAACCCGGTGCCGGCATTGATCGCCTCGCCGAGCAGTTCGAGGTAGCCCTGACGGCTGATCTCGGTGGTGCCGAATCTTGCCAGGTGCGGTGTCTGGAACTGGACATCGAGCAGCAGGAAGCCGCAATCCCTTAGGCGGGCAACGAGGTGAAGTAGTGCAATCTGCGAAGCGCCCGGAAACAGCGAAAACATGCTCTCGCCGGAGAATGCCCCGCCGAGGGCAAAGCCGTAGAGACCCCCGACCAGTTCGTCGCCGATCCTGACCTCGACCGAGTGGGCGAGGCCGCAAGCGTGCAGTTTCAGGTAGAGATCGGAGATCTGGCCGTTGATCCAGGTCTCGTCGCGCTTCGAGCACCCGGCGATGACCGCGGCAAAATCCTGGTCGAAAGTCACCCGGATGTCATGGCGCCGGGCAAGCCGGCGCAGGCGGCGGGGGAACCTGAAGGCGTCGAGCGGAAGTATGCACCGCCTCTCCGGATTGAACCAGCGAACCGGATCGCCGGGATCATCGATCCCCATCGGGAAGTATCCATGCAGAAGGGCGATGAGGAATTTCTGCACCGGAATGGATGTGTCCGCCCGGACACTGTCCGACATCCGGTTGCGGGTCATGTTCGCGAGAGCCACTTCTCCAGCCAGTGGATGTCGTAATTGCCGGCAATGATCTCCGGTTCGTTCAGCAGGCTCTGGAACAGACCGACCGTGTTGTCGACGCCATCGACGATCAACTCGTCCAGCGCCTGGCCAAGCTTGGCCAGGGTGGCGTTGCGGTTCGACGCGTGAACAATGACCTTGCCGATCAGGCTGTCGTAATGCGGGGGGATCCGGTAGCCGGAATACAGTGCCGAGTCGGTCCTGATCCCGGGGCCGCCCGGAGCGTGGAACGCGGTGATCGTTCCGGGGCATGCGATAAAGGATGGGAACGATTCCGCATTGATGCGAACCTCGATGGCGTGGCCCCTGATCCGGAGATCTTCCTGTGCAAATGACAGCGGATTGCCGGATGCGACCCGGATCTGTTCATGTACCAGGTCAACCCCGTAGACCGATTCGGTGATCGGGTGCTCGACCTGCAGCCGGGTGTTCATTTCGATGAAGTAGAATTCGCCATCCTCGTAGAGAAACTCCACGGTACCGGCGCCGGCATATGAAATCGATGCGGCGGCGGCAGCGCATTTTCCGCCGATCTCCCGCCGGGTGGCGTCATCGATGCAGGGGCTCGGTGTTTCCTCGAACAATTTCTGGTGCCGGCGCTGCAACGAGCAGTCCCGCTCACCAAGATGGACAGCGTTGCCCCGCCCATCCCCGAACACCTGGACCTCGATATGGCGCGGCCTGGCCAGGTATTTTTCGAGATAGACCTCGTCATTGCCGAAGGCCAGCCTGGCCTCGGCGCGGGCGGTTCGGAATGCATCTTCGATGTCAGTCCTGGAATTGGCAATCTTGATGCCGCGGCCACCACCACCAGCCGCCGCCTTGACCAACACCGGGTATCCGATGTCATCGGCGATGGCGGCAGCATCCTCGACGCTCGAGACGCTGCCATCCGAGCCCGGAACGCAGCTGATACCAAGCGAACGCATGGTCTTTTTGGCGGTTATCTTGTCGCCCATCAGGCGAATATGCTCGGCGGTCGGGCCGATGAAGGCGATGCCGTGATCCTCGAGCACCTGGACGAAATCGGGATTCTCCGAGAGGAACCCGTATCCCGGATGGATGGCATCGGCCTTGGTGACCAGGCAGGCCGAGACGATTGTCGGGATTGACAGGTAGCTTTGCGAGGAGGGCGGCGGCCCGATGCAGATTGCCTCGTCGGCCATGCGGACATGCATGGCGGTGTCATCGGCAGTCGAGTGGACGGCAACCGATGGTATGCCGAGCTCCCTGCAGGCCCGGATGACCCGCAACGCGATCTCGCCCCGATTGGCGATCAGGATCTTGGAAACCATTGGCCGCCGACCTACTCGATGATCATCAGGGGCGTGCCATACTCCACGATCGACGTGTCCTCGACGAGAATTCGCCGTACCGTTCCGCCATGGGGTGCGTGAATGTGGTTCATGGTCTTCATCGCCTCGATGATGAGCAGGGTTTGGCCTTCCTCGACCTGGGAGCCGATCTCCACGAAGCTTGGCGCCCCCGGCTCGGCCTGGAGATAGACGGTGCCGATCATCGGCGCGATAACCGCCCCGGGATGCGAGGTCGGGTCGAGATTGCCTTCCAGGGTCTCCGCTGCCGCCGGGGCCGGTTCCGTGGACCGTTCTGTCGGCGGCGCCGGCTGGCTGGCAGCAGCAGCGGCGCCGGCCCTTGGCCTTGACAGCCTGATCCGATCCCTCTGGAACTCGCCGCGAACTCTCGATATCTCGACCTGCTCCAGCCCGTACTGGTTCATCAGCCTGGCCAGATCCTCGATCTCGGTCTGGCTGTCACGATCAGTTTCTTTGCTCATGGTCTACTCGGCGCTGGGGTTGATGCAGATTGACCGATTGCCGACAGTCGGACCGGTCGGATCTCTGCCCGTCAGTTCGTTCCGGACCGTTGTTGATTCACGATCTCCTGCATCTCTGAATACGGAATATAGCCCCTCACCATCCGGTTCCCAATAACGAAAGTTGGCGTGGAGTTGATGCCCATATTGCCGGCAAGTTGAAAATTGGCGGAAATCGCGTCATGCGGCGTCAGGGAATCGATGTGCTCGACAATCAGTTCCGGGTCAATTCCAGCCAGGCCGGCAACTTCGCTGACAAATCCGTCATCATAGGGGCCCTCATGGGTCATCATCAGGTCATGGACCGATTTGTACTGCTGATCACCGGCCAGCTGCAGCACCGAGACGGCCAGCAGGGCGGCGATCTCGGAATTGGTGCCCAGTATTGGATATTCCTTGACCACGAACCGGATATTGCCGTCGGTCTCAATCAGCTCGTCCACGACATCGGCGGATTTGCGACAAAATCCGCAATTGTAGTCCAGGAATTCGACCAGCGTGATGTCGCCATCCAGGTTGCCGCCGACCCAGGAATGGGAGTCGTGAAACAATTCGTCGCCGAAGCGTGCAATCAGCTGCGCGTCACTCGCCTCCTGCTCTGCGGCTTCCATGGTCCTCTGGGCTTCCAGCGCGTCGATGATGATGTCGGGATTCTCGAGTAGCAACTGACGAATTTCCTCGCGCAGAACCTCGCGTTCGACCGCGGTCAGATTGGCAAGATCGGTTGCGGCAGCCGGTTGCGGGTTCAGCCACGCCATGCACAGGAATGTCATCAACAGTGCCGGAACCCGCAGGAATGCGCAGGCAGCTGTGGTTGGTCGGGAAGGGGGTGTGCTCATGATGCTCTCCATCTGCTGGATGTCCATTTCCTGTCCAGGCGCCCGATCAACCGCTTTCAGTGGTGGTCGCCGTTGCCGAATCGCCTGCCTCCGAGGCATGGCTGACCTTGTCGCCATCCCCGGTGCTGGCCGTGGAATCGGCCTCCGACCCACCCATCCCGGAATCCTTTGCCAGTGTGCCCTTGCCCGACTGCCCCTTCTTCCGGCCGCCCCGGCGCCGCTTGCGTGGCGGTTTCGACTGCTCCTGACCTTGTTCCGCCATCTCCTGCTTGCCAGGATCCTCGACCGATTCTGGGCTGGTCACCTCGGACTCGCCGCGGGTCCTGGATTTCCTGGAGCCACCCCGGCGCCGCTTCCGGCGTCCCTTTCTGTCTTCCGGTTTGCCGTCCTTGTCTGCCGACCGATCATGGCCGGATTCCTCCTGCGCCGCGGCGGCGGAGTCGTCGGACTCGGCCCCGGCCTGCGTAGCCTGCCCACCTCGGCGCCCCGACCCCCGCTGGGAACGCCGCCGGCGTCGCCGTGACTCGCTGCCATGTTCGCCGGATGACTTGCCCTTCCGCCCCGACCGGTCATCGGTGTCGATGCTGATAATCTCCTCCCGGGTCTCATCGGATTCGGGGTCACGCCGCGTGATCCTCCTGAGCCGGAGTTCGCTGCCGGAAAGGTCGGGTGATCCCTCCACCGACACCGTTATCGAATGCGTATCCTCCATCTGGGTCAGGGTGGCGCGTTTCCGGTTCAGAATGATATTGGCAACCGCAACCGGTGCCGAGGCGATGATTTCAACCCCTGAGTCACCCGTCGCCGCCTGTTCGATGTGGCGAAGCGCATCCAGCGCCACCCAGTCATCGGCGCGGACCACGCCGGTTCCGTTGCAAGTCTCGCATGGTTGCGACACCAGCTCCTGAAGGCCCGGCCGCAGCCGCTGGCGACTCATTTCCAGCAATCCGAAACCGGTAATGCGCCCGGTCTGAATTTTCGATCGGTCAGCCTTCAGGCATTCCTTGAATCGTTTTTCGACCGCGGAATTGTTTTTGCCCTCATCCATGTCGATGAAATCGATGACGATCAGCCCGGCAAGGTCCCGTAGCCGCAACTGCTCGGCAATGACTTCGGCCGCTTCGAGATTGGTCTGCAGGGCAGTCTGCTCGAGTGATCCATGGCTGGTCGACCTGCCCGAATTGACATCGATGGCGACCAGCGCCTCGGTAATTCCGATGACGATATAGCCTCCAGATGGCAGGGGAACGCTCGGCTCGAACAGGTTCGACAGCGGTTTCTCAATTCCGAACTTGGCAAACAGCGGTAGCGGGCCGACATGTTTCTTAACCCGCTTGGCATGAGACGGCATGATCATCTTCATGAAGTTCTTGGCCGATTTGTACCCCTCTTCGCCTTCGACGATCACTTCCTCGACACCCTTGCTGTAATCATCACGGATGGTCCGCTTGATCAGCCCGCCATCGTCGTGAATCAGCGCCGGCGCCGCCGATTTGAAAGTGAATTCCCTGATCTTGTCCCATTGCCGGACCAGGTATTCATAATCTCGCTTGATCTCCTGTTTGGTACGGTTGGCTCCCGCGGTCCTGATGATCAGACCGACCCCTTCGGGAAGGTCGATGTCGGACACGATCGACTTCAGCTTGCGGCGGTCGACGGCATTGGTGATCTTGCGGCTGATTCCACCGCCGCGGTCGGTATTGGGCATCAGCACGCAATAGCGGCCTGCCAGGCTGATATAGGTCGTTAACGCCGCACCCTTGTTGCCGCGCTCATCCTTGAGAATCTGGACCAGCACCAGTTGTTTTTGTCGGATGACCTCCTGGACCCGGTATCGCCGAACCGGAGGTCTCGGCCTGGCGATATCCTCCTCGTCCACGTCGTCATCGCCCGGCTCGTCGTCATCGCCGCCTTCCCCGGCTGTCCCGGCAGCAGCATCGCTACCACCCTCGTCGGCATCACCACCATTCTCGGCTGTCCCGGCACCATCCCCGGCCGTCCCGGCGCCGCCATCCCCGCCATCCCCGGCTGTCCCGGCGCCGGCATCGGGCTCCTGGTCGTCCGGGGCCGGGGCGCTGTTGGTGTCGTCGCCGGCGGCATTCTGCCCGGCATCATCCGGGCTTTCCGGGTCGTCGTCATTCCCGGTGGCGGCCTGTTTGTCTGCGACCGGGATATTGTAGTAGTGCGGGTGAATCTCCGGAAAGGCCAAGAATCCGTGCCGGTTTCCGCCATATTCCACGAATACGGCCTGGAGAGAGGGTTCCACCCTGACTACCCGGGCCAGGTAGATGTTGCCGGTAATCTGTTGCTTGTTGGTCGATTCGTACTCGAATTCCTTGATTCGTCCGTCATCGACAACTGCTACACGGGTCTCCTCGGGATGTGATGCATCGATCAATAAATGTTGTGCCATTGGCGTTCCTTGTGCCGCCCGTCGAATCGAGGGAAATCCCGTATTCGGCAAGCGGTTGAATTGTCATGGGGAACCGAAGTGCCTGGCCGCCATTCGTGCTGTATCGCGTCGGATTGGTGATCACTGGACGTGGTTCCCGGTCATGGTTGTCAATTTTCGCCCGAAGCCTGAGGAGCGGTCATGCGCCCTCGAATCCGTCATCTACCGGCCATCTGGACATCGCCATATGTCCGGTGAACACGCGGTTCTGGCATGAATCGGGTTCAAATGCTGATTTCCTGCAGCCGGCAATGGTGGAGAGCCGACATTTTTTCGGACAGATAATCGAAGACCGCGAAGATTGCCAGTAAATTCATGTTGAACGACCGGGCCTGTCAACTTCGCCGGTGCCTGCATGGTTGCAGGTGTTGCGGTTGCGTGTCCATGGGGGGTTCAGTTGGGCGTGCGTGCTTGAATTGGGCGGGTTAAACACATTACTTGCAACTCACGAATTGGGCCCCTGGATGCAGACCGACAGCTCCCGCACAGTCACTTCCGAAACTGACGGCAAGCCGGCCGCGCGAGCGCCGGGTGCCCGGTTCTGGATTCGGAGGCTACAGGGGGCGCTGGGTTTCGTCTTCAGCTGGGCGGTGCTGGCAGTACTCGGCGCAGCCTTGCTGCTCGATTGCCTGGTGTGGCTGTTCGACCGAGACCTTCCGAATTACGAGCAACTGGCCAATTACGAGCCACCGATCATCAGCCGCATCTTTTCGTCGGAGGGCAGGCTGATCGACGAATTTGCCAATGAGCGGCGGCTGTTCAGCCCGATCGAGGAGATACCCGACCTGGTTAAGAATGCAGTCATTTCGGCCGAGGACAAGAACTTCTACACGCATCGGGGCTACGACCCCGTCGGGCTGGTCAAGGCCATTCTCGACGCCATGGCCGGCCAGAGGCTGCGAGGAGCCTCGACCATCACCCAGCAAGTCATGAAGAATTTCCTGCTCGACAACGAACGATCGGCCGAGCGGAAGGTCAAGGAACTGATTCTTGCCTACAAGATCGAGAGGACCCTCGAAAAGGACCAGATCCTCGAGCTCTACCTGAACCAAATCTTTCTCGGGCGGAATTCCTACGGGGTCACCGCCGCCGCCCAAACCTATTTCAACAAGTCGCTGGACGAATTGTCAATCGAGGAGGCGGCCTACCTGGCGGCGCTGCCAAAGGCGCCGTCAAGGTACCATCCGGTCACCGCCAGGGCCGCGGCAATGGTGCGGCGCAATTTCGTCATCAACGAGATGGTGGAGAACGGATTCATCGACGAGGTGGAGGGCGAACTGGCCCGGCAAGCCGAGTTGCGGACGGTGCAGGCCGGCGATTTTTCCTCGTTCCGCTCCAGGCTTCCATATCGGGATTATTTCACCGACGAGATCAGGCGCCAGCTTTCCAGTTCGTTCGGCCAGGACGAGTTCTTCAATGGTGGCCTGACCATCAGGGCAACCGTGGATGCCGGTCTGCAGGCAACGGCCGCCGAGGTGCTGCGGTCCGGGCTTGAATCCTACGACCGCCAGCGCGGCCGGATCTGGCGCGGGACCGGGATCGTTGTCGATGGCGCGGTGCTGGAGGCGGAGGCAGCATGGCGGGAAGAGCTGGACGATTCCGGGTTGCCGCGGGACATACCGGGCTGGATTCCCGCCATCGTTCTGAGAATGACCGACCGGGGCGCCCAGCTGGGGATCAGTGGTCGGGAACTGGAGGTCGATGACATCATCGGGAATGCCGATGTCGAATGGGTGTCGGCAAGGCGGCGCCCGGATGGCGGCACAGACCGAGTCAACGGGGTGGCGGATATCCTCGAGGTCGGGGAGGTGGTGTTCGTGGCAGACATGGCTGGCGAGGGCGACGGGCCAGAACGCTGGTCGCTGCGGCAGATCCCGGAAATCCAGGGCGCGTTCGTAGCCATTGATGCCAATTCCGGGCGGGTGCTGGCGATGCAGGGCGGATTCTCCTACCAGCAATCGGTATTCAACCGGGCAACCCAGGCCAACCGGCAACCCGGATCGTCATTCAAGCCCTTCGTGTATGCGGCGGCGCTGGATACCGGATATACCCCTGCCACCATCGTCATCGATGCGCCGATCGAGTTCGAAACCCCGGAGGGGCTGTGGCAACCGAAGAATTCCGGCAATGATTTCCTCGGACCGGTTCCGGTCCGCAAGGGAATCGAGAAGTCGCGCAACCTCATGACAATCCGCATTGCCGATGATGTCGGCATGGACAAGGTGGCCGGCTATGCCCGGGATTTCGGCATCTACGAGGACATGCAGCCATTCCTGGCCAATTCACTGGGGGCGCAGGAAACCACGCTGTTTCGGATGGTTGCCGGCTACGCGATGTTTGCCAATGGCGGCGAGCGGGTCATCCCGACCCTGGTTGACCGCGTGCAGAATCGCCGGGGCAGGACGGTCTACAACCATGACACCCGCCTGTGCCTGGATTGCGGCGAACCATCTCTTCCCGGTGGCACGGTGCCGCAGGTGCTGGCTTATCGCAGCCGCATCATCGATGCCATTACCGCATACCAGATCACGTCGATGATGCGCGGGGTGGTAGAAAGAGGAACCGCGTCGCGGGTGGTCGATCTCGGGGTTCCGGTGGCGGCCAAGACCGGCACCACCAACGATTCCAGGGATGCGTGGATCGTCGGGTTTACCCCGGATATCGTTGCCGGGTGCTACATGGGTTTTGACGAGCCGAGGTCGCTGGGACGGCATGCCTATGGCAGCAATTTGTGCGGCCCGGTCTTCAATTCATTCATGAAGGAAGCGGTCAAGCGGTACGGCTCGGCCGAATTCAAGATCCCCGAGGGTGGCGTGTTCGTGGCAATCAACCGCGATACCGGCGTGCCGTCAGGCTCGGCCGATGGCGAGCCGGGCAATAACGACGTTGCCGAGTATTTCCGACTGGGAAGCGAGCCTCGCCCGGGTGAGATCAGGATCGTCGATGGCGGATTTGTCATGGGGTCGGACCTGGCCGTCTACGTGCCTGAAGACAACCAGGCACAATCTTCGCCAGCCGCTATCGCCGAACCGGAGAGGGGTGCGGAGGCCAGCGAGGACGCCCCCGGCCCGTCCAGTTCATTCGGCGCACTCTCATCGGGGGGGCTGTACTGAACCGACCGACTGCATGCCTGGCGGCTGGCTGCACAACCCGGTATGGGCTGTACTGAACCGCGACCGGCCGCACCTCCGCAGGGCTGCACCGACGACACAGATGTGGTCCACAGCGTGCCGATCTTCTTGAACTCCAGGCCTTTCTGCATCATGTGTCGTGGTCGGCCCGGGTGGCAGCCGCACCAGCAATGGCAGGACGGATTTCCGACCACTCCGGACCGCGCCGGCGACAGGCAATGGGCGACACGGACAAATGCGAGCAGATCTACAGAACTCGGTGGATGCGATCGGAAGGTCGCTCGAATTGCTGACGGCACGGATTGACCGGGCGTCGGTCGAGAGGAAACTCGCCGAATTCAATGCCTTGTCGGAAGATCCCGGTTTCTGGAGCGACCGGAACCGGGCCCAGACCGTGATGCGGAAACGGCAGGCCCTTGCCGATTCGCTGGAGATGCTCGATTCCCTTCAGGGCGAATTCGACGACATCACCGCCCTGGTCGAACTTGCCGAATCGGAGGCCGATGAGGAGTTGCTGGAGGAGGTTGTTCCCGCGCTGGACGAGTTGCAGCGCCGGGCCGGGAAACTGGAAATGGAGGCGCTCCTGAGTGGCGAGGCCGACGCCAATGACGCATTCCTGGAAATCAATGCCGGTGCCGGTGGAACCGAATCCTGCGACTGGGCCATGATGCTGGCGAGGATGTACGAGAAATGGGCGCGGCGGCGCGGCTACGAGATCGAGACCATTGCCGCCAACCGCGATGGCGAGGCCGGGTACAAATCGGTGACCATGAAGGTGTCGGGGAAGCACGCCTTTGGCTGGCTGAAATCGGAATCGGGCGTGCACCGGCTGGTCAGGAACTCCCCCTTCGACAGCAATTCCCGGCGCCACACCTCCTTCAGTGCGGTTTCAGTCTACCCGGTTATCGATGACAGCATCGAGATCGAGATCAATCCGGCCGATCTTCGCGTCGATACTTTCAGGGCATCAGGTGCAGGGGGCCAGCATGTCAACAAGACCGACTCGGCCGTCCGCCTGACACATTTGCCGTCCGGCATCGTCGTGACCTCGTCCGAGAAGTCCCAGCACCAGAACCGGGCCATCTGCCTGGCGGCGCTCCGATCGAAGCTCTACGAGATCGAATTGAACCGGCGCAACGAGCAGATGCAGGAGATGCACAGCCAGAAGGGTGACGCCGGGTGGGGAAACCAGATTCGGTCCTACGTGCTCACACCGTACCGGCTGGTCAAGGATCTGCGGACCCAGATCGAAACCTCCGACACCCAGGCCGTCCTCGACGGAGACCTTGACGAGTTCATGGCCGCCGTCCTTGCTCAAAGTGCCACCGGCCGCGCCCGAACCAATTGACTCGGCGCCGCCTGGCCCGGTGAATTCGGCCAGGGCAGAGCCAGTTCAACAGGGAGGTAGGCCGGTAGGCTGGAGTTGCGGAAGGCGCGGGGCGATATGTTCACCCAGCCGGTCGCACAGGGGCTGCCCTCGCGGAATCCCGCATCAGCCGGAAGGGTTCGCGCTGACCTGTCGGTCTTGCAGAGGGCCTCTCCCCTTACGAGCCATCCTGGTCCTTGGGCCCGCGCTTGATCCGTGCTGCCGGCGGTGCCACATGTTCGGCGAGCGGATTGTCCTGACGCTTTACAGATCCCTCGAAATGGGCACCAGCCTCTATGGCGATGGTCTCGTGAATGATGTCGCCTTCGACACGGGCGCCCGAGTTCAGCCTGACCTTGATGCCCCGGATCTTGCCGATGATTCGGCCGTTGATCACCACCTCGTCACCCATCAATTGTCCCCTGATGGTGGCGTGCTCCCCGATCGTGAGCAACCTTGCCCTGACATCACCCTCTACCTGGCCTTCAATCTTGATGTCGCTCTCGGTCTTGAGATTGCCCTTGATGAAGAGGTCGGTCGAGAGGGTTGACGGTTGTCCGCCTCCCTTGGCGTTCTTGGCTCCTGTCGGCACAGCCTTTCGTGCAACCGGTGGCGAATTCGCAGGCTGGGCGGCTGGTTGCTGGGATTGTCCGGGAGTTTCGTTGCTCTTTCGGTTGGTAAACATTTTAATGTATCCTGATGAATTCCAATGGATTGACGGGTTTCCCGCCTACACGTACTTCGTAATGAAGATGGGGGCCTGTAGAATTGCCCGTAGACCCTATATCACCAATATGGTCACCTCTGGAAACCCTTTGCCATTTCCTGACGTGAATTTTGTTCAGATGACCATACCGGGTCTCGGTATCGCCGACATGCCTGATCTTGACCACCCGCCCGAATCCGCTTTCCCAGCCGGCAAAGGTAACAATGCCGTCTCCCGTCGCCCGCACCGGGGTTCCGGTGGCGGCGGCATAGTCGACCCCTTCGTGAAATTGTCGCCGGTTGTACACGGGATGCATCCGGTTGCCGAACCGGCTTGACAGGCGGACACGCCGGCCCGGGACCGGGTGGGCCAAGGGCGCCGACAGGTAGGCAAGCCTGATCATGTCCAGCCGGTCGATATCTCCGGCCAGTGACTCGATCATGGTTGCCAGTCGGTCCGCCGCCGCCGAGTCAGGCCCGTGGCTCCGAAGGTTGGCCTCGTCCAGCCATCCGCCCCGTCCGGCATGGATCGAGCGTATCTCGTTGACCAGCGCTTCGGGGGACTGGTCCAGCCGGACAAGTTCATTCTCGATGCGTTCGGTTGCCGAATTGATCGCTGCGGAGAGTCTCAGGACAACGGATTCCACCCGCCTGGATTCCTGTGTCAGCAATTTCACCTGGTTGTCCAAATCCCGGTTCTGCTGCCTGACCGCAGCAAGCTCCTCGACGGTCCGGTCCAGCGCCAGCAATATGTGGTCACCGCCACCACCGGCCCCGTCGGCTTCCTGGCCCATATCCTCGGACGGCCCGATTTCGGCGAGCAGTGCCTCCGACCGCGCTCTCCGGACGGCCGAGTCTCGCAGCGCCAGCAATGTGGCGCTGTGTTGGCCTTCAAGCAGGTCTTCGACCTTCTCCAGGCGAGCAATCTCGTTACCGAGAAGGTCGGACTGCGATGTTCTGCTGCCGTCCGATGCCGTGCCCGGGTCATCGACGCCGGCAAGGTGCCACATCGCCATGCCGGTTGACAGGGCCATCCAGGCCAGCAATCCGATGCTGGCGGCAATGGCAGAAACCAGCAGCCCCGGTCCGATTCGGAAGGTCCGGTGCCCGGAGGCGGACCGGATGGTTATGAACTGTTCGCTGAGCACTCTTCCGACATATCCGCTGTCGATGGACTTCACGTCACTCGACAACTGTCACCTGCACAATTCCGACCCGGCTGGCCGGGGCTTCACCAAGCCAAGAGGATATCCAGCCGCCTTCCCGTCTACAAGATGGATTTGCATCACGGTATGGTATACCGTCTTCGCGACTGCCGAATCCGGAATCGAAGCAGCCAGTTGGTCGGCCGTTGACAGATTTCCCGATGCTGAGAAGGCCAGGGCAGACTCGTTCATTCGGCGACTTATCTGCCGCGGTGTCGCCAGGTAGGTGCATGGCGTTATTGTTGGGCTGTTCATGAAGTCAGGACGCAAATGTCTGTTTGACCGGGTTTCGGGTTACCTCACCGCACTGGCGGTTGCGGCGGGGCTGCTTGTTGCCTCGACCGGGGGTTTGTCGGCAACGACGCCGGTCCAGGTACCGGATGCAGTGCGGGTTGCAATCGAAGACTACGTGAATTCGGTCATTGGCGAGCGGGGGCAAGCGACGATCGGCGCGTTGACCCTGTCCGTGGACGCGGAACAGGACCGACCAACCCTGCTCCTGGAGGGGGTGGAGGTGGCTGGACTGCTGCCGGGACGAACGGTCAGTGTCGGCGAGATCGAGATTGTCGTGGAGATCCGCTCCCTGTTCAGCGCCGATATCGGCCCGTCGAGGATTGCCGCCCGGGGCCTGACCATCGGTCCGCCATCGGTGCCGGCGGCGCAATCGCCGAGCCCGCAAGGCCAGATGACCGACGCCCTCGCTTCGCTGACCATGGTTCTCGAATCCATGACCAGCTCCGGACCGGACCAGGTATCCGTCGCCGATGCCAGGATCGTCGATGCCCTGCCCGGGATCGACCTGGTGGCCGCATCGCTGGATTTGGTCAGAGCCGAGGACGACGTCCGGATTCTCGGCTCAATGGCCATGGTCCGGGACGGCATGGAGTTGGGCAACGCCACCATCGACGGCCGGCATCATGCTACCGATGGGTCGACCAACCTATTCGTCACCGCCAAGTCTGCCGATGCCGGGACTCTGACGAGCATCCTGTCCGCCGCCAGCGGTCAAATTTCGGGCGGCGGCGAGGCTGGACTATCGGCCCGGCTCGAGTTCGACCGGACCGGCCAACTGATCTCGATGACGGGATCGATCAGCCTGGATGGCGGCGCCATCCCGTTGCCGGGCATCGCCGAGCCCTACCTGGTCGGTTCGGCCAGCGTCGGCTTTGCCTACGGGCAGGAGACTGGCCGCATCGCCATTTCCGACATCGTGCTGGAGACCGAAACCGGCCGCGGCCGCGGTAGAGGATTCGCCTATGTCGATGCCAGCGCCAATGCCGGACCGGTCGTGACCGGGCAGTTGGACCTGGCCGAGATCCTGATCGATGATCCCGGGTTGTTTGCCGAACCGGCTGAAATCGAATCGATCTCCGTGGCCTTCCGGGTCGGGTTGGCGCCGCTCCACCTGCATTTCACGCGATTCAGCCTTGATAGTGGCGACGCGGTTCTGCGTGCCGAGGGCGAGGCTGGCATGGCCGACAACGGGTGGTTCGCCAACCTGTCATTCAGCGTCGACGACATGGATCGCGACACGCTGCTTGCCCATTGGCCGGTGTCGCTGGCCGCCGGCGTCAGGGACGGGGTAGCGCGGGTTCACGAACAGGGATCCGTCGACAACATCCACGGGGCATTGTCATATTCGGGGCAATCCGGCTGGACGGCGCATGTCAGTTTCGAGTTTGCCGATTCAATCGTCCGCTACATGCGGGACTTTCCGCCAGTGCTGGCGGCGACCGGATTCGGGACGCTGACCGAAAAATCTGCGTATTTCGTGCTCGAACGGGGCAGCATCGCCCTGTCCGGATCCGGGGATGTCGATGTGTCCGGCTCGGATTTCAGCGTGCCCGACATGTGGACGGAGCGGCCCGGATCCGTGATCCGGGTCAAGTTCAGGGGTCCGGTCCAGGCCGTTTTCTCCTGGCTCGACCATCCTCCCTTCCGGTTCCTGGAGAAGGCCGGCCTGGGAACCGATTTTGCCGAGGGGTTGGCAGATGGCTATTCGACGGTCCAGATTCCGGTGAAGGAGCCTCGCCCCGAGGAGGTGACTTTCTCGGTCGGAGGAACGATCACCGATATTCGCTCATCCGTCCTGGGTGAAGATGTGCCGCTCGAATCCATGCGGCTGGCCGTCTGGGCCAACAATAGCGAGATCACGGTGTCAGGTGCTGGCACCATTGATGGCGCGCCCGGGGCCGGCGAGTGGCGGCTGGGATTGGATGAGGATGGTGGCTCGCTGCTGATCGGCACCATCCAACTGTCGCAGGATTTGCTCGAGTCGCTGGGGATCACCCGGCTCGGAAGGCTGATCGATGGCACGAGGGAGGCAGATTTCTTCGTCTCCTTGTCGCCGGGCACCGAGATCCGTTTCGGCATAACCACCAGCGCCGCGGCGCTTGGTATGAATGTCCCGCTTCTCGCCCTGGCCGCCGATGGCGACGAGGCAGCGGAGTTCGTCGTCGAGGGAGTCCTGGACGAGGAGGCAAGAATTACCAGGGTGTCGATCATCGGCGACGGTTTCGAGGCCGAGGGCGTGCCCCGGGTGGCGCCGTCCGGCCAGGGCACGGTCCTGGAATTCGAGAGTGTCAGGATCGGCGAATGGTTTTCGGCACCGGTCAGGCTGGGAACCGATGAATCCGGAAGGGTCCGTGTCGCCCTGCTGGGCGGAGTCATTGACCTGACCAGGCTCGGCAAGGTCGATTTCGCCAACGGTAGCGGCGGGCTTGACCTGCCGATGGCGATCAGGCTCGACCGCCTGATTCTCTCGCCAACAATCGAATTGACGGAAATCGTTGGCGAGGTCAGCGTCGACGGACCGGTGCGCGGCAAGTTGACCGGGCGGATCAATGGCGGACAGATTGTCGGCATCGAAATTGCCACTTCGGAACAGGGGCTTGCCGCATACCTGGTGACCAATGATGCCGGCGCCGCCATGCGCGACGCCGGAATTACCGGCAACCTGCATGGCGGTGAGATGGAATTGTCGTTGCTGCCAAGAACCGGCGCCGGGTCGTACCGGGGACAGTTGCTGATCACCAATGCCGTCGTTCGTGACATGCCGGTCCTCAGCGAGGTGCTGAGCTATATCAGTATCGTCGGGTTGTTTGATGACCTGGTGACAAGCGGAATCACTTTCACCACCATCGAGGCCGAATTCGAGATCGACTCGGAGCGGATTGTCCTGAACAACGGCGTTGCCGGGGGCCCGTCAATCGGCATCAGGATGGAAGGCTTCCTGGATACCCGGCACTCGGTGCTGGACATCGAGGGAACCATCACACCCTTCAACCCGATGAACGAGGTTGCCCGAAAGACTTTCCTGCAGTTCTTCGGGCTGAAGAAGGGGGCCGGGATTGGCGGCGTGGCGTTCTTTGTCAAGGGGCCAACCGGCAATTTGACTGCCGGCGCCAATCCGTTGACAATCATCACCCCGGGCCCCCTGCAGGGGATCTTCAATTGATGAAATGCCGGTGCAGTCGGGGTTGACCGAACTCGATTTCGATCTTCCGGAGCAGCTGATCGCGTTGCGGCCGGTTCGTCCGCGACGCAGTGCCCGGATGATGGTCTGGGATCGCGGCATCCTCGAACATCGGCAATTCTCCGATCTTCCTGCGTTGCTGCGGGAGGGAGACCACCTGGTCTTCAACGATACGCGTGTCATTCCTGCCATGCTGAAGGGGGTCCGCCGCCGGGGCGGCGGGCAGGGCGGGATCGCGGCAATCTCGATAAATCTCGACCAGGAAAATCCCGATGGCAGCTGGCGGGTCTTTGCCAGACCGGCCCGGCGGTTGCGGGCCGGTGACGTGATCGAGATGTCACCACAGCTCGTTTGCCGGGTGCTGGCCCGCCATGACGATCACTTCATTGTCGGTTTCGATTGCCCGAAGAAGGAGCTCGAGGCTGTTCTGGCTTCAGTCGGATCAATCCCCTTGCCTCCCTACATCCTGTCGAGGCGGGAGGCCGACGAGCGCGACCGTGAGGATTACCAGACGGTGTTTGCCCGCAGGCCGGGTGCAGTCGCCGCGCCGACAGCATCGCTGCATTTCGACCGATGGCTGCTCGACCGGCTGGCGGCGCGGGGTGTGACCAGTTCGACCATTACCTTGCATGTGGGAGCAGGGACATTCCTGCCAATCCGTGCCGGCGATGTGGCCGGTCACCGAATCCATTCCGAATGGGGGGAGATTTCGGCAGTAGCAGCGAACGAGATCAACGAATCACGGGGCCGGGGCAACAGGATCATCGCCGTCGGCACCACCGCCTTGCGATTGCTGGAGTCCGCCGCTGGTGACGGCCGGGTCGGAGAGTGGAAAGGAGACACCGATCTTTTCATCCGCCCGGGCTTCCGTTTCCGGCTGGCAGACGGCCTGGTCACCAATTTTCACCTGCCGGGCTCGACCCTGATCCTGCTGGTAGCCGCCTTCCTGGGAGTCGCGGACATGCAGCATGTCTACCGGGCAGCAATCGAGCGGCAGTACCGGTTCTATTCCTATGGCGACGGGTCGCTACTCCTGAGGCGTTGAATGTCGTCGATCCGATGTCGATTTCGTACGTGACGTTGCCGGAAATCGCGCTATTGGAAACCAAAGATTCGGTTTGCCATGTTCCAAGTCCTCAAGAATACCTGGGCCCTGCAGGTTGGCATCCTGATGCTGATGACCGGAAACGGGATGCAGGGCACGCTGCTGGGCGTGCGGGGCTCGGTCGAGGAGTTGTCGGCCGGCGTCATGTCCTGGGTGATGTCGGGGTATTTCATCGGTTTCGTGGGCGGCTCGCGGCTGGCGCCGACCATGATCAAACGGGTCGGGCACATCCGGGTGTTTGCGGCCCTGGGCTCGCTCATTTCGGCGGCAATCGTGCTGTTTGCAGCCTTCCCGGATCCGTATGTCTGGTTTGTCCTCAGGCTGGCGATCGGGTTCTGCTTTTCCGGTGTCTACGTGGTGGCCGAGAGCTGGCTGAACGACAGTTCGACCAACGACACCAGGGGCAAGGTGCTGTCCGTCTACATCATTGTCCAGATGGTCGGCATCGTGACTGCGCAAGGGTTGCTCAATATCGGTGATCCGGGCGGGTATTTCCTGTTTGTCATTTCGTCGGTCCTGGTGTCGGTCTCGTTTGCGCCAATCCTGCTGTCGGTGGCGCCGGCGCCGGTATTCGAAACGGCAACGCCGATGTCGCTGCGCAAGCTGGTGTCGGTCTCGCCGCTCGGCGCGGTCGGAAGTTTCTGCCTAGGGGCGTTGTTTTCGGCATTGTGGGGAATGGGCGCGGTCTATGGAACCGAGGCCGATTTCAACCTGCAGCAGATATCGATCTTCGTGGCCACGATCTATGTTGGCGGCATGGTTCTCCAGTACCCGGTTGGCTGGCTGTCGGACCGTGTCGACCGCCGCCTGCTGATCCTGGTTGCCGCCGCCACCTGTTCAATGACTGCGCTGGTTGCCGGCTTCACCGGTCACTCTTTCACGGTGCTGCTCATGGTGGCATTCGTGATGGGCGGCCTGACCAACCCCCTCTATTCGCTGATCATCGCCTACACCAATGATTTCCTTGAGCCATCGGACATGGCCGCCGGTGCTGGCGGGCTGATCTTCATCAACGGAATCGGGGCAATCGGCGGTCCGTTGCTGGTCGGCTGGATGATGACGGTGGCCGGCCCGCCGGGATTCTTCCTGTATATCGCCATCGTCGCCGGCTTTCTGACCGCGTTTGCGGTGTTCCGGATGATCAGGCGGCCAGCATCCGACCAGGATCAGTTGGCGGTGTTCACCCCGGTCAGCCAGGCCTATTCACCAGTCGCGGTCGACATGGCCCAGGAACACGCGATCGACGTCCAGGAATCGGGGCAGGACGGGGAATGATCGGCGCCGGCCAGCGCCATCCCTGTGCACCCGTCCCGGTCCGGCAGTGCGGGCAAACCGGTCACTGATTGACACTCTGTCGATCGCCCGGGCAAATCCTCCTTGATAAATTTCTCGGCCCAATCCTATATTTTTCCGGAATCAGCGGGCTGCCGGGCGACCGACCGGGTTTCGCCGCCCGCGCAGCTGGCAGGGCAAGGGATGATGAACACCGATTTCAGAACGAGCTTTGTCTGGAATGCTGCCAGCCCGCGGCGGTATTCGGCGCTGGTGTTGAATGCCGACTACCGGCCGCTTTCCTATTGCCCGCTATCGCTGTGGACCTGGCAGGAATCGGTCAAGGCCGCATTCCTTGACCGCGTCGATGTCGTCTCGGAATATGAGTCCTGTGTGCGGTCACCCTCGACCGAATTCCGCCTGCCGTCGGTGGTGGCGCTGCGCAAATACATCAAGCCGGCAAATGTCTCGGCATTCACCCGGTTCAACCTGTTCCTGCGGGATGAATTCTGCTGCCAGTATTGCGGAGCGGAAGGCGATCTGACATTTGATCATGTCATCCCGAAATCGAAGGGCGGCAGAACCACATGGACCAATGTGGTTGCCGCCTGCTCCGGCTGCAACCTGAAGAAGGGAAACCGCCTTCCGGATGATAGCGTGGTAACGTTGCGGCGGGAGCCTTTCGAGCCATCGGTGGGGCAGTTGCTCAATGCCGGCAGGAGGTTTCCACCAAACCATCTCCACGAGAGCTGGATCGATTTCCTGTACTGGGATGCCGAGCTGGAAGATGACTGAGGGCGTTGCCGGCCCGCGTGTCAACCCGATCGGGGTGCGAGTCGGCCCGGCATCCACGCCGCCAGCATCCAGGCGATCGCCAGCCCGGTCGAGACCAGCCCGTTCCAGGCCGCCATCGACAATCCGAGAAAACTCCAGACCACCTCGTCGCAGCGGGTGACGGTCACGGGTTCTGACAGGTCAAGGAGGTCGGTGCCAGACATCGCCACCAGCGGCTCGCCGGCGCAGCTGTCGAGGCCTGCCCACCAGTGCTGTTCGACCCCGACATGGTAGCCGGCGATGGCCGTGCCGATCAGTAGCGACGCCGCCGGCAGCACAAACAGCCACCGCCTCCTTGCCAGCATCGCCACCAGCCCGAGCAGGATGGCGGCCAGATGGGGCCATCGCTGCCAGATGCAGAGCGGGCAGGGGTCCAGCCCCTGCATGAACTGGGCGGCGAGAACATAGGCCAGGAGTGCCGTCGAGCCGGCAATGCCGAGGATTGGCAATTTCAATTCCATTATCCGGCCCCCAGGATCACCACCAACGCCACCAGCACCATGGCCGCCAGTGCCGTGACCAGCCCGAGGCGTCTTTCGATGAACATCCGCAAGCTATCCCCGTATCTTCGCAGTAACAGTGCAATCAGAAAGAAACGAACTCCCCGTCCTGCCACACTCGACAGCAGAAAGAGCGGGAGTGACAAGCCGGTCGAGCCTGACAATATCGTGATGACCTTGTACGGAAACGGCGTGAATCCCGCCATGAATACCACGAGAAACCCCTGCTCGTTGTAGCGAGCGGCAAACTGGTGAAACCGCTCGGTCTCGCCCAGCATTGTCAGCAGCGGCAGGGCCAACTGGTCAAACAGAAGGGCACCGATCAGGTAGCCGACCAGGCCGCCGGCGACGGACCCGGCGAGACAGACCGAAGCGGCAATCCAGGCGCGGTCGGGCCGGGCGATCACCATCGGGATCAGCATGGTGTCGGGCGGAATCGGGAAAATCCAGCTCTCCAGGAAGCTGACCACCCCCAACGCCGGCACCGCCCGCCGGTGGCCGGCGAGGGTGATGGTCCAATTGTAGAGCCTGCGGAGAATCATGGACGCCGTCATCCCGAGATTGCCGCCCGAACAGGGGCACAACCGGTCGATAGGAGAAACCATGCCCGGTTTCAATCGAGTGCTGCCTTGCAGGCACATGCCAGTCTCTCGGCTCAGGCTGCAGCGATCTCCCTGCCTTCCAGGTCATGAACCCGCTCCCGGCAAGCTCTGCCAGCTGTACCGCAACGCGCGCACCACTCGCCTTGACCACCCGCAACCCGATCCCCGAGGCAAGAATCGACCCGTCGAGACAAGGACCGGCACGTCACGGCGCTGCTGCAGTGCATTGCGCATCCGAAAGGCGAATTTGTCCCGACGACCGGGTTCCGATGCTGCCGGTCGACCCGCCGGGCGGCTTCCGACCCGACCCGGAATGTGTCGTGGAGACGCAAATACAGGGCGGTGGTTGACCGTGGTGCCGTGCACCCGGTGTCGTCGTCACCATGTTCCGGTGGCCAGCAACATTCCGGGCCTGCCGGTTCGGCCCGGATTTGCGTATTGCCGAGGCCCGGCATCGCCAGTAGTTCCGGTAGCCATGAACACGCCGGCACATCTCGTCCTTGGCATGGCTGCCATGTCACGCCCCGGGGCGCCGGGAATCAATGTCGCCATCCTCGCCGGCTCGCTCCTGCCCGATCTCTCGCTCTACCTGATGGGCGCCTATGCCCTCTATGTCCAGGATATCCCGCCGGGAATCGTGTTCGGGCAGCTCTATTATTCCGAGAATTGGCAGCGCATCTTCGCGATCGACAATTCGGTCTTTGTCTGGGCCGGCGTGGTGTTGGCCGGGTTCTGGCTACGTCGGGGATGGCTGCTGGCGCTGGGGCTGGCCGGGATGCTCCACCTGGTGCTGGATTTTCCGCTGCACCATGATGATGGCCGGGCCCATTTCTGGCCGCTCACCAACTGGGTTTTCGAGAGCCCGATCAGCTACTGGGATCCAAGACATCACGGCACCATTGTCGGGGCATTGGAGGGGCTGGTTTGCCTCGCATTGTCGATCATCCTGGTCAGGAGATTCAAATCGATCCTCTCCCGGGCAATGATCCTGGTGCTGGCTGCCACCGAGATCTTGCCGCTGCTGGCGCCGGTCCTGATATTCGGCTCCCTGTTTTGACCGAGCCGGCCGCGAATCCGGTCCGGCGATGGCCTTGCGGACTCGCGTCTTCTGCCTCGCAGCCTCCTCGATCACCAATCGCTGACGAGGCGGCCGGCGGCAGGTTTCGGGCTGGCGAATCCAGCCTCGCGGGGTCGAGGCCACATTGACGAGCAAAACCGGGAGGTCTAAGAGTGCCCATCGGCCCGGGTGGCGGAATTGGTAGACGCAGGGGACTCAAAATCCCCCGATGATGAATCGTGCGAGTTCGAGTCTCGCCTCGGGCACCAATCCATGCAGTGCATGCCAGTTTCGACTTGCCGTCGCGATCGATGTTCGGTCCGGTCCAGCCCAGAGGATGACATGTCATTGATCGCCCTGTTCCGGAAACTGGCTCTCTGCCTTGCTGCCCTCGTGACGCTGGCCATGCCGGCTGCCTCGGTCGCCGGCGAGGCGTTGATCGCGGTGGCGGCGAACTTCACCCATGCGGCCGAACGCCTGGTGGATGAATTCGAGCAGCGTCATGATCACCGGATCACCATGACCACCGGTTCGACCGGCCGGCTGTTCGCGCAGATTTCGAACGGTGCGCCATTCGACGCTTTTCTCTCGGCCGACCGGAAACACCCGGTGCTGCTCGAACAGGACGGGCTGATCCTTCCCGGTTCAAGGTTCACCTATGCCGTCGGCAGGCTTGTCCTGCTGGCCAAACATGGCCACCAAGCAGGAGAGCCTGGTCCTTCCATGCTTGCAAACCCGTCGGTCCGCCGCATCGCCATTGCCAACCCGGCGCTGGCTCCATACGGGGAGGCGGCGCTGGAGACCATCGAGGTTGCCGGATTGACCAGCGATGTCGAGCCGAAACTGATACTCGCCGAGAGTGTCGGACAGGTCTACGCCTTCGTGCAAACCGCAAATGTCGAGCTGGGCTTCGTTGCCCTGTCCCAGACCATGAATCGTGAGAATGCCAGGGTCGGGGTTGGCTGGACGATTCCCGATGATTACCACGTGCCGATCGTACAGGATGCGGTTCTGACCCTGCGGGCCAGCGGAAACCGGGCGGCCTCGGCATTTGTCGAATTCCTGAAGGGAGAGGTTGCCCGGGGAATCATCCGCGATTTCGGCTACGATTTGCCAGGCGATGATGTTTGACTACGGTTCGGTAGCGGTCACCCTCAAGCTGGCAGTTGCGTCAACTGCCATCCTGATGCTGGTTGCCACGCCGCTGGCATGGTGGCTCGCCAATACCGGCAGCCGGCTGAAACCGATCGTGGAATCCGTCACTGCCCTGTCATTGGTGTTGCCGCCGACCGTGCTCGGATTCTACCTGCTGGTATTGTTCAATCCCGATTCACCGATCGGGGGAGCCTGGGTCCGCCTGACCGGCGACACGCTGGCCTTTTCCTTTACCGGCATCCTGGTCGCCGCGGTTCTGCATTCCTTTCCGTTTGCGGTGCAGCCATTACAGGCCGCCTTCGAAAAGGTCGGCAAGCGAGCCATGGAGACCGCGGCCAGCCTGGGCGCCAGGCCGCTGGATGCATTCTTCACTGTCGCGGTACCGTTGGCCAAGCGCGGCTTCCTGACTGCCGGTGTCCTGGCCTTTTCGCATTCGGTTGGCGAGTTCGGGGTCATCCTCATGGTGGGCGGCAACATCCCGGATCACACCAGGGTGATTTCCATCGACATCTATACCAGCGTCGAGACCCTGGACTACGAGCGGGCCCACATCCTTTCGCTCGGCACCCTGGCATTTGCGTTTGCAGCCATGATGCTGCTGTTCATCATCAACCGCAGATATCGGCATTATGATGAAATCTGAGGACATGCTGCGGGTTTCGATCCAGGTCGGGTTCCCGAAATTCACCCTGGATGTGACCGAGTCGATTTCGCTCGAGGGCGTCACCGGGCTGGAAGGCGAGAGCGGCGCCGGCAAGAGCACGATCATCCGGGTGATCGCCGGCATCGAACGGATAGCGACCGGCACGGTCAGCTTCCGTGGCCGCACATGGATGGATACCCGATCGGGAATCTTCGTGCCGGCCCACAAGCGTGCTGCCGGCATCGTATTCCAGGATGGGCGCCTGTTTTCGCATCTGAGTGTCGAGCGGAACCTGGGCTACGGTTTTCGTCGCCGCCGGGGCCGCAAGGGCCCCGGCTGGGACGAGGTCGGCAATGCCCTCGACCTGGGGCCCTTGCTGCCGCGCAAGATCCAGAACCTGTCAGGCGGCGAACAGCAGCGGGTTGCCCTGGGGCGGGCGCTCCTGTCGGCACCCGAGCTGCTGTTGCTGGATGAACCGCTGGCTTCGCTTGACGGCCAGAGCAAGGAGGAGATCATTCCCTATCTTGGACGAGTCATCTCGACCTTCGGGATTCCGGCGATCTATATCTCGCATTCGAACGACGAGCTTCGCTCGCTGGTGGACAATATCCTGGTCGTGCAGGAAGGGCGGGTCGTCGGCAGGGGCGGGGTCGAGCTCAACTCCAGGTCGGGGCAGCAGCAACTCCTGCAGGCGAAGGTGGTCAAGACGCTGAAGGAGGGATTTGCCACCTGCAGGGTTGGTGACGCGGAGATCCTGGCCCGGTCGGCGGGCGGATTCGAGCCGGGGACGGATGTCGCACTGTCATTCCAGGCGGGTGACCTTGCGGTGACCGACGCCCCGTCGGCCCGCACCTTCGGTGCCGGCACGCTGACCGCCACCATCGAGAAGACCAGGCCCGGTCGGAACAGCCAGGAAGCGATGCTTGGGCTGCGCTCGGAAGGAGGCGAGTTCTACGCCCAGATTGCGCTGCGGCCGGCGGGCAATCCGAGCATGCAGCGGGGAGGCAAGGCAGCGGTCGCCTTCATCCGGCCGCCGCAAATCATGGACCTGGCCTACCTGCAGAAATTCCGGCCATACTGAGCAAGGCCTGGCCAGGCCGTCAGCTGCCGGATGGCAGCTTCATTCGGATTGGTCAAACCCCCGGGGCATGGCGGCGATGCGAGGAATTCGCACCGGAATGTCGCCGGAGGATATTGTTGCCGGGGATGGCCGCTTGTATATGGGGGCTGGCGGGCGTGGCGGAACGGTAGACGCGACGGACTTGGGTATCTGGGTGCCCCCCGGGAAACCGGGGGTGTAGAACCGCTCAAATTCGGGGAATCCTTTGGCATGGCAATCCCGAGCCAAGCCTGGGCACAGCCCAGGAAGGTGTAGAGACTAGACGGGCGGCACCTAACGCCGTGATGGCCAGGGTGAAGGGATAGTCCAGACCACGAACTTCACCTCCGTGGAGGCGGCGAAAGCCGTAGCTGGTACGAAAATCCGTTTGCCGAAAGGCAGTGAGGGTTCAATTCCCTCCGCCCGCACCACCCCGCCGCCAGGCGGCCCAGTCCGATTTGGTATCCAGGTCCAACCGGCTCACCTTGCCGGGCAATCCGACATGAAGGGAGTCCAGCCCGCAATCCCGGATCAGGTTGCGGGCGCCCTGGTCGCCCGAGAGCAGGGCCATCCGTGGAAACAGGCAGGACGGGATGATGACCGGGTGTCCAGCCATGCCACTGTCGTCGGCGGCCCGGACAATGTGGTCGGGCAGGAACCGGGCCAGGAGCAGGTTGATGTGACTGCAGCGGATCCCGGGCATGTCCGGAAGAAGAATCATTGCCCCGTCGCATTCGGCAGGCAGGCCGGCGATGCTCGACCGCAGCGATTCGGCCATACCGAAATCGGGTCTGCCAATTTCGATGATAGTGCAGTCCAGGCCAGACAATTGCCGCCGCCGCCATTGGTGATTGCCGCCGATGGCGACCAGCACCGGGTTTGCATCGGAGTGGATGGCCTCCAGCACCGTCCGGCGCAATATCGAGATTCCGCCGACCAGTTCGAGCAGCTTGTCGGGGCCGGCCATCCTCGAGGAAGAACCGGCCGCCGGAATGATGGCCGGAATACGGTGCCGCCGCCCGGCCGGCATCACCGAAACCTGCCGGTCATTGACCGCCGCCTGCCCGGGGTCCCCCGGCTGGCGGGACGCGGTTCAACCGCGCATGATGGTGCCATCTGCATCATAGAGTTGCCTGGTGATAAGCCTGGCCGGCCGCATTTCGCCCAGGATCTCGATGTCGACTTCAAGCCCGTCGGATGCCAGCTCGGCCGGGACGAAGCCGAGAGCGACCGACTTGTCGGCAAAATGCGAATAGCCGCCCGAGGTGCAGAAACCGCGAACATCGCCGCCGATCCAGATCGGCTCGTAGCCGACGACATCCGAATCGAGGGCATCAACGTCAAATGCGTGCAGCCTCCGGCCGCTTCCGGCCCGGCGCTCGTCCTCGGCCGCCTCCCGACCGATGAAGTCGTCATTTCGTGACCAGGCAATGAACCGGTCAAGCCCAGTCTCGCCGGGGGTGTAGTCCGGCGAGTATTCACGCAGCCACGAGCCGAAGAACTTGTCCAGGCGCAGCGACATCATGGCGCGCATGCCGAATGGCGTCAGCCCCAGCCCTTCCGAATGTGCCGTCAGCGTGTCGTAGAGTGTTCGCACCGCCCCGGCTTCGCAGTAGATTTCGTAGCCCAGCCCACCAGTGAAGGTGATGCGCTGCACGATGCAGTTGACGAGGCCGACCTGCATCCGGCGGCAGTCGAGGAAGCGCAGAGCCCCGGTCGACACATCCTCCCGGGTCGCCCGCGCCAGCAGCGTCCGGGAGTTCGGTCCGGCGATCTGGAACCCGATGCGCTGGTCGGAGATGTTCTCGATCGTCACCCCGTTGTCGGGGAGGTTGCGGGTCAGCCAGCGAAGATGAAAGGCCTGTGCCGCATAGGAAGAGGTAAGCTGGAATTCCTGCTCCGACAGGCAACTGACGGTGAAATCGCCGATGAGTCGTCCCCTTGGCGACAGCATCGGCGACAGCGATACCCGTCCGGGGCCGGGGATCCGGCCGGCAAGCACGTGGTTCAGCCATTGGCGCGCCCCGGCCCCGGTGACCCGGAACTTGCCGAAATTCAAGATCTCGTTGATGCCGACCCGGTCTCGCACCGCCAGCACTTCCCGCCGTGTCGCCTCCCAGGCATTTGAACGGCGAAATGACGGCGTCTCGTAGCGGGGCTCACCCGGCAGGGCAAAATAATTGACAATTTCGGTTCCGAACTGGGCCCCGAACACGGCATTGTGACGGCTCCAGTGGTCGTGCATCGGCGAGGTGTTCAGCGGCCGCGCTGCTGGCAGTTCCTCGTTCGGGTAGACGACCGAGAACCGGCGGCGGTAGAATTCACTGACCTTCTCGAGGGTGTAGGCAGGGCCGATCCACGGTCCGAACCGGGCAACATCGAGGGCCAGCGTGTCGCGCTCGGTCTCGCCTGAAACCATCCATTGGGCCAGCATGTCACCAACCCCGCCGCCCTGGGAGAACCCGGCCATGACGCCGCAGGCCGACCAGTAATTCCGCAGGCCGGGCACCGGGCCGATCAGGGGATTGCCGTCCGGGGCAAAGGTGAAGGGGCCGTTGATGATGCGCTTGATCCCCGCCCGCTGCAATGCCGGGTAGCGGCTATAGGCGTGATCGATCGAATCGGAAATCCGCTCCAGATTGTCGGGCAGCAATTCATGTCCGAATTCCGGCGGTGTGCCGTCGATCGCCCAGGCCTCGCAATCCTGCTCGTAGAAGCCGATGCAGAGCCCCTGTCCCTCTTGCCGCAGGTAGTTCTCGCCGGCCGGATCCAGCACATGCGGGTGCTCGGTGCCGGAGTCGGCGATTTCCGGAACATCCTCGGTGACCAGGTACTGGTGTTCCATCGGGTGAAGCGGAAGATACACGCCGGCCATCATGCCAACCTCGCGGGCCCACAGGCCGGCGGCGTTGATGACATGTTCGGCGTGAATGGTGCCGCTGCGGGTAACCACATTCCAGCTGCCATCCGGGCGCTGGTTGGTCTCGAGCACCGGGTTGTCGGTGACAATCTCGGCGCCGGCGATGCGGGCCGCCCTGGCATAGGCCATGGTGGTGCCGGACGGGTCGAGATGGCCGTCGAGCGGGTTGTAGATGCCGCCGATGATGCCATCCAGATCGGCCAGCGGCGCCAGTTTGCGAATCTCGTCCGGCCCCACCAGGTGGGTCTCGATCCCCATGAAACGATGCTTGCCCCGCTCGGCCCTGAACATGTCCATTCGCTGCCGGCTGTCGGCAAGGGTGACTCCACCGACATGGTGAAGCCCGCATGACATGCCGGTGATGGATTCGAGTTCCTGGTAGAGCCCGATCGTGTATCCCTGCAGGGCGGCCATGTTGATGTCGCCATTCAGGGTGTGAAACCCGCCGGCGGCATGCCAGGTCGACCCCGAGGTCAATGCCGACCGCTCAATCAGTGAAATCTCGGTCCAACCATGCCTGGTCAGGTGGTAGAGCACCGAGCACCCCACGACCCCGCCGCCGATCACGCATGCCTGTACGCTGGTCTTCATTGCCATCTCCTGCCTCCGTGTTCAGTCGGGAGTCGTCCTGCCATGCCTTGTCCCTCCGGTCATCGTTCGGGAATCAGCCCGCGCGGGCGAAAGCGCATCACCAGGAGCAGGATCAGCCCCATGGTCAGGAAACGCATATGGGCCACCGAGTCCATGAGATGCGCGCGGACCGGCGAATCGGCGCCCATCCAGGATGTCGCGGCATCGAGCAGAAATGCGCCGATCGGTTCGACCTCGATCCAGAAGAACCAGATGACCATGCCGCCGAGAATGGCCCCCCAATTGTTGCCGGAGCCCCCGACAATGACCATGACCCAGACCAGGAAGGTAAAGCGAAGGGGCTGGTAGGTTGCCGGCGTGAATTGGCCGTCAAGCGTGGTCACCATGGCCCCGGCAATGCCGCAGATCACCGAGCCGAGCACGAATACGTGCAGGTGGCGGGCCTTGACATCCTTGCCCATGGCTTCGGCAGCGGTCTCGTTTTCGCGGATTGCCCGCATCATGCGCCCCCATGGCGAATAGAGCGACCGTTCGCACAGGAATAACAGCACCGCCAGCACCGTGACCAGCAACCCGGCATAGCACAGCTTCACGAAGATCGAGGATGCTTCGACCGGGCTCACGCCAAGCCGCCCCGCGGCGCTGACGAACCAGTCCGTCGCCTGCAAATCGACCTCGTAGGGGACCGGACGCGGCAACCCGGCAACGTTCTTGACCCCGCGGGTCAGCCAGTCCTCGTGCTTGAGAACCGCAACGACAACCTCGCCAATGCCCAATGTGGCGATTGCCAGGTAGTCCGATCGCAACCCGAGGGCGATCTTGCCGATCACCATTGCGGCGAGTGCGGCCAGCAGGCCGCCAACCGGCCATGCCAGCAGGACCGGCAGTCCGAGCCCGCCGAGATACCCGGTTCCGGCCGGGTTGACGCTTTCAATGGCCTGCACCGCCGGGTCGAACAGCCATCGGTAGAGTGACAGGCCGGCAACCAGCACCCCGATCATTGCCAGCGCCCGGGTCGTTCCCGGCCGCAGCCGCATCCAGGTGGCTATGGCGGCGAGGATGGTAAGCAGGCCGATTGCCAGCGCCAGGACCACCCTGGCACCGCCGGCATGCCAGGCATCGACGACTGGCGGCGTGGAGACGATGATGACGGCAAGCCCGCCCAGGGCGACAAATCCGGTGATGCCGATATTGAACAACCCGGCATAACCCCATTGGATGTTGACGCCGATGGCCAGGACCGCCGAGATCAGGCCGAAATTCAGGATTGCCAGGGCGACATTCCAGCTCTGGACCAGACCGGCGCCGATGACCAGGGCAATGGCCGCCAGGAAATAGACAAGGTCCCGGCGGGTCAAAATACCCGCCCCCTGAACAGCCCGGTCGGCCGAAACAGCAGCACGATGACCAGCATCACGAAGGAGACCGCGAACTTGTAGTCGGTTGAAAGAAGCTGCAGCAGCGAATCGGGCTGCCACCCATCCGGAAGGATGTAGCCCGCCACCTTCCTGAACGCATAGGTGATCGAGATTTCGGACAGCGCCACGAGGTATCCCCCCACCACCGCGCCAACCGGGTTGCCCATCCCGCCGATGACTGCAGCGGCAAAGATCGGCAGCAGCAGTTGGAAATAGGTGAACGGCTTGAAGATCTTGTCGAGCCCGTAGAGCGTTCCGGCGACGGCGGCCAGGCTGCCGGATATGATCCAGCAGATCATCACCACCCGTTCCGGATTGATTCCGGACAACAGCGCCAGATCCTCGTTGTCGGAATAGGCGCGCATGGATTTGCCGGTCCGGGTCCGGTTGAGAAACCAGAACAGGGCCGTCATCAGCACCAGGGCGGCGACGATGGTGATTCCCTGCGTCGTCCTGAAGGCCAGCCCCTCCTCCAGCCCGGTGAGGGATTTGAATTCCCTGGCGGAGATGATGAAGCGGGTGCCATCAAAGAACCGTTGCTCACCCGGTCCGATGATCAGCCTGACCAGCCCGTTGACAACCAGCATGACCCCGAAGGAGACTATGACAAAGGTGACAAGCGGGGCCTTGATCCTGCGGTAGTGCCGGTAGACCAGGCGGTCGGTCAGGACCACGAGGCCGACGGTGGCGGCGATCGAGATCGGCAGGGCCAGCAATGCCGTCGGCAGGGGGCCGAACCCGATACCCCGGGACTGGAGCCACCAGGTTCCGAACACGGCGACCATGCATCCGAAGGCCATGGTGTCGCCATGGGCAAAATTGGCGAATCTGAGCACCGCATAGACCAGCGTCACTCCCAGCGCCCCCAATGCCAGCTGGCTGCCATAGGAAAGGGCAGGGACCAGAACGAAATTGGCCAGGACGATGAAGGCGTTCAAGGGATCCATCGTCGGTCAGCCTCCAAGAAACGACTTGCGGACTTCGGAATTGGCCAGCAGCGCCTTGCCGGAATCGGTGAACCGGTTCCGGCCCTGGACCAGGACAAGCCCGACATCGGCGATCTCCAGCGCGTGGCGGGCATTCTGCTCCACCATCAGGACCGCCACCCCGGTCCCGGCGATCTGGCAGATCCGGTCCATCACCTCATCCATGATGATCGGTGACACCCCCGCCGTCGGTTCATCGAGAATGAGCAGCTTGGGAGAAGTCATCAGCGCTCGCCCCAGCGCCACCTGCTGCCGTTGACCGCCGGAAAGCTCGCCAGCCTGTTGCGAGCGCTTGTCGCGAAGCACCGGAAACAGCCCGAACAGCTGTTCCATGGTTCCGGAAATGTCATCCCGGCGCAGAAACGCGCCCATTTCGAGATTCTCCTCGACGGTCAGCGTGGCGAAGATGTTCCTGGTCTGTGGAACAAAAGCCATTCCGCGCGTGACCCGCTCCGGTGGAGACAGGCCGGTGATGTCCTCACCATCGAAGACAACCTGTCCCTTCCGCAGGTCGAGCAGCCCGAAAATGGCGCTCATGACCGTGGACTTCCCGGCGCCATTGGGTCCGACCACGACCGCAATCCGGCCAATCTCGACCGACAGATCGACATCATGAATGATGTCGGCCCCGCCATATCCGCAGGTCAGGCCATTGCAATCGAGAAAGCTCAACCCGCTTCTCCCGGGCGATCCGGACCCGGCGCACGGGGCGGCGAGGAGATGCTGCCAGCAGTTTCAGGCATTGCCGGCATCCCGTCCTGGCCGGGATCGTGCCGCGCCGCGTCCCAGATAGGCCTCGATGACCTGCTCGTTTGCCCTGATGTCCGGGGCCGGTCCCTCGGCAAGGATACGGCCCTCCGCCAACACGATCACCGGATCGCACAGCAGTGAAATCAGGTCGAAATCATGTTCGATCATACAGAACGTGTAGCCATGGTTCTGGTTGAGCCTGAAAATCGCCCCGGCGATGGTCTTGAGCAGGGTCCGGTTTACACCGGCACCGACCTCGTCGAGAAAAACCAGCCTGGCATCAACCATCATCGTGCGGCCCAGCTCCAGCAGCTTCTTCTGCCCCCCAGACAAATTGCCGGCTCTTTCCTGCGCCAGGTGCGACAGGGTCAGGAAATCCAGGACCTCGTCGGCCTTGTCGCCGATTGCCTTTTCCTCGGTCCGGATCCTGCCGGTCCGGAACCAGGTATTCCACAGCGATTCCCCGGACTGGTTTCCCGGCACCACCATCAGGTTTTCCCGTACCGTCAGCGACGAGAATTCATGCGCAATCTGGAAGGTCCGCAGCACGCCCCTGGCGAACAGTTCATGTGGCGGCAGGCCGGTGATGTCATCACCGTCGAGCAGCACCGATCCGGATGTCGGCGCCAGGGCCCCGGCTATGACATTGAACAACGTGGTCTTGCCGGCACCGTTGGGTCCGATCAGCCCGGTGATGGAGCCGGTGCCGATTTCAAGCGAAACGTTGTCGACAGCCGTGAACCCGCCGAATTTCCTGGTCAGGTTTCGAGTGGCGATCACGGTGGGGGTTCAGCCCGGCCAGCAGGCGGTGCAACGGGCCGGAGCCAGGCGGGCGGCCATGCGACCGCCCGTCCCGGGATTCGATTCAACGATAGCCGACAATGGAGAATTCGCCATCGACAACTTCATGCTCGGCAAACCGGCCAGATGCTTCACCGGGTCCGATCAGCTCGACATCGGACGCGCCCGAATAGTCGACCTCGCCGCCATCGGCGAGAATCTGCAGGGCCTTGCCGATTTCGCCAGGGAGGATGATCTCGCCCGGCGCGTTGGCCACGCCGAAGATCATGTCCTTGTAGTCGGCGCTCACCCTCGACCCGGCCGCCTGCATGGCGAGGATGATCAGGGCAGCAGAATCATAGGCCTCGGCGACGTACGGGGTGCTACCGTCTACGTCTGCCGCATTGGCAAGATCGGCCAGAATCATGCTTCCGGCACTGTCCGATCCCGGGGCCTGCCCGAATGACCCGTCAAGATCGGCGCCGATATTGTCGACCAGGCTCGGCCCGATCATGCCGTCGGGCAGCACGAAGACGTCGAACGCGCCGGAATCGAGCGAGCCCTGGATCACCCCGAGACCACCCTGGTCCAGATAGCCGACCACGACCAGCGCATCTCCGCCGGCAGCATCCAGGGTACCGACTTCGGCCGAATAGTCGCCCTTGCCATCCTCATGGGCCAGCGAGACCGTCACCGTTCCGCCATCATTGGTGAATGCGGCGGCAAAACTGTCGGCCAGCCCCTTGCCGTAGTCATTGTTGGTGTAGGTGAGGGCAACGCTGGAAATCCCGCGGTCCATGATGACGTCGCTCATCACCTGGCCCTGCCGGGCATCCGACGGCGCGGTGCGGAAGAACAGCCCGTCATCCTCGGCGGTCGACAGGGCCGGAGAGGTGGCGGACGGCGAAATCATCACGATGCCGTTTGGCCGGGCAACGTTCTGCAGTACCGCCCCGGTGACGCCGGAGCAATCGGCCCCGACAATGCCCGAGACCTTGTCCGCGGTCACCAGCTGTTCGGCCGCGGCAACGGCGACGGCCGTATCGATGCAGGTCGAATCGGCCCGCACTGCCGTGACCGACGCACCGCCCAGGAACACACCGGAATCGGTGGCCTCCATAGCGGCCTGGTCGACCGCCCAGCCCATTGGCGGCGTCAGGGATTCAATCGGGCCGGTAAATCCGAGCAGGACTCCCAGCTTGACCTCGTCCTGGGCGTGCGCAGCTGCGGCCAGCCCGGCAACCGAAACGGATGCCAGCAAGAATCTTATCATCGCTCCCTCCTTATCGAGTCATGAGAACAGGTTGAAATCTTGACGTATGAAGAAGGCAAAACGGTGAAAAACTCAAGCAACAAGTGGTGCTGCCGGGCAGTTTTGCAGGAAGGAGGCGGCAATGCCGGATTCCGGGAGGCGCAAGGTTGGCCAGCGGATTGTCCCGGATGGAATGGCGCCGGTCCCGGCAGCGCAGTTCCGGGAGACCGAGCCGTGGTGTAGACTTGCCGGACCATGCACCGATTCGCCCTGATCCTGCTGCTGATCCTGGCCATGCCCGCGGCCTCGGCCGAGAGGATGGTCGGCGGGCATCCGGTTGTCGTCGAAAGGATGATCGACCGGCTACGGGTTCCGTGGTCGATCGCGTTTCTGCCCGGTTGCCAATTGCTCATCACCGAGCGCGGTGGCAACTTGCTGCATGTCGGGCAGGATGGTGCCAAAACATCGGTGGACGGGGTGCCGGATGTCCATGCCAGGGGGCAGGGCGGGTTGCTTGACGTCGCGGTGCCGCGGGATTTTGCTGCCACCCGGCAGGTCTTGCTGAGCCATGCCAGGCGGCAAACGGGCGGTGCCGGCACCGCGTTGTCGGTCGGAAGGCTGTCCGAGGATGGCGGGGCCCTGACCGGCGTGATGCTGCTGTTCGAGATGGCACCCGGCAGCGATGGCAGCAGGCATTTCGGCTCGCGGGTGGTCGAGGCGGAAGACGGGCGGATTTTCCTGACCACCGGTGACCGGGGCGACCGCCCCTCGGCCCAGGATCTCTCCGGCCACAATGGCAAGGTGATCAGGATCAACCGGGACGGGACGGTGCCCGATGACAACCCGTTTGTCGGCACCGGCCACGTCCGCCCGGAAATCTGGTCATATGGCCACCGCAACCCGCAAGGTGCCAGTCTCGACCTGGAGGGAAGGCTCTGGATCTCCGAGCACGGCGCCAGGGGCGGCGATGAAATCAACCGGATCGAAACCGGGCGCAATTATGGCTGGCCGGTCATTTCGTATGGCGTCCACTATTCGGGACGGAAGATCGGCCTGGGGGTTGCCATGGACGGGATGGAGCAGCCGGCCCATTACTGGGACCCGTCAATCGCCCCGTCGGGATTGATGGTCTATTCGGGCCTGCTGTGGAATGACTGGCGGGGCCACCTGTTCGTCGGATCGCTGAAAGGCGATTTCATCTCCAGGCTGGATCCCGTGGACGGTTTCAGGGAGGTGGAGCGGATCAGCCTCCCCGAAACCAGGAGAGTCCGCGATGTGCGGGAAGCACCGGACGGCACCATCTGGTTCCTGTCCGAGGACCGGGAAGGCGCCTATCGCATCACCCCGGCGGATCGCCGGCCGGAACCGGCCAGCGGGTGCAGCTATCCCACCCTGAAAGGCAAGGCACCAGAGCCCCGCCAATAGCGGATTGCAAGCCACGCCGGCTGGCGCCAACCGCTTTCGAAGCCCCGCTTCTGCATCCGGCAGCGCCGTCACCGAACTCGGGCGGCCTGTCTGCGGATGTGGCAGAAATGTTCTGCGGATGTGGCAGAAATGCCGAATCTGGCCAAAAGCCGGTGCCGGGAAAGGAAAATCATGGAGTCCGCTGGCCGAACTGGTGTAGAGAGCCGGCCCCTGTTCCACCGAAAGGCGGTATCCGATGCCCACAAATTGGCAAAAGGCAGGATGGCGCAGCAAACCGCGCGTCCAGATGCCTGACTTCACCGATGCGACTGCGCTGAGACGGGTCGAGGAGAAACTGGGCAGCTATCCGCCGCTGGTTTTCGCCGGCGAGGCCCGCACCTTGAAGAGTTCGCTTGCCAGGGCCTGTGAGGGCAAGGCGTTTCTCCTGCAGGGCGGCGACTGCGCCGAGAGTTTTGCCGAATTCGATGCCGACAGCATCAGGGACACCTTCCGGGTGCTGCTGCAGATGGCCATCGTGCTGACCTTTGGTGCCAAGTGCCCGGTGATCAAGGTCGGAAGAATGGCCGGGCAATTCGCCAAACCCCGCTCGGCCGACACCGAAACCAGGGACGGGATCGAATTGCCCAGCTACCGGGGCGACATCATCAACGATATCGAATTCAGTGCCGATGCCAGGGTGCCGGGACCGGAGCGCATGCTGCAGGCGTATCTCCAATCGGCGGCAACCCTGAACCTGCTGCGTGCCTTCAGCCAGGGTGGATATGCCGATATTCACGGTATGCATTCCTGGACGCTCGGCTTCACCGAATCGGAGCGGGCGGCCAAATACCGCGACCTTTCCTCCAGGATCGCCGATTCCCTCGATTTCATGTCTGCGGCCGGCGTTGACGGGGAGCAGATCCACGCCCTTCGATCGGTCGACTTCTACACCAGCCATGAAGCGCTGCTGCTGGAATACGAGGAGGCGTTGTGCCGGATTGATTCGACGTCGGGCCTGCCGGTAGCCGGTTCGGGCCATCTCCTCTGGATCGGTGACAGGACCCGGCAACCGGATGGCGCCCATGTCGAGTTCCTGCGAGGGGTGCAGAATCCACTCGGCATCAAATGTGGGCCGTCCCTGACCACCTCCGATCTCAATCGACTGATCGAGAGGCTGAACCCGCAAAACGAACCTGGCCGCATCACCCTCATTGCCCGCTATGGCGCCGGCAAGGTCGGCAGCGGTCTTCCGGCCCTGATTCGAACCGTCAGGCAGAATGGCCACCACGTGGTCTGGAGTTGCGACCCGATGCATGGCAACACCGTCAAGTCGGCGAGTGGCTACAAGACGCGGCGCTTCGAGAGCGTCCTGACCGAGTTGCAGGAATTCTTCCAGATCCATGCTGCCGAGGGAACCTATCCGGGCGGCGTGCATATCGAGATGACCGGCAGGGATGTCACCGAATGCACCGGCGGGGTCAGCGCCGTGTCCGACGAGGATTTGCAGGACCGCTATCACACGGCATGCGATCCGCGGCTGAACTCGTCGCAGGCACTCGAACTCGCCTTCATGGTCGCCGAGGAACTGGCCAGGGCCCGCCTGCCGGAAGACACGAAAGCGATGTCCGCCACCGGCTAGACCTGTTCAAGTAGGCATGGGTTATGAGCCGAAACCCGGCAAACTGGTGCAGGACAAGACAAGCGAACGCACTATTTCATTTTGGAATTCACTATGTCTTCAGCAATGGATAGCTATCTCGACCACAAGGCAAGACGGTAAACAGTTGTGCCAAACGCTCCCGAGTGGCAGGTTGAGTCGAAGCAGGGCGGAGTTGGCCGAAGGTGTGACCGTTTGTGACAACGGAACGAGGGTGAGTCTGAAATGGGGAATAGCGAGGTTTGTCCCGAGGATGAGATTTGCGACCCCAACGGCGACACCAGTGCCAGCGTTCGCGATTGGGATTGAGGCGTATGGGGGGTCAGTCTGCCTTTTGCTCCCGGAAAGCCGTTGGTAGCGATCGTTGGTCAAGGTCAAATGACTGACTTGCTTTTGTCGAATGATGATCTGGGCCGACTCCGATCGATCTCCAAGCGAGTAGGGAAGCCCGGTGCCCGTTGGCTGGAAAAACCGGGCGGAAACAAGCAGCGGACCTTCCGCGCCATAGCTGAAAGTGGGGAGATTTACGTAATCTACCAACGGCAGAACTTGAATGACGATGCGGACTTTTCGTGCGGCCTTGCGTTGGTGCGGCGCGGCAGGGGGCTGCTGAGTCTGGTCCGCTACAACGGTGCGAACCATATTCACCGGGGGATCCGCTACAGGTGTCATATTCATTTCGCCACAGCAGAAGCGCTTGCCGCAGGGGAGAAAATCGACAGCCACGCCGTGGAAACTGGTCGGTACAGGACCGTGGAGGGAGCGCTTGCGTGCCTGATAGATGACTGTGGCGTCGAGGGTCTTGCAGCGACACATGACGAGAGGAGCTTGTTCGATGGCGCTTGATCAGGTGCAACTGGAGAAACTGCTTTGCGAGCGACTTTGTGCAGAGGTCAGGATGAATCGGCGCGAGGACGGGGTGTTGATGGTCGAGTCTCCCTTCACGTTTCCGGATGGCGATCACTTCCCGATCTACTTGTCGGAAGCGGCGGCTGGCCGGGTGAAGATCAGCGACCTCGGTCATACTTTGATGCATGTGAGCTACGAGCATGACGTCGATCTGTTTTACGAGGGATCCCGTGCGTCACTGCGTGAGCAGATCGTGCGTGAAGCCGGAATCGAGGAGGAGAATGGCATCTTTTCAATCGAGGCGACGCCGGACCAGTTGACAGGGGCGCTGTTCAGGCTCGGGCAAGCATTGACGAAGATTCATGACTTGACGTTCCTGAGCCGAGAAAGGGCCTCCTCGACGTTTTACGAGGATCTGCGCGGGCTCGTTTTCACCATCCTGGACGAGGATGTGGTCAAGGCCGACTACCTTCTTCCGGAGGTTCCGGATGCCAACCATTATCCGATCGACTACCATATCGAGGGGAAGGCTGGCAGGCCGGTATTTCTGTACGGAATTCCGGGGCGCGACAAGGCGCGCCTGACAACAATCATGCTGTCACATTTTCTGATTCACAACGTGTCTTTCGAGTCGGTCATTGTCTACGCTGATCAGAAGGAAATTCCGCGACTGGATCTGGCGCGCCTGACCAATGTTGCCGGAACTGCAGTTGCCTCGCTCGAGGCAGAAAAAGATCTGCGCCGAAAAATCGATAGCCTTGCCGCGTGAATGTGTTCCGGTCCAACCTCGCGACGGTCTCGCCGCATTGAGATTCCGGGATCTTGCCCGAGATTGGCCGCTCGAATTTCGAAGTCGTGCCTGACTCTTTCGTGCGCCTGAACGCACGGCCCACTGACCGGCGCCAGGAAGTTGCTGGTGGAATCCGATCGCTTGCAGGGCCACGACCCGTTTTGGGTATCGATGTGGAACATGGTGCCAGTCTTATGTTTGGCAAACAGCCAAAGCACGCCTCTCTGCAGTATGGAAGCGGGCGAAAATCCGGTTGTCTGGATCGCCGGTTGCTGCAAGGCAGTGCTATGGCTGGCTCACGTGGCTTGACCGCACCACGTGTTCGCAGTGCCTGGCCAGGTCCTTGCGGTCATCAAAGCGGGATACGGCCACCGGTTCGTGGTAGATCAATTCGACCGAACCGGGCTCCGCGGTCGCCAGCACCTTGAGCATGTGGCCGGCCAGCGGCATCTCGCCCCAGAATCCGTAGAAGCGCCGGTCCTGGCCGGGCGGGGCGCGGTAATTCACCGTTGCCGGTTGCACGTAGAGGTGGTTTTTCAGCCGGTCATCGAACATGGCGGCAAACAGGGTTGGCTTGAATGGCAGAACCCGCAACCCGTCAGTGCTGGTCCCCTCCGGAAAGAACAGCAGGGTATCACCGCGAAGAAAGCGCTCGGTGAAGCGATGTCTTTGCTGCCTTGCCTGGCGGCGGTCGCGGGCGATGAAGACGGCGCCGGTTGTCCTGGCCAGGATTCCGATCCCGAACCATTTGCTGACCTCCTTCTTTGCCACGAAGAAGACACGCTGGCGGGAATTCATGACCAGGATGTCGAGCCAGGAGACATGGTTGGCGACTGTTGCGCCTGCCTCCCGCATGGGCTCCCCCCTGACGCTGAGCCTGATCCCCATGAGTCGCAGGCTGAGCCGGCTGGCAAGCTTGGTGATGTCCGGGGTGACCGGCCGGCCAAGCGGCCATTCAAACAGCCGAACCAACCAGAACACGACCAGCAATCCGTAGATGACCGCAGCCACAAATATCCAGGTGACGACAACCCTGGCATAGTGGGCCGGGCCGAAAGACAGGGGTTCGGGAAGCCTGTCCGGGTCCCAGTCGCTCACTGCCGGCCCCAGTGTTGCACGTAATAGTTCCGGTGGCGTGACGACATCCGTTCGGTATCCATGACCAGGCAGACATCGATCGTATTGAAGTCATGGTCGATGAATGCACCGTCGCCGACGAACCCACCGAGTCGCAGATACGCCTTGATGAGAGATGGAATGGCCTCCATCGCCCGCTGGCGGTCCACGTCTTCACCCTGCATCTGGTCGAGCATGACATGGTGTTCGGGTCTCGCCCGCACCCGCATGTCCTCCGGCGCCAAATGGTGACGTTCGAGATAGGCAAGTGGTTCGGCCAATGATGCAATGTCGGTGCCGTGAAAGCTGGCGACGCCGAACATGATTTCGATCTCGTTGTCGAGGACATAGCTTGCCAGGCCGCGCCACAGCTGGAACATGGCCGAGCTGGCGCGGTAGTCGCGATGAACGCAGGAGCGGCCGAGTTCAACCAGGGACCTGCCAGAATCGATCAGCGCCGTCAGGTCGTATTCGCTGCTGGAGTAGAACCCGCACTCCCGCATGGCCACATCGCCATGAAGCAGCCGATAGACGCCGACAACATGTTCCAGCGCCGATTCGTCGCGGCTGCGATCAACCAGGATCAGGTGATCGGACCAGGGATCAAAGCTGTCGGTCTCAATCTGTTGCCGGTGGTCAATGCCATCGCCGACCGCACCGAATTCCTCGACAAACACCCGGTAGCGCAGACGTTGTGCCGCCAGAAGGTCATTCGCCTCGGTGGCAATGCGCATCTCGAGCCGGGCAGCATCAGTCATCGATGGAGTCCGGAATGGTTTTGGCGGGCCGGGATGGGCTGGTTGGCGAGACATTCATCAGCAACACTCGAGGCCGACGACGGCGCCATTCAGCACGAGCTTGCCGGCATTCGCGAAGTTGACGGTAATGGTCGTTCCGGTAATCGACTGGATCTGTCCCTCGCCCCACATCTCCTGCCGGGGATTTCGAACCCGCATGCCGGGCTCCAGGGAAAAATTGACATCAAGCATCACCCCTGGATCGCCAAAGCCAGCTCCGACCTCGCCACCCTCGATGGCCATGTCGGGATCCAGTGCTTCGAGGCCAGTCCGGTAGCGTCCGATCTTGCGGCGATAACTGGAGGCGGCCACGGCAAATCCGGCAAGCTCGTCCCTGCCGAGAGTGCGCACAACCCTGGCCGGCGAGCCGACCAGCAGCGAATTTTCGGGATAGACCTTGCCTTCGGTCACCAGGGCGCATGCGCCGATCACTGAATTTGCCCCAATGCGGGCGCCGTTGAGTATCGTGGCCCCCATGCCGACCAGGCATCCGTCGTCAATTACGCAGCCATGCAGTATTGCCCGATGGCCGATCGTGCAGCTTTGCCCGACCGTGCATGGGAAGCCCGGATCGGTATGGACGATGCAGCCATCCTGGATGTTGCTGCCTGCGCCGATTGTGATCGGTTCGTTGTCGCCCCGCAGCGTGGCACCAAACCAGATCGACACGTCATCGGCGATGGTGACTTTGCCGACAAGATTGGCATCGGGGGCGATCCAGAAGGAGTCGGTTTCGGGTAGCGACGGGCCAGTTCCGCCAAGCGCATAGAGAGTCATCGTTGGGACTCGGCAAATTCCTGTTCAAGCGAACAGACCAGCCCCGACAGGTCAAGTTGTCGGGTCCTGCGTAGACGCTCAGCAATCACGATAGCCTTGATTTGTTCAAGAACGCCGTCTATATCGTTGTTTACCAACACATAATCGTAGTCAGTCCAGTGGTCGATCTCACCGCGGGACTTCTTCATGCGCTGGTCAACCGTCTTCTGGCAGTCAAGGCCCCTTGCCTGCAGCCGGCGCCGCAATTCGGCAATCGACGGTGGCAGCACGAATATTGAGACGGTGTCGGCGACGTAGCTGGAATTGCGAATTTGCTGGCTGCCCTGCCAGTCGATGTCGAAGACGATATCACCCGCATTGTTGATGGCGCTCGCCACCGGCGCTTTCGGAGAGCCGTACATATGTCCGAAAACCCGGGCAAATTCGAGGAACATTTCTGCCTCGACCATTTCAGCAAATTCAGCATCCGACCGGAAGAAATATTCGCGCCCATCCCGTTCACCGGGCCTGGGCGGGCGCGTCGTCGCCGAAATCGAGAACGAAATCCGGGAATCCCATTCGATCAGCCGCCGGGCGAGGGTTGTCTTCCCGGCACCTGACGGTGACGACAAGATGATCAGCAATCCCCTGCGTCCGCCCACGCTCATCCAATTCCTCTCGAAACCGACAACTCCGGTGGTTCCTATACCTTAAGCCGCGGCACTTAAAGGTTGGAAACGGAGATTTGGCCGGCTCGGCATGTCCATCGCCGGGCAACTGACCGGCGATCCGAGGCGCCAGCCGGGTTGGTCCTTGGTCTCCCCGGTTGCCAGCAGGCAACCGGAACTCCGAGGCGCCGGCCAGCGTGGTCACTGATCTGCCCGACTTCCAGCACCCCGATCTGGCAGGAAACCTCCCTGCACCATGTGCCGCCTGGGACGGTGGCACGGGTCATGCGTCGCGGCTGGCGGAGTTCGGCATGGTGTCGCGGGCCTTGCGGGCGGGAAATTCCCTCCGCATTGGACTCATTCGGCTGTCCAGATTGCCCGGGGGACCATCACCTCGCCGCGAGCGATGAGCCTGGCTGTGCGCGTGATGCCGGCCGATTCAAACTCGAATGGTGACGTGGTGTAGCAGACATGGACATCCATGGTGCCCATCGGGTGCTCGATCACGATGGTTGCCGGCGAGGGGTCAATCCTGCGAGTGATCCCTTCCGCCACCGTCGCCGGTGCCAGGGCGCAGGCAGCAAGACATTGCGACCCCGTGACCGCCAGTGTCGGATGCGTGGACCAGGGCATGAAATACCTGGCCGCAAAATGACCCCTCCCACCCGGTTCGGCGATGAGGCCGAATTTCGGCACCACTGATCGCGCGACGTCGCCAAGCCCCATGCGTTTGCCAGCCTCCAGCCGGATTGTCTCCATGCGGTCAAAAAGCTCCGGCATCGAGTCCAGCGCCTGGTGGTCCTCGTGGCCGGTAAGGCCGAAATCCCGGGCACGCGCGATCACCATGGGCATGGCGACATCGACGCATGATACCGCGATTCCTCCGATCGTCTCCTGCGGACGTCCGGTGGGAAACAGCGACCCGGTGCGTGAGCCCGTCACCTCCAGGAATTTCAACGCAACCGGAGCGGCCCGCCCCGGCACGCCATCTATTGCCGCCCCGCCCTCGTATTGCACGACACCTCCCGGCGTCCTGACATCGGCCTCGATCAGCGCCCCGGTGTTTACCGCCCGAATGCTTACCCCGGTGACCGGTTCGCTGGCCGCGACCAGCCCCATCTCGATTGCTGCCGGAGCGACGCCGACCAGGATATTGCCGCAGCTTGGCGCGAAATCGACGAGACATTCCTCGACCGAGACCTGCGCGAACAGGTAATCCACATCGGCGGACGGGTCCCTCGAGGGTGACAGGATTGCCACTTTGGTGGTCACCGGGGTACCGCCGCCGATGCCGTCGATGTTGCGGGGATTGCCGGCGCCGATGACGGCGATGAGGATCCTGGATAGATGATCGCGATCGTCGGGCAGGTCGGCGGCGTTGAAATAGGGTCCGCGCGAGGTCCCGCCGCGCAGAAACAGGAACGGAACGGGGTGCTGGCTCACCGGAGCGGCCATGGCAGGTCAACGATCTCCTGCAGCAGGCCGGGCGGAAAGTCGCGGTTCAGCGTGGAGGCAAGGAAGATCATGAATGCCACCCCGGCCACCGAGAACAGCGCCGTTCGTGTCCAGCCCAGGCCCGCACGCTGGCGGAAGAACGCCGCCATGAAGATTGCCAGCGCAAGTATGAATCCCAGCAGCGAGGTCAGGACCAGAAGCGCCGCCAGCCAGGCAAGGGTCCCCCACAGGCCGTGAGGGGCCTCGGCATCCTCGCCGCCAGCCTCGCGGTCGGCAAAGACGGCATCGGTTTCAGTTGTCCTGGTCATGCGGGCCAGAAGCAGCAACAGGGCCATGATTCCCGCCGTCGCCACCGCCAGTGGGAAGATCTTGTCGGAGATGTTGTCGATCAGGGCGGCATTGACCCAGGTCGCGATCATGTAGGCGAGAATGAGCAACAGGAAGATCAGCGGTGCCCGCTTCGAGCCGGTCTCGACGGCGCCTTCGGAGAGAATCTGCCGTGATTGACGAATGCCGAGGATGACCGAGACGACCGTGATCAGCAGGATGACGATGACGATGGGCGAGGCGACATAGTCCAGGCCGTCCTCGAGGCCGCGCCGGAACCGGAACGTGGCAATCTGCAAGGCATTGGCCGAATAGACTTCGGCCTGACTGGACAGGACGAAACCGATCAGGAATGCCGGCCGTGACCAGTCGAACCTGCGCAGGAAAATGCCCAGCAGGCCAACGGCAAACAGTGTCACGAGATCGCCGAGCGACTGCCGCGACTGGAAGGCGGCGAAGGAGATCATCATGAACAGGAACGGCGCCAGGAGCGCAAACCTGATCGTGGTCAGGCGGGCAATGCCGCCGGAGAGGGCGATGCACAGGCCAGCCCCCACGACATTGGCGAGTGCCAGCGACCAGACGATCGTGTAGGTCACGTTCAGGTCGTTCTGGATCATTTGCGGGCCAGCGGTGTAGCCGAGAAGGGCAAGACCGCCAATGAAGACAGCCATGGACCCTGAACCGGGAATGCCGAAGATCAGTGTCGGCACAAGGCCGCCCCCTTCCTTGGCATTGTTCGAGCTCTCCGGCCCGATGACGCCCCTGATCTCGCCCGAGCCGAACCTGGACTTGTCGGCGGTCGATTGTACCGTGTGGCCATAGGCGATCCAGTCGACGACCGATCCCCCGAGGCCCGGAATGACGCCGACGATGACGCCGATGACCGAACACCGGATCGACAACCAGATATTGGCCGCCCAGTCGCGAATTCCCTGTGCCCATCCTGCGCCGAGCCGCGCCTCCCGGGCGATGGACTGATCCTGGCGCAACAGGCTGATGATCTCCGGGATGGCGAAAATCCCGAGTCCGACGATGACCAGCTTGATGCCATCGGTCAGGTAGGGGATATCGTATGTCGCCATGCGAAGCGAACCGCCGTGGCTGGCCTCGCCGATGGTTCCGATCAGCAATCCCAGGCAGGCGGCGGCAATCCCCTTGAGCGGCAGGCGCCCTGCAAGGATCGCCACCATGGCGAGGCCCAGCAGCGTCACCGCCAGCATCTCCGGCATGGCGAAGGCAAGAACCAGCGGTCGTGCGATCAGAATGAAGAATGTCAGGATGGCTGCCCCGAACAGGCCGCCGAACAGCGACGACGCAAAAGCTGCAGCCAGGGCCCTCGCCGCCTCGCCGTTTCGCGCCAGGGGAAACCCGTCAAGAACGGTCGCCTGCGATGCCGAGGAGCCGGGGATTCCCATGAGCACGCTGGCAAACGTGTCAGATGTCGGCACCACGGCAACCAGCCCGATCATCAGCGCCAGGCCCGCGACCGGGTCCATCCCGAACATGAAGGGCAGGACCAGGGACAATCCGGCAATGCCGCCCAATCCCGGGAATACACCGACCGACAATCCCAGCAGCACCCCGACAACGAGAAATCCCAGCTGCTGCGGTTGCAGAATGAGAGCAAACGCCTCGGCGAGTGCAGGCAGTGCCGTTACCAGGAGGTCCATGATCCGCCCCTTGTGAAAGCGCCTCCCGCGTGACCGGCGGGAGGCGCAAATTGCTACTTCAGGGAAACACCAAAATCTTCCGCAAGCCAGTTGACCACGAATTCCTTGGCCGCAGCATCCACATTCGTACCAAGCTTCAGCGTCGCCTCGGCCTGTTTGCCGGTCATCTGCGGATAGACACCCAGGCGCTTTGCCGAGATGTCGGCAAAATCATCGCGGGCAATCACCGCGTCCAGGGCAGCGGTATAGGTTTCGATGGCCTCGGCGCTTGCGCCCCTGGGAAGGAAGATCATCTTCTGCGCCGGGAATCCGGCAATCATGAATGCCTTCCAGGCATCCCAGGCCTCGCCTCGGGTTTCGCAGGCCGGTGTCGCCTCACAAACTTCCTTGAAGCTCGGGATCTCCGGAAAGGTCGGATCGCGCACGATATTGCCATCGGCATCGAGAGCCCCCCAGGTCATCCATGGAACCGCGGCCCCCGACTCGACCAGCGGTACGACATTGGCCAAATATGCCGACGACGTCTGGTAATCGACATTGGCCTCGCCCCGCTCGAACATCAGGCGGCCATCGCCCCGTCCCTTGATGCCGAATACCGGTTCGACATTCATGCCGAGCATCTTCCAGGCGAGGAGCGGAACCAGGTCAAGACGCGTTGCCCCCTGGCTGCCCCAGATGAAATATTGATCGGCCAGGCCGGATGCATCAAGACCATTCAGCATGGAAGCCTCTTCCGGCGGCAGATAGGCAACCCCGCCGGTTCCCGACGCCAGCACCACATTCCAGTCGCCATACTCGTATTTGACCCGGGGGTCGCCGAGAAGATAGGGAAACTGGGTCGAACCGGAGGAGCCGAAAATCAGGGTTCCCTCGGAGTCTTCATAGGCTTGTTCCTGGAACCAGTTGGCACCCTTGGTCGAGCCTGCGCCCGGCATGAACTTGACGACGATTGTCGGGCTGCCCGGCAGGGCGTCGGATAGTAGTGGCGCGTAGAAATTGGCCCATTTGGCCGAGCCCCCGGATTCCGAGAAGGGAATGACGAGTTCGACGGTCTTGCCCGACAGGTCGAGCCCGTCGGCGAGGGCAACCGTGGATGCGAGGGCAATGGTGGCCGCAGCGGCCGTGGTTTTGATCAACATGATATCCTCCTGTGGCGGTTAAACCGCCGTTTCGCAGAAATTCCTGCACTTGAACCTTCACATCTATATTGCGAACCTTGCGTGAAACTGACGAGGATTGCATGCGCATCGCCATCATCGAGGACAATACCGGCATCGCCAAGGGCATCGCCTATCGCATGCAGGATCGGGGGCACGCCACCGACATGATCCATGATGGGCAGACCGCGGACATGTTTCTCCGGTCGGACGAAAACGATATCGTCATCCTCGATATCAACCTGCCGAAGATGGACGGAATCTCGATCCTCCGCGGGATGCGGGCTCGCGGCGATCACCGGCCAGTCCTGTTGCTGACCGCCCGCACGACCACCGGCGACCGGGTCGATGGCCTGGATGCGGGTGCGGATGACTACCTGGTCAAGCCGTTTGAAATGGACGAGCTGGAGGCCCGGGTTCGGGCGCTGGCACGGCGGGCGCGTCGTGCCTATCGTGCCGATTTCAGCTTCGGCAGGTTGCGATATCAACCCGACCAGAGGCTGGTCAGCATCGATGGCCGGCCGCTGATCCTGCCACGCCGGGAATTGGCGCTCCTTGATGCCCTGCTGCGTGCACGCAACGGCGTCAAATCCAAGGATGCGCTGATTGAAACGCTCTACGGAACCGGCGCCGATATTGGTGAGAGCGCGATCGAGGTCCACGTGTCACGCCTTCGCAAGAAACTGGCGGCCGCCGGCATCGAGATCAGGATGCTCCGCAATATCGGCTATGTTCTGCAGGAGGGTTGACAGTGAACCGCAGGTCACTGAGGTTTCGCCTGTTCGCGATCATTGTCCTGCCACTTTGCCTGCTGGCGCTTCTGATCGGGTCCTGGAGGGTCGGCGTTGCCCAGCAGACGGCGCAGGAACTTCTTGACCGGAATCTCATGTTCACGGCACTTGCCGTATCCCGGGATGTTGCGCGCGACGACGGAGATGCAATTTCGCCCGAGACCGAGAAATTCCTGAGCGAAACCGCTGGTGGGCCGGTGCGCTACCACGTCTACGGACCGGATGGCGTCCTGGTGACGGGCTATGCGGTGCCACCGATTGCGCCCGGGCAGCTGGGTCATGGCGAGGCCTTCGCCTTCTATGACGCGACCTACCAGGGCGACCCGGCCCGGGTATTGCGTCTCAAGGATGAAGCCAGCATTGACGGCTTGTCCGGAACCTTCACCATTACCGTCTGGCAGAACTTCGATGCACGCAATGCCTTTATCTGGCAATTGGGCATGCGGTATGCCGGGGTGATGGCGACATTCCTGCTCGGGGTCACGATCCTGGTCTGGTTTGGCGTCGGCATCGGCCTCAAGCCGCTGACCGATCTCGAGGACGCGATCTCGAACCGCTCGCCAGAAGACCTCAGCAAGATCAGGAGACCGGTGCCGGTCGAGGCGCGTGGCATCGTGTCGCAACTCAACCAGTTGCTCGAGCGGATGAGAGTCACCTACGAGGCCCAGATTGCATTCGTCTCCGATGCTGCACACCAGTTGCGCAACCCGATCGCCGGCATGCGGGCCCTCGGCGAGTCCATTCAGTCGGCGGAGACTCTGGACGCGGCACATCTGCGTGCCGGAGATTTGGTGGTCGAAGCCGCCCGCGTCGGCGATCTTGCCGACCGGCTCCTGACGCTGGAACGGGCGCAGGCCGAAGCCGGCAGCGATGCATTTTCGGCGGTCAATCTGGGCAGGCTGGTGTCCGAAACCGTCGCCGCCCTGCAGGCATCCGCCCGGGCAGGCGAGGTCGCCCTCAACGTCGACATCGAGGGCGAGCCGGTCATCATGGCCGATGACCTGTTGCTGCGTGAGGCCCTCACCAACCTGGTCAGCAATGCGATCATCCATGGCGGACCGGATATGTCGTCGATCCTTGTCCGGTTGGGCTGCACTGCCCGTTCGATCGAAATTTTGGTGCGGAATGACGGCACACCAGTTGCCCGGAAGGATTTTTCCAAGATACTGGCGCGTTTCGGCCAGATCGAACCGGGCTCCGGAAGCGGGTTGGGGTTGTCGATTGCCGATGCCGTTGCGCAGCACCATGGCGGGGTCCTCGTCTTGCAATCCTGCCAGGATGGCTTTGCCGTCACGATGAAACTGCCGCCTGCACGAGATTGGCAGGTGACGTAGGCCGGCAGGGCTGGCAGGCGGCGCAGGCTGAAAATTACAGCTGCGCCGCCGCCCCGGGATCGCGGTCGGACGGGTGTCGGATGCGCGCCGCATCATGGGTCAGCGCTGCAAGCCGATAGAAGCCATGCACCATTTTCGAATACGGTGTCAGCAAGAAGAAGGCGAGAACCGTCCCGAGGTGAATCGCCAGCAGGCCCTCGACAATGGCGGTGCCGGTGGCGGCATAGAGCAGCAGGCCGGTTGCGCTCACCGAGAACAGCAACATCACGAATGCAAATTCACCATGCCAGAATCGGGAGGCCCCGAGTTGCCGATCGGCCCTGAGTTTCAGCCAGGCCAATCCCGCCGACCCCCAGCATAGCAGGATGCCGCCGGGAACGCCGAACAGCTTCGGCAGGCTGAGCGGTCCATGGGGGGCGACCTGTCCGAATCCGTAGTGCAGGACCGTACCCGAGGCCGTCGATGCAAAACAGAGCAGGAAGCCGTACATGGCCGCCTGGTGATACCAGCGGCGGGTGTTCGAGTAGCGGTCCTCTTCCTCGAAATTGCAGCCATCGCCATGCCCGCCGGAGAGGTTTTTCATTCTTCCTGCAGAGCGCAGCGCGTCCCTGATGTCGGAAGATGTGACCGGCCCACCGCCAATCGTCAGCCAGTACTGCCGGATTGACATGATCATGGCAATGATTGGTGCCAGGAATGCCGGCACGAAGATGGTGACCATCAGCCCATGCGACATGTAGGCATAGAATCCGGCTCCCGAACTCGGCTGCATCGACTTTGCCAGGCCGAAGACAAGGGCGAAGGCGACGACCAGAACCATGACGATTGCACCGCCACCCCTGTCGAACAGCCGGGCAAATCCCCGTGGCCAGGCATGGGCCTTCCAGCTTTCCCGGCGAATCTCGGCCAGCGCCCGGGGCAGGTTCAACGCAAATTCATGCGGCTCGGTATACTGGCATGCATAGTAGCAGCCGCGACAGTCATGGCAGAGATTGGCGATCTGGGTGATGTCGCCATCGGCAAACACGCGTCGTCGGGCGATGGCTGGAAACACCGAACAATACCCCTCGCAATACCGGCAAGCATTGCAGATCTCGATCTGGCGGCGGGCGTCACGATAGGCCTCAGATGACATGTTTCGCCGCCTCCCCGCCGGCCAGGCGGCCAAAAACCGTCCCGATGGTCATGCCGAAACCGGCCAGGTAGCCCTGGCCGAGAATGGAGCCGGCCATGATCTCGCCGGCTGCCCAGAGATTTTCGACGGGCGATTGCGGCCCGATCACCCGTCCGCCCTGGTCAACCCGCAAGCCGAGATAGGTGAATGTCACCCCCGGCCTCAGCTCGTAGCCGTAAAATGGCGGCTCGGAAATCGGTCGCGCCCAGTTGGATTTGGGCACGTCAAGCCCCTCGGTCGCCAGTCCGTCAAGGCGGGTCGGATGGAAACTGCCATTGCGGCAGGCGTCATTGAATTGGTCAATGGTCGCACACACGGCATCGGCAGGAAGATCAAGCAGCCGGCAGAGATCCTCGATTCGATCGGCAACCAGCGGTGGAAAGACCGAGGGCATGAAGAGATCCAGTGACCTGGAATCAATGATTGCATAGGCCACCTGCTCCGGCTGCGCCGCGACAAGGCGGCCCCAACTGGCATAACGCTTGGGCCAGACATCCTCGCCCTCGTCATGAAACCGGTCGCCAGCGCGGTTGACCACGACGGAAAACGGCACGCAATCCAGCCGGGTCACGATGCCGCCATCGAATTTCGGCGCCCGCCCGTCGATTGCGACTGCATGACACTGGGTCGGGTCACCGACGCTTTCAATTCCCTGGTCCAGCAGGTCCTTCAGCACGCGACCCCGGTTGTACGGCGTTCCGCGGACCAGGAAGTTTCTTGCCGCTGGCCCCCAGGCCGCGGCCAGCCAGTCAATATCGGCCTGGTAGCCACCGGACGCCACGATCACCGCCCGGGGCGCCAGCGAGCGTTGTTTACCACCAATGATCGCCTGCACGCTCCGAATTCGACTGCCATCATATTCCAGGTGCACGACCTCGGCATCGTAGACGATGCTGACACCGATGCCTGCGGCCCGGCGGCAATAGGCATTGACCAGCGCCTTGCCGCCGCCGAGGAAGAAGGCATTTGTCCGCGACAGCGACAGCGTTCCCGACAGCGAGGGTTGAAACCTGATGCCGCGGGCCTCCATCCAGCCGTAACATTCCTCGGACGCGCAAATCGTCATCCGGGCGAGCGATCGGTCGGTCTTGCCATCGGTGACGGCCAGCAGATCTTCGAAGAACTCATCCTCGTCATAGCTGTCCTGCATCACACCCAGCGGCCCCCGGTGCCGACAGCGGAAATTGCGGGTGTGACGCGAATTGCCGCCGCGATACGGCTTCGGTGCCGCCTCCAGCACAACCACGCTGGCGCCCAGCTCCCGTGCCGACAGGGCGGCACACAATCCGGCGTTGCCGCCGCCGACGACAACGATGTCGGGATCCGTCTCCATCGCCTGCGACCTTGCCGGATTTTCGATGATTTGCAATCGGAGACTTGCACCATCCTGCCAACCGCAACAGCCAGGCAGCCGAACCGCAACCATGCAAGGCGGTGTCAATGATGCAGTCCAGGAGACGCCAATCCCGGGCGCACCCGAGACGCAGAGGCGTGTCCGGGAGTGCGCATTCTGCGCCGTTATGGCGATCTCAAGGTGGCCATGGCAAGCTGAGTACAGGTTCTGGGAGCAGCCCCGTCCACCCGAAATGCACAGGAATTGATTTGCAAGATGAAACTCCCGACCCTATTGTCGCAGTGCTTGTATCTGCAATTTTCTGTATGAAGCTGACCCGGTGGCGACGATGAAGAAAACTTCGGGGAGACGCCCAAGAACAGCGGCGGTCAAATCGACCGGGTGCTCAAGGGTCGTTCGCGTGCGCCTTGCCGCCAGCGGACGGGAAATTGCAGTCAGCCGTGAATCCGACCGAATAATCCGCGAGACTTCCCGGAGACGACGGAAGGCCTTGGAGATTCTGGCAGATAGCTAGTGCCCGCCAGAGAACCCCCCTTGCAGCGAGCTCCAGCCCCAAATTCACCCGGCCCGACCGCCGACAATCGACCGACAATCGACTGATCTGACCCCGATCCGGGAGATTTTCGAGGATCCGGCACCGATTCCGTCATCTCCAGACAACACTGACCACAGGAAGAGGCTCCCGGTCCGTTGGGCCAGGAGCATCGCCGAAGTCAGCGGATGCCTCAGGCGGCGAGGCGGTCCGTCCGGCGGGCGGTGGCCTGCTGGGCCCGGCGCAGCAGGAGCCCGATGCGGTGGATGTTCAAGGCCACCACCGACAGCGCCACCGCCCGGGCAAAGCCGCCCGCACCGCGGGAGCGGACACGGCCCGCCCCCCGGTGACCGAGATTATTGATCGCAGATTCCACCGCCGGGTGCTGGCGGCGCATGGCCGCAAACACCTCGCCAGTCTCCCGTTCCCGGTCGGCCTGATTGAGATACCCCTTCTTCGGCAGCACATTCAGGTCGAGCATGTCATCAAGCCGCACCCGGTTCTCCGGGCTATGGAAGCCGCGATCGAAACTCACTGCCCGCAGGTCGGGGAACCGTTCCTGTGCCGCTGCCACCATCGGCACCGCATGATCGGTATCACCGCCTTCCCACATCACCTGGTGATGCAGCACGAAGCCGTATTCGTCCTCGAGGATGCAGACCGGAACTCCCCGCTCGGCCGGGCAGCCGGCCTTGCCCTTGGAGATCCACCTGGTGTGCGGCTCGAATATGGAGAACACCTTCTCGTGATGCGGGATCTGTTCGTCCAGGAGAAGCCGGCGCCGGGTCTGATCTGCCTGCCGCTCGGCATGGACGATCAAGTCGCTGATGGCGCGGATATTGATGCCTTTCTGCTGAAGGGCAGGGAATGTCGCCCCGGCCCGCTCGATCAGCTGCCGGCAGCAATCCAGATACGCCTCGATATGTTCCGGCCGGGCCCGCCGGGTCCGGCGGACAGTATTGTAGTGGCCCTTCAGTCTGCGGGACAGATGCTTCCACTGGCGCCAGCCGGGGATGTCGGCGGCGATGCAGATGCGGCCGGTCTCACGGATGAGGCCGCGCATGGCGTCCCACAAGAGGCTGACATCGGTGGGGTAATGGACATCGGTCTTGGCGACGAAGGAATCAACGCGCCCGGCCAAGGGCGCGCCAGGCTTTTTTCTTGCGACCGCATGGCCGCTCTCCACGATCAATTGGTTTACTTCAACCAGCAATTCCGGGCTCATGAGGGAGACATTGTCGACGATCGTCTGCAGCTCGTACTGGTAGTCGTCCCAGGCTTTCGGGTGGCCGAGGAACTGCCGCAATGTCTGGTGCTGGTTTACCAGCTCATGGAGGCGATCAAAGTCGCAGCCCAGACCCTGCTTGATCACGCCCATCACCAGGATGCGCCACATCTCCATTCCAGGCCGTCCGGTCTTCCGGCTGGTGCCGGGGAGGATGTACTGGTCGAGAAGCCCAAACAATCGCTCGCGGAAGGCCTCGTCGGAATAGAGGTACTGCAGCCCGATCAGGAGGGCCGGGATGTCATCCCTGGATTTGGCATCCAGCCTGATCTCCTCGATGCGGATCTCGCCGAACATCTGCTGCGGATTGCGTATCTGTCGCATGCTGCCTCGTGAAGATTGGCTGAAATCGGGCAGAATTGGCGGGAAACCGGCCTGTTCTCCCGATTCTTCGCTCTGAGAATACAGCATAATATCCAATTAAGTCAACCACTTAATGGGTTTTCTGGCGGGCACTAGCTAGGAATCACTACCGGGTCACGTGGGAGGACACGTTAAGAGGCCATGATGATGCGCTTCAGATCAGAGGTGGTTCAACTGGGATTCTGAATGAGCATGCTATTCTGTCAGCAATCGCCCGCCCTTATGATGGTTATCACCGCCGCATCCATGAAAAGGCGGCCGCCCTTGTTCACGGGATTGTTTCAAATCACGGCTTCGTTGACGGCAACAAGCGAACAGCACTCCATTTGGCTGAAGTGCTGACCAGAAGAAGTGACTACGCAATCTGGGCAACGGACGCGGAATTCGCCAATGTAATTCTGGGTGTTGCCAGCGGCACCACAAGTTACGATGATCTTGTTGAATGGTTTCGCGAACATTTGGACCGACCGTAGACGCGACCGGGAGGATCAGCCCCGGTAGCAAGGGCAACCGTTCGATTGAAGAAGGCGGAGATGGTTCGCCAATCATAACGTCGGAAATATTTTGCAAAACTGCAGAAGAATGAAAGGTAGGTTTGTTGGGTCTTGAGTCTTTTGTGCAAGGCCTGACCAGCTATCCTGGATACAGGACATGCCGATGCACTCAGTCATGACATATGCACGGCAATTCGCCGGGGATGGCCCAGCAAGGCGGTGATTGACCGCCCTGCCCAGCCATCACGTTTCCGAAATCCGTCAAAGGCGGACTTTTCCATTATGATGTGGATGTTTCACACTCTGACTCCCTGTACTGGCTGAAACGACCAATTCTCGATGAACCGGACAATCCACTCATCCCTGCTACCGCACTTTACTCCAGTTGCCGCCAGCTCGAACTACCTTCAGAAACGCAACTTGATTGAGAAAAGCCTATTGTCAAACTGCCGCAAAGATAAATGAAGTTTGGGTTGAAACCTGACCAAGACCCAACGCCGCCGCGTCAACCGACTTTTTGCTTGGCTCCGTGGCCCTCCTAAGAAAGTCGCTGCGCCCTTCCAGACCTGCGATGTCGCAGTCTGCCACGCATTGCCTGATCTTTTCGGTTGAAAAGAGCGATGCGGCATTTGGGCTTTTTCCATTTGGGGTCGCATCAATCAGGATATCTGCCGGATATTCGTCATCCAAGATCGATACGTCAGGCCAGTTTTCGCGCATCATGTCACGGGTCTCCGACAAGCGCTTGGAATTTGTGTCTTCGATCACAATGGCGCGGATACCTGCGTCGCAAAGAGCATCGGCAATTGCGCGACCGGCGCCGCCTCCAGCTCCGATAACATGTGCGGATTGCCCGTCTAGCGTTACATCCGCAAGCCGGAACGCTTCAACCAGGGCACGCCCATCCGTCATGTCGCCAAACAACGCCCCACCGTCCCGTCGCAATGTGTTAACGGCTTTGACCCGCTTGGCACGTTCCGTGACCTGGTCGGATTCCTGGAACGCGGCTTGTTTGTGCGGGTGGGTGATCGAACAGCCGAGAAACGTGTTCGAAGCGCGCAAGACCATCCAGAACTCTGCCAATGCTGCTGGTGGGATTTCCAGGGGCACCATTCTGGCGTCGATCTCTTTTTCGCGGAACCAGTCATTCATATTGGGCGGTGAGACGACCTCGGTGACGGGAGAGCCGATAATGGGGAACAGCTTGGTCGACCCGGAAATTGCCATCGAACACGGACCTTGGAACGTTGTAGGTTGACTCGATTATGGAATATCAATTAGAAATGTCCAACATTGTGGAAATTCCGGACCTTCATGCTCTTCTCCAGCCAAAACACCGAAGACGGCACGATAGTGGAGCTTTTGGCGTCATCGTTGCGCAAGGACATTGCGTTTGGCGTCCTGTTGCCGGACCAAAAACTCAAACTGAATGAACTGCGCAGCCGCTATGGTGGATCCAATCATTCCATGCGTGAGACACTGCGCATCCTGTCCTCTGAAGGCCTTGTGGAAGCGACCGCGCAACGCGGGTTTCGGGTCACCTCGGCAACCGAAGATGACCTGCGCGACATTCAACTGATCAGGGCTGAGGTGGAAAAGATCGCGTTGTCGCGTGCCATCGCCCTTGGCGATGTGGTCTGGGAAGGTCAGGTGGTTGCGGCCCATCATGCGTTGCAAAAGGCCGAAATGGCTGTGGCAGAAACCCCTGATGACCTGACGGCGCTGGAGTGGGACAAGGCCTACGGCGGTTTCTTTGCCGCCTTGATCGCCGCCTGCGACAGCCCCCGGCTGATCGACACGCATCGCAAGTTCTTTGACCAAAGCCGCCGGTTTCGGCTGGCTTTGATGCGCGAGGGGAAACTGAACTGGGCAGACAGGAAGACGCGTCAGAAAGCGTTGCTGGATGCGATTTTGGACAGAAACGAAGCCAAGGCCTTGGCGCTGCTTGACGAGGAGATCAAAGCAGAACTGACCTAATAGACGGATTATCAAAGGAGAAACACGATGATGAAACTGAACCGCCGTAAGGCGTTGGCCCTGTTGGGCGGAATCGCGGCTGCAACCGGGCTTGCAGCCCCCGCCATCGCTCAGAACAAAAAAATCAAAGTTGGCGCTTTGCGCTTCACGTCGCATTCCGGCAGCTTCGTCGCGCAAGAACGCGGATACTTCGCAGATGCGGGCCTGGACGTGGAATTCGAGTTTTTCCAAGCCGCCCAGCCGATGGCTGTCGCCATTGCATCGGGTGATATTGACTATGCCGTCACGGCGATTTCGGGTGGCCTGATCAACCTTGCAGACAAGGGCGCGATCAAGGTCATTGGTGGCGCACTGAAAGAAGAGGCGGGCATTGATGGCCAGAAATACCTGATCTCGGACGCGTCCTATCAGGCAGGTATCAAGACGCTGAAGGATCTTGACGGCAAGAAATATGCTATGACGCAGGCGGGATCGTCCTTCCATTACATGGGGTCCAAGATGGCGGCGGCAGAAGGGATCGCGTTGACGTTCACACCGCTTCAGAAAGTCGGCGCAATCATTAGCGCGATGAGGTCGGGTCAGGTGGATGGCTGGTCAATCGTGCCGCATATTGCCAAACCTTTGGCGGCTGCGGGCGCTTGGCACATGGTTGCCGATGTGGCGGACTACATTCCCGACTATCAGGTCACCACTGTGTTCACCTCGGCCAAGAATGCCGCGCATGAACGCGGCCTGACGGAAAGCTTCCTGCAAGGCTTTGTCCGGGGCGTTGATGACTATGCCGCGGCCATGATTGACGGGACAGCCGATCAGGATGCGATGGTCGATCTGATCCACAAATATGTCTACACGGATCGCGAGCGCGCAAAGGCGGCGCCGTCGATCATCAATGGCACCATGCGGTTGAGCCAGGGTGCGGCTTTGAACGTCGCGTCCGTTCAGGATCAGCTCAGCTGGTTCCAGTCGGAAGGCCTGATCGACGCGAGCATCACGCTCGACACGCTTATCGACGATTCTTACGTCGAAATGATGGGCGCTTAAGCGCCTCTTTGGTCGTCGGGCGCCAAAACCAGCGGTGCCCGACACCCGAATTCAACCAAAGTTCAGCCGATGGACATCCGCTTGGATGGGATCAGTCATTCCTATGACGATTTCGAGGTTATGCGGGACATCTCGCTTGACATCGAAGACAGACAGATCGTCTGCATCGTCGGCCCGTCAGGATGCGGTAAGTCCACGCTTTTGCGGATCATCGGCGGGCTGGAAAAGCCAAAGCAGGGCCGTGTCATTCAACTGGGCAAACCACCCAAAGGCTGCTTGAACCCGCTGACCTATATCTTTCAGGACTTTGCCCTTTTGCCGTGGCGCAGTGTGTCCGACAATATTTCGTTGGTTTTGGAAGACCACGGGATCAAAGGGTCCGAAGCGCGCCGCATTATTGATGGTGTCTTGGCCCGCACAAAGTTGACCGATTTTGCCAAGGCGCTGCCCAAGCAACTGTCTGGAGGCATGAAGCAGAGGGTCGCAATCGCGCGCGCGCTAGCGGTAAAACCAGCGGTGATGCTGATGGATGAACCCTTGTCCGCCCTCGACAGTCAGACCCACGAACTGCTGATGAATGACTTGGTCGATCTTTGGATGCGCAAGCCCTTAACTGCCGTCTACGTCACCCATAATCTTGCCGAAGCCGTACGCCTTGGCCACAAAGTGGTGGTTCTGTCGCGCCGTCCCGGGAAAATCCGCGAGGTCGTCGAGATTGAAAAGCCGTTGTCCGAGCGCGAATTCGGCGATGCCGATCTGGACACCTATCAAAAGCACCTTTGGCAACTGATGCGCGATGAAGCGCGCGCAGCAGATGCGGAGCTGATCAATGTCTGACACCAACAACGAAGAAACCGTCGCATTTCGTGGCGGCGGCTTTGCCCCGAAACCCCGACGTTGGGTCGGCGTGTTGGTGTTTGTCAGTCTGATCCTGCTGGCGGAATGGGGCACGCAAACCGGCTGGATTTCGGCTTTGACTTTGCCCAAACCGTCGGACGTAGTGGACACGTTCAGGACGCTCTACGACAGCGGGCTGTTGTTCCAACATCTTGGGCCATCCGTGTCGCGATTGGTCGTCGGCGCGGCCATTGGTGCCAGCGTCGGGATCAGCGTGGGCGTTTTGATCGGCCTGTTTTCTTATGTCAGATCCGGGCTTGTCCCCTTGGTTGCCGCCATCTTTCCAATCCCCAAAATCGCGCTGTTGCCCCTTTTCGTGATCTGGTTCGGGATCGGCGAAGGATCAAAATACGCGTTGATCGCCTTTGGCACGTTCACCCCCACGGTCGTTGCCACTTATGGGGCCGTCGACAATGTCGACCGTACCTTGATCCGAATGGGCCAAAGCTTTGGCCTGTCGTGGTGGTCTATCGTGCGCAAGATTGTCTTGCCCGGTGCGATGCCAGGCATCCTGTCCGGCCTGCGGATCAGCCTTGCCATTGCGATTATCCTTTTGGTCGCGGCGGAAATGCTCGGCGCCGAATACGGGATCGGCGCGTATATTCTGGAAGCCGGGTCTCTCTATGATCTGGAACGCCTTTTTGCTGGCGTTGTCATCCTGTCCCTTTTCGGTGTCATTGTGAGCGCGACAATCAGCCTGATCGAGCGACGCCTGCTGGGCTGGCGCACCTGATGGCAAAGCCGGAAAGCGACTATGACGTCGTTGTTGCAGGTGGCGGAGCCGGAGGTGTGGGCGCGGCACTTGGCGCGGCGCTTTCTGGCGCCAAGGTTCTGATGGTGGAAAAGTATGGCTTCCTTGGCGGGGCGGCGACCAATGCTTAGGTCCTTGCCTATTGCGGATTTTACCAGCAAGGCGCTGTTGGTTCTCACTCTATCCTGACCTGAATGTCCCGAATTGTTCCGGCTCGAAGCGGGGATTTTTCCCGGTTTGCTCCGTTTTCCCGGGGACCTCCCGCCGCAGGTGCAGATTTGATGCAACAGGTCTCCGGCGGGCCGCGAACACGCCACTCCGGCGTTGCCGGCCAGTTCCTGCCGTCAGCTCGCGCCAGGCACACCCAAGCGGCCCGTGGCGGGCAGAGCCGCGCTTCAGCGGGAGTCCCGCGGCGGTCCCGCGAGATATTTCTGCCTGGAAAGAAAAGTTGCCATCACTGTCCCGGATTGATCCGGCCGGATATCCGTTGGACCAATTCGAGAATGTTCACATTATGTCTGACGACATAGTTCAGGAAATAACAGCGCAGAGCCGACAAAAGTCGTTGGCGGCGCGGCTGATCTGGTGTTTGACGCGTTAAGAAACCTGGGACCAGACTGCGCGCCGTTTCGATCCTCGACCACATCAACTGGATCATTTTGCTTGAACCAGAGGCTGTGAAGCTGGCGCTGGATCGGGTACTGGCGGCCCATGGTGTTGACGTTTTGCTGCACACACGCGTGGCCGCAGTCAGTCGCACCGCTGACCGCATCCAAGCTGTGACGCTGGCGGGCATGGACGGGCGCACCCGCGTCGCGGCAGAGGCGTTCGTGGACGCAACCGGCGATGCCAACTTGTCTTTGGTGGCGGGCGTTCCCTACCGCACCGGCGATCCCATGGGCAGCCTGCAGGCCATCTCTGCCACGATCCGCATCGGCGGTCGCAACCGGTCGCAACCGATAGATCGTGACGTCATCAAGGCAGCCTTTGCCCGGTACAACCAAACGGGTCGTTGGCCGTCGGCACGCGAAGACGGTGGCATCTATACCGAAATCCCGAATACCGGGGAAATGTGGTGGATGATGTTCGATCACCCCATGCCTGATTTGAGCTCTGCCAGCTTCAGCCAGGCGGAACAGGCGTTGCGCGAAGCCGCCCATGAATATGTGGCACTTCTGCGCGCCGACGTGCCGGGCTTTGAAAACGCCTATCTTGTGCAATCTGGTCCGCAGATTGGTATCCGGGAAAGCCGACACCCCGCGACGCGCTATGAACTGACGGGCGAAGACATAGCCACCGGTCGCCAACGCCCCGACGGTGTCGCAAAAGCCGCCTGGCCAATGGAGGATCACTCTGTACCCGGCAAGCCAGTCTATACGCCTGTTGGCGGCGCGGGATGGGCCTCAGTTCCATTGGACGCACTGCGAGCGAAAGACATTGGCAACCTCTATTTCGCCGGTCGAACGATCGGTGCGGACGCAATGGCTTATGCGTCTATTCGTGTCATGGGCACGGCATTCGCCACAGGACAGGCCGCCGGGGCCGCTGCTTCGGCGCAGTCGCAAGGGGCGATTACTATACGACCCATTCCGGAATCGTCGTGACTAATCAGTATTGACGTGCTGGTATCGCCGCTGTTTGCATGCGCTATGTGAGATTGTGACAAGATCAAGCAGAACCTGCGAGCCCAACCAATGTCGGGTGGGGCTACGAACCCCGCCTCGACAACCATTCCCGCGACCCCATGAAGTTCGTTCTTGTTTCTGGCATGGATGGTCCTAGCCGGGGAAGTTTGTTGCATCATTGTTTCCAGGCCCGCCTCGTTGGCCGGGGCAGCCATACCGGATGGGTCGCAAGGCAGGCTGCGAAAAGGCGCTCTGGCGACCGGCATTACACGAGGTATTTACGGACCATCCTCGCCGGACAGTTCAGCCGAGACTGAAACATTTCAGGCAACTTCGAAACCGGTTCGTGCATCGAACCCGAATTTCGACCAGGATCTCCGGATGGGCTACGACAGCCTTCCGGAGGCAGTGGGCTGGATATCGGCAGAATTCCGGATCTGGATCGGGGAACATGGAATTTTGCCAGTCGCACGCCAACGACCGTATCCTGCGCCAATCCATCTTTTGCCTTGGCTTTGCATTTTCGGGTAATGCGGCGGCATGACGACAATGTGAAGCCAGGCTCGTCCCCGAGGTCCGGAATTCGCTGCCGGGTGTCGTCGCCGACATGGTGGAGATTTCTTCGTGATCCGGTGTATGCACCGGCCTTGCGGTGATTTCCGGGTCGTCCGAATTCGGAGAGATTTCGAGACCTCCGATGGATGCCGTCCGAAGGTGTATTGGTGCAATTTGGCAATCGGGCGATTGCCGCATTCGACCTCAGCCACTATGTGTCTGGCTGACCGGCATATCCGGTCGTTCGATACCGGGTCCGCATGACTGAAACCAACCCCGCCTTCGTGCTTGTCAATCCACAACTCGGCGAGAATATCGGTGCAACCGCCCGGGCGATGCTGAATTTCGGATTCACCGGGATGCGCCTGGTTGGCCCGAGGGATGGATGGCCGAACCCGGACGCTGTTGCCATGGCCAGCGGAGCCGGACGGGTCCTGGAATCGGCGATTGTCCATGACAACCTCTCGGAGGCCCTGGCAGGGTTCGACTTCGTGCTGGCGACGACGGCCAGGGACCGGGATCTCGCCAAACCGGTCATGAACCCCGAGCAGGCGGCACGGGAGGCCAGGCAGCGGATGGCCGATGGCAGGAAGGTCGCAATCATGTTCGGGCCCGAGCGCACCGGGTTGGACAATGCCGATCTCGTTTCCGCCAATGCCATCATCGAGGTACCGACCGATGCCGCCTTCAAATCCATGAACCTTGCCCAATGCGCCCTGCTGATTGCCTACGAGTTGAAGCGGGCGGCGGCGGAGCCGGGTGCCGGTCCGGCGGCGGGCGAGCTGGCAACGCACGAGGAAAAGGATGTCCTTGCCCGGCTGTTCCAGGATGATTTGGCCGAGGCCGGGTATTTCCGGCCCGGGGAGAAGGCCCCGTCAATGCAGCAGAACCTGCGAAACATGTTCCTGCGCCTGGAATTCGGCAAGGCCGAAGTGAGAGCCATGCATGGTGTGCGCAAGGCGCTGAAGCGCTACCACCCGTGACGGCAGGCGGCGGACAAGACGAGGAAGGATCAGGCGTGAACAGGAAAAGACAGGTATTCGCCGAGGTGGGCTCCGGTGAGGAGGTGGGGGCCGCGGTTCCGACCGGCGGGCCATCCGATGACTGGAAGGGAAGGCCGGCAATCAGGTTGTGGCTGCTGTCGCTGCTGGTTCTTCTGGTGCTGACCGTGCTGGCCGGGGGGATCACCCGCCTGTTCGATGCCGGTCTGTCAATCACCGAGTGGAAGCCGGTTGCCGGCATCCTGCCTCCCATGGGAAATGCCGCCTGGAATTCGGAATTCGAAAAATACCAGCAAATTCCGGAATTCGCCCTGCAGAATTCACACATGACCCTGGCGGAGTTCAGGACGATCTACTGGCTTGAATGGGGGCATCGACAGGCGGCGAGGGCTCTGGGCCTGGTATGGGCGCTGGGTTTCCTGTGGTTTTGGCTGCGACGGAAATTGCGGGCCGGCTGGACCTCCAGGCTGTTGTGGCTTGGGGCCCTGGGCGGGCTGCAGGGCGTGATCGGCTGGTGGATGGTCAGCAGCGGGTTGACCGGTTCGGCGGTCGATGTTGCGTCCTGGCGGCTGGCGGTTCATCTCGGCCTGGCATTCATCATCGCCGGGATGATCACCTGGTACATGCTGTTGCTCGGGCACGAGAGCCGGGACCTCTTCCAGGCTCGGCGCAGTCGCGAGCACGGGTTGGGAGTCATGGCCGGCATCATGCTGTGCGGGCTGTTCGTGCAGATCGTGCTCGGTGCGATTGTCTCCGGAATTGATGCCGGGAGCGCCTTCCCGAGCTGGCCGTTGATGAATGGCCAGCTGCTACCCGCCGACAGCCTTGTCCTCGAGCCGGTGACGGCGAATTTCCTGCAAAATCCGGCGCTGGTCCAGTTCAATCACCGGATGTTTGCCTATCTGATCGTGTTGTTTCTGCCGTTCCTGTGGTGGCGGGCCAGGCAGAGCCCCAATGCCCCGACCCGCCACGCCGCGGGGTGGCTGGCCGGGATGGTGCTGGTGCAGGCGGCGTTGGGAATCGTCACCGTGGTCCAGGCTGCCAGCGCCAGCACCGCCATTCTGCATCAGTTGGGCGCGGTGATTGTGTTCCTGCTGGCGCTCAGGCTGCGATTCCTGGCGATGTATCCGGCAAGGAGCCTGGCATGACTGGAAACCGCGGGACGGCGACCGAGGCGCTGCTGGAGTACCAGCGGCAGACCGAATCACTGGAACAGGTGGCGCAGTTGGTCGACTGGGACCAGGAGACCTTCATGCCCGCGGGCGCTGCCGAACAGCGGTCCGAATGGCGGGGTGCGCTTGAGGAGGTGATTCATTCGCGCCGGATTTCATCGGAATTTGCCGAATTGCTCGAGGCGGCCGTCGCCGAGGCCGATGACCGATTTGCCTTGGCCTGCCTGCGCCGGCTGAAGCGTGAGCGTGACCGCGCAATCCGGGTTCCGGCCGAATTGCCGCCGGCAATCGCCAGGACGAGCTCAAGGGCGATCCATGCCTGGCAGGAGGCGCGCCGCCGCAACGAGACCGGACTGTTTCTGCCGCTGCTCGGAGAGCTTGTCCGGCTCAGGCGGGAAGAGGCAAACGCCCTGCAATCCACCGGTGACGCCTACGAGGCGTTGCTGGATATCCATGAAGCCGGCGCAACCACCGGCTGGCTGGACGAAATGTTCGGCAGGTTGCGGGCTGGTCTGGTCGGCCTGCGTGAGAGGATCGGCGAGTCCAGCCGACAAATTCCTGCCCTTGACGGGCGGTTCCCGCGCAAGCGTCAGCTGAAACTGGCCCGGGAGCTGGCATCGAGATTCGGAATTGACTGGAGCCGCGGCAGGTTGGATCGGTCGGTTCATCCCTTCACCAGCGGTGCCGGCAATGATGTGCGCATAACCACCAGGGTCTCGACCACGGATCCGTTCAACTGCCTGTATTCCACCATCCACGAGGCGGGTCACGCGGTCTACGAGCAGAATGTCAGCCAGGAATACCTGCTGACGCCGCTCGGCAAGGGGGTGTCATTCGGCGTGCATGAGAGCCAGTCGAGAATGTTCGAGAACCAGCTCGGCAGAAGCCGGGCCTTCACCGGGTGGCTGTTCGGCAGAATGACCGAATTGTTTGGCAGGACCGGAATCCCGGATGCCGATGCCTTCCATGGCGCCGTCAACCGCGTCTGCCCGGGTCATATCAGGACCGAGGCCGATGAGGTTCAGTACAATTTGCACATCATGCTACGCTACGAGCTCGAGCGAGACCTGATCAATGGGCAGCTCGATGTCGCCGGGCTGGAAGAGGCATGGAACCGTGCATTTCTGGCCGATTTCGGATTTGCCGTCGATCGGCCCTCCAATGGCGTGCTGCAGGATATCCACTGGGCGGCCGGGTATTTCGGCTATTTTCCCACCTACGCCATCGGTAACATCTATGCCGGATGCATGCACGAGGTCATGCGGGGCGAGTTGCCCGGCCTCGACCGACAACTTCGATCCGGGGACCCCGGCGATGCCGTCGCCTGGTTGTGCGACCGGGTGCATCGGCACGGCAGCTTTCTGGAGCCTGCCGATCTGGTGGAGGGAATCACCGGTGCCCCGGCGACCGAGGCTCCGTTGCTGGGATATCTGGAGAAAAAATTCGGCGAGATCTACGATTTCTGATCGGGATCGCCGCCAGTTTCCGGGTGTTGCCTTGGCCAGTCCGGGGGGCGTTTGTCGAGGAAGGCCGATATTCCCTCGCTGGTGTCACGAAACATCATGTTCTGCACCATGATGTCGCCGGCATAGCCATAGGCATCGGCAAGGCCCATCTCGGCCTGTTCGTAGAATGCCCGCTTGCCGATCCGCACCGCGGTTCCGAGCTTGGTGGCGAGAAGTTCAGCCAGGCTCCGGCATTCGGCATCCAGATCCTCGTCGCCGACCACCCTGTTCACCAACCCCGTGCGGCACGCCTCCCCGGCATCGATCAGCCGGCCCGTGGTGAGCATTTCGAATGCCAGCTTGCGGGGCAGGTTTCGTGACAGCGCCACCATTGGCGTGGAGCAGAACAATCCGATATTCACGCCATTGACACCGAACCGGGCGGAATTGCCGGCGATTGCCAGGTCGCAGGTGGCGACCAGCTGGCAGCCGGCGGCCACTGCCGGCGCCTGTACCTGGGCGATGACCGGCTGCGGCAGCCTGGTGATGGACATCATCATTGCCGAGCACTTGTCAAAGATCCTGCGGAAATACGCCTTGCCGCCATCCGCGGATTGCCGGCCCCTGGTCAACTCCTTCAGATCATGTCCGGCGCAGAATGCGCGACCAGTTGACCTGATGATCACCGATCTGATCGACCGGTCTTCCTCCAGCTCGTCAAATGCCTGCTGCAATCCACCGATCATCTCCTCCGACAAGGCATTGAGCGTGTCCGGCGAGTTCAATGTAAGCGTGGCAATCGAATCCGCCTTGTCCAGGAGCAGGAATTCGTGGTCCATTGCGACCTCCGTGTCGTTTGTCTGGATGGTGCGGGATGTAAATGAACCCGCAGCCCGTGCATAGGTGAAACATGCAGCAGATGATGTCAGTCGAGGATTTGCAGCTGTTCATGGAGCGGGAGTTTCCGCAGGTCGCGGGACGCATCCGGCTCGAAGAGTGCCGGGATGGCAGGGCGGTGGTCAGGATGCGTATCGGCAATGGCGAGTTGCGGCCGGGCGGCACGGTGTCGGGGCCGACCATCTTCATGCTGGCGGACGTCTCGACCTACCTCCTGGTCCTGTCGGCCATCGGACCCAAGGCGCTGGCGGTGACCACGAATTCCTCGATCGATTTCATGCGCCGGCCCGAGCCGGTTGATCTCGTTGCCGAGGCTCGCCTGCTGAAGCTGGGACGGCGGCTGGCCGTGGGTGATGTTCTGGTCTATTCGGCGGCGCAGGAACAGCCGGTTGCCCGGGCCGCAATGACCTATTCCATTCCCGACAGGTGATGGGGAATTGGTATGGGGTATTATGTTACCCCATAAGTAAGGTATTCAAAAACAACGGCAAAGAAATACTTGTTGACATTGTTTGCAAGTGGCGGGATAGGGGCCGCCTGCCGATTGGCGGCGACAGAAGACCAGCTTTGCTACGGAAACGGAAATGCGCACATTCTCAGCCAGACGGGATGACATCGAGAAGGACTGGATCATCATCGATGCCGAGGGCGTTGTCCTTGGTCGCCTTGCCAGTATCGTTGCCACCCGCCTGCGTGGAAAACACAAGCCGATATTCACGGCTCACATGGATTGCGGTGACAATGTCATCATCGTCAATGCCGAAAAGGTCCAGTTGACCGGCAGGAAACGCCGCGACAAGACCTATTACTGGCACACCGGCTATCCCGGGGGCATCAAGTCGAGGACCGTCGAACAGGTGTTGTCTGGCAAGCATCCGGAGCGGGTGGTGACCCAGGCGATCAGGAGAATGCTTCCGTCCAACCGGCTGTCGCGGCAGATCATGAAGAATCTGCGAGTCTATGCCGGTCCCGACCATCCACATGAGGCACAGAAGCCAACCGCACTCAATGTCGCCGACATGAATGCCAAGAATACGCGGAGAACCAACTGATGAACGAGGTCATTCAGTCCCTTGAGGAGCTGGGGGAGCAGGAACCTGCTGCCGAGGTACAGGCGGAGGCCGTGCGCGAACCCCTGAGAGACGAGTTGGGACGCTCTTACGCGACCGGAAAGCGGAAGGATGCGGTGGCCAGGGTCTGGATCAAGGCCGGCTCGGGCATCATGACCGTGAATGGCAAGAGCATGACGTCATATTTTGCCCGCCCGGTCCTGCAGATGATTCTGCGTCAGCCATTCAGGATCGCCAATGCCGAAAACCAGTTCGATGTCATGGCCACGGTACGTGGCGGTGGGTTGTCGGGCCAGGCCGGCGCCATACGGCACGGCATTTCCAAGGCATTGCAGCTCTACGAGCCGTCATTTCGCCCGCCGCTCAAGGCTGCCGGGTTCCTGACCCGGGATTCACGGGTGGTTGAGCGGAAGAAATACGGCAAGCGCAAGGCCCGGAGAAGCTTCCAGTTCTCCAAGCGCTGACGTCCGGTCTTCCGGCAGGTCACTGCGGCCGTTGGCATTGGCGGCCAGGGCTCCGGCATGACGGCGCCCCGCACACCGGTTCCCTATTCCCGGTGACCGCCGGCATGGAAGGTGCCTGCGGTTGCATGCCCGTCACCGGTAGGGCGCGGCGCTCTCCCGGACAATCCCGCCATCGGCGGTAGGCGCGGCACCGCATGCGCCGGCCGGTCACGGGATGCAGGACGCAACCGGTCGGCTGTGCTATAGGCAGGGCAACAACTTCAGATCGAAGGCAGGATACAGGTGAAGACAGCCATCATAGGCGCGAGCGGTTACACCGGCGCCGAACTTGTCAGGATCATCGCTGGTCATCCGGGCCTGGAGATTGGCGCGCTGGTTGCCGACCGGAATGCCGGTAGGGAGTTCAGGGAGGTTTTTCCGGGATTTCTTGCACTGGATTTGCCCGCCCTGCAGCGTCTCGACGAGGTGGAGTTGGACCGGTTCGACCTGGTGTTCTGCGCCCTGCCGCACATGACCAGCCAGAAGGTCATCGGACAGATCCCCGCGTCGGTGCCGGTTGTCGACCTGTCTGCCGATTTCCGGCTGCGGAACATCGAATCCTATGAATACTGGTACGGCCAGCCGCATTCGGAGCCGGAATTGCAGCAGGAGGCGGTGTACGGTTTGACCGAATTCTACCGTGACCGGATCGGCGCTGCCAGGCTCGTGGCCTGCACGGGCTGCAACGCGGCAACCGGGCTTTATGCCCTTCTGCCGCTGATGACCGGCGAATTGATCGACACCGACTCGATTGTGCTCGATCTCAAGACCGGCATATCCGGCGCCGGCCGGGCACCGAAGGAGGCATCGCTGCATGCCGAGGTCTCGGAAGGGTTCCAGGCCTACAATGTCGCTGCCCATCGCCATCTTGCCGAATTCGACCAGGAATTGTCGGCCGCCGCCGGCACGAAGGTGCGCATCACCTTCGTGCCGCACCTGCTGCCGCAGAACCGGGGAATCCTGGCAACCCTCTATGTCAGGGGAGATGCCGATCGGGTCCATGCGCGATTGTCCGAACGCTACGAGGATGAGCCATTCCTGCAGGTGCTGCCATTTGGCTCCCATCCCTCGACACGGCATGTCCGCGGGACCAATGTCGTGCATCTGGGGGTGGTCCCGGATCGCCGACCCGGCTGGACAATCATCCTGTCGGCGCTCGACAACCTGACCAAGGGGTCATCCGGGCAGGCGGTGCAAAATGCCAATTTGGTACTGGGACTGGATGAAACCGCAGGGCTGGATCTGCTGCCGTTGGTTCCATAGCCGATGATGGGTCTCAGGAGACGGAGGCGATTGCAGCTTTTCGCCGTGTCGGGACTGGTCCTGGTGATCGCCGCCGTGTTGGCCGGCTACGGGTTTCGCAGCGGGATATCCTATTTTCGTAGCCCGACCGAATTGCTTGAAACCATGCCATCCCGGGATGTGTCCCTGCGCCTGGGCGGTGTGGTCGAGGCGGGGTCGGTCAGCCGCGGCGAGAATGGATGGGTGGAATTCGGCATTACCGATGGCCAGAACACGGTTCAGGTCCGCTATTTCGGAATCCTCCCCGACCTGTTTGCCGAGAATCGTGGCGCCATCGCCCGCGGGAGTTTCGATGGACGGGAATTCCGGGCAAGCGAAATCCTGGCCAAGCATGACGAAAACTACATGCCCCGGGAGGTCGTCGAGGCCATGAAGGAGCAGGGTGTATTCAGGGCGGAATCCGAATGACGGTCAGCGGAACATCTGCGAGCGGGCGCTGCCGGCCGGCGGTCCCGGGAGCCAGGACCCGCCAGCCGGGGGGCAGGCGATTGCCATGATCGTCGAGATCGGTCATTTCTCGCTGGTCATGCTGCTCCTGGCCTCGATGGTGCAGGTGACCGTTCCCGGCATTGGTCTCGCCCGGTCCTGGCCAGGCTGGATGAAGGTGGCGCCGACACTGTCGATTGTCATGCTGGTCTTGACCTTCATATCCTTTGTCGCGCTGACCGCGTCGTTCCTGCGGTCCGATTTTTCGCTGGCCCTGGTCGTTGCCAACTCGCATTCCGCCAAGCCGCTTCTCTACAAGTTTTCGGGCGTGTGGGGGAATCACGAGGGGTCGATGCTGTTGTGGGTGCTGATCCTGACCCTGTTCGGGGCGCTTGTTGGCTGGCGTGGCCGGCTCCTGCCGCCAGGGTTGCATGTCCGGGTGCTATGCGTGCAGGCTGCCATTACGCTGGCTTTCACCGCCTATATCCTGTTTGCATCCAACCCGTTTGCAAGGCTGGAATTTCCACCCTTCGATGGTCGTGATCTGAACCCGCTGTTGCAGGACCCGGGCCTGGCCCTGCATCCGCCACTTCTCTATCTCGGTTATGTCGGCCTGTCGGTCTCCTACAGCTTCGCGATCGCGGCGTTGCTGGAGGGACGGGTTGACGCGGCCTGGGCTCGCTGGGTTCGTCCCTGGACATTGGCGTCCTGGATGTTCCTGACGCTGGGGATCGCCATCGGTTCCTGGTGGGCCTATTACGAACTGGGTTGGGGAGGATGGTGGTTCTGGGATCCGGTCGAGAATGCGTCCTTCATGCCCTGGTTGGCAGCAACCGCACTCCTGCATTCGGCAAGCGTGGTCGAGCGACGCGAATGCCTGATGAGTTGGACCGTCCTGCTGGCAATCCTCGGATTTACCCTGTCGTTGGTCGGAACCTTCCTGGTGCGCTCGGGCATCATCACCTCGGTTCATGCCTTCGCCAGCGACCCGACCCGCGGCGCGTTCATTCTCGTTATCCTTGCGGTCTTCGCCGGTGGCGGTTTCCTGCTCTACGCCATCAAGTCCGGCTCGCTGGTGCCGACGGGGGCATTTTCCATCGTCAGCCGGGAGACTGCCCTGATTTCCAACAACCTGCTGCTTGTTGTTGCCTTGTTCGTGGTATTTGTCGGCACCTTCTGGCCGCTGATCATGGAAATGCTCTTCGACCGCTCCGTGTCCGTTGGCCCTCCTTTCTTCAACATTGCTTTCACGCCCTTCGTGACCGTTCTCGTGGCACTGCTTCCCTTCGGTGCCATCATGACCTGGAAGCGGGCATCCCTTGCCGGGACGGCGCGGCGGTTGCGTCTGGCATTTGCCATCTCGATTGCTACCGGCTCCATTGCCTGGACAGTACAGGGTGGCGACAACCTGGTGGCGCCGCTCGGCCTGACACTCGCATCATGGCTGGTCCTGGGCGCATTGGCAGATCTCTGGCAACGGGTCGGATCCCTTCGTGGCGGAGTCAGCGCCTTCGGCCGGCGCCTGTTCATGTTGTCGGGAGCCGATTGGGGACGGTGCATTGCCCATGCCGGCCTTGGCATATCCGTGGCGGGAATGACGGCGGTGACCGCATGGGAGGTGGAGGACATTCGTATCGCCATGCCAGGAGACTCCTTTAATGTCGGATCGTATCACTTTGAATTTGTGGAGGTCGGCTCCAGAGAAGGCCCAAACTACTCTGCGCTGTACGCTGCGTTCGACATCGAGGCCGGGGGGCGGCAATTGACCCGTCTTCATCCCGAGCGGAGGCATTACCAGGTCGCGGACAGCCAGACGACCGAGGCCGCGATCGACATCGGCCTGTTCAGGGATATCTACATGGTCATTGGCGAGATTCATGAAGGCGGCGGCATGACCGTGAAGACCTATGTCAAGCCGTTGGTAAACTGGATCTGGCTGGGTGCGATCATGATGGCGCTGGGAGGGGTGGCAAGCCTTGCCGATCGCCGATACCGGGTCGCCCGGCTGGCGTCGAGGCGCCTTGCCCCTGGAGAATGGGCGCAGCCATGAAGGACAAGAAGCAGGGCCGGGCAAGCCCCGGAGGGCCGCACGGGCCATGACAGATGACGGGGAAAGGCGGCTGAGGCCCGGGCAGCCGCAGATGGAATTGCCGGCAAAAACGCCGCCGCCGGATGGCGGAACAGGACCAGGTCGGCCGGGCAAGGCGACCGGCAGTGGCCGAGACCAGACCGGGCGGGAGAAGACAATTGGCCGGATCATCGGCGTTGGCATCGCAATCCTGGTGATGATGATCGTTCTCATGCTGAATTCCTCGCCGGCGGTCGAGCCTGGCGAGGTGCTGGAAGATGCTGGTCTCGAGGAACGGGCGCGGGAGATTTCCCGGCATTTGCGATGCCTGGTGTGCCAGAACGAGACGATTGACGAATCGAATGCGCCGCTGGCCGCCGATCTGCGGGTTCTGGTGCGGCAGTTGCTGGCCAGCGGCAAGGACGACCAGGAAGTGCTCGACCATATCGTCAGCCGATACGGCGAATTTGTCCTGTTCAAACCGCTGCGGCAGGGTGCGAACTGGATGCTCTACCTGGCGGGTCCGACGGCATTCATGTTGGCGCTGTTGCTGGTCATTGCCTATATTGTCCCCCGTCGCAGGAAGGCTGGCAGCGGAGAGAGCGGGCTGGAGCCGAAGGAGCAGGAGTTGCTCGACCGATTGCTGGCGGATGACGATGCTGCCGGGACGGGTGGCGGACACAGGTGACCCGGCAGTGCGCTGGCCGCCGGAATGGAGACAGAGTCTACAGGAAGCAGGAATGGCAACACGTCGATCGAATTCGGGGATTGGGCTGATGGAGTACGAAACCATACATCTCGAAGTGGATGACAATGTGGTGACGCTGCGGCTCAACCGGCCGGAGGTCATGAATGCGCTCAACACCCAGATGCGCGGCGAGATTGCCGATGCCGTTGGTGCCTCGGCCAGGTTTGGCCGGGTGCTGGTGATGACCGGCGAGGGCGACGCATTCTGCTCCGGCCAGGATCTCGGCGACGGAATGAATGTCGCCGATCCCAATCTCGAACGGGCACTGCGAGACGAGTATTTTCCGATGCTCCGTGCCATAACCGGCTCGACCATACCAACCATCGCCGCCGTCAACGGACCGGCGGCTGGAGCCGGGGCAAACCTTGCCCTGGCGGCCGATGTCGTGATTGCCACCGAGAGCGCATATTTCCTGCAGGCATTTGCCAGGATCGGACTGATTCCCGATGCCGGTGGCACATGGGTGCTTCCCCGGCAGATCGGACTTGCCAAGGCGATGGGAATGGCCCTGTTCGCCGACCGGATTTCTGCCCGGGATGCCTGCGAGATGGGCCTGATCTGGGAAGCGGTCGATGACGGGGAGTTTTCCGGTCACTGGATGGCGCGGGCGCGGCAGCTGGCATCGGGCCCGACCGAAGCCTATACCCGTATCAAGCAGGCAATCCGAAGCAGTTATGGCAACAGTTTCGAGGAGCAGCTGGCGCTGGAGGCAAGTTTGCAAGGGGAGACCGGGCGGACCAGGGACTTCAAGGAGGGTCTCCTGGCATTCGTCGAGAAACGCCAGCCGGAATTCGAAGGCCGTTAACCGGCCTTCTGATGCTCTAGGGCAGGGTCAGACGCAACGGGCCTTCGGCTTGGCCGCCCGCAGGTGAAGAAGTTCGGAGACGGTCCCGTCGTACCCGGTGCCGGATGAGGTGGTGATGACGATGTCGATGAAGCCCGTCTCCCGCATGGTCGCGGTCAGGTCGTTCGGTTGCTGGTGGCAATACAGCCTGCCCAGCGAGTCACGGCGGGTCTCGCTACCCCGGTGCATGCCGATATAGATGAATCCGCCAGGCCGCAAAGCCCGGAACAGCCGGGCGAGCATGTCCGGAAGATGCGGACGAGGCACATGTTGAAGGGTAAAGCTGGCCCACACGCCATCGAATTCCGACTCCCGGTCGAACTGGTCGAAGGTCATGCGGATGGCGCCGATGCCGCGTTCACGATTTGCCACCTCGACCAGCCCCCGTGAGCCGTCAATGGCGGTGACCTCCAGCCCGGCCTCCATGAAGGCAAGCGAATCCCAGCCAGCCCCACAGCCGAAATCGAGCACGGCGCCGCCGGCGGGCAGGCGCTCGATCATGTCGGTGCGAAAACCTGGCGCCCCCGGCTGCCTTGACCACTCGGCATATTGGTCCGACCGGCCGTCATAGAGGTCAAGTGTCTGCTGGTCATGGGTCAACGGGCTGTCCTGGTCCGGGCGCGCAATCAGGTGAAACTGCCGGCGGGTTCGACACACCCGCCAGCATCCGGGCGCGCTCGGTCATGTTGCCGAGCCCGGCTGCAATTCATTGATGATCCTGGCCCAGCAGCGCGCGCCCCTGGTGAAGCTCGAAACATCGTATTTCTCGTTGGGAGAATGGATCTGATCGTCATCCCTGCCAAAGCCAAGCAGGAGCGAGTCAATGCCGAGGATCTCGCGGAAATGACCGGCGATCGGAATCGAGCCCCCGCAGCCGGCAAACACCGCGTCATTCGGCCACTCAGCCGACAATGCGCGCCTGGCGGTGGCAAACAGCTCGTGATCGGTGCAGAACTCGCTGGCTGCACCCGCGCCATGTCCGGCAAATTCCACCGAGCAATCGGCAGGAATCCGCTCGCGGACAAATTGCCGGAACGCCTCCCTGAGCCTGATCGGGTCCTGGCATCCAACCAGGCGGAAGCTCAGCTTGGCAGAAGCCCGAGACGGAATGACAGTCTTGAAGCCATCTCCGGCATATCCGCCGGATATGCCGTTGATTTCGCAGGTCGGCCTTGACCAGATCATTTCGAGCGGGCTGCGTCCGGTCTCGCCGGCCGGGGTGTCGAGGCCGACCTCGCCCAGGAATCCGCCAGCCGAAAAGCCGAGGCCATCCCAGCTCTCCAGCAAATCGGGCGGCAATTCTGGCACATCGTCATAAAATCCCGGAACGGTGACTCGGCCGTCATCGTCGTGAAGGTCGGCCAGCACCCTGGCCAGCACCCGCAACGGATTCGCCGCAATGCCGCCATACATTCCGGAGTGAAGATCCTTGTCCGGGCCGGTTATGAAAATCTCTTCGCCGAGCAGGCCCCGAAGCCTGGTGACGATGGCCGGCGTCGATGCGTCAAACAGGCCGGTATCGCAGATCATTGCCAGTTCAACCGACAATTCCCCGGAATTCTCGGTCAGGAAGGGAACCAGCGACGGCGAACCGGATTCCTCTTCTCCTTCGAACAGCATCACCAGGTTCTCGGGCAGCGTGCCGGTCACATCCTTCCACGCCCGGCAGGCCTCCACGAAGGTCATCAGTTGGCCCTTGTCGTCGGAAGAGCCGCGGCCCCTGATGACGCGGCCATGCGGCCGGTTCTCGATGACCGGCTCGAAGGGGTCGTGGTCCCAGAGATCGATCGGGTCAACGGGCTGAACGTCGTAATGACCATAGAAGAGAAACTGCGGGCCCGATGACGGCCCGCGGGCAATGACCATTGGGTGGCCGCTGGTCGGGCGGACCGACGCATCGAATCCGATCCCTCGCAACTCGCCGACCAACCACTCGGCCGCCTGCAGGCACTGGGCTGCGTGTGCCGGATCGGTGGAGATCGACTGTATGCGAAGGAAATCCGAGAGCCGGTCAATGGCGTGTTCGCTCTGCGCATCGATCCGGTCGAGTACCTGGTCCAAGATCATTGTGAATTCCTGAAAATTGTATGCAATGTCCGATCGTCGTCCGGAATCAGGCCTCGACGGCCTGCGTCGCCCTGGTGATCCAGCCACCCCCAAGGACACGGGATCCCTCGGGCGAATAGAACACGCATGCCTGGCCGGGTGATACACCGGTTTCAGGTGTCATCAGTTTGATGTCGGCACTGCGATCACCCCGGGGGCGAATGACGGCCGGTGCAGGCGGGCGGGTCGATCGGATTCTGACATGTGCCGGCCATTCATCCCGTTCCGCGAACCCGGAATCTCCAAGCCAGTTGACCTGCCCGACCGGAACATGTCCGGATTGCAGCGCAGATCGCGGTCCGACGATGACCTGCCGCTCCGAAGGCTCCAGCCTGACCACGTAGAGCGGGTCGTCCAACCCGCCAATACCCAAACCGCGTCTCTGGCCGATCGTGTAGTGGACGATTCCCTGGTGACGGCCCAGCACAGTGCCTTCAAGATCGACGATCTCTCCTGGCTCCGATGCCTCCGGCCGCAGCCGCTTGATGACATCGGCATAGTTGTTCCCGGGCACGAAGCAGATGTCCTGGCTGTCGGGTTTGTCGGCTGTCGCCAGGCCGAATTGCCGTGCAAGTTCCCTGGTTTCCGCCTTTGAGCCGAGAGTCCCGAGCGGAAAGCGGAGAAAATCCAGCTGCTCCCTCGTGGTCGAGAACAGGAAATAGGATTGGTCACGATCCGGATCAACGGCACGGTGCAATTCTGGCCCGCAGGGTCCCTCCTCGCGCCGGATGTAGTGGCCGGTTGCCAGGCAATCGGCTCCCAGATCCCTCGCCGCGCCGAGCAACTCGCTGAATTTGACCTTCTCGTTGCAGCGGATGCAGGGAACCGGAGTCATCCCGGCAAGATAGCTGTCGGCGAATTCATCGATCACCGCGTCCTTGAATACGCTTTCATAATCAAGGACGTAATGGGGAAAGCCGAGTTTCTCCGATATCCGCCGCGCATCATGAATATCACGGCCAGCACAGCAGGCGCCTTTCCTGGCCAGCATTGCCCCGTGATCGTAGAGCTGCAGGGTAATCCCGATGACATCATATCCTTCGCTGGCCAGCTTTGCCGCAACCACGGAACTGTCCACGCCGCCCGACATGGCCACGACGACCCTGGTGTCGGCCGGAGCCTTCGGGATGGCCAGGCTGTTCAGGCCGGTCATGTCACACGCTGTGCCAGTCATCATCTGTTCCGGTGCCAGAGGTGACCACCCGGGGTGACCACCCAACCCTGGCGGGCATTCCCGCATTGCTGCGAGCGCCAGCCCGACAGGCCCATGACTTGCAGCAATCGCCCCGCGCAGTCAAGAACGCAGGCAAGCCTGAACTCGAGCCCGCCTGCGCCATCGGCATGGCGGCCCTGGCCGGAAGCGGTATTCTGCCGCCGGTTGCGGGGTCGCAGGATGGTGTGATGCCGGACAGGAAATTGTTCCAATTGGAGCCATCAAGGGCGACGGCTGTCCTGCGGGCTCACGGTTTGACACCAGATGTGCGACATCTCGTATCGAGCTTGCCGACAACCTCCGGGTGTATTTCGTCCGGAGCCATGATCTGTGCGATTTCATGCTACCGGGTATGTGGAAGGTCGCCAATCCCGTACGCCTCCGGTCGCGGCGGCAACAGCCGCGCACGAGCCATCGCGGCGTCCATGAATTCACCTCCGGCGGGTCAACCTCGCCGTACACCGAGAGCCCGATCGCGCCTCTTTCCCATGCATCTTGATCATGCCGACGATTCGACCTCCCGTTGCAAGCCTGTACGGTGATCTGAACGCAACGCCAGTCCATGGGTGTGTCAGGTCACACAAGTCGGCTCCACCTTTCCCGATTCGCGTCATCCGTCATCCCGACCTACAGCAATGGGTGCTACCGCGGCAGGTGCCTGTTGGCGGGGTTTGGGAGGATAGGGGTTTTCAACAATTCCGTGGCCTGCCGAGGCCGTTTGGCTCGTCAAATGGCTTGAATCCTGCGAGGTACAGAACATATGCTTTCGAGAGCTTGCAAGGTCCGGTGCAGATGCGTGGCCGGCAACGCAATTCCTCCAGTCACGGGTCGGAGCCATGACAGAAACCCCGGAGCAGATCGCGGCAATGACGGACGAGGAGGCCGGGAGGTTGCTCAGGGAATTGTACGGTAAGGTCGATCGGGCAAACCGGGCATATTTTGTCGATGACGAACCGATTCTCGAGGACGCGGAGTATGATCGGAAGAAGCGTCTGTTGCGGGGAATCGAGCGGCAGTTTCCGGCGCTGAAGCGGCCAGCGAGCCCGACGGACCAGGTGGGGGCGGCGCCTGCCGAACGCTTCCGGAAGGCCCGGCATTCCCAGCCGATGCTGTCCCTGGACAACGCATTCGATGATCAGGACGTGTTCGAGTTCGATGCCAGGGTGCGGCGCTTCCTGGGGATGACCGACGATGAGACCCTCGACTACCTTGCCGAGCCGAAGATCGACGGGTTGTCGATTTCCCTGTGCTACCAGGATGGCCGGATGATCAGGGCCACGACCCGGGGCGATGGCACGACTGGCGAGGATGTCACCCGAAACGTCCAGACCATGGCAGAAATTCCGGACCGGCTCGATCAGGCGCCGTCACTCATCGAGATCCGCGGTGAAATCTATATGAGCCATGCCGATTTTCGTGAATTGAACCGGGGGCAGGCCAAATCTGGCGGGCAGGCCAAGGCCTACATGAACCCGCGCAATGCCGCCGCCGGCTCGCTGCGCCAGCTTGATCCGGAGATCACCCGGTCGAGAAAGCTGCGCTTTTTCGCGCATGGGTTGGGGGCGGTGTCCGAAAAAATCGGCGATACGCAGCACGAGATATCGGAGCGCATTGCCTGCATGGGCCTGCCGATTGGTCCGCACGCGGAATTGTGCGACGGCCCACAGGCATTGCTGGACTGTTTCGTTCAGCTGGAGGCGATGCGCTCGAAATTGCCCTTTGACATTGATGGCGTGGTCTTCAAGGTTAACGATGTTGCCCTGCAGAACCGGCTCGGGAACAGTTCGACGGCACCGAGATGGGCGATTTCCGCCAAGTTTTCCGCCGAGAAAGCCTGGACGACATTGCAGGCAATCGAGATCCAGATCGGTCGAACCGGTGCATTGTCGCCTGTGGCGCGCCTGGCTCCGGTGACGGTTGGCGGAGTGGTGGTCTCGAACGCCACGCTGCATAACGAGGATTACATTGCCGGTTTCGGGTCGGACGGGTCGCCGATACGCGGAGGCAACGATCTGCGGGAGGGCGACTGGGTGGAGGTCTACCGGGCCGGCGATGTCATTCCCAAGATATCCGATGTCGACATCTCGAAGCGGTCGGAGGGCTCGACCCCCTATGGCTTTCCCTCTGCATGCCCGGCATGCGGCTCGGAAGCCAGGCGTGACGAAGGCGACGCGGTGAGGCGGTGCGTTGGGGATTTTGTCTGTTCGGCACAGCGGGTTGAAAAGCTGAAGCACCTGGTTTCAAGAAAGGCGTTCAATATTGAAGGGCTTGGTGGCCGCAGGATCGAGGAGTTTCACGAAGAGGGGCTGGTTGGCGAGCCGGCCGACATTTTCCGGCTGAGAGCGAGGATTGGATCCGGCGAGAGCCGCCTTGCCGCCCGTCATGGCTGGGGAGAACGGTCGGCGTCCAAGCTGTTCGACGAAATTGATGCCAGCAGGGAGGTGTCCCTTGACCGGTTCGTTTTCGGATTGGGAATCCGGCATGTTGGCGAAGTGGTGGCCGAGCGGCTTGCCGCCCATTACGGAACCTGGGAGGCATTTGAGCGCATGCTCGAAAATGCCGTGGATCGCGACGGTGATGCCTGGGCTGAACTCAATGCCATTGAAGGTGTCGGGTCCACGATCGCTGACTCGCTGGTCTCGGCCGTTGAGGATGAGAGAACACGCCGAATTATCAATAACCTGGCCGCTGAACTTGATATTCGGGAGGTCGAGGCCCCGCGGCCGGTTGCCAGCCGCATATCGGGATTGTCGATCGTGTTCACCGGGACGCTGGAAGGAATGACCCGGGCCGAAGCGAAGGCCCGCGCCGAGGCCCAGGGGGCAAGGGTCTCCGGTTCGGTGTCAGCAAGAACCGATCTTGTCGTCGCCGGCCCGGGGTCCGGGTCGAAATCGAGAAAGGCGCAGGAATTGGGCGTTCGTGTCATCGACGAGGCCGGGTGGACAGGGTTGCTGGAGGCTGGCAATCCGGAATGACGCTTGACCGACCTGCATCGCTGTTCAGGCTCTACAGGAAAATCGAAACGCTCGGCGGGGTTGGGCCGGCCACGGCGCAAATGCTTGGCCGGCTGGACATCCGGCTTGTCCGCGACCTGGTCTTTCACCTGCCAAAATCCGTTCTCGATCGCCGACTCGTCGAATCGGTTGCCGACGTCACGCCGCCGGCGATGGTGACCGTTCTGGTCGAAGTCGGCAGACATCTGCCGGCAAGACCAGGCAATCAGCCATACAGGATCGAGCTTCATGACGCCCGGACCAGCTTCTGCCTCGCGTTTTTCGGCAATATGTGGAAACGGCTCGAGTATCGGCATCCTCCCGGCAGCAAGCGCTACGTGTCGGGCATGCTCGACAGGTATCACGATGATTTGCAGATGGTTCATCCGGACTACATTCTTCCGGACTCCTCCCGGCATCTGGTTCCGGACCGGGAGCCAGTTTACCCACTGACTGACGGTCTGTCCGGCAAGATGATGTCGAAGATTGTCGACAAGGCGCTGGAAAGCGTGCCCGATCTGCCGGAATGGCATAACCCGGAATTCCTTGATGCGAGATCCTGGCCGGGCTGGAAGGAGTCGGTGCTGACGGCACATTGCCGATGGCACGACCGGTCCGACACGGCCATGGCAACGGCTCGGTCCCGACTGTCCTTCGATGAACTCATGGCAAACCAGCTCGCGTTGCTGATCGGGCGGAAGACGCTGCGAAACTCTCCCGAGAGTCAGGTTGACTGTGGCGACAATCTGCATGGGCCGGTACTGGCGTCGTTCGGCCACGAGCTGACCGCCGGCCAGAAGAAGGTGTTGCAGGAAATCGTCGCCGACATCGAGTCACCGAAGCGCATGATCAGGCTGTTGCAGGGCGATGTCGGTTCGGGAAAGACAATCGTGGCGCTCCTGTCGCTGCTGGCCGCCGTCGAGCAGGGTGGGCAGGGCGTATTGCTGGCCCCGACGGAGATACTGGTTCACCAGCACTACCGGAAATTCCAACGCCTACTCCAGGATGTTCCGCTCGGCATCAGCGTTCTTACCGGCCGCAGCCGCGGAAGCCTGCGAAGCGAACAGCTCGACGAGATTGCCTCGGGGGAGACCTCGATCGTCCTGGGCACCCATGCCGTGCTACAGGAAGGTGTCGGTCTCCGGGACCTCCGTCTCGTGGTGGTGGATGAGCAGCACAAATTCGGCGTTGGGCACCGACGGGTGTTGCTTGCCGAACATCCGACGGCAAACCTGTTGATGATGACCGCGACACCCATTCCCCGAACCCTGGCACTAACAGCCTATGGCGATGCCGATATCTCGGTTCTTGACGAGAGACCGGCGCAGCGGAGTGAAATCCGGACCGCAATCATGCCCGCAAGGCGCACGGGGCAGGTCATCGAGCGGCTGGCAAGGGCGGTCAATGACGGGCGGCAGGCTTACTGGATCCGTCCTCTCATTGCCGAGACCGATGACGAGCGGCATGCGGCAGCCGAGCAGCGCGCCGACAGCCTGAGGACCACGATCGGCAAGCCTGTCGGCCTGGTGCATGGCAGGGTCCCGGCACGGGAGCGCATCGAGAGAATGAACAGCTTCCAGGCCGGGGATACCAGCATCCTGGTGGCAACCACGGTGGTCGAGGTCGGGGTCGATGTGCCCAATGCCTCGATCATGGTCATCGAATCCGCCGAACGCTTCGGGCTGGCGCAGCTTCACCAGTTGCGAGGCAGGGTCGGGAGGGGCGAACATGAATCGGCTTGCGTGTTGATCTACAACTCGCCGCTCGGTGAGCCGGCCGGAGAACGACTGACCGCATTGCGCGAGACAAATGACGGATTTCGGATTGCCGAAATGGATTTGGCGCTCAGGGGCAGCGGCGAGCTTGTCGGCGAAAGGCAGTCCGGAGAGGTCATGTTCAGGCTCGCCGATCCGGAAAACGAGGCAGCTGCACTCGGTGATGCCCGGGAGCAGGCCGGCGAGTTGGTCGAGGCGGACCCACGGCTGGAAACCGAGCGGGGGCAGGCCGCCAGGGCCTTGCTGTTCCTGTTCGGCCATGACCGGTTGCTGCCAGCTCTCGATACCTGACCTTCGGTCCGGGGCTCCATTCCGGACTGTGGCAGAATCGACGCAGTATGTTCCAATTTTGATCTAATTGCTTGTGTGGGTTCCAGGATTATGATGAACATGGAAGGAACAAGAAAACAAATAAACTCGAACGAAATCTCGAATGGTTCACAAGATTATGCGACTTATTCTGAAAAGGCGGTTGGAAGAGGAAAGTGACATTGTCGGCTGCCTCGCCCTGGTCATCATATTCCTGGCGCTGATGTTTCTTCCGACCCCGGGATGACGCCGAAACGTCAACCGGCATTCAGCCAGCACAGGCCGTGACAAGCCAGCCTGCACTCCCGATCAGGCTCAAATCTGCCGGCGCACGGCAATATCCTGCATGGTCGCGCGACTCACGCATTCCGCCAACATGCTGCCGGGACAGCTCTCTCAGAATGACTTTCGTATCGAGAGCCGTAATCCGTGGGCTCGGAGACGCGTCCATGTGGGCGCCAGGTCAAGCGGGATCGGCGGTCTGCTGCCATCCCTCCAGACGACCTGGCCAGCGCCATCTCCCGTGCGGAATTCGCCGAGATCGGTATAGCGCCAGCTGATATCGAAGTTGGTCCGGTCATCGAGTTCAATCGAGAATCCTGCAGTGGCCATATAGGCCGTATCGGTATGACTGCCATCGGGAACGGCCGTGTATGTCCTGGTGAAATTCAGCGTCTTGTTCTTCACCGTGTTGCGGGAAACGCCGATCCCGGTCCCGACGAATGGCCGGACCTGGCCCACAACCGGGAGCGTGGCCGCATTCATGTCGAAGAAGGCGGCTGCGATCGCCGATATTGATCGTGCATCCGCGGTGGTGTCCTCTGGCGAAGCGGTGAAGTTTGGCTCCCCGTCAAAACGGAAGCCCGGACGATATTCAACAAGGAGTTCGAAGCGCGCTGCACCCTCCGGGTCGTAGCCGGCTCCGAATTCCATCACCGCCATGGAGTCAAACTTTCCGATCGAACGCCGCGGGTTGCCGTCGGCATCACGGCCGCATCCGTAGAGTCCCCGGTTGTCGCAATTCTCGTCCAGGAAGATTGATTCGCCCGGGATGTCGAAACCGGCACCGGCGCGAAGGTAGAATTCGCCAGCTTCGGCGGCGGTCACCAGCACCGATGACAGGGCAAGAACCGCCAGCCCGGATTTGAGCCCGGGGCGGAAACAACGAATGAAATCCGAATTCATTTGGCCTCTCCAATTGCCTGTAAATTTGGAAGGCAGTCATGAACCTGATGCAGGCAAATTTATCGGTAACGCAAGGTTTGTCAATCCGCCTGTGTCGGCCGCAGATCATTGCGTCGGCCAGGATTTGGAATGCATCGACCATTCCTACGCTTGCCGGTGATCTCCGCCTGTCCTTGCAAGGGACTGCTCGCCTCCCGGCGAGAGCCTGGGGCCGGCAGCGGCCGGATTACCGGCTGAGGTCGGGGTCAGGTTTGATTTGGTAGCCCGTGTTCGAAATCGGTTCCGGCTGCTTGTTACCGGCGAGGCCGATCTTGTGTCTTTGGCGGTCAGTGCTTCCGGGCTGCGGCGTCAAACGCCGAAAGGGTTGCCTCCAGCGACAACAGGATCGAGGCATGTCGGTTCCTGTATTGCCCCGCAGGCTCGAGAACATGAAGCCCGTCAAATGGAGGCTCGGGTGGCGGACCGTCTTCGGCAAGCATGGCGCCAAGTTGGCTGAAGGCAAGCTCGACCTCGTCCCTGGTCCTGCCGATGATATTGGATCCCACCACCGACGCCGATGCCTGGCCGAGCGCACATGCCTTTACGTCCTGATTGAATTCCGAGATCCTGTCGCCGGAAATCTTCAAATCCACAGACACCGTCGATCCGCAAAGTGGTGAACGGGCCCGGGCGCTGCCATCCGGCGACGCGATTGGCTCTGTCATCGGGATATTGGCTGCAAGCGACAGGATTTGTTGCGAATACAGCTTGATCAGATTGACGTCTTCGCCCATTCAAATGCTTTCCAAGCTTCAACGACCAGATAATCGAGGATGTCGACATTGGAAAGCAAATCCGACCCGCAGCTGATTTCCGACATCAAGTTCGACGATAGCGGACTGGTTCCGGTGGTGGCCCAGGATGTCGAATCCGGTGACGTCCTGATGTTGGCCTGGATGAATGCCGAGGCAGTTCGCCGCAGCCTGGTCACCGGGAGGATGACCTACTGGTCAAGATCCCGTCAATGCTACTGGGAAAAAGGGCAAACCAGTGGCAACACCCAGGGGCTCGTCGATCTCAGGCTGGATTGCGACCGTGATTGTCTGCTGGCAATTGTCGAACAGACCGGACCGGCCTGCCATTTGGGTGAGCGCTCCTGTTTCTTTCGACCGCTGGGTTTGACCTGACACCACCGCCGCTTCCGAAAATCATGCGAGGCCAGCAATGCCGCGGATATCCGCCGCCGAGTGGCCCGCTTCCCGGTAGGACCGCAGGGACTCCGAATCATGTCGTTTGGCCAGGCGTTTCCCGAACCGGTCACGGAGCAGGGGGTGGTGGTTCCAGACCGGAACCGGCAGTCCGAGGAGTTCCTGGAGAAGGCGATGAACTGCGGTCACACCCACGAGGTCCTCGCCGCGTGCAACATGCGTGATCCCCTGTTCTGCATCGTCGACGACGACGGCAAGATGATAGGAGGTTCCGATGTCCCGCCTTGCGATGACGATATCGCCATGGCTGCGCAGAAGGCTGACGGCGTCGAGAAATTTCCGTCCCGCATGCCCTGGACCGGTCTCGTCGCAATACAGCCTGCCGATGACATCCTTTCCACCGAGCAGGTCGATTGCCTTCGACATGTTCAATCGGATTGCATCATTGCCGTCCCGGTCGGCCATGGATCGATTCCTGCAGGTTCCGGGGTAGGTGGCGATTGAACCCGCTGAACCATCCTCCTTCTGGGGTGCCGCCAGGGCGTTGCGTATGTCTGCCCTCGTGCACCGGCAGGGATAACAGACTCCCAAGCCGGCAAGTTGCCTGATGGCGCCTTGATAGGCGGTTATCCTGTCCGACTGTCGCATGACCGGCTGTTCCCAGTCGAGACCCAGCCATTTCAGATCTTCAAGAATGGCCTGTTCGAATTCCGGCCGTGACCGTGCGGTGTCGATATCCTCGATACGCAACACCAGGCTGCCCGAATTCTCTTGAACCATGTCCCAGACAGTCAGCGCCGAATATGCATGCCCGAGATGCAGGAGTCCGGTGGGAGACGGCGCGAATCGACCGCGGTGCATCTACCGTTTCTGAATTACAAAAACCGTGGACATCAGGTCGATTCCCGGCAGATGTGCGCCATGCTCCTTGAACAGGAGATCCACCGATGACGTGTCGACATGCTCCCGGACCCGGCCGACATATTCCGGCGACTCAAGTGTGTGGTCGTTATAGGAGAAGGTGAGGGTTCCGCCCGGTTCGAGCAACTCGACCAAATCGTCCATCAGGGACACCGGGGCGGCGCCGACACTGATGACGCCGACCGCGGCAATGTGACCGTAGCTGCCCGTGGCGAATGGAAGTGGCTGGCCCAGCCGGATTGTCGTCAGCTTGCGGTAGACATTGCGGCTTCGAGCCACATCCATCATGCCTTCCGACAGGTCACACCCATCGACCGTCTTGAACCCCGCCTTGACCAGTTCACGGCCGGACCATCCGGTGCCGCACCCGTAGTCAAGAACGGGCGAGTCCCTGTCCTCGACCAGGGAAGCCAGCGCCGCCGCGCATCGGCCAGGGGTGGCATATCCATGGCGCAGCAACTCCTGGTCATAGCTATTCGCCCAGTCATCATAGAGCCTGATCGAGTCTTCGGCCGTGCGGGTCGCATATACCCGATCAAGAAAATTCGAGTTCATCTCCGGCACCCTTCAATACCCAAAGGGTAGGTGGCAAATCCCGGCTTGTCCACCGGGAAGCAAATCGGCTCCGGTCGACATGCAGGCAGTATGCCCACCGTCACGGCTTCGGGCCCCGATGACGAAGCCGGCATGCCGACCGGCCATGATGGAAAACGCCGGTGCCCGCTGGCAGATCTGAACAGCACCCTGCATCCTCCATTCGCGCTCGCTTGCCTGAAAGTTTCAAATCTGAAAGTCTGTCCCGGATGCGGAGACATTCAGACATCAGTATCCCGCCGCCAGGTCAGGCCGGGCCCTCGCCAGGGGGCTGGAAGTGATGGACAAGGATCGGGGGCCAGCAGCGAGGTGGGGCCGGCGATGACACTGTCATGCCTGTCGGAAATTTTGACATCCAGACGGTCGGGTTTGAGGGGGACCGATTCTGTCGGCGGATTTGACACGACTCAAACAGGGGTTGGACATCCGTATGGCTGATATGGCGGTCACCAGTGACAGCGAGTTCCTGGATCACTACCTGCAGGGTGTCTCCCGATCTTTTGCGTTTACCATTCCGCAACTACCATCGCCACTCGGCCGATCGGTTGCGACTGCCTACCTGCTGTGCCGGATCGCCGACACCATCGAGGATGAGCCAAATCTGGACCTGGCTGGGAAGCACCACTTCCTGCAACGCTGGGCAGGCTTGGTCAGGAATCTTGACGGCGCGCCCGAATTTGCGTCGGAGCTTTGCACTGTACTCTCCACCGGCACCCCCGAAATCGAACGCGACCTGGTATCGGACGTTCCCCGCGTCATCGAGATTACCGCCCGATTCAACCCGGTTGTCCATGCGGCAATGGCGAATTGCATCGAAGTCATGTCGGCCGGGATGGCGCGCTTCCAGGAGCGAACCAACCGCCGCGGCCTGGCCGACATGGCCGAGATGAATCGGTATTGCTACCATGTCGCCGGCATTGTCGGTGAAATGTTGACGGAGCTGTTCTGCGACCATTCGGAGGAAATTGCCGCCCGGCGGGAGGAATTGATGAGCCTTGCGGCATCACACGGGCAGGCTTTGCAAATGACCAATATTCTGAAGGATCTATGGGATGATCTTGATCGGGGTGCGTGTTGGCTTCCGGGAGATGTCTTTCGGTCGGAAGGGTTTGATCTTGACAATCTGACCCCTGGTTCGGCCGATCCCGGATTCGTTGCCGGGTTGAACAGGCTGATTGCGATTACCCGCCATCACCAAGGCAACGCATTGCGATATATCCAGCTCTTGCCTGTCAGGGAAACCGGGATCAGGCGCCATTGCCTGTGGCCGCTCGGAATGGCTGTCCTGACCCTGCGACGGATCCATTCCATGCCGGAATTCCGAAGTGGCGACGACGTCAAGATTTCACGCCGGCAAGTCAGGATTGTCATCATCACAACCAAATTGCTGACACGGTCGAATGCCGGTCTCGATTTTCTGTTCTCGCGACTCCACCGGGGAATGCCATCAATCAGTGAAACAGATCTGGCCCGGTAAGGCGGGACAAACCGTAATGGGCCTGTGCGTCGGAATGACCAGGGATTGCATTCAGGACCTGAGGGCGAGCCGTTGCGGCAAGACTGTCAACTCCCTCCTGCCGTCCCGGCGCTGAACCATTCCCGATATCTGTCGATGACGGCAGGCGGAAAACCGGTAGAACTGGCTACCGGTCGGAATTCCCGGACCCTGGACGGAGTCGGACTACCCCTCTGGCGCCGACGGTGCCGGGTCTGGCTCAGCAGGTTGACCGTCGGCCTGCCCGGCCGTGTCATCTTCGCCGGTATCGACAATCCTGGCAACGGAGACCACCTCCTCGCCTTCGGAAAGATTGATGACCCTGACCCCGCGGGACGCCCTGGACTGCACGCGGATATCCGAGGCGCTGCAGCGGATGGTCTGACCGGAATTGGTGGTTAGCATGATCTGGTCATCCAGTTCGACCACGTCAAACCCGACGACGCCGCCTCCGGCCTTGGCAATGATGCCCTTGCCCCCGCGGCCCTTGGCGGTGAAGTGATGCGAGGACATGATCTTGCCGGTGCCATCACTGGAGATTGACAGGAGCAACCGTTCGGACTCCCGCATGGCCTGAATGATGCCATCGGACAGGACCAGTAGACCGGTGCTGTCACGCACCTCCTCGTCGGTATCCTGTTCCCGGTGCAACTCACGACCGGTCTTGAAGTAGGCATCGCGCACTTCCGGGGTGGCCTCGAATTTCCTGGCTATGACCATTGATACAACCCGGTCACCGGACTTCACCTTCATGCCCTTGATGCCGGTCGAGTATCTCGACTTCCTGATCCTGACCCGGTCGACGGAGAACCTGATGACGTTGCCAGACGCGTTTGCCAGCAGGATATCATCATCCTGGCCACAGATGCTCACACTGACCAGCGTTTCGTCCGGCGGGAGTCGCATGGCTATCTTGCCATTGGCCCTGACATTGGCGAAATCGGAGAGCTGGTTGCGGCGAATCCTGCCGCCCGATGTCGCAAAAGCGATCTGGTAATCTTCCCAATCGGCCTCATCCACGTAGATCGGCGTGATGGCCGCAATCGAGACACCGCGTTCGATCGGGAGAATGTTGACGATCGCCTTGCCGCGCGCATTGCGCCCGGCCTTGGGCAGCCGCCATGTCTTGAGCTTGTAGACCATTCCGTCGGTCGAAAAGAACAGAAGGGCAGTGTGCGTGTTGGCCACGTGCTGAGTTATGACAAAATCCTCGTCCCGTGTCGCCATTCCCGACAGGCCCTTGCCCCCGCGCTTCTGCGCCCTGTATTCGGAGAGGGGAGTCCGTTTGATGTAGCCGCCATTGGTTATGGTAATGACCATCTCCTCCGGCTCGATCAAATCCTCGTCCTCGATGTCATCGACCCTTTCCTCGATCGACGAGCGCCGCGGGACAGCAAATTTTTCTCTGGCCTGCTCAAGCTCGCCGGCGATGATCTGTCGAATTCGGTGGCCTGACGCCAATATGTCGAGAAAATCCCTGATCCGGGATGCCAGCGTCTGCAATTCGTCGGTGATTTCCCGGACGCCCAGCGCAGTAAGGCGTTGCAGGCGAAGGTCCAGAATCGCCCGGGCCTGGATCTCCGACAGGCGATAGGTTCCGTCCTCGTCGACCATGTGACCGGCCTCGGCAACCAGCCGTACAAATTCGGCAATCTCTGCCGCCGGCCAGTCCCGCTCCTGCAACCGTGACCTGGCAACTGCCGGCTCGGGTGAACTGCGGATGATCGCCACCACCTCGTCGAGATTGGAAACTGCGACCGCCAGGCCGCAAAGGACGTGGCTGCGTGCCCTGGCCCGCCGCAATTCCTCGGCCGTTCGCCGGGTGACGACCTCTTCCCTGAAATCGAGAAACGAACGCAGGACCTTCCAGAGCGTCAACAGTTCCGGGCGTCCACCATTGAGCGCCAGCAGGTTGCAGCTGAAGGATGATTCCATCGGGGTGAACCGCCAGAGTTGGTTCAGCACGATTTCCGCCGTCGCATCCCGTTTGAGTTCAATGACCACCCGCACGCCAACGCGATCGGATTCGTCACGGATGCTGGAAATCCCCTCGATCTTGCCTTCCTTGGCAATCTGGGCAATCCGCTCGATCATCAGCGCCTTGTTGACCTGGTACGGAATCTCGTCGACGATGATCGCTTGGCGATCCTTGCGGATTTCCTCGAACCTGGTCTTCGCCCTGACCACGACCCCGCCACGCCCGGTCACATAGGCCTTGCGGGCGCCAGCCCGACCATGGATCACCCCGCCGGTCGGAAAGTCGGGCCCCGGAATCAGCTCCATCAGCCGTTCGACGGAAATGTCGGGATCCTCGATCATCGCCAGGGTGCCGTCGATCACCTCCCCCAGATTGTGCGGTGGAATGTTGGTGGCCATGCCGACTGCAATGCCGCTCCCGCCATTGACCAGGAGATTGGGAAACCTGGCAGGCAGAACGGACGGCTCCCGGTCCTTGCCGTCGTAATTGTCCTGGAAGTCGACGGTATCCCGGTCGATATCCTCGAGCAGCATCCCTGCCGCCCGGTCCATTCGAACCTCGGTGTAGCGCATGGCAGCCGGGTTGTCGCCATCCATCGAGCCAAAATTTCCCTGGCCATCCAGCAGCGGCAGCGACATTGAAAAATGCTGCGCCATTCGCACCAGGGAATCGTAGATCGCCGCGTCGCCATGCGGATGGTACTTTCCCATCACCTCGCCGACCGGGCGGGCGGATTTCCGGTACGGCTTGTCATGGGTGTTGCCGGAGTCGTGCATTGCAAAAAGAATGCGACGATGCACGGGTTTTAGCCCGTCCCGCAAATCCGGAATCGCCCGCGAGACGATGACGCTCATTGCATAGTCGAGATAGGCCGATTTCAGCTCATCGACGATGGAAACGGTCGAGTCGTCCGCGGGCTGGTGACGGCCGCTATCACCACCCTCTCGATGGAGTTCAGAATTATCTTCCGGCACCGGGGTTGTCGCTATTCGATCATACAATACATGGTAGGGACCTGTTTAACCGACAACAAGATCAGCGTAAATCGCCCGATCACCCAAATGACAGATTTATGGGAGAGTCCGCCTCCCTTTTCCGGGAAGTCAACCCGCCCTGCCGGCCAGCAGCATGGTCGCGCAGTCCGGCAGGGCCGAATCCGTTGCGTTGCCGGTTTCGCGGTCCAGCCTGGTCCTGACGGCCGAATCAACGCTCAGTCGGCGGCTGTATCCTGGTTCGTCTGCTGATGGGTTAGGGCGAGCACGCCGGACGAATTCGCCGAGCCCCGGAAAGAGGGAGGCATCGCATGCTGAAAGACGCGCCACACGAAGATCGCTCCCGGCGTTTGGGGAGCGATCTCCAAATGACAAGGAGCGATTTTCCTAGTGAATTGAGGCGCTTGGCATTTGGCCGATGCTTGATGCGCGGCAGGACCCGTGCTAGCAGGAATGGGCAGGTTTGGAAGCTGGCGGAGGCACCCAGGGCAATGGCATAGTATCGTCGGTGCCGAGGGCGCATCATGCGTGAAGCTGCCAGTCTGGATGCTTCCAAGAGAGGAGAATTGGAGATGTACATCTCTTGCATTCGTTTCATGCCGGCCCTGCTCTCGATCCTGCTCGTCATGCCGGCCCTGCTGTTGGAGCCATCCGCCGGACACGCAGCCGAAACCGCCGAGCAGGCCGGGCTTAGGATCGCCACCGAAGCCCGTGAAAGCGAGAGGGGTTTCGGGAACTTCACCGCGAGCCTTGAAATGATTCTCCGCAACAAGCGGGGACAGGAAAGCCGCAGGGAGTTGCGCATCAAGGTCCTGGAAGTGGCTGGCGAAGGCGACCGAACGCTGCTCGTCTTTGATCACCCGCCCGATGTCAGGGGCACCGGGTTCCTCATTCATTCCTTCAAGAGGAAGCCGGACGGGCAATGGCTCTACCTTCCCGCCTTGAAGCGGGTCAAGCGGATCAGTTCGTCGAATCAGTCCGGCACCTTCATGGGCAGCGAATTCTCGTATGAGGATTTGGGAACGACCGAAGTCGAGAAATTCACCCATCGCTTTCTGCGCACGGAACGGTGCGGCTCTCGCGAATGCACGGTCAGCGAACGAGTTCCAGTCAGCAAGGACTCAGGCTACTCGCGTCAAGTGACTTGGCTGGACGAGGAGTATCGCACCTTGAAGATTGAGTACTATGACCGCAGGAATGTGCACCTCAAGACAATGGTCGCCGAGGACCACGAACAGTATCTCGGCCGCTTCTGGCGGGCGGGAAAGCTGACGATGACAAATCACCTTACGAAGAAGAGCACAGTCCTGATATGGCTGGACTTCGAGTTTGGAACCGACCTTGACGCGGGCGATTTCTCTTCCGCGGCCCTCCGGCGGGTTCGTTAAGGGCGCGGTCGCGGAACCGGGACGATTGGAGCAGGCGGCGGTTCGCCGGATTTCATTTGAAGGAAAGTTGGTAAATCTTGCAGTGTCCCGGCAAGAGGTATTCTGGTTGTTTCGGCGCCAGACCAGGATTTCGTTGTCCGCTGCCTTGATGCCTCCGGGGCACCGGCGCCTGGACACCGTGTTCCACTCCTGCCGGGAAGACAAGGTGACCGGGAAGGACGAATCGGGCAATTGAGGGTCAAGACGTGAAGTGCAATTCGGCCCGTGCACTGATTGCTGGCACTTCCCGGCAGTACGGCCGCCTGGCGTGATGACAGGCCAACCGTGGCGGCCCATCACGAGGATGTCACTCTACCTTGCCGCCTTCCGGTCTCAATCGGCCGGCGCGCCGGTCCGCTGCCAGCAATCTGCTGGCAGCCTCGTCTTGGCATCAAGGTCACGGATGATGCACGCCGGCGTCCAGGCTTCGGCCCATGCGGGAAGCTGGCTGGTGTAGGGTTCCACGGCCCGCACGACCGTGTGCGGACAGGGGGATGTTTGACCAGAATGTGCTGCCGAAGAAGGAATACCTGACCGGGGCCGACCGGGAAACGGAGGCCGGTCACGAGTTCTTCGCCATGCGCCGGGTCCATCCGGCGGTGGAATCGGCGATCAGTAATCTCGGCCACCGGGGACTTGACCGCGTCCGCTCCCGCGGCGCTGGCGGTGGTGGCCATGGACATCCACCGCATCGGGCTCCTGCTGCGCCGGGAGCGTTGCTCCGTTGCCGATCCTGTCGGAGCCGACTGCCAGGGACAGGAAACCCACTACCCGGCGTCCGGAAATGATCCAATCCGGGATCAAATCCACCAATTGTCGGCGTTCAGGCCAGTGCATTCGTGGTCGGCACTCGCCAGATGGAGGGTTTTCTGGCGGGCACGAATTGGAATTTCTGGGAATATGCCGGCCGACATTGACCCGTCGTGAACTCGCCGATATCTTCCTTGCAACCAATTCCGGTCCGCCATTCCTCAGCCGTGACGTCCAGGCCCGGATCCCGTTGATCGAAGAACGCTGCAAGATTCAGGAAACGGTTGGAAACACAAGCCAACCTCGTGGGAGGGATTCATGCTTTCGCGAGCAAATGATTTGGTCCGAAATATAGTCCAATCGCAAAGTGCTCAGCCAATGTTCGCTGGGCAGCCCAAAAAAAAGGTACCGACGAAGTAATGGCAAAGCATCTGTTGACTGTCCCGGAAGAATTCATCTTGCTAATTCTCAATGAGCAAACTGGATATTTTCATCAAATTCCAGGCTGGACCTTGAATTGCGCAATTATTGGCGCGGTCCTGGCGGAACTGGCCATGAGATCCTCCATTGATACGGATGAAACTTCGCTTCTTCTCCTGGACTCAACCAAGACAGGCAAACCGGCTCTGGATCTGTGCCTGGGAAAAATCGCATCTCATCCCAATCGGGAAGAAACAGGATTTTGGATAGAGCAGCTTGCAGTCCATTCGCAGGAGGTCATCGATACGACAATACGGGAGCTGATCGAATTAGAAATTCTCACCCGCCATGACGGTGAGTTTTATACAACAAACAAATGCGACTGGCACGCAGACTTGGAACAATACCCAAGGAGCGAGAATGTCGGAAACTACACTAAGTCCAGAATTTCCGGAACAATTTTTTCAGATGTCCTTCCCGAACCGAGAGATTCGATATTGATAGGTCTCTTAAAGGCGTGTGATATCACCCGTTTTCTTTTTGAGCTGAATGATGATGTGACGGAGAGAATTGATTTTATATGTGAACTGGAGTTGATCGCTCGTGTCATTTCCAATTCAGTTCAAAAGACCGCCATCTCTCCATCATTCAAACGTCCTTCCATCACAAAGCCAATTCCAAAAGTTTCCATTAAAAGCCTGGTTTCAAATAAGCATTTATGGGACGGGAACCTGCCGGCTCTGTTTGGAAGCCTTTCCGAGCAATACGGCCCGGTTTTCCAGATTTCTGCCCCGCTTCAAAAGCCGCGCACGTTCTTGGCCGGACCGGGCATTAACGACTGGGCTCGCCGGAATTCTCGAAGCTTCCTGACCTCGGGACTATATTTTCGCGATATGGAAGGGGTGTGCGGCGCAAGCAACCTGCTCCCATCACTTGATGGTGCCGACCATTTTCGATTACGGAAGTTGATGGGAAATACCTATTCGAAGAAGAGGTTTCATGAGCGTCTGGGTGACATGTCCCGACTTTGCCGCCAATTCATGGTCAGTCAAGATTGGAAAGCCGGTACTGAAATCCATCTCCAGCAAGTTACCCGGTCAATGACCAGTCTTCAGATGTTCAATGTTCTTTTCAGTGTCGATGCACAGGACCTGTTTGACGATTTGGCCAAATGGAACGAGAGGGCAATCCTCTGTTACGTAGCGGATTTCCTGCCAAGATTCCTGGTACACACTCCCGCCATGAAGCGCCGCCTCCGGCTTTATGATGAACTCATGCGACGCATCGAAGAAAACCATTTGCCCCTTCAACGCGCCGGACGTGTCCAGGAGCTCGCAGACGATCTTATCGCCCTGCACAACCTTGACCCGCAATTCATACCTGAGCAAAACTTGATGTTCATGCTGGCGGTCACGCCTGTATTCCAAAGCATTTATCTTGGGGACATGTTGGGATTCACGTTATTTGAGATGGCAAGGCGTCCGGATATGTCCCAGAGAATCCGCGATGAAGCAAATGGCCTTTTCGATGACGGAGAATCCGATGGGGTCGAGTTTTCTCCCGAGAAATTCGACGTGACGCGTCGTTTCATCATGGAGTGCTTGCGGCTATATCCGATCATCAGCGTAAATCTTCGGAATGTTGCGAATTCCTGTGTAGTGGAAAATTATGCACTTCCACTTCGGGAGCGGCTGTACATTGTGCAGTCTGCGTCACATTACATGAGTGACTGTTTCCCGGAACCCTTCAAGTTTGATATCGATCGTTACCTTCCCCCGCGAAAGGAGCATCATGGTCCCGGATATGCGCCGTTTGGGCTCGACACGCATACTTGCGCAGGACAGGCATGGTTCAATTTGCAATTGGCATTGAACGTGTTGCTTGTTGCATATCATTTCGAGTTTGCTCCACTGCCGGAAGGCCATAAGTTGAAGATCAGCCCGTTTCCTGCATTGTCGGTCAGCGAAAGGACCAGGATTCGCATTGCGAAACAGTTGCACGAGTTGCCGAGTTGATGGAATTCTACCGCTGGGGACTTGACCGACTTTTCGCACCTATTGTGGATCGCTGCCGGCATTCACCGGTTTGATTTCCGGCGAAGGGGAATGCCGTTTGCCCCCGGCCCCGCCCGTCATATGGTCCCCAACGATCCGCCGACTCGGAGTCCTTCCTGGCCGCAAACGTGCCGGGATGCATTGCATTCGGCATCAGTGCCGTGTCTTGTCGAGGGCTACCAGAAGCGGCGGAAACAAGAGAATATCCGCCAGAAGTGCAATGATGACCGTCATGCCCACCAACACTCCGAGCGTCTGATTGGTCGACAGTCCGGACGCGCCAAAGATGAAAAACGCCAATGCGAATATCAAGGTTGTACTCAGCAGCGGCCTTCCAACGTGCCTGAATGTCGGGGCAATCGCTGCAGCGGGCGAGTTGCCTTCAGCACGTGATTTCAGATATGTTGTCATGAGGTGAATGGTGTCATCCACGACTATCGAAAACGCTATGGCGGTAACGATCGATGCCGCAATGTTGACCGTTCCCACGACGTAACCCCAAATCCCCATCGCAATGATGGCCGGCAGAAAATTTGGAACCAGGCTCAGCAATCCAAAGCGAAAGCTCCTGAATGCGATGATCAAGAGCAAAGACACGATCAACATCGCAATGAACGTGCCAATCAACATGTTTACGATGTTTCGCATCACCGAGTATGCGCCGACTATGGTAACGCCAGTCGCCTGAGTCGAAATTTCCGGTACGTTTTCCTGCATCCAGTCCAAGGCACGACGGTCCAGATCAATCTGATCCCTGACCGACATTCCCTGGACCACGGCGGTAACTCGGGTTGAAGAACGATCGAAACTGATGACATTGTTCAGGTCGCGCCCGACCGGCAATGAGAGTTCGTACAAGAACAGGTATTGCGCCGCAAGGTCGGAGGCCTCGGGCAATGCGTATGCGCTGTCCTTGTCGGCGTGCAAGTTTTGATTAAGCCGCTTCATGACATCGGCAATTGACGTTACGTGGGTAACTTCGGGCTGGGCACGTAGCCAGTCGGAGAATGACTCCACCTGATGCAGGTACCTTATGTCGGTAACTCCGCCTTCACGGCCAGAGTCCAGTGAGTACTCAAAGGAATCCAGGCCGCCAAAGTTCTTGCTTATGAACTCCTCGGACTGACGCAGTTCGTAGCTTTCGCTCAGCAGCTTGGAACTGTTGTTGTCATTGAGCGTGATTCTGGAGATGCCGACCGCGCTGATGATGGTCAGGGTCAGAAAAACCAGAAGCAGCATTCTGCTTCTCGTAACAATGAAATTTCCCAGGCGGTCGGAGAAATCCGATCCGGCCTTTTGCCTGGCCGGCACCCGTATGGGGAGAATCACCAGCAGGGAAGGCAGGAGTGTCACTGACCAGACAAATGCCGCCATGGCACCAAGCGCGACGATGTTTCCCATGACGCGAAAGGGGGGCATTTCCGAGAAGTTCAGGCTCAGAAATCCAATCATGGTTGTGATCGAGGTCAGGAAAATTGGGCGGATATTGGCCTGCAGGGAAGTCCTGATGGCGGCTGTACGCTCCATTCCGCGTCGCATTCCATCCAGCATTCCTTGAATCAGGTGCACGGAATGCGCGACGGCAATCGCTATGAGCACGAATAGTGCGGCTCCGCTCTCTGCATAGAACTTCAAGCCGAGCCAGCCAGCCAAGCCGATACCCGATGCTGTCACGGCAAGCATCATGGCAAGAATGCCACATACACTCCAAGCCGAACGCAGCAAAATTATGGCAGTCAAGACCATCATCGCAAACGCAATCGGCGCAAGAGTGGACATATCCTCGTTCAGGGCGTCGCGAACCGAACGATTCAACAGGAGTTCTCCATAGGCATGGTATTCGATGCCGAGGTTTTCCGCGCGCTGATTGTCGACGAGATCGTAGATCGCGTCTACGACCTCGATTCTCTTTTGTTGCCGACCCTCTTCGGGAATTGCCAAGCTGACAATCAACCCGGCGAGACGACCGTCATGGGAGACAAACCGACCGGCTGTCTCTACTGTGGTAAGCGCAATCTCTCGAACGCGATCGATTTTGGCCTCGTCCAGCAATTCGATGTCGCCGACCAGCGGTTCGACAATCAGGCTGTCTTCGGTTCCCATGCTGTGCAAGTGATTTGTGATGGAGTCGACACGGACAGAATATGGAGTTGTCCACAACGCCTCCGTCAATTGTTCAATCGCAGCTAGCGATTCCTGCGTGAAAACGGTGCCGTCAGTCGGGGCGACAACGACAAGCACACTGTCTGACACGGCGTAAATCTCTTCAAAATCCTCCAGATTGACCAAATGCGGATCATTTGCATTGAAGTGATTTCGGATGCTCACATTGACGGTTGTCAGGCGCTGCGCGCCCGCAGCGACAACCGCAATCACCACCAATGTGACGGCTATCGTCCACAAGTACCGACCTACTACCAGATCGAAAAAACCGAACTTGGATTCAGATGCCATGTTCCATCCGCATTCCCTCGCACAAGTCGCGGATTCCATGCCTCACGATGCCAACTCCATGGCCATCACTCATTGCGTCAACATATGTCGACCCCCCGGTTCTGTAAACCACGGATTCCCGGATGGGGGCGCGGCAAGAGCACCGGTTTCGCAACGCCACTGCGAGGAAATCTGCGAACTCGCCGGGCTCGATTCCCAGCGACTTCGACGTCGCTTTCAGCCTGCGTGCCCTGATCGCGACGCTCGTCATTCCGCGTTCCTTCGAGGTCGTTCCGGAAGCAGACAACACGCCTCGACCTTTTCGCCCTGGCCGCCAAAAATTTTCGGGCTCCTGACTGCATTTGAGGTCCGGCCAGCCTGATCCTTTCATGCTGCCGGTCACGTTTGCAGAATCTGCTGAAACTTTGCTCGATATGCGCTGCCGCGCAAGCGGCATCGGCCCAGTTGAACCGCGGCTCAATTGTCACCGGAAGCCAGCCGCTTCCGGCGTCGCCGCTCGTAGAGGCCGAGCGCATGCAATGGAAAATACTGGCGGTAGAGCACATAATCCAGGAGGGCTGTACGAAAGAATACGCCAGCCATGTCCTGCTTGGGCCAAGCCCCGTCCGCGTCCTGTGCCTCGATCAGGAAGCCGGCACCCCTTGAAATCGCCGCCCAGTCCGCTTCGCCAGCCTCAAGGAGCGCGATAAGTGCCCATGCGGTCTGTATGACCTGGCTCTGCTCGTGCGGGACATAGCGCCCGCTCAGGCAGCCACTGTGATGTTCTCCCCAACCTCCGTCTTCCCTCTGACAGGTCAGCAGCCAGCGGCACGCTGTGCGCAGCGCCGGATCGGTCGGACTTACCCCGCTTGCAACGAGACCTCTGATGCCAAAGAGGGTGCCGTAAATATACTGGACCCCCCAAACGCCGCGCCAACTGCCATCGGCAGTCTGGTTCCGGCGCAACCACAAGGCGCCGCGGACGATGGAGTCGGCAACTGCCGACCTGTGACTGATTTCGGGAATTCGATCACGGCAAACGGCCAATGCAGCGATGCAGGATGCGGTACACTCGACAAACGAATGTTCGGTCATCGATTCGCCGAACATCTCTGCAGGATTCATCCACTCCAGACCGAAGGGCGAGCGTCTGGCCTCGTAGCTCCCGAAACCGCCATCGGGGTTCTGGGTTCGCAACATGAAGTCTGCAGCATTTCCAAGCACGGACGGATCCACGCCATCTCCGTGTGCAGCGACGAGTCCGAGCACCGCTTCCGCCGTGCAGTCGCTCACTGGCCAGCCATGCCAACCGCCAGCGAAACACCAGCCACCTTTGGGATCAACGCGGCAGGCCTCGTGAAACTGGTCAAGGCTGGTCGCGATCTGTTCGCCAAGCAGAAATTCGACACCACGCTCGATTGCACCGGATACACCGGACTTCTCGGGCAAGGAAGCCAATGCCTGTAGCGCGAACCCGGTATCCCACGAGGCGCTTCTTGCGCCAGTGACCCGCACGCCCTTGTCTTCGTCATCCCAGATCCAGTCTTCCAGCTTCGTAAACGCCTGCCAGCAATCGGGATCGTTCGAGTCATGCAGCCACAGCGACAGAATGTTGAGGATGCCGCTGACAGGTGAGATGCTCGTATGGCTGGTTGCCTGCAGTTCCCACCTGATCTGCCACCGGATTGAATCCATGCACCGCGCCCGCAGGCGTTTGCTGTGAAACCGCTCAACCAGCCGTGCAACTCCGTGTCCGGCCCTGAGCCAGACAGATGGCCTCGCGAAGAGGTCGGCGTCTCGAAGCCGGTTTCGGGTGCGGGAGAAGTTTACCTTGGTAAAACCTTGCGGAAAGAGCTCTTCCCGCAATGCCGCGATGACTGGCGTGACAGGCACCTGGAACCGACGGCCATGTATTGATGCCATCGCCATGTAGATGAGCCGCGTATGGCAATACCAGTTTGAAGGATGCAGCGGAATCTTTCTCGGCAGGCTCCACAATTCCGGCAGGACTGCGTTCACGCCATTCCAGTCGTAAAGATTGAGGATTGCCAACCAGAACTTGCCCCAGCTCGGAATGCCAAGAATTCCCTCGGTCTGTATGAACCGCCGGGCTGGCAAGATGAGGCGGTCATCCGGCCCTGCGCCGGACAGCCGTGCCGCGACATAGACGAGGGCGGTGACAAACAGGTTGGGCGGCGAGTGCTCGTGCAGGCCCCATACTCCTTCCTGGAGACGGGTTCTCTCAAAAGAGAGCAGCACCCGGCGCCGTCTTTCCGGATCAAGCGGCTGGCCGATTATGTGGTGAAGCAACGCGTATTGTGCCGTGAGCATGGGACACCAGACCATCTCACCTTCCCAGCCGCCATCTGCTCTCTGCAATTGCATGAGGCGTTCCGTGGCATTGCCCAGCGCCGGAGTGGCGTTGGGTGGATCACACTCCCCTGCGCGGGATGTCCGGGTCGATTTGGTTCTCGCGTTGAAGGAGAAGGGGAATGCCCTGGCAAGGAACTCCCGGGTTTTTGCACTTTCCTCCCTTCCTTCCCTAAGCGCCTCCCGCAGCTGGCTCATGCCAAGCGTGAGCCACCAGAGGCGAGTTGCCAGCGCACGAAAGGCTGTCCAGGTCCGGCGCCACGCAAGGCCGCGGATGGAGAAAATCACTTCCCGGGTCAATGTTCGCACGACGGTTTCGCAAAAGGTCAGGATCGTCTTCGGCGTGGACAGTTTTTCGCAGGCCAGGATCCGCATGGTCCGGTCCCGATAGGTCGGACTTGCGCGCCAGCCCTGATAGACCGCGCTTCTGATCATGACCGATTCTGTGCGGTAATCTGCCAACACCTCGTAGAGACCCATGGCAAGGAATTCGGGAACACGGACCGCGTGGAACCGCTCTGAAGTGAATCGCCGGAAATCGTCGATTTCGCAGAGCGCCTGCGCATCGCCGAGTCCAAGCGTCACGCCAACCGCGGTCATGGGATGATAGTGCCCGGCCGCATCGCCGATCAGCGCCCGGCGCGGGGTCCCGTACGTGACACGCGGTTTCAACTGGTTGATGGCGGCATGAACTCGACGGACGTGCAGTGCCTCGACGAAGGCCGGGCCGAGATTCCCCGGGAGCAGCCGGCCATAGGTTTCAGACAGGAAGCCTGTCCGGTCCTTGGAGGTCCAGCGGTCGAACGGGACATCCAGGTGAACCCGGATGGAGCCATTCGCAAGTCCGTAGATGAAGATCGGTCCTGGCCCGCCCAGAACCACATGCCCGTAGCCCTCAAATGGCAGGCTGGTTTCGTGCAGGGTGATCCCAAGCGACCGCGAATGGAACATCGGCTTCGTGGAAAGCCCCAAGGATTTTCGCACGATTGAAGCGCGGCCGTCGGCTCCGACAATTCGGGCAGCGCCAATTGTGCTCTCCGAGCCATCTTTCGAGAAGGTGATCCGCCCGTCTTCAACGGTCCTGACCCGCGCGCCGGAGATGAATTCGACATTGGCCTCATTCTGCACGGCCTCGCGGAGAGTTGAAACGAGCGTCGCGTGCTCGCACACTATTCCCAGAGAGTCGCCTGAATAAGGAAGCAGGATCGGATCGGAGCCGTCGTCAGGCAAAACCGCAAAACCGATACCCGGCTTCGGGGCAATCTTGTCAACATCGATCCCGATGTCACGCAACATTTTCGCTGCGGGCGGATGCAGCCATTCGCCTGCAAAGCGCTCGCGCACGTCCGGGTCCGCTTCAAGCAAGGCCACCCTGGCACCCTTGCGCGCAAGGCCAATTGCGCACACGCACCCCACCGGTCCCGCGCCAATGATTGCGGCATCATGCCTTGACACTGCGTCAGCCATGCATTCAGCGCCTCAGGGGGCCGGCATTGCCAACCGCCACCGGACACAGGTGGGCGGGCAAGAGCGCTCGGCGCTCATCATCGTGTCCGCCGAAATGGGCCGCTCCAGGATTCGTCTGCAACTTTTCGACATGCACGAGGGGCAAGCAAATTCTGCTGTCCACGCGGCCACGGCCAGATTTGCCGCCCGGCCCGGAGAGTCTACCCATCGCTCGTCTTGCAGGCATGACGTGATGGAGAGGAGGTGGCGGGGGCAATACTGGTCGAAAACACTTCCATCAGAACTCTACCCACCATCCCGGCAAGTGCCATTCTGCAATTGCGATGAAACGTTTCCCGGCCCGGCACGAACGAATCCGTGTCGACCCAGTCCGGTTGGCCGAAACAGGCGCCGAAGAATCTCGGGACGGACACCGGCGCATCCCGAAATCCCGATCGATTTCTCCCATGCAGACCTGCATGAGTCAGGCGGGCCGATTTCTCCTGGCCGAGATCAACAAGGTCTTCCTCGGCTGCATCCGCTACGGGGTCCCCGGTCATTGCATGGGCAACACAGTATTCCGCCATTGCGGCATCGATTGCCTTGGCTTTCGGGTAGCGGTCCTTGTGGGAGCCTGGAATGTCCATAAGTTCAAATCCTGCAATGACTTCGCATCACTATTCGAGAATGGACCTGTTCAAGGAATTTGTAAACTTCCATTCCTGGCGCCGCATTCTCCTCGTCTGAGTGATCCGGGTTTGCATGCCGGCCCTGAGGGCGATCCGTTGCGGCAAGACAGCCAACTCCCTCCAGACGTCCCGGCTCTGAACCATTCCCGATTTCTGTCGGTGACGGCCAGCAGGAAACCGGTAGGACTGGCTACCGGCCGGACTTCCCGGACCCTGGACGGAGTCTGACTACCCCGCTGGCACCGCCATCTCCGGAGCTGTCGCTATTCGCACGCACAATACAATGCACAGTCATCATCGGAGTTCTGGCGGCGGCGGTCCGGCAGGCTCTGTCGATCAATTCTGGTGAGGTTGCTTGGGAAGGACATTGCGAATGTCCTCATAATCTCTCACTCTGATCGCCCCCAACTTTTCAAACTTTCTGGGCCATGTCAGGCGTTCATTTCGAAAGCAGTTGTCCAGGACAAACAGCTTCCGGTTCTGTTCGAGCGCAGCCCGGGCCTGCACCAGTGTGCCCGAGGCTTCTCCTGCTTCCACGATGACGGTTGCCTCGGTCAGCGCCGACATTGTCTTGTTGCGTTCCGGAAAGAAATGGCGGTTGTCGCGGTAGTCCTGGCGTTCGTATCGGAGCACAGGAACCTGGCTGACAAGCAGGTACCGACTTGCGATCTTGACCTGAAGCCCTCGATTTTCCTTTGGGTAGAAATGTGTAAGCGGCGTGCCAATGACTGCAATCGTTCTTCCGCCATGCCCAATTGCAGTATTGTGTGCGACAGTGTCGATTCCCTTGGCGAGGCCTGACACAATCGTGAAATCGTCATCAACAAGAGCCCTGACAAGCTTCCGGGCGCGCCCACACCCTTCAGGTGAGGGGCTTCGGGCGCCGACGATGGCGACACTGGGCCGGTGGATGAGATTCCACAGCCCCTGGAAATAGAGAAATTCCACAGGATGCCGGGCGTCGCGGAGTTTCTTCGGGTACTCGGCTGCACCGTGAACGCGAACGCCAAAGGGCAGTCCATCGGCCATCTTCAGTTTCTGATAAACACTTTCTGCCGTGCGTTCGGCGACTTCACGGCAAACAAAGTCCGAAGGAACGCATCCAGGGCTCGCTGCAAATTTTTCTGCAATCGACTTGAAGCTGGTCTTGCCTGCTGCCCAAAGTGCCTCATACGCACCAAGTTCACGAAAAGGGGAAATCGTCCGCGGCGAGGGGCTGACATCAAGCTGCACCTCCTTGACTTGCCTTAACCGGATTTCCTGGCTGCTGGAGGCTAGAATGGTGTGTCGTCGTCGAGTTCGACGCCGACCGGGTCATCCTGCGATTCAAAGCTCCTGTCAGGGGGTCGGTTGTCGTTGCGGCTGTAGCCTCCCGATGGTGATTCGGCCGATTCACCACGTCGGTCCAGCATTGTGAGTGCCGAACTGAACGGGCGCAGCGCAACCTCGGTGGAATACCTGTCCTGGCCTGACTGGTCCTGCCATTTCCGGGTCTCCAGCTGCCCCTCGAGATAGACCTTGCTGCCCTTGGAGAGGAACCTCTCGGCAACATCCACCAGCGCCTTGTTGTAGATCACGACCCGGTGCCATTCGGTGCGCTCCCGGCGGTCGCCGGTGTTCCGGTCACGCCAGGACTCGGATGTTGCGACAGTCAGGTTGCAATACTTGTCACCGGACGGGAACGTCCTGGTTTCGGGATCCCTGCCGAGATTGCCGACCAGGATCACCTTGTTTACGCTTCCAGCCATCGATCAACTCCACCCCATCATCGTGGAAACTTTACGGCGGCAGGCGGGCGGCGGCAACACCGCAGATGTTGCCAGGCCATCATTTTCCGGGCGCACTGGAGAGGCGGGCCGGGGAAAGCAACCGGGCGGCATCATCGGCATTGGCCAGGTGGCTGGTGGGCGAGAGGGAAAATCAATCGGTTGCATATTGTTGCCTTGTTCACGTAGGTGGGTGGCTCTTCCGGGGGGAGGACGGCAATTCCATTTTCTAGCTCGACAGGGATTTAATGTCCGTGTAATGTATGTTCTATGTTCCATATTAGTTTTTGAAAATTGGCAAGTCAAGGGGCATTTCGGGAGATTGTGATGAGAGATCCGGCAATGATCAGCGTCAGGGGCGCGCGGGAGCACAATCTCAAGTCGATCGATGTCGATATTCCCCGCAACCAGCTGGTGGTGGTCACCGGGCTCAGCGGCTCGGGAAAATCGTCACTGGCCATGGACACCATCTATGCCGAAGGGCAGCGGCGCTATGTCGAGAGCCTGTCGACCTATGCCCGTCAATTCCTGAACATGATGGAAAAGCCGGATGTCGACCACATCAGCGGCCTGTCGCCGGCGATTTCGATCGAACAGAAGACAACCTCGGTCAATCCCCGTTCGACCGTCGGAACCGTGACCGAAATCTACGACTATCTGCGGCTGCTCTATGCCCGGGCCGGGACACCGTACTCGCCGGCTACCGGCCAACCGATCATGGCCCAGCAGGTGTCGGACATGGTCAAGCGCATCCTCGGGATGGAGGAGGGAGCCCGGGTCACCCTGCTCTCGCCGGTGATCCGGGACCGCAAGGGTGAATTCCAGAAGGAATTGCTGGGTTTTCGCAAGCAGGGTTTCTTGAGGGTCCGGATTGACGGCGAGTCATACGAACTCGACGAACTCCCGACCCTGAAGAAGACCTTCCGGCACAATATCGACCTGGTTGTCGACCGGGTCGTGACATCGCGAGATATCGGCCAGAGACTGGCCGATTCGCTCAGGACTGCGCTTGACCAGTCCGGGGGACTCGCGGTGGCCGAGTATTCCGGTCCGACGGAAGGCGAGGGGTCAATCACCTTTTCCGAGAATTTTGCCTGTCCGGTGTCGGGATTTACCATTCCCGAACTTGAACCAAGGCTGTTTTCCTTCAATGTACCATCCGGGGCCTGTCCCAGTTGCGACGGGCTTGGCCAACAGGCCTTTTTCGATGAACGGCTGGTGATTCCCGATCACGATCGCCTGGTCCTGCGAAACGCCATCGAGCCCTGGTCCATGTTTCCGGGCAGCTACCAGATGCAGACGGTCGAATGCCTGGCGAAGCATTACGAGGTGAATGTCGCCTGCGAGTGGCAGCAGCTTCCGGAAAGTTTTCAGCAAGTGCTGCTCCATGGCTCGGGCAAGGAGGAGATCGAGTTTCGCTATGTCGACCAAGACAGATCCTACCAGGTTACGAGACGGTTTGAAGGCATCATTCCAAATTTGGAGCGCCGCTACCGCGAGACCGGCTCGCCGACGGTACGCAGCCAGCTGGAACGGTATCGCAACAGCCGGCCTTGCCCGGATTGCAGGGGGTACCGGCTTCGCATGGAGGCGCTGGCTGTCATGGTCGGTGATCTGAATATTGGCCAGCTGACCGAATTGTCGGTCGGCGATGCCCATCGCTGGATCAGCGAGGTCGGCGAGCAGCTTGGTGCGCAGAGCCGTCAGATAGCAGGGCCGATTCTCCGGGAGTTGCAGGACCGGCTCGGCTTCCTGGTCAATGTCGGCCTCGAATACCTCACCCTGTCCCGGCAGGCGAGCACGTTGTCTGGCGGCGAGAGCCAGCGCATCCGGCTGGCCAGCCAGATTGGCTCCGGCTTGACCGGGGTGCTCTACGTTCTCGATGAGCCATCGATCGGCCTGCACCAGCGGGACAACCGGAGGCTTCTCGATACCCTCAAGAATCTCCGTGACCAGGGAAATACCGTCATCGTGGTGGAACACGATGAGGAGGCGATCCGCGAGGCCGACACCGTCATCGATTTCGGACCCCGTGCCGGCATTCATGGCGGCAGAATCGTTGCCCAGGGTGCCCCGGCCGATATCGAGCAGAACCCGTCATCGCTGACCGGCCAGTATCTGTGCCGGAGAAAGGTAATTCCTTATCGCAGCCGCCGACGCACCGGAAACGGACAATCGCTGCGCATCAAGTCGGCCTTCGGAAACAACCTGAAGAATGTGACGGTCGATTTCCCGCTCGGCAAGTTCATTTGCGTGACCGGCGTGTCCGGCAGCGGCAAGTCCACCCTGACCTTCGAGACGCTGTACCGTCACGTGAAGGTGGCGACTCGCCGGTGGAGCGAGCCTGGCCTGGCGAATTGCGAGGGGATCGAGGGGATAGAAAATATCGACAATGTCATCAACATCGACCAGAGGCCCATCGGGCGGACGCCGCGATCAAACCCGGCAACCTATACCGATTCGTTCACGCCGATCCGCAACTGGTTTGTCGAATTGCCAGAATCTCGGGCTCGAGGATACAAGCCCGGCCAGTTCTCCTTCAATGTCAAGGGCGGACGATGCGAGGCCTGCCAGGGGGATGGCGTAAAGCGCATCGAGATGCATTTTCTGTCCGATGTCTTCGTGACCTGCGAAAGCTGCAAGGGACAGCGATACAACAAGGAAACACTCGAGATCAGGTTCCGCGGCAAGAGCATCGCCGATGTCCTGGCCCTGACCGTGGACGAGGCGGTCGAGTTCTTTTCTGCCATACCCTCCATCAGGAACCGGCTGCGCTGCATGCAGAAGGTCGGGCTCGGATATATCAGGCTCGGCCAGCAGGCCACCACCCTGTCAGGTGGCGAGGCCCAGCGGGTCAAGCTTGCCAAGGAGTTGTCGCGCCGTTCATCGGAGAGGACGCTCTATATCCTGGACGAGCCGACAACCGGGCTGCATTTCGAGGACATCAGGAACCTGCTGGCCGTGCTTCACGAATTCGCCGACCGTGGCAATACCGTGGTGGTCATCGAGCACAATCTGGATGTCATCAAGACCGCGGACTGGATCATCGATCTGGGGCCGGAAGGCGGCGATGGCGGCGGCCAAATCGTGGCAACCGGTACCCCCGAACACGTCAGCCTCGATCGGCAGAGCCATACCGGCCGCTACCTGAAACCGCTCCTTGACCAGGTCGGGACCGAGGCCGCGTAGAGCGGAAGGTTCAGCCAGCCTCCTCGAACTGCCGGATGATCGCCGAAAAGTCGAGGCCGGCTCCGCCCTGGTTGTCGACGAAGTCCCGGTAGATTTCCATCGCCTTGTTGCCGATGGGCGTCGGGGCGCCGGAGGCGGCGGCCGCATCCTGCGACAGGGCCAGATCCTTCAGCATCAACTCGGCGGCGAAACCCGGCCTGTAGTCATTGTCGGACGGGGAGCGGGGCCCGACATCCGGCGCCGGACAGTAGGTGTTGAGGCTCCAGCTGAACCCCGAGGATGATGACACCACGTCAAACATCTTCTGGCGGTCGAGGCCAAGCCGGTCGGCAAGCCCGAATGCCTCGCAGGTCACGATCATTGTGGCGCCGAGGATCATGTTGTTGCAGATCTTGGCGGCCTGGCCAGCTCCGGCCGCGCCGCACAGGACCGCCCGTCCGCCCATCACCTCCAGCAGCGGGCCGACCATGTCGAAGCCGCTTGCCGGCCCGCCAACCATGAAGGTCAGGGTGCCGGCGGCGGCGCCGGCAACACCGCCGGAGACGGGGGCGTCAAGGAATTGCAACCCCGCCATGTCGGCGGCATCCGCCGTCTGCCTGGCACTGCGAATGTCAACGGTCGAGCAGTCGAGGAACACCGTGCCGGCGGTCATGGCCGGTATGATGTTGGTGGCGACCTGCCGGAGGGCCTCGCCATCCGGCAGCATGGTGATGACCACGTCCCTGCCGGTTGCTGCCGATGCCGCGGACCCGGCCTGCTCCACGCCGTCCGGACATGCGGTGGCCAGGTCGTACCCTGCCAGATCATGGCCGGCATCGCGCAGATTGATTGCCATTGGCCGGCCCATATTGCCGAGCCCGATGAATCCAATCTTCAATGTTCCAGCTCCAGCTTCAGTTCCGAATCTCCCAGCGGCGCAAGCAGGCGCCTGACTTCCTGGCTACCCACCTCTTTCGGCGAGGCGTGCCGCCAGGCAGGCTGGTTATCTTTGTCAATGATTACCGATCTGATTCCCTCCATGAAATCAGTGTGTTCCACGGATCTGTGTACAAACCTGTATTCGAGGCCGAGCGCCTGTTCAATGGTCGATGACGAGCGCTGCATGCGCACCAACTCAAGCGCGCAGGCCATGGAAAGCGGCGAGTTGCGCGACATCCCGCGGCGGAATTGTCCGGCCAGTTCGGAGTTGTCCTTGAGCAGCGCCTGTTCGATTTCGGCAACCGATGGCAGGGCAAACACCCGGTCGATCATGGGGGCACCCTGTTCGAATGCACCTCTCGGCGGCGCTTCGGCAGCCTGGGTGATCAGTGCAATATCGCCGGTGGCGGCGAGTCCCTGGAGCAGGTCGGGCCAGCGCTCCCGTGGCACGAACCGGTCGGCGAAGCCGGCATGGATGGCATCGGCCGGCCCGGCCCGGAAGCCGGTCAGCCCCATACATTCGCCGATCCTGCCTGGCGCCCTGGCTAGCAGGAAGGAGCCGCCAACATCGGGAACGAGGCCGATGGCGCATTCCGGCATGGCGACCCGGCTGGATTCGCAGACTATGCGATGCCTGGCATGGCAACCGATCCCGACTCCGCCACCCATGGTATATCCCTGCAGGAAGCTGATAACCGGCAGGCGCGATCCGGACAGCCTGGCGTTGAGGCGGTACTCGTCACGCCAGAACCGGCGACCGTAGTCGAGATCGCCGCGGCGTCCGGACCGGTGCATCTCGACGATGTCGCCGCCAGCGCAGAATGCCCGCTCGCCCTCGGCATCGATGACCATGGCATCGACCGAGCCGTCGGCGTTCCACCGGTCGAGTGCAGCCTCGATTGCGTCGCACATGCCGGCCGTCAGGGCATTGAGCATGTCGGGGCGGGTCAGGGTGACATGGCCGATCCTGCCGTTCGACCTGATCGTGATCTCGCTCATCAATCGTCAAGCAATTGGCGCGAGATGATCACCCGCATGATTTCGTTGGTGCCCTCGAGAATCTGGTGCACCCGCAGATCCCGGACAATCTTCTCGAGGCCGTAATCGGCGAGATAGCCGTAGCCGCCATGCAGTTGCAGGCATTCATTGGCGATCCGAAAACAGGAATCGGTGGTAAAGAGCTTGGCCATGGCGCAGAATCGGGTGGCGTCAGCGGCGCCGCTGTCGAGTTTCCAGGCCGCCAGCCGCAACAGGTTTCGTGCCGCCTGCATTTCCGTTTCCATCTCGGCGAGCCTGAATCGGAGGGCCTGGAAGGAGGAAATCGGGCGGCCGAATGCCGTCCTCTCCCGCATGTAGTCGAGGGTGGCATCCATCGCCGCCTGGGCTCCGCCCAGCGAACATGCCGAAATGTTCAGGCGGCCGCCATCGAGCCCCGACATGGCATAGCGGAAGCCGTGTCCTTCCTCGCCGAGCAGATTGGCCGAATCCACCAGGCAGTCATCCATGTTGACCTGCCTGGTCGGCTGCGAGCGCCATCCCATCTTGTCCTCGAGCGCTCCGAAGCCCAGCCCCCGCTGGCCGGCATCGATGATCACCGCCGAGATGCCGTCGGCGCCCTGTCCGCCGGTCCGGCACATGACAATATAGGCATCCGAATAGCCGCCACCGGAAATGAATGCCTTGGTGCCGTTGAGTTTCCAGCCATCATTGGTGCGGGTGCCCGCGGTTGCGAGAGCGGCGGCATCGGAGCCGCAGCCCGGTTCGGTCAGGCAGTAGGAGAACACCGTCTCCATGGCGAGGGCGCCGGGAAGATATCGATCGCGCAGATCGTCGGAGCCGAACTTGCTGATCATCCACGCGCACATGTTGTGGATTGAAAGGAATGCGGCGACCGACGGGCAGGACCGGGCAAGCGCCTCGAATACCAGGGTGGCATCGACCCGGCTCAAACCCGCTCCGCCATGGTCCTCACTGACATAAAGACCGCCAAATCCCAGCTTGCCGGCCGCGATCCACAAATCCCGGTCAATCGTGCCTTCCCGCTCCCAGTCGCGGGCGTGGGGGGCGATGTGCTCCACGCCAAACGCCATCGCCGTATCCTCGATGGCCGCCTGTTCGTCGGTCAGTGCATAACTCATCGGACGATCCGGATTGTCACTCCATGATCGGGAAATTCAGAATGGCGCCTTCCTTGATGCCGGAGGGCCAGCGTGAGGTGATGGTCTTGGTGCGGGTATAGAACCGGAACGCGTCCGGCCCGTGCTGGTTGAGATCGCCAAATGCCGACTTCTTCCAGCCGCCGAAGGTGTAATAGGCCAGCGGCACCGGGATCGGAACGTTGATGCCAACCATGCCGATATTGATCCTGGCGGCAAAATCCCTGGCAGTATCGCCATCTCGGGTAAAGATGGCGGTCCCGTTGCCGTATTCGTGATCCCGTGCGTATCCCAGCGCCTCCTCGTAGGATTTTGCCCGCACCGTCGACAGCACCGGCCCGAAGATCTCGGTCTTGTAGATGTCCATGTCGGTGGTCACGTGATCGAAGAGATGCGGTCCGACAAAATACCCGTCCTCGTAGCCCTGCAGGCTGAATTCCCTGCCATCGACCACCAGCTCCGCTCCCTGCTCGATGCCGGAGTCGATCAGCCCCAGCACCTTCCGCTTGGCGTCACCGGTAATCAGTGGGCCGTAATCCATGTCTTCTCCGGCCGTATAGGGTCCGACCCGAAGTTTCTCGACACGCGGCACCAGCCTCTCGATCAGCGCATCGGCTGTCTTGTCGCCAACGGGTACGGCAACCGACACCGCCATGCAGCGTTCGCCGGCCGCCCCGTAGCCGGAACCGATCAGCGCATCCGCCGCCTGGTCGAGATCGGCGTCGGGCATGATGATCATGTGATTCTTGGCGCCGCCGAAACACTGGACGCGTTTGCCGTGGGCGCAACCGGTGGCATAGATGTATTCGGCAATCGGCGTTGAACCGACGAAGGCCACCGCCTCGATTCCCTGGTGGGTCAGTATGGCATCGACGGCTTCCTTGTCGCCGTGGATGACCTGCAGGATGCCCGCCGGGGCACCGGCCTCGACCATCAACTCAGCCAGCATGTTGGGAACGGTGGGGTCGCGCTCGGACGGCTTCAGTATGAAGGCGTTGCCGCATGCCAGTGCCGGCGCAAATTTCCACATCGGGATCATGGCCGGGAAATTGAACGGGGTAATTCCGGCCACCACGCCCAGGGGTTGGCGCAGCGAGTACATGTCGATGCCCGGGCCAGCGCTATCGGTAAACTCGCCCTTGAGCAGGTGCGGGGCGCCCATGCAGAACTCGACCACCTCGAGGCCCCGCTGGATATCACCCCTGGCATCGGGAAGCGTCTTGCCATGCTCCGATGACAGCGCCTCGGCCAGCTTGTCCATGTCACGGTGCAGCAGGCGGACAAATTCCATCATCACCCTGGCCCGGCGTTGCGGGTTGGTTGCCGCCCATCCCGGCTGTGCCACCATCGCGGCCTGGACCGCGGCATCGACATCCTGGGCCGTTCCCATGACCACCCGGGCCTGAACCTCGCCGGTCGCCGGGTTGAACACATCCCCGAACCTGGCCGCCTCGCCCTCGGCCGACTGTCCGTTGATAAAATGTGCGATCTTTCTCATGATGGGGCCCCTCGAATTCGGATGAACTGTTTTAGTCCGGTGCAGGCGCATGACCATATGGCCGGACCGGCATCCACTTACCAACCAAACTCCGGTTCGACAATGACGGAGGCAAGGCCCGCGGCAAACGGCACTTGCAAATCCCCCGTCCGCCGCCATAACAGGATGCACCCCGGCGGCTGCCTGGCGGGACCGGTCACATGCTGTCCTGTCGAATCCGGTTCGGGGCGCTCGATACCGGGGAGCAGGGCATGCGGATTGGTCTTTATGCAGGCACATTTGACCCGGTGACCTTTGGTCACCTCGACATCATCCGGCGCGCCTGTTCACTGGTCGACACCCTCGTGATCGGCATTGCAAGCAACCAGGACAAGTCGCCGCTCTTTGATCTCGAGGAGCGGGTGGCCATGGTGGAATCGGAGGTGGCCGGCATCGACGAGGCGACCGGCGTTTCCATGTCGGCCTGGCCGTTTTCGAACCTGTTGGTGGATTGCGCCAGGGAGGTCGGTGCCTCGGTGATCATCAGGGGATTGCGAGCTGTCTCGGATTTCGAGTACGAATACCAGATGGTTGGAATGAATCGTTCACTCGATTCCAATATCGAGACCGTCTTCCTGATGGCCGATGCTCGCTGCCAGTCAATCGCCTCCAAGCTGGTCAAGGAGATTGCCAGGCTCGGTGGAGATGTCTCGAATTTCGTCTCGCCGCAGGTCGCTGAATCGCTTCAGCAAAAATTTGTTACAATTCGCGATTGAGAGAGGAAACTTTCACTCATGTCATGTATCAGTGGTTGCCGAGCCGGCAGGTTTGGCAGTTTTGTCAATTGCAGGAATTTTGGAACGGAGATTGGAAATGCGATGCTTGCTGCTTGCTCTCACCCTGGCGCTGGCCGGTGTCATGACTAGCGCCGACGACAACCTGGTGTCGATCGAGGTCAATGGTGACAGCGATCGCCTGATCGTGATCAAGCTGCTTCCGGAACTTGCGCCCGGCCATGTCGAGCGAGTCCAGACCCTGGTGCAGGACGGGCAATATGATGGCGTGGTCTTTCACCGGGTCATCGACGGGTTCATGGCCCAGACCGGTGACGTAAAGTTCGGCCTCAGGGGCAACCCGGCGATTCAGAATGCCGGCATGGGTGGCTCCGATTACGAGGATTTGGCGGCCGAGTTTTCCGAGCAGCCCTTCAGCCGCGGCACGGTCGGAATGGCCCGCGCCCAGGATCCCGACAGCGCCAATTCGCAATTCTTCATCATGTTTGACGACGGGCCGTTTCTCAACGGGCAATACACCGTGTTCGGCCAGGTCATCGAGGGCATGGAAGTCGTGGATTCGATCAAGAAGGGAGACCAGTCCCGCAACGGGATGGTGTCCGAACCCGATTACATGAGCAGGGTATGGCTCGGGGAGGCCGAGGCAGTCAATTGACCATTCCCGGCCTGCCATTCGACATTCGCAATCCACCCCTGGCGGCCGCGGCCGGCCGAGCCCTCATGCCGGCGCTGGCTGCCATCCTGCTTGCCGGCACCGCCCCTGCCCAGCCATCTTCCTGGGCCTATGAATGGCCGAATACCGATTTTTCGCAGAGTTTTGTCGACCTTGGCGAGATCATCTCCGGCGGGCCGCCACGAGACGGCATTCCGGCGCTGTCCAACCCGGATTTCATCGCGGTTGGCGCCAAGGACGGGCTGTCTGACCGGGAGCCGGTCATGACTCTCGAGATTGATGGCGAAATCCCGCGGGCATACCCGATCCGCTACCTGCTATGGCACGAGATCGTCAACGATGTGGTCGGTGATACCCCGGTGGCGGTGACCTATTGCCCGTTGTGCAATTCCGGACTGGTTTTTGATCGCCGGGTCGGGTCGATGACGCTGACCTTCGGCGTGAGTGGCAAGCTGCGCAACTCCGACATGATCATGTACGACCGGGAGACCGAGAGCTGGTGGCAGCAGGCGGTTGGCGAGGGGATTGTTGGCCATCATCTCGGGGCCAGCCTGGTTGCCCTGCCGGCATGGACCGAGAGCTGGCTGGAGTTCTCGCAGCGCAACCCCGACGGGTTGGTCATGGCCACGCCGGGACATTCGAGGCCGTACGGGGCCAACCCGTATCAAGGCTACGACACCTCCGATCGCCCGTTCCTGTATTTTGGCGAGGATCCTCCATTCGGAATCCACCCGCTGTCCAGGGTGGTGCGGGTCGGCGACCGGGCGTGGCTGCTGGAGCGGTTGCGCGAGGAGGGCATCGTCGACGAGCACGGGATTGAAATCTCGTGGCAGGAAGGTCAGGCCTCGCCCCTCGACCGCTCCGACATTTCGCAGGGACGGGAAGTGGGGTCAATACGGGTCCGCGACGCCGGCTCTGGCGAGGATCTGGCGCATGACATCATGTTCGCATTTGCCTTCCATGCCTTCTACCCTGACGGCGAATGGATTTTCGCCAACTGATCCGGCGATCGAATGGCCGGGCATGATGATGCACCGCCGAGCGCAGGCTCGCTTGGCGGCACGGCATCTCGGTTGTGGGTCAGCTCCTCCCGGGCGCAGGCCGACAAGCCACGCCGACAGCCGTCTTTACTGTTGCGTGCGCAGCCCGACGGCGGTCGGCAATCCAGGCTGACAGCCAGCGTCACCGTTGCGTGCCTGCCCCAGCAAGGGCGACGGTGAAGACCCGAATTGCCCGGGGTGTCATCCGCATCGGTTGTGTGCCCCGCAAGGGGGGGGGTGGAGGTCAGGATGATCCTCTGCACGACCTCATGCAGCAATTCTGTGCGCCCCGCAGGGGGTCTCAGTGGCAAGTTGGCTATGAGGCGCCATGGGAAGGATGTTGTGTGGTGCCCCGCAGGCGGGTATCAGCCCAGGGACAGCATTGCATGCCGCTTTCGGCCGGATGACAGCTTGAGCGGAACCGACAGATCGTCCCGGGTAATCCTGTACGCCGGGTCGGTAACCGCCACGCCGTCCAGTCGTGCCGCGCCGCCGGCGACCATGCGGCGAGCTTCCTTTCCCGACGAGGCCAGGCCGGACATCACCAGCGCCCGGGTGATGACAAGCCCCTCACCGGCCAGGTCGGCATCGGCAAGGTTGCAGGTCGGCAGGCCGTCGCTGCCGCCTCCCTTCTCGAAGACATCACGCGCCGTTTGCTCGGCCTGAACTGCCGCCTCGGCGCCATGGGCCAAGGTGGTGACTTCCCGGGCAAGAATGATCTTCGCCTGGTTTGCCTCGCTGTCCCGCAATTCGCCCAACCGGCGGCATTCGTCGAGATCAAGCTCGGTGAACATGGCCAGGAACCGAGCGACATCGGGATCGGCGACGTTGCGCCAGTACTGCCAGAACTCGAAAGGTGGGAGCTTGTCCCGGTCCAGCCATACCGCGCCGCGGGCGGTCTTGCCCATCTTGTCGCCATCCGAGGTGGTCAACAGCGGCGTGGTCAGCCCGAAGGCCTGGTCCCCGTCGACCCGTCGAACCAAATCCACTCCGTTGACGATGTTTCCCCACTGGTCCGACCCGCCCATCTGCAGCCGGCAGCCATGTTCCTGGCACAACACCAGGAAGTCGTATGCCTGCAGGATCATGTAGCCAAATTCGAGGAAGGACATCGACTGCTCGCGATCCAGCCGGGTCTTGACCGACTCGAAGGCCAGCATCCGGTTGATCGAGAAATGTCGGCCGATGTCTCGCAGGAAGGGGATATAGTCCAGTCGGTCCAGCCAGTCGGCGTTGTCGAGCATGCGGGCATCTGTCGGCCCGTCGCCGAAATCGACATAGCTGGAAAACACCTTGCGGATACCGGCGATGTTGTGGCGGATCTGCTCGACCTCCAGCAATGGCCGCTGGTCGGCCCGGAATGACGGATCGCCGACCTGGCTGGTGCCGCCGCCCATCAGGATGAGTGGCCTGTGGCCGGTCCTTTGCAGCCATCGCAGCATCATGATTTGCACCAGGCTGCCGACATGCAGCGAATCGGCGGTGGCATCGAAGCCGATATAGGCCGGCACCACCCCGCGGCAAAGCTCCCGGTCGAGCTGTTCGAGATCGGTGCAGGCATCAACTAACCCGCGGGCCCTTGCAATCCTCAGGAAATCCGATTTGCATTCGTGCTGCATGACAGTCCAGTCTGGCGGGATGTTGTGCCATTCAATACAGAAAGCCGCCAGGTGAGGGAACGCCGAATGACAGCAGGTGATGGCAAGACATTCCTGGGTTGCATGTCCGGCACGTCTGCCGATGGTGTCGACGTGGCAACGCTGGAGACGGATGGAACACGGATCCTGTCTTTCGGCCCGTCCGGCTACCGGCGATACGGGGCCGTGGAAGCCGCCAGGATCAGGTCGGCGTTCGGAAGCTGGCCGGGCGAGGGGCGGGCCGCGGTGGCGGCGCGAATCGTCGAGCAGGCACATACCGGGATTCTCAACGTCTTCCAGGAGGGCATCCCGGTCGGGTTTCATGGTCAGACGCTGGCCCATGATCCGGACAATGGCAGGACCCACCAGGTCGGCGACGGCCAGCGTCTTGCCGACGCCACCGGCCGCATGGTGGTCTGGGATTTTCGTTCGGAGGATTTGCGCCATGGCGGGCAGGGCGCACCGCTTGCGCCCTTCTACCATTTTGCCCTGGCCCAGTGGCTGAACCGGACGCGGCCGATCGCCTTCCTCAATTTGGGTGGCGTGGGCAATGTCACCATCGTCGACCCGTCCGCCGGGGCGCCAGAGGATAACGGTGCCCTGCTGGCATTCGACACCGGCCCCGCCAACGCGGTGATCGATGATCTTGTCAGGTCGCGAACCGGGGAGCGGCATGACGTGTCCGGGAAGATGGCGCTGAACGGGTCGGCGAACATGGGGGTGGTGGCCGAGTTTCTCGACGATCCATGGTTCCGACCGCCGCCGAGGTCACTGGACCGGAACGATTTCGATTGGCTGGGCAGCAAGGTGGAGACCATGACCGTCGAGGATGGCGCCGCCACCCTGGCCGCATGCGTGGCGGCGGCGGTGCGGGAGGCATTTGATCATACCGACGCTGCGGTCGAGATGGTCGCGGTCTGTGGAGGTGGCCGCAAGAACGCGGCAATCATGGCCGGCCTGTCCGACATGCTGACCGCCCCGGTTGTCGGGGTGGACGAGTTTGGTCTCGACGGGGACATGCTGGAAGCTCAGGCCTTTGCCTATTTGGCGGCCCGGGTCGTGCACCGGCTGCCGACCAGTTGCCCCGGAACCACCGGCTGCACGTCTCCGGTAGTCGGCGGCAGGATCAGCAGGCCCGGTGGACCAGGCGCCGCCGGGGTATAGATCCCGCGGCGCGGTGAGGGGCGCACATCGATTATCCAAGGAATCAGAGTAACTGCCTATCCTTTCCCATGGGCGGTTTGTTCATGGTACGGCCTGAATTTGACGGCGACGTGCCTGATGGTTGGAATTGTTGAATTCCGGTAGCGCCATGTTCATTCCAGGCTTATATTTGTTCTTGGATATGCAGATGCGCAGCATCGGAGGGTAAGATGGCATCCAAGGGCCAGCACGTTGTTCCACGGGATGGGAAATGGGCCGTGCGCAGATCCGGGTCTGACAGGGTCACCAAGACCTTTGACACACAGAGAGAGGCGATCCGGGAAGGCCGCAGGATCGCACGAAGACAAGGCGCTGAACTCTATATTCACGGGCGTGACGGACGAATTCGAGATCATGAACCATATGGGAGTGATCCATTCCCACCAAAGGGATGAACATTGCCGGACGCTCCGGATTTCGAAAACAGTGTTTTCATCAACTGCCCGTTTGATGATGCCTATGAGCCAATCCTTCAGGCGATCCTGTTTTGCCTGGTTCGGTTTGGGATGAAGCCGAGGATCGCCTCGGAACGGAGCGATTCAGGTGAGGCTCGCCTGGAGAAGATCAAGGAATTGATCCGCAACTCCAAATACTCGATCCATGATTTGTGCCGATGTCAGTGTTCCAGGCCCGGTGAGCACTACCGGATGAATATGCCGTTTGAACTCGGTCTGGATTTCGGATGCAGGAACTTCGGCGGCCCCCGGTTTGAACAAAAAAAGATCTTGGTGCTGGAAGAACAAGAGTATCGATATCAAGCCTCTCTCTCCGATCTTGCCGGAAATGATGTCGAGGCGCATGAGGGCGACTATGCCAAGGCGATGCGCAAAGTGCGCAACTGGATTACATCGCTGGGCGGTTTTGAACAGTTGGGAGCGTCGAAGATCTTGGGCGAATACGACGACTTCCGTCGATGGCACTATGACAGGCAGCGTGCGGCGGGGTTCTCGCAGGACGACATTGCGGATTACTCAACCGGAGAGCTGATCGATGCAATGATCGACTGGAAGAATCTCGGGTGTCCCAGGGGCTGATCGAGACCGACCCGACAGTTGCGGCCCGCAAATTTCCGGGGATTGGAGATATGCAAGGAGTTGGCGACGCGTATGCGGACATCCCCGCGGTGCAGGCTGACGCGATCAATGGCAGGTCCGACCGGCCACCGCGTTGGTCAACCGGGACGCGGGCCCGGAAGGGCAAGATTTGGCCGTGATGGTCGCCAATTCCGACAAACTGCCTGCAGAATGCCCTCAGTGGTCGGATGCGAGTCCCGTGACCAATTTGGTCTGAATTCCGAAGGCCGCAGTGCCGGGATAGGCTGCTGCGCTGCCCAGCTCTTCCTCGATCCTGATCAGCTGGTTGTATTTTGCCGTGCGGTCCGAGCGAGACAATGAGCCGGTCTTGATCTGGCCGCAGCCGGTCGCCACCGCAAGATCGGCAATCGTCGTGTCTTCGGTCTCGCCCGAGCGGTGCGACATGACCGAGGTGAAACCGGCCGCCGTCGCCATCTTCATGGTCTCCAGCGTTTCGGTCAGCGTGCCGATCTGGTTGACCTTGACCAGGATCGAGTTTGCGCAATTCTCCTCGATGCCGCGGCGCAGGCGATCCGGGTTGGTCACGAACAGATCGTCGCCGACCAGCTGGCAGCTTGCCGACAATTCCCCGGTGAGCAGGGCCCATCCTTCCCAGTCATCCTCGGCACATCCATCCTCGATCGAGATGATCGGATACTGGCCGGCAAGGTTGCGCAGGAACTCGACATTCTGTTCCCGGTCGCGGCAGGTGCCTTCGCCGGCGAAATTGTAGACGGAGCCGTCGAAATACTCGGATGATGCGCAGTCGAGAGCCAGGGCCACCTCCTTGCCGGCAGCGTAGCCGGCCTCGTCGATGGCAATCATCAGCAGGTCAAGGGCGGTTTCGGTCGAAGAGATGTCCGGCGCAAAGCCGCCCTCATCGCCGACGCTGGTCGACAGCCCCTTGCCAGACAGGATGCTGCTGAGCGAGTGAAACACCTCGGCGCCGGTCCGGACCGCGTCATGGAAGCTGGTGCAACCGATCGGAACGATCATGAATTCCTGGATATCGACCGGGTTGTCGGCATGTTGGCCGCCATTCAGGACATTCATCAGCGGCACCGGCAGCGTGTTGGCAGTCGCCGTTGCCAGCATCCGGTAGAGCGGCAGCCCCCGGTGCTCGGCGGCGGCCCTGGCGCAGGCCAGCGAGACCCCGAGTATAGCATTTGCCCCGAGGCTTCCCTTGTTGGCGGTGCCATCGAGGGCAATCATGTCACGATCCAGATCTTCCTGATCGAGCGCCGACCTGCCGACCAGTACTGGTGCCAGGATCCTGTTGACGGAGTCGACCGCCTTCAGCACGCCCTTGCCGCGGTAGCGCCCGGGATCGCCGTCACGCAATTCGACCGCCTCGTGGGCCCCGGTCGAGGCACCCGATGGAACGGCGGCCCGCCCGAGCGAGCCATCGGCGAGCACGACATCAACCTCGACTGTCGGGTTTCCGCGGCTGTCGAGGATTTCCCTGGCGGTTACGGTCCGGATTTCACTCATCTGGCATCCCTTCTTCCCTGGCGATATTGGTCCGATTGTCAGTCATTCGGGCACCTCTTTTCCCTGGCGGTTACGGTCCGGATTTCACTCATCCGGAATTCGCTTTTCCTTGGCGGACAGTGGAACCCCGTAGAGTTCCATCCTGTGACCCCTGAGACGGTAGCCCAGCCGCTTGGCAATCGCCTGCTGCAATTCCTCGATGTCCGGGTCGAAGAACTCGACGACCTCCCCGGAATTGATGTCGATGAGGTGATCATGATGTTCCCGGTCGGCATCCTCGTAGCGGGCCTTGCCATCGCCGAATTCATGCCGAGCAATCACCCCGATCTCCTCGAGAAGCTTGACGGTCCGATAGACGGTGGCGATCGAGATCTGTGGATCGTGTTCGAGGGCCCTGGCATGCAATTCCTCGACATGCGGATGGTCCGTGGAGTCCTCCAGCACCTGGACCACCGCTCGACGCTGGCCGGTCAGCCTGATGCCCTGGGATTCGCAGCGCGATATGATCTGTCCTGGCATTCGTCGATCTCCGAATTCCTTCCTGTCAATTCATGGCGGGCGATCGGGTCCGCTTGCCAATATCCGTCCCGTGCACAGGATGATGATTTTCGCAGTCTGGCGGCCGCCGGCAGGGGCCGTGTCTGGTGCATGGTCCATGTCGGGACGCCCTACGATGTTGCAACTATTGGCATCCTGCACCGGATTGTCCAGCCTATTGGTCGGCTCCATTGGCCTCCTGCACCGGATTGTCCAGCCTATTGGCCTCCTGCACCGGATTGTCCAGCGCCGAAATGGCGGGCCAGCCTGCCGACGGTCAGCCCTTGGACAATGATTGAAAACACCACGATGGCATAGGTCGTTGCCAGGATCATCGGTGTCCATTCGCTGTCCGGCAGCATCAGCGCCAGCGCCACCGAAATCCCGCCCTTGATTCCTCCCCAGGTCATGATCGGGATGACACCGGCGGAAAACCCGCGGAACGGCCTGAGGATCAGCACCGGAATGGCAACCGCCGCCAGGCGGCCGGCGAGGGCCAGCACCAGCCCGCCCAGCATGGCGGCAATGAAGTCGGCATGGAAGGCAATGGTCAGCACCTCGAAGCCGATGATGAGGAACAGCACTGCGTTGAGCAATTCATCCATCGTGTGCCAGAATACCGGCAGCGCCGAGCGGGTTCGCTCGGACATTCCCTCCCGCGTGCCGACATCGCCGATGAGCAGGCCGGCGGTGACCGCCATCAATGGCATGGATACATGCAGGAGCGCCGCCAGCTGGCCAGCCCCCAGCACCAGCGCCAGCGTCATGAGGATTTCCAGCTGCGGGTCGTCGATCCGCCGCATCAGCATGAAGACCAGCCAGCCGGCCGCCAGGCCAAGCAGGATGCCGCCGAGCGCTTCCCTGGCAAGCAGCATCGCCGCCGCCGAAAACCCGGTGGCATGTGTGTCGGCGGCCCCGAATGCCAGCCCGGCCAGCACCAGGAACACGGTATAACCGACGCCGTCATTGAACAGGCTCTCGCCGGCAATCTTGGTCTCCAGCGATTCTTCCAGCTCCGCATCCCGCAAAACACCCAGGACCGCCACCGGATCGGTCGGCGAGATCAGGGCACCAAAGGTCAGGCAGACCAGGAGGGGGAACCCGGTGATCAGCGCGAAAGCGAGGCCGAACACCAATGTCGACAAGCCGACCCCGATGGTGGCCATCAGCAGAACGATGCCGGCCTGGCGCCGAAGCGTTGCGAAATCCACGTGCAGGGCGCCGGCAAAGAGCAGCAATCCCAGCATTCCCTCGAGAAGCGTCGCCGGAAAATCGATTTCTGCCACCACCGTCCGGGTCCTGGTCACGAATTCCATCTCCGGAAACAGTGCACCCAGCGCCAACACCGCCATGGAGGCAAGCAGGGCAATCAGCAGGATGCCGATGGCACGCGGCAGCCGCAGGAGGTGATGATTGACGATGCCAAAACCCGCCGATAACACGATCAGAATGGCCGCAAGCTGCAAAACGTCCATGAAATCCGCCTCAACAATTCGTCACCTTTCGAGAATAGGGTGACTGCGTCTCGGTTCAATGCCGAATTCGGCCCGCCGACTGGCCGCCACTGAGCAGGAAGGAGCCGGAATGGCTGCAAGGCAGGGAGGGCCCGGCATGGCGGCAAGGGAGGAGTTGGACGGGTTTGGTGTGGCGGCCCTGGTCGGGTTCTCGCTGCTGCTCGGCTTCAACCAGGTCCTGATCAAGTTCGCCAATGAGGGATTGCAGCCGGTGTTCTGGGCCGGCATTCGCTCGCTTGGCGCCGCCGCATGCGTCGCTCTCTGGATCTGGTGGTCGGGCGGCAAATTCGCCATCGCCCCTGGAACCGCCAGGGCCGGGCTGGTCACCGGAATGATTTTTGCCTTTGAATTCATGCTGTTGTTCGTTGCGCTTGATCTGACGACCGTCGTGCGGGTCTCGGTTATTTTCTACTCGATGCCGGTGTGGCTGGCGCTGGCGGCGCATCTACTGATTCCCGGCGAAAGACTGACCCCGGCGCGGTCGGTCGGATTGCTGATTGCCTTTTCCGGCGTGAGCTGGGCATTGATCAGCAGGTCTACCGGGGCGGAGGATGGCAGCCTGGCCGGCGATTTGTGCGCATTGGCGGCTTCGATCGGTTGGGCAGGAATTCCGCTCTCGACACGAATTACCGCCATGCGGCGGGTCGAGCCGGAAATCCAGCTGATGTGGCACGTGTCGGTGTCGGGTCCGGTTCTGCTTGTCGCCTCGCTGCTGTTCGGTCCGTGGATTCGGGATTTCGAGATATCGCACGGGTTGGTGGTGGTGTTTCAGTCCGTGGTGGTGGTCGCCGGTGGGTTTCTTGGCTGGCTGTACCTGTTGAAACGCTACCCGACCGCCAAGGTCGCCAGTTTCAGTTTTCTGGCACCGCTGTTCGGGGCCGGGTTCGGCTGGCTGCTGCTTGGCGAGCCGATGACGGTCGATACCTGGTGGTCGCTGGTCCTGGTTGCGGTCGGCCTGGTGCTGATCAACCGGCCGCAGCCCATGCGCCGGTAGGGTGGGTCAGGTACCGCAGAATGTACGACTCACCACTTGGTCGGGTGTCGGCGGCAGGCGAAGCCGGTCGTCAGGAGGTCGGTCGGAATAGGGAGTCCTCCAGGCCTCGGCCAGCCTGTCGAACAGGCTGTAATCTCCCTGGACCGCAAGTTCGATTGCCTGCTCGACCAGGTGATTCCTGGGTATGACGGCCGGGTTGACCGACTTCATCGCCGCCTTTCGTTCGGCGTCCGGGATGTTCAGCTTCCGGACCGCACGGGTCCAGTCGCCAAGCCAGCATCGTGCATCGTCGGTGCCGCCCAGGTATTCGCAGAACGCCTCCTGGTCGTCCGGCTCCAGGGACAGGCATGACAGCCTGCGGAATGCCTCGGTAAAATCGACCCGGTTCTCGTGCAGAAGTTCGAGGAGACGGTGCACCAGCCGGGCTTGGGCCGTGGTACGGCCAAGACCGGCCTTGCGGCAGAAGCGGGCGGACCAGGCGTCGGCAGCCTGCTGGAAGAAGCCCATCACGGCGTCGGTCGCCACCGTCTTCGCCTGGTCGGTGTCATCGTCGATCACCGGAAGCAGGGCGTTGGCAAGCTGGACCAGGTTCCAGTAGCAGATCGCCATCTGGTTCGAGTAGCCGTAGCGGCCGCCATGATCGATCGAGCTGAACACCTTGGTCGGCTCGAAATGGTCCATGAAGGCGCAGGGTCCGTAATCGATGGTCTCGCCGGCCAGCGATACATTGTCGGTATTCATGACCCCGTGCACGAATCCGACCGCCAGCCAATCCGCGACCAGCTGGGCCTGCCTGGCAACGACCTGTTCAAGCAGACCCAGCGCCGGCCGCTCCTTGCCGGCAAGTTCCGGATACAGCCGCGACACCACGTGCCCGATCAACAACTCGATCGCCTCGGTATCACCGCGGATGGCGAAATACTGGAAGGTGCCAATGCGCACCAGGCTGTCGGACACCCGGGTCAGAACCGCCCCCGGCAGCGGCGCCTCCCGGTAGACGGGCTCGCCGGTGGTGACCGCCGCCAGCGACCGGGTGGTCGGGATGCCGAGCCCGTGCATGGCCTCGCTGACCAGGTATTCCCGGATGACCGGCCCAAGCCATGCCCTGCCATCGCCCTGCCGGGAGAACGGGGTAGGGCCTGACCCCTTCAGCTGCAGATCGCGCCGTGTCCCCGAACGATCAACGACTTCGCCGAGCAGCAGCGCCCGACCATCACCAAGCTGGGGCACCAGATTGCCGAACTGGTGGCCGGCATAGGCCATGGCCAGCGGCTCCGCGCCGTCCGGGACCCGGTTGCCAGCCAGGATGGCGACGCCCTCCGCCGATTCCAGGAAGCCGGAATCGAGACCGAGCTCGTCGGCCAGTTCATGATTGACCTTGATCAGGCCGGGGGCAGACACCCGTGTCGGTGGAAGCTTCGCATGAAACCGATCGGGAAGCTCGGCATAGCTGTTACGAAATTTGAACACTTGCGGATTTTACCTGCATTGTTGTCAGAGGCGGGAAATCCTGTCGGTGAGCAGCGAAAAGAACCCGTCGGCGTCCACCTCGCCGAAGACCATGGCGTTTCGGGTCCGGTCGGTCACTCTCCACCAGTCGACGACGGTCATGCCCCTGGTCAATTCGGAACCGGTCTCCACCTCGACGTTGCACCGGCGCCCGTCGAACAATTCCGGCGCCAGGAGGTAGGCAATGACGCAGGGGTCATGCAGCGGCCCGCCCTCGGTGCCGTATTTCCTGGTGTCATACCTGCCATAGGAGGCCAGGAGGTCGGCAACCACCTGGCCGGGTCGGGTTCCGAGTCGGCGAAACGCATCGAGTCGTGCCGGCGTAATCTGCGCCTTGTGGGTGACATCGAGCGGAAATACCGAGATCCTGACGCCGCTGGCAAACACCACCCGGGCCGCCTCCGGGTCCACGAAGATGTTGAATTCGGCGGCTGGCGTGACATTGCCGACCTCGAAATAGGCGCCGCCCATCAGCACGATTTCGCCGATGCGGCTGGCGACGTCCGGGGCCCTGCCCAGGGCGGCGGCAATGTTGGTCAGCGGCCCGAGCGGGCAGAGGGTCACCGTGCCCGACTCCTCCTGCCGCAGGGTCTCGACGATGAAGTCGACCGCGTGTTGCTCCTGCAGCGGCACCGATGGCTCGGGAAACTCAACCCCGTCGAGCCCGGTCTTGCCGTGAACCTCCTCGGCCGTCACCAACTCCCGGACGAGCGGGCGGTCATGCCCGGCAAATACCGGCACATCCGGCCGGCCGGCGCACTCGCAGAGTGCCCTTGCATTGCGCTCGGTCAGGTTGAGGGGAACATTGCCGGCAACGGCGGTGACGCCCAGCACCTGCAATTCCTCGCTGCCCAACGCGGTGAAGATGGCAACCGCGTCGTCATGACCGGGGTCGGTATCAATGATGATCTTGCGCGGTCCTGTCATGCGGGGTGATCCAGCCTTGTCCAAATGTCCTCAATCCGGGGTTATAGGTGACTGCAGGGCGCGTGTGAAGCGGAGCAATGGGTGCATCCGCCGGCCCGCGTCATGGCGGGACCGGCGACGACCGGGAGGTGCATCAATTCCGTGCATCCACCGATGCCTGGGGGCGGCCATTTCCCATGACGGGGGCCATCCCGAATTTTAGCCAAGCTAAAAAAGACCCTTGACAGTGGCGGTGCCAATATTTTAGCTCAGCTTCAAATTGCCGGGGGAATGGATGGTGGACCCAGCAAGGTCGACGGGTGGTCTTGAGCCGATTGGCGACAAGCTGCGCCAGAAACGGCTCGAACTGGGACTGACCCTTCAGGAAGTTGCCGATGGCGTCGGCCTGTCGGTTGGCTTCATCTCCCAGCTTGAGCGCGATTTGACCTGGCCATCGCTGTCGTCGTTGGCGGCAATCTCGCAGGTGCTGCAGGTAAATATCAACGATTTGCTGGCCATGCCGGGCGGGACCTCGGCCGCAACCAGGTCCGGCAAACGGCAAACCTACCCGCTCGAAAACCGGGAGTTCAACTATGAACGGATTTCGGCCAGCTTTCCTGGCCGGCAGCTGAGCGCCGTCATCCTGCACGAGGCGCCGGGGCACCGCAGCGAGCCGATCCAGCACGAGGGCGAGGAACTGTTCTTCGTGTTGTCCGGTGCCGTGACGGTGGAGGTCGAGGGAAAGCGCACCATCCTGGCCGAAGGCGATTCAATTCATTTCGCCTCGCATCTCAGGCATTCCACGTGGAATCACACCACCGAACCGGCCAGCATACTCATCGTGCTGACCATGGACATATTCGGTGAGCTGCCAACCGCCCCCGATGCCCGGCAACGGCTGGAGCCAGCTCGGGCCGTCGGCGGCGGCACCCCATCGCAAATTCCAGGAAAGGAAAGGAACCAGGAATGAAAACCTTCATCAAGACCCTTGCAGCCGGCATGGTGATCGCGGTCGCGGCAACTTCCGCGCTTGCCGAACGGGTGTTGCGGCTGGACGAGGTCGCCGTGGGCGAGCTCGATCCCGGCAAGGCCTCCGACTATGCCGACTCGATTCTGATGTTCAACGTCTATGACACGCTGGTCCTTCCCAGGCAGGGAGGTCCCGGCCATGTGCCGCATCTGGCCGCGAGCTGGGAAGGCGACGGCACAACCTACATCTTCACGCTGCGATCCGATGTCAGCTTCCAGAGCGGGAACCCGTTGACGGCCGATGATGTCGTCTTTTCCTTTGACCGCATGGTTGCCCTGGGCCAGGGACTCTCCTTCCTGTTCGGCGATGTCGAGGGTGCGGAGGCGGTGGATACCCATGCCGTCCGCTTCACGCTCTCGCAACCCTATGCGCCCTTCATATCGTCGCTGGTGCGCCTGCCAATCGTCGACAAGCAGCAGGTGATGGCCAATCTTGGCGAGGGCGAGGGTGACATGAAGGATTGGGGGCAGGCCTACCTGTCGGCCAATGGAGCCGGAACCGGTGCCTACATGGTCACCTCCCACAATCCGCTGGAAGAGACGGTCATGGTCAGGAACCCGAACTACTTCCTCGGGGTCGGCGACAAGGCCCCGGACACGGTGCGACTGCGCTACGGGCTGGAAGCGGCAACCGTCCGCACCCTGATAGCCCAGGGCGAGCACGACATCTCGTCGCAATGGTTGCCGCCGGAAGTCATGAAGGCGTTGGCCGAGGATGGCAACCAGCTCCTCTCGGAAGGCGGTACCGGCTCCTTCTACTACAAGCTGAACACGACCAAACCGCCGCTTGATGATGTGCATTGCCGCTTGGCGCTGACCAACGCCTTCGACTACGGCTCGGTGCTGAAGATCATCGCCATCTCGGACAATGTCGCCGGCGGAACGGCGGCCACCGGCGCCATCACCGCCGGCATGTTCGGCGCCAACCCGTCCGACCAGCCGCTGGTGCGGGACCTGGATGCGGCCAGGGCGCATTTGGCAGAGTGCCAGTACGACCCGGCCGAGTTCACCATCGATATCACCTGGATTGCCGAGGTGCCGCTCGAGGAACGGCTCGCCCTGCTGTTGCAGGCCAACCTGGCCGAGCTCGGCGTGAAGTCAACCGTCACCAAGGTGCCGTGGGCGCTGTTCGCCGACAAGGTGTCCAAGCCCGAAAACACGCCGCATGTCTCGCAGATCTACGTGACGGCGGTGACGGGCGATCCGGATACGCTGCTCTATGGCATGTATCATTCCAGCGCTGCCGGAACCTGGCAGTCGCCCGAATACCTGAATGATCCGGAAGTCGATTCCCTGCTCGAGACAGGCCGGGTCGGCGCCAGTGATGACGAGCGGGAGGCGGCCTATTCGGCGCTGAATGACCGGCTGATGGCCATCGCGCCGACAATCTATGGCTATGACCAGTTGAGCATTTTTGTTGCCCGACCGAACATAAAGGTTCCCGCGTTGTCGGATCCGGACCAGGCCTTCGGGCTCGATACGATGGGATTCTCGTTTCGCCTGATGGAAGTCGACTGATTCGGATTCACGCAAGATTGCCCGGCGCGCCAGGCAGCGCGCCGGGCAATCCTTCAATGCACACGAGTAGCAGATGACCGCAATCTTCCGGCTGCTGGTGGCGCGGCTGGGCGTTTCGATGCTTGTGCTGGTCGGCGTCTCGATGCTGATTTTTGCCATTGCACGCGTGATCCCGGGCGATCCGGCCCGGATTGCGCTGGGGCCAAATGCCACCCCGGAGCAGGTGGAAAAGCTGCGGGTGGATTTGCATCTCGACCAGCCGATCTGGGTCCAGTACGGGCATTTCGTGAAGGGGCTGTCGCGGGGCGAGCTTGGCGTCTCCCTCTACACCAACCGGCCGGTTGCCACCGATATTGCACAGTTTCTTCCGGCAACCCTGGAACTGGTGTTGGCCGCCGGAATTCTCATGGTCGGGATCGGCCTGCCGCTGGGCATCATCTCGGCAAAATACCGGGACAGCATCGCCGACAATGCCATTCGGGTGGTATCGCTTCTTGGCGTATCGGCGCCGAGTTTCGTCTGGGCGGTCATCCTGATGCTGCTCTTTGCCTTCTTCCTGCCGATTTTTCCGATCGCCGGGCGAATATCGACCGACTACGACATCGAGCGCATCACCGGCTTCCTGCTCGTGGACACGCTGCTTGCTGGCAACCCGGCGGCTTTCGGCAACGCCTTGTCGCATATCGTTCTTCCGGCCATGGCGCTGGCACTGTCGGGAATCGGTCAGGCGGCACGGTTGACCCGGTCCAACATGGTCGAGACCTATGACCAGCCCTATATCGAGATGGCCCGCTCATACGGTTTTCCCGGTTGGCGCATCGCCGGCCGCTATGCCTTCAAGCCATCACTGATCCCGTCCCTGACCATCATCGGGCTTGATTTTGCCGCCATGCTCGGCAACGCGTTCCTGGTGGAGGCAATCTTCGCCTGGCCCGGATTGTCCCGCTACGGGGTGGCGGTGATCCTGCGCAAGGATCTGAATGCCATTGTCGGCACCGTGCTGATCATTTCCGCAACATTTCTCATCGCCAACCTGATTGTCGACCTGTTGATTGCGCTGCTGAATCCGCGCATCCGTCATGCCAGGGCACCAAGATGAGACGCGCCGTTGCCGTGGTGATCTCGAACCCGATGTCGCTGCTGGGGGTCGTGCTCATTGCCATCGTGCTAATGTCGGCGCTTCTTGCCGACCTGGTGGCACCGTTTCCGACCCATCGCGGCACCGTCGTCGACTTTGCCAATTTCAACCAGCCACCGGGTTGGCCGAACATCATGGGCACCGATCTTGTCGGTCGCGATCTGTTCAGCCGCATCCTTTTTGCCTATCGCCTGTCACTGCTGCTGGGGGCGGTGGTGCTGGCGCTTGCGGTTCCGGTCGGCGTGACCGTCGGGCTGCTGGCCGGATATCTCGGCGGATGGGTGCGGGCAGTGCTGATGCGGGTCACCGATGTCTTTCTGTCGATACCGCCGCTGGTGCTGGCGATGTCGATCATGGGGGTGCTGGAGCCGACCCTGCTGAACGGCATGATCGCGGTCACCGTGATGTGGTGGCCCTGGTATGCGCGGCTGGTCTACAACATCACCCTGGCTGAGCGGGAGGAGGGCTACGTCATGGCCGCCGAAATCATCGGTGCCTCCCGCCTGCATGTCATGTTCAGGGAAATTCTTCCGAACTGCTTTCCTGCCATCCTGACCAAGATGACCCTCGATCTCGGCTTCGTGATCCTCATCGCCTCCTCGCTGTCCTTTCTTGGCCTTGGCGTGCAGCCTCCGACGCCGGATCTGGGCTCGATGGTGGCCGAGGGGGCAAACTACCTTCCTGATTCCTGGTGGCTGACCGTGTTTCCGGGGCTGGCCATCCTGGTGGCGGTGTTCGGCTTCAACCTGCTGGGAGATACCCTCCGCGAGATATTCGGGTCCGGACAATGAGCACGGATACACTGGATATCCGGAATCTCCGCCTGGGTTTCCGCGACCATGCCGTCGAGACCGAAATTCTCCACGGCATCTCGTTGCGAATCGCACCCGGGGAGCGGGTTGGGCTGGTCGGCGAATCCGGGTCCGGAAAATCGGTGACCGCCAGGGCAATCCTGGGGCTGGTGCAGGTGCTGCGCACGGCCCGAATCTCCGGGGATATCGAGTTCGAGGGTCGAAACCTGGCCGAGTTGCCGCCGCGGCGTCGCCAGGAGTTGCTCGGCACAAGGATGTCGATGATCTTCCAGGACCCCACTTCGTCACTCAACCCGGTTTTCCGCATCGGCAGGCAGTTCCACGAGGTGTTGAGGCGGGCAAATCCGGGCATCGGCTTCGATGACTCCTGCGCCAGGGCGGCATCGATGCTGTCCCGGGTGTCGATCACCGAACCGGAACGGGTCATTCGATCCTTTCCGTTCCAGCTTTCGGGCGGAATGAACCAGCGGGTGATGATTGCCATGGCCCTGGCCAACGAGCCGGCGCTGCTGATCGCCGACGAGCCGGGGACCGCCCTCGATGTCACCGTGCAGGACCAGTCATTGAAGCTCATGCACCGGCTGGTTGGCGAAAGGCGGACCTCGGTGCTGTTCATCTCGCACAATCTCGGCGTGGTTCGGGAATTCACCGAACGCATCTACGTCATCTACCGGGGCCGGATCGTCGAGGAAGGGCCGACCGATGCCATCTTTCGGGCGCCACGTCATGCCTATACCAGGGCGCTGATGGCGGCAGTGCCGCGCATCACCCGCCAGGGCATCCCCGAGATCAAGGATGATCCCGGCAACTTCCTGGCGCCATGCCAGGTGCATGCGCCGGCAGGAGCGGCCTGATGCCCGATACCATGCTCGGCATCCACGACCTCTCGAAGGTGTTCAGCCAGGAGGGGCAACGCGTGCACGCCGTTCGGGGGTTTACCGCCAACATTCATCGCGGCGAATGCCTGGCCATCGTCGGGGAATCGGGGTCGGGCAAGAGCACGATCGCCAACATGATACTGGGCGTTCACCGCCCGAGCGGTGGACAGATGCTGCTTGACGGGGAGGCCTTGCCCAACCGGCGCGCCCTCCGGCATCGGCGAATGATCCAGCTGGTCCAGCAGAACCCGCTATCCTCGCTGAACCCCAGGAGGGCGGTCGGGGCCTCGCTGCGACTGGCGCTCGATGTCCACCGGATTGGTGACCGGGCAGGGCGGGCCGGCCGGGTTGCCGGGTTGCTGAAGGAGGTGGGCCTGCCGGAACATTATGCCAGCAGGTATCCGGCGGCGCTGTCGGGGGGCGAGCGCCAGCGGGTGGCCATCGCCCGCGCCCTCGCATGCCGGTCGGAGCTGGTGGTGCTCGACGAGCCGACCTCGGCACTGGACGTCATCGTGCAGGCGCGCATCCTGCGTCTCCTCGACGATCTCAGGGCCGCCCGTGGCCTGACCTATGTCTTCATCACCCATGACCTTGCCGTCGTGTGCAACATCGCCGACCGGGTTGCGGTACTCAGGGATGGGCAGCTTCTCGAATTGCGGGAAACCGGGGCGGTGTTCGCCAATCCCGACCACCCCTACACCCGAAGCCTGATCGCCGCATCGCCGGTCATCACGCCGGATGAAATCGTCCTGCGGGAGAAGATGCGGGAAAAGGGGGCAGCATGCTGATCGCCACGCTGCCATCCTGCGCCCGCCGGACGGCGCGTGAATGCCGGTCCCGGCCGGAAGGCGCCGGTGTCGATGCCAGGGCCGCGAGTGCGGTCTCGCCCGCCCCGCTTCACGGGGCCGCAATCTCGGCACCCACCGGCCACCGGCACCGGGCCGCAGGCGCGGAGCCCGCCTGCCGCTTCCCGGCGCCCGCCTGCCGCTTCCCGGCGCCCGCCAGGCCGGCTTCCCGGCACATCCATTTCCTGAAACCGACCAAGATGGAGAATTCCAGTTGACGAATCCCGTTACCCGCGTTGCCACCGATGTCGGCGGAACTTTCACCGACCTCGTCTGCTTCAGATCCGATCCGGATACCGGACGCTCCCGCATAACCACCGCCAAGGTGTCCACCACGCCGCCCGACTACGAGCGTGGCATGATGGAGGTCCTTGACAAGGGCGGCATTGATCTTCGCGAGGTCGATTTCCTTGCTCATGGCACCACGGTGGTCATCAATGCCCTGACCGAAAGAAAGGGCGTGAAGGTCGGCCTGATTGCCACCGAGGGGTTCCGCGATACATTGGAAATCGCCCGGGGCAACCGGCCGGATTTCTTCAATCTTCACTACCGGAAGCCGAAACCATTCGTGCCGCGTTATCTCCGGCGGGAGCTTCCGGAGCGCATGAGCTACCGCGGCGAGGTGATGCGGCCGCTGGACCTGGTCGGCCTGCCGGCGATTCTCGACGATTTCAGGGCGGAAGACGTGCGGGCGGTCGCAATCTGCTTCCTGCATTCCTATGCCAATCCCGCGCATGAACGCCAGGTCGAAGAGGAAATCAGACGCCTGTGGCCGGAGGTCCGGGTGGTGTCGTCACACAGCATTGCTCAGGAATGGCGGGAGTACGAGCGCACCAATACCACGGTGTTGTCCGCCTATGTGCAGCCGGTGGCAGAGCGCTACCTCGAAAGGCTGGATGACGGGCTGCGCCAGCGCAGCTTTGCCGGCAGCCCCTACGTGATGCAGTCCAATTGCGGTGTCGATTCGCTCCGCTCTGCTGCACGGGCGCCGATCAAGATGATCGAATCGGGTCCGTCATCCGGAATCTGGGGAGCGGCGGTGCTCGGCCGATTGATCGGGGATGCCAATGTCATCGCCCTCGACATCGGCGGCACCACGGCCAAGTGCTCTCTTGTCGAGGACGGCAATGTCCGGATCATTACCGATTACTGGATCGAGCGGGACCGGGTATCGGCAGGGTATCCGGTGATGGTACCCGTGGTCGACATCGTGGAGATCGGCAATGGCGGCGGCTCAATCGCCTGGGTGGATGATTACGGGAAGCTCAATGTCGGTCCGCACTCCGCCGGCGCTGTTCCTGGCCCAGCCGCCTATGGCCAGGGCGGAAGCAGCGCCACCACCACCGACGCCAATCTGTGGCTGGGCCGGATCAACCGCGGCAATTTCTGCGGCGGCGATGTCGAGGCCGACATGGTGGCTGTCGAGCGGGCCATGTCGGAGCTTGGAGACAGGCTGGGGGTGGATGCCGACGCCGCCGCCCGCGGCATCGTGCGGATTGCCAACAACAACATGGTCAACGCCCTCAAGCTGGTCTCGCTGAACCGGGGTTTCGACCCAAGAGACTTTACCCTGGTCGCCTTCGGCGGCGGCGGGGCCATGCATGCGGTGGCCCTTGCCCAGGAACTCGGCATCCGCAAGGTCGTTGTTCCTGCCGACGCCGCCGTGTTCTCGGCCTGGGGAATGATCATGTCGGATTTGCGGCGGGACTTCATCGTCACCCGGCTGACCGACCTCGAGCCGACCTCGGCCGGCGATATCGAGGCCATGGTGCAGGAAATCGAGGGCCGGGCGAGGCGGCAATTCGAGGCAGAGGGTGTTGATCCGGAGGATATCTCGCTCCGGCGGTTTGGCAAGTTCCGCTACCAGAACCAGGAGCACACCACCGAGGTGGAACTCGAGGAGGAGAGCATCACCGCCGAGCGCATCCCGGTCATCATTGACCGGTTCCATGCCGCCTATGAGCGGGAATACACCTACCGGCTCGACGCCCCGGTCGAGATGGTTGGCGTGCACGTGGTGGCGACCGCCCGGGTCGGCAAGATGGACATGTCGCCATCGCCTCCCGGCACCGATGATGCCGGGGCAGCCCGCAAGCCGGACCGGCAGGTCGATTACGCGCTGGAAGGCATTCACCTGGTGCCAGTCCATGACCGGAACCTGCTGGAGACGGGGATGAAGATCTCCGGACCGGCGATCATCGAGGATTCGGCATCCACCATCGTGCTGCACCCGGGAAACCGGGCCCATGTTGACGGCTTCGGCAATGTCGTCATCGAAATCTGACTGGTGGAGGAAGACATGAACGCAACGGCGCATGATCCAGGATCAAGGGAGCCACGCAACAGGGGCCAACATGGCGGAGGAAGACATGAACGCAACAATGCATGATCCGGTCACGCTCGAGATCATCCAGAACTCGTTGCAGGCGGCGGCCGACGAGATGTTTGCCGCCATGCGGAAGACCGCCATGAGTTCGATCATCTACGAGGTTCTCGACATGGGAACCGGCATCATGGATGCCAGGGGCGAGATCGCATCGTCGGGAGCTGGAATCCCGGCATTTGTCGGCGTGCTCGACAAGTCGGTCAAGGTCATTATCGACAAGTTCGACCGTCCCGGCGACATCGAGCCTGGCGACGTGTTTGCCACCAACGATCCCTACCATGGCGGGGTGACGCATCTCAATGACATCGTGGTCATGATGCCGGTTTTTGCCGATGGCGAACTGATCGCCTGGTGCGCCAATATCGCCCACAATTCCGATGTAGGCGGCATGGCCCCGGGCTCGCTGACCGGCGAGGCGACATCGATCTTCCAGGAAGGGCTCAGGCTGCCGGCAATCAAGATCATCTCGCGGGGCAAGGCCATTACTCCGGTCATGGAGGTCATCAGGGTCAATTCCCGCATGCCGGACGTGCTCGAGGGCGATCTGTGGGCGGCCATCGCCTCGGTCAGGGTCGGCTGCCGGCGACTCGAGGCGCTCGCCGACAAGTATGGCACCGGGACCTTTGCCGCCGCCATCGAGTCATTCATGGATTTCGGCGAGCAGGCCTCGTTGAAAGGACTATCGCGGCTCCCGACCGGAACCTTCGAGTTGTCGGAGGAGCAGGATAGCGGCGTCGTCTACAATGTCAGGATCACCATTGGCGCCACCGAATTCGTCGTCGATCTGCGGAACAATCCAGACCAGTTCGACAATCCGCTGAACACCAGCCGGGACGGGGTGATGGTGGCGGCGCAAATGCTGTTCAAATCACTGACCGATCCCTATTCGCCGGCAAATGGCGGCTCGTTCCGGCCGATTACGCTCCTGACCAGGGAAGGGTCGGTGTTTCATGCCCGGGAGCCAGCACCGCTCGGTTTCTATTACGAGATCGAGTTGCGGGTCTATGATCTCATGTGGCGGTGCCTTGCCGGCCACATGCCCGATCGCCTGGCCGCCGGCCATTTCGCCTCCGTCTGCGGCACCTTCATCGGCGGAACCCATCCCGACACCGGGCGGCAATACACGGTGATCGAACCGCAACTCGGAGGTTGGGGAGCCAGCCCCGAGAGCGACGGCAACTCGGCAATGTTCTGCGGGTTTCATGGCGAGACCTACAATTGCCCGGCCGAAATCAACGAAGCGCGGAACGGGCTGATCGTCGACCAGATGACTCTCAACACCGCGTCTGGCGGCGAGGGACGACGGATGGGCGGCCGCGGCATTGTTCTCGACTACCGGGTCCGGTCCGATAACGGGTTCCTGACCGCGGGATATACCCGGTCGAAATTTCCGGCCTGGGGTGTGGATGGCGGCCGTGACGGCTCGCCGAATTACATCGAGTTCATTCCTGCCGACGGCGAACGACAGGAGTTCTCGGCGATATCCGGACTGGCAACCGGCAAGGATGATGTCATCCGGGTCTTTACCGGCAATGGTGGCGGATTCGGTGATCCGCGGCTGCGGGAACCGGAGTTGGTCCGGGAGGATGTCAGGAACGGCCTGCTGACAGCCGAACGGGCCAGGGAGGTGTTCGGCGTGGAGATTCAAGGCCAGGCAACGGAAGGAGAATGACATGACGACTGACACGGGAGCTGCGAGGATAATGTTTCTGAACCCGGTCGGCACGGCAAATTACGACGATGTGTTCGCGGCGATGGCAAGGGAAAACAGGATGCCGGGCACCGAGGTGCATGTCACTTCGCTCAAGCCGGCTGACGGCGCCTTCACCCATATCGAGTTCAGAAGCTACGAGGCCGTGGTCACGACCGGTATCGTCCGGGCGGCCAGGGCGGCGTCGCGCGAGGGATTCGATGCCCTTGTCATCGGCTGCTTCTACGACACCGCCCTGCACGAGGCCCGCGAGGTGTCCGGCTCGATGGTGGTCACCGCCCCCTGTTTTGCCTCGATGGAAATCGCCGCCAGCCTGTCAAATCGGTTCGGCATCATCGTCGGCAGGCGCAAATGGGTCGACCAGATGAACGCGACGGTCGTCGCCAACGGAATGGGGAGTCGGTTGAGCGGGTTCTACCATGTCGAATTGGGGGTCAATGAATTCCAGCTTGACCATGACCGCACCCGCGACCTCCTGGTCGAGGCCGGCCGCCGGGCCATTGAGCAGGATTATGCCGAGTCGCTGATCCTCGGCTGCACGCTGGAGATCGGCTTTGACCGGCAATTGTCCGACATCCTCGGCGTGCCGGTCATCGATCCCTCGATTGCCGCGTTCAAGCGGGCCGAGTACAGTGCCATGCTCCGGCGGCAATGCGGATGGATTCCAAGCCGGAAATGGTCATGCGAGTCGCCGTCGGAGGCCGAGATCGAGCAATTTGGCATCATCGGCGACGGCGATGTGTTCGGAAATCGCGTGATCGTCCCAGCGGAGACCTGAATGCCAGACCGCTGGCCCGGCCTCCCGGCCGCAAGGGAAAGGGAGATCATGCATGCATGACCATGCCGGGCCGGTCGCAACGGCGCCCGGCCGCCAAGGGAGGAGGGCGCAATTGCATGGCCAGGCCAGAGGCGGACCCACTGGCGCCCTATGGGGCAGGAGGGCCTGACATGTCGGTCGCACCATCGGACCGCCAGCACCCGGACGGCGACGGGCCCGATCCGGTTTCCGTTGCGGTGGTCCAGGCCGGGCTGACCGCGGCTGCCGACGAGATGTTCCTGCTCCTGCGCCGAACCGCCATGAGCCCGATTATCCACGAGGTTCTTGATGTCGGAACCGGTGTGACCGACGCCAGGGGAAACCTGGTGGGCTCGGGTGCCGGGATTCCAACCTTTGTCGGCGTTCTCGACAAGGCGGTGCAGCGCATCATCGAACTGCACGGGGCCGACAACATCCATGATGGTGACCTGTTCATCACCAACGACCCCTATTACGGCGGCGTGACCCACCTCAATGACGTGGTGGTTGCCCGGCCGGTATTCCGCAGGGGGAGTTGCATCGCCTGGGCTGCCTCAATCGGACACTGGAGTGACATCGGCGGATTGACGGCCGGCTCCATGTCGACCCGGGCGGAGGAAATTTTCCAGGAAGGGCTCAGATTGCCGGCCGTGCGCCTGTTCGAGCGCGGTCACGAGGTCTCGTCGCTGCTGGAGATCATCGCCGCCAATTCCCGGCTTCCGGATTTTGTCCGCGGCGATCTCTGGGCTCAGATTGCCGGCTGCCGGCGGGCTGGCGAGCGGATCTGCCGGCTGGCGGAAACCTACGGGCTGGATCTCTACCATGAGGCGATTGACCGCCTGTTCCAGGAAGGCGAACAGAGGTCACGGCGAGGGTTGGCACGGATTCCGCAAGGCGAGTTCGGCATCGAGGAGGAGCAGGATGACGGCAGCATCTGGAAGGCGCTGATCAGGGTATCCGGGAGCGACTTCCTGGTCGATTTGCGGGACAACCCGGAACGCAGCCGCGAGCCCTTCAATACCAGCCGCGACGGGGCCGTCATTTCGGCCCAGATGATCTTCAAGGCGCTGACCGACCCGGAGCTGTTCGCCAATGCAGGGTCGTTCCGCCCGCTACGGGTGCTCACCCGCCCGGGCACGATCTTCGACGCCCGCGAGCCGACTCCACACGGATATTATTTCGAGACACGTATTCGGCTGTTCGACCTGTTGTGGAGATGCATGGCGAGGGCAATGCCGGACAGGCTTCCGGCCGGGCATTTCGGTTCGGTTTGCGGGACGGTAATTGCCGGCCAGCACCCTGATACCGGGCGCAACTTCACCATGGTCGAGCCGCAGATGGGCGGTTGGGGGGCGACATCGGAGCGGGACGGACTCGATTGCATGTATTCATGCAGTCATGGCGAGACTTTCAACTGTCCGGCAGAAATCTGCGAGGCACGATACGGGTTCGATGTCGACTGGAAGCGGATGAATGACGAGATTGCCGGCCAGGGCCTTCACCGTGGCGGCAAGGGCATGTCAGTGCGTTACCGGCTGCGGGCACCGGCCGTTCTTGCTGTCGGCTTCAGCCGAAGCCGACAGCCGGTTTGGGGAAGTAGCGGTGGCGACAGCGGCGGCACCAACCGGGTTCGAATCCTCCGACGGAATGGCGGCGAGGAGGTCCTCGCCTTCGCCAGTGACATCACCCTCGAATCCGGCGACCGGATCCTGGTCGAAACCGCCAATGGCGGCGGCTGGGGACGGGTTGGCGACGACTGAATCCAGGCCGATGTCAGGCTCGCCATGCACTCACCCGCCGGTATGCCGGTCCGCATCGCCGCGTCCACGCCGCTTGGAGGCGGCCCAGTAGGCTTCGAGTTCATCCGGGCTCAACCCGGCCATTGCCAGTCCATCCTCGCCGATTGCCTTTTCCATCCACTCGAAGCGCCGGACAAACTTGGCATTTGCCGCCCGCAGCATGTCTTCCGGGTCAAGACCGAGATGGCGGGCCAGGTTGACGCAGGTAAACAGGAGGTCTCCCATTTCCTCTGCAATTGCCGGGGCGTCCTTGCTTGCTGCCGCCTCGGACAACTCCTGCAACTCCTCGCCGATCTTGTCCATCACCCCGGGCCAGTCGCTCCAGTCGAACCCCTCCCGTGCCGCTCGCCTCTGCAGCTTGGCCGCCCTCGTCATTGACGGCAGCGCAATTGCGACCCCGGTCAGCGCTCCGGTCAGCGAGGATTTGGCCCGCTCCCGAGCCTTGTGATCTTCCCATCGCTGTTCCTGCTCGTCCGATGACAAGTCGAAACTGTCCGGGCCAAAGACATGCGGGTGGCGTTCGATCATCTTGTGGCAGATTCGGCCGGCGACGCTGGCAAGATCGAATAGCTGTCGTTCGGACCCGATCTGGGAATGATAGACGGTCTGCAGCAACAGATCGCCCAACTCGCCCTCCAGATCGTCCCAGTCGGCCCGGTCGATGGCGTCGGCAACCTCGTAGGCCTCCTCGATGGTGCAGGGTTTTATCGAGTCGAAATCCTGTTCGAGATCCCATGGACATCCATGCCGTGGATCACGGAGCCTCCGCATGATGCCAACCAGGCGGACCAGCTCAGCCACCAGTTGCCGGTCGCCCGAATCGACGAGCTCCGATTCATCTGTCGTCATGGACATGTCTCCAATCCCGTCAGCGTGCGAAGCGGACGCCGCCATGCAGACCGATTGTATCAGGCATGGATGGGGCATGGCAGACCGCATGTCGACCGGTACGTTTGACACGCTCCGTCGCCTGGCGGCCTCTTCCTGGCCGTTCCCGGCCCGTGCGCCACGGCATGATCCGGCGCCGGCAAGCCAGTTGAGAGCCATGATTTCCGCCTCGCAATCGACGCTCCCGTCGCAGCTCTCTTGCAATGCAGGATTGGCCTGTACCCTGCAATTCACGGTCTCATTTGAGAGAGCGATACTCGACCAATGTGGAGCGTCCGACAATTTCGACCATGGTCACTGACAGTTGAGTTCCGAACGCATCGGTGAGCTTCATCGGTTTGCCCAACCGGAAAGAAACCGGTTGCTGCCGACCATCCTCGATGGCGATGTTGTCCGCATAGAGATAGGTTTGATCGGCGGTATCGAGTATGGGATTGAGGCGTCCGCGCAGTCCGGGAATATGTCCGGTTGCCTGCCGAATTATTACTGAGCCTCCATCTACAAGCGGGTCCACTTCCATCAGCAATCCGCCACGGCTTGGCAGCCACTCTCTCACCAGCCCGCCAGCAAAACCTGGCGCCGCGGCATAGACGGTCATCGGAAGATGTGTGGTGTACAAGTCCAGCGCTGCTTCGCCTTCTCCGTTCGTCACTCCCATTTGCCATGTCTTGTTTGGAAACAGGGCCAGCACTTCAACCCCCGCGAGTGGTGCTCCCCGCGCGTGCACCGTTACCGTGGAATCCGCGGGAATCAATTCGAGGCGTGCTGCGGGAATGCTCAGCACGATGCTGGATGCATCAACAGCCTTGTAATCGGGAAGGTTGCCAGTGGCTTCCCGCGTCTCCGCCTTGATAATGGACACGCCATTACCTCGGCGCTCCATCAGGTACCGGCGATGGCCCGCCCCCTGGATATCGCCGACGGGAATTCGTCCAAACACGGAGGCAATGACTTCATTGCGCGTTGCCTGGCTCGTGTCCATGCCTTCAATGGTCATCCCGTTTGGAAGCTGGCCCGGCGAATCAATTTCGAGACGGTCCTTGAACATGGATAGCCGGATCCGGCGTGAAGACATCGAGTAGTCACGATGTGCCACTGCGTTGACGACCGCCTCGAACAAAGCTGCAACACTGTACTGCGGCAAATCTACCCGCTCCGGCAACTTGCGGGCCGCAACCCGCATGTTGCGTACAACAAATCGCACCGCATCGGCGACTTGAAGAGGCAGAGGGCCGACGATTTCCATAGCGTCAAATTGACCCGAAGCGCGGTCCTGTCCACGATAATGCGTCGCATCAATCCTGGCCTGCGGCAACCACTCATGCGGCGACTGGGTGCAAAACAGCACTCCGGCCACTGTTGCGCGCTCCACACCAGCTTCATCCTGGGCCAAGAGCCTCAAATTCATCAGGCCCCTGCGAGGATCACCTGCTCCGGCCACACTGAGCAGTGGCTCCCACAACCGCTCGGCGAGCGTCTCGAAACCGGAATCGGGCACGACTTGCCGGTCGAACCACAGGTAACGACTCTGAGCCCGGTTCTGGGCCATCCGCAGCCGCTCGTCACCCTCCAGGCGTCGCTTGGTCCCGCCTACGCGGATAAACGCGCGCCCATCCCGCTTATGAATCGTGTCACCCCGGGGCACTTCGACCAGCACGAATGCCTTTTCGTCAATCTCCCGGTGATGAACCTCGATTCGCAGAGCTGGCCTAACCGAATCGGTGCTTAATTCGACGAGCAGGCTATCTACCGCCGCCATTTGCGCCGGCGACATTCCCAGGATCTGGCCATCATCCGTCACACCGCAAAGAAGCTTGCCCCCGCTTGCGTTCGCAAACGCAGTCAACTCATCTGCCAAGTCTTCCCTCCGGGGGCTGGTCGGGCGGCTTCCCTTGAACGTCAGTTGTTTGAATTCCCAACCGCTGTCCTCGCCTAGCCTCAGGCGTTGCCGAATTTCTGTGTCGCTAACGACCACCAGTTATCTCCGATGCTTTCGGCAGCTTATACCGAACGAGGACATGCCCTCAAACAGGACACAAGTCATGCACCGCAGTTATTCCGGAATGGCGGCATTTCGCCCGAGTTTCTGGCGGCAAATTTGGCTTGCGCTCCGGCCTGACGAGTCCGGTTTCCTCCGGGAGTTTCCGGCTTGCCACCTTCGGGATGGGAGACTTCAACCTCGATGGCGGGGCCGGGAGGCGTCGTCACTTCGAGCGCTGCCGCTGCTGCAATCCCGTGCAGTGCCGGGGGTTGGTCGGACGGCTCCCTCGTCGTGGTCTTGTCTTGCGATGCATCTGGCCCTGGGAAATGCTTGCCCGTTGTCTCGGTGAAGGATTCCAACTATTGGCGATTCTGATCTTGTCAATCCCGGAGGAAATGTAATGGGAGTTCTGAAATTCGTGGCTGCCGCTGCCGCCGCAACCGTGGTGGCAGGGGCGGCAATGGCCGATTGCGACGACGGTGAAATCGCCATCAAGTTCAGCCATGTCACCAATACCGACAAGCATCCCAAGGGGATCGCGGCGTCGCTGCTGCAGTCGCGGGTCAACGAGGAGATGAACGGTTCGGCCTGCATGGAGGTCTTTCCGAATTCATCGCTCTACAATGACGATCAGGCGCTCGAGGCGCTGCTGCAGGGTGATCTGCAGATGGCGGCGCCGTCACTGTCGAAATTCGAGAAATTCACCAAGCAGTTCCGCATTTTCGATCTGCCGTTCATGTTCAAGAATATCGAGGCCGTCGATGCCTTCCAGGCATCGGAAACCGGGCAGGCGATGAAGAACTCGATGGCGCGCCGCGGGCTGGTCGGCCTGGAATTCTGGCATAACGGTCTCAAGCAGATTTCCGCCAACAGGCCATTGCTGGTTCCGGACGACGCCAGCGGGCTGAAATTCCGCGTGCAACAATCGGATGTGCTGGTCGCACAGATGGAGGCATTGGGAGCATCACCGCAACCGATGGCGTTCTCGGAGGTGTACGGGGCGCTTCAGCAGGGTGTTGTCGACGGCCAGGAGAACACCTGGTCCAACATCTATGGCAAGAAATTCTTCGAGGTGCAGGACGGCATTACCGAATCGAATCACGGCATCATCGACTACCTGGTCGTCACCCCGGTCGACTGGTGGGAGGAGTTGCCGGAGCAGGTTCGCACGCAGCTGGCGACGATCCTGCGCGAGGTCACCGAGACCAGGAATGGCGAGGCATTTGCGGTCAACCAGCAGGCAAGGCAGGCCATCATCGATGCCGGCGGCACCGTCCGCCAGTTGACCCCGGAGCAGCGCACTGCCTGGGTCGAGGTCATGAAGGAAGTCTGGATCAGCTTCGAGTCCGATGTCGGCGCCGACAACATCGCCGCCGCCCAGGAAATCAACATGGCCAACTGACCGGGTCATCGGTCGGCTCCCGGCGGCATGCCTGCCGGGGGCGGCCCCATTGGTGCACCATGAACGGCAATAGCTCCCGAGCCAAATTCCTTTCGGTGACCGGCCAGCTGATCGATCGTCTGGAGGAGGTGGCCATTGCCGTGATCCTGGGGCTGATGGTGGCAATCACATTCGTCAATGTGGTCTTGCGTTACGTCTTCAATTCCGGCCTGATCTGGGGGCTGGAAGTCACCCTGGTCCTGTTTGCCTGGCTGGTCCTGTTCGGTGTCAGCCACCTGGTGAAATCCGGCAGCCATCTTGGTGTCGACGTCGTGCTGACCAGGCTGGAGGCCAGGGGGCGCCGACGGCTGGCATTGCTGGCGGCGCTGGTCTGTCTCGGCTATGCCATGCTGCTTTGCAAGGGGGCCTGGGATTACTGGGCCCCGTTTGCCGGCCTGTACGAGACCACCGGACGATGGTTCCCGATCGGCTTCAACGAGGCAACCCGGGATCGCGCCTGGTACGAGACCACCCAGATCCCGATGCTGGATTTTCTGCGGTTTCTCGAGCCAATTCTCAACCAGGGCGAGGAATACGAGAAGCTTCCCCGCCTAATTCCCTATGCCATCCTGCCGATCGGCGCGGCGCTGCTGCTGCTGCGGCTGTTGCAGGCGACCTGGGAGATTGCCCGCGGTCGGTCGGACCGGCTGATTGCCAGGCAGGATGACACCGATTCGCCCGGCCTGCCGGGCGCAGGGGAAGGGTAGGCAGGTCCGTCATGGAAGTTGCCGTTCTCTTTGCCATGGTCGTGGGTCTCCTGATGATCGGCGTGCCGATCGCGGTGTCACTCGGCTTCTCCTCCATGCTGTTCCTGCTGGTGTTGTCGGAGACCTCCCTGGCCTCGATTGCACAATCCTTCTACCAGTCGATGGCTGGCCACTACACGCTGCTGGCCATTCCCTTCTTCGTGCTGGCCTCCTGCTTCATGTCCACCGGCGGCGTGGCTCGGCGGATCATCAGGTTCTCGATCGCGGTGGTCGGGCATTTCCCCGGGGGGCTGGCAATTGCCGGTGTCTTTGCCTGCATGCTGTTTGCTGCCCTGTCGGGTTCGTCCCCGGCGACCGTCATCGCCATCGGCTCCATCGTCATTGCCGGCATGCGCCAGGCTGGGTACTCCCGGGAATTCGCTGCCGGTGTGATCTGCAATGCCGGAACCCTCGGCATTCTCATACCGCCATCGATTGTCATGGTGGTCTATGCCTCGGCCACCGACGTGTCGGTCGGGCGAATGTTTCTCGCCGGGTCATTCCCGGCATGCTGGCCGGCGCCATGTTGATGTCTGCCATCCTGGCGCTGTCCCTGGTCCGGGCCATGCCCCGGGGCGAATGGCTGGGATGGGGCGAGATCGTGAAATCCGGTACCGATGCCATCTGGGGGCTGATGCTGATCATCATCATCCTCGGCGGGATCTATGGCGGGCTGTTCACGCCGACCGAGGCGGCGGCGGTCGCCGCGGTCTATGCCTTCGTCATCGCCAATTTCGTGTATCGTGACATGGGACCGCTGGCCGCCGGGACTGGCCGGGGCACATCCAGCCTGCTGGCCCGGCCGTGGACAATCGTCACCGTGTTCCTGCACCGGGATACCGTGGCCACGCTGCATGAGGCAGGCAAGCTGACCATCACCCTGATGTTCATCATTGCCAACGCGCTGATCCTCAAGCACGTGCTGACCGACGAGCAGGTTCCTCAGAAGATCGCCGAGTTGATGCTGAATGCCGGGTTGGGCCCGATTGCCTTCCTGATCATCGTCAACCTGCTGCTGCTGGTCGGGGGTCAGTTCATGGAGCCGTCGGGCCTGATCGTCATCCTGGCGCCGCTGGTATTCCCGATTGCCATCGATTTGGGAATCGATCCCATCCATTTGGGCATCATCATGGTGGTCAACATGGAGATCGGCATGATCACGCCGCCGGTCGGATTGAACCTGTTTGCCACCTCCGGCGTGGCCGGCATGCCGGTCATGCAGGTAATGTGGGCGGCCCTGCCATTCCTCGGGGTCATGGTGGTGTTTCTGCTGATCGTGACCTACGTTCCGTGGATCTCGACCTTCCTCCCCAACCTCGTCTTCGGGCCGGAATTGATCACCAGCTCGTTCTGAGTACCACCTGGCCGGAGGCCCGGAATCGTGCCGGGAGGCGCGGTTTCCGTCTGGAATTTCAGGTGGAGGCACGCGGACATCGCAACGGCTCGTCCTGCCTGGCCGGCGGCAGGGCATCGCGCCGGCAGATTGACCCGGGTGCCGTCAGCCTGTCCTGTCGGGTAGGGGAGGTGCCCTTACGAGGCGGAGGTCTTGATGACCGGCTCCATTGAATCGAGAATCTCCTGCGGGAGGTGGCACTTGATGTAGTGGTCATCGGCAAGGAAATTGTTGGTCGGAACCTCGGTCTCGCAACGGTTTCCCGGCACCATGGATTTCCACCGGCAGCGTGTCTGGAACGGACATCCCGGCGGCGGATCCATCGCCGAGGGAATTTCGCCCTCCAGCACGATATGCTGCTTCTCCACGCTGGTATCGGCAATCGGCACCGCCGACAGCAGAGCCTCGGTATAGGGGTGGTAGGGAGGCTTGAAGACCTGGTCGGTGGTTCCGAGTTCGACCACATGGCCGAGATACATGACCATGACCCGATCGGAGAGATAGCGGACAATCGACAGGTCGTGGGAAATGAACAGGAGGGTGGTCTTTTCCTTGGCCTGGATCTCCATGAGCAGGTCGGTGACCGCGGCCTGCACCGAGACATCAAGGGCGGAGACCGGCTCGTCGGCAACCACGATCCGGGCATTGCCGGCAAATGCCCTTGCGATGCCGACCCGCTGTTTCTGACCGCCTGACAATTGCCGGGGCATGCGGCTGGCAAACTCCCGCGGCAGTTTCACCAAATCCAGCAATTCCAGCATTCGCGTTTCGCGATCGGCATTGGTCTCGCCAATGCCGAAGATCTCGAGGGCGCGGATGATCTGCGAGCCGACCGACATGCTGGGATTGAGGGTGTCGAACGGGTTCTGGAACACCATCTGGATTGCCGACACGGTATCGACCTTGCGGGATTCGATCGGGATGTCCTGGATCTCCTTGCCATCAAGGGCAATCTTGCCTTCGGTGGCAGTCTCCAGCCCCATCAGCACCTTGGCAAAGGTCGATTTGCCGCAACCCGATTCGCCGACGATTGCCAGGGTCTCCGATTCCCTCGCCTCGAAGGTCAGCGTTTCATTGGCCTTGACCACCCGGTCGCCGGCACCGCCGAACAGGGCGTTGGCCGAGACCTTGTAGTATTTCTTGAGGTCCTTCATGCTCAGGACCACCTCGCCCATTTCGCGGGCAATTCCGCCATCCTTGGTTGGCGGCGGCGCATCCCAGTCGATTTCCCCGAATTTCAGGCAACGGCTCTCATGGCGGTGATTGGCCTCGACATCGACCATGGCGATCTCCGACCGATCGCAGCGCCCCGGCTCGAAATAGGTGCAGCGCGGCCCGAAATTGCATCCGGGCGGGCGTTCATGGGGCAGGGGAAAGTTGCCTGGAATCGCCACCAATGGCCGGGAATTCTTGTCGGCGCCGGGCAGTGGAATCGATTGGAACAGCGCCTCGGTATAGGGATGGCGCATCTTGTCGAAAACATCATTGATCGAGCCGGTCTCCACCGCCTCGCCGGAATACATCACGCATAGCCGGTCGCACACCTCCAGCACCAGGCCGAGATTGTGGGAAATGAACAGCATCGAAGTGCCGTAATCCTTGCCCAGATCCCGGACCAGTTCGACGATGCCGGCCTCGACGGTCACATCGAGCGCCGTGGTCGGCTCGTCGAGGATCAGCAGGGACGGTTTGGACATCAGCGCCATCGCAATGACGATGCGCTGCTGCTGGCCGCCGGAAAGCTGGTGGGGATAGCTGTCGAGCATCCGCTCCGGATCTGGCAGGCGCACATCACTGACCACCTTCAATGCCTGGTCGCGCGCCTCCTGCCTGGTGACCTTTTCGTGCAGCAGCGGCACCTCCATCAGCTGGGCGCCGATGCGCATCGCCGGGTTCAGCGACGCCATCGGCTCCTGGTAGATCATGGCGATCTCGCTGCCGCGGATTTCCCGCAATTCCTCGCTGCTCATGGCGCCCAGATCGCGTCCCTTGAAGCGGATGTTGCCGCCGACGATGCTCCCGTTCACACCGAGATCCTGCATGACGCCAAGCGCAACGGTGGATTTGCCGCAACCGGATTCCCCGACCAGCCCCATCGCCTCGCCCGGTTGCACGACGCAGGAAAAATCCATGACCGCCGGTATCTCGTGCAGCCTGGTGAAGAATGAAATCGACAGGTTTTCGATTTCGAGAATCGGCGTGGTCGAATCTTGCGTGTCCATGGTTCCTGTCATCTCGTCAGTCCCTGAGCGATTCCTCGCGCAGTCCGTCCGCCAGCAGGTTCAGCCCGAGCACCAGGCTCATCAGCGAGAGGGCCGGGGGCAACGCCGGATGCGGGTAGATTGATAGGAGCTTGCGGCCATCATTGATGGTGGAACCCCAGTCGGGGCTCTCGGGGCTGACGCCGAGGCCGAAGAAGCCGAGGGTTCCCAGCAGGATGGTGGTGTAGCCGATTCGCAGGCAGAAATCGACGATGAGCGGGCCACGGGCATTCGGGAGAATCTCCCACAGCATGATGTACCACGGACCCTCGCCCCGGGTCTGCGCCGCCGCCACGTAATCCCTGGTCTGGATGTCGAGGGTAAGTCCTCGCACGATCCTGAACACGGTCGGCGAATTCACGAACACCACCGAGACGAAGACATTCAGCAGGTTCGGGCTCATCCCGAACACGCCGAGCGGGTCGGCATTGAAGGCCAGCCCGGAATAGGCCCACAGGCCCAGCGCCAGGGTCAGCACCAGCAGCAGCAACCGCCGTCCGGGTTGGGTGAAATAGCGCGAGTTCCACAGGATGATGAAAAACGCGACCGGAAATGCAAACAGCACCGCCGCCAGCAAATTGGGAATCGAGGTGGTCCAGGTATTGTCGAGCCAGAGCGGGATCTCGGTCCCGGCCTTGCGAATTTCCGGTGTGACCAGCAGGTAGAACAGCAGGATTACCGGGAATGCGAGCACCAAATTGGCAACAAATGACAGGACGGTGTCGAAGCGGCCGCCGAAATACCCGGCTGGCAGGCCGAGGGTGATGCCGACCATGAAGGCGAAAGTTGTCGCTGCCGGGGCGATGCTCATGACATAGGTCGAGCCCACCACCACTCTCGAGAAAACATCACGACCGAGATTGTCACCGCCCAGCAGGTAGACAAGGCCGTCGGAGTCGGGAACGAACATGCCGGGAAGCTTGTTCTTCAGCGCCGCGTGCTGCACCAGCGGGTCGATGGTGGCGATGGATGGCACGATGGTGGCGCCGCCAATGGCAATTCCCTCGGCAAAGATCGCCGTGAACAGCCAGAAGGCAACGATGCCGAAACCGATCATGCCAATGGTGCTGTCGAAGAGCTTGCCGTAGAGTCCCAGCCGGCGCTTGAACCGGATCGAAAAGGCGTAGATGACCACCAGCGCCACCCAGACCGGGATGAACTGGATGAGGATCTGCAGGGTGATTTCGCCCCAGGTCAGCGGTGTCATGACAGCATCCTCACGAAATACGGATGCGGGGGTTCAGATAGACATAGCCGATATCCGAAATCAGCTGAGTCACGAGAACGACGACGACGGCGGCAATCGAGCAGCTGATCAGCAATTCGATGTCGTTATTCTCTGCCGCTTGTACAAGAGTCCATCCGAAGCCTTTGTAATTGAACAATGTTTCCACAATCACCACCCCGGTCAGCAACCACGGAAACTGCAGCATGATTACGGTGAACGGCGCAATGAGGGCATTGCGCAGGGCGTGCTTCAACACGATTCTGTAGAAGGGAACCCCTTTCAGCCGTGCCGTCCTTATGTATTGCGAGGTCATGACCTCGGCCATCGAGGCCCGGGTCATCCGGGCAATATAACCCATGCCGTAGAGCGCCATGGTCAGCACCGGCAACGTGAAATTGGCAAAGTTGACGCCGTCACTCAGGGCGCTGGCGGCCGAGCCCTTGAACCATTTCAACCCGACGGCAGATGACGCAAACACCACCACCAACACCACGCCGGATATGTATTCCGGCGTTGCCGTGGTCACGATCGAGAAGGTTGACAGCGACCTGTCGGTTCGGCTTCCCTCCCGCATGCCGGCCAGCACCCCGACCACGAGGGCCATCGGCACCATGACGATCATGACCCAAAACATGAGCACGCCGCTGGTTCCCAGCCGCCGCCAGATGATCTCGTCGACATTCTGCTTGGCCACGGTCGAGTAGCCGAGATTGCCCTGCAGAAGCCCGCAGCGATTCGGTACCTCGCCATCCTCGGATGCATATCTGGCACAGCGACCGCGAATGGTGCCGTCCTCCAACTCCTGGCGCCAGCCGGGGAACACGCCAAGCCATTGGCCGTAACGGATCAGCACCGGCTCAAGATAGCCATTATTCTCCAAATAGGACTGGACCTCGGAATCCTGCATGCGCTGACTGCCCTGGAACTTGGCCAGCTTTTCCAGGTTCGGGTAGAGATTGGTCATGAAGAAGACCAGGAAGGTCAGCACAAGGGCGGTCAGCGCCATGACGGCGATGCGCCTGATCAGGAACAAGAGCACGGAGTCTCCCCGGTCAATGGATCGGCTGCTGCCGGTATCCGGTTACCGTTCGCCATGACATGCAATGGTGGCGCGAACCGGCCGGCACCTGTAGGCGCCGGCCAGAGGCAATGTCCGCCGCTAGGCGGCAAACCCGATCTTGTAGAGATGGATCTCGAAGGTCGGGTGCATGTCGGCGCCGACCAGTCCTTCCCGGTAGTGACGATACAGCGAACGCCAGTAAGGTTGCACGATGAAGCCTTCATCCTGCATGATTTCCTGCAGGCGCTTCATGACATCCCGCCGCTTTTCGGCATCGGCAATGGACAGCGCTTCGCTGAGTTTTTCGTCAAACTCGGCATTCGCCATCGCGGTTTCATTCCAGGCCTCCCCGGAACGATAGGCGAGGGCAAGCACCTGGACACCCAGCGGGCGCTGGTTCCAGTTGGTCGACGAATACGGGTATTTTGCCCAATCATTCCAGAAGGTTGATCCGGGCAGGATGGTGCGCTTCACATTGATCCCGGCATCCCTCAGTTGGGCGGCCACGGAATCGGTGGTGTTGCGCCTCCAGTCATCGTCGATCGAGACCAGTTCGTGCTCGTAATCGAGCATGCCAGCCTCTTCCAGCAATGCCCTTGCGCCTTCGACATCCCGTTCTGGCGCCGGCAACGTGGCGTATTCCGGGTGAATCGGGCAGACATGGTGGTTTTCGGCCACCGTTCCCCGATCATTGTAGCCAAGCTGCAGGCAGGTCGCGTTGTCGACTGCCTTGACCAGGGCCTGCCGGACCCGCTTGTCGGCATAGGGCTTCTGCTCATCGATCTCGGCATCGGCATTGGTGCGGACCACGATGGTGGCAGCGGTGACGATATCGGAATTCACCCAGCCGATGCTGTCGAACACGTCGATGAACTCGCCGACCGTCTCGTAGGTCATGTCGAATTCCTCGGCCTCGGCCCCGGCAAGCCAGGAAGCCGGATCGGTTCCGTAGTCGAGAAACTCGATGCGGTCGAGATAGGCGCCTTCACCCCACCATTCATGGTCGGTATTCCGGACCAAAACGCCCCTGACGCCGACTTCCAGCGATTCCGGCAGATAGGGACCGGTTCCGACCGGGTTGGCCACCATGTCGTCATCGGGGTTGAAGTCCCTGTGGACAATGGCCGCCGGGTAGTCGGCCATGCCCGGAATGATCGAGATGTCCGGGCTTGGCAGGTTCAGCTCGACGGTATGATCGTCCAGCACCACGATCGCGCCCTCTCGCGCCTGGCCGGTCTCCTCGTCGATCAGCGTGGCCATGCGGCCAGCCATAGAGTTGCCGTCGGCCGACTTGTCGCACCAGCGGGTGATGTTGACTGCCACGTCTTCGGCGGTGAAATCGTCGCCATTGTTCCATTTCACGCCCTTGCGCACATTCAGGACATAGCGGGTGGCGTCTTCATTGACCTCCCAGCTGTCGAGCAGGATGCCCCTGAAAGTGCCGTCGGAATTGTATTCGACCAGGTATTCGAGCCATCCCCGGGCAAAATTGGCGATTTGCGACCAGTCAAAGGCTCTCGGATCCTTCAGCCCCCGGACCTCGGTCTGGATTCTCAATGTGCCGCCCTGCTGGGCTTCCATGGCGTTGGCGGTTTCTGGAACGAGGCCGGCCAGCGAATAGGCGCCGGCGGCCGTCACGCCCATTGCGGTCGATCTGGCCAGGAATTCACGCCGGCTGAGCTTCCCCTCTGCGAATTCCCGTGCATACATCCCGGCAAGGCCATGGACGGGTTTTCCGTTGATGGTCGGATGAGTGGTCATTTGTCTGATTTCCTCTTGGTTTCGCTTTGCGTCTCGCAGCAGGGAGAGGTCTCCGAAAAGCACGAATTCTCCATCCTTCTTCTCGGGAATACAGTCGGCCCTGCCCATGAAACTCCACGAATCATTATTTGCGTTGTGTGCAGCAATTGCAACGAAGTTTGTCAGGGCCTGCCGGCAGCCGGCATTCCCGGCCCGGAATTCAGCCGGTCCTTGCGGCCTGCGTGACAGCTGGCACGCGGGTCCATCCGCCCATCCTCGAGCGAAACCAGGTCCGCTGCCGCTTGGCATATTGCCGGGTGGCGACCGACACCTTGCCGATGGTGTCGTCCAGGGAGGCGGCGCCATCGAGATGCGCCATGAACTCGGCGGCGCCGATGGCCCGGGCCCAGGGACGTGACGGCTCCCAGTCGCCGCGCAGCGACCGACATTCCTCGAGAACGCCCCGCCGCAGCATCCGTTGCAGGCGCGCATCGATCCTGGCGCCGGTGCGGGACGGGTCGTCCCCGACCAGAAGCGGTTCGGTCTGGCGGAGCGGCATCACCGGTTCCCCGGGCTGTCGATGCCAGCGGGAGAGTCCCCATCCGGTGGCATGCAACACCTCCCAGGCCCGGCTCACCCGGGCCGCATTCTTCATGTCGAGCCCGCCGGCGGTTTCCGGGTCAAGCCGGCGCAAGTCATCCTGCATCCGGCCAAGATCGCCGCCCGCACGCATTGCGGCGCTGCGCTCACGAATGGCCTGGGGAATGGGCGGGATCGGCGCCAGCCCCCTCGTCAGGGCGCTGAAATAGAGCCCGGTTCCGCCGACGATGATCGGCAGGCGATCGGGATTATCCGCCAGGACCTGCTTCACATCGTTGATCCAGGTGCCCACGGAATAGTGGACCGACTTGTCGACATGGCCATAGAGAGCGTGCGGCAACTCGGCCTCGTCATCCTTACCGGGTCTTGCCGTGAGCACGCGCCAGCACGAATACACCTGGATGGCATCGGCATTGATGACAATTCCGGACCGGCGCCTGGCGATCGCCATCGCCAGTTCGGATTTGCCGGAGGCGGTGGCGCCGCAAATGAGCACGGCCCGTATGCCGGCTGGCGGCGATTCCGGTTGCCTGGTCACGCCGGGGCTCTCGCCGACTGGCCGGGGAATGGACAATCGCCGCTGGACATGTTCAATGCGTACAACATCGGATCATCCGGATTTGCGACCACATGCGCGAAAATATTTCAGGGCAGGGCCCATCCCACAAACGAATTCTTGTCAAGATATCCGGCGAAGCCCTGATGGGCAGCCAGACCTATGGGCTGCACCCGCCTACCGTCGAGAGAATAGCCAGTGAAATCAAGCAGATATACGAACTTGGCGTTGAGGTGTGCATGGTCATCGGCGGCGGCAACGTCTTCCGCGGCCTGCAGGGCTCGGCCCAGGGCATGGAGCGAACCACCGCCGATTACATGGGAATGCTGGCGACGGTCATGAATGCGCTGGCCATGCAGTCCTCGCTGGAGTCGATGGATGTGCCGACCCGGGTTTTGTCGGCGATCCCGATGGACCAGATTTGTGAGCCCTATATCCGGCGCCGGGCGATGCGGCACCTGGAGAAACAGCGGGTCTGCGTCTTCGCATCCGGAACCGGAAACCCGTATTTCACCACCGATACCGCAGCGACGCTGCGGGCCAGCGAACTCGATTGCGAGGCCATCTTCAAGGGAACGAAGGTGGATGGTGTCTACGATGTCGATCCGGCGTTGCATCCCGATGCGGTGCGATACGAATCGATCAGTTTCGACGAGGTGCTGCAGGCGCATCTCGGGGTGATGGATGCCTCGGCAATTGCCCTGGCCCGCGACAACGACCTGCCGATCGTGGTGTTTTCGATCCGGGAATCGGGCGCATTGCGGAAGATCCTCGAGAACCAGGGCACCTATACAATAATCAGTTGATTGGGATATACGGGAGGCATGGAGGTAAAACCCAATGACGGTCGATGATTTTGATCTGGATACGGGTGATTTGGAGCGCCGGATGAACGGGGCGCTCGAGGCGCTCAGGCAGGAATTTGCAACCTTGCGGACGGGACGCGCATCGGCGGTCATGGTCGAATCGCTGTCGGTCGATGCCTATGACACGGTCATGCCGCTGAACCAGTGCGGAACCATCAACATTCCCGAACCGAGGATGATCTCGGTCAGCATCTGGGACAAGACCCTGGTTCCCGCCGTCTCGAAGGCGATCCAGGAATCGGGGCTGGGGATCAACCCGATCGTCGAGGGCACGGTCATTCGCCTGCCGATACCGGAGTTGAACGAGGAGCGACGGCTGGAGTTGTCGAAGACCGCGGTTGGCCAGGCCGAGAATGCCCGAATTGCCATTCGCAACATCAGGCGCGACGGGATGGAGCAACTCAAGAAGGCCAAGAATGACGGGGTGAGCGAAGACGAGATCCATTTGTGGTCCGGCGAAGTCCAGGATTTGACTGACCAGGCAATTGTCAGGGTGGACGAAGCATTGGAGGCAAAGCGCACCGAGATCATGGCGGTCTGAATGGAGGCGCGGGCAACAGGGCAGGCACTCGGACAGCAGGTGGATCCGGGCGAAAACCGCCTCGCCCATGTCGCCATCATCATGGATGGCAACGGGCGCTGGGCCAGGCAACGCGGGCTTCCGAGGATCAGGGGACATCAGCAGGGCGCTGAACGGTTGCGGGAAATCGTCGAGGAATGCCCGCGCTTCGGGATCAGGTACCTGACCGTTTTTGCCTTCTCGACCGAGAACTGGAAACGCTCCGCCGAGGAAATCGACGGGTTGATGTCATTGTTCAGGATCTATGCCCGCTCGGAAGCCGAAGCGCTGGTTCGCAATGGAATCAGGTTCAGGTTCATCGGCGATCATGCCCGGCTGGACGAACCGCTGACCGAGCAGATCAGGCAACTGGAACAATCCACGAGGTTCGGCACCAGGCTGGAGTTGTCGGTCGCGGTGAATTACGGTGCCAGGTCGGAGATGGTACGGGCCGTCCGCAAGCTGGCGAAAGAGGTGGCGGACGGGAAGCTTCGGCCCGACGACATCTGCGAAGAGAGCATCGATTCGCACCTCTATACCAGCCACCTTCCCGATCCGGATTTGATCATCAGGACCTCCGGCGAGTTCCGCCTGTCGAACTTCATGCTCTGGCAGTCGGCCTATTCGGAGTTCGAGTTCGTCGACACGTTGTGGCCGGAATTCGGCGTCGAGACCTTCCGGTCGACATTGGCAGGATTTTCCCGGAGGAATCGCCGCTTCGGTGCTGCACATGAATGACCTTCCGGCGAAGGTTTCCGATGAATTGAGGCTCAGGATTCTGTCAGGTGCCATCCTGGCGGCAGTAGGGGCCGGTGCCCTCCTGGCTGGCGGCCCCTGGTTCACCCTTCTCTGCGCCCTGGTGGCCGGCGCCATGCTCTGGGAACTCGGCAGGCTGCTTTGGCCCGGCATCCGTCCCTGGCATGCGCTGGCCAACGGCGTGGTGGCGGCGGTGGTGGTGGCGGCCGTGTCTCTCGGCGCCGTTCAGCCGAGCCTGCCGGTGCTGTCCCTGGCCGTGCTGATGGCGGTGTTCCTGCCGAAACGGCGCACGGTCATGGGCATCAGTGCCGCGGCGATCATGCTGGGAAGCTGTGTCCTGGCCGAGCTCCGGTTGCAATCCGGGGTCGTGCCGGCCCTGTGGATGCTCCTGCTGGTGGCAGCGACCGATATTGGCGCCTACATCGCCGGGAAGGCGCTGGGCGGGCCGAGGCTGGCACCTTTCATCAGCCCCGGCAAGCGCTGGAGCGGCGCGATTGGCGGCTGCGTGGCAGCCATCGCCGTCTCCGGCTCGGTGCTCGGAAGCCTGCCGGCGATGGGTCTGGGCCTGGTGCTGGCGGTGTCGGCGCAGCTTGGTGATCTCGGTGAAAGCTGGGTCAAGCGCCAGGCGGGCGCCAAGGACAGTTCGAGGCTGATCCCGGGTCACGGAGGATTCATGGACCGGTTTGACGGGATGATCGGGGCCTGTCTCATCTTCGGCCTGCTTGATGCGGCCGGGATGCTGGAATGGTTTCCACGATGAATCACGATGGATGAAATGTTTTTGGAATGGTGTCCACGATGAATTCCGGCCGGCGACGCATATCGGTATTCGGCTCGACCGGCTCGGTGGGCATGCAGACCGTCGGGGTTCTGCAGCGCCTGGGCGGATGCGAGAGTTTCGAGGTCGTTGCGCTGACCGGGGGGCGAAATGTCGAGTTGCTGGCCCGGCAAGCGAGGGAATTGCGGCCGCAAGTGGTGGTCACGGCATTTGACGAGTGCCGGCCACGGCTCGAGACCCTGCTGGCCGATTGCCCGTTCACCGTGGCCTCCGGGTCGGTGGCGCTGGTCGAGGCCGCCGACCGGAAGGTGGATTGGGCGATGTCGGCAATCATCGGCTTCGCCGGCCTCTATCCCAATCTTCGGCTGCTTCGGCAGGGCTGCGTGCTGGGCCTGGCCAACAAGGAAAGCCTGGTCGCGGCCGGCAAATTGGTGACCTCGACCGCCAGCAGGTCCGGGAGCACCCTGCTGCCGGTAGACAGCGAGCATTCGGCGATATTCCAGCTGTTGCGCCACCGGCCCATGGGCACGGTCGAGACGATTACCCTGACCGCCTCCGGCGGCCCGTTCAGGAATGCCGGCCCGGAGGAGCTGGCCGGGGTGACGCCGGAGCAGGCGGCCCGTCACCCAACCTGGGATATGGGAGTCAGAATCTCGATCGACAGCGCCACGCTTTTCAACAAGGCCCTGGAACTCATTGAAGCACATGAACTGTTTGGAATTGCATCCAACGCCCTCAAGGTGGTGGTGCACCCGCAATCGGTCATCCATGCCATCGTCGGATTCATCGACGGGCAGATGCTCGCACATCTGAGCACCACCGACATGCGCGGCGCCATCGAATATGCGCTGAACTGGCCCGAGCGGGCCAAGACCGGCCTGGAGAGGCTGGACATTGCCGCCCTTGGCGCGCTGGAATTCGAAGCTCCCGACGAAGACCGTTTCCCGGCCCTGAGGCTGGCCCGGGAGGTGATGGAAGTCGGCGGCGTGGCCGGTGCGGCGTTCAACGGCGCCAAGGAGGCAGCCCTCGACGCCTTCCTGGTCGGGCAGATCGGGTTCACCGGCATGGCACAGGCGGTCGAGGCGGTGATGAACGACCTGGCCGCAAGCAACGATCTCGGCGGCAACCCGCTCGACCTTGACAGTATCCATGATGCCGACCGCCTGGCCCGCACCCGGTTGGGCGAATTGGTCACGGCATCCGGAGGCACCCGTTGAGCCATCCCAGGCTTAATCTTCGGGGCGCCGCCCGCCAGGCATGTGGGCCAGCAACCCGGCAGCGGCGGAGTCGATCCAGGAGCACCGATTCATGCTGGTAAACCTGCTGGCCTTCCTGGTTGCCGTCGGAATCGTCGTTTTCGTGCACGAATTCGGCCATTACGCGGCTGCCAGATGGGCCGGAATTCGGGTCGGGGTGTTCTCGATCGGGTTCGGCCGCCCCATCATGTCCTGGACCGATTCCCGCGGAACGGTTTGGCAGATCGGCTCGATTCCGCTCGGAGGGTATGTCCGCTTCGCCGAGGAGGACGGACCGGCATCGGCACCGGGCAACAGGCAGGGTCGAGGCGACAGCCTGGCCAATGCGGCGCTGCACCACCGCGCCATCACCGTGGCCGCCGGTCCGCTGGCAAATTTCCTGTTTTCCCTCGTCGTCTTCGCGCTCGTCGTCCTGGCAACGGGTATCGTCTCCGACCAGCCGGTCATCGGGACGCTGAAGCCGTTGCCCGGCCACGCCTACCAGCTGCAGCCGGGCGACCGGATCCAGGCAGTCGATGGGGACAGGATTGTCGGCCTGGTCGACCTCTACCAACAGGCCGGGACCCTCGATGGGCGAGGAGAAATTCAATACCAGGTCGACCGGGATGGCGAGACGCTGGTGCTGGCTGGCCCGCCGCTGATGCCGCCGATTGTCGCCGGGATCCGGTTGATGTCGGCGGCCGACGATGCCGGGCTTCTCGTGGGCGATGTCATACTGGCGGTCAACGGCATGGAGGTGCATTCATTCGACCAGCTGCGCCGGTTGGTGGCAGAATCGGCCGACAACCTGGTCTCGCTGCAAATCTGGCGATCCGGCGAAGTGCTCCGGGTCGACCTCTTTGGCCGGGAGGAGGCGGTGCAGGCGGCCGATGGCAGCCTCGAGCAGCGAAGGCTGATCGGTATCAACGGCGCCCTGTTCTTCGAGCCGGAACGGGCGACGCCATCGATTGGCGACGCGATCCTGATCGGGTTAAGCCGGACAACCGGCATCATTACCGGGACCGTGCAGGGGGTGAGCGCCATGCTCTCGGCCCGGATCAGCGCCTGCAACCTGCAGGGGCCGATCGGAATTGCCAGGATCTCCGGTGCTGCCGCATCGCGGGGGTCCATGGAATTCATCTCGCTGATTGCCGCCATTTCGGTGGTCATCGGGCTCCTGAACCTCGTTCCCATCCCCGGCCTCGATGGCGGTCACCTGGTCTTCTACGCCTACGAGGCGGTGGTCGGGCGAGAACCGGGCAGCAATTTCAAGAGGATCTCCATGGCCGTTGGCCTGGTCCTGGTGATCATGCTGATGGGCTTCGGGCTGTTCAACGATTTGACCTGCCGGTGACCGGCACCGGCGCGGGCCTGTGACTCTCTTGGCGGCCTGAATGGCCAGGATGCAAGCGGTTGGCGCCGTCCCGTACCGGCAATTCGGCGGGAGGTGTGACGCTATTCTACAACAGGCCGCAGACGGGGATCGAATTGCCGCGACCGGAGGCGCGGAGACTTTGACAAGTCATCCTTTGGCCATTATTCCTCGTGATGTTGGAAGTGGGGGCTGCCAGACAATGCAAGTACGTAGTTTTGTTATGCGGTTTGGAGACTTCATCCGTGGTCTGTCAATTTGTAGTCTGTTGTGCCTTCTCCTGCCGGCCGCCGCCGCGGGACAGTCCTACGGCTATTCGGATATCGTCGTTGAGGGCAATACCCGCATCGATGCGGAAAGCGTGATTCGGATCTCGGAATTGCCGCATTCCGGCACGGTTTCGGCGGCCGAGTTGAACGCCGCCTTCCGGCGGATATCCGATGCACAGCTTTTCGAGGAATTTGCCATCGCACCCAGGGGCAGGCAGATGGTGATCAGCGTCGTCGAGTTCCCGACCATCAACGAGATATCGATCGAGGGCAACGAGCGAATCAAGGATGAGGCCCTGACCGGGCTGGTGCGATCGCAGCCGCGGCATGTCTACAATCCGGCCCTGGCCGAGACCGATGCCACCGCAATTGCCGAGGCCTACCGGGTCGGTGGCCGATATGCGGCCACGGTGACCCCGAAAATCATCCGGCGCTCGGGCAATCGGGTCGATCTGGTCTTCGAGGTCTTCGAGGGGAAGGTCATCGAGACCGAGCGAATCAGTTTCGTCGGCAACAGTGTCTTTTCCGAGGGGCGGCTGCGCCGGGTGGTGGCATCGAAACAGGCCGGAATATTCCGAACATTCGTCCGCAGCGATACCTATATCGCCGAACGAATCGAGGCTGACAAGGCCTTGCTTGAGGAGTTCTACAAGGACCGGGGGTATATCGATTTCGAGGTCCTGTCCGTGACCTCGGAGTTGACGACCGAACGGGATGCATTCTTCCTGGTATTCAAGATCCGGGAAGGCCAGATGTACCGGTTCGGCGAGGTCACCGCGGTGACCGATGTGGCGGGGCTTGATGCCGAGGAATTTGCCGCTCACACCCGGATCGTGGCCGGTGACACCTACACGCCGAAACTCGTGGACGAGACCGTCCGGCGCATGGAGTTCCTGGCGGCCGAATACGACATGCCGTTTATCCGGGCCGAGCCGGAGCTGGTGCGTGACGATCTGGCCCGGATCGTCGACATCAATTTCCACCTAGTCCGGGATTCGAGAATCTTCGTCGAGAGAATCGAAATCGAGGGCAATACGACCACGCTTGATCGGGTCATCAGGCGGCAATTCGATATTGTCGAGGGAGATCCTTTCAACCCGCGCGAGATCGAGGATGCAGAAGCGAGAATCAACCGTCTCGGCTTCTTTTCGTCGGTGAGTGTAACGACGGAGCGGGGCTCGAGCGGCAATCACGTGGTGGTGCGGGTCCGCGTCGAGGAAAAACCCACCGGCTCGCTGTCCTTTGGTGCAACCTATGCCAAGGCGGACGGGATTGCGGCCACAGTCAACTTGTCGGAGAGCAATCTTCTCGGGCGCGGGCAGTTTCTCAGCTTCGGCATCGAGACCGGCAACAGCAAGAGCTATTCCCTGACCTTCGTCGAGCCGCATTTCCTTGATCGTCGGGATGTCGAGTTCCAGCTGCGAACATCGTATTTTTCCGAGGATGGTGATGGCCGCCTTGCCACCAAGCAATGGCGCATTGATCCGTCGGTGAGATTCTTCATCAACGAGAATACCCGGCTGCGGGTCGGGGTCGGTCTGGCGACCTACAGGATCCAGCCGCAAAATTACACGTCATTTGTTGTCACAGAAGATTTCAAACGGGGCCGCGGCGACACCGTTTCGGCCAACTACCTCGTCGACTTCGACAGCCGGCGGACCGCCTTCAACCCGCGCCACGGCATCGTCTTTCGCGGCGGGCAGGAATTTGCCTATGGCACCAAGGACAAGTCGTCGACGATCACCACCACCGGGCTGCTCGGCGGACAGACCGCCATACTCAACGAGGAGGTGACGCTGACCGGCGAGCTCGAGGGCGGTATCCTGACGGCATCGGGCGGCCCATCCCGCTACCGTGACCGCTTCCACCTGCATGGCGGAATCATGCGCGGCTTTGCCGCCGGCGGCATCGGCCCCCGGGACTTCACCGTGAATTCGCAAAGGGTCAAGGAAAACCCGCTATCCGCCAGGTCCTACCATACCGCGCTTGGCGGCAACTACTTTGCGGCGATGCGGCTCGAGAGCCGGTTTCCGCTTGGCGTATCCGAGGAGCTTGGCCTGGCTGGCGGGCTGTTCCTCGATGCCGGCTCCATCTGGGGGTTGGACGACAAGCGCTGCGCCAGTTACGGCCATAGCCGTACGGGTGAAGTCTTGGAGCCTGCCAACCAGACCGTCAAGGAGAATTGCGTGATTGATGATCGGATGCATTTGCGATCGGCAGCCGGGTTCTCGCTGTTCTGGACGACGCTCCTGGGTCCGCTGCGGTTCAATTTTGCCAGGGATCTGAGATCACAGCCCTATGATGAGACCCAATCATTCAACCTGGAGCTGGAATCCAGTTTCTGAATGGGCCGTGCAGTCAGATCGGCATCCGCAGCCATTCTGGTGTTGACGGCTTTCCTGTCGTCAACCGCTGACGCCCAGGATGTCCTGCCGCCACCCTCCGGGACCACGGGAATCGATGAGGCCTCCGAGGCGGGATCGCCGATGCCGGGTCACAAATTCGCTCCCGCCAACATGGCTGGCCAGCAGGGATTCGAATTCCTGCAACCCAGCTATGTCGTCTCCCCATACGCGATGCTGGATATTGATGAGCTCTACCGGATATCGGATTACGGGCGACGGGTTGCTGACGAACTCGACAAGCGACGGGCGGCGCTGGCAGAAGAGAATGTCGAGTTGACCGTGCTCCTGGAGCAGGAGGAGGAGCTGCTCGGGAGGTTGGCGGCATCCCTCTCCGACCACGAATTCACCATCCTGTCCGGCGCCTTTGACGCCAAGGTCGGGGAATTGCGCCAGCAGCAGGATCTGAAGGCCGAGTTGCTGCAGGATTGGCTTGACCAGGAAGCCCGGTTCTTCGAGGGCTTTGTTCGGCAATTCGTGCGGTCGGTGGCCGAACGGGAGGGCTACCTGTTTGTCATGAATTCGGATACGGTCTTTCACGCCGACGATGATGTCGACATCACCGAACCGATACATCATGAGTTGCGAAGCGTTCTGGGTGACGGAACAGCTTCGTGGAATTATGAATCGCCAGCGCAGTATATCTCCAGGGGAGTATACAAGACACGGAAGCAGGTCCTGTCCGAACAGTGAATTGTCCTGGCGCCATGCCAGGGGGCGGACGCAATGCGAAAGGGTGGTGTATGGTTGAAACTCCGGAAATCGACGACGTGATCATCGATCATTCGATGATCACCCGCATGATTCCGCACCGGTTTCCATTCCTGATGGTGGACAGGGTCATCAGGCTGGAAAAGGGAAAAAGTGCTGTCGGAATCAAGAATGTCACCTTCAATGAGCCGCATTTTCCTGGCCATTTTCCGGACAACCCGGTGATGCCCGGCGTCGCCATTGTCGAGTCGATGGCGCAATCGGCGGCGATTCTCGTCAATTACACGCTTGACCTGATTGATCAGCATATCAGCATCTATCTGCTGGGAGTCGACAATGCGCGGTTTCGGAAAATGGTGACTCCCGGGGACGTGCTCGAGCTTCGCATGACCGTGCTCAGGAGGCGTGGCAAGGTGTGGAAGATGCAGGGGATGGCCTATGTCGGCGATTCGCTGGCGGCCGAGGCGACGATAACGGCGCTCTGGGAGCCAGGTGAAGGAGTTGTCCGGGGATGACGATTGCGCAATCGGCAACGATCCACCGAACGGCCGACGTCGCGGCGGGTGCAGTGATTGGCGGCGGAACCAGCGTCGGTCCGTTTTGCGTGATCGGGCCCGACGTGGCCCTGGGAGACAATGTCGTCGTAAAATCGCACGCGGTGATCACCGGATGGACCGAGATCGGCGATTTCACCGTTGTCTTTCCCTTTGCCTGCGTCGGGGAAATTCCGCAGGACTTGAAATACCAGGGCGAGCGAACCCGGTTGATCATCGGCAAGCGGAACCGGATCAGGGAGGGTGCGACCCTGAATGGCGGAACCCGTCTCGGCGGCGGTGTGACCTGGGTCGGCAATGATTGCCTGTTCATGACCGGCACCCATGTCGGCCATGATTGCCGCGTCGGAGATGGCGTCATCATGGCCAACCATGCATCGCTCGGCGGCCACTGCGTGATTGGTGACAACGTGATCATTGGCGGCCTGTCCGGTGTTCACCAGTTTGTTCGCATTGGCAAGGGGGCCATCATCGGCGCCGTCACCATGGTCCGGCGTGACGTCATACCGCACGGATTCGTGCAGGGGCCGGCGGGCGAACTGGAAGGGGTGAACCTGGTCGGCCTGCGGCGCCGGGGCGCTGATGGCGGCGATATTCGCAATCTCCGAAGCGCCTATAACGAGTTGGCCGAATGCGACCGGCCGATGGCAGAGAAGGTCCTTGATTTGCAGAATTCCGGCGACAGGGGCAGGCTGGTCGACGATGTGATCGAATTCGTGCGCGAGGATACCGGGCGCTCGCTGCTGCGGCCGCTCAAGCGGTTCCATGACGAAAATCCTGCATGACAAATTCTTGCTGGTAGCCGGCACCGGTGAGTTGCCGCGGCTGGTTCTTGATCTGGCGGCCAAATCCGGCGCTACCGCATGCATACTCGGTTTGCCCGGCTTCGACCGGTCGGGCATGGCTGGTCATCGGCAAATCCCGGTCGACCTCGACATCTTCGAGGAGGTGATTGCCGGCCTGGCGGCAGAAGGCTATCGCCAGGTCATTCCGGCCGGCGGGGTCAGGCGCCACCAGGTTGCCGATGGCTCCCGCCCGGAGATCTGGGATGGTGACGATACCGTGATCCGGATGCTGGTGGAGAGGATCGAAGGATTGGGGCTGGAGATCATCGGCGTTCACCAGTTGCTTCCCGGCTTGCTGGCCAGCCCCGGTATTCTGACTGTGATTCAGCCAGCAGATTCCGACCGGGCCGATTTGTGCCGGGCGCGGGACATCGTCGAGCGGCTGGGGCAGGCCGATATCGGGCAGGCGGCGGTCGTGGCCAGCAGGTTGTGCCTGGCGGTGGAGACGGTGACTGGAACCGATGTCATGCTGCAGCAGGCGGGAATGGCGCTGGCGGCCGAATTCCCCGATCGCAAGGGAAGGTTGGGCCTGGCCTACAAGGCGGCGAAACCCGGCCAGGAATTGCGCGTCGATTTCCCGGTTGTTGGTCCCGGAACCATTCGCCGGGCGGCCGATGCAGGGCTCGGTGGTATCGCCCTGGACGCCTCCGGCGTGATGCTGCTCCAGCGGGAGCGGGCAATCGCCATTGCCGACCAGGAGGGAATGTTCATCTGGTCGGTGGAAAGGGATCCGGATTGAGCAGGCGGGTTTTCCTGGTAGCTGGCGAGCCGTCTGGCGACCGCCTCGGGGCATCGCTGATGACCGGACTGGCAAAGCTTGCCAGCCCCGTCGGGTTCTCGGGGGTTGGCGGACCGGAAATGGCCAGTTGCGGGCTGGTAAGCCTCTATGATTTCAGCAGGCTTTCGGTCATGGGGATCGTCGAAATCGTCGGGCATCTGCCGTCTTTGCTGAAGCTGGTCAAGGTGACGGCCGAGGCCGCGCTGGCCGAGAATCCCGATGCCATGGTGACCATCGACAGCCCGGACTTCTGCCTGAGAGTTGCCCGTCGGGTCAGGGCCGGAGGCGGGCGCTTCCCAATCATCCACTACGTGTCTCCGTCGGTCTGGGCCTGGCGCAGCGGCCGGACCAGGAGGCTGGCAGGCGCAGTTGACCATGTGCTGGCCCTCTTGCCCTTCGAGCCGGAATTCCTGGCCGAGAGAGGGGTGGACTCGACTTTTGTCGGACATCCGGCAGCTGATCGGCCGGCAACCGCCAGGCGGGAGGAGTCGTGGCGCCTGGCCGGGCTGGATGAAGGGCAGGGACCGGTACTGGTGGTGTTGCCGGGGTCCCGGCACTCGGAGATCGAGATCCTGGCGCCAATCTTCGGGCAGGCGGTCGGCATGTTTTGCGAGCGGCAGCCGGAATTCCGCATCATTGTACCGGCCGCGGCCTCGGTGGCGGCCAGGCTGGAGCACCATCTTGAGGATTGGCCGGGGCAGGTGCAACTTCTTGACCCGAGGGGAATGGAACTGCCCGCGGCCGAAGACCGCAAGTTGGCGGCGTTGCAGTTGGCCGATTTGGCGCTGGCAGCGTCGGGAACCGTTGCCCTTGAGTTGGCCATGGCCGATACGCCGATGGTCGTGGCCTATGACATGAAATGGATCTCGCGCCAGCTGATTGGCAGCCTGCTGAAGGTCGAGACCGTCAGCCTCGTCAACCTGGTTGACCAGTCCACCACGGTTCCGGAATTGCTGGGCAGGAACTGCCAACCAGAGCTGATCAGCAGGGCGATCGAAGCGTTGGCCCAGGACCGCAGGCAACAGGACCGTCAGCGCCAGGCATTTTCCAGGGTCCGGGAAAGGCTGGGAGCGGGCGGCGAGCAATCCGGCACCAGGGCGGCGCGGGCGGTGCTGGATGTCATTGCGAAAAACCGGCAGGTTCGGCCCCGAACACCCTCACCAGCTCGGCCGGATTGATGTTGAAGACATGATGTGGTGTTCCGGCCGCTGCCCAGACCTCGGCGAAATGCAGCAGGCGATGGTCGATGAAGCTGCGGACCGGCGCCGGATGGGCAACCGGGGCCACGCCGCCAATGCTGAAGCCGGTATGCCGGCGAACCAGCGCCGGCTCGGCCCTGACAAGGCCGGTCCCGGTCAACTGCGCCGCCATGCTGGTCGAGACCTGTCGGCCACCAGGCGTCAGAAAGAGGAAGACGCTGCTGCCCGAGTGGTCGGAAAACACCATGGATTTGACGATCTGGTCGAGCTCGCAGCCAATCTCCGCCGCCGCCTCTCTTGCGGTCCTGGCCGGATTCTCGAACTTGACGATGTTGGCGGCCAGCCCCTGGCCGACCAGGCAGCGCCGCACTCGCTCCACGCTGTTTCCCAACAATCCGTGCTCCCGACATGACTGGCCGGCAAATACAGTGGAGTTGCCGGCGGGACAATATCGTGCATGACATCCGGTACATGTCGGAAGCAGGCAGGGACAGACATGCCCATGCATGACATCGGCAATGAAGGCCGGCAGGTGTCCGAAGCAGGCAGGAGCAGTCATGTTTGAAACCCGCATTTCCGACATGCCGGGGATGCTCGACGATGATTGCGGGTTTGACATGGGCCCGTATCTGGGAAGCGGCTCGCCGAATTTTCGGCAATTGGTCAGCCACGCCACCAACTGCAGCCCGTTCCTTCGGTCGATTGCCGAACAGGATGCCGAGTGGCTGGCGGCGCTTGCCGGCCGGTTGCCGGACGAGGTGTTGTCCGAACTGCTATCCGCGGACATCTCCGGGGATGCCGGTAACGCTGCCCGCCTGCTACGAGTCGCCAAGAAGCGGGTGGCAATCCTGACTGCCCTTGCAGATCTCGGCGGGGTCTGGTCGCTCCAGGAGACAATGGCGGCGATGACCCGGTTTGCCGAATTTGCCGTGCAGATTTGCCTGCAGGCCATCTTGCGCATGGATGGCGGGGGCCGAGGGCCGCCCGAACTGCTCGACGGCATGTTCGTTCTTGCCATGGGCAAGATGGGGGCGTGCGAGCTCAACTATTCCTCGGATATCGATTTGATCATCCTGTTCGACGACCGGGATGCAACAGAGGCCGAGCTGCAGGTCATGCGCAGCAGGTTCGTCCGGGCGACAAGGCGTTTTGTCTCGATGATGAGCAGCCATTCCGAGGGCGGATATGTCTTCAGGACCGATCTTCGATTGCGGCCGGATCCCCTGGTCACGCCGGTCTGCATCTCGGCCGAGGCGGCAGAAAGATACTATGAGAGTTTCGGCCGGACCTGGGAGCGGGCCGCCTTCATCAAGGCCCGGCCCTGCGCCGGGGACCGGGTGGCCGGGGACAGGTTCCTGCAGGCGCTCGAGCCATTCATCTGGCGAAGAAGTCTCGACTTTGCGTCGGTCGAGGATGCCAGGAACATGCGGCGGATGATCAAGCAGCAGGTTGAAATCGACCAGGCGGGCGGCGGTCCCAACCTGAAACTCGGCCGGGGAGGCATTCGCGACATCGAGATGATGACGCAGTCCATGCAGATGATTGCCGGTGGCCGGGATCACTCGCTGCGGGTGCGCGATACGCTGGGCGGGTTGTCGGTCCTGAGCAGCCGGGGATGGATGCATGCAGAAACACACACGCTTCTCGGCGACAGCTATACCAGGCTGCGGCGAATCGAGCATCGCCTGCAGATGGTCAATGACCTGCAGACGCACAGCCTGCCGGCAGGCGAGGACGAATTGCGGCGGGTGGCGGCGCTGAGCGGCGAGTCTGACATCGAGGCCTTCGTCGGCGGAATCGAGGCGGTAATGCATGCCGTCGACAGGGTGACCGGCGACTATTTCTCCACCTCCACCGCCGGCAGCAAGGATCTGCCGCCGGTGGATGTCAGTCCGGACATCCTCGAAGCCGCCGAAGGCTGGCGTCGGTTTCCGGTCATGCGAAGCGAGCGGGCCCGCACCGTATTTTCGAGAATCCTGCCAACGATCATGTCCGGTCTGCAGCGCTCGCCGAACCAGGGGCAGGCGGTCTCGCAATTCGAAGGGTTCCTGCGCGGCCTCCCGGCCGGCATCCAGCTGTTTTCCCTGCTGGAATCCAACCCGGTGCTGATCGACCTGTTGACGGATATCTGTGGAACGGCACCCGGTCTGTCCGCTTACCTGGCACGCAATTCGCAGGTGCTTGACGCGGTGCTTGACGGAAATTTCTTCGACCGGATCGAATCTGCGCCGGAGCTGGCCGGCAATCTCGATTCGATCCTGTCCCGTGAAGGCGAATTCGAGAGCATACTCGATGCCAGCCGGCGATGGATGAAAGACCATCATTTCAGGATCGGTGTGCAGTATTTGCGGGGACATATCGACTGGGAACAATCGGCCCGCTGCTATGCCGATGTCGCCGAGGCAGTGCTGCGCTCGGTCCTGGACCAGGTGATCACCCAGTTGACGGCCAGACATGGCAGTCCGCCAGGTCGGGGCGCCGCCATCATCGGGATGGGATCGCTTGGCGCCGGCCGGCTGACCGCCCAATCCGACCTTGACCTGCTGGTCATCTTCGATCCGCTCCAGGACGGGTTCTCGAATGGACCCAAGCCGCTGCCGGCCCGCAAGTATTTTGCCCGCCTGACCCAGGGTCTGGTATCGGCGTTGTCGGCGCAGACGGTGGAGGGACGCCTGTATTCCATCGACATGCGGTTGCGGCCGTCCGGCAACCAGGGGCCGGTGGCAACGTCGCTGGCCGCATTTGAGCATTACCAGAACGAGGAGGCATGGGCCTGGGAACACATGGCGCTGACCCGGGCGCGCCAGGTGGCCGGCTCCGGGAGAATCGGGCAGGAATTCGAACGGATCAGGAGACAGGTCATCATGTCCAGGGGCCGCCGCCCGGACGTGATCGACGCCCTGCGTTCCATGCGAAACCGGCTCGAGGAGAATTTGCCGGCAATTCGGGACCAGGACCCGTGGGAGGCTCGTCTCGGCCGCGGCCGCCTGCTCGATATCGAACTTGTGGTCCAGGCGGGAGCCCTGGTTGCCGGCGAGTATTCGAGATCGATTTCGGATCAACTTGCCGCCGAGGCCGGATGCGGTTGGCTCCGGAAGGAGGAAGCGAAGACCTTGCTCGCCTGCTACGTCACGCTCCGCCAATTGTTGCAGGTTGCAAGGCTGACCGTCGACAGCACCTTCCGGCCGGAAGAGGCCGGGGAGGGGGCGGTTGCCTTCCTGTTGCGGGAGACCGGGGAGGCCGATACCGGTGCGCTGGCAACCCGCTTGCAGAAGGAGCGCCGGCTGTGCAGGGAGGTCATCAGGCGTGTGATAGACCGCAACAGCCAGGAGGAGGTTCGATCATGAGCGAACGGTCAGACCGGGCCAAGACGGCCGATCCCCGCGGCCTGATCCGCGAGGCCTACCGGATTGCCGGAATTACCGAACCGGATTGCCGGACCATCTTTCTCGACTGGGTGCTGGGATTGCCCGACCAGCCTGCCTGCCACGATGCGATGCGGCTGTTGCTGGAGATCCATGGTGACGAGAACCCGGACCACCCGATGACCAGGCTGCTGCGGGACGGGCTGACGCGGCCGGCAGCGGCGAGGCGGCGCCGGCGATCATCCAGGCGCGCGCCCGGGCAGCCGGAGAACGGGGGCATGCAGGGCAGCGGCGGAAATTTCGGCAGCCGGCAGTAACGCTCCCGCCGCGAATCGCCGCCTGCAGATCGGCAGGCGGCATGACGCTCCGCGATTGACCACCAACCATTCGGCAAGCAACATGACGCCCGGCGATTTGTCGCTTACCGTTCGGCGAGAGGCGGGACTTCCCGTTCCATAAGGCCGGTATATTTCTGGCGGGGTCGGCCAATCTTCTGGGTGGGGTCGGCAATCATTTCCTGCCATTGGGAAATCCAGCCCACGGTCCTGGACAGGGCAAAGATCGGCGTGAACATCGAGGTCGGGAAGCCGATCGCATCCAGGATGATCCCGGAATAGAAATCCACGTTCGGATAGAGCCGCCGTTGCTGAAAATACTCATCCTCGAGTGCAATCCGCTCCAGCTCGCGGGCAACCTGCAGCGTCGGCACATTGTCATTGGGCACGAGATCGAGGACCTCGTCTGCCGAATTCTTCATGATCCGGGCACGTGGATCGAAATTCTTGTACACCCGGTGTCCGAATCCCATCAGCCGAAACGGGTCGGACGGATCCTTGGCCCGGTTGATGAATTCGGGGATCCGTTCCGGCGTGCCGATCTCGCGGAGCATCATCAGGCAGGCCTCGTTGGCGCCACCATGTGCCGGCCCCCACAGGCAGGCGATGCCGGCGGCGACACAGGCAAACGGGTTGGCGCCGGATGATCCGGCCAGCCGCACCGTCGAGGTGGAGGCATTCTGTTCGTGGTCGGCATGCAGCACGAAAATCCGGTCGATGGCCCGGGCGATCTCCGGCTCGACGGAAAATCGCTCGGGTGGAACCTTGAAGCACATGCGCAGAAAATTCGACGCGTAGTCAAGATTGTTCTTGGGATAGATGAAAGGCTGCCCAATCGAGTATTTGTAGGCCATGGCCACGATGGTCGGAAGCTTGGCAATCATCCTGACCGATGCGATCTCCCGCTGGACCGGATCGGAGATGTCGGTGGAATCATGGTAGAAGGCCGACATGGCACCCATGACGCCGGTGATGATGGCCATTGGGTGAGCATCCCGACGGAAACCTCTGAAAAAATAGTTCATCTGGTCGTGAACCATCGTGTGCATGGTCACGCGTTCATCGAAATCTTCCAGCTGGTCCCGGTTGGGCAGCTCGCCGTAGAGCAGGAGGTAGCACACCTCCACGAAGCTCGAATGCTTGGCCAGCTGTTCCACCGGGTAGCCCCGGTACAGCAACTTTCCCTCCTCCCCATCGATGAAGGTGATCTTCGATTCGCAGGATGCGGTCGAGGTGAAGCCCGGGTCGAAGGTGAACAGGCCAGCATCGGCATACAATCTTCGAACATCGATGACATCCGGGCCGATCGTGGGCGACGACACCGGGAGTTCCAGTCGCCTGTTGCCGATTTCCAGTGTCGCCAGTCGGGTTTTGTCCAGCATGCAATTCTCCTCTTCAAGTCTTCACCGGGCCGCCTCGAGTGGATCCGGGAATCCGGATACGCTCGGGCCGCCACCGCCAGCATCGAGCCATGACCATGCCCGAAAAACCGGGCATCGACGAACCGTGCTGCAATCTGGCTGTTTCATGCAGGGCTTCGGCAGTTCGCATGCGGGGCTCAATGCCACGTAACCGCAAATGAGCCCGGCATCCCGGATGACGGACACTTATCCAATTCGGCGGCGAAGTTCAATGTCCGCGTCGGCCCGTCCGGCCTCCTGCCGGCCGCCGGACATGCCTCAGCCTTGGGATTTCTCCGGCTTGCCGCAGGACGCATCCCGGAGGCGGCCGAGCGATTCGTCCCGTCCCAGGATCACCATCATGTCCAGCACGCTCGGAGTCACCGTCGAGCCGGCAAGAGCGGCCCGAAGCGGCTGCGCCAGCGTGCCGAACTTGACTTGGTGCTGCTGGCAGAACTCACCAGTTGCGGCCTCGAGACCGGCACGGCTCCATTCGGCGGCGGTGATTGCCGCCGCCAGCTTGTGCAACAATTCGGTCCCGTCCGCATCGAGGTGGCGTGCAGCATCGGCGCTGACCGGAACCGGCCGGCCGGTCAGCATGAATCGAGCCCGTTCGGCAAGATCGACGCATGTCCTGGCACCCTGCCGCAAGGCAGGCATGGCTTGGACCAGCCTGGCATGCAATTCGGTCCCGCCGCCTGCATCGGGAACGAGATCGCTGCGTTCGGTGATATCCCGGGCCAGCACCGATTCATCGGCGAGCGCCAAATGCTGGCGCGACAGGTTGAGCAGTTTCTTCCTGTCAAGCCTGGCGGGTGATTTTCGCAATCCGTCCAGCGAAAACCAGTCAATGGCCTGGGCGGTGGTGAAGAACTCGTCGTCGCCATGACTCCAGCCAAGCCGGGCCAGGTAGTTGCGCATGGCCTCGGGCGGAATTCCCAAATCTCGAAAATGCTCGAGACCCAAATCGCCGGATCGCTTCGACAGCTTCCTGCCATCTTCACCGTGGATCAGCGGGATATGCACAAAGACCGGAACCTTCCAGCCAAACGCATCATAGACCATTTTCTGCCTGGCCGAATTCGAAAGGTGGTCATCGCCCCTGATGACATGGGTAATGCCCATTTCCCGGTCATCCACGACCACGGCAAGATTGTATGTGGGCGTGCCATCGGACCTGACAATGATCATGTCATCCAGCGTCTCGTTCTGCCACGACACCCGGCCACAGACGGCATCGTCAATGGCGGTGATTCCGGTCGCCGGCGAACGGAGGCGCACGGTGAAGGGTCGGTCTGGGCAGGATGCAGGGTCGGCATTCCGCCACGGGCTTGCAAAGAGCACCGGCCGGTTCTCCTTCCGGGCCTTCTTGCGGGCGGCGTCGATTTCCTCCGGCGTGGAGAAGCAGCGATATGCACGCCCCGATTCGAGCAGTTTGCCGGCGGCCTCCCGGTGCGATTCGAGCCTGGCATGCTGGCTGACCGCATCGCCATTCCAGTCCAACCCGAGCCAGGTCAGGCCGGAGACGATTGCTTCCCTCGCCTCGGGGGTCGAGCGAGACCGGTCGGTATCCTCGATTCGAAGCCTGAAACTGCCCCCGGTCTTCCTGGCATACAGCCAGTTGAAGAGGGCAGTTCGGGCTCCGCCGACATGCAGCATGCCGGTCGGTGACGGGGCAAACCTGGTGACTGTCTTGCTGTGCGCCATGTCGGGGCCTGCCTCGATTCCACGTGACCTGTCGGGCCGGCACCTTGATGTTCGACCCGACGAGGTCAGCGTTTTCGGTCCTGGTTGCGAATCCAATTAGTAGCTTCGCAGCAATCCGACAAGCTTGCCCTGGACGTCGATCTCGTTGGTCCGGTAGACCCTGGTCTCGAATTCCGGGTTTGCCGCCTCGAGGGCAATCGAACTTCCCTTCTTGCGCAGCCTCTTCAGGGTGACCTCCTCGCCCTTCACCAGGGCGACGATGATTTCCCCGTTATCGGCCGTGTGCTGCTTGCGAATCAGGACAACATCGCCATCCCTGATTCCGGCTTCAATCATCGAATCTCCGGAGACGGTGAGGGCAAAATGCTCGCCAATCCCGCTGAGCATGAATGCCGGCACGTTGATGTCATGATCCTTGCGGCTGATGGCTTCGACCGGGGACCCGGCGGCAATCCTGCCCATGACCGGGACCACGATCGTTTCATACATCTCCTCGAGGGCAGCTTGCCGGCTGGCATGGGCCTCCCGGTCTTCCGATGGCGGCGGCCCCGCTGCCTGTTCCGGCATCCTGACCACTTCCAGCGCCCGGGCGCGGTTTGGCAGCCGGCGCAGGAACCCCCGTTCCTCGAGCGACATGATGAGGCGATGAATTCCCGATTTGGACTTCAGGTTCAGCGCATTCTTCATCTCTTCGAAGGATGGAGGCACTCCGTTGCGCCTCGTTCGTTGGTCTATGAATTGCAGTAAATCGAGTTGGCGTTTGGTAATCATGGCTCTGTTCTCGGTATGTTGCCTGGTTCAAGGCCAGTTCTATAAGTGTTCGTTCTTTGTGTCAAACGGTTTTATGAGGTCACAATATTCGACGATATCACCCTCCCGGCGGGGCGGATCGGATGGTGGGCGCACGACGAGTGCATCAGCCTGGTCAAGGACGCTCATCAACGAACTGTCCTGGCGAGTGGCCACGCGCAAGTGGCGCTGCCGTGACCGGTAGGAGCTTGTTGCCCGCATGTAATGTTCCCGGTTTCCGTTGCCTGGCACCGGCTCCAGGAGCGGCGCCTGCCTTCTTGGCAGGGCCGATCGGCCGAGGCCGAGCATGGTCCGCACCGCCGGCACCAGCAGCACATGGCTACAGACCAGCGCCGATACCGGGTTGCCCGGCAGGCCGACCACCGGCACATCACCGATGGCGCCGGCCATGACCGGCTTCCCCGGCCGCATGGCCAGCTTGTAGAAGGATTCCCTGAATCCAAGCTTCCTGGCCACCGGACGAATCAGGTCGTAATCGCCCTCGGATGCACCTCCGACGGTCACGATCAGATCGGCATCCCCGGCCATGGCAAACGCCGCTCGAATCGACTCCTCGCGATCGCGGGCAATCGGCAGGATCCTGGGACGGGCACCGCATTCGTCCAGGATGGCGGCGATGCCGAAACCGCTGGAGGCGATGATGCTGTCGGTGCCGCCATCCTCCCCTGGCATGACGAGCTCGTTGCCGGTCGGAATGATGGCAATATCCGGCTTTCTGGCCACCGTCACCCGGGCAAACCCCATGGACGCAATCAGCGTCACCGTCGAGGGACGCAGAAGACAGGGGGCGGCAATTTGCATGCCGGCCCGGTAGTCGCCGCCGGCAGGGCGGATATACGTCCCGGAATCTGCCTGCGCCCTGACGGTGAGCGCCGAGCCGTCAAATTCCGCATCTTCCTGGATCAGGATCCGGTCGGCGCCCGGGGGAACCTCGCCGCCGGTGAATATCCGCACCGCTGTTCCCGGCCGCACCTCACCCGGGAAGCGGTGGCCGGCAGGGGCTTCGCCAATGACGGTGATGCCGGCGCCGGGATGAATGTCGGCATCGCGTACTGCGAACCCGTCCATTGCCGAGGTGGCAAAGGGAGGCTGGTCCCGGGTGGCGATGACGGGTTCGGCAAGCACCCGGTCGGCACCCTCCAGGATGGAGACATCCTCCGTGCCGACCGGCGCAACCAGATCGAAAATCCGGTCAAGCGCCATCTCCACCGATATCATCGCTGTCTCTCGTAGACTCCGGACTTGCCACCATCCTTGTAGACCAGGCTGACCTGGCTGATTTCCGCCGACCGGTCGCTCGACTTGACCATGTCGTAAATGGTCAGGGCGGCAATGGCGGCGCCGGTCATCGCTTCCATTTCGACACCGGTGCGGTCGGTGGTTTCGGCCCGCACCCTGATGCCGATCGAGGGCGGTTCGTCGTCGAGGGTAAAATCAACCTCGATGCCGGTCAGTGAGATCGGGTGGCATAGCGGGATGAGGTCGGGCGTTTTCTTGGCGCCGGTGATGCCCGCCACCCGTGCCACGCCGAGAACATCACCCTTCCTGGCCGCATTTGTCTGCACCGCCGCCAGCGTGTCGGCATTGACCAGGACGGTGGCGGCGGCAATTGCCACCCGCTTGCTGGCCTCCTTGCCGGAAATGTCAACCATCCGGGCGGCGCCGGCCTCGTCGAGATGGCTCAACCTGCCCATGTCAGCTCCGTGCTCCCGATGCCCGCCGGCAGGGCTGGCGCCATGTCGGGACCCTCTGCAATTACTTCCGGCACCGTCAACTGCCGGCCGCCTGGCTGGTCAGCTTTGCCAGCCGGTCAAGCCTGTCCCTGGCCGAGCCGCTATCCACGCTCTGCCGGGCGATGGCGACCCCCTCCGGCAGGGCGTCTGCCCGACCGGCGATAACGAGCGCCGCCGCCGCGTTGAGCAGCACCGCATCGAGATAGGGTGATTTCTCGCCATCGAGGAGGGAGGATAGCCTGGCCGCGTTCTCCCTGGGGGTGCCGCCGAGAATGCTGTCGAATGAATGGCATGGCAGGCCGGCATCCCCGGGGTGAATCACGGTCTCGGAGATTTCGCCGTCACGCAGGCTGCACACCCGCGTCGGGCCGCAGATCGACATCTCGTCGGTTCCATCCTCGCCATGGACCAGCCAGGCCGATGTTGAGCCCAGCTTCATCAGCGTTTCGGTCATGGGACGCAGGAGGTCGGCGGAAAATGCCCCCGTCAGCTGCTTCCTGGCGCCGGCCGGGTTGGTCAGCGGACCGAGGATGTTGAAGATGGTCCTGGTTCCCAACTCCCGGCGAACGGGCATGACGTGGCGCATCGCCGGATGGTGAACCGGCGCCATCATGAACCCGATGCCGATTTCGGCGATGGCGCTCTCGACAATGTCGGGCGAGACCGTGATGTCCACCCCCAGCGAGTCCAGGACGTCGGCTGCCCCGGACAGCGAGGAGAGATTGCGATTGCCGTGCTTGGCGACCGGTACACCGGCGCCGGCAACAACCAGCGCCGCCGCCGTCGAGATGTTCAGCGTTCCCTTGCCGTCGCCGCCAGTGCCGACGATGTCGATTGCGTCCTCCGGCGCCGCCACCGCCCGGCACTTCTGCCGCATGACCCTCGCCGCCGCCGCATATTCCTCGACGGTTTCGGTGCGGGTTCGCATGGCCATCAGCAGGCCCCCGGCCTGTGCCGGCGTTGCCTTGCCATCCATGATGACCGAGAATGCCGAATGGGCCTCGGCGCCGGTCAGCGGTCGCGTGCACGCTATGGCAATCATGGGCTTGAGATCATCGCTCATGTTCCAGCTCCGGCAAGTTTCAGAAATGCCTCAAGGATCCCGTGCCCATGTTCGGTCGCAATGCTCTCCGGGTGGAATTGCAAACCGAATATCGGAAGGGTCCGGTGCTGCAGCCCCATGATGATCCGGTCATCATTCCAGGCGACTACCGAAAAATCCTCCGGCACCCGGTCCCGGTCAAGGACCAGCGAGTGGTAGCGGGTCGCATCGAAGGGGGAGGGCAATTCAGCCAACAATGTCGAGTCGCGATGGTGGATTCGGCCAGTCTTGCCATGGACGATTTCATGGCACCGAACGACCTTGCCACCAAAGGCCTGGCCGATGGCCTGGTGTCCCAGGCAGATTCCCAGCAATGGCACCCGCTGGTCGGCGGCCCATGCGGCCAGTTCGAGGCAGATACCGGCATTGTCGGGCGTGCTCGGACCGGGCGACATCACCAGGGCCGACGGTGCCATTTCGGCTATCCCGGCAATGGTGATCTCGTCATTGCGACGAACCGCGACCTGCGCACCGAGTTCGCCAAGATACTGTGCGAGGTTGAAGGTGAAGCTGTCGTAATTGTCGATCAGTAGCAACATGTGACCTTGTTCCCCGGTGGCGGCCGGCGCAACTCGACAGCCATTCCGCGACCCGGCGGGTGAGTTCCTCCGGCATCAACCGCCATTGGCCGGGCCGTCGGCCGCAAACATCGCGGCATCCTCGCAGGCCTTGCGCAACGCCTGCGACTTGTTGACGGTTTCCTGCCATTCGGATCCAGGGTCGCTGTCATGGACAATGCCCGCCCCTGCCTGCACATACAACGTGTTTTCCTTCAGCACCGAGGTGCGAAGCGCAATGCACATGTCCATGTCCCCATTGGCCGAGAAATAGCCGACCCCGCCGCCATAGACGCCCCGTTTTTCGCCCTCGAGTTCATCGATGATTTCCATGGCCCGGATCTTCGGCGCACCGGAGACGGTTCCGGCCGGCAGGCCGGCGAGCAAGGCCGACAGGGCATCATGCCCGTCTGCCAGTTCGCCCTCGACATTCGACACGATGTGCATGACGTGCGAGTAGCGTTCGATGGTGAACATCTCCGTCGGGTGAACCGAACCGGTCCTCGCCACCCGGCCGACATCGTTCCTGCCCAAATCGAGCAGCATCAAATGCTCGGCCCGCTCCTTCTCGTCGGCAAGAAGCTCCTCGCCAAGCAGCCTGTCCTCCTCCGGGGTCTTGCCGCGTGGACGGCTGCCGGCCAGCGGTCGAAGGGTAATCCGGCGACCGGCCACCCGGACCAGGATTTCGGGGCTGGCCCCGATCACCTGGAAATCGCCGAAATTGAAGAAAAACATGAAAGGTGAGGGGTTGATCCGCCGCAGCGCCCGGTACAGGGAAAACGGTTCGCCGGCAAAATCTATCTGCCAACGCTGGCTGAGCACCACCTGGAAGATTTCGCCCTCGCAAATGTAGTGTTTTGCCCGGCGAACGATTTCCATGAACTCGTCCCGGCTCAATCCCTCCTGCAAACTGCCCGCACCGGTACCCGGGCCGCCGAAGCGTGCCGGTCGCGGCAGGGGCTCCGACATCCGTTCCACCGCCAACCGAACCCGGCCGACAGCCTTGTCATAGGCTTCGCGGGCCGAGATGTCGCGGTGGTGCCAGGCGGGGCTGACGACGGTGACATCGCTGCGCACACTATCGATGACGGCGATCACCGATGGCCGCAGCAGAATGGCATCCGGGCAGCCGACCTGGTCGTCATTCATGTCCGGCAGCCTTTCGACAAGCCGCACCATGTCGTAACCGAGATAGCCGAACAGGCCGGCCGAGCTCGACGGCAGGGAATCGGGCAAGTCGATCCGGCATTCCTCGATCAGTTCCCTGAGCGAATCGAGTGGCGCTGCCTCCTCGTCTTGCCATTGCCGAGAACCGGTCAGTACCGTCCGGTCGATCCTGGCGGTGTTGCCCGTGCATTCCCAGACCAGGTCGGGATCCATGCCGACTATCGAGTATCGACCGCGGGTCTCTCCACCGGTGACCGACTCGAGGATGAAGCTGTGTTTGTCGGCGCCGGCCAGCCCGAGCGCCAGCGACACTGGCGTGGCGAGGTCGGCTGCCAGTGTCAGGTGCACCACCTGGTTCCTGCCAGCCTCGTAGCCCGCGGCGAATTCTTCAAAGCCGGGCAGGATTCTCATGTCGGGCCCTCAGGGCAGCTGCGCATGTATCGACTCAATGGTTGCATGATCCAGGTCGATCCCGGTCTCCTCCTGCAGGAAGCGGGAGTAGAGCTGGTAGGCATCGGCCCCGGTGCCGAGTTCGGACCGCAAGGCCAGCAATTCCATGGCCGACTCCACCTCCTCGGACTCCATGTCCGCCGGAGAAATGGCATCGAGCCTGGCGATCGCCAGAAGCCCGCCATCACCCGAGACGGCAAATTCTCCAATCGCCAGCTCGAACAACTCCTGCACCATGCCGGGCGGGCTGCCGGCAAGATTGCCCGTTCGGCGAATTCCCTGGTCGCTGGTGGCAACAAGCCCAAGCTCCTCGAATGTCGATCCCGATTCCAGGCTGGAGCGCAGTTCATCGGCGTGTTCCCGGAGGAGTTGTTCGGCCCGTTCCTGGCGCCAGGCTTCCTCGACCTCGCCGGCAACCTGGTCGAATGGCTGCAGCGCTGGCGGCACGATATTGTCGAGCCGAATGGCAAACAGGCCGCCATCGGGAAGGTCGGCAAGTTCCGGGAATCCGCCGACATCATCCTCGCCGAGTGCGCTGACCGCGGCAAGGAAGACCGGCTGGCCGGCCACGCCGTCGCCGGGATTTCCGTCGAATGTCATGCTCGACAGCCGGAAGTCGGTATCGGCCGCCAACTCCTCCAGGCTGGCACCGCCGGCCAGCAGATCCTCGTAATGCACCACATTCTCGGCGATCCGGTTGCGACCCTCTTCCTCGGCCAGCGCCGCCGCCAACTCGTCACGGGCTTCCTCGAATCTGGTCAGGCGTCCGGCCAGGACCGCATTGACGCGAAAGATCGCCGGCCCGAGCGCCGAATTGACCGGCCCGTAGACCCCGATATCATCGCCGGCAAAGAGCAGGCTGGCCGCCTCGCTGCCAAGATCCGACCTGCTGACATCGCCAAGCTCGGTATCCGGCAGCTGTATGCCCCGCTCGGCAAGCAATTCATCGAAGGTGATCTCCTCATCGTCGAGGCGGGTCTTCGCCTCGTCGGCCTGTTGCCGGTCGGGAAAGACCAGGCGATTGACGTTGCGGCGCTCCGGAACATTGTAGGTGCTGATCCGGTTTTCGTATTCGGCACGCAGCGCCTCCTCGGCAATCTCCGCCGGGTTGGCCAGCATCCCGGGGGTCAGGCTGACATGGGTCAACTCCTTCAGTTCGGGCCGGGTGAACAGCTCCGGATTGCTGTCATAAAACTCCCGCAGCTGGGCGCTGGTCGGTTCGGGAACCGCCTCTGGCAGCTGATCGATGCCGAGCGCGGTCCAGGTGATGTCCCTGGTCGAGAACCGGTATTCGATCATGCGCTCCTGGTAGGTCTGCGATGCGGCAAAGCCGCCCGAGACTGATGCCGCCAGGATGTTCCGGGTCTCCTCATCCCTGATCTGCTGGTCCAGTTCGGCCTCGGTCAGCCCGGACCGCTCCAGCAGGAAATCATAGCTTGCACGATCGAACTTGTCGTCGGCGCCAAAGAACTCCGGCATGGAGTACAGACGGTTCAGCACGGTCTCGTCACTGACCGAGATGCCGATCCGGTTGGCCTCGTTGTCAACGGTTGCCCGCAGGAACAGCGCCTCGAGCACCTCCCGGTCGATCCCGAAACGTATGGCCTGGTCGGTGGTCAGGTTGGTCCCGAATTGCCGCGAGTATCCGGCCATCCGTTGCTGCAGGGCGCGGACATATTCATCGACGGAGATTTCCCGGTCGCCGACCGAGCCGACGGCACGGACCGAAGTCGAAAACCCGCCAATCCCAAACCCGGCCAGGCCGAGAATCAGCAGGATGATCAATACCCAAGCGACCTTGTTCTTGGGGGATGCCTGGAGCGCCTTTGCCATGTCGTAGCTCGATGAGTTCCAAAGTCGGTGAGTTCTAGGGATAGTGGGGGCAGGTTACAAGGCGGAGATTCCGCCGCCGAACGCCGGTGGCATCCGGCGCACCGCCTCGACCTCCATCGCCGCCAATGTGCCGGCAGGGCCAGCACGGGGCATCCCACCCGCCGGCCTGGTCAGCAGCCGGCAGGGCAATAGTCTTCCAGGCGGGCAAAGAGGTCGGCAATGCCGGCGGCATCGACATTTGCGCAGGCAATCCGGATCTGGCGGCACGGGGCCTGCCCGTGATCCTCCTGGCCGAACATGGATCCCGGCAGGGTCAGGATTGCCCGGTCCTCGAGAAGTTTCAGCACGAACTGGCTGGACGGCAGCGCAAACGGGTATTCGGCATAGGCAAAATATGCGCCGCATCCGGGAAGTCTCCACCCGTCGAGCCGGGAATATCCCTGCTCGATGCATTGCCGCCGCCGCAGGATTTCCCGGCGCTCGCCGGCCAGCCAGTCGCCAAGATTGCGCAACCCGTACAGCGCCGCATGCTGGCCGATCCGGCCCGGGCAGATGGCGACGGTGTCAAGGAATTTCTCGATTTCGACCAGGATGCCCCGTGCGGCGATGACGGCGCCGACCCGGTGGCCTGTCAGCCGGAAGGCCTTCGAAAAGGAGTAGAGGTGAATCAGCGTGTCCGGCCATTCAGGGTCGGAAAACAGGTCGTGCACCGGCCCGGCCCGGGAATCGAAATCACGGTAGGTCTCGTCGACGATGAGTGCCAGCCGGTGCCTTCGCGCCAGCTCCAGCGCCGCCCGCATGATTCTGGCAGGATATTCGACGCCGGTGGGATTGTTCGGCGAGATCAGCACGATGGCCCTGGTGGTGCCGGAGACCAGGCTGGCGATGGCGTCCGGATCCGGAACGAGGTCTGGCGTGACTGGTGGCACCCGGGCCTCGATGCCCATCATGTCCAGCCACATCTTGTGATTGAAATACCACGGCGTGGTGATGATGACCGAGTCGCCGGCCCCGGCCAGCACCGACATGGCCGCCACGAAGGCCTGGTTGCAGCCCGAAGTGACCGCGACCTGCGAGTCCTCGATCGCCCCGGCGTAGGCTTGCGACCACCGGCTGGCGATCTCACCGCGAAGCTCGTCATCGCCGAGCACCGGACCGTAGACATGCGCCCGCTGATCATTGACGGCAAATTCGGCAATTGCCGTGCGCAGCGACTTTGGCGGCGGCGCCACCGGAGCGGCCTGCGACAGGTCGAGCAAATCGTATCCGGGCGCCGGCGATGCGGTGTCCAGCCAGCGTCTCGCTTCCATGACCGGGGGCCGTGCCGTCGCACCCATCAGCGGATTGATGCCGATCACCATGCGGCTCCTTCCTCTCTGCCATGCCGTGCCTGGCCAGCAGGCATCCACGCCGGTGCGGCTTATGACATGTTTGGCCGTCAATGTCGCCACGCAGTTCCGATTTCCATGAAGCCGCCCCCATCTCCAGGCAGGATCGAACCAGTGCCCCGAAATGCCTCCAGGGCCAGCACCCGGCTGCATTGCCCGAAAACCCACCACCAATTCCAACCCCGCACCTGCCTGCTGCCAGCCCCCCGATGCGAAATACGCTCCGCCCCGTCTCCGGCCAGACGCCCGGCCGCTCCGGCTCGAAGTTCACATCACCCCCGGCCATGCAGGCATGCCCGTCGCCGGCAGAAAAGAGGCCCCGCATTTCCGCCATATTGCCGCGCGGCAATCCGCACCACCCAGAATGGGGCGCGTCTCACCCCGGCCTGCCAAAAAAGGAAACTCCTGCCCTCTGCGCCAGGGCCACGGACCAGCCGGAATGCCCGCCACTGTAGAAAATTCCAGTTTGATCATCTGCCGAATTCGGTGTATGTTCCAAAAAAAATGACAGGCAATGCTTCGGTCAGGGGTATTCGTTTGGTACCCGGTCCGGGCAACGGGCAGGGAGACGGGCAGTGATCACGATACGCGAAGGACGGATGACAATCCGTTCAGCCCTTGCGGCCATGACCGGGCGCATGACGCATATCCTGAAAAAGCACTTGACAAGGCCTGCGGGCCCCAAAAACCATAATCACCGGATCACCGGATCACCGGATCACCGGATCACCGGATCACCGGATCACCGGATCACCGGATCACCGGATCACCGGATCACCGGATCACCGGATCACCGGCATGAGCGCGCTCGCATGGCGCCGCCGCCTGAGGCGCTCCGCCTCCCGGCCTGAGCCTTCTGCCAGCACCACTCGCCATCTGCGCCGCCGCCTGGCCGCGGCACTGCTCGCCCTGCCGCTCTTCGCCCTGGCTGCCGGGGTTCAGGCGCAGCAGGTGCTCGTCAGCAATATCGGTCAGGCGGACGGCACAGCGGTGACCTTCGAGCACGACCACGCCCAGTTCTTCGTGGCCGGCGGCAATGCCGGGGGCTACCGGCTGGAGAGCGTTGACATCGAGTTCGCGTCGGCAACACGCTCGAGCGCATTCGACAGCACTGTCCTTAAGGTCGAAATCCGGCGCTTGGTTGGCACCAATGACCCGGGCGCGCTTGTCGGCCGCCTGACCAACCCCACGGGTACGTCATTTTCCGCCGACCGGCTCATGAGATTCACAGCGCCGGCTGGCGGCATCGACCTTGATCCGACAGGCCAATACTTCCTCGTGCTTGATGTGGCCGGTCAGCGCGATGCGGACTTCGCACAGATCCAGACCACGGCATCTAACCGCCCTGGCGTCGACAATTTCGCTATAACCAATGCGCGCCTCTCCCGACCGGCCGCCGACAACACGGGCATCACCACCAACTGGCAAGAAACTAGCGCGCAGACCCTGAAGATCCGCCTCAACGGCACGGCAAAGGCCCCGCCCGGCCTGGAGTTCAGCACCACGCACCTGACCTGGAACGAGAGCCAAGGCTGCGGCGAGTTCGAATACTACGATCCATCCGGCAACAAGATCGAAAAGAGGGAGGGAGAATCTGCCCAACAACTCCGGGAGCGCGCCCGGAAAGTCACCGCGCCCTGGAGGACCGGCATGCTTTCAGCCCCTGGGGCAAGCATGGAGCTTCCCGCCATGCCCACCGACGGGGAGGAGTACCCGGAGTACGAGGTCAGGCTGACGACGAAGCCGTCGGCGACGGTGAAGGTCAATGTCTATGACCCCAACGACCTCATCTGGTGGGGCAACAACGGCCACCGGACACTGAACCGCGTCCTTGTCGGCCGCGACAGGAGGGCCTCGAACGGCCGCGGCGGTGCCGGCAAGCCGACGCTGACCTTCACGCCGTCCAACTGGGACCAGTGGCAAACGGTCAAGGCCAAGGTGGCCTGCACCGATCATTTCCCGGATGCGGTGCCCCTCAAGCACGTCATCCAGGGGGAGCAGGGCGATTTCGACGGCGCCAAGCGCCGCGTCAATTACGGCGAAGTTGACCAGAGCTGGACGGTCTGGGTCCGCGTCAAAGAGGCAGCGCCGCCGGTTGAGATCGAGATCGAGGCGGAGAGCAAGGCATCGGGCCTGCCCCCGGCGGGCAAGACGATCACCCTGGCCGAGGGAGACACCAGGGATTTCGAGATCAGGATTGGCGAAAGGATACTGCCCAACGGAAGCAGCGGCAGTGTCAGCGTCCATCTCTTTACCGAGCCGATCAACAACGTGCTCAGGGCGACAAGAAGGGACGGGCAACCTCTCGTTGACGGCGTCCTCATGGACACCATGACCTTCACGGATTCCAGCCGCGAACAGTGGGTGCGCTTGGAAGGCGTCGGCGTCGGCGACACCAGGCTTGTGATCTCGGCAGAACGTGACTTCACCTGGGCCCATGAAACCCGTCGTCACTGGTCGCCGGAATGGCCGGTCACGGTCGAGCACGCCGGCATCTGCGGGCGCACGAAGGCGGTGCGCGACGAGATTGTCCGCATGATCCCCGGCGTCCGCCACTGCCGCGACGTGACCGACACACAGCTGGCGGCCATCGCCGGCGACGTCCACAGCAACCCCCTGAATTTGCTCAGTAAGGGGTTGAGCAGCCTGAAGGCGGGCGATTTCGACGGGCTCACCAATCTGAAGCGCCTGCGGATGGATCGAAACAGCCTGACAACGCTGCCGGCGGGCATCTTCGACGACCTCGCGGGGTTGATGACGCTGGATCTGGACAACAACCAGCTGACGACGCTGCGGCCAGGCGTCTTTGACAGTCTCACAAATCTCAGGGTTCTGTATCTGAATGACAACAACCTTTCATCGCTGCCGGATGGCGTGTTCAAGAACAATCTGGCGTTGGCGACACATTATTTGGAACGCAACCCCGGCGCCCCGTTCAGGCCGACGGCGAATGCCGGCACCGATCAGACGGTCGCCGCCGGCGCTAAGGTCACCCTTTCAGGCACGGCCACCGGGCCCTGGGCCGAAAGCGACATTGCCTGGCGCTGGCAGCAGGTGGACGGCCCGAACTCGACCACGGTCGTCCAGGGAGGCGTGCAGAGGGACGGTCAAACTGCCACCTTCACCGCCCCAGACGCGCCCACGGTCATGCATTTCAGGCTGACCGCGACACCAAAGGTGCTGATCGAGACACGTCCAAATTCGAGCGGCGGCACATCAAATACGAGCAGGCGGCGCGGCATCCTTGACGGCTTTGCCTGGGTCACCATCACCGTCGGCGGCGGCCAGGGCTCGCCGCAGCAGAACGAGGACGCGCAACCCGCGTCGGTCGAGACACCCTCCTGCGTCTCTGCCGAACTCATGGCCGACGCCCAGCTGGCTACGACCGAGACCTGGCGGACGTCGCCGGGCCATGTCGAGCGCTGGAGCCGGGTGCTGGCCGCCTTCGGGGAGGAGAACAGCTACAGCAACAACCCGATGACCACCCACGAGGCGCAGGCGCAGGCCGATCGCGGCCTTCAGCGCTGGGCTCCGGTGGCGCCGGCGCTCGAATGCCTGGCCAGCCCGCCGCAGGAGACACCGCAGCAAGAAGAGGAAGAGGAGGTCACACCCACCACCCCGATCCTCAGCCTCTCGGCGGGATCCGCCATCACCGAGGGCGGTAACGCCTCCTTCACCATCACCGCCGATCCGGCGCCGCAATCCGACTTCACCATTGCCTACACTGTCACCGAGACCGGCGACTTCCTGGACGCTCCCGGCGCCGGCGCCCGCACGGCAACACTGGCAGCAGGTGCGACCAGTACCACCCTCACCGTGGCCACGGTGGACGATGCGGCCGACGAGGCCGATGGCTCGGTCACGGTCACAATCGATACCGCCAGCGGCTACAGCATCGCTACCGGCAAGGGCAGCGGTGCCGTCGCCGTTACCGACAATGACACCCCGGTGGTGAGCATCACCGCCGGCCCAGGCGTCACCGAGGGCACCGATGCCGCCTTCACCGTCACCGCCGACCCGGTGCCAGCCGCACCGCTCGACGTGGCCCTGACCGTGGGCCAGTCCGGCGACTTCGCAACCAGCGGACAGACCGGCCAGAGAACCGTCACCATCCCGGCGGCCGGCAGCATGACCGTGGAGGTCACCACGGTGGACGATAGCACCGACGAGCCGGACGGCTCGGTCACGGCAACCGTGCAGACGGGCACCGGTTACACACTGGCCGCCGCCCCGGCCAATGCCGCCACGGTGACTGTCACCGACAATGACGCCACCACCCCATCCACCGGCCCGACCATCTCGATTGCCGATGCCACCATGAATGAGAACCAGCACAACGGCTGGTTCACGGTGACGCTGAGCGAGAAGGTCGCCTGGCCGGTGCATGTCTACTACGCGACACGCGACTCGAACCCGGTCTCGGCCGTGGCCGGCCAGGACTACCTGGCATGGAAGCGCTCCTGGCAGCTCAGGGCCCGCTTCAGGCCAGGCCAGACCGAGACGAAGATCCATGTCGTCCTCTACAATGACAGCCATGACGAGGATCCCGAGACCTTCGAGATGGTACTCTTCGATGCCGGCGTGAACGGCCCGCCCGATGTGTCGGTGTCGATCGCCGATGGCGTCGCCATCGGCACCATCACCAATTCCGACCCGATGCCCGCCGCCTTCCTCTCCCGCTTCGGGCGCACCGTCGCCCAGCAGGCCCTCGATGGCATCGAGACCCGCCTTGCTGCCGAGCGCTCTCCCGCCACCAGCGCCACCATCGCCGGCCAGGCGCTGGCGCTGGGCACTTCCGGCCAGGCTACCGAGGGCAACCCGCTCGATGATTTGCTGGCACGGCCAGGGCCCACTGAAGCGGACCCCTTCGGCCACCACCCGCCCGAGCCCCTCTCCATGACCGCAAGGGAGGCCCTCCTTGCCAGCAGCTTCACCACCACCGGCGAGACCGCCTCCGGCTCCCTGGCCATCTGGGGACGGGCCGCACGGGACAGCTTCGATGGCCAGGAAGGAACCTTCTCCCTTGATGGCACCGCCACCACTGCCATGCTGGGAGCGGATTATGCCCGCGATCGCTGGCTCCTGGGCATGGCCCTGCTGCAATCATCGGCCGATGGCAGCTATGCCGATACCGATGTCACGCCCCGACCGGAAGGCCAGGCCTGCCCACCGGGTGAGGCTGGACAAACCCCCTGCGGCGAGGCCATCCGCGCCGGCGATGGCAAGGTGAAGACCTCGCTCACCGCAATTGTGCCCTATGCATCGATCCAGACCTCCGAGCGGCTGCGCTTCTGGGGCGCACTCGGCCACGGGACCGGCGAGGTGACGCTGACGCCAGAGGTGGGCGGCACCCTCACTGCCGATACCTCCTGGCAGATGGCGGCTGCAGGCCTTCGGGCCGAGCTTGCTGCCCTCGGCTCGGGCACGCTTCACCTCACCTCGGACGCGCTCTGGTCCCGGACCCGTTCAGACAAGACGCATGCGCTGGCGGCCTCCGATGCCACCGTGACCCGCCTCCGGGCCGGGATGGAGGCTTCCTGGCAGATCGGTCTTGAGAGCGGTGCTACTCTCACCCCCGGGCTGGAGGTCGGTGCCCGCCATGATGGCGGTGATGCCGAGCGAGGGGCCGGCATCGAGCTGGGCGGGAGCCTTGGCTTCCGTGACCCGGCATCAGGCTTTGCCATGGATCTGTCGGCCCGCAAGCTGATTGCCCATGATGACGACGAGTTCGAGGAGAACGGCCTGGCGGCCAGCTTCATCTTCGATCCCCGGCCGGATAGCGCCCGCGGCCTTTCGGTCTCGCTGCGCCAGGATGCAGGGAAGGCCACGGGCGGCGTCGATGCACTCTTCATGCCGGAGGCACTGGAGAGGCAGGATACCGGCAGTGCTGCCACCACCGCCGAGGCGGCATACGGGCTGGCGGCCCTGGCCGGCCGCTTCACCATCGCCCCGCATGCCAGGCTGCGCATGGATGATGCCTCGCGCGATACCACACTCGGCTTGCGGCTCACCCCGGAGCGGGGCGCACCCGACCTCTCGCTCGGGCTCGAGGCGACCAGAAGGGAGAATGGCGCGGCAGCGCCAGTGCATGGTGTGGGTGTGGGTGTGACCTTGCGGTGGTGAGGGGGGTGGCCGGCCAGAATGGCCGGCGAGCCGCCGCCGCTGTCAGTCGTCATTGACAATGTCCTGCTGGCGCCTTTCTTGTGGGGAAAGGTGGGTGCTGACAGACGGCAGTACTGCAGATCTGACCACGGGGTGCGGAGATTTGGCAGTGCCTGCTTGTACGGGCTGGAGGAGGTGACGGTCCGACGGCGCGCCCGGTCGATTCCGGGACGGGAGGATGTGAGGTTGTTCGGAGTGTGTCAGGTCGAGGGAATGGAGGTGGGTGGATCGGGAAGTGGATTTGCCGTGACGCTGATGGGTGCATTCCGATTTCCGTGATTGACGCATGCCCTGCATCTGGATTTTGCAGGTTCTGGATCGTTTGACGTCGATGCAGGAATTGCATTCAGGCACGGGAAATTGCTAGAGATTCCTTTACTGCCGGTTCAGGTCCGGATTCTCTAGGCTGGCCCGGTTCCTGGGAGTGGATCGGTGACAGCACCTGCCTCGACTTCGGAGACTGACCTGCTTGCCGACCTCGCCGGATTTGCACCTGGTTTCGAAGCGGTTCTGGGTCGGCTGGTGCCGGCAGGCACCGAGACCGGTCTTGCCGAGGCGATGGCCTATGCGGTGTCGGGTGGTGGAAAGTATCTGCGGCCCTACCTGCTTGGCTGTTCGGCAGAAATGTTCCACGTGCCGGTGCAGCGAAGCCTGCATGCCGGCTCGGCGGTGGAGGCGATTCATGCCTATTCGCTGGTGCATGACGATCTGCCGGCCCTCGACAATGACGATCTGCGTCGGGGTCGGCCAACCTGCCACCGGGCCTATGGCGAGGCAACGGCGCTGCTGGCCGGCGACGGCCTCCTGACCCTGGCATTCGAGATCCTGGCCAGCAGGGCCACGCATCCGGACCCGGAGGTCAGGATCCAGCTCGTTGATGCGCTGGCGCGCAGTGCCGGTGCCAGGGGAATGGTCGGGGGGCAGATGATCGATCTTGCCTGCCAGCACCGGGAGGTTGGGGCAGGGACGGCCGAGACCCTTGCCCGAAAGAAGACCGGGGCATTGTTTGCGTTCTCGGCATCGGCAGGCGCCATTCTCGGCAAGGCCGGTCCCGAAAGCCGCCAGGCGCTGGAGGGGTTCGGGTCCGATCTGGGCCTGGCTTTCCAGATCGTCGACGATTTGCTGGATGTCGGAGGCGACGAGTCGGTGGTTGGAAAGCGGGTTGGCAAGGACAGCGATGCCGGCAAGGCCACATTCGTCGCGGTGCTTGGGTTGCAAGGAGCCAGGGCCGAATTGGACCGCGTGTCGGCGGCGGCCACCTCCCGCCTGGATATGTTCGGCGGCAAGGCCGACAGGTTGCGGGAAATCGTGGATTTCGTGACGACCCGGGATCGATGAGGATTCCGGCCATGTTTGGTGAAACAGCGTATCCGGTGCAATGACATGATAGACACACCACTGCTCGACAGCATCAGGATTCCCGCCGATTTACGCAAGTTGCGGCCTTCCCGGCTCAGACAGGTTGCCGATGAATTGCGGGCGGAAACCATCGACGCGGTGTCCGAAACCGGGGGCCATCTCGGGGCCGGTCTGGGGGTGGTCGAACTGACTGTCGCCCTGCACTACCTGTTCGACACGCCCCGAGACAGGATCATCTGGGATGTGGGCCACCAGGTCTATCCGCACAAGATCCTGACCGGCCGGCGTGACCGGATCAGGACATTGCGGAAGGGTGCCGGACTGTCCGGCTTCACCAAGCGCGCCGAGAGCGAATATGATCCTTTCGGCGCCGCCCACGCCTCGACCTCGGTATCGGCAGCGCTGGGATTCGCGGTCGCCCGGGATTTGCAGGATCGAGACCACCGGGTCGTTGCCGTGATTGGCGACGGGGCCATGACCGGCGGTATGGCCTTCGAGGCGCTCAACAATGCCGGCGCCATGAAGAACCGGCTGATCGTCATCCTCAATGACAACGAGATGTCGATTGCGCCGCCGGTCGGAGCTCTGTCCTCCTACCTGACCCGGCTGATTTCGTCGAAGCCGTACCGGTCACTCAGGGATATCGGTTTCGAGATCACCGGCAAGGTCTCATCGACAATCAGGAATTCGGCCCAGCGGGCCGAGACTCTCGTTCGTGGCATGCTGCATGGCGGCACGCTGTTCGAGGAGCTTGGTTTCTTCTATGTCGGCCCGATCGATGGTCATGATCTTGACCATCTGCTGCCGGTCCTGCGCAATGTCAGGGATGACGGGGTGGACGGCCCGGTGCTGATCCACGTGGTGACCAGGAAAGGCAAGGGCTACCTGCCGGCCGAACAATCCGACGACGCCTATCACGGCGTTGGCAAGTTCGAGGTGTCCACCGGCAAGCTCTCCAAGGGCGGGACCAACATACCGAGCTATACCAGCGTTTTTGCCAGCAGCCTCATCGAGGAGGCGCGCAAGGATGACAGCATCGTCGCCATTACCGCGGCCATGCCGTCCGGCACCGGAATCGACAAGTTTGCCCGGGAGTTTCCGACCCGGACTTTCGATGTCGGCCTGGCCGAACAGCATGCGGTCACCTTTGCCGCCGGCCTGGCCGCTGACGGCATGAAGCCGTTTTGCGGCATCTATTCGACTTTCCTGCAACGGGCCTTCGACCAGATCGTCCATGACGTGGCGATCCAGGGCCTGCCGGTCAGGTTTGCCCTCGACCGGGCCGGCTATGTCGGCGCCGATGGCCAGACCCATTGTGGGGCGTTCGACATCGCCTATATGGGCTGCATTCCCGGTATGGTCCTCATGGCCGCCGCCGACGAGGTCGAGCTGGTCCACATGGTGGCGACCGCCGTCGACATCGATGACCGGCCATCTGCGCTGCGCTACCCGCGGGGCAGCGGCGTCGGGCTGGAGTTGCCGGCCAGACCGGAAATCCTCGAGGTAGGCAAGGGCAGGGTGGTGCGCGAGGGGAGTGCGGTGGCGCTGCTTTCATATGGCGCCCGGCTGCAGGATTGCCTGGCCGCGGCAGCCACGCTGGATGGTGACGGAATATCGGTCACCGTAGCCGATGCAAGGTTTGCCAAGCCGCTGGATGAGGAGTTGGTGCTGCGGCTTGCACGGGAACACGCGGTGCTGATCACGGTCGAGGAGGGATCCATTGGCGGATTTGCCACGCAGGTGATGAGCCTGCTGGCGACCAGGGGAGTCTTCGATGGAAAGCTGGTCTTCCGGCCGATGCACATGCCGGATGCGTTTCTTGACCAGGACACGCCGCAGAACCAGGTCAGCCTTGCCGGACTGGATGCCGGCAACATCGTCGAACAGGTACAGGCAGTCATTTCCGGGTAGCCCAACCTGCTGGTCGGGAAGGCTCCGCAGCGATGGTCGGCCCGGAGGCGGGCCTCTCGCTGCAGGCCGTCCGGTCAGGAGGGGCTCGGCGCGTCCTGTCTTTGCAGCCTTTTCAGTTCCCGGGGCAGCTTGAAGGTGACCGATTCCCGGACCCAGTCAACTTCCTCGACCCACGTGTCGAACATGTCGCCGAGCCGCGCAACCAGCCCCTGCACGAGGAATTCCGGCGCCGAGGCCCCGGCAGTGATGCCGACGGTGTCGACGCCCTCGAGCCATTTCGGATCCAGCGACTCGGCATCGGGAATGAGATAGCTCGGCACGCCGAAGGATTCGCTGATCTCGCGCAACCGGTTCGAATTGGAGCTGAAATCCGCCCCGATCACCAGGATCAGATCGCACCGGTCGACCATGCGGCGAACCGAGCCCTGGCGGTTCTGCGTGGCGTAACAGATGTCCTGGGCCTTGGGCCCGGTGATTTGCGGAAAGCGCCGTTTCAGCGCAAGGACAATGTCACGGGTATCATCGACACTCAGCGTCGTCTGGGTCACATAGGCCAGCTTGTCCGGATCGGCCGGTTCGATCGACATCGCATCCTCGACGCTGGTTACCAGGATCACCTGACCGGGAACCTGGCCCATCGTTCCCTCCACCTCCGGATGTCCGGAATGGCCGACCAGGATCAGCTCCAACCCCTCCCTGGCATATCTCCTGGCTTCGTTATGGACCTTGACCACGAGTGGGCAGGTTGCATCCACCACCTGCAGGTTGCGCAGGCCGGCATCATCCTTCACCCGCCTCGACACCCCATGGGCGCTGAAGACGGTGATGGCACCGACCGGAATATCGGCGACTTCCTTGACGAAGATCGCCCCTTTTTGGCGCAAATCGTCGACGACATGCCGGTTGTGGACGATTTCGTGGCGAACATAGATCGGTGGGCCATATCTCGCCAAAGCCTGCTCGACGATGTCGATCGCCCTGACCACGCCGGCACAAAACCCCCGCGGGCTTGCAAGCAGTATCTTCAATGCCCGTCCTGCCAATGTGTCGCTCCCACGGGGCCCCGCCCCAATCATTGGCCAGACCTTAGGAGCAGGGACGGCGAAAATCAACCGGACGCCCGGGAACGGGGAGTCCTTGCCGCCCGGTGGTCACGGAAGGGTGGCGGGAATGAATTACAGCCGGTCGAGCAGGAGGCGGGCACGCTCCTGCGTCTTCCGGTCGAAGGCGGTTTTCGCCGGCAGCGACAGGGCCACCTTCAGAAGCCGGGTGGCGTCGGCAAGGTAGTGGACCTTGTCGAGATTCAGCAGGCCGCGGCCGTATTCGTAGAGGACATTGACCGATTGCGGATCGAGGTTGGCAGCTTCCCGGTAGTGGTGGAGCGCCATTTTCCTCGAGGCACCGAAGGCGAGCGCACCCAGGAACCCGCCCCTGGTAACGATTTCCATGTGCCAGGTGGCCAGCAGCAATTCGACTGTCGGATTGGCGGGGTCAAGCCGGCGCGCGGTGTCCAATGTCTCCTTGATCCGGGATCCGTAGCCTTCGCTTGCCACCCGTCCAGTTTCGATTATCTCCGCATACCACCCCATCACCCTGGCATACTGAACCAGGGTGTCCGGGTTGTCGCCATCCTGCCCCACCGCCATCTCTGCCATCTCCAGTGCATGCTCGAGCAGCAGCCTGGCATTTGGCGGTGATGCATTGAATCGGGCGTGTGCGGCCAGCGATGCTGCCGCCAGCGTGTAGCCTTCCGGGGTCTCCGTCTCGCCGGAGATCTGGGACGCGGTCAGAAAATCGCCAGCATCATAGAGGTCCTTTGCCCGCCGCAGCGGGTCGGCGCCGCCAGGCCAGGCAACGAGGAATGACAGGATGGCGATCGGCGCGATCTTCCGTGCGATGGCGAGAGTCGGCGCATCGGCCTGCCACCCCCATCCGGAAGCCGGCTTCCGGATGGGGCGCAATGCGCCGGCCGGTTGCTGGAGGGCGGGCAGCAGCATACGGATGACGGACGAGACCTGCATCAGAAGCTGTAGCGGAAATTTATGCCGATGAAGCCGTCCTTGCGGATCGGATAGGCGAATCGATCGTCCTTGTCCGAATCGAGGACGGCAAATGCCTCGACACTCAGCGAGGTCGAATCGGTAAGTCGCCTGTTGAACTCGAAATTCATGGTGCGGGTCTCGTAGTCGAGATCATCGAGGACGGCCAACCGCAGGTCGGTATCCTGTACGTCGTTGAAACTGTAGCGGGCGGCCAGGAACAGGTCGTTCTGCAAGGCGCTGGTGGATTTTTCCCGCCGCTCATCCTGGTTCAGCTCGGCAAAGAGGGTCAAATCTGCATCAGACCCACCGATTGCGTAGATTGTGTACTCGCCACCGACGACCCAGGCATGGTGGGTGGCCGGGTCGGCTCCCGGCGCTTCCCTTTGGTCCCTGGCGACAATCTCGGCCTTGCCAAGAAAGGCATCCATCGTCACCTGCATGTCGAGTCCCACCTGCCGGACATGGTTGTAGTGCTGGACCAGCCGGCTTGCGTCGCCGGGAGACAGCAGTTTCTTTCCGCGGTCGGCGGCAGGAGACAGCAGTGGCTGGCGGCTGGTGCCGTCAAACAGGCTCAGCGCGATATCGATTGGGCCGACGCTGTTGCTGTACCTGGCGGCATAATCGACATGCCGCCGGCCGGAGCCGGCCTCGTAGGTGATGCTGTCCCGGTCGTTGTCGACGGGAAGCGGTCCTCGCAGTCGGCCCTTGGTGCCGGGAAAGGTCACCGGCCGGTGCCAGGGCAGGATGAACAGTTCCAGGATTCCCCAATCGGCGCCAAGCGTGCCGTGGATCATTGGCTGCCCGAGTTTTTCCCGTCCATCGGCGCTGTCGACCAGGTCGGGTGTATTGATGATGTTGACCGGGTTGTTCGATTCGGCAACCCCCCAGAAGACCTGGTCGATACCCACTCGCAATTCCCACTCGGAATTCTCGAATTCGCCGAACCACAGGCCATAGGCCTCCCTGACATCGAGATGGGTTCTCTCCCGGTCAGAACCATCGATCCGGACATACGGGGTCAGGGTGAAACTTCCCGACTCCTCACCCTCGATGTAGAGGGTTGGCTCGAAGGAAATGCTGGCGCTGTTCCGCCGCTGGCCGGGATAGAGCGGCGCGTCGGCAAACAGCCTGCCCTCCAGCGTGGCGGTTCCCCAGAACTCCACCGCCAGTTCCTCGCCATCCTCGGCGACGGAGGTCGAGGCGGTCACGACCAGCAGGCTGGCAAGCAGCCAGCACCAGTGGAGCCAGCGGCCCCGGCTCAGCGAATTCTTCTCAGGCCGGTCTTCGAGAATTCTCGATCCTTGAGTCCCGCCTTGAACTTGTAGTCGTTCCACTGGAGTTCAGTGCTCTTTCCGGTAACGTGATTGACCATGTTCGAGTTTGACGGCCGCCAGAACTGACCCGCATACCTCTTGTAGTCGTTATGGGTCAGCGTTTTCAGATGCGCATTCTTCCTGTCGTAATATTCGATCCGGTGTGTCCGATACTCGCCGGTGTCATGCCAGTACAGCATCCTGACATATCCCGATCCCTTTTCGGTAGGGATGAATTCGGTGACCGTGCAGGTATGCGAGCCGCAGGGCTCGTCCCGCAGGTAGCTGTAGGTGAACTTCTCCAGCTCGGGTTTGCCCATATCCTCGTATGCCAGCTCGCTGCCGAGAAACGAGCCGGAGCGATTGGACGAACTGATCCGCTTGACCCGTTTCAGTGCTGGCAGATAGAGCCATTGATCGTCGGCCTTGGTCCGGTGACCGTGGATCAGGAAGGCGGTGCCCTTCACGTCCGGCGGGCTGTCGAAGACAAACAGCACCTTGTCACCGTCACCCTGCACCTCGAGCGACCTGATCCGCAGGCTTCGCCGGTTTTCCTGTCCGGCCTTGTTGCGCAGGATCATGACCATGTCGGCGGTATAGCTCTGGAAATTCAGATCCGCATCGAGGGCGGCGCTGGCGATCTGATGGCCCTTCTCGGCGCTCGATTGCGCCCCTGCCGGATCGACATTCACCAGAAGGGCCAACAAACCCGCAATGAGCATCGGCCCGGCCGGCAAACGTCTCCGGCCTGACAAGACCGATCGTGCATCGGGGACACGTTTCCTGCGCAATATGGGCTGCCGTTCTATCATACGTGAAGTTCTGTTTCCTGACAGGGGATTGCCCCGATTATGCCGAAACCGGACCTCATGTCCATACAACCCGCGCATAGTTCGGGCACGAAGGTCCGAAAGGCAACGCGCCGGCCTTGTCATGCACCCACGATCGGCCAGCATTTCGCATGCCCGCCAACCTGGTCGGATGGCACGGAGCGAGCCATGCCAAGGCATGTCACCCGGACCAATTCCCGGCCCCGATCACGGGTCATGCGGGGTGCAGCGTGCGCACCGGCCTGGCCCGGGCTGCCTGGCCGGGCTCAATCATCATCTGGCACCTGGTTTTCAACGGGTGGCTGCAGGCGTTCGGCCGTGAACTTGTCCGTGACCAGGACATCGACGGCGCCGGTCATCAGCGCACCGCGGATCGCCTCCGTCTTGGATCGTCCGCCAGCCAGGGCAATCACCCGGTCGATCCCGGCCAACTCCTCCAGCGGCATGCCGATGACGCGGTCATCCAGCGGCGTGCGCACCGGTCGGCCGTCCCGATCGAAGAATCGCAGGCTGATATCCCCGACTCCACCGGCCTCCGCCACCTCGGCCAACTCGCTTTCGGAAAAGACGTTTCCACTGCGTGCCAGCATGCTGGACGGCTCGACGGCGCCAATTCCGACGATCGCCAGCGTGATCTTGCCGAAAAGGTTGGTGGTCTCGCGAATATACGGGTCACTGACCAGGACCAGCTAGGCCTCGCGGGATTGGGCGACGCCGGGAGCGCTGAGCAGGCGTGGCTTCGACGTGAGGCGGGTCGGACCGGCATGTCGATGGAAGAGCTGGTTCGCCGCCTGGTCCACGAGAAGCGCGCCATGGCCGAGCGCCGCCCGACACCGTCGGAGGTCTTCGAGCACCATTTCGGGGAGAAGCACGGCGTCGAGTTGCCGCCGCGGGTCCGGTTTGGCTACAGGCCGCTATCATTCTCCCGCGATGGGGAGGCATGACCGTCCACAGGCCTGGCCGAGCGCCGCCAACATCGTCGTTGATTGAATTGCCCAACTCCACTTGCCCTTTGGGCAATGCAGGTCCGGCCGGCGATTTGTGAAGTCTCACCTTCTCCCTGTATCAGGGTCGGGACGAATCGATTGCACCATGGGCGACTGGCAGGACACCGGATGTCGAATCACCTCCATGACGGTTTGATCGGCCCGCAGGCAGGCAACCAATCCCCTTTCCTGGCGCTCAATGAGCCGGGAGCAGTCCGGCGCGAAGTCAGCTTTGCCCAATTGGCGGAACTGTCGTCGCAATATGCAAACATGCTGGCCGCCCGCAATGTCCGGCCGGGAGACCGGGTCGCCGCCCAGGCATTCAAACGCCCGGAGATTCTTGCGCTGTACCTGGCCTCGGTGCAGGTTGGCGCGGTTTTCCTGCCGCTCAACACCGGATACCGCAGGACGAGGTCGCCTACTTCCTCGAGGATGCCTCGCCCGGGCTGCTCCTGTGTGAAGACCGATTAGCCCGCGACCTCGAGCTGGTATCTCGCCGGACCGGCACCAGCCTGCTGACGCTGAATGCCGATGGGACCGGTGGCCTTGCCGGTGCCATGGCCGGCATGCCGACCCGGTTATGTCCGGTTGCGCGCCGGCCGGATGATCTGGCGGCACTCCTCTATACGTCGGGCACCACCGGCAGGCCCAAAGGGGCGATGCTGACTCACGACAATTTGCTGTCGAATACCCGTTGCCTGGTCAGGCTTTGGCAAATGACATCGAGAGACGCGCTGATCCACGCCTTGCCGATCTATCACACCCACGGGTTGTTTGTGGCCGTGAACACGGCGCTGATGGCCGGCGCCAGGGTCGACTTCATGGCCGGTTTTGACCTGGATTTGATCATAGGCGCCCTGCCGGGCTCAACAATGATGATGGGTGTGCCGACCTTCTATGTGCGTCTGCTGGGCGATCCCCGACTGAACCGAAGCCTGGCCTCCGGCATGCGGCTCTTCATTTCCGGCAGCGCTCCGTTGCGGGTCGAAACGCACGCCGCCTTTGCCGACCGGACCGGCCACCAGATCCTTGAACGATACGGAATGACCGAAACCGGCATGATCACCTCGAACCCGGTTGACGGGCCCCGGTTGGCCGGCACCGTCGGCATGCCTCTGGATGGGGTTGATTTGCGGATCGTGACCGCAGACGGGCAGGCGGTCTCGGCTGGCGAGACCGGGCTGATCGAGGTTCGGGGGCCGAATGTCTGCCGTGGCTACTGGAGGAATCCGGAAAAGACCGCCGAAGCCATTCGGGATGACGGGTATTTTGCCACCGGTGATCTTGGCCGTCTTGACGAGCACGGATACCTGGAAATCGTTGGCCGTCAGAAGGACCTGATCATCACCGGCGGGCTGAATGTCTATCCGAAAGAGGTCGAAGATGTCCTCAACGCCATGCAAGGGGTGGCAGAATCGGCCGTGTTCGGGATTCCAGATCCCGAATATGGTGAACGGGTGGCGGCGGCGGTGGTGCGAGCGCCGGGACTCACGCTTGATGTCAGGGTGCTCGGCGACAAAATTGCCGACAGGCTTGCCAGGTACAAATGCCCGAGAAAGATAAAGGTGATCGAAGACATGCCTCGCAACAGCATGGGAAAGGTGGAAAGAAATGTGCTCCGCCAGCGATACTCGGACCCGGATTGCTGATGCCCAGGCATGGCTGCCAGCACAGCGCCCCTGGTGCCTCCGGTCCGGCCGGTGCCGACTTGTTCCGACAATGAAGGCGGTCGAGTTGTTGCCTGGCCCGGAATGGCTGGTCGCGGGATGAGGGGATACTGGAGCAGGATCTGGGAAGCGATTGACGGCAAGGTCGCCGCTCCGGCACCGGAAGCCGGCAGGCGGGGTGCCGAATTGCCAACGATCTGGGTGCTTGGCAAGACCGGTGCCGGCAAGTCATCGCTCATCAGCGCAATTACCGGGACACGGGATATCGAAATCGGCAATGGCTACGAGCCCTGCACCACGCATGCCCGGCTCTACGAGTATCCGGTGGAGGATCCGGTCCTGCAATTCCTCGACACACGTGGAATCGGCGAGAGTGGCTACGATCCCGCCCCCGAGATTGCGGCCTTTTCCGGGACAAGCTCGGCCATTCTTGCCGTTGCCAGGCTCGACGACCTCTCCCAGAGCGAACTGTGTCGTGCAATCAGCGAGATCAGGCGATCCCGTCCGGGCAGGAAAATCATCGTGGTTCACACTCGGGTGGGTGCGGTCGCCGACAAGGAGCGGAGCGATTCCGCCATGGCGCGCAACCAGCGCGCTATCGAGCGGGCGGCCGGACGCCGCCTTCCGCAGACCATGTTCGAGGCACGAAATCCCGGCATGGATACGGACAGGGACGCGCTCCTGCAATTGCTCGGCCACGAGTTGCCGCTGGTGGCCTTTCTGGTGGCTGGCCAAACAGGCGGAACAACCGAGGGAGCGGAATTCGCTGCCATCCATGCCAGCGTGTCCCGATATTCCCTCAGCGCCGGCCTGGCGGCATTGATCCCATTTGCCGGTCCGGCATCGACGATACCGATCCAGGGCAGCATGCTGGTCGAACTTGCCCGTCATTACGAGGTTGACCTGAACCGGAACCTGCTGGCGTCACTGGCTTCCATGCTTGGCGTGGCGGTTATCGGCCGGGCCGTGGCAACCAAGGCCGTGGCCATGGTTCCGGCATTTGGCCAGACGGCAGGAGCAGTCTTGAATGGAACGGCGGCATTTGCCACGACATTCGCGCTGGGACGGGCGACCGGTTACTATCTTTTTCACCTGAAGGCGGGAAAACGGCCTGACAAGCGCGAGGTCAGGCAGATCTACAAGAATGCGCTTCGTGGTGCTCGCCATGCGTTCAGGAAGGATGTCGGGGCGGGAGACTGATTGCGGGTAACGGGCAGGCATCGATGAATTCGAACTTCACATAGCACCTCCTTCATGGTTTCGTTGGGCGGATGGCAGAACAAGCTCCGCCCAGGCACCGCAAACTGGTCGGGATGGCGGGTTGGGCCAGGCGCGGGAGATTGCCACAAGTAAGGCAAGCCGGGACATGACAGATTTGACAGAACAATTATTGACGAGGCATGGATGATCGGGATTGGTGGCCGGCCCTTCTGGCGGCGGGCCGACATCATGGTCGTCTGGTTGCGATACGCCTTCCCGGTTCTCTGCCTGATGGCGGCTGGCCTCTATTTCATCGTCACCGAGAGATGGCTGATCCAATTCGCCGCGGCGTCGTTGGCCTGGATGGTTGCGTTGTTCGTGGTCGGGCTGCTGCTGCGCAGGTGGAAATCCGTGGACCGGGGCGCGGTCGAAGCCGATATTCCACTGGTAGTTGCCGACGCCGACTGGAATCCCCGGGAGCGGCAGGTCTTCGATGAGAGTTGTGCCCAGATCAGGCATGATACTCGCAAGTTGTGCCCTTGGGATGAGGGGCTGGTCACCCTGGCACTCAATGTTGCACGCAATGTGGCACAGGAGATGTCGGGCAAGTCTGGCGATAGACTTCTTGATGTGTCGGTCCTGGAATTGCTGACGTTAATCGACGAAGCAGCTGACGAGTGTCGTGAATTCCTGGGCACGAATCGATGGTACTCACCCTTCCGGGGAATCCCTGTTGGGCACATCCTGTGGCTGCTCAGGAACAGGCATCGACTGGCAAGGGGCATCGAATATGGTGATCATGCCTTCGGGGTGGCCCGCCTCGTCATAAATCCTCCGGCAGGGGCCATGCGGGTCATGGAGTCCCTGATTGCCGGTAACCACACCAAATATCTCACCGACCAGGCCCAACTGGAGTTGCAACGGCGAATTCTCTACTATGTGGCGGCGAAGTCGATCAATCTCTATTCCGGGCGCTACCGGCGGGGCATCGTTCCCAACATCCGGCCTAACCAACATGAACCGGTCAGGATCCTGATTGTTGGGCAGACCGGAGTTGGCAAATCCGCCATGTCTTCCCTGCTGGCCCCGGCAGGCAGGCCGGCATCGACGGCAAACGGCGCCGAGGCAGGCGTCAGCCCGGTTCGCACGGAAATTGGCGGCATCCAGTGTGCCCTGATCGAGGCACCGCCCATTGATGCGCTCGAGGGCAGGGTGCGCCGCCCAGACTGGTTCAGGTTCATATTGAGGCAGGTCGGCCAGGCGGATCCGATGATGGACGCGGTCCGGTCCGGGTTTCTCGATTGCGACATGGTCGTCTGGGTGGTGCGGGCAGACCAGCCAGCCCGCAAGGTGGATATCGATACCCTGGCGGTATTCCGAAATATTTATGACGAATTGATCTGGAACCGCTTGGTGCCGCCGCTGGTCGTCGCCGTCTCGCATGTCGACCGCCCGCCGATCATCGAAAGCTGGCCGAACGCCGGCGACCTGTCGCCGGCGCAGATCCTGAAGATCGAGAACATTGCCGGAGCCGTAGCCCAAGAATTTGATGTGGGCCAGGCAGTTCCGGTGAAGCTTGACCGTCCGAACTGGAACGGCGGCGAACTCGCCGAATCGATCCGGTACGCACTTCCGAATGCGTGCCTTGCCCAGCGCAATCGGGTGCGGAGCCGAGAAGATGGAAATGGCATCAACGGGCCCCCAGACCCGATGCCTCCGGCTGGCGGAAGCAAAAGGGAAAGAAAGAAAACAGGCAAAAGGCCCACCGATGTCGGAAGCGGGCAGGCAGACGACCAATCCGCCAAATCTTCCCGAACCGACGAGGCTGGGCAGGGCGAAGAGAGGGCGGTCCTGTCCAGGATTACCGCCTGGATTGAGCGACAAGTTCCTTCCCGGCCAAAATTCCTAAGAGGATCAGGATCCAAATTAGGACAGAAGGACGACTCCTGAGTTCGGCAAGGTGGATTTGGATACTCCTAATTGCGACGTTCATACTGCATCGCCGTGCCGGGTTTCAGGTAATGATGCGGGATTGGCCCATCCGCACTCGTTGCCAATCGGGGTCGGGCAGGCAGGGCCAAACCAGGCATGTCGAGGACGGGGAGTGATCTCGTGCGACTGATATTCATGGGCTCCGACAGTTTTGCCGTCCCCTCGCTGGAGGCGCTGGTCACCGCTGGCCACGAGGTCGCTACCGTCTGTTCGCAGCCTCCGAGACGGGCCGGGCGGGGCAGGAAGCCGCGACCGACACCGCTGGCTGCCCGGGCACAAGAACTCGGCCTGGATGTGCAATTTCCCGAGAATGTCAGCGATCCGGATTTTGTCAAAGACATTGCAGTCCTTGGTGCCGATTGTGGAATTCTCGTTGCCTATGGTCAACTCCTTCCTGGCGCGGTCTTGTCGGCCCCGACCCGCGGGTTCCTGAACATTCACCCGTCATTGCTTCCCCGCTGGCGGGGTGCAGCGCCCATACAGCGGGCAATCCTGGCAGGAGATCGGGTAACCGGGGTGTGCGTCATGAAAATGAATGAGCGCTTCGATGACGGGCCGGTGTTGATGCGGCGTGAGGTGCCAATTCCCGATGATGCAACCGCCACTTCGCTGGCCAGCGATCTGGCAGCAATCGGGGCCGATATGCTGGTGGAGGCCCTGGCCCGCTTCGACCGGCTTCAGCCCATTCCGCAAGGCAGTGCCGGCAGGATTCCGGCACCGAAAATCGACAAGTCCGAGACCGGGATTGACTGGACCCGTCCGGCAGTCGAGATCTCCAGGCAGATCAGGGCGCTGGCGATGGCTCCCGGTGCCTGGACCGGGCATGGCGGAGCCCGGCTCAGGATCCTTGCCGCCGAGATCGCCGCCGGAAGCGGAAAGCCGGGCGAGGTTCTCGATTCCCGTCTTGCCGTTGCCTGCGGCCAGGGCGCAATTCGCCTGTTGAAGATACAGCGGCCAGGCAAGAATGTTGCTGCAGCCGACGAGTTCCTGCGTGGCTACCCGATCACGGTTGGAGAGGTCCTGGGAGGACCGGCGGTGTGAGGCAGGAGGAAGGAACGGTCCCAAGTCACCTGGGGGCAATCCATCGCCACAGTCACGATGACGGGATGCTCGATCCCTGGAGGTGGCACATTCATCGGTCGGGCCTTTTGAAATCAACTGTGATCATGCTCAATTTCCCGATTGCGGGAATTGAAACGAGCACAACCGAGAACCGGGGTGCTCCCACTCGTGCCGGTTTTGTCGGAGAATTGGCGCCACGCCATGCTGGCGGCACGAGCCTCAGGTGGGGAGGAGGTGGTGGCCTTGCATGGCGAAGAAGTGGGGGATGTCGATGAAGATCCAGTTTTCGGCAAGTTTGTGACCCTGGCGCCGGTAGAGGTCGACGATCCGCATCTCGGCTGGCGTGTCGCTTTCGGGCAGGCCGAGATAGCCCCTGGCGCGCAAGGTGAGGCTCGGATAGCCGAAAAAGCCGCCGAATGATCCCTCGCCGATGCGGGCGACATGTTCGGTGTGGCCCAGGAATTCCAGCCCTTCCTCGAATGGTTCGGCATGACCGCGCCGGTAGCCGTGATGGAAGGCGCTGGCACCGATGCCGCCGGGGCCGAACCAGCACATGTCACTGGTCCAGAAGCGGTCGAGATGGCCCCTGGGCGAACAGAGTGAATTGGCGCGCAAATCGGCAATCATGGCGGCGATCAGTTCGACCGTTGACCGTCCTTCCTCTGGAGGCTGCGGGTCGTGGAGGAGGCCATCATGCGTTCGCGGCCCGGGAGTCAGCAGCTCGGTGCCGGTGTTTTCCAGGGCGATTCCTTGTCCGGACAAGGCCAGCATGTTCAGGATGTCGACGAAGCAGGCGGTCTCGGCGATCCTGCCGTCGCTGACCCGGTGAAACTCGGCGTAGCGGAGGAAGGCGAGTTTGCCGGCTGGAGCGAAACCCAGCCAGGGCTGCTCCCAGATTCCCATGAAATGTCCCGATTCAGCGACCCAGATTGTCGACCAGCCATCGACCTGGTTGGCGCCGGCCAGGAATATGTCGGGCCGGCGCTGAAGCGGCCCCATCGCCTCCTTCAACGGCCGCCAGAATGTTCCTCCGACCGTATCGGCGCCGAGTTGCTCGTTGAAGGGGTGCACGCCGCGCCAGAGATAATCCCCGGCGACATGCCTGGCGACTGCCCTGGGTGCGTCCTCCGCGATGGTGGCATCGATGTCGCGGTTTGCTGCCTGCACGATGGCCTTGGCGGCTTGCAGTTCATCCACGGCAACGGGCTTCGGCGATCTGCATCATCAGGTCAAACTCGTTGAACAACTGCCATTCCTGGCAGACCTGTCCATCCTCGATTCGCCACTGGGTGATCCCCCAGACTTGGCAGGGGGCGCATGTCGGGTCACGGTACAGCCCGCCGCCGCCATGCGATCCCTCGGCGCTCCAGCGGGTCGAGACCAGGTAGCCGTCAGCCGCGTTTCCCATCCAGTAGACCTCGTCTACCTGCAGTTCGAGATCGGGAAAGGCGGCCCGCAATTCGGCCACGTAGCCGCGATAGGCATCGATGCCGGTGAATTTCCGTCCGGTTGTTCCCTCGAAACGCAGATTGGTATCGTAATGGCTGGTCAGTGCGCTGCCATTTCCGTTCCAGACATTGTCGTGGACCTTGCGGGCGAAGGCGTCCGGGTCGAAGCCGGCGATTGGCTCTGCCTCGCAGATCGGCCTTGCCGGCGAGGCGGCTGCACGCAGCTGATCCCAGGTCTCGGGGCTGCGTGGCCAGCCTGCCGGCCTGCTTGCAACCATGCGCCGGGCTTCCTCCCAGAGATCGATGCCAAGCTGCCGGAGCATCTCCGAGGTGTTGTAGAGGACATGTTCGAGGAAGATGTCGTTCCCGAGCGCCACGCAATTTGCGATAACCGGAACATTGATGCTGGCCCCGCCTGGATCGCCGTAGCGGCTCGGTCCGGTATTGGTGCCGGTAATCCGGGTCAAGTGCGAGGTATGGAAGGCGATGCTGTCATCGCCCGCCCAGATCACCTCCTCGGCATCGAGTATGATGTCCGGAAACGCTGCCGTGGTGTGGTGCGTGTCGGCGATGATCTTGCTGCTGCCGGTCTGCAGCCCGTAATCATCGTAGACGAGGCTGTCTGGTGCATAGCAGTCACCGATATATTCGACGTCCCGTTGGTCGGTCTCCCAGATCCGGTGCGTGATGCGCACGATATAGTCGACGATGTTGCGGTAGTCGGGGTCGAAGCCGGCAAGCTCCTGTGCAGGGCCACGATTGCGGGGAATTCGCACCGTGCGCCCCTGCGTGTAGTTCCCGAGCGAAATCTCGTAGCCACTCGGCATATGGGCGCGCGAGAGCGGCCGTGCCGGATGATGGGAATTGCGCCGTTCAGGCTGGAATCTCGTCATCGCCCTGCTCCTTGATATTGGCCAGGAGATCGATGCCCTGCTGCAGGAGAAAATGCAGCATGTCGATGAATATCCAGTTCTCCGCCAGCATGTCGCCCTGCCGCCGATAGACATCGACGACCCGCATTTCGGCGATCGTGTCATTGGCGGGTGCGCCCATGTAACCGCCCCTGTTGCGCATGGCCAGGCAGGGCCACCACAGGAAGGCGCTGAAATGTCCTTCGGCGGTGGCTGCCGTCTCGTGGAAGTAGCCCACAAATTCAAGACCCTTCTCGAACGGGCGAGTATGCCCTCGCTGGTAGCCGTCGAGGCCGAGGCAGGCACCAATGCCTGCCGGCCCGTGCCAGTTCATGTTCGGATGCCACCAGCGCGCCAGATGGTCAGGCGGTGAGGTCAGCTTACCCTCGGCCAGTTCGGTCAGCATGCCGTGGGTCAGGGTAAAGGTCGCCACGCCGACTTCCGGGTCCTGCGGGGCGTCGAGTAAGCCGTCATGGGTCAGCGGACCAGGGGACATGAGTTGGGCGGCGGTCTGGCTGGCGGCATAGGGATTGCACCCCGCCTGGGTCATGACCGACAACAGGTCGAGGAATTCCACCGTCTCGGCAATGGTGCCGTCCACGATCCGGTAGAAGGCAACATATGGCACATAGGTGGCCTTTCCCGTTGGTGGTATGCCGAGCCAGGGTTCGGTGAAGTCGCCGAGGAACTTGCCCATCGAGACCACCCAGAGGTCGGATTCGTGGACCATGTGGTGCCGGCCGGCGAACAGGATGTCCGGGCGGCGCTGCAGGACCGGCATGGCCCGTTTCATGGGCGCCCAGACTGATCTGCCGACCTGTCCGGGCGAGCGGATCTTGTTGAAGGGGTGAACCCCGGAATAGAAATGATCCGGTCCGAGTGCCGCCGCGCAAATGGCTTCCCTCTCCTCGGCCGGTGCCGCATCGAGGGCGGCATGAAAGGCGCTGACCAGCGTTCTGGCGTCGTGGGGGGTGGTCATCGGATCAGCCTTTTACAGCACCGGCGGTCAGCCCGCTGACGATCTGTCGCTGGAAGAACAGGACGAGGAAAAAGAGCGGTGCCATGGCGCTGACCACGGCCGCAACCGCGAACATCACGTTCCCCTGTTCTCGCACCGTGCCGAGGAAGCTGGCGATCCTGGGTACCATGGTCTGGTTTTCCGATGACAGCAACATCGAGGTGATGGCAAAATCATTGTAGGCGAGCAGGAACGAGAACAGCCCGGTGGTGATGACTCCGGGCCACATGACGGGAATGATGACATACCGGAAGGCCTGGAAACGGGTGCAGCCGTCGACGATGGCGCTCTCATCAAGCTCGCGGGGAATGTTGAGGAAAAACGAATGCAGCATCCACAGGGTAAATGGCTGGTTGATGGCCACCAGCACGATGATCGTCGTTGCCAAATGTCCCCACAAATTCCACTCAAAGAAGGGGAGGAGGTATCCGGAAACCAGGGTAATGTGGGGCATGGCCCGGAACACCAGGGCGGCGATCAGGATCCAGAAGGCATAGCGGAATCCCGAGCGGGCCAGGGCATAACCGCCCAAGGTGCCGAGAGTCAGTGAAATAATGACGGTAAAGAACACCACGATGCAGGTATTGATGACGTTTCGCCAGAACTCTTCCTGGATCCACGCTCCAAAGTAGCCGTCGCCGGTAAAGGCGCCCCCGGTCTCGGCGACGGTGCGAACACCGTAAACGGCATTTCGCCAGTCGGCCTTGGAAAAGAAATCACCCTGTACCTTGAATGATCCCCAAACGGTCCACAGGAACGGTCCGGTGGCGATCATCAGCCAGAAAACGATCAGACCGGTCGAAAAGAAGACCAGGAAGGATGAGCGGCGGTCCTTTGGTGCTGCCATTCCGGGTCTCCTTCTACGCCTTGCGGCCAAAATCACGCCAGGTGCGGATCAGCACCGGGGCGAGCAGGATTGCGACGCCGACGATCGTCAGCATCGAGGTGGCGGCAGCCGAGCCGAAGAGCTTGGTGTCGCCCCTGAGATCGTTGAAGATGATCCAGCTCAGCGAGGTCGCCTTTGCCGAGGCGGAAAAGCCGACGATCGGCTCGAAAACCCGGAAATTGTCCATCAGCTGCATCAGCGTGATGAAGACCACCAGCGGCATCATGTGCGGTATCACGACACAGCGTATGCGCATCCAGCGGCTGGCGCCGTCGATTTGTGCCGCCTCGAGGGTTTCATGTGGCACCGTCTGCAGCCCGGCATAGAAGACGATGAAACTGAAGGGTGCGCTGTGCCAGATCCCGTAGACGATCAGCATGATCCAGGTCAGCGGCGCCGATGCCTTCAGGCTCAGATTCGGCTGGTCGAATATCAGCTGCAGGGTTGCGCCGATGATTCCGTCGGCATCGACCATCCAGAACAGGATCAGCGAGCCGATCAGCGGCGTCACGATCATCGGCAGCAGCGATGCGAATATTGTCGGGCCCTTGGTGACGGCGGGCAATGCGTTGACGCCCAGCGCAATGATCAGCCCCAGGGCCAGGACAAATGGGGTGACCACGGCCGTATAAGTCAGCGTAAAGGCCAGCGCCTTGTAGAAGGGAAGGCCAAGAATGAAGCGGGCGAATTCGCCCAGCCCCTGCGAGTCTCTCCAGGCGGCCGCGATCTGGTCAAAGGCCAAATGGTTGCGGTTGGTATAGGTTCCGAACCAGTTGAACTGGCCCAGCGGCGCATCCTCGTTCAGCAGGGAGGTGGCTTCGGAGTCGACCGAGACGATTGTTTCGCATTTGAACGGTGTGCAGTTCTCGACCTCGACCAGAACTTGCTCGTGTTCGACGAAGAATGACTGGATCGCGACCGAGACGATGGGCAGCGCGATGAATAGCACCATCGCGGCAAATGATGGCAGGATGAACCAGATGAAAGCCCGGTGCGGCAAGCGTTATGTCCCTGGAAAAGGCAGGGCCCGTCCGGGGCCCTGCCTCGCCGCCTGCTATTGCAGGAAGCCCTTTTCTTTTGCCTTGGTGACATACGAGGCCTCGATATCGGCCAGGGTCTGCTCGGCGCTACGGTTACCCTGCAGGAAATCAGGCAACTCCTCGAAGAATGCCTGGTGCAAGAGGCCCATATAGGGCAGCATCGGATATGGCTCGGCACCCATTGAGGCAACCGCAGCCACGCCCTCGGCCGCCTTGCCGGGCACGTAGGCGCTCGACAGCCAGACCGCCAGGTCATTATTGGCCATCACCATGTCATCCGACACGCCATGGACCATGGCAATGAAGCTGGCCTCGGCATCCTCGTCGGAAATGTTCTTGGCGATGGTGAAGCCGTCCCACCACAACGTGGAGGATGGTATCGAGCCACCGGCAACCGTCGGTGCGCCGACCGGTTGGGTATTCCCCGATACCTCCGGTGTGGAACCCTCATCGTCGATGAGTTGCCCCATTGACGATGCCCACATCTCCGCCATGGCCAAATTGCCGGCCTCCCAGATCGGGGCGACGGTTGAGGTGTTGTAGGTCAGGAAATCCGGGTTGGAATATGCCATCAGCGCCTTCAGCATGTTAAGCGTTGCGACACCGGCCTCGTTGTTGACCGCTGGCTCGGCAGTGCCTTCCACGAAGAATTCTCCGCCATGACCGATATACATGTTCACGAACTCCTCACCGAGATTCCAGTCGGACTTGGTGAGCATGGCAAACGGATACTCCATGATTCCCGCCTCGCGGATCGCCGCGGCCGCCTCCAGTACCTCCTCGTAGGTCGAAGGCGCCTCGAGGCCGACCTGATCAAGAATATCCTGGCGTACCACCAGGTGCTGGGCGTTGGCCATGAAGGCAACTGCCATGACCTTGCCGTCGATGGTGATCAGCTGGTTCTTGCCGAGATGACTGCCATGCTCGGCGACCAAATCGTCGAGAGGCCGAATCAGCCCGTCGTTAAGCAGCGGCACGACGGATGAATTGGCAACGATCACGGCCGTGTATTCCGCTGGATCGGCTGTCAGGGCAGCAACCTGGATTTCGCGATGCTGAGCCGTGTGGTTCTTGGCAAAGGTTACCCCGTCTCCGGCGCATTCCTCAGCTGTTGACACGACAGCGTGCAAGGCCGGGAAGTCATTGGCCAGGACACTGATATTGCCGCCGGAAATACCGCATCCGGCGATCGCGGTGCCCGACGAGAGTGCAAGCACCGCCCCTGCAAGAGTGAGTCGAGTGATGGTTTTCAAGGTCTATCCCCCTCAGTTTTCGATGTCCAAGATCCTCTACCTGAACACCAGGTAGGGCGTCAGTCTGCGCCTTTCGCAAACGTATGCAAACCTCTAGCCGAAATCGGCGATAATGTAAATTGCCCGTCAAGGGCGCGGGAATCGCATTTGAACCCAGGCCACGAAGTTGATATCTAGAAAAATGATCTAGACAGGAGTATCTCCATGGGCCTCAGCATCAAGACCGAAGAGGCCGACAGGCTGGCGCGAGAGTTGTCCCGCCTCACCGGCGAGACCATGACAGACGCCATCACCGAGGCCATGCGCGAGCGGCTGGAGCGTCTTCGCGCCGAGCAGGAAGCACAGGGAGATCTTATGGCCCGGGCGCAGGCTTTCGTGCGTGAACACGCACATCTGTTCGACCGTCGCCCAGTCAGCAGGGAGGAATGGGATGAAGCTGTCGGAGATACGCCCGGACATCTGGACTTGCACCGATGATGGTGGTGGATAGTTCCGCCATCATCGCCATCTTGTACGATGAACCTGAAGGACCCGACTGCATCAGGGCTCTTGAAGGTGCGTCAGATCGGATCGTTTCGGCCGTCAATTATGTAGAGACAGGAACGGTTCTGGCAGGCCGATACATCGGAGCAAGCCGGTCAAGGGCCGTGGGAATCCTGGATGAGTTTATGACCATGCTCCGCATTGACATCGCCCCGGTCGATGACCGTCTTGCCCGTGTGGCGGTGCAGGCAAGACTCAAATTTGGTCGAGGATTCGGCAAGCGAGGCGGCCTGAACTTTGGCGATTGTTTTGCCTATGCGACGGCAAAGCGGCACTCTGCCCCGTTGCTCTATATTGGCAACGATTTTGACATCACGGATATTCTCTCGGGCCTAGAAGTTCGAGGCAGGACGGATCCGAAACGGTAGCCGTGAACCACGGGACTCCGGGAGGTTAAGTCGTGTATGTGTTCTGAAGAGCATGTTGGCTGCGACACGCCAACACTGGACAGCGCGGCAGGTAAGGCCCCGGTTCACCGGACGGCTCCGGCCTGCAATGCCGGTCCAGGAATCAATTCAGCGATTCTCGGGATCGTCGCCATGGGGCCGGCTCCCCTTCAGTCCTGTCATGCGCCGCCCCGATGCGCCGGGCCGGCGTCATGGCGGCGGCATCGGTCCGCGCCTCCGCCCAACCTGCCCCGAACCCGGTCCGGGGGACACCGAGCCGAGGTTGTCGTTGGCCGCCACGCCGCGCCTGCCGGCAATCCCGTGATCCTCGTTCTCAGGAATCTTTCGTGAACTCCCATGACTCTGCTCGCCCGGGAGAGGATTTGGTCTTCAAGACCGGCCCTTTCAAACTCGGCTGGTATGGAATGTCCTGCATGGACTCATGCAGTTGAGTAGCCAAGGGGGGCATGCGGCGGCTGGAGTGTGATCGAAAAAATACTCGATGAACACCCATGCAGCACACTGATCGTTGCCTACACCGCCCAGGGATCGACGGTCTTCAATCCCGCTGCCTCGAACGGCGCGGTGTCCCGCGTCGCCACCATCATGCCGTTGGCCGCGGCGGTCGCCGCAATGAAACCGTCGGACACCGGGATCGTCCGCCCCTCGGACCGTGCCTTCGCCATGAGTTCTGCATAGGCCTGCGAAGCTGGCAGATCGAATGCCAATACCCGCCCGGCGAACATCGGCAGGACCCGCCCCTCCAGATCCTCGTGCAGCCGGTCCCGACGCTGGCCGTCCGGCAGCGCCTGGACCCCGAACCGCAACTCAGCGACGGTAATGGCGGACAGGTACAGCGTCTCCAGCGCCTGTGCGTCGAGCCATTCCGCGACGCGCAGCTCAGGAGCCCTGCGCAGCGGCTCCGACACCACGTTGGTGTCTACCAGAATCATTCCAGATCGATCGGCCGGGCCGCCGCCGTGCCCCGTTGCGTGAAGCCCGCGAACTCCTCGTCCGTCAATCCGGCGCGCCGGCCGACAGCGGTCAGCAGCGTTCCCAACGCGGTGCGGCCTTCCGGAAGGACGGTTTCCTTCAGGATGGCCCGTACCTCCGCCTCGGTGCTGCGACCCCTCAGGGCGGCCCGCACACGCAGGGCGCGATGGACCTCGTCCGGCAGGTTGCGCACGGTCATTATGGCCATAGTCGAATTCCAAGTTTGATTTCGTTGCATGCAAGTTATTTATACGACAGCAACTATGCAAGCTCCCAGTATGGCCAGGATTCGTGCTAGTCCACCGTATTAGGTTTGCTCACCGAATCGGAGCTCAACCGCTTGTCGTGACGCCAGTTCATTGGCTGCCAGTAGAGGGATTTCGACGTCCGAGTGTGGCGCCAATCTGATGGTGCTCGACATCCCGAATTGGTGATTGCCGGAAATCGATCCCTTCGAGCCGCCGACATGCATGTTGCGGTCATCCCCGTCCTCCAGCACCCCGGTTGAACCGGGAGAGAGTACAACCGGCGCACCGATCCGGGCGGCAAGATTCCTGACCGCCCGGTGATGGGCGCGGGCCCCGCCGCCGGCCTTGATGACGGTTCGGCTGCGGCTGCGCAAGAGATGCACCGCGTCATCCATTCCGCCCGGGCCGGCGGGCACGACCGCCGGCATGGCGGTGCGGCCGGGCAAGGCGCCGATGCCGAGTTTCATGCGCCGGGGCTGCGTGTTGATGGGCAGCATCACGTAGAATGGTCCGGGCTTGTAGGGGTGGTGCACGCAGTTGGTGCCGCGGCGAAGACATTCGCGCAGGCTGCCCGGCGTGTGCAGCGTGTATGACTGCCCCATCAATGCCGTCAGCTTCCCGAAGACGCCCTGCTCGCGCTTGGGCACCTGCTGCATGTTGAAGCCTTCGCCCCGCGTCGTTTCATCGCCGTAGAGGTGATAGACGCCGATGCCGTTCGATGCGGCTGCCAGCGAGCCGGCCATGGCCTGGAGCGCGCCGGGGCCGATCGAGGTGACGACGGCCGGCGTCTCGCCGTAAACCCAGGCATGGGCGGTGGCGGCATGCGCCATCGCCACCTCGTTGCGGCAGTTCAGGACATCAACGGCCCCCTCCCGCGCGTAGACGCGCAACACCTCGCCGAAATCGGTCGAGCCGTGGCCGAATATGACAAAGTAGCGGCGCACGCCCTGTTTCAGCAATCCGATGACCAGCGCCTCGGACAGGGTGAGTTCGATGACCGGATCCATGAGGCCGGCTGACAGCGCCGCATCCACCGAACTGGCGGCAATTGCCGCCGCCCGGTCGCGCATGTCCCGGTCTTCGTCCGGCTCCAGGTTCATGTCAGGCATCTGGGGCCCTGGCCGCGTCTTGAATGTCTTGCACCGCCCTATACAGCTGCCTCGTTGATTTCGCTGGCAACAGCCTGCGCGCCCTCTGCCGCATACAACTCAGCCGCGGCGCGGCCGATCCCTTGGCCCGCGGCTGTGATAAGCGCGGTCTTGCCGCTCGGTTTTCCGGTGTTCGTGGAAGTCATGGGTCGCCTCACCGGGTTCCGGGATTGTCCTAGTAGCAGAGTGGGCGAAGGAACCTGCGGATAATCAGATTGTCAATCGAGATTACGCCAAACTTAACGAGGTTCGGCAAATCCCAAGCCTGTCATTCCGTCCGAGCAACCACCCGGCGGATTCCAGGTTGAGTGTCATGCGGTCAATCCCTGAGATGATAGGCACGCGCTGCGTTGTGGCCCAAGATGGCGTCACGGTTGTTTTGTGAAAGCGCTCCCAGCAGTACGTCTGTCGTTTCTCGCCAGAGCCCATAGCTGCAGGCACGCGTGCAGACCGGCCAGTCGCTGCCCCAAATCAGGCGCGCGGGACCGAACGTGTTGATCAGATGGTCCACATAGGGTTGCAGATCCCTGGTTTGCCAGTCGGGTCCGGCCTCGGTCACGAGGCCGGACAACTTGCAGAAAGCCCCAGAGTCTTGCGCGAGCCCGGCCATATCCTCGGCCCATCCCAACGTGATGCCTTCACGGATCAGAGGTTTGGAGCCATGATCGATCACCACCCGCATTTCCGGATGCCGCGCGAGGAGCTCGCGCAATGCGGGAAGATGTCGGGGGAGCGTAAGCGCGTCGAACGTCAGGTCACGAGCCTTCAGGGCCTCGAAGGCCGGGGTGAGTGCCTCGCCCAGCATCCAACCGGGATCGACGACGCCCTGAATCATCGGGCGCAACCCAACCAGTGCGGGATGCCGGGCCAACCGTTCTATCTGGTCGTGGGCATCGACGGCGCTGAAATCAACCCAACCGACGACTCCCTTGATGAACGGGGTCTTGTCGGCAAGGGACAACATGTACTCGGTTTCGGCGACGGTTGGTGCCGCCTGAACCAGCACCGTGCCTGCGATCCCTTCCTCGGCCAGTATCGGCGCCAGATCATCCGGTAGAAAGTCGCGGTAGAGCTGGGTCATGTCGGGGGCGAGCCAACCATAATCGCCCCGTGCGATTGACCAGAAATGCTGATGTGCGTCGATTTTCACCGGATGACACCCATTTTAAGGATTATGTTGCCGTAAGGGCACCGTTCCCCGGCATGGGCCGCGCGCTCACGGAAGACGAAGCGCTCCAGCGCCTTAGCCGGTGCCAGAGCCATCAGCCACCCGATTGATGTTGCTTGGTTTCAGGAAATGCGCATGCGTTTCGATCAAGCCATTTTCGGGGCGTTGGAGTATCGCTCAAGGTAGACACGGAGTTCGATTAATGAGGCGGGCGGCATGTGGATCGTGAAACGATCGCCATTCACCGCTATCACCCGATCGGTGGAGACCTCGACAATCTTCAGCACTCGGTGCTCGCTGTAAAAACCACCTTGTAGCTCGATTTGCCGTTGATGAACCTCGCTTAGGTTCACGACGGTCAGATCTGCACCATTCGCATCGACGCGTGACACAAGAGCGCTGACATCTTCAGGCAGTCCAGGGCGATTGTCCCGCTCGGGGTCGAAATAACGGAAACATGCGCAAAATGGACCACCATTATAGCGCTGCTGTGGTGCTCCTAGTGTCAGTTGAACCAGTGCCTCGGTCGTTATCGGATTATGGTCTTGCCAATGGTGAATGTGCACGCCTGTCAGATCAGCGTCGTCGGAATTGACAGCTTCCAGCCGTGTTTTCACCTGATCCAGGCTCCTGTTCAAGATCGTTTCAGGGTAATTCTCATTCCGCCCGTTCAGAAACTCAATCCACGGGCGTTCATGGCCATCATCGCCCTTGGAGCGAAACGCATGGGTTTGAATCCAGTCCTGGGGTTCGGCATCTTGCAATTCATCCAATCTGGATGCGTCGGCAGCAGAGTAGGTCGTGCTCCACCTGTTAGCCAACGGGCCAGCCTGGATCGGGTATTTCGCGAACCAGCCACTGTCTTTGTGCCTCTTGGGGGCGACGAGGGTCTCGGTTTTGCCTGTCGCCTCTACGGCGCTGACAATCCATTTCTCGGGTCGCGGAGGGCCTTCATCGCGATAATCGGCCACGACTTCTCTTTTCGCAAATACGTGGTCAAAAAGCCCGCCGGGATAGTCCAGCCATGCGGTGTCTCCAGTCAGCAGTGTCGCGTTGATTGCCGCGACCGTAACTGAATCGTCGATATAGTCAAAACCTAGCGGCCAGGTCCAACCATATGCTGCGCCGTACCAGCGCCCCTCAAGATTTGCGCCGACTTTTCCTTCAAGGCCGACGTTGTCAGGGATCAACCCGTCGTTTTCCCGGGCGCGATCCCACCAGCCCGAGACATAAGTGGTAACCCATTGGCGGTACTTTTCGTCGCCGGTCATCAAAAAGGCGTTGGTTACAAGGCTGGTTGCATGAAGATTGGCTACGCTGTCGCCTTTTCCCATCCGGGCGTTCATCGCGTTGCGCATCGCGTTGCGATTGACCGCATGGCAGGGCGAATCGTTCCAGGACCCGAGGTCTTCGAAACTGTCAATTCCAGGCAAGTCGTCGAACGGAAGGCCGAAGGGTTCCATGAACCGGCTCCAGATTTCGCGGTTTCCATCGGGGTCCAAAATCCCCCAACGCGGGCCGCCTGCGCCGGTGTGAAATGCACGGATGATGTTCTTGTCGGGATCGTAGTTCGGAAGACCAAGATAGAGGTCCGCAAAACGCCGCGCCCGTCCGATCAGCTTGGGGTTTTCAGGGTCGGCAGCGCAGAGGTGGCAAAAGAAAAGGTTGCCTTCACTCTGATGAAACTGATCGTAGCCCAGTTCGTATTCGTCCTTGACCAGCCCGTATCCGGAAGCCTGGCTGTTCACAGCTTCCCAGTGATGATGCGCAAGCGACAGGAACCGTTCATCGCCGCCGAGAAGATAGAGCATGGGCAGGTTGTAGAAGGCCTCGTAAAGGTCATCGAGGCCGTCGCGACCGTTGGGCCACGTTTCGGCATAGATCAACGTGCCGTCGCTACGGGTGTATTTTGCCAAATAGACATCGACCGCAGCCTCAAGCGCCGAAATCAGCTTCCTTTCAAGAACAGCCCAGGCAGGAGGTTTCCTGTATTGCTGACTCGCATGAACTTCGGGCGCGTCCACCTCCGAAGGGCTATTTCGCATCGCGCCAGACTTCGTATTCGGCGAGCCCCTCGCCGTTCAGCGGGTAGTATTTCCAGATCGACCCACCTTCAGCCAGTTTCTGACGGCTGAACGTTTCCCAGTCTTCCTTTGATGAGCCTTCCTCCAGCAGAAGATCGACCATATTCCGGGGGACACACACAACGCCGTCGTCATCAGCCATGATGATATCGCCGGGAAGCACCAGAACGTCACACATATCGACAGCGACATTGTAGGCCCAGGGGTTGAGGCCCGACTGCGTGGCGTAATTTGGCGTAAAACCACGCACCCAAAGCGGCAGGCCGATCTCCTCCAGTTTTGGCCAATCCCGTACCGCGCCGTCGACAACCGCGGCCACACCGCCGCGGCCTTTTAGGTAGGTCACCAACATCTCGCCCAGGCAACCTGAATCCATATCGCCCTTGGCCGCGATAACGAGAATATCGTCGGGCCGAACTGCGTCGAGCACGTGCCAAAGTGCGCTGGATCTCTCGTAATCCTCCTGATCAACTGTGGAGGCGATATCGGCGCGGATGGGCATGAATTGTAGCGTCACCGCCTGACCGACCACCGTAGCGCCGGGCGATGTTGTTCGCGGGCCCGTTATGGTTGTACCGCCCAGGCCTGCACGGTGCAGAGTTGCTGCCGCCGTGGCCGTTGAAATCTCATTGAGTTGCTTGAGCTTGTTGGATGGCAATCGTGCTCCCGCTCGGCCAACGATCGGCAATTTGACGTCGGCAAGTGGCAGTTCGGTGCGTTTCATTTGTCTTCTTTCGATTGGAAACCTAGTGGCCTACCAGGGTCTTGTGGTTGGATTGTACCAAGTGGGAATCCAGAGCCTTTCTCGTTTCAGCGGCATCTCGTTTCTGGAGGGCTGCGAGAATGCCAAGGTGATCCCGCATTGCGCCAATGTTGGCCTGTCTTGGCGGAGCGCGCCGATGAACCTGACGCGCGATGCGAAGCTTCGACTGGATATGCTCATGCGCTTTGGCAATGGCCTTGTTTTTCAATGACCCCACGATGGCGCGATGGAAGCCGCGATCCAACTCAAGCACATTTGCATTTGGAGTGGTCAGATCAATGGCCATCTCCAGATCTCGCAGGGTCTCACGGTGTTCTTCGGTCTGTGCATCGATCCAGTCATCAGTCACGACCTGAACAAATTCCGATATGGCCTGCATTTCGATCAGGATCCGGAACTGCATGTTGTCGCGCATGAAATCGAGATCAGGATAAATGACCTTGATCCCCGCCCGTGGCTTCACCTCGATCAATTCAAGCTCCTCCAGAAGGACCAGCGTGTCGCGTAGTGGGGACATTGATGTTTCAAGGATTTCACACAGTTCGCGTTGACGGATGATTTCTCCAGCCGTGAGCTTGCCGGTCAGGATCGCCTGAACAAACTTGTCTAAGTCCTTGTTTTTCTGTCTTATTTTCATTTCGCAAAGAAGCCTTGGTGTTCAGTATGGGTAAGTCATTCGACCTGTTTATCGTCTTAACGACTCACGTCAACCTCAATTGAAGCAATTTAAAAATTTTTAAAAGTTGTTATTGATGTTTTTAATCGGTAGGTGTTCGAGGCAAGAGATTCGGACCAAGCCGAGCCGGGAGAGCTGAATTGGCGACTTTTGTGCCGCAGAGCGGGGGCGAATGGCGGGCCGACCGGTCTTCAGGCCCTGTCGTCGCCACCGGTGGTTCAAGCCGCAGATCAAGGGTCGGATAACCCATGGCCCAGGTCACTTTGTCTGAAGTCAGGAAATCCTACGGGGCAGTAGAATTGTTCCGGGGTGTCGACCTTGAAATCGACAAAGGCGAATTCGTCGTGTTTGTGGGGCCGTCGGGCTCGGGCAAGTCCACGCTTCTTCGAATGGTTGCGGGCCTTGAGCCGGTCACAGACGGATCTATCGGCATTGATGGCCAGGACGTGACCCATGCAGAGCCGTCCGAACGCGGTATCGCGATGGTTTTTCAAAACTACGCGCTTTATCCCCATATGAACGTATTTGGGAACATTGCCTTTAATCTGCGGCTGTCGCGTTTGCCGAAATCCGAGGTTCATGATCGCGTTATCGAAGCCGCGCGGATCCTTCGGCTGGAAGACCTTTTGGATCGCTCGCCGGCCCAACTGTCGGGCGGTCAGCGTCAGCGCGTGGCAATCGGGCGCGCCATTGTGCGCAACCCGAAAGTCTTTCTGTTTGATGAGCCTCTCTCAAACCTGGACGCCGCCTTGCGCGTGCAGATGCGGCTGGAGATCGAAAACCTGCACCGGAAATTGGGTGCCACCATGATTTATGTGACGCACGACCAAACCGAAGCGATGACCTTGGCTGATAGGATTGTCGCCCTGGATTACGGCGAGATCCAACAAATCGGCACGCCAGATAATCTTTACAACGCGCCGCACAACAAGTTTGTAGCTGGCTTCATCGGGTCGCCAAAAATCAACTTTGTTCCCGCTACGGTTACATCGGCCACCGGCGGATCTGCCAATGTGGCCGTGGACGGTGTTTCGGGCCTTTCCCTGGATATTCGCGCCAATGGGCCGCAGCCCGGCGACAAGATCACGCTTGGCGTACGGCCGGAGGAATTTCACTTCATCAGTGAAGCTGACGCGCCGCCGAATGCGCTGGTGCTGAAAGGGCAAGTCGAAATGGCCGATCAGCTGGGCAATATCACCTATGCCTATGTCAACGCAGGTCTTGCGGAAAATGTGACGGTCCAGACATTTCAGCACCGCAAGATCGCGTCCGAAGAAAACGTAGTGCTGGCCGTACCCGCCGACCGGATCGACGTGTTCGATCCGTCGGGCGCGCGATGTTCACCAACCAAGAACTGAAGACAACTCAACCAATCAGGAGGAATACCAATGAAAAACCTTAGAACTCTGGCACTGAGCTGTGTCACGGCAGTCCTTGGGTCAGGTGTGGCTGCGCAAGATGTAGTCAAACTGGTCGTTTGGGGCGACGCAGTCCGTGAACCCTTCTATCAGGCCTTTGACGCCGCACGCGACGATGTCGAGGTCGAAATGGTGACCATCGCGCCGACCGAGATCATAACCAAACTTCAGTTGGCCATGCAGTCCGGTGATGGGATCCCCGACGCGATCTTCATGCCCGATGTCAACATGGCGGCCCAGCTTTCGACTCGGCGCGTCCGCTACCTTCTGGAGCTCAGCGACAAGGTCGATCCGGCGGTTGTTGACGAATTCTACCCAACCGCGCTGGCGCCTTGCGAAAAGGCGAACGGATCGCTCATCTGCCTGCGCAACGATGTGGCGCATTTCATGCTGTGGTATAACGCGCCTCTCATGGAGGAGCTTGGTCTGAGCCTGCCGACGACATGGCAGGAATATGAAGCGGTAGGTGCCGCGGCAGCGGCAAACGACTCCGGCATCGTTGTCGGTGCGTCTTCCATCCACATGACGCTGATGAATTACCTGATGTCCAACGGATGCAATGTCGCGATTCCGCTGGCCGATGACCCGGAAACGCTGCAAGTCAACGCGCTGGCACCGCAATGCGTTGAGTCAGCTCAGCTTGTCGACCGGATGTTGGAGAGCGGGGCATTGTATCGGGGTTCACCATTTGATCCCGAATTTATTGAGAAAGCGAAAGCGAACAAGCTGCTGATGATCCCCGGCCCAACCTGGTTCGGAGAATACGTCCTGAAGCGCAATTATGAATTCGCCGAAGGTCAGACCGGTGTCGCCCCTCAGATGAGGTGGGATGGCCAGGATACCCCTGTCATCTGGAGCTGGGGCGGCGGCGTCTGGGGCGGATGGAAAGATACCAAACACCCCGAAGCTGTTGTAGATCTTCTGGAATTTGTTACCAGCAACCAGGACATTAACAGCACAGCCGTTACAATGCCGGCAAATCAGCCTGCTTCTCTGCCTTGGGGCGCCGCACTGAACGCCACCGACTACTATGCCAACGATGATGCTTTTGAACAGATGGTGGATGCTGCCGCCTTCGGCCATCATGGCTATGTGTCATTGCGTTTCGACAGCCGCGCTGCGTTCACCAAGGCAGTCGCCAACGATCTTGCCGCTGGCGCTTCGTTTGAATCTCTGCTGCCGCAGCTTCAGGAAGAAATTGTTAACGCCGCAAAACTGGCACGTTACAAAGTTGTGACTGAGTGACTTGACCAATAAGAGGGCCGCAGCGACTTTTAGCTGCGGCCAATCTGCCGCGAGACCGCATATGCCTGCACTGTCAAAGTCTGAACTGAAGGCCCGTGCACGAAAAGCTGCCCGCAGGAAGACGTTGGTCTCTTATGTTCTTTTGCTTCCCTATCTGATCCTGATGGTGATGTTCGCCGTCTTCCCTGTATTTTACGCGTTCGGCCTCAGTTTCTTTGACACGTTCGAAAACGTCTTTTGGGGCCTGACAAACTATCGTGAAGCCCTCAACGACTATCGCCTTGTGCCAGCGGTCTGGAATGTGCTGAGATATGTTCTGACCTGGGTTTCGCTGATGGTCATTGGCGTAACAATGCTGTCGCTTTTGCTCGACACGCTTCCGGAACGACCCGCCGCCTTCCTCCGGTCGATCTATTTCATGCCGGGCGCAATCGCTTCGTCAGCAGTAGTCGTTCTTTGGCTCTTTCTGCTCGACCCGCTCGTTTCGCCCTTCAATTTTGTCTATCACCTTGTCGGTTGGGAAAGCCGACAAGAAACGATCAACGGCCTCGGAGAAGTCTGGATTTTTGCGCTCATGGGATTTCTGGGGAACTCGGGCGGCTGGATCGTTGTTCTGGGCGGTGCCTTGTCGGGGTTGTCGCGTGATGTGCTGGAGGCAGCGCGCATCGACGGTGCAAACCAATGGCAAATGGCAACGCGGATCAAACTGCCGATGATTTCCAAGACAATCACATTGATGGCCATCGTAACGCTGTCCGTGGGGCTGCAGATCTTCGTCGAACCGCAATTGATGTCGTTGGCCGGCGGCCAATTTGAAAAGCCGGACTGGTCTGTGATGCAACTCGGCTTTTACTATGCCTTCCGGTTCGGAGATTTTGGGGTCGCGGCAGCGATAAGCACGATGTCGCTTATTCTGCCTTTGATCATCGCCTTCACCCTGATTTTTGCCACCAAATTCTACAAGATCGACTAGGGGCGCCATGATAAGCTCGCTAAGGACATTCCGCCTCAGCAATTTCGTCATCTGGTCGCTTCTGTCTTTTTTCGTGGTCTTTTACGGTCTGCCTCTGCTTTGGCTATTGATCGCAGGAACCCGCACCGAAAGTTCGCTGATCTCTGATCCACCACTGGCGTTCGGCAGCTTCGCGGCAATGAAGCAAACTTTCCTGAACCTGACAGGATTCAACAATTTTCAAATCCTGAGATGGGCTTTGAACTCCGTCATTTACACGCTCTGCAGCGTCTCACTTACGTTGTTTGCGTGCATTCCTGCCGGCTATGCCCTGGCAATGTCACAGTTCAAAGGGCGAAAATTTATCCTGATCATGACCCTGATCGCAATGATCACGCCTTCTCAGGCTATCATCTTGCCGATCTTCCTTGAAATGACCCTTCTCGGCCTGACAAACACCTATTCGGGTTTGATACTGGCGTCCTCATTCTTCCCGTTCGGGGTTTACCTGGCCTATATCTTCTATGCGACCTCGCTGCCCAAGAGCGTTGTCGAAAGCGCCCGGGTGGATGGATGCGGGCACTTTCAGTGCTTTCTTCACATGGGACTCCCGCTGGCAAAGCCGCTTGTCGCGCTCCTGGCATTTTTCAGCTTTGTCAACAACTGGAACAACTACTTCCTGGCATTCGTTCTGATCACGGACGACGACAAACAGAATCTGCCCGTTGGCCTGACGACCCTGATCAATTCTTCCGGCGCCCTTGATCTGCAAGCCGCGTCAAATAACATCCCGGTCAGGCAACCCGAGACCATTCAGGCAGCCATTCTGGTTGTGCTACCTATCATCATCGTCTTTCTGATGTCGCAGAAGCACGTGCGATCAGGGCTGAACGCAGGTGCAGAAAAGGGATGACTTCCCTTCCAACCCGCAGGCTAACGCGCTCTGGGCTGGCGCTTTCTGAAGTTGGTTTGGGCTGCGCAACGCTTGCGTTTGATTCATCTTCGGTCGCCATCACCGCCGCGCGCGCGACGCTCAAGCGGGCCTATTCCGGCGGAATTACGTATTTTGATACTGCGCCGCTTTATGGAACAGGGTTGTCCGAGCATCTGCTCGGAGATGCGGCAAGGGGTGCTTCGGATATTGTCATTTCAACAAAGGTCGGGCGGCTTCTGTTTCCAGATCCTGGCGGCGGCGCAACCCAGTTTCGGGCCGCATTCGACTACACCTATGACGGGATCATGCGCAGTTTCGAGCACAGCCAGCAACGCCTGGGCCTTGCGACGTTCGACATTCTGTACGGACACGATCTCGGGCGCGCAACTCATGGCGAAGACGCTGGCGCGCAGTTCTCCGCGTTCTTCGACCGCGGCGGGTACCGCGCCATGGAGGAGTTACGTAATTCTGGTCTGGTCAAGGCGATCGGCCTTGGCGTGAACGAAACGGATATCTGCCTTCAGGCGATGCAACACGGCCACTTCGATCTGTTTCTTTTGGCAGGACGTTACACGCTTCTCGAACGAAAGTGTGCGCAAGATCTTCTGGATGCCTGTTCGAGATCGGGTGTGGATTTCGTGATCGGTGGCCCATTCAACTCGGGCATGCTGGTCGGGGGAACAACATACAATTACCGCGACATACCGGCGGCGATGAATGAGCGACGCGACAGGCTTTTGGAGTTGTGCCGGGTACACGATGTTGAAATCGGTGCAGCTGCACTTCAATTTCCGTTGCGCTCAAGCGTCGTCAAATCTGTAATTCCCGGACCGAGGTCTCCAGAAGAGTTGAAACAGATCTTTGGTTGGGCCAATTCATCCATTCCGGGTATCTTTTGGTCGGAATTGGAAAATTCTCCCGACTGCTAAAATTTGACAAGGCCATTTGGCAGACTCTCCGGGATGTGTAGGGTCTTTCCAACATTGCAGCAGACACATCTGATTGAGGAACATGCTGGTTTGAAGCGCTGACCGGTTGTGGCGTCTGGGGCATTCCACAGCTGCCAAGAATCAAGCATTCTTCGTCGCATTGAACGACCGGTTGGGTGCCTCGGGCCGCAAGGCAGCAAGGAGCGGGAAGCAAGGCCGGGCAAAATAAACGCTGCGCGGCAAATTCGCGGGGATGTCCCGAATCGCGGTAGGAAACCGGGTTGCCCCGGTCCCCTCGCATAGTGGGAACCACATGATAATGGGAACCTTGATCCTCGAATGCCTGCCATGACACGCCTTTGCGCTGATCTGGTTCCCATAAATTGTGCCCGTCAGAGAACCCCCCGTGTTGGCAATTTCCGATCAGGAATACGCGGTCCAGAACGTCGATAATCGACGAATTTGACCCCGGACCGGGATTTATTCGAATGCCCGACAGCGGATTTGTCGCCTCCGGCAGCAATTTCGGCGGCTCCAGACAACACTGACCACAGGAAGAGGCTCCTGGTCCGTTGGGGCCAGGAGCATCGCCGAATTCAGCGGATGGCTCAGGCGGCGAGGCGGTCCGACCGGCGGGCGGTCGCCTGGCTCTGCCGGCGCAGCAGGAGCCCGATGCGGTGGATGTTCAAGGCCACCACTGACAGCGCCACCGCCCGGGCAAAGCCGTCAGCGCCGCGGGAGCGGACACGATCAAGTCCACGGTGACCCAGATTACCCACCGCCGATTCCACCGCCGGGTGGACCCGGCGCATCAACAGGCAGATCGGCAAACGGCTCTCGGTCCTAGAGGCCGGTCAGTTGGCGTTGCCTGGCAATCAGGTCGACACCGAGTTGGTCGAGGAAATGAAGGTGGTCAATGAAGTTCCAGTTTTCGGCCAGCTTGTCTCCCTGTCGCCGGTAAATGTCCACGACCCGCATACCCGCCTTCTTTTCGGAGGCAGGAGCCAGTCCGATATAGCCGCCGCGGGAGCGGACATCGAAGGTCGGCCAGCCGAAAAACCCACCATAATGGCCTTCGGCAATCTCGGTACGGTGCCCGAAGAAATCTCCCCATTCAAGGCCCTCCTCGAATGGAATGCAGTGCTGTTCGAGATATCGCTGCTGCGTGTACGGCGCGCCGATTCCACCCGGCCCCCACCAGATCATGTCATCGGTCCAGTCGAGCGACAGGTCGGTTCCCGTGGTTCGGACATCAACCGAGAGCAGCCGGTCGATCATTCGCACGAAGAGGGCAAGGGTTTGCTGTCCTTCCTCCGGCGGCTGGTCGGCAAGAAGCAGCCCGTCCTGGGTACGCGGCCCCGGCGTCACCATGACCGACGCCGTGGCCGGCGGAATCACTTCGGCCCGGATTTGGGCCATCAGGTTCATGATATCGAGAAACAGGGTCGACTCGGTGACGCTGCCATCCGCAACCCGGCTGAATTCGGCATAACGGAGCATGACGGCCTGCCTGGTGGGCCGCATTCCCAGGAAGGGTGCATCGAACAGGCCCAGGAGATGCCCCATCGACAGCACCCAGATCGAGGCGCCGTCATCGAGATGGTTGGCCCCGGCAAGGAAGATGTCCTGTCGGCGCTGCAGCGGGGCAAAGGACCGCCTGATTGGCTGCCAGAAAACCCCGGCGGCCTCCTCGGGGCCCGCCGCTCCATTGAAGGGATGGACAAACCGGAAACTGCAATCGGAGGAACAGTGCCTTGACAGCGCTTCGGCAATGTCGCCGATCTCGGCCCTGTCCAGTGCGCCCTGGTATGCAAGCACCAGGGACTTTGCTGCTGCAAGTTCATTCAACGTGACGCTCTCCCATTCTGGGCCGCCGGTTGCAGGCATGCTCCCGGACCTGGCCGCCAAGACCATGAATCCCGGATTCGTGGTCCAGGACTCTACCGGCACAGCCTCCATGACCACCAGCACCCGAATTGGCGTGCTGCTCCACCGACAACGGGGGGTCAGGTTAGCCGGTGACGGGATCTTTCGGGCAATCTGTGGCCCCCTGATTGCCGCTCGAATTGTCTTACTGATGGGTGTGTAGTCGGATATGCTTCGGTTGATGACCTCAGCACAGGAAATGAAGACTCCGGGACCATGTTGTCCTGAGACTTGATGGGGCATCATGGCCTGCAGCCACCTGCGATCTGGGGAGTTAATTTCGAGGATATGAACTGCCGCATCGAGGACATTGAAGACCAGTTTCAGTTGGGTGAGGACAGCCACTGGGAATTCAAGCAGGTTGAGTTCCCCGGGGATCGTCCAAAGGGCCCGTCCCGCGGTGACTGGGCCGACGAAATCTCGGCCTTCGCCAACGGTGCCGGGGGCGTGGTGCTCGCCGGAGTTGCCGATGACGGCACGGTAATCGGCATGTCGAAAGCGCAGATCATCAACCTGGATGCCTTTCTCGTCGAGGTGAGCACCGATACGATCAAGCCTCCTGTTCGCATCCGCACATTTCACAAGAAGATGCCGGACGGCAAACGCGTGCTGCTGGTCGAAATTCCGAGGAGCGATTTCGTACATGAGGGTCCCGGCGGATACCATATCCGCGTGGGTGCAACGAAGCGGCTCATGGCCAGTGACGAGCGGTTACGGCTGGAGCAGAGGCGGTCGCAGTCCCGCTTCCTGTGGTTCGACGAGCAGCCGGTGCCGGAGACCGGCTTCGGGACATTGGCCGAGGGACTTTGGAGGCAGTTGCTCAGCGCCGAAGGTGCGGCCGAGCCCGAGGCGGCGCTCGTGAAGCAGGCACTGCTTGGAGTTGACGAGGCCGGAATTCTTCGTGCCACGGTCGCCGGCGTGCTGCTGTGCACGCCAAATCCGGAACAATGGCTTGCCAGCGCTTGCATAACCGCGACCAGGTATCGAGGCGCGGACCGTGCATCGGTCCAGATTGATGCCCAGGAGATCACCGGGCCATTGAACGAATAGATTGCCGGTGCAATTGCCTTTGCCGTCAGGAACATGCAGGTCGCGGCATGGAAGGATCCCGCCCGTTCGAACCTGCCCCAGTACAGCGAAAGGGCCCTGTTCGAAGCCCTGGTCAATGCAGTTGTCCATCGCGACTATTCCATGCGGGGAGCCAGGATTCGCTTGTCAATGTTCCATGATCGCGTGGAAATCCAGTCGCCCGGCTCCCTTCCCAACAATTTGACGGTGGAGAGCATGGCCTCGCGGCAGTCGACTCGCAACGAGGCCCTGACCTCCGTATTCGCGCGCATGCCTGTCGGCGGAATTCGCGGTAGCGAAGACAGGCGCTACCTCATGGAGCGCCGCGGCGACGGTGTGCCCATAATCCGGCGCGAGACATGGGAGTTGTGCGGGAAATATCCCGAATACAGAATCGTCGACGACTCCGAAGTTCTCCTGGTCATCCCCGCGGCAAGGCATGATTGGAGTCCGGCCCGCACCATTGTCTCTGTTCGGTCGGGCGGCCACCCGTTGCCCGGTGCCGATCTCCTGCTGCTTTTTCCCAACAAGACCTGGAAGCAGGCCAGGACGGACAATGAGGGCGAAGCTGCCGTCGATCTGCACACGACCTCGTTGCCCATGAAGGTCTTTGCATCGTCACCTGGACATGCCGCGTATCTGGAGCAGGGCTGGATACCGGAGGAGCGGGCGCTGGCGATCGATCTGGAGGCCCTGCCGGCAGGCGGAAGCGTCATTTTTCCGGAGGCGACAGGTCATGTCCCGGGGTTGAGGGGCAGGCTCAACCCCATACGTGACACCCATGACCGCACGTATCTCTACGCATCGAACATCGCCATCGACCAGGGCAAACAGCAGCCCGTCAACTTCATTCCGGGCGAGGAGTTGCAATTGACCGATGCAGAGGGGACAGAACTCCGGGTGCGGATCGTCGAAATCATGGGCCGGTCAGCGCTGGTCGAGTATGTCGATGCCCGGCGAGGAGGCCGGTAACTGCCCTCGAGACCCGGATGACAAGCAAGCTGGCTCGCTGTTCCCGGTCCGGCGGCAATCGTCACCGTGGCGCAGCCCGGCTGGATTTGGCTTCGGAAGAGCGGATACCCGTCGGGTCCATGCACGGGTCCGGGGGCGTTGTCTTCAACTCACCAGTTCAGCACTTCCGGCGCCTCGTCAAGAAACGGGGTTCTGACGATGACGGGCATCGTGGTCATGGCGCGCAGTTCTTCCCGGGCCCGGCCTGCTTCCGCCAGTGACATTGAAAGCCGGAACGGGCCAGGATCAAGGACACGAATCGGGAAGTTCGTGTCCCAGTGGTTGTTGACGGTCCAGAAACTTCCGCCATTGATGTCACCAAGGCGGTCATGCGGATACCGGTATCTTGCCCCGCCCGGCTGGAACAGCGGCGCGTCCGGGGAAGCGATCACGATGTGGAGGTCGGGATGTTCTGCCAGTGCCAGCCCGTCCTGCATGCATTGCCAGCCCAGGCTGGACGACGGAACATGCCCCGCGGCACAATCAATCCAGCCATCGCCGGTATCCAGGAGAATCCTGCTGTCATGTCCGGGTGCCGCGATCGGCCAGCTTATGGAAAACGCCCGCTCCAGATTCCTGGCGTGCTGTATTGCCGTCAGTTGCGGCCGTGCAGATTGTCCGGACAGTCGCCATTCGGATTCGATGCATATGCCCGAGCCGAACTCGAACCGCATCGCAAATCTCGCCTCGCCGGCGCTGACCGAAGGCTCGCCACGAATCCTGGTCGACGCATCGTCGACAAACAGGTCGTCACGGTTCCATCCCATCGGCGTGTCGGATTTTTCCCAGTACGGGGCCTGGAAGATCTGTCGCCGGTTGAAGCGGCGGCCCAGCAACTGGACCAGCGGAACCAGTGTCGGCCTGCAGATGACGTCACGGCCGCTGGCCTTGTCCGTCCATCGCGCCAACCCGCCGGACTCCGGACAGAATTCGAGCCGTGTGAACCGGTTTTCGATCCAGTCCGGACCCGCACTGCATTCATTTCTTCCCGCGAGCACGGGCCTGACAATCGTCGCCATAGCCGGAGCAAGCCGGGTGCGGATACGGTGATGCCCATCCGGAGCCCGGTCCTGGAGGGCGTCAGTCCAGCCATCTTCGCCAAGTCCCGGGAAAAACTCGTTGCTTCCGCAGGCCTGGGGTATCGAGATCTGCGGACCGGCACCTCGGTCGGTTGGAACCGGGATATCCACGTCGATCGTGACATCGGCAGGATTGGCAACGAGATAGGATTGCTCATCTGCGGTTTGGGTCGGGTGGGAGAACTGGTCGAAACCGGGATCGCCCTCTACCGCCGTTCCCAGCCTGGCGGCACGACGTCTCGACGTAACGGCAAGCTGGCGCAGCACCATGGCGAATGCATTGAAGGCATGGTTGGATTTCTGGGTGCGCTGTGCCGCGGCAAAGATGTTGTCGGGGGCGGTGCTGGCGCTGTGCGCCCCCCAGGTATGCTCGTCATAGCGTGCGAGCGTGTCGACAAGTTCACGGAATTCCGGGGCGTCGGCGCCACCCAGGGATTCAATGACGGGAAGCATGCGCTCCGCGGTTCGCGCTGCCGAGGTTTCCAGTGGCGAAGAGGCAACGCCGTCACACCAACTGTCCATCCATTCGCCCCGGTAGGATGGAAGTCCGGCGGAATTGGCGTTGATGATCTCGGCAAGCCGGTCCAGGGTTATGATCTCGATGGGCACGTTTTCGCGTGCATTCCAGTCCTGGACCCCGTCGCTCAGGAACCGGTCAGGGAAGACGTTGTCTCCATTTGCCGCGTTGGTGACCGTGAGCACGCTGAAGTCGAAGGGCCAGCAATCGCTTTGAGCATGGCGGGCAAGTATTTTCTGCAACTCTTCCCTGTCCTGTTCACCCTTGCGGGAGAGTCGCAGGAAGCCGCCGAGGCCGTAATGTTCGCCCTGCAGCACCAGCATCCTTCCGCCTGAACGGTTTTCCCAGAACCAGGCCGACGGGACCCGACGCCCCCAGTAACCCCGATGCGGATTTTGCTGGGTGACCAGGAATTCGACACCCTTCTCGACAAGAAGGTCGTTCCAGAACCAGGCCAGCCCGTTGACATCGCATTGCATGGCAGCGGTGACTGAAACACCGAACTCGTCCCGAAGCGCGTCGACATCCTTGAGAGTCTGCATGGCAAGGGGCTTCGAGACGAGAGGTGTCCAGTGGTAGCGAAGCGCACCAACCGAAATCCGGCCAGCCCTGTGCAAGGCCTGGAATCGTTCGACATTTCGGGATGTGGTATTGCGCAGGTAGTCCAGGGTGGTGGATGTGACCTCGCAAGTCCATCTGTGCTGCGCACCTTCCGGTGCATCCCGGGTCGCTTCGCACAGGTCAAGCGCCTGATCGAGGATATCTCGGTGATGCATCAGTACCGCCACCGGATGGTCTGTGTATCCGAGGTCAGTATGTGTCTGGCTCAGGAGATAGATCTTCCTGATCACCGTGGACACCCGATGCCTGACCGGGCTGGCGTCCCGGCCAGTGCGAGGTCTTTCCCGAACGGCGCGTGATACCCACGGAGCCCGGGATCTTCCATTCATGCGTCTCCTGCCTCCCGGTTTCGTGATGTCGGAGCCGGCATCATCCGCTTCCATGTGGCCGCCATGGCGAGGTGCCTTGCGAATACATGTATCATGTCCCTGAAAAACCCTCCAAGTGCGGATGGTGATCCTGGCCATCGCCGAATTGATGGGTGACAGGGTTGTTTGCCGGGCAAAGACGAAGGCGATCGAATTACCAACGGACGCCAGTCCGGCACCGTTGCGTGGGGACATGGTGTGGAATGCGGCGATTGCCGGCGAGCTGTCAGCGGCCGACAAATGGAGCGGGACCCCGGTGTTTCACCGCTCCTCATGAAATCCGTCGACAGAATTCTGCTCACATTGGACTTGCGACCGCCACCAACGACGTGATCAGGGCGTGGCCCTGATCGGCCCCAACCCCAGGTCAGCACCCATCTCACCGTGCTCACGATCGCGGCACCGGTAGCCGCGGTCGTGGAAAAACCCATTGCGACGATCCAGCAGGTCGGGCGGGTCTCATCGCCGCCAGGCCGGTCTTGATCGCCGCCCTCACGACCACTCCGCCAGGCAGTGACCGGCTACACTGCTCGCCTGACCTTGGTTGCCGCCCGCACGGGTCACTACGGACCGGAAGTTTCAGTGATCGTCTTGGCGTGATCGGAACTGGTTCCTCAGGTCATGACATGGCGTGTCACTGCCAGGGCATCGAAAGCCGTGTCCGTCATTTTGCGAAAATCGCGGCGCCTGCCTGCCGAACAAACACCAGGCAGGCAGGATGCAGGGCAGGCACCGACCGGTTCGGATCAGGAATGACAATATCCCCGGTTCATTCATCGATGAACGGACTATCCTCGTCCGGGTCCCGGCTGTCCCGCGAAAATCCGGTCGCCGCCAATTACCGGTCGCCTGCCGATGGTGGTCCAGGGAGCGGCTCGGGATCGAGAAACCGCCTGAGCACGTTCTCGGTCACCCGGCTGACAGGGTTGGAGCCGGCATTCCACAGCAGCGAAGTCGCCCAGGCGATGGACCCCGCCGACCACACCGCGCCGCCGCCAGCCGTCGTGAAATACACCATGTCGGCGCGCACGCGCCGGTTCTGGAGCCCGTCAAGGGCGCGGGTGGTGGTAATGAACTCCTCGCCCGTCAGGAGTCCGCCCTGTCCAACATCTTCCGACGTTGCAAGGATGACCGATCCCGGGGGCGAGCCAAGATCGGCATCCCACCTGTCCAGTTCGAGGCCGACGGCCCCGCCGCCTCGATATCCGAAATCACCGATCACATCCGAGTTGAGCCCGTCGAACACGAATGCCAGGGCAGGATCGCGGGACGCCTCCGTGCGGCGGAAATAGGTCGATCGGACGAAGCATGTCGAACTGAAGCCGGTTCCGACCAGCATTTGCGGCGCCCGGCCATGGGTACGCCACAACCCGCCGGGCTCGCCGCTGAAGCTCAGATGGTGTTCACCAGGCTCGCCCTCCCAGGTGCGCACCCCGGAGATGCCGCGACGGTTCTCGATGATGCCCGGCTGCGCATCGGACCATGCGACCCGCCAATAAAACCCGTTTCCTCCAAGGTAGAGGTGCCGGCCGCCGCTTTGCTGGTAGCCGTGGAGGGCGTCCCACATCCGTGTCGAATAATATTCCGGGTGCGATCCGGTGATCACCACCCTGTAGCCATCCAGCAAGTCACGACCATGGCGGTGCAAATCTTCATCGGTTGCAAGATCGTAGCCGAAGCCGCGACTCTCCAGCCATTGCACGATGTGGGTGTCGTTCACGTAGTTGAAGGTATAGAGCCCCGGCCGCATGTTCATCAATGGCCGCCTCTCGCTGGAATAGACGACCCCCGAATTGTCGGCATGCGTGTCGTAATGCGACAGGCCCAGCTCGCGGTGCTCGTTGAGATAGAGTTCGTCCTCGCTCAACACCATCGGTGCTTCGTAAAGGTTTTCCGTATTTTGGCTGTCGAACTTGATGTGGGTGTTTGCATAGGACAGGTAGGTGGCAGTCGCCGCGATCAGCAGGATGTCGGCCTGGCGCTGGCCTGGCCGAACCGAGACAAAGAACGGCACGTCGCTCTGAACATCGTCGGAGGTCACGCGGGCGACATAATAGCCGGAACGGCTTGCGTCGGGTGCCGTGATCCTGTGCGATGTATCCCAACGGCAGTCGGTCATGTCGTCATCGTGAAAGTGAATCGCGCCATATTGCGACGGATCCCGTCTCCAGCTTTCGACGGAACCATTCCAGTTCGAGCCGGTTGCGCCCCGCATCGGCGTGTTGACAAGGGTCAGGTGAACGCCCTGCGGCCCGGTGTCGTGCGCCATTGCGCTCTCGATGTGCCGGGAAAAATCCCAGGCGGCAATTGGTGTTGCAACCGCGCCGGCCTTGATCACGGGTGCCTCGATCTTGCCGTTATAGGCGCATGTGACGACGGGATGACCGGCGCGCCAGCCCTCCATGGCGGCGCCGAAGATGATCGGGTTGTTGCATCCCGGCAACGATACAATCGGTGCCGGGGCGTCCGATCTCTCGACATGTGGCCAGGTTGCCATGGCCTCGATCGGTTCGGCCGATACGGAGATGCGTTCATCGGAGGCTTCGAGGATGATCCGAAACCAGCGACGTCCCGGCAAGGGGCGGGCCAGGATTGCGGCCGAGTTGCCGAGGCGACCGCCGAGATGGCCAAATCTGGCCATCTCCAGCCGCAAATCTCCCCAATGCAGCAGGCATTGCGGCTTGCCGGCCGGGAGTGTCGGCCACACATTCATCTCGAGCCGCAGCGAATTCGCAACACCGGTCGCCGGTCCCCGGGGCGCAAAACCGAAGGATCCGGCGTTTGCCGGCTGAGGCCTGACCGGGAGTCCGGTTGCCTTGCACCACTCTGCTGTCTCGAAACTGGCGCCTGGACCATTCGGGTCGATATCCCCGCATACGACGCGCATCACCGCAACGGAACAGGTGTCGGGCCCATTGCTCGACAATTTCAACTCGGTCGTCTCGCCGGCGTGGATCGTAAGCGGCTGGCAATAGCCGATCAGCCCGGTCGTGCTGATCACCATGGGTCCGAAACCGTGACCGGCATGCCGGTCAGCTCCTGCCAGCGGCGCTTGAAGATGTCCCATTCGGCCTCGGGGATGGACGCATAGCTCACCCCTTCGACCACGATGGGTGCAACGCCGCGCTCGCCGGTCAAACAGACCAGCGCGAATTTGCTGAAGGGCTCGATCACGGAAAGGGCCAGGCGGCCCTTCATCGGTGTCGACCGCATCCTGTCGAGCACGCGCTGCAACTCGGCGCTGTAGGGCCCGCGCGGATTGTCACGGTATTCCAGCGCCAAATCCATTCGGGCTCCATCGAACTCGTACGTTGCATTGTCCGGGTCATAGAGAAGCATGTTCATCTCTCGCATTCCATTTTGAGATTGCCACCTGGCGCGGCTATTGTGAACATCATTCTTTGCGGAGGCAGAGATGCATTTATCCCGCCATGTCATGCGAATCCGTCCCTCCGGAACGATACGGCTGGCCGAGATGGCACGCCAGCGTGCCGATTCGGGAAAAAGAACGCATGATCTTGCCGAAGGTGAGTCGAGCTTCGATACGCCTGACCACATCATTGAAGCCGCACACCGGGCCGCATGTGAGGGCCAGACGCGCTACACGTCTGTTGCCGGGACCGCGGTGCTCCGCGAGGCGGTGGCCGAAAAATTCCGAAGCGAGAACAGGCTTGCCTGCGGTACGGATTGCGTGATCATTGGCACCGGCGCCAAGCAGCTGATCTACACGGCTTTGTGTGCCGGCCTTGATGTCGGGGACCGGGTGATTGTTCCGGCTCCGTACTGGACCAGCTATCCGGACATCGTCAAGCTCGCCGGTGGCGAGCCAGTGATCGTGTGCTGTGCCAGGACAGGCTCCAGGCTGACACCGGAAGCGCTGGACGCGGCCATCGGGCCGCGCACGCGCTTCCTGATCTTGAATTCGCCGGGCAATCCCGGTGGGATGGTCTACGGCGCTGGCGAGTTGCTGGCGCTGGCCGAGGTGCTGCGCCGTCATCCCCATATCGGCATCCTGAGCGACGACATCTACGAAAAGATCCTGTTCCGGGACGAGCCCTTTGTCACGCTGGCGCAGGTTGCGCCGGATTTGGCCGAACGGACGGTGACGGTGAACGGCGTGTCAAAATCCTACGCCATGACAGGCTGGCGCGTCGGTTATGCAACTGGCCCCAGCAAGTTCATTGCAGCCATGTCCAAGCTCCAGGGTCAATTGACTACCTGCACGAGCTCGATTGCGCAGGCGGCAGCACTCGCCGCCCTGATGGGGCCACAGAATTTTCTCGACGATTGGCTGGCTGCCTATATCCGTCGTCGTGACATGCTGCTGGCCGCGATTGCCAAGATCCCGGGTCTGGAGGCGCGCGTGCCCGAAGGCGCCTTCTATGTCTTCGCCGCGTGCAACGGGCTTCTGGGTCGGCAGGTGCCGAAGGGCGGCATGATTCGCACCGACATCGAGCTCTCCGAATACCTGCTGGAGGCGTCAGGTGTGGCGGTGGTTCCCGGAACCGAATTCGGCGCACCCGGTCATTTGCGACTCTGTTTTGCAAAACCCGACGAAGTGATGGCCGAAGCCTCGCGGGACATGGCTGACGCAATCACCGTGCTCGGCTGATCCGGCGCCGAACTGGCCGGGCGAATCCTGCCTCCATCCCGGCCGGGGTGGACTCGCCGGCCGGGCGGGATGTTCCGATCAGGTCGGCCAGCTCGCGCACCGGGCTCTGCCGAAGTGCAAAAAGGGCGGTTGCGATCGATGCAGCGCGCTGGTGACCAAGCACCGGGTCGGAAAGTCGGTGGAATTTTGCAACGAGATGAGATCTGTCCATGGGGTTGGCAGGATCGCCGAATGCGGAATCGACCCGCTTCGCAATCGGGCGTCCGTTTGACACCACCTCGACGATTGATGGTGCCAGGCGGGGGAACAGGGTCTGAAGCTCATCATCATGGCGGATTTCGATGCGCTCGCCAAAGCGGAGCACCTCCTCGTCCTCGAGCAACGACAAATCGAGCGGAAGAAGCGCCTCTCGACCCTTGATGGCCGCCGCCGACAGTACGAAGGGAATCGAGAACTGGGCCTCCGTATCCGAGGCCGGGCGAAGGTGATTGCCGAGGGCGACGGCACGGTCGAATGTCCTGACCGTGACATGGTCGATCCGGTCGGGCGGCAGCGCCTCTTCGTCGATGATGTCCAGAAATGCGTCGATGGCGGCGTGGATCCACCGGCAGCAGGCGTATGGCTTGAAGAACAGGCCATCGACCGCCGCGAAGTCATCGAGGTCTTCGACCAGTCTCGATGGCGAATACAGCTCGCCAGTCTCGAAGGTTTCCGGATAGCCCCGGAACCCGGCACTGGCGAGGTCGACGGCACGCAGCGCCGTGAATACGGACCAGGCAATCCCTTCCTTCACGTCCGATCCGGCAAAGCCGTGCAAATCGGCCGAGCCGAGCCGGGGGGCATGCTGCTCGGAAATGAGAATGCTCTGGGCAATCGTCTCGGGCGGCAAATTGTACAGCCGTGCGACGGCAGCCGCGGCACCGGTGCCACTCCAGCGTCCGCTGACGGTTGACGCGTGCTGCTCCGGAACACGCGCAAGGGCAACTCGTACGGAGACTTCATAGCCGAGGACAATTGCGGTGAGCAGTTGCTCGCCCGGCATGTCAGGCGGCGCCGCGGCCAGGGAGGCAGCAATGATTGCCGCGCCAGGGTGGCCCGCCGCCATTCGATGTCCATCGTCGATATCGAGTGCCGTCGCCGCCATCGTGTTCAGTGTTGCCGCCGTCGCCGAATCGCAAGTCCTGCCCGTGAACCAGACCGATGCCGCACCTTCCTGCCCGGGAAAGGCGCGGGACATCGCCATCGTGCTGGCCGCGCTGCCGCCTGCAGCGGCGGCACCGAGGGCATCAAGCATGCAATCGGCGGCGCGCGTCACGACCGCATCGGGGATCTCGCTCGGCCGTGTCGCGCCGACCATTCGGGCGAGGGCGAGAATTGCCCGGCTCATGCGCACTCCCTGATGTGGCGGCCCAGGAGATCAAGGCCGGCGCGCAGGAGCCGGTCGATGGCCTGGCTCGTCATCCAGGCAGAATGTGGTGTCAGCGTCACATTGTCCATGGTGCAAAGCGCATGTTCTGCCGATAGCGGTTCGGTCTCGAACACGTCCAGCGCCGCATGACCGACCTGGCCCGAAGCCAGTGCGTCGATCAGCGCGCGCTCGTCGATCAATGCGCCGCGTGCGGTGTTGACGAGAACCATGCCCGCATGTGCCCGGGCGAAGTCGGCGGCACCGACGATGCTCCGTGTTTCCGGGGACAGCGCCAGATGCAGCGAAACGATGTCGGCCCGGGAGAAGACCTCGTCCTTCGACATCATCTCGACCGGTGCACCGCGTGCATCGCCGGAAGGCGTCCAGCCAATGACTTGCGCTCCCAGGGCGTCGGCGAGCCGGGCGGTCTCGGCGCCAATCCCGCCAATGCCGAGAATGCCGAAAATCTTGCCGGCGAATTCCTCGGCCCGCATCAACCGGAACCTGCCCCGTCGGACGGCACGGTCCATCTCGGCGATTCGCTTCAGCCCGGCCAATGCAAGCGTCACGGCATGTTCGGCCACCGCGCGGTCGCCATAGCCTTTGACTCCCTCGAAACGGATACCCAGTTCGGCCGCCGCATCCAGATCGCCATGCGTTGCCAGGCCGGTCGAGAGATAGGCGATCGTTTGCAGATCCGGGCAGGCATTCAGGACTCGTTCGGACATGTAGCCCATGTAGACGAGCGCGTTTCTCCGCCCTGAAAGACGCGCGATCAACTCGTCCTCATCCGCAGGTTCGTCGCGCCAGATCACAAGCTCCGGGACGACGTGAATCATGTCGTCGGTCAGCCGCTCCGCCATCGCGCCGTAGCAGTCGACGAAAGCCGGCTCGCCGGCCATCAGCCCACGACCGAGAAGCTGCTTTCGCGGTTGATCTCGCGCAGGCGCGAGCAGAACCTCATGTTCAGCGTGTAGTCCATGTGCGGAAGCCTGTAACCCATCGGGTTTGCGTCATGGTCGTTGCCGGCCTCGCAGTAATCGATGAGTTCCTTCATCATCATGCCGACAACCGGCGCGTTCTTGAACTGGTTGCCGCTGGTGCCGACGGCCATGTAGAAACCTGCCAAATCGGAGCAATCGTAGATCGGGATCCAGTCGTCGGACACATCGTAGAGATCGGCGATGCCCTGCACCGAATTCGGCACGCCCATCTCCGGGAAGCGCTGCGCGCCGCGCAGGGCCTGCAGTCGTGCCTGTTCCGTCACGTCGGTGTTCCACGCATCCGGGTCCACCCATTCCAGTTCGTCGCATTGTGGCTCTTCGCTGCCAATCAGGATCTTGTTGCCAATCTCCGGCCGCCAGTATCCACCGATATCGGCATCCGAGCAGATCAAGCCATCCCGTTCGAAGTCGAAGCCCTTCGGCGAGGGAACATGGGCAACCTCGACACGAAGCGCCCGGGTGGCGATGTTCATGCCATCCGTCACGCTGGCCAACTCGTTGATCTTGAAGGAATGCGGGCCCGCAGCGTTGACGACTACCGGCGCCGTGATCTCGGTCTCGTCGTCTAGTCTCACGCCTGACACGCGTCGACCATGCCGCAGGATCTCCACGACCCGCCTGCCGGTGATGAAGTCCGTGCCCTTGCGCGTTGCAGCTGCCTGGATGTTCTGCGTGGCCAGCATCGGGTCACTGACATAGCCGGCTTTCGGGAAAAACAGCACGTAGCGCATCTCGCCGTCCTGCCGGCCGAAATCGGGATCATCGGCAGGTCTCGCCGGGTGGAAGTGGCCTGGATTCATGATCGGCAGCCTGGCGCGGATCTTGGTGGGCGTCCAGACCTCGTAGGGGATGCCGATGGCGTTGGCGATCTCTTCCAGCTTCAGCCCGTAGCCATTGTCCTCGAAGCACGTATAGAGGCAGCCAACCTCCCGGTAGGTCGCCAGCGTTTCACCGGCTTCGGCCTCGAGATAGCCGGGAAAATCCTCCCAGAAGGGATAGTTCGACTTGGCCAGGGCGGCACCGTCCAGCGTCGAATAATGTGTCCGGATGATGGCGCAGGAATTGCAGGTGGATCCGGCGCCGGCGACCGCGTTCTTGTCGATGCCCGCGACCCGCCTGCCGTCCCTGGCCAGTTCGTAGGCTATGGCGGCCCCGATGATTCCGGTCCCGACAATGATTGCATCGTAGTGTTTGACCATTTGGAGACTGCCCGGTATTCGTGGATATATCTCAAATATATTATAGCGATTCCGAGACGTTGCAATCGGAAACCTGCCGGGATGCCGTGAAGTCGCCTGCCTTGCGACCCGCCATGCGGTGGTCAGAGGATGACGTCGGGCAGCCAGAGCGCAATCTGCGGGAAGACGGCGATGATCACGGCCGCAAGGAGCATCAGCAGGAAGAACGGGAATGCACCCCGGGCGATTTCCCCGATCGGTTTGCCGGTTATTCCCTGCAGCACGAAGAGGTTGAATCCGATCGGCGGCGTGATCAGGCCGAGTTCGATCATGATGACAAGAAAGACTCCGAACCAGATCGGATCCCAGCCGGCCGCCACCACGATGGGCAGCGTGATTGGCAATGTCATCACCATGATCGACAACCCGTCCAGGAACATTCCCAGGATGACGTAGAAGGCGCCGATCAGAATGACGATTCCAGCCGGACCAAGGTTCATGGCGGCGATGAGCTTGGCAACCTCCTGGGGAACATGGAGATATGCCATCGTGGACGACATGAAGCTGGCGGCAACCAGGATCGTCACCACCATGCAGGTAATCCGCGTCGCCCCGGTCAGGGCATCGACGAATACGGACCAGGAGAACTGTCCCAGCACGATCACCAACAGAACCGAGGCGGCAAAGCCAAGAGCTGCGGCTTCCGACGGTGTCACGACGCCGGTGTAGATTCCGCCCAGGATGATGAACATCAGGACCAGGATCGGTGCCAGGTCGACCAGGCTCATCAGGTAGTCGATCGGGCGGTAACGGATGCTTTCGGCGCCGCCGGTGACCGGTGCCACCATCGCCCGGTAGATGATGTAGAACGAGTACAGCACGGAGATCAGCAATCCCGGCAGGATGCCAGCCGCAAACAGCCCGGTGATCGACTGTTCGGCCAGGACTCCGTAGATGATCATGGAGATTGAAGGCGGGATCATCAGGCCAAGGCTCCCGGCTCCGGCAAGCGAGCCAGTGGCGATGCGGCTGTCATATCCCCGCCGCTCGAGTTCGGTCATCGTGATCTTTCCGACCGTGGCCGTCGTGGCCGTGCTGGACCCGCTCACGGCAGCGAACAGGGTGCATCCGACAACATTGCAATGTAGCAGCTTGCCGGGGATCAGGCTGGTCCAGGGTGAGAGACCCCGGAACAATCGATCCGAGACATCGGTTCTGAACATGATCTCGCCCATGAAAATGAACATTGGAATGGCGGCAAGTTCCCATGTGCTGGCCGTTCGCCACATGGTCCCCTTCATGACGGGGCCGACCCGAGACAGCGGGAAATCGAGCAGAAGGACAAGCGCCGTCAGCCCGACCATCAGCAGCGCGACGAAGATCCAGGAACCGATACCGAGATAAAACGCAAGGAAGCCGAAGACCAAGGCGGAAAGGGCAATTTCCTCCATCGCGCTATTCGATCCCCAGCTCGGCAGCCTTGGCGGAAGAGAGATCGGCCTCGCCCATGAGCACTCGCATCAGGTAGGATACAAACTGGAGGAGAAGAATGGCAAGGCCGACTGAAATGAATGATTCGGGCAACCAGAGCGGTACCTGGGCAATTGTCTCGCTTACATATCCGCGTTCGTAGTTGCGGATGACGTTTCGCGTGAAGAACCAGAACGCCATGCCGCAACTGAAGATCCCGAAGATTATGCATGTCACCTCGACTGCGCGCCTGGCCAGGCCGCCGCTCTTCATGTTCGCCAGCAGCAGGTTCATGCGGATGAGCGTTCCCTTCTCGAGGGCCTGTCCGAGTGCAAGGAAGCTCATTGCACCGATGCCGTAACCCACGAGTTCATCGGCCATGTGCGTGGATGACGCGTAGAAGGTTCTGAGGACGACTTCCGTCAGGATGAGGCCCGTCATGCTCAACAGTATCGTCACTGCTGCAAACATGCCGAGGCCATTGACGAATGAAGAAAACCGATGGAGATGGGTCATTGACGACCACTCACCTCTCTTCAAAAGAGGTCGCCGCCCAGGGGGCGGCGACCAGCAATGTCGGACACCTTCAGCTCTAGTTGGAGACCATCTCGAGCTGTTTGGCATATGTGGCCAGGATTTCGTCCGCAAGTTCCTGGCCGATCAACTCGCGCCATTCGTTGATCGCAACCATCGATGCGGTCTTCAGTTCGTCGATGAAGCTCTCGGGCACATCCTGGATCGCGGTGACATTGGCATCCTGCAGGCGCTGGACGTTCAGGTCGATTCGATCCTGTGCACGCGCCCAGAGTTCGGCCTCGACCTCGGCAGCGGTGTCGAGCACGATTTGCCGGAGATCATCCGGAAGCCCATCGAGAACGTCCCGATTCACATGAACCATGTTCGAGCCCATGGTGAAATTGAGATAATGGTAGTGATCGAGGTATTCCTGGAAATTGGCCGACAGACCACCTTCCTCCGAGGTCAGCACCGCTTCTATCGTATTCGTGGAAAGCGCCGGCACCACGTCAGCCCAACTCATCTGAATCGCCGCCGCACCCAGTTCCTTCAATGTCAGCGTGCCATTCTTGTCGTAGGTCCTGACCTTGAGGCCCTGCATTTCGGCCGCCGACGAGATCGGGCGCTTGGTCCACAACCCGACCGGCGACCAGGGCTCGGTAAGCAGAAGAACCTGGTTCCCCTTGGCGAAAGCCTCGGCGTAGTAGGGACGCGCGGCATCGATCAGGGCCTTGCTCTGGGTCGGGTTGGTCGCCATGAATGGCAGGTTGTTCATCAGGAAGATCGGGTCGAATCCCGTAAACACCCCGGTATACGTACTGGCTATCGGGACGGCCTGGTCTTCAACCGCCGCCCAGTGGTCTTTCGACTTGTAGCCCAACGAACCGCCGAAGTGATTGGTGATGATGATCCGGCCGCCGCTGTTTGCTGCCAGTCTTTCGGCGAATATCTTGTCTGCCTCACCGGAGATCGACGTCTCACCATACTCGTTCGGCATGTCCCAGGCGACATCCTGCGCCGGGGCCATGACAGGCAGGCCCACGGCCAGCGCCCCTGCCAGCAGCGTCATTTGCAACGGTTTTCCGATCTGTGTCATCGATTGTTCTCCTTTCCCTTGTTGAAAGTCGGGTCCTTCCAGCGCGTGTTTCAAAGACCCATCTGAGCAAAGAGCGCCGCGGTGAGCGGGCTCAGGCGATTGCGATATTCTCCTGCGACATTCACGTGATCGTGGTTGCCGACTTCAAGGTAGCTGACATCGAATCCGGCATCACGGCAGGCATCGGTATAAATCCGTGATTGCCGACGGAATTCATCGGTTTCACCCCCGCCGACGGCAATGACCGTTGGCGGCATCCGCTCGGGAAGGTGGTGAATCGGGCTGTTGCGCCGCGCCTCGTCTTCGTTCATGTTGAGATCGGCGTTGAGATATGAGCGTCGCAGCGGTTCAAGATCAAACAGGCCGCTGAGTGGCACGGCACCGTTGACGACGTCACCCGGCAGCCCGCGGCTCGTCCAGTCAGTTGCCAGCAGCATGGCCGTCAGGTGACCGCCCGCCGAATGCCCGGTGACGTGGATCCGGCCCGGATCACCACCGAATTCCCCGGCGTTTTCGTAGATCCACTTCAACGCCTGCCGGTTCTGTTCGGTGATCACGTCCATTGTGACCCGGGGACACAGGTCATAATTGTTCAGCACCACTGCCGAACCCGCCTCGACGTATCGTTCTGCAACGAACCGGAACATCGCCTTGTCGAATGCCCGCCAGTAACCGCCATGAATGAACAGCAGGATCGGAGAGGCGCCACGCCCCGGCCAGATGTCCAGTTTTTCCAGGTCGCGGTCTCCAAAAGGCACGTCCAGGCGAGATTCGTAGATCTCGGCCATGCGCGTATTGTGAACGTCCATCGCAGCGAATGTCTCGGCAAAGTGCGGGCAACGAATGCGCATGTCGTATTCGTGATCAAGCTCGGCCTGTGAATACTTGCCGTACAACTTGCTTGCCATTTCCGCAGGCTCCCTTCCAAGCTCCGTCACGCCGCGACAATAGGGGACGCAGCCGCCTATTGCAACCAAAATATATCTCGAATATATTTCATGATGTCGCAGCAAGGGAGGCAATTGCCGTGTATGCCAGGATGGCGCACTGGAAGTGCAAGGCCGAGTATTGGGGCGAGGACTCAAAGCTCTTCGAGGCGGGTGCCGTTCCGATGATGCAAGAGCATGCCGGCTTCGTGCGAGCGATGCTGCTCGGTGAACCATCGGGCCCGCAGCGCATCGCATTCACTGTCTGGGCGGACCGCGCCAGCTATGACAATTTCATGGCCAGCCCCGATCTTGCCAGGATTATCGACATGTTTTCGCACATGTACGCTTCCGACGGCAGGCCGGATCCGGTCGAATACGAGGTTCGGGCGCAAGGCTCGTCCAGCTGACTTCATAACCATGCGGATCCTCGCCGGACGTGCGGGACGCAAGAAAGGGCAATCAGGAATGGCACAGCTCCTGGATATTGAAACGGCAGCACGCTACAATGCCTGGGCCAACATACGCATCTACAATGCACTGCGAGAGTTCTCGGACTCGGAGCGCAAGGCGGATCGGAAGGCGTTTTTCAAGTCGATCCACAACACCATGAACCACATTCTCCTGGCCGATCTCATTTATCGCGAGCGGCTGGAGAAAAAACCCACGACATACACGGCGCTGGACGAGGTGCTCCACGACCAATTCGATGATCTGGAGGCCGCGCATCGCGCCAGCGACTCGTGGTACGCCGAATTCTGCGCGGCAATGACGCAGGACGAGCTGGACGCGAACCTCACCTTCACGGCCGTCGGCATGGACCAGAAGGAGGTCTTCTCGCTGCCGATGAAACTGTGCCTCACAAACCTGTTCCAGCACCAGATCCATCACCGTGGACAGGTTCACCAGATGATTGGCGAGGCCGGCCGATACCCGCCGCCCGTGGATGTGGTCAAGTTCGGGCGCGGCGATATGGATCGGTGGAGCGACGCGGCGTGAGTGAAGCCATCGAGACCGTGCTTGTCATCGGAGCCGGGCAGGGCGGGCTTTCAGCAAGTTATTTCCTCGCCCGGGCCGGAATTTCCCATCGGATCGTGGATCGGGGCGGCGTGGCCCACGCCTGGGAAAGGCACCGCTGGGACTCCTTCTGTTTGGTAACCCCGAACTGGACGGTCAACCTGCCGGGGAAACCCTATGACGGCAGAGATCCGGACGGGTTCATGCACCGGGACGAGTTCGTGTCCTACATGAAGTGCTGGGCCGACTCGTTCGGCGCGCCCGTCACAAGCGGCGTCGACGCAAGACGAATCGAAAAGACCGGCCGACAATTTCGTGTCATGACCGATGCGGGCGACATTCATGCCCGTGCCGTTATCGTGGCGACAGCAACCTATCAGCATCCGAAATTGCCCGGGGCGGCACGCGGGATTCCGGAGGACATCCTCCAATTGCACGCCGAGGATTACAGGAATCCCGACCAGGCATCGCCGGGGGCCGTCCTGATTGTCGGGACCGGGCAGACCGGCTGCCAGATTGCCGAGGATTTCCTGCGCGCCGGACGGGATACCTATCTCTGCGTCGCGCGCAACGGCCGGCTTCCGCGGCGGTATCGCGGGCGCGACATTCTCTGCTGGCAGCGGCGGATGGGCTATCTCGACAGGACGCCCGACATGCTTGACCACCCCGGATTGCGTTTTGTCGGTGACCCGCACGTGACCGGGCGCGATGGCGGGGCAACGGTGAGCCTGTACGATTTTGCCCGGCGAGGTGCGCATCTGCTCGGTCGTCTCGAGGGTGTCGAGGGGCGATCATTGCGCCTCGGGGATGACCTGGCCGACAATCTTGAGCATGCCGATCGCTTCTGCACCGATCTGGTTGCACGAATCGATGCGTTCATTGAAGAAAACGGGATCAATGCCCCGCCGCGCAGCGAAGCGGACATGCTTGGATTCATGGCGCCCGGGCAGCGCAGGCCGGAGGCGCCGGCCCGCCTGGGCCTGGACGAGGCCGGCATCGGAACCGTGATCTGGGCAACGGGATTTGGTTTCGACTTCTCATGGATCGAAGGTTTGCCAACGGACGGATTTGGCTATCCGGTGACGGATGGCGGGGCAAGTCCGATGGCGGGCATGTTTTTCTCAGGCCTCAACTGGATGACCAGGCGCAAATCCGGGATCCTCTATGGCGTCGAGGACGACGGTCGCCTCGTGGCGAGCCAGGTCAAGAGTTTCCTTGATGGTCGCGCAGGAAATTCCGACCTGAAAACGGGGAAATAGGGGCAAGGGCGACGCATGTATATCGGAGTCGACGTCGGCGGGACCTTCACCGACATTGCAGTAAATCGCGACGATGGCAGCACGCTGTTGATGCACAAGCTGCCCTCGACTCCGGATGCACCCGAACGTGCGATCATCGAGGGGGTTGCGGCCATCATGCAGCAACATGCGTTATCCGCCTCGTCTGTCAATTGGCTGGCGCATGGCACGACTGTTGGCACAAACGCGCTGATCCAGCGCAAGCATGGCAAGGTTGCGTTGATCACCTCGGGAGGTTTTCGGGATCTCATGGAGATCGGGCGCCAGACCAGGCCCACCGTCTATGACATGCATTCGGACCATCCGCCACCTCTGGTCGAACGCCGCCTGAGGCTGGATGTGCCACAGAGAACCCTTGCCGACGGTACAACCCACATACCGCTGGACGAGGACGCCGTGCGCGAAGCTGCGGGCCGCCTGGACAGGGAATCGGTGGCCTGCGTGGTCGTCTGCTTTCTGCATTCCTATGCCTTTCCGCGGGATGAGCAGCGCGCCGCGGCGATCCTGAAAGACAATCTCCCGAACTCGGTCGCCGTGCTGTGTTCGTCGGATGTCTATCCCGAATTCCGCGAATACGAGCGTTTTTCCACGGCCGTTCTGAACGGCGCCCTGATTACTGTTCTGGGCTCATATCTCGATCGGCTGACCCGATCGATTGCTGATCTGGGAATCTCTTCGGAGATCAAGGTAACCCAAAGCGCCGGCGGCCTGATGTCGGTGCGAATGGCCCGGGAGTATCCGGTTCGGGCATCGCTTTCCGGTCCGGCCGCCGGCGTAAAGGGCGCTCAGCGCCGAGCATCTGCGGCCGGACTCGGAAACATCATCACCCTCGATGTGGGCGGCACAAGTGCTGACGTGTCGCTGTTGAAGGACGGGAATGCGGTCGAGGTGAACGAGCGCGATCTGGCGGGCTATCCGATCCGCATTCCTGCGCTCGACGTGAACGCCGTCGGGGCGGGCGGAGGATCAATAGCCTGGATTGACCGCGATGGTCTGCTGAAGGTTGGCCCGCACAGCGCCGGCGCCGTGCCTGGACCGCTCTGCTACGATTTGGGCGGGACGGATGCGACCGTGACGGACGCAAATGTCATGCTGGGCCGCCTCAACGGGGAGACTCTTCTGGCCGGGCGCATGCCGATCAGGGCCGAGCTGGCTGCCCGGGGAATTACCGCGCTGGCAAAGCGGCTCGATGTGACGCCGGACGAGGCCGCACTTGGCATCCTGCGTGTTGCAGCGGCAACGATGGTCAAGGCAATCCGTTCAATTTCTGTCGAACGCGGCCATTACCCGAGCGATTTCGCGCTCTTCGTTTTTGGTGGTGCCGGTGCGCTCTTTGCCACCGAGGTCGCGCGTGATCTGGGCATGTTGCAGGTTGTCGTTCCTCCGGATCCCGGCATTCTTTGTGCCGAAGGGGCGCTCAACGCCCGGCTTTCCACCGACTTCGTCGTCACCATCCTGTCGAAACTCGATGGTGACGGCGTTGCCCGGCTGCGTCGAGCGGTGGCGGAGCTGGAGCGGCAATCGGCGGACTGGTTCTCGGTGGAAGGGATTTGTCCTCGGAGGGCGCAACGCATCTGGACCGTGGGCGCACGCTATTTCGGCCAGAACTATGAACTGGCCATCGAGGCCGATCTGGAATTGAATGACGACGCCCTGATCGCCGGGCTTGGCAAGGCATTTCACGCCGCCCACGAGTTTGCCTACGGATTTGCGTCCGAGAGCGAGCCTGTCCAGATCGTCAACGTCGTCGTCAAGGCGACTGGTGAATTGGATCGGCCAGCGCTGCCGATGGTGTCCGAGTCGAAGCCGGCCGGGCCTTCCGGGCATCGCATGGTGCTGTTCGACGACACCGGACGTGTCCGGACGCCGCTTTTCCAGCGGAGCGACCTGGCGCGCGGGCAGGTCATCGAGGGTCCGGCGATCGTCGAGCAGATGGACACCACGGTCCTGGTCTTCCCCGAAGATCGCGCACGGACCGACCGCTGGGGAAATTTGGTCATGGATGTGAAGGGAGTCTAGGCCATGGCAATGTCTCCGATCGAGACCGAGATCCTCCGCAACGCAATGGCCAGCGTCGCCGACGAGATGTACATCGCGTTGATGAAGGCATCCTATTCGACCAACATCAAGGAGCGCAGGGACCATTCCACCGCGCTTTTCGATACCGGTGGCCGCGTGGTCGTCCAAGGCGAGAGCATGCCCCTGCACCTGGCCTCGATGCTGGGCCTGGTCGAAGTCGTGCTGGAAAAATATGGCAGTGGCGGCGTTCGCCCCGGCGACATGTTCATGTCGAACGACCCCTATGTCGGGCGTGGCTCGCACCTGCCCGATGTCGCCGTCGCCGCGCCGATCTTCCACGACGGCGCCCTGGTCATGTTCGCCTGCAACATTGCGCATCATGCTGACATCGGCGGCATGTCTCCCGGCTCGATGGCGGGCGGCATGACCGAGATCTACCAGGAAGGCTTGCGCATCCCCCCGGTTCGACTGATGCAGGATGGAAGAATCGTCCAGGACGTGATGGACATGGTGCTTCTGAACGTCCGTGTTCCGGAGGAACGTCTTGGCGATTACAACGCCCAGATCGCGTCCAACCAGCTGGCCGTTCGCCGGGCGGTGCCGCTGATCAGGCGCTGGGGCGCCGGCCGAATCGCCGAAGGTTGCGACGCGATTATCGCCGCCGTCGCCCGCCGGACGCGGGCGGCGATCAACGATCTTCCCGACGGCGTCTACCGGTTCGAGGATGTGGTGGATGATGACGGGCTGTCACGCAGGAACATCTGCATCAGGCTCTCGATCACGGTCAGGGGAGACGAGATCGAGTTCGATTTCGATGGCACTGATCAGCAGGTCGAGGGCAATAACAACGTCACCATGGCGGGCCTCCAGGCGACCTGCCTCTACTGCATGAAGGTGCTGCTGGACCCGGATTGCCCGCAAAACCACGGAATGCTCGATCCGGTGACGATCAAGGCACCCGAGGGTTCGATCGTGAACGCCGCGTTCCCGGCTGCATCGGCAGCGCGGGCACAAACGGCGCAACGCATCGTGGACGTGATCTTCGGTGCCCTGGCCCCGGCATGCCCCGAGCGCATCATCGCGGCCTCCAACGGCGCCAATACCTCGGCCGCCTTCTTTGGTCGCGGGGCCGATGACAGATACTATGTCTATCTGGAGACACTGGGCGGCGGTGCCGGGGCAAGATCCTACAAGGACGGAACCGACGGCGTGCAGGTCCACATGACCAACACGTCGAACCTGCCAATCGAGGCGCTGGAGACGGAATACCCGTTGATGATCGAGCGTTACGAACTGGTCGAGAATTCCGGTGGCGCCGGCCGGCATCGCGGCGGCCTCGGCCTACGCAGGGACTACCGGCCAATCGGACACGAAACCACGTTTTCCGGACAGGGGGAGCGCTTCGCAAATCCGCCCTGGGGCATTTCCGGGGGCAGTCCGGGTGGAACCGGGCGGTTCGCGGTTCTCCGCGACAATGGCGTCGAGCAAACACTGTCCAGCAAGCCGGCGGCAATGCGTGTCGGCCCAGACGGAACGATCAGCGTGGTCACGGCGGGCGCCGGCGGCTTCGGCGACCCGGCAGACCGCAGCGAGGAGGCCCTCGCCGAGGATCTGGCAAGCGGCAAGTTCTCGCCGGCCCATCTGGCCGAGAACTACCCGGTCCAATGCCGGGCAGCGGATGGCCCGCCGGCATCGCAGGCCTCCAGGCACCGATCGACGGGCGATGGGATGGTCACGTCGAAACGGGCCATACCAACCTCTGGTCAGGCCGAATGACCGTACCGGGCAGATGGACAGGCAGAGGACAAGGCGGAGCACGGATGACGGTAGGATGGCAGGCAGGATCCAGGACCGGGATTACGGACATGCCGGCCGACGCGCAGTCGGCGTCGCCGGTCCCCGGACCGTGCGGGGTCGGCGAAATTGGGGTAATGACGCACCGGGACGCGCCCAAGGCGCCGCCGGCAGCAATGGTGGGGCATGTCGAGGGCAGAACATGATCGAAGGGCGGAACTGCATGGCGGAATCTAAAGGAGACCTGGGTCGATGAGAATGGCTGGGCAAATCGACGGGCCCGTCGGCACGATCGAGCCCGGCGAAACGGTTTCCAAGACCGACAGCGCAACCAGCCTGCTCAGGAACCGTATCATCGATCTTTCGCTCAAGCCCGGTTGCAATGTCGACGAAAAGCAGCTGCTGTCGGAATTCCAGATCGGCCGGACCCCGTTGCGCGAGGCTCTCAACCGGCTGATCGCCGAAGGCCTGATCGAGTCACGGGGAAATCGCGGATTGCGGGTCACGCCCTTTACCTTGACCAATACACGCGAGCTCTTCGAAGCCTATATCCTGTCAGAGCGTATGGTTGCATCCATCCTGGTCTTCAGCGACCCCGGCCTCGCGGACGACCTCGACTCCATCGAGAGGCGATATGAAGAGCGGGCCGGTGAACTTGATTTTCTGGGCGTCACCGCGACAAATGCGGAGTTTCATCGCCGACTCGCTGCCGCAACGCAGAACAGGTTCATTTCACGTTACGCCTGGCAGTTGACAAACCTGGCACGTCGAATTTCGTTCTTCATTTTCCGTGACGAGTACGGGCGCATGAGCCCGGCCGATGGCCGGAATTCGTCCCTGTTTGACCTCGCAATCAGGCAGCACCTGAAAATAATCCGGGCAATTGGCGATCGGGACCGTCCGACGCTTGTCGCGGAGATGACATGTCACGCCGACTATTTTCGCGATCGGCTTGCTCACCTGCTGAGCCGTTCCCCGGATACGGATGTCGACCTGACGCTCGCCCGCAGGGAATAGTCGGGTTTGCCCCGACCGGGAAGAATCCTCCACCAAGATCGACCCACCTTTCCGCTGGCCGGCTCCAATGCGGCCCGAGTGGTCCGGCAGGCGAAACAAAGCGTGCTCGTGATGCGCCAGGGGGAGCCTCGAACAGCATTGTTCGGTTGCGGATTACGGGGTTACCTAGGCCGACACGATCCGCAGGACCGTTTCAATATTGAATCTCAGTCGCTCATCCAGGGCCTCGGGCGTCACAAAGTCGCGTTCGAACAGGATTTTTCCGGTGTAGCGGTTGGTCAGGTAATAATAGCCAATCGCCGCGATGGTGATGTTCAGTTGAACAGGGTCCACACCGGGGCGAAAATCGCCCTCGGCCACGCCGCGCTCCAAAATCTTCTGCACCAATCCAACATATTGGCGACTGGCCTCGCTCAACCGGTCTGATCCTTCCAGATGGTGGCCCCGATGCAAGTTGGCACTGTTCACCAGCCGGATGAATTCGGGGTTCTTGAGGTAGTAACCCCAAGTAAACCGAACCAGCGTTTCCAGTGCCTCGCGGGGCGGGACGGCATCCAAATTCAATTTCTGCTCGGCGCGTCGAATGTCCAGATAGGCGTCCTCCAGCACGGCGCGGAACAGATCCTCTTTAGCTCCAAAGTAATGATAGATCATGCGTTTGTTGGCTTTCGCCTTGTCCGCAATCTCGTCAACCCGCGCGCCGGCAAGACCAAGGCGGGCAAACTCGGCCTTGGCCGCTGAAAGAATGCGCGCCTTGGTGGACTCTGCGTCGCGGGTTCGCGGCTTTGTTTCCTGCATCCTGTCTTGTCCCAATCGCCGCAAGCCTGCAAGGGCCGCGCCCTGGATCCCGTTAGGTTCCTGATCTCTATACCCTACTTGACAGACTTGCGGAAGTAGGAGTAACTAACTAGTCCGTTACATGTCGAATCGGCCGTAACGTCATGAGCAATTCGATCGATCACCGATGGGTCGGAGCAAAAACGCAGAGACCACGGACCCAAGGGCGGGCGCTGTGGAAAAAAGGAGGATCACCCCATGTCATTCATCAAGAAGTTCATTGAGGCGGAAGCCGTCTCGCGCCGGAATTTTCTACTGGCCGGTGCCTATGGTGTCTCTGGTGCCGCAGCGGTGCGCATGTTCGGGCCGTCGCCCGTCATGGCAGCTACCTACGCAAACCCGACCATTGCCTGGAGCTATCGGAACCGCACCAACCCTTACTGGAACGAAATTGTTTCGGGCGGCGAAGCCTTTGTGCGCAGCCTCGGAAAAACCAATGACGACCTGACACACCTGATCAACGAAGGATCGTCGGAAAAATCACTGGCTGACGTAAAGGCACTTTTGGCCAAGACGAACGGCGAACTGGCGCTTGCCATCGACACCAACGATGCGCCGAACGCGCGGCCCGTGGTCGAAGCCTGCGCCGCAGCAGGGGCCTATGTCTCGACCCTTTGGAACAAGACCGACGACCTGCATCCATGGGATTTCGGCGACAACTACGTCAGCCACATGTCGTGGTCGGATGAAAAGCCTGCCGAACAAACCGCGCGCATCCTTCTTGACGCCATGGGCGGCAAGGGCGGTGTTGTGCACCTGGGCGGCATCGCCTCGAACAACCCGGCCATCGAACGTCTTCAGGGCCTGAAGAACGCGCTGAAGGATTATCCGGATGTCGAACTGCTGGATGCCCAGCCCGCCGACTGGGACACCCAGAAGGCCAATCAAGTCATGCAGGGCTTTATCACCCGTTATGGCGACGAGATCACCGGCGTTCACTGCGCCAACGATACCATCGGGTACGGCGTGCTTGAGGCGCTTCGCGCCGAAGGGATGGACGTGCCAATCGTCACCTATGACGGCAACCCGCAAGCGGTGGACCTTGTGCGCGAGAAAAAGATCCTCGCCACCGTCTTCACCAACCCGCATTGGGGTGGCGGTATCACGGCGGCCCTGGCCTATCACGCGGCCATCGGCACCTTTAAGCCATCGGAAGAGCCCCACGAACACCGCGAGTTCTACGGCCCGACCATCATGGTCAGGCCCGAGGACGCTGCCGAGTTCAAGGCGGCCTATCTGGACAACGTCCCGGAGTATGACTGGAACGATTTCTGGGGGCCCTCGAACGGCCAGATCATGTACAAGTGATTTCCCCTTGGGGAGCGGCCGGGTCTTTGGCCGCTCCCACAAAACTCTTGTGTGATGTGCGGTGATTGCGCAGACTGCGCGCGTCTGAATGGGACTCCATGGTGGCTACAACGGCACATGACTCAAGATCTTCTGTGTTCTCCCGCGCGAGTGATTGGGGCATTTGGCTCCCGCGCGAGCGATTGGTGCTTTTGGCACCGCTTCTGGTTCTGGCCGTTCTGGTGTTGTTGTTCCCGGTCTTTGAATGGCTCGAGGATTTTCGCGACGGCAAAGACCACATCTATCTTTTTGATTCCCGGTTCTTTTCGATCCGCAATGCCTCGCGCATAGCGGTAGCTGCAACGCCTGCGCTGATGGTTGCCATCGGTGTGACCTTCATCATCATCATGGGGTCGATTGACCTTTCGATGGAAGGAACCGTGTCCGTCAGCGCCGTGATCTTTGCCTTTGCGTTCATCGCCATGGGCGGCACGCTGGCCAGTTGGGCCTGGCTGGCCATTCCCCTCGCGCTTGTGGTTGGCGGCGTGACCGGGTTCATCAACGGGCTGATCCACGTCAAACTCAAGATCCCCTCGTTCATGGCCTCGCTGGCCATGGGATTTGTCGGCACGGGCTTTGCACTTTTGCTGACAGGAGGCGACCGTATCCGGGTCGAGGACGAATTGTTCCGCTCGCTTCTTACCGTCCGGTGGCTGAACTTTCCGATCATGTGCTACGTGGCGCTTTTTGCCTTGCTCGTGGCGTGGTTCATCCAGTCGCGCACGATACTTGGTCGGAACTTCTATGCCGTCGGCGGCGGCGAGGAACTGGCCAAATCAAGCGGTCTGAACGTTTCGCGGGTGCGCATTATGGGCTTTACCCTGGCCGGCATGTTTTTCGCTCTCGGCGCGCTCATGGCCGTGGGGCGGATCGGGATTGCGGAAACCGCGACGGGCAACAACTTCATGTTCATCTCGATCACCGCCGTCGTGGTCGGCGGTACCGCTCTTTGGGGCGGGATCGGCGGCGTCTGGAACACGCTGGTCGGTGTCCTGATCGTCAACGTGATCAACAACGGTATGGTGGTGATCGGATTGCCCAATTGGCTTCAGGATGGCGTCCTGGGCATCCTTGTCATCATCGCCGTCGTCTTGTCGACAAATCGCAAATCCATCAGCTTTGTGAAGTAGGGGCGGGCGCGTGTACGAACTTCAGGCCGTCGACAAGCACTTCCCGGGTGTCCATGCGCTGAAGGCGGTGGATTTCAAGGTGAGGCGGGGCGAGATCGTCGGCCTTGTCGGTGAAAACGGTGCCGGCAAATCCACGCTGATGAAGGTGATCTACGGTGCCTATCAGCCTGACGGTGGCAACATCGCCATCGACGGCACTACGGTGCGTTTTCAAAACCCGCGCCAGGCCATGGACCACGGCATCGGCATGGTCTTTCAAGAGCAATCGCTGATCACCAACCTCACAGTGATGGAAAACATCTTCCTCGGGTACGAACGTCAATTCGTCCGCTATGGCGTGATCGACTGGGGCAAGATGGCGTCGGCGGCCAAGGTGCAGCTTGCCAAGGTCAAGCTGGACATTGACCCGGGCCTGATCACCTCGAAATTGTCCTTTGCCCAACGGCAGTTGGTCGAGCTTGCAAAAGTCCTGACCCTGGAAGAGCGCATCGACGGTGATTTGGTGATCCTGCTGGACGAACCGACCTCTGTTCTCGCCAAGGAAGAGGTGGACCTCCTGTTCCAGATCGTCCGCGATTTGACGAACCGCGCCTCCTTCATCTTTGTCAGCCACCGCATGGACGAGGTGCTGGAGCTGTCGGACCGCATCTATGTCATGAAGGACGGCGAGGTGGTCGACGTCGTCGCCCACGAAGCGGCGGAGGTGGACGCCATCCAGCACAAGATGGTCGGCCGTGACGTCGACAAGGAATACTACCGCGAGCAAAAGCAGAAACCCTATGACCTGACGACGCATTTGGCGTGCTTCGACAATGTCAGCGGCCCGGGCTTTCGCGACATCTCTTTCGATCTGCATGCGGGCGAGGTGCTGTGCCTGGTCGGCACAGAAGGGTCGGGGCGTCAGGCGGTCCTGCGCACACTCTATGGTCTCGACGCGCCTACATCGGGCACGGTCACGATCAAGGGCCAGACGATTACCCGCTTCAGCGCCCGCACCGGTGTCAAGCGTGGCATTGGCTATGTCCCGCGCGAACGTAAGATCGAAGGCATCGTGGCGGGCATGAATGTCTTCGAGAATATGACCCTCAGCCAAATGCAGAACTATGCCTCAAACGGTGTGCTGCGCGTGGGTGAACAACGCAGAATGGCCCGCCAGTGGATCGAAAAACTGGACATCAAGACACCGTCCGAAAACAAGGATTGCGGCGGTCTTTCGGGCGGCAATCAGCAAAAGGTGGTTCTGGCCAAATGGCGCTCGGGCGGGTCCGACATCATCCTCCTGGACCACCCCACGCGCGGATTGGATATCGGCGCGAAGGAAGACGTCTATGAAATGATCCGCGAGATGTCGGACGCCGGCGTCGGCATCATACTGGTCGCCGACACGTTGGAAGAGGCCATCGGCCTCTCGCACACCATCCTCGTCCTCAAGGACGGCGCATTCCAGAAACGGTTCGACGGCACGCCGGGCGACAAGCCCAGCCTGTATGATCTTGTCCGTTACATGATCTGAGAGAAAACATGAACCTCGAGCGCCTCAAACCGCATTTCCCCTGGATCACCCTTCTGGTGCTGGTCGCCCTCGTGGGCATCGCCAATCCGTCGTTCTTCGATCCTGCCGGACTGGTCCTTCTGATGTCCGACATCGTGCCCCTTTTCATCATGGCACTTGGCATGACCTTCGCGATCTATATCGGCGGCATCGATCTTTCGGTGCAACAACTGGCCAATATGGTGACCGTCATGGCAACCGTCTATCTGGCACAATTCGGCATCGGGATAGCTCTGATCGTTATCCTGGCAGGCGCCGTCTTTGGCATGGTCTCAGGCTATATCACCACGCGGCTTTTCGTGCCGTCCTTCGTCTCGACGCTCGCCATCGGATTCGTGGCCCTGTCGATTGCCAAATGGCTGTCGGGTCAACGCGCGCTTTACATGGATGCCACGTTGCGTGACGAAAGTTTCGGCTGGATGTTCGGGAACACGGCAGGTGTACCGCACGAATTGGCGATTGCCCTGATCCTTCTTCTTGTCGCCTGGTTTCTGCAGACGCGCACAACGTTCGGACAGGCCCTGAAGGCGGTCGGGGCGGGCGAGTTGGCCGCCGTAGCGTCCGGGTTGAACGTGGATCGCGTCAAGATCATCGCCTTTGGCATCTCCGGCGTCTTTGCCGCGATTGCCGGTCTTATGTTCTCGGTCAAGCTCTCGGGCGGCGATGCCAACCTTGCGAATGGCTTTCTATTGCTGGCCATCGTGGCCGTCCTGGTTGGCGGCACACCCCTGACAGGCGGCGTCGGCGGCGTTGTGAACACTGCAATCGGCACGTTGATCGTCATGGTGATCCGGGCTGCCATGGTTTACCTTGAAGTGGATGCGACCCAGCAACAGATGGTCTTCGGCATCGTGCTTATCGTCGCCATCGCACTCACCATTGACCGGTCGAAACTGCGAGGGGTTGTCAAGTGACCGGTATGCGTGCCGCGGTCCTTCAGGAGCCTGGTCGCTTCGAGGTGCAAGAGCGTCCACGCCCCGATCCCGGCCCAGACGAAGCGCTGATCCGCACTGCCCGCACCGGCATCTGTGGTACCGACATCCACATCTTTCACGGCCATTATTCCGCCGAGCACCTGCCCATGGTTCCGGGGCATGAATTCACGGGTCACGTGGCCGGGCTGGGCCGAGATGTGCGGGGTCTCTCCGAAGGCCAGCCCGTGGTCGTGGATACGAACATTGGCTGCACCCGCTGCTATTGGTGCCGCCGAAACGAGATCCTGAACTGCCCCGGGATGCGCCAGATGGGCATTCACATGGATGGCGGATTTGCCGAATACATCTCGGTGCCCGCCCGCCTTGTGATCCCGGCGCCCGAAAAGACTCCAACCGAAGTCCTGGCCCTGACCGAACCTTTGGCCTGCGTCGTCCGCGCCGCCCGTAAATCGCAGATCACCTTTGGCCAATCCGTCGCCATTCTTGGTTGTGGCCCCATCGGCAACCTCCATGTGCAACTCATGCGCACCATCGGCGCGGCTCCAATCATCGCGTCGGACATTTCCAAGGACCGGCAGGCTGCCGCCAGCGCCGTTGGAGCTGATGTCGCCGTTGCGCCAGAGGATCTGCGGTACGCCGTCTTGAATGCCACCGAGGGGCGCGGCGCAGATGTGGTGATCGAAAGCGTCGGAAACACGGGCCTTTACGCCGAGGCCAAGGCGCTGATGCGCAAGGGCGGGCATCTTGCCGCTTTCGGGTTGACCGGCCCCGACCAGGCGCTGACACTGGACATCCAACAAACCGTTCTTCAGGAAAATTCGGTCAAGGGCTCGGTCGCAGGCATGGGGCAGGACATGCACGACGCCCTGACGCTTCTGATCCACGGACGGATCGACACCAGCGCCTTCACCGGCGCGGAATACCCGCTGGAGGACATCCAGGCAGCCTTCGACAGCTTCGCCGACCGTCCGCGAGATCTCAAAACCCAAATCGTGATGTGACAGGGAGGCTGCGATGACCACCGAAGTCTACTTCTCCAAGCCGCAAGGCAAGATTCCAAACAACCGCCTCCCGCTTCTGGTCCACCGCGATGCAATTCCCAATGGCGGTGCCGTGGCGGTGAAGGCCCGGTTTCGCGAAAACGGTTGGTCGAATAACTGGGATTACCCTGGAATCTACGAATACGCCCATTTTCATTCGACCACCCACGAATGCCTGGGCTGCGCACAAGGCTGGATGGAGTTCAGATTGTCCGTGGGCGAAGGCGGCTGGAGCAATGTGCGGATAGAAGCCGGTGACGTGATCGTCATGCCTGCCGGTGTCAGCCACGAAATGACCTCGATGGCCGAGGATATCCACATGTGCGGTGGCTATCCCGACGGGCGCGACTGGGACGACATTCAGGAGGCCTTTCTGTCAGGCGAAGACTACAAGCGCGCCTGCAAGCGGATCATGATGCTGCCGATCCCGGCAAAAGACCCGGCGACAGGCCTGCCAATGCCGGAATGGCACGCCGCCCCGTCCTCGGTCGAAGGCGGATGGAACGACTGGCGCACCAGCCTTGACGCCACAAGCTAGGGCCACCCACATGGATCAGTCTGCCACACAACTTTCCCTGCCCGAAACACCGCGCGCCTTCGGTTTTTACGTCGATGGCACCAGCATTCCCGCCGGGGGCCGAAAGACGTTCCTGCGCGCCTCTCCTGGCCACGGCGTTCCCGTGGCAACGACGCCCAAATGTACCACCGCCGATCTTGATCTTGCCGTGGCTGCCGCACGCCGCGCCTTTGACGACCGTCGCTGGTCGGGCCTCGGTGGCGCCGACCGCGCGGCGGTGCTTTTGAGAGCCGCCGAGATCCTGCGCGCCCGCGTCGAAGACATCGCCTATTGGGAAACCCTTGAGAATGGCAAACCCATTGCACAGGCCCGCGCCGAGGTTGAAGGCTGTACCGGCATGTTCGAATACGCCAGCGGTCTGGCCCGGTCGCTGCATGGTGATGCTTTCAACAACCTGGGCGATGGCATGTTCGGCGTGGTCACCCGCGAACCGGTGGGGGTTGTCGGCATTATCACGCCGTGGAACTTCCCCTTCCTGATCCTTTGCGAGCGGGTGCCCTATGTGCTGGCCTCGGGCAACACCATCGTGGCCAAACCGTCCGAGGTCACCTCGGTCACCACCTTGATCCTGGCCGAAATCCTGACCGAAGCCGGGTTGCCCGATGGCGTGTTCAACGTGGTCACTGGCGGCGGCAGCACCATCGGGCAGGGCATGGCCGAACACATGGACATCGACATGCTGTCCTTCACCGGTTCGACCGCCGTGGGCCGGTCCGTGGTTGCGGCAGCTGGCGCGTCCAACTTCAAGAAGCTCGGGCTGGAGCTTGGCGGCAAGAACCCTCAAATCGTCTTCGCCGATGCCGATCTGGAAGACGCTGCCGACGGCGTGGCATTTGGTATTGCCTTCAACACCGGCCAATGCTGCGTCTCGGGATCGCGCCTGATCGTCGAGCGCAGCATTGCCGACGACTTGGCCAAAATGATTGCCGAGAAACTGAAAAAAGCCGTGGTGGGCGATCCCCTTGACGAGGCGACGCAAATCGGCGCGATCACGACCGAGGCCCAGAACAGCACCATCATGGGCTATATCACCAAGGGCCAGGCCGAAGGGGCCACGCTTCTTTGCGGCGGCGAACCGGTCGACTTTGGGCAGGGGCAGTACATCGCTCCCACGATCTTTGGCGATGTGACGTCCGACATGACCATCGCCCGCGAGGAAATTTTTGGCCCTGTCTTGACCGTTATGCCGTTTGACACCGTGGACGAGGCCATCACATTGGCCAACGACACCGAATACGGCCTTGCCGCCAGCGTCTGGACCAAGAACATCGACAAGGCTTTGTCCGTGACACGCCGCGTTCAGGCGGGGCGGTTCTGGGTCAACACGACCCTTGCCGGCGGCCCCGAATTGCCTATCGGCGGCATGAAGCAATCCGGCTGGGGGCGCGAAGCGGGCGTCTATGGGGTTGAAGAATACACGCAGGTAAAGTCCGTTCATATCGAGATCGGAAAGCGCAACCACTGGATTGGGTAAAACATGGCAGAGGCGGGTTATGACTATGTGATCGTTGGTGGCGGCTCGGCAGGCTGTGTTCTGGCGGCGCGGCTGTCCGAAGACGCCTCGGCCCGCGTTCTGCTGTTGGAGGCGGGCGGCAAGGACAATCATCCCTTGATCCACATGCCAGTTGGGTTCGCCAAGATGACCACGGGTCCGCATACTTGGGGCTTTACCACCGTGCCGCAGGTCAATGCGAACAACCGCGAGATTGCCTACGCTCAGGCGCGGGTCATTGGCGGCGGGTCTTCGATCAACGCCGAGGTGTTCACACGCGGCAACCCCGCCGACTATGACCGCTGGGCGACCGAAGAGGGTTGCGACGGTTGGGCGTTCAAGGACATCCAACAGTATTTCATCCGGTCCGAGGGAAACACGATCCTCTCAGGCGACTGGCACGGCACGGATGGCGGCCTTGGCGTGTCCAATATTCCCGATCCGCAACCGATGACGCGGGCCTTTGTGCAGTCCTGTCAGGAACTGGGCATTCCCTTCAATCCTGACTTTAACGGCAAAACACAGGCAGGCTGCGGCGTCTACCAGACCACCACCAAGGACTACCGGCGATGCTCGGCCGCCCGGGGGTTTCTGAAACCCGTCATGGGCCGGGCCAACCTCACGGTCGAAACCGGCTGCGAGGTACGGCAGATCGAATTCGTGGGAAACCGGGCGCACGGTGTCGAATTCACACGCAACGGCGATCCGCGCCGGGTCCGCGCCGAAAGCGAGGTGATCGTGACCTCGGGTGCCATTGGAACCCCGAAGTTGATGATGCTGTCCGGGGTCGGACCGGCGGCGCATCTCAGGGACCATGGCATTGACGTGGTGCACGACCTGCCGGGTGTGGGCGAGAACCTGAATGATCACTTCGGAATCGACATCGTGGCCGAACTGTCCGGGCATTACAGTCTCGACAAGTACAAAAAATGGCACTGGGCGGCACTGGCCGGGCTGGAATACATGGCCTTCAAGTCAGGGCCGATCACCTCGAACGTGGTCGAAGGCGGGGCCTTCTGGTACGCCGATCCGAGTGCGTCCATCCCCGATCTGCAATTCCACTTCCTGGCAGGCGCGGGCGCGGAAGCGGGCGTTCCTAGCGTGCCCAAGGGGTCTTCCGGCATCACCCTCAATTCCTACAACGTGCGGCCCAAATCCCGGGGCACCGTTCGGCTCAGGTCCGCCAAACCCGAAGACACGCCCTTGATCGATCCCAACTTCCTCGACCATCCCGACGATTTGAACAAATCGGTCGAAGGCGTGAAGATCAGCCGCGAGATCTTCTCGCAGCCCTCGCTGCAGAAACACATCCGCCAAATCCGATTTCCGGACAACGACGTCACAACCCAATCCGACCTGGAAGCCTATGCGCGCCAACACGGCCGCACCTCGTACCATCCGACCTGCACCTGCAAGATGGGAGTCGACGAGATGGCCGTGGTTGACCCGCAATGCCGGGTCAGGGGGCTGGACGGCCTGCGCATCTGCGACAGTTCAATATTGCCCAGCCTTGTTGGCTCGAACACCAACGCTGCGACGATCATGATCGCGGAAAAAGCCAGCGACATGATCCGCGGCAACCGCTAGGGCATGATCAATCCCATTCGGGTGCCCAGGGGACCAGCTCTTGCGTGACAATCCGGTAACGGGTCTGGGTCAAAGCGTCGATCCGCGCCATGTCCACATGGCTGAGCGTGAAGTCCATAATGTCAAAATTGGCCCGGATATTGTCTGGGTTGGTTGACATCGTGTTCACGCTGACACCTTTCTGGATGATCCAGCGCAACACAACCTGACCGGCAGATTTGCCATAGGCCTTGCCGATCTCGGCAAACTCTGGGCGCTTGAACACCGCACCACGCGCGACCGAGCAATAGGATGACAGCGGTATCCCCACCTCGCTGGCGGCAGCCATCAACTTGTCCTGGTTCAACAAGGGATGGAACTCGACCTGGTTGGTGACGATGGGTGCATCCACGATCTTGACTGCCTGGCGTAGCATCGCAATCGTATAATTCGACACGCCGATATTCTTCGCCAGCCCGCGCGTCTTTGCCTCCTGCAGCAGACGTAGCGACGGTCCGATATTGCCGTCAGCCGGCGGCCAATGCAGCAAAAGAACGTCAACATAGTCAATCCGCAGGGCCTTCAGGCTGGCTTCGACCGAGGGAATGAAGGCGTCTTCCGCGAAATTCTCCGGGTGAACCTTGGTGGTGATGCACAGTGTGTCGCGCGGCAACCCGGTGGCCTCCAGCGCCTCGCCCGTTTCAGCCTCGTTGCCATACATCTGGGCCGTGTCGAACGCGCGATAGCCAATTTCGGCTGCCGTCAAAATGGCGTTCCGAGCGTCGTCCCCGGTCAGGGGAAAGGTGCCGCAGGCGCGCTGGTGCGTGTTCTGGAAATAGATATTCATGTCGTCCTCCACTGAGTCGTTGACGAAAAGTAACTCATTAGTTACTTTCTGCAAAGAGAACTTTGACTATCGTTTGATTTTTCAAGCGTTTTCCTTGCTTGATTCAAACCCACGGGCTTGGCATAGTCAATTAACCAACTGGTTACTTGCCGGTGTCCGTTGGGCGAAAGGGGACGCATGTGTCGAAGGTAATGTCAGCAAGAGACGCGGTTGCGGGGATGCCCGACGGGGCCGTGGTCGCGGTGAATTCCTCCAGCGGTCTTTGCTGCCCGGATGCCGTTTTGGCAGCCTTGGGGGAAAGGTTCGATCAAACTCGATCGCCCAGGGATCTTACGACGATCCACCCTATCGCGGCGGGAGACTTTTTCGGCACGAAGGGCATCGATCACATCGCCAAGCCGGGGTGCCTGTCACGGATCATCGGCGGCAGCTATCCGTCGGGGCCCACCAAGGCCGATCCACCGCTGATCTGGCAGATGATCACCGGGAACAAGGTCAGGGCCTATAATCTGCCGTCAGGCATCGTCTTTGACATGCTGCGCGAAGGCGCGGGGCTGCGGCCGGGGGTGCTGACCAAGGTCGGCATCGACACATTCGTCGATCCCGATCAGGAGGGCGGCGCAATGAACGACGCTGCGAAGTCCGAACCGATCGTACGGCGCGAAACATTTGACGGCGAAGAGTGGCTGTACTTCAAGGCCCTGAAACCCGACTTCGCCATCATACGCGCCACCACCTCGGATCAGCGCGGGAATTTGAGCTTTGAAGGCGAAGGGGCCTATCTTGGCGCGATGGAAATGGCCCTCGCGGCACACAACACGGGCGGCAAAGTCATCGCGCAGGTCCGGCGCGTCGCTGACAACGGGTCGATTCGCCCGCACGACGTTCGGGTGCCGGGCATTCTGGTGGATCATGTTGTCGAAGCACCGGACATGCTGCAAACGACCGCAACGCCTTACGATCCCGCAATCTCGGGCGAGTTGATCCGCCCGCTGGACACTTTCAGCATCCCCGACTTCGGCGTGCAAAAGGTGATTGCCCGCCGCGTCGCTCAGGAATTGCACGCCGGCTGGGCCGTGAATATCGGCTTTGGCGTTTCGGCAAATGTGCCGCGCATCTTTCTTGAGGAAGGCCAGCACGGCAAGGTCACATGGGTGATTGAACAGGGGGCCGTGGGCGGTATTCCCCTTTTGGATTTCAAATTCGGGTGCGCCGCCAACGCCGAGGCCTTCGTCGCATCGCCGCACCAGTTTTCCTACTTCCAGGCGGGCGGTTTTGATTGTTCGCTGTTGTCTTTCCTCGAAATCGACGCCGACGGTTCAGTCAACGTGTCCCGCCTGTCGGCGACGCCGCACCGCACGGCAGGGGCAGGGGGCTTTGTCGACATCACCGCCCGCGCCGGCAAGATCGTGTTTTCCGGCACTTTCAATGCAGGGGCCAAGATGCGCATTGACGGCGGGCGACTGGTGATCGACAAGGAAGGCCACACGGCCAAGATTGTGCCCAGGGTGGATCAGGTCTCGTTCTCGGGCCGACTGGCGACCGAAACCGGGCGGCAGGCCACCTATGTCACCGAACGCTGTGTGATCGAACTGATCAACGGCGCGCTGACCGTGACCGAGATTGCGCCCGGCGTCGACCTCAAGCGGGACATTCTCGCACAGGCTGGAACGGAATTGCGGGTGGCAGACGACCTTCGTCAAATGGAGGCGTGCCTGTTTCAGCCCGGATTGATCGGGCTGTCCGCGTGACCGACCGGATTGCGCTGACATCCGAGGGCGGGATCGCGCATCTGCGTCTCAACCGCCCGGACAAATTGAACGCGCTCAACGCCGCCATGATCGACGACCTGGCCAGCCGATGCCGACAGATCGAAGGCAGTGACGCCCGCGTGGTCATCCTGTTGGGCGCGGGCAAGGCCTTCTGCACCGGTGGCGACATCGAAGCCTGGAGTAGCGAGACCCCCGACGCCTTTGGCCGCCACTGGGTCCGCGACGGCCACGCGGTGTTTGACGCCCTGGCCCGCCTCCGCCAGCCGGTGATTGCGGTTCTCGATGGCCATGTCCTTGGCGGTGGTCTGGAATTGGCCGCCTGTGCCGATTTTCGTATTGCCGAAACCCAGATCAAGGTCGGGCAACCCGAAGCGGGGCTTGGAATCATTCCCGGATGGTCCGGCACCCAACGCGCCGTCCGCCGCTTTGGGGTCCAGGCTGTCCGACGCATGGCCCTCATGGGCGAGGTGTTCTCGGCAACCGAGGCGCAGGCGCTTGGCATCGTCGACCAGGTGGTGGATACCGGCCGCGCCTTGACCGCCGCCGAGACCGCTGCCGCACGCATCCTGCAGCGTGGGCCACTTGCAACCGAACTGACCAAGATGTTGATCAACGCCGCCGAGGGCGAAGAGCGCGAAAGGGTTCTCGAATCCCTCGCCGGAAGGCTGGCGGCGGGCTCGGACGACCTCGCCCACGGGCTGGCCGCCTTCCGCGAGAAACGACCCCCCGATTTCAAAGGAGACGACACATGATCCGTCACATGGTGGCATTGAGGTTCAAACCCGAAACACCCGACGCCGTGAAAGAGGGCCTCTATTCCGACCTTGCTGCCCTTGATCAGCACATCGACGGCATCCAAGGTTTCCAGTCCCGCCGCAATGTCAGCGTCGAGCTGCCCCTGGTGCGAGATTTCAACGACCTGTTCTGGTTCGACTTTCGGGACACCGATGTGCGCGACGCCTATCTTGATGACCCGGTGCACAAGTCCATCGGCGCGCGCATCGTGGCCGAGTTGGAGGGCGGGTCCGATGGTGTCTATGTCTTTGATTTCGAGGTGTGATCAACGATAGGCCAATAGCCTGCTCTGCCCGTCCTGAACGGTCCTTCCGTTTTGGTTGGTCGCCGACAATTTCAAGTGCAAGATGGCCCGACCTTCGGACCGGGTCGCGTCTCTCCCGCCGATGGCCGGCACCGCCGAATTCTGGTCGCCAGCAATCACCGGGGCGCCAAAGGTCCAGCCCCACCCCATCGAGGCGCGCCCTTTCATCTGAGCCGCGGCCTGGTTCTTCATGCCGTCGATCAGCGACAGAGCCAAATACCCATGCGCCATATGAGCCTTGAACCCGTGCCGTTTGGTCGCAATGTCCGACAGTGAGTCTCGAACCGATCCCCCGCCAGTGCCGCAAAATCGTCGATCATCCCTCCTGGCGCCACCGCAGGAGTTCCACAGTCAATGCGGTCGCCAACAGCAATCTGGCGGCTCGATATTGGCCGGGGCAGGGCACGCCCTGTCAATGCAGGCGCCGCATGTCAGGTCGGAACAGGCGCATCCTCACGCAACAAACCTTTCTCCTTCAATTCGGCCCAGAATTCCGCCGGAATCGGATGATTGAACCATTCGAGATTCCTGGTCAACTGAGTCACCGTGCGCGTCCCGGCAATAAAACTTGGAACCGCCGGATGCGCGACCACAAACTGCAACGCCGCTGCCGGAAGCGGAACCTTGTTATCGGCACAGACCGCTTCGATCCTCGCCACCTTGTCCATGATCTCGGGCGGGGCCGGGGCGTAATTGTACTTGGCCCCCTCGACCGCGCCGGTAGCGAGAATGCCTGAATTGAACCCGCCCCCCACGACAACCGCCGCACCGCGTTCTTCGCAAAGCGGCAAGAAGGCATCCAGCGCCTCCTGCTCCAGGAGCGTGTAACGCCCGGCCAGCAAAAAGCAGTCAAAGTCGCGCTGCTTCAATGCCTCGTGGCAAACCTCCCATTCATTCACCCCGACACCAATAGCCTTCACCACGCCCTGATCGCGCAGGTCGGACAAAGCTTTCCAACTTCCCTCCATCGCTTCCTTGAACACCTCGGGCTGATCCTTCCCGCGCGTGAACACGTCGATGTCGTGGATGAAACAAATGTCCATCCGCTCCAAGGGCATCCTTTGCAGGCTATCCTCGAACGCTCGCATGGTGCCGTCATAGCTGTAATCGAAATGGCAAGTGAATCGCCCGGCATTGGTCCAGGGGGCATAGTCGATATCCGCCTTGCGCGCGGGCTTCAAAAGGCGCCCCACCTTGGACGACAGGACGAAATCATCCCGGTCCTTCCAGCGCAGCGAATGGCCAGTGCGCAACTCTGACAAACCATGTCCGTACATCGGAGCCGTATCGTAATACCGCACATCCGCATCCCAAGCCGTCTGGAACATCGCGTCCGAGGTATCCTCGTCAATCTCACGGAAGATGTTGCCAACCGGAGCCGTGCCGAAGCCGAAGGCGCTCACCTCCAGGTCCACACGACCAAACTTGTTTTTCGCGCCGGGTTTCATGCCGCCCTCCCTAAGTAACTGTTTGGTTAATTATGCGCCGAATTGGATTGTCCGCAAGCGAAAATATTGCAAGGCTTCACTTGACCCTCGCGGGAAGGGCTGGATAAAGTAACCAAACGGTTACCCAATGGATTCGGGATGTACCTGACCGACACACACGACAAAGTCGTTGAAATGGCGCGCGATTTCGCCAACGGCGCCATTCGTCCCATTGCCGAACAGCTCGACCGGGACGAAAGCTTTCCAGCCGACCTCTACGCCGAGATGGGGCAGCTTGGGCTTTTTGGGATTGGCGTGCCCGAAGCCATGGGCGGGCCAGGGTTTGACACGCTGACCTATGCTCTGGTGATGGAGGAACTGTCGCGGGGCTATGCCTCGGTTGCCGATCAATGCGGGCTGGTGGAATTGATCTCGACCCTTCTGGTGCGTCACGGCACGGATGCCCAGCGGGACCGCTGGTTGTCCGATGTGATGACCGCGAAAACCAAGGTGGCCTATTGCATCACCGAGCCCGAGGCGGGAACCGATGTGTCCGGCATCCGCACAACGGCTGTCCGCGATCGCGACGGTTGGGTGCTGACCGGCGGAAAAATCTGGATTCACAACGCCCCGGTTGCCGATCTGGCGTTCGTTCTGGCCCGCACCGATCCTGCCGCCGGCAACCGGGGCATGTCGATCTTTGTGGTTGATCTGCACAGCCCGGGCGTCGAGCGTGGCCCCAAGGAACACAAGATGGGCCAACGGGCCAGCCAGGTCGGCGCGCTCACCTTCACAGATGTCAAACTGCCCGCCGACGCCCTTCTTGGCGACGAGGGGCGCGGATTTCACATGATGATGAGCGTGCTCGACAAGGGCCGCGTCGGCATCGGTGCGCTGGCTGTGGGGATTGCCCAGGCCGGGCTCGAGGCCGCGGTGGACTATGCCGGGCAGCGCAAACAGTTCAACCAGCCGATTTCGGACTTTCAGGGCGTGCAGTGGATGCTGGCCGACATGGCCAAGGACATTCAGGCGGCGCGTCTTCTGATCCATTCCGCTGCCGTCAAGATCGACCGGGGCGAAAACGCCACCAAGGCGTGCAGCATGGCGAAGTGCTTTGCCGGGGATGCAGCCGTGAAATGCACGGCAGACGCGGCGCAGGTTTTCGGAGGTTCCGGCTACATTCGCGGCTTCGAGGTTGAAAGGCTTTACCGTGACGCCAAGATCACGCAAATCTACGAAGGAACCAACCAGATCCAGCGAATGATCATCGCGCGGGAACTTCTGAAACACGGGGCGACGGATTGAAAGGCGGCATCGCGCTTGTCACCGGTTCCAGCCGGGGCATCGGGCTGGGCGCGGCGCGTGCCCTGGCACGCGAAGGCTTTGCCGTGGCCATCCACGGTCCTGCCGATGATACCGAGTTGCGCGCCGCACATTCCCAGGTGACAGACGAGGGCGCGCGGGCGATGAAAATCGCCTTCGACGTCGCCGATCTGGCGGCGCATGGACCGGCAATCGCGGAAATCGAGGATGCGCTTGGCCCCCTGACAACCCTGGTGAACAACGCTGGCGTCGGCGTCATCAACCGGGGCGATCCCCTGGACGTCAGCGAGGAAAGCTGGGACAGATGCCACGCCGTCAACGCCAAGGGCGCGTTCTTTCTCACCCAGGCATTCGCCAAACGCTGCCTTGCGCGGCAGGGCCAGGCGGGCGTTTATCATTCGATCATCAACGTCACCTCGGCCAACGCTGAAGCCGTGGCCGAACCGCGCGCGGAATATGCCGCATCGAAAGCCGCGGCTGCCATGGCGTCCAAAACATGGGCCGTGCGCCTTGGGCACGAGGACATCGCCGTCTTCGACGTGCGACCCGGATTGATCGCAACCGACATGACAGCTTCTGTCATCGACCAATACGAAGAACGCGCCAAGGCCGGGCTGACTCTCTTTCCCCGCGTCGGCCAGCCCCACGAGGTCGGCCAGATCATCGCGACCCTTGCGGCGGGGCGTCTTCCCTATGCGACGGGCCAGACCATCTATGCCGATGGCGGGCTTCTGGTATCGAGGTTCTGAGATGAAGATCGCGCTTCCCGACGCAACAGGTCGCTTGTCCGACTACATGCTCACCGGCACCCCGATCCAGCCCGAACCCCTCGGGGAAAATCCCGCCCGTATCGTGTTCTCTGCCGCCCATGTGGTGGCCGATCCCTTCACCAGGGCGGAACCCTCGGGTCCAGCGATTGTCGATTGGGATCAAACCTTGGCCTTCCGCCGCCATCTTGCCAGTCTGGGCCTGGGTATCGCCGAGGCGATGGACACCGCGCAACGCGGCATGGGGCTGGACTGGCCGGGCGCGCTGGAACTGATCACGCGCACCAGGGCCGAACTTCCCGATGCGCTGGTCTTCAATGGCTGTGGCACCGACCAACTGGCCATTGAAGAGGCCACAACTCTGGATGACGTGCGCCGCGCCTATCTGGAGCAGGTCGAAGCCATTCAGAAGGCCGGGGGCAGGCTTGTCCTCATGGCCAGCCGGGCCCTGGCCGCGGTGGCCAATTCTCCCGAAGATTACATCAGCGTCTACCGAGACGTTCTGGCCGCCTGCGACCAGCCGGTGATCCTGCACTGGCTGGGCCAGATGTTCGACCCGGCCCTTGCCGGCTACTGGGGCGCGGATGCCTTCGATACCGCAATGGTCACCGCATTGGCCATTATCGAAGAAAATGCCGACAAGGTGGACGGCATCAAGATCTCGCTTCTGGACAAGGAAAAAGAGATCATCCTGCGCCGACGCCTACCTGCAAACGTCAAGATGTACACCGGCGACGACTTCAACTACCCCGAGTTGATCGCCGGCGACGAACAGGGGTACAGCCACGCGCTTCTGGGCATCTTCGATCCCCTCGCCACGGCCGTTGGCAAAGCCATAGGACACCTCGAAGCCGGGGAGATCGACGGCTTTCGCGCAACCCTCGATCCGACGGTGCCATTGGCAAGGCTCATCTTCCGGGCACCAACCCAATACTACAAGACCGGCGTCGTGTTTCTGGCCTGGCTCAACGGGCATCAGGACCACTTCATCATGCTCGGCGGCGCTCAATCCATGCGGCCTCTGCCTTATTTCGCCGATTGCCTCCGCATGGCCGACACGGCTGGCCTTCTGGCCGATCCCGATCTTGCAGTGGCACGCATGAAACAGCTTCTGGCCCTTCACGGCGTTGCGTGATTTCTCGAACGATACCAGCGCCTTGGCGCTGAACACCGCCACCCTTGGGCACAACCTTCCGGGATACGGGGCAGGGTGGTCCTCCGAGCAAATCATCGACGCCTGCGCCAAACGGGGCTTCGGCGGCATCGTCTTCTGGCGGCGTGAGATTGGTGCGGACGCGGCCCGGATCGGCCAAAGGGTCCGCGATGCGGGGATGCAGGTCGCGGGCCTCTGTCGCACCCCCTATATCACTGGACCCGAGGCGCCACCCAACCTCGACGACGCCCGCGCCTCGGTCGACATGGCAGCCGAACTGGGTACCGACGTTCTGACCGTCGTCACCGGCGGGACCGAGCCCGGCACCAAGGGCGTCTTGGATAGCCAGAAACTCCTGGCCGAGCGCGTGGCCATACTTGCCGAATACGCGGCGCCGATGGGAGTCAGTCTGGCGCTGGAGCCGCTGAACCCGATGTTCGGCGGCAACCGCACCTGCCTTTTCACGGTCCGCGAAGCGGTGAACCTCTGCAACTTCATCGGCGCACCCAACATCGGCGTCGCGGTGGATGTCTATCACGTTTGGTGGGACACGGCCTTGCCTGACGCGCTGCTCGGCGCAGGGAATGACCGCATATTGGGTTATCACCTGTGTGACTGGCTGGAAGAAACCTCCGATATGCTGCTGGACCGCGGCATGATGGGTGACGGTGTGGCCGACCTGAAAGGCATTCGGCAAGCCGTTGAAAAAGCTGGATACCACGGATTTTGCGAGGTCGAGATATTTTCGGCCAACAGCTGGTGGAGACGCGATCCAGCTGATGTGCTGGACGTGATCCGCCAGCGGTTCCAGACGAATTGCTAAGGCCCCTGGCCGCACACCTGGTTTCGCCGATGTGCTGAATATGGGCCCAAGTGGCGGAGAGACAGGGATTCGAACCCTGGGTGCCCGTAAAGGCACAACGGTTTTCGAGACCGCCCCGTTCGACCGCTCCGGCACCTCTCCGACCGAAACGAGACATAACAAGGTATTTCAGAACTTCAACCGGGCAGAATGACTCAGGCAGCGAATGCTCCCGGCCGGGTTTCACAAAGCCTTAACAATTCCGTCGCCAACCCAACATGTTCCGGCGTTACTGACACCGCAAATACGCAACATCTGCAACGAAAAGGAGAATCTGATGTGGTATCTTGTGAGGCTCGGGGTCGCGGCCATTTTCATGCTGGCGCTTGGCGCCAATTTGGCATTGGCGCGTGATCAGGTCCGGGTCGTGGGCTCGTCGACCGTGTTTCCCTATACGCAGGCAGTGGCCGAACAGTTTTCCCGAATGACCGACGCCCCGTCACCGATCGTCGAATCGACGGGCACCGGCGGCGGGATGAAGCTGTTTTGTGCCGGAATTGGCGACAGGCATCCTGACCTGACCGGTGCCTCGAGGGCCATGAAATCCTCCGAATACGAACTGTGCCAGTCAAACGGTGTGACCGACATCACCGAGGCCCTGATCGGCTATGACGGGCTGTCCATCGCCATCTCGCGGCAGAACGAATTTGCCTGGAATCTGTCATTGACCGACATCTTCCTGGCGCTTGCAGCCAGGGTGCCGGTGGACGGAGAATGGGCCGACAATCCCCACCGGTCATGGTCGGATGTCGATCCCAGCCTGCCGGATGCGCCGATTCTTGCCTATGGACCGCCGCCGACCAGCGGGACCCGCGATGCATTTGTCGAACTTGCCATGCATGTCGGCTGCGTGGAGCTTGACTGGGTCCGGGACAAAGGATTCGACAAGGACAAGTCCTGGGTCAAGGAAAACTGCAGTCGCATGCGCCAGGACGGCCCGTTTGTCGAGGCTGGCGAAAACGACAACCTGATCGTGCAGCGCCTCAATGCCGATCCCGGGGCCTTCGGGATATTCGGATATTCGTTCCTGTTCGAGAATTTGGATACGCTGAAGCCGGTCCTGATCGATGGCGTCGGGCCCGATGCTGAAACCATCGGCAATCAGTCATACCCGATCTCGAGGCCGCTCTACCTCTATACCAAGAACGCGCATCGCGGCGTGATTCCGAATCTGCAGGAATTCATCGAGGAATGGATGACGGAGGATGCGTTGGCCCCTGATGGCTACCTGGCCGAACGCGGGCTGGTAGCGCTGGACGACGACGCCCGTGCCGGGTTGCAGGACGCGGTGATTGCCGGCCAGGCGATGGACGCCCCGTGAAGCCGGTCGCATGCATTTGCCCCGCCGCCGTGATCGGTAGATCATGATCACGGCGGCGTTCGTCCTGCTGCTTGCCATGGTGGCCGGCTCCTGGATTCTGAATGTCAGGGCGGCCCTGGCCATTCGGCAAGCCGGAACGCGGCTGAATTCGGTCGCGTTCTATCACGGCTCCTTCGCCGCTCTCACCGTCGCGCTTCCGGTTCTCTGCATGCTGGTCCCGTGGCTCATGCTGCAGCGGCCGCTGGTGGACATGGCGATCATGAACGGGCTACCGCCGGAGGCGCTTGCCGGGATCGGAACTGGCGAGAGGCAGTTGCTGCTCGCCGAAATCCGGTCGGTGGCGTCGGGCCGTATTTTCGGTGAACCGGCGCCGGCGGTGCTGGAAGCTGCGGAGCGCATGAACCGCATCGACCGGATGGCCAGCTATCTGATGCTGCCGGCAATCCTTCTCATGTCGGCGGTGCTGTGGGTGACGTCACGGCGACGTGTTACGGCAGAATTCCGCGCCAGGGTGGCAACGGAGAGGATCGTCCTCGCATGCATGGCATTCTGTGCCTGTGTCGCGGTTTTCACCACCATCGGCATCGTCGCTTCGCTCCTGGTCGAATCCATGCATTTCTTTTCTTTCGTGCCACTGTCGGATTTCCTGTTCGGATTGAACTGGGAGCCGCAGATCCCGATGCGGGAGGACCAGGTTGCTGCCGAGGGCGCATTTGGCTGGCTCCCGGTCCTGGTCGGCACGCTGCTGATCATGGCCATTGCAGTGACAGCCGCCGTGCCGATCGGCCTGCTCTCTGCGATCTACCTGCACGAATTCGCCGCGACCCGGATCCGCGCTGTCGCCAAGCCTGTCCTGGAAATCCTCGCCGGCGTCCCGACCGTCGTCTACGGATTCTTTGCCATATTGGTGATTGCGCCAGCGCTCCGCACTGCAGGAACCTCCCTCGGGCTGGATATTGCGCCAAATACGGCATTGGCGGCTGGCGGTGTCATGGGGATCATGCTGATCCCGTTCATTTCCTCCTTTGCCGATGATGCGCTGGCTGCGGTGCCACGCCAGTTGCGGGATGGATCGCTGGCGCTCGGTGCCACCCGCGCCGAGACCATGCTCAAGGTGTTGTTTCCGGCCGCGCTTCCCGGCATCGCCGGCGGCATCCTGCTGGCCGTCAGCCGTGCCATCGGCGAGACCATGATCGTGGTCATGGCGGCCGGGCTGATTGCCAGGCTGACACTGAACCCGCTTGACAGCGTGACCACCGTCACCGTCCAGATCGTGACGCTGTTGATCGGCGATACCGCGTTTGACAATCCGAAGACCCTGGCCGCGTTCGCATTGGGCCTGATGCTGTTCCTGGTAACGCTCTGCATAAACGTGGCGGCGCTGCGTATCGTTCAAAAATATCGGGAAGTCTATGAATAGGCGAGCGGACAGGATGCCGTCGACAGCAGAAATCGGCGCCAGCGGTTCGGTGGCGGTCGGGCTGCGGCGCCGAAAACGGAACCAGCTGCTGCTGCAGGGGTTGGGAGCCGCGGCGGTGCTGCTGGCATTCCTGATGCTGCTGCTGCTTGTCGGGTCGCTGCTGTATTCCGGTGCCCGTGCCTTCACCCAGACCCATGTGGAAATCAGCATCCATGTCGATCCCGAAATCATTGATCCGGAGAAGCCGGGGAACAGGCAATTCCGCAAATTGCTGCAGCAGGCGATGAATGCAAGATTTCCCGAGGCCGAATCGAGGAGCGAGCAGAAGGAGTTGCTGCAGATACTGGGCAACAGCGCCCAGTTCGAACTGAAGGACCGCATTCTCGAGGATATCTCGGTGATCGGGAAGACGTTGTCGCTGACGGTTCCGGTCAGTGATCCCTTTGACCAGCTGAACAAGGGTCAGGTCGACCGCGGGATAGCGGAAGCGAATCGCCGGCTGACCGATAGGCAGATTGCCTGGTTTGACCAGTTGCAGCGTGATGGCGTCATCAGCAACCCGCTGAATTCGGCGCTCATCGTCAACCCGGACAGCAGGTTCCCGGAAATTGCAGGTCTGAAAGGGGCGCTGATCGGATCCTTCTGGGCTCTGTTGGTCTGTTTCCTGCTGTCGTTTCCGGTCGGCATCGGCGCCGCAATCTACCTGGAGGAATTTGCCCGGCGAAACCGGTTCAGCGACCTGATCGAGGTCAACATCAACAACCTCGCCGCGGTTCCGTCGGTGGTGTTCGGCCTGCTGGCGCTGGCGGTGTTCATCGGCTGGTTCGGGCTTCCCCGCTCGACGCCATTCGTCGGCGGCATGACACTCGCCCTCATGACCATGCCAACTGTCATCATCGCCACCCGCGCCGCTCTCAAGAGCGTGCCGACGAGCATCCGGGAGGCAGCACTCGGGGTCGGCGCCTCAAGGCAGCAGGTGGTTTTCGGCCATGTCCTGCCGTTGGCCATGCCGGGAATCCTGACCGGAACCATCATCGGGTTGGCACAGGCGCTTGGCGAGACCGCACCTTTGCTGCTCATCGGAATGAACGCCTTCATCACCTCGGCGCCAACCGGCCCCTTCGACAGCTCGACCGCCCTGCCGACGCAGATCCTGATCTGGGCCGACAGCCCGGAGCGCGGCTTCGTGTCCCGAACCTCGGCCGCCATCCTGGTCCTGCTGGGATTCCTGGTGATGATGAATGCCGTCGCCATCCTGCTGCGAAGCTGGTTCGAAAGGAAAGGGCAGTAATGCCCCTTGGCCCGGGGGAGGGCTCAAGGGCCGATACTGCGCCGCGGGGCGGCAGGCAGCCGGGCCCCGGTTGCGGAGGCGGGTTGTCGGCGGTGTCGGGCGGGGTTCAACCCGGCAGGGTTTTCTACAGCGAGTGCGTGTTCCAGCCTCAATAATGGCTTGACATTCGGGGCCCGGTTTTGAATACACCGCTCGCCTGCGATGATTGCGACGGAATGGGATGGCAATCCCGGGCGGAATTCTGGTTTGGTGATGGAATGGAATCTGAACAGGACATGGACTTGACCCCGGAGGACACCGAAGCGGACGGGGTTGCGGAAACCGATGATCCGGAGGGCGAGGATGCCCTGGTCGCCATCGAGGGCGATGAGGATCTGTCCGCAGTTTTCAGGCTTCGTGGCAAGCAGTTCAAGGCAAGGACAGGCGACTTTGTGTTGGCACCGTTTGATTCGTCCTGGGCGGATTTCGATCCCGGTGACGAATGGACGCTCAAGGTTGACGATGTGTTGCTGGCCATGAATGACAGGACGCTGGTCGGGTCGCCGACCATCGACGGGGCAGTCGTCTCGCTGGAGCCGATGGTGGATGTGCCGGGACCCAAGACCATCAGCTTCAAGAAGCGTCGCCGCAAGCATTCATCAAAGACCGTCCGTGGTGGCAGGCAGTTCTACACCGGCTATATCGTAAGATCGATTGACATTCCCGGGCTCGGCCAGAGCAGCCTGGCACCTGGCCAGGGCGGCCAGGCATAGCTTCGGGGCTCGGATCAGGAGACAGGGATGGCTCACAAGAAAGCAGGCGGATCCTCGAGAAACGGCCGCGATTCAGCCGGTCGCCGGCTGGGCGTGAAGAAATATGGCGGCGAGTCGGTGACTCCCGGCAATATCATCGTCCGGCAGCGGGGCAACAAGTTCTGGCCGGGCAATGGCACGGCATGCGGCAAGGATCACACGATTTTTGCCACGTCACCCGGCACCGTCCAGTTTCGGTCCGGGTTCAAGAAGCGCAAATTCGTGTCGGTGCTGCCCGCGGGCGAGCCGGCCGGGTAGCCTGGCGTTGCGGCGTCGGGCGAGGCGCCAGCGCAACCGACTCTTTCCGGCAACCGCGAATGGGCCGCCCGAGGCGCGGTCGGTGCCGTGTCGTGATCAGGTTCCGGGCGGTCATGGACCGGTGCGATGAGATTTCTTGACTTGGTGAGGATACATGCACGCTCCGGTGCCGGTGGCAACGGTTCCGTCAGTTTTCGCCGGGAAAAGTTTGTCGAGTTTGGCGGGCCGGATGGCGGCAATGGCGGCAATGGCGGCAACATTTTCGCCGAGACGGTGCCCGACCTGAACACGCTCATCGATTTCAGGTATCGCTCGCACGTCATTGCCGGCGACGGCCGACCGGGGCGCGGGCGACTCAAATCCGGTGCCAGGGGCAAGGATGTGGTGCTGAATGTACCGATCGGTACCGAGTTGCTGGACGAGTTCCAGGAAACCGTCATTCTCGACATGACGGAAACCGGGGTTCGGCACCTGTTGCTGGCAGGTGGCAATGGCGGGTTCGGCAATCACCATTTCAGGTCATCAACCAACCAGGCGCCGCGAACCGCCAACAGGGGCCAGCCGGGACAGGAGCGCACCTTCTGGCTGCGCCTGAAGCTGCTGGCAGATGTCGGGCTGCTCGGATTGCCCAATGCCGGCAAATCCACGCTGCTGGCGGCAGTGTCGAATGCCAGGCCGAGAATCGCCGACTACCCGTTCACCACCTTGCGACCCAATCTCGGCATGGTGCGAACCCATGGAACGGAATTCGTCCTTGCCGACATTCCCGGACTGATCGAGGGTGCGCATGAGGGGCGGGGGATTGGAATTCGCTTTCTTGGCCATGTTGAGCGCTGCCGGGTATTGTTGCACCTGGTCGACGCAACTTCCGAATCGTTGGTACAGGACTATCGGGCGGTCATGGACGAGATCGCCAGTTACGGCAATGGGCTGGTCGACAAGCCGAGAATCGTCGTTCTGTCCAAGGCTGATTCGCTGGACGAGGCAAAACTTGGTGAGCAGGTGGAATTGCTTGCCGATCACTGCCGCCGGCCGGTCTTGCCGATCTCGGCGGTGAGCGGTGCCGGCATCGAGGCCTGCATGGGCCAGGTGGCGACCTGCATTGCCGGTGCCAGGGCCGACAGCACGGCCGGCGACGAGAAGGCGGCATGGACTCCATAGGCTACATCGACCAATCCAGGCGGATCGTGGTCAAGATCGGCTCTTCGCTGCTGGTTGATTCGGAGTCGGGGCAGCTGAGATCGCCCTGGCTGAACTCACTTGTCGCCGACAGTGCCGCCCTGCGGCAGGCCGGAAAGGATGTCCTGTTCGTGTCATCCGGCTCCATCGCCCTGGGCCGGCAGGCGCTCGGGTTCGGTACCGGCGCGCTGTCGCTGGAACAGAGCCAGGCGGCCGCGGCCATCGGACAGATCCGTCTTGCCCGGGCCTACGAGGAATCGCTGGCCCCGCACGGGCTGGTGGCAGCACAGATCCTGCTCACCCTCGAGGATAGCGAAAACCGTCGCCGGTATCTCAATTCGCGGGCCACATTGGTGAATCTCCTGACCCAGGGGGTGGTGCCGGTGATCAACGAGAATGATACCATTGCCACCAACGAAATCCGCTTCGGTGACAATGACCGTCTTGCCGCGCAAGTGGCGGTGATGACAAATTCCGACCTGCTGGTGCTGTTGTCCGACGTGGACGGGCTGTACGAGGAAGATCCGCGCCGAAACCCCAATGCTGCCAAGGTAACCAGGGTCGAGGAGATTTCCCAGGCCATCAACAACATGGCGGAAGACACCCGAACCGGCCTGTCGAAGGGCGGGATGAAGACCAAGCTGATTGCCGCCACCACCGCTACCCGGTCAGGTTGTGCCATGATCATTGCCAGGGGTAGCGGGGCCAACCCGATCCGGGCATTGCGGAATGGCGGCGGTTGCACGCTTTTTGTGCCGAAGGGTGACCCGGCGACCGCAAGGCGGCAATGGATCGGGTCGATGAAGCCGCGCGGGAAAGTCCTGGTCGATTTGGGTGCGGTTCGGGCTCTGCGATCCGGCAAGTCGCTCCTGCCGGCCGGTGTGCGGGAGGTGACCGGCGATTTCGATCGTGGGGAGCCGGTGAGCATCGTGCAGGATGACGGTCCGGTTCTGGGGCAGGGGCTGGTCCGGTATACCAGCATCGAGGCCCGGGCCATTTACGGCAGGCGATCGGCGGAAGTGTCCGAAATACTGGGTTATCCGGCCCGGTCCGCCATGATACATCGTGACGACATGGCGCTGTGAACGGGGAGAGTGCCGGCCAGGTGATGCAAGGAAGACAGCGGAGCTACCCCTGCTTCGGGAACGGGGACAAGAGACAGATGACGATTTCCAAATCCATGTTGGAGCTCGGTGCAAGGGCGACCAGCGCCGCCGACGGTTTGGCATTTGTGCCGGCCGAGCAGAAGGATCGGGCGCTGGCGGCGGCGGCTGGCGAGGTCGATCGGTGGCGTGACCGGATCCTGGAGGAGAATCGCCGTGACCTGGAGAATGGCCGGCAGAAGGGGTTGTCGGCCGCCATGCTGGATCGGCTGGCCCTTGACCGGGAGCGGCTGTCGGCGATCGCCGGGTCGCTGCATGACGTAGCCTCTCGGCCCGACCCGGTTGGGAGGGTCCTGGCGGAATGGACCCGTCCTTCAGGTCTGAGGATACGCAAGGTCAGCACCCCGATCGGCGTGATCGGCGTGATCTACGAATCGAGGCCCAATGTCACCGTGGACGCCGGTGCGCTCTGCCTCAAATCCGGCAACGCGGCAATCCTGCGGGGAGGCTCGGACAGCATACTTACATCGACGGCGCTGCACCGGTGCATGGTGTCGGGGCTGGAGGCGGCCGGTTTGCCCACATCCGCAATTCAGCTGGTGCCGGGTACCGATCGCGGCAGCGTGGGCGAGATGCTGCGCATGAACCGCCATATCGATGTTATCGTACCGAGAGGGGGCAAGGGGCTGGTCGAGCGGATCCAGAACGAGGCCATGGTGCCGGTCTTTGCGCATCTCGAAGGGATCTGCCATGTCTATGTCGATGCCGACGCCGACCTGGACAAGGCAGGCCGGGTCGTCATGAACGCCAAGACCCGCCGGCCGGGTATCTGCGGGGCGGCCGAATGCGTGCTGGTCGACCAGGCGTTCTGGGACAGGAATGGCGCGCCCTTTGTCGGTGAGCTGCTAGCGGCCGGCGTGGAGGTCAGGGCCGATGAGACCATCGGCGCGATTCCAGGAACGAATCGGGCAGAACCCGGGGATTACGGCCGCGAGTTCCTCGACATGATCATCGCTGCACGCGTCGTCGACGGGGTGGACGGGGCTATCGAGCACATTCGCAACCATGGCTCGAATCATACTGATGCCATCATCACCGAGAATGACACCGCAGCCGAACGGTTCTTTTCCAGGCTGAATTCGGCGATCCTGATGCGCAACGCATCCACCCAATTCGCCGATGGCGGGGAATTCGGAATGGGCGCCGAGATCGGCATCGCCACCGGCAAGATTCACGCCAGGGGGCCGGTTGGCGCCGAGGAGTTGACGACGTTCAAGTATATTGTCGAGGGTGAAGGAACCACTCGTCCCTGACCTGTATCAGGCGATCAAGATCCCCAACTGCGGACGCTCCCGCAATCCACGTGCACGAAACCGGACCTGGAATAGGTCCCGACACCGCCGGCGTTGCAGTGCTTGGCTGCATTGGCAAGGGCGGAAGTTGATCGGCCCTTCAGGCGAATGTCGGCCGCCATCCCCTTGATATGCAAGGAATTCGATGCAACCCCGTCCCGGGATCGACTGAGGCGCCGGTTGGTTGCCGGACTGCGGAACCCGGAAACCAGGTCAAACGATTCGTCAGTATCCAGGCTGTTGTGAACCGCTGCCAGGATGTCAATTGTTCGGCGGTTGATGAGCCTGACCTGGTTGGTCCGCCAATCGCGCATGAAGTAGTCGATGGCATGCATCGCTTCGGGGACATAGTCGCCATCATACCAGTATATTGATCGGATGCTCTCCTCGGTGACGCTGTTGGTCATGTTTATCCATCGTACGGTGACCAGCCTTGATCCGGCAAGAACGGGAGGTGCTGCCAGCATGCCGGACAGCAAGCCTGCACCTACGCCTGCCAGCAGACGCCGTCGCGACATCCGTTTGACGGTTACAGTCGTATCCGACAAGTTCCTGTGACCCCGTTGGCAATTAATCGCCCGCGCCCTCAATATAGTGTGCCCGATGCGCGCAAGGCACCTGTCCCTAGATCGATTTGGGTAAAATTGCAAATAAAATTTGGTGCACATATAGTCGGCGGTCCGGCGATCTGGAATTGTCGGGTAATTCGATCAGGGAGCGTGGAGGTGGTGAGCAGATTCTGGACCAAAAGAAGGTGGCGCTCAGGGGCCTTCGGAAACGGGCGATTGGCCATTTTGCGAGGAGCGCTGCTGGTCGGACTCCTGCTGCCTTCCAGCGTGGTGTTGGCGTCGACGGCACCGTTGCCACATTACGAGATCATGGTTGCCGGCCAACTCAACGGCAAGACGAAGATTGCCGCCTTTTACCGCCAGCGGGGATTTCGGCCGATCTGGACCACCGATACGCCGGCGGCACATCAGCGCATACGAAGCCTGTTTGCCGCGCTCGTCGAGGCACCGGGTCACGGGTTGCCCTATGGCGAGCGGCATGTTGCCGAGTTGAGCCAGCTGTACCGGGATGTGGAGACCGACACCGATCGGGCACGGCTCGAGGTGAAGCTAACCGAGTTCTACCTGGAATTTGCCAGCGCATTGGCGGCCGGTGCAATCGAGCCGAGCTCCGTTGACCAGTCGATATCGAGGCACCGTCCGGTTCCGACCGCCGAGTTTCTGCTTGGCGGCATCCTGGGCGCGGATCCGGAGGGATTCATCGCCGACCTGGCCCCGGATTCCGAGAATTACCTGCATTTGCGCAAGGAGCTGCGCCGCCTGGTTCGGGTCATTGCCAATGATGGCTGGGGGGAGAAGGTCGAGGCGAAGGAGCTCGGCCGGACAAGCTCGGGGGACGCCGTCATCCAGCTGCGCAACCGCTTGTTCCGCATGGGATATCTGCGGAACTCGGCATCGGCCGACTACAACGACTCGCTGTACTTTGCCGTCAAGACGTTCCAGCGCGATCATGGGCTGCACCCGTCGGGCGAGGCCGGTGCCCTGACCTTGCGGGCCGTCAACGTCGATCCCGGCAAGCGCCTGAGGCAGGTGCTGGCGGCGCTCGAGAGGGAGCGCTGGATGAATTTCAAGCTGGGTCCGCAGCATATCCTGGTCAACCTTCCGGATTTCAGGGCATCGTTGGTTTCGGAGGGGCAGTCGATATTCGACACCAGGGTGATCATCGGCAAGAGCAAGACCGATCTGCAGACGCCGGAATTTTCAGACGTGATGACCCACCTGGTCATCAACCCGACCTGGATGGTTCCACGTTCGATTTCGACCAAGGAGATCCTGCCGAAACTGAAGGAGGACCCGTTCGCCGAACCGCAGCTCGAGATCTTTCGACCGGAGGATTTTGGCGTGATCGACCGGCTGTCGGTCGATTTCAACGAATTCGATACTGACAGCTTTCCGTTCGAGATGCGCCAGCCTCCTGGTCCGAGCAATGCGCTTGGCCGGGTCAAGTTCATGTTTCCCAACGAGTTCAATGTCTACATGCATGACACGCCATTGCGGGCCCTGTTCAAGAGGGAGGCCAGGTCCTTCAGCCATGGATGCGTCCGGGTTCATCGTGCATTCGACCTGGCCCAGATCCTGCTTGGCAGGCATAACGGGCTACCGACAACGGTGTTCGATTCGCTGCTGTCGACCGGCAACGAGCACCAGGTCAACCTGGACGAACCGCTTCCCGTGCATTTGACCTACCGGACGGCGTGGATTTCGCCGGACGGACGGCCGAACTACAGGAACGATGTCTACGGCCGGGACCAGATGCTGTTTGACAGGCTCGTCGAGACCGGCCTGGATTACGAAGTTTTTGGCGAGAACTGACAGAACCCGATTTAGTTGTCGGGCAAATGCTCGTACACGGTCCGCCAGCACCTGTTGGATGGTCTGCCAGCCATGACGTATTCGATTGCCAGTATTGCCGATGCCTTGGGTGGCGAGGCCGTGGGCGATACCAATATCGAGATTGCCGGGCTCGCTGAACCGACCGAGGCCGGACCATCTGACCTTGCCCTTGCCCTTGACAACAAGTTCGCCGAACTGCTGTCGCAAGGCCGGGCCCGGGCGGCACTCCTGTCCGCCGGAATGGATTGGCAGGGGCTGGGTCTGGAGGCGGCGATCTTCGTCACCCGGAGCCGCTACTCGCTGGCTGTGTCGAGCCAGCTTTTTCGGCCGCCTCCCGAGGTGGACCGGGGAATCGATGCCAGTGCCGCGGTCTCGGCCGGGGCCAGGATCGGTGCCTTGCCTGCCATTGGCCCATTCGTGTCCATTGCCGGGGATGTCAAGATCGGTGAGCGATGCATGATCGGAGCCGGGGCGTCTATCTCCACGAATGTCCGCATCGGCGATGATGCCGTCATCGGCGCCGGTGTCCGTGTCGGCCGGGATGTCGAGATCGGCGACCGGTTCATCGCCCAGCCGAATGCGGTCATCGGTAGCGACGGATTTTCCTATGCCCAGCCCGAACCTGGTGCCATCGAGGAAGTCAAGTCCACGCTGTCAAGCCTGATCACGGTGCAACAATCCGGCTGCAATCGAATCCACTCGCTTGGCAGGGTGGTGATCGGCGATGATGTCGAGATCGGCGCCAATGCGGCCATTGACCGCGGCACGATTTCGGCAACGATCATCGGCGACCGCACCAAGCTGGACAACCTTGTCCATGTTGCGCACAACGTGGTGATCGGTACCGACTGCCTGATCTGCGGGCAGGTGGGCATTGCCGGGTCGGCCAGGCTCGGCAATCGCGTGGTGCTCGGCGGCATGTGCGGCGTCAAGGACCATATCGAGATCGGCGATGACGTGCTGGCCGCTGGTGCCTCGAAGATCTTCACCCGGATACCGGCTCGAACCGCGGTAATGGGGTCGCCGGCCATGCCGATGGCGAGGAATATCGAGATTTACAAGAGCCTGCGCCGCCTGCCGCGGCTGGTTGACCAGTTCCGGGAGTTGAAGGACCGGCTGTCAAAGGTCGGCGACGACGATTGACCGCCCACCCATCCGGGCAACCAATCGGCTACGGGCAGGCACCGGAGTCGGCCGGTCTGCGGCAGATGGCCCGGCCGGCGCCAGGTGAATGCCGTGTTTCAGCAGGTCGCCTGCTCTCCGGTCAACCTTCGTCTGGATTCTGAATGCGCTCGAAGGCGGCGGTAAATCCCGACAGCGAGAATGCAAGGTCAATGGCCTGGTCGGGGTTGGAGAAGGCATAGACGGTCATCGCCATCTGGTTGCCACTCTTCATGCCCGAGAGCTCGTTTGAACTCAGGCCAAACCGGGAAAAGCAGCCATCGGCCTGACAAACGACAAAGCGGTAGCGGCGGGGCAGACTGCTGTCGACCTGCAGGATAATTCCCTCTTCAAGCATAACCCCGAGCGGCAGGGCAATGACTGCGCCGGCGGCAAATTCGGAATCGCTGCCGATAGGCCAGACCTCGATCGTCGCCAGCGGATTCCTGTCCTCGTTGAGCAGTCGTTGCTGCATCAGGCAGCTGAGGCCGAAATCGGTCTGGTTGCACACGACGGTCCAGTCACCAATCACTTCGACCACCGGTTCGGCCTGCACGATCTCGCCACCCTGCAGTTCCGGAACGGCAGGCGCGGAATCCTGCGCATCGACGGCCTGGTCAGTTGTCTCCTGGGCATGACTGCCGGAGGTAATCGCAACCACCAGGAATATGGCGGAAAGAAGGGATGACGTACGAAGCATGATCTGTCTCCAAGGAATTTCGAATGTGCCGGTATCCGGACTTCCGGCGACAAACCTGCCGGAAACCGGATGGTCCGCCCGATTGCTGCCAGCCGCCGCCAAATCTTAGCTCAACCGGACGGCGCAACAAATAGTTCGGAACAGCCGGAATTCATAGTCGAAACGCGCCGGCAGGACAATTCCTGCCAGCGCCCGTGGTCCAGGCCGGTTCGACAAACCCGGCTCGGGCCGCATGGTGATACGCCGCCCGGCCCGAAGAGGGCGGCGGCCGGAAGGAGTCCGCCTCCCTCCAGCCGAACCGCCCGCCCGGCGGGAGGATTTCAGTCGCCTCGGCGACGGCACACGGACGACGTCATGGGTCCTGGACCTTCCGGATTCGCAACAGCGTGATCCGCTGGGATTGCCGCTCGACCACCTCGAAGCGAATTCCGTGATAGATGAAGGCCTGGCCCTCCTCGGGGATCATCTGCGCCTCGTTGATGAGTAGCCCGGCAATGGTCGCCGCCGGCTCCTCCGGAAGGTGCCAGCCCAGCTCTCGGTTCAACTCCCGGATTGGCAGCGAACCGCTCACCGTCAGGCTGCCATCCTTGGCCAGAACCGGCTTGATGTCGGATTCCGCATCATGTTCGTCGACGATGTCGCCGACAATCTCCTCCAGGATGTCCTCGAGCGTGACCAGCCCCAGCAAGGCACCATATTCGTCGACGACCAGGCCAAAATGCGACCGCCCGCGCAGGAATTGCCGGAGTTGGTCATCGAGGGTCGTGGTTTCCGGGATGAAGTAGGGCGCCCTGACCACCTCCTCGATACGGATGCCGGCCAGGCCACCATTTTTGCCCTTGTTGGATTTCAGCGCCCTGGAGGTGCGCGCCAGCAGATCCCTGGCATGCAGGACCCCGATGATGTTTTCCGGATCGGCAAGATAGACCGGGATCCTGGTGTGATGCGACTGCGTGCACCTGTCGATGATGTCGACGATGGTGTCTTCGCCATTGACCATTTCGATTTCCGAACGGTGCGACATGATTTCCCGCACCGTCCTGTGCCCGAGATCGAGCGCGCCAAGCAACCGGTCCCGGTCCTCCTTCTTGACGGCGCCGGTCGAGTGACCGAGGGCGATGGTGCCAGCCAGTTCCTCCTCCAAATCCCGGGTTTCGCTGATCAGGCGGCGGCGCGCCCCGCCGAGGCTGAGCAGCCTGTCCACCGTGAACTGGACCACCGCCACCACCGGGAAGAACACCCTGACGACCAGGCCAATGATTGGTGCGAAATGCCGCGATACCGTTTCGGCATTCGATATGGCGTAGGTCTTGGGCATGACCTCGGCAAAGACCAGGATGAGCAGGGTCATGATGAGGGTGGCGAGAGCCACGCCAGAATCGCCGTAGAGCCGGGTGAACAGGCTGGTGGCCAGGGCTGCCGCCAGGATGTTGACCAGGTTGTTACCGAGCAGCAAGGCGCCGATCAGGCGCTCGCGATCATCGGTGATCTGCAGCGCGGTCTCGGCGCGCCGGTCGCCCTTGTCCGCCTTGGCCCGCAATTTTCCCCGGGATGCGGAGGTCAGCGCCGTCTCCGAGCCGGAAAAGAAGGCAGACAGGCAGATCAGCGCCAGGATCGCCAGCGCCACGGCCAGGATGGAAGGATCAAGAAGTTCGGGTCTCATTTTTTGTTGGCTCCGGAGCAGGAGGTTGGAATGTGTGGCCGGCTGGTCGGGGCCTCCGGGCACGGTTCGCAATCGGGTGATTTCGGCCGGGCCTGGGCGCGCAGCCAGGTATCAATCGCCGCTGGCGGCAAGCGGATGCAACGACAATACCGTCTCCTTCAGCCTGCGGCTTGCCACATGGGTATAGATTTCGGTGGTGGCGATGTCGGCATGACCGAGGATGCCCTGGATCGAACGCAAATCGGCGCCGTTCTCCAGGAGATGGGTGGCCACCGCATGTCGGAGGGAATGGGGGGTGACCCTGGCGGGGTCCACCCCGGCATTCACCGCGATCTCCTTGAGCAGCGTGTAGATGCGATGCCGGGTCAGGTGTCCGGCCTTGCTGCGAGACGGAAACAGGTAGATCGATGTTCTCCCCCCGGCCTTGCGGCGCCGTTCATCGGCCTGGTCCCGTAGCGGAAGCCAGCGGATGAGCGCCAGCCGTGCGGTGGTCGACAGCGGCACGATGCGCTCCTTCCCGCCCTTGCCGAACAGCAGGATGAACTCCGGATCTCCCCGCGCCGCCGAGGCCGGCATCGATGCCACTTCGCTGACCCGGGCGCCGGTCGCGTACATCAGCTCGAGCAGGCAGGCATTGCGGGCATGTCCGTCCCCGGATGCACCATGGCTCGATGCCGATTCCAGCATGCGACCGATTTCGTCGGTCGACAGAATGCCGGGCAGGCTTCGCTCCAGCCTGGGATTGCGGACCATTTGTGCCGGGTCCTGCTCCACCCAGGCCTCGGTGACGGCGAAGCGGTAGAATTGCCGGATCGCCGACAGGTGGCGGGACCGGGTGGTCCGGGCCATGCCGACTTCCGACAAATGGTGCATGTAATCGGTGATGTCGTCTTCGCCCGCGGCTCCAAGATCCTTCCCGGCCCGGGCCAGGTGGCGGCAAAATCTCTCCAGGTCGCGCATGTAGGCATCGCAGGTGTTTGGCGATGCCGAGCGCTCGGCATACAGCATCTCGATAAAGGCGCTGACCCAGAGTTCCCGGCGTGTCATGACATTCCTGCTTCCTGTTGCGACCGCCATGTCCGGGCCAAACCCGGGCAGACAGATACCGGCGACCCGTGACGGGCGATGGTGGCCGGTCGGCGCGGTGCCGGCAGGGATCGATTTCGGGCGGTCATGCGTTCAACCGTTATTGACGTCCACCGGAATGACCACGGGACCGGGCGGTGGCGACATGTCACCAAAATATGCATAGACGGCGACGGTGGCGACGCCAACAATGACCAGAAACAGCACCAAATAGAAAATTCGCTTCATTCGAATATTCCGACTCACACACGCCATCTATATAGGAAACTGCTGAAAACCCCCAATCGGGCGACGATTGGCTGGCCAAGGCCGGTTGCAGTGCCGGTCCGGAGATTCAAACGCAGCGCCGCGGAAATTGTCGATGATGCCATTGTCAGAGTTTGATTACACCCTGAAGAAATCCGTTGTCTTCGTCGGAATGATGGGGTGCGGGAAGACGGCAGTCGGCCAAATCGTGGCCCGGCATGTCGGCGTGCCCTTCATTGATACCGATACCGAGATCGAGACGGCCGAGAGAATGTCGATTGTCGAGCTGTTTCGCAGCAGGGGCGAGGCCTATTTTCGACACCGAGAATCGGTTGCGCTGCAAGAGGCGCTGGACGGGCCGGTCAGGGCGATTGCGCTTGGCGGCGGCGGGTTCCTGTTCGAAAACAACCGGCAGATCATTGGCAAGTGCGGCTTCTCGGTCTGGCTGGATGCCGATGCCGACCTTCTCCGGGAGCGAACGCGAAAAAAGGCGACCCGGCCGCTTCTCCAGACCGGGAACCCGTACCAGACGCTGGTCGATCTTCTGGCGCAACGCACCCCCGACTACCGAAAGGCCGATATCCGGGTAAAATCCGAGCACGGGCTGTCGAAGGAGAAAATGGCCGAGAAGGTCATCAAATGCATAATTGCCGAACCACGGATCGAAAAATTCCTGGTCCGGAGGCCCCGGCCATGAGGTCGCCGGCACCCCGGACCAATTCGGTGACGGTTGCGCTGGGTGCGCGCTCCTACGACATCATCATCGGCGACGGCATTGCCTCCGGCCTCGGTTCCTGGCTGGAGCCGCTGCTCAATCGCCGGCGGGTGGCGGTGCTGGCAGATGCCAGGGTTGGCGAGCTCTACCGGCCGGTTCTGCAGGCGGCGCTGACCGAGCGGGACATTGACCTGGATTGGCTGTCCATCGACAGCGGCGAATCGTCGAAATCCTGGCACCATCTCCAGCTTGCCGTCGAGTGGCTGATCGAGGCTGGCACCGAGCGGCAGGACCTTGTCATCACCTTCGGCGGCGGCGTAATCGGCGATTTGGGCGGGTTCGCGGCGGCGATCATCCGACGGGGCGTTCGCTTTGTGCAGGTTCCGACCACCCTGCTGTCCCAGGTTGACAGTTCGGTCGGCGGAAAGACCGGAATCAACTCGACGGCGGGCAAGAACCTCATCGGCGCCTTTCACCAGCCATCGCTGGTGTGCTGCGACATCTCGTTCCTCGAGTCCCTGTCGCGTCGTGACCTGCTGGCCGGCTATGGAGAGGTGGTCAAATACGGGCTGCTTGGCGACGAGGATTTGTTTTCCTGGCTGGAGAACAACGGCAGAAAGCTGATTGACGGCGATGCGGCCAGCCGGGCCGAGGCCGTTCGCCGGTCATGCATGATCAAGGCCGACATCGTCTCCGGCGACGAGACCGAGACTGGACGACGCTCCCTGCTCAATCTCGGCCACACCTTTGGCCATGCGCTCGAGACCTGCTACGGCTACTCGGACCGGCTGCTGCATGGCGAGGCAGTGGCAATCGGCTGCTGCCTGGCATTCGACTTGTCAGACCGTCTCGGCCTCGTTGGTGCCGGCGTTGCCGAACGGGTCCGCGGCCATTTTCGGGCCATGGGTATCCTGACCGATATCGGGCAGATTCCGGGCCCGGCTCCGGATACCGCCGCCGTCATCCATCACATGGGTCAGGACAAGAAGATTGTCGATGGCAAGCCAAGAATGGTCGTTGTCCGGGGAATCGGGCAGGCATACCTGACCGACGAGATCGATTCGGAGCTGGTTCGGGAGGTGGTCGACAGCTCCATCAATTGCCGATGATGGCAGAGGCTCAGCTGCAGGATGCCCCGCCCAGCACGCAGAACTGCGCGCAGTTGGGATGGTTAAGCGCAACCGGGATTTCGGCCTCTTCCAGGGTTTCGCCAAGCTCGAACTTGTCGTCATAGGGCAGCAATGTGCAGGCAACCACCTTGGGTCGCGAATCGCCTCTTCGCTTGACCACCATGCGTGAACTGGCACACATCATGTCTTCCGGCCTCTTGCCGAGGATGGACCAGCACCCGGTCGTCACTTCCGGAACGTCGATGCTGGTGTCGATTTCCGGAAACAGCACCGTTGTCGCCGGGTCACCGGGATCGATGTCGTATCCCCGGGAACTGAACAGCCCGGCATAGCCAGCCCGGGAATCGCATTCGGATTCATTCCACATGGTGCGGCCGGCCACCGTCATCCGGAAACCGTTATCACGCAACCAGTCCATCCCGTGCAGGGATTTCTCGAATGCGCCTTCGCCCCTCTCGGTGTCATGCAGCGGCGCCGTATAATGGTCGAGGGATACCCGCAGGGTCAGGCGCCGGCGATGCAGTGGAGGCAGTGACAGCAGGCCCTGCTGGACCCGCGGACGCATTAACGGGCGCATGGCATTGGTCAAAACCAGCACCTCGAAACCGGAGGCAAGGCTGGTGCCGATGATCTCGATGATGTCCGGGTTCATGAATGGCTCGCCGCCGGTCAGACCAATCTCCGATACCGGCCAATCGCGGCTGGCGACCTGGTCCAGAAAATCCCTGACCTCGTCGGCCCTGATATAGACCAGGCGATCATTGGTCGGTGAGCTCTCGATATAGCAGTTGGTGCAGTCAATATTGCACAGGGTGCCGGTATTGAACCACAGTGTGGTTGGTTTGTGCAAAGGAACCGTCGCCCGTTCCGACCCGTCGGCGGTAATCATCGGGTGTTCGAATTTTCCCAGGCCAGGCGCGGCACTGTCATGTTCCTGCCAATCATCTCCCCGGCGGGCAATCTGATCCATTCACTCCTCGCTTGGTCCTTCCGGTTCGACTCGGCTGCTTTCAACCCCGCCGTAAGGGTCTGCACGGCTCTAATAGCCATCAGGCGACAAATTTTGAATTGCAAAAATTCCGGGCACCGCGCCCACCTCGAGGGCATTAGTCGAAACCCCCACGCTAGCGGCCCACAGCCGGGCACCGCGCCCGGCGCGAGGGCGGCCGATGAACCGGCTTGGAAGTTTCACGGTGCATGGGTATCAGACTTGCGACAGCCAGCCAGCAAGCCCCGGGAGTGGCGAATGTACAAGATTATTCCGGTTCCGGACTTCGACTTCTTGCTGTTCGGCGCAACCGGTGACCTGGCGCGGCGGGAGATACTGCCGGCACTGTACCGGCGCTTCCAGGTTGGGCAGATGCCGGCAGGCGCGCGGGTGGTTGGCGTATCACGAAGCCCGTTGAGCAACGGGGAGTTCCGGCAGCGTGCCGCCGATGCCGTTGCCGGCAGCGCCGGGGACGGGCAGGTGGACCGGGTAACCTTGCGTCGGTTCCTCGAATGCCTGTCATTTCGCCCGCTCGACGGGCGGGAGAAATCGGGCTGGGCCGGGCTTGCAGAATTGCTGCGGCCCGGACTCCCCCGGGCCTTCTACCTGTCGGTGGCGCCGTCGCTCTATTCGGACATTGTTCATCGGCTGGGCAGCAATCGGCTGATCGACCAGCAGTCACGCATTGTCGTGGAAAAGCCCTTCGGGCAGGATCTTGCCACCTCCCGCCAGCTCAACGCGGCGCTGACCGCGTCGTTTGACGAAACCCAGATCTACCGGATTGACCATTATCTGGGCAAGGAGACCGTGCAGAACCTTATGGCGCTGCGCTTTGCCAATGCGCTGTTCGAACCGCTTTGGAACAGCCAGCATATTGACCACGTCCAGATCACGGTAGCCGAATCGTTGGGCATCGAGGGTCGCAGCGAGTTCTACGACCGAACTGGCGCCATGCGCGACATGGTGCAGAACCACCTCATGCAGCTCTTGTGCCTGGTGGCGATGGAGCCGCCAGCCCGGTTTGGGCCCGACGAGGTCAGGAATGAAAAAGTAAAGGTCATCAAGGCGTTGGAGCCGGTTCCTCCAAAGGCAATCATCCGCGGCCAGTATGTGGGATCGCGCCTCGAGGATGGATATCTCTGTCACGCCAACGCCGAATCAAGCACAACCGAGAGTTATGTCGCCCTCAAATGTGGCATCGCCAACTGGCGCTGGGCCGGCACGCCATTCTATCTCAGGACCGGCAAGCGATTGCGCGAGCGTCTGTCGGAGGTGGCCGTGGTCTTCCGCAAGCCGCCGCACGCCATCTTTGACGACATGCATGCGCGACCTGGCAACGTGCTGGCCATCAGGTTGCAGCCCGATGAGGGCATCGACATGCAGATCACCATCAAGGAGCCCGGTCCCGGCGGCATGCGGCTGGCGGATGTGCCCATGGACATGAGCTTTGCCGACTCGGTCGGGACCGATTACGGTCCGCTGATCAACGCCTATGAAAGGCTGATCATGGATGTGATTCGGGGCGACCAGACCCTGTTCATGCGCAGCGACGAAGTTGAGGCGGCCTGGCGGTGGACCGATGACATTTCCGGACATTGGGCCGGTGCCGATTCGCCCCCGGACCCGTATCTGGTCGGCAGCCACGGCCCCGAGACCGCCGACGAACTTCTCCTGCGTGACGGCAGGCGCTGGCGGGAGATTGCGCTGTGAAGCCGCCGGGACAGACCTGGCCCCGCCGGCGGCCGCAGGAGACGGTAACGTGAGGCTGGTAGAGTATGCAGACAGCCGGGTCTGGTCGATCACCGTTGCCGAAATCCTGGCCGGGCAGCTTGCATCGGAGCTTGACCGCAATGACCGGTGCGGGCTGGTCCTGGCCGGCGGCACGACGCCGGCACCGGTCTATCGGCAGCTGGGGCAGCTCGATATCGCCTGGAGCCGGGTCACGATAATCCCGTCGGACGAAAGATGTGTAGCGCAGGACTCGCCGCGCTCGAATTGCCGAATGATTGCCGAATGCCTGGCCGGCACTGCCGCAGCCGAGGCGCGGCTCGTCCCGCTGTACCGGCCTGGCCCCCCGGAGACGGTGGCGGGCCAGGTCGGCAAAATCATTCCGGCGGCGATCTGCGTGCTCGGGCTCGGCGAGGACATGCACACCGCCTCGCTGTTTCCAGCCTCGCCGCAAATCGGGGCGGCCATGTCCGATGAGGCACCTCCGGTGATGGCGATGACGGCGCCCGATGGCGAGGAGAGGGTAACGCTGACATGCCAGGCGCTGGCCCGGTCGGGCTTCATCCACTTCCTGACTGCCGGTCCGGGCAAGCGGCGGGCGCTCAAGCGGGCAATGTACGAGCCTGACCGGCTGAAAGCCCCGGCGGGTGCATTACTGGGATCGGCGACAGTTCACCATGCGTGACGGGACATGACGATGGCAGCAGATGGCCGGCCCGGTGGCAGGCCAGCGACGTCCGGGGCGCAAAAGGCATCATTGCCGCGCTAGCGGCATTTCCGGGGCACTGGTCGTGACCGGTTGCGGGACGCGCGGCAGGAATGCAGCTGATCAGGATTGGTCCGTCCGGGCCAATTTCATAGGCAGCTTACACGCAGCTTCATGCCCAGCGCAGAGACGACCCTGAGAACCGTGTCCAGGCTGGGATTGCGGTCTCCGGACAGCGCCTTGTAGAGGCTTTCGCGGGAAAGCCCTGCGTCGCACGCAACCTGCGACATGCCCGTGGAGCGGGCGATATCGCCCAGCGCCCTGGCTATCAGCGCGGCATCGCCATCGGCTTCCTCGATGGCGGCTTCCAGGTATGCAGCCATTTCCTCCGGTGTACGAAGGTGCTCGGCCACGTCGTATGGTGTGGTTGCAGTCTTGATCATTGTCTCCACCTAAAGGTCTTGCGCGAGCCGCAGGGCCACCTCGATATCCCGTTTCTGTGTCTGCTTGTCCCCTCCATTCAACAGCACGATGACCGTTGGGATCTGCGTCTTGTAATATACCCGGTAACCCGGGCCATGGTTTATCCGCAATTCTGAAACACCTTTGCCCACCGGCCTGACATCTCCCGGATTACCATCTGCGAGACGCTCGACCCTCACCAAGATGCGGGCCCGCGCACGCACATCCCGAATTCTGTCCAGCCACCTTGCATATGTTTCGGTCTTGCGAAGTTCGATCACACAGACAATGTAGCCTGTTGGCTACAAATGGTCAACACCTTCCTGGGTCGGTTCCCGCCGAGTGCAGAATGACGGGTTGTTCCCAACAAAGGCACATAACCCACCACATGGATTTGAGCATTCTCCCGTCTTGCAAGGGTTTCCTCCTGCCCTCGATGTGATGCCGAATTCGGCATTATGTCGAAAACCTGAATCACCGGGTGCAGGACTGCGTCTTCGGCGAGGATGCCTGCCTGACCCGCACCGATCACGGCCCGGCAAACCGGGCAAGCCTGAACACCATCGCGCTGGCCTTGATCTTCGTGAACCGCCGCCAGGCGGAGACCCTGGCTGCCACCCGCCGAAGGCTGCAACTGGATCGTAGCCAGGCCATCGCCGCCCTCACCCTGCCCTGAGAGATCGCCGCGTCCGGGGCATATCCCGGACATCGCCACACCCCCGAAAACGAATCACCCGGGAGCCGGAGCCGACCCCTGGACGGCCTCGAATCCAGGGAGCGCGGCCGAATGGATCGCTCCGGGCGCCTTCACTCGCCGGACATTTGCAAGGAATGCCACAGCGTGGAAAAGTCCTGGTCGATCTTCGGCTGGCACTGCTCGGAATTGCGCTGCCGCACCATGAATTTTTCGGGATCGTGTGGATTGCACCGCTTGCCGTACTGGATTGCGGCCTGCCGTGTATGGAAGGGACGGGCCAGCCGGTAGAATATCCGGCCGGTCCTGGCTTTCTGCCAGATGTGAAAATGCGGTCGATTGGTCGGCATGGTCTGCAATTGCAAATGCAATGCAGAGAGGCCCAGTCGGGGAGGTCCGGCATCTTGTCGTCAAGGGGCGAATTCGCAATCGATTTCTACCCCTGCCAGGCGCTACCCGGTTTGCCACGGACCGCTATGGGGAGGCCATCTCGTCAATCGCCCGGCAGTTCGGGACCAGCAGACAGACCATCATGCGTATAAGAAATCAGGCATGATCAAGTGGTGGGTCATGTACCTTCGTTGTGATAGACTCAGGGTTGTCGTTGAGGGTACGGTCTCGGCATCAACAATTTTGATCAATGGGGTGTCACGCTTGGCAAGGAGATCACCGGGGGGGGGCTGGTGGACAGCGCCGCCGCCAGCTCCATTCCCGATGACGCCGATGCATCGGTCGGGCGGCTGCCGACACACGTCGATCGGGCCAGGCGCGGCGGCGGTCCGGATGTGGGCGATTGACATGGAGCGGGTGATCGGGATCGAACCGACGACATTCAGCTTGGGAAGCTGACGTTCTGCCACTGAACTACACCCGCCTTGCCGAACAGGGGTTAGGCGAATCGCCGGCGATGGTCAATCTCGATTGCCCGTCCGGCGCCGGCTGCGCCGCCCTGACCGGCCGACCCGTCCTGCATCTGCTTCGCCTCCGGCACCGGTCGCCTTGTCGGGAAGCAGGCCCTCCAGGTGCGGAAAGGGGTCGACCGCATGCGGTATCGCAGTGGCATTGACGAAATGTTCCTGGAACCTGGGCTCCATGGCGGTTTCGACCTTCTCGATGCGGTTGACCACCGCCTCGATTTCCCGGCGTGCCGCCAAGCTGCACAAGGCCATGCGGGCGCCGGTTCCGGCCGCGTTGCCGGCCGAGGAGACCCGGTCCGGGTTGCAGTCGGGGATCATGCCGAGAATCATGGCGTGCCGGGTCGATATGTGGGAGCCGAAGGCGCCAGCAAGCACGATGCGGTCCACGGTGTCAACGCCAAGCTCGTCCATCAGCAACCTGGCGCCGGCATAGAGCGCCGCCTTGGCCAGCTGGATGGCGCGGATATCGGCCTGGGTCACCTTGATACGGTGGCTGTCCTCGTCCGTACAGCCATGCAGCAGGTAGGAATAGGTCCGGCCCTCTGGCAGGATCCTGCCCGAGTCCTGGCCCGATGCGGGTCCGGCAAGGCCGGACTGGTTGATGATGCCGGCCACGCGCAATTCGGCAATGGCCTCGATGATACCGGAGCCACAGATGCCGGTGATGCCGGATCCCGCGGCTGCCTGCGAAAACCCGGCCTCATCCGACCACAATTCGCTGCCGATGATCCTGAATCTTGGCTCTCCGGTCCCGGGTAAAATCTCGACCCGCTCGATGGCCCCGGGCGCCGCCCGCTGGCCGGAAGATATCTGCGCGCCCTCGAATGCCGGTCCGGTCGGCGACGAGCAGGCCAGTACCCGGTCCCGATTGCCGAGCACGATCTCGGCATTGGTTCCAACATCGACGATCAGGACAAGGTCATCGGACAGGTGCGGTTGTTCGGACAGGATGACTGCGGCGCAATCGGCGCCGACATGGCCGGCGATGCATGGCAGGATGTAGATTCGTGACGCCGCGCTGACAAAACCGATTCCCAACTCGCCGGCGCTGGTCATGACCGGGTCGGCCGTTGCCAGGGCAAAGGGTGCCTGGCCAAGCTCGGTCGGGTCCAGGCCCAGTAACAGGTGATGCATGACCGGGTTGCAGACAAAGACGGTCTCCAGGATCAGCCCGGAATCGACACCGGCCGATGCCGCCGTTTTCTCGAACAGCGATTCCAGCTCCCGATGCAGGGCCGCGGTCATGTCGGCAGCACCACCTTCGTTGAGCATGGCATAGGAGACCCGGCTCATGAGATCCTCGCCGAACCGGATCTGTGGGTTCATGGCCCCGGAGGCAGCGACGATGTTGCCGGTCTCGAGATCGCACAGATGGGCGGCAATGGTGGTAGAGCCGACATCAACGGCATATCCATAAACCGGCCCGGGCTGAAACCCCGGCCACAGCCCGACCATGCGCGGGGCCGAGTTGTCATCCTGCCGGTGCAGCGCCACCGTGACCTTCCAGTCACCCTCGCGCAACACGCCCTGCAATTGCGGAATAATGGCGAGGGCAACCTGAACATCGCCGATTCCCCATTGGTCGGAAATCGCCTCCCGAAGCCGTTCGAGATCACCTGAAGGATCATGGATATCCGGTTGAGATACCTCGACATAATGCAGCTTGATGGCGGGATCCATTGCCACCGGACGCTCATCCGGAGATTTCCTGACTACCTGCCGGTGCACCTGTGATTCTGCAGGTACATCGACGACAATGTCACCGAGTATCCGCGCCTGGCAGCCCAGCCGCCGACCCGCCGGCAGGCCGCGGATCCGGTGGTAGCGGTCTTCGACCTCGTTCCAGCCGGACAATGCTTCCGGCCGGGCCGACACGCCGTGCTTGGGAAATTCGCCAAAGGAAGGTGATACCTGGCACCGGGAACAGATGCCACGCCCGCCGCAGACGCTGTCAAGATCGACGCCGAGCCGGCGCGCCGCTTCGAGCACCGGCGTTCCGTCGGGAATTCGCCCGCGCTTTCCGGACGGGGTGAAGATTACCAGCGGGTCCGTCACCGCCTTCCCGTCACTGCTGGCTCCCGACATCGCTAGACCGGCCCGTTCGGCCGACCAGCCTTGCCCCGCCACCGCCCTCCTTGTGGGACGGCCTGCATGGTGGCCACCGGTGGCATCATCGTGCTCGTCGGCGCCGTCCGCGCCGTCCGGCCGTCGGTTCGTTCGGATTCGGCGCCGGTTTGTAATTCCTGATCCAGGCGGCGCCATGCGGATCATTGTTGGTCAGCAGGTTGGCGGCGCGGATTGCCTCCATTTCCTGTGGGCGGACCGGGTTCATGATCGCCGAGGTCATGCCGGCGCTGATCGCCATCGGCAGGAATGCGGCGTTGATGCCGTGCCGATTGGGAAGTCCGAACGAAATGTTGGAAGCGCCGCAGGTCGAGTTGACATCGAGCTCCTCCCGCAACCGGCGGACCAGGGCAAAGACCTGCTTGCCGGCCGTGGCCATGGCGCCGATTGGCATGACCAGCGGGTCCACCACGATATCGTTGGAGGGGATGCCGTAATCGGCAGCCCGCTGAACGATCTTCCTGGCCACGGCGAACCGGACATCGGGGTCCTCGGATATGCCGGTATCGTCGTTTGAGATGGCGACGACCGGGACATTGTACCGCTTGACCAGCGGCAGGATTGCCTCCAGCCGCTCTTCCTCCCCGGTGACCGAGTTCAGCAGCGGCCGGCCTTCGCAGGCCTCGAGCCCGGCCCGCAGCGCGTCGGGAACCGAGCTGTCCACGCAGATCGGCACATCGACCGTGTCCTGCACCAACTCGATCAGCCGTTTCATCAGCGGCGGCTCGGTCTGGTTTGGGTCCGGGTTTGAATTGTAGACCACGCCAGCGTTGACATCGAGCATCGAGGCGCCGCAGGCAACCTGTTCAAGTGCATCCTTTTGCACGGTTTCGAAATTGCCGGCCTCAAGTTCGGCAGCAAGCAGTTTGCGTCCGGTGGGGTTGATTCGCTCGCCTATGACACAGAATGGCTCGTCAAACCCGATAACGGCCGTCCGGGTCCTTGACTCCACGATCGTGCGGGTCATGGGCTGTCTCTCCCCTTTGCCTGCCTGCTGCCTGCCCAGGCGGCGCTTGCCCTGATTCCGCCAAGCGGAAAGATGTGCAGCCCCTTGATCAGGGTGTCATCCCGGTTGCCGCGGAACCGCACCAGGTCTGCGACCACGCTGTCCGGTTCGACTGGTGAGAGAAGCTTGACAACATCCCGGGCACGTCGCTGGATGACCCGGATCGATGGCCCGACGCCGCATGCAACGGCGTATTTGAGCAGGGTCTGCAGCTTGGTTGGCCCGGCAACACCGACATTGATCGGCATGGTCACCCCCAACTCCCGGATCCGGGTTGCCCAGGCAATCACCGGCGCGGCCTCGAACGCGAATTGCGTCGTCAATTCCATCGCCATGCCGGAATCGTTGGCAATTCGCTGCTTGTGCAGGATCGCCCTGTCGGTTTCGGCGGTGCCGCCCTCTGGATCGATATCACGGTTGCCTTCCGGGTGGCCGGCCACGAACACCCTGCTGTATCCGGCCTGCTCCAGAATTCCGGTTTCCAGCAGTTGAACCGAGCTTTGGAACTGGCCGTAAGGCTTGTCGATTCCCCCGGCCAGCAGCAGGGCTTCGTTGACACCGGCGGTGTCACGGTAGCGCTCTGCCATGTCCTGAAACTGCGAGCGGCTCCGGATCGTGCGGGCAGTGATGTGCGGAACAACGGCAAATCCCTCGTCGGCGAGTCGTTTCGCGGTCGCCACCATGTCATCGGCTGGCGTGCCTTCGATCTGGGCAACGTAGACACGCGTCGCCCGGGGCAGGATGTCACGGAAATCAGGAATCTTCACCGCCGTCCTGGGCGTCACCTCGATGCTGAAGCCGGCAATGAAATCCGACATGGCGGACGGAACAGGTGAGGCGTTGGCGTGATCCGAGTTGTTCATGCTGCTGTTGATTCCCCCGAATTGGTGTCAGGACCAGCCATCTGCCGAAATCAGCTCGCGCAGGCGGGCGGGCGAGTATTCCTGTTCAAGCCGGGCGGCATGCTCCTGTGCCAGCTGGTCCGCTGGCCCGTCCTCGGCGACAGGGCGCGATTTCCTCCATTCTGCCAGATAGGCATCGGTATCTCGGGCACCGGATTTCATGGCACACCGGTCAATGGCCTGCTCGAACCGCTCGGAGAGCTGCACCTTCGCCGCTCGCCGTCCCTTGCCGACAATGACCTGCGCAGGAATGTCGCGCCAGTACACGTATACAATATCAGGCATTGCAATCTCCCGGAGCATCGACCGCGCCCGATTGCCACGCCGGAACCTTGCTCGGTCCCGTCAGTGGCAACCCCTGGCCAGCGGCTGCAGTATCCTGCTTCCTTGCGATCAACAGCAAAATCTGGAATGCCCTTTGGATATTTTGCCAGTGCCGGTCAAGCAAACAATGAAAAGAAGTCAGGATTCCGGTGGTCGGCGCCACCTGTCGGTCCGCGTCAGGAAGGCCAGGGGACGCAAGATCAGCTCCTACCGGTGGCTCAGCCGGCAATTGAACGACCCGTTCGTGCGGCAGGCGCGGCTCGACGGGCTTCGCAGTCGCGCCGCCTACAAGCTGGCGGAGCTTGATGACCGCTACCGGTTTCTTGCACCGGGAAAGCTCGTCGCCGATCTTGGCTGCCATCCGGGTGGCTGGACGCAGATTGCGGTCGAGCGGGTCAATGCCAATGCACGGCTCGCCGGCAAACCGGTCGGCCGGGTGCTCGGCTTGGACATCCGGGAGATGGAGCCGGTCGAGGGGGCGGAATTCATGGTGCTTGACCTGCAGTCGGAGCCGGCCAGCCAGCTGATCCGCGAATGGTGCCCCGATGGCATCGATGCCGTGCTCTCCGACATGGCGGCGCCGGCAACCGGGCATGCGCAGACCGACCATTTGCGAATCATGGCCTTGTGCGAGGCGGCGGCGGAGATGTCCTTCGACCTGCTGGTCGAAGGTGGCAGCTTCGTGGCCAAGGTGCTGGCTGGCGGGACCGAGCAGCATCTGCTCGGGCAGCTCAAATCCAGGTTCGAGCGGGTCCACCACGCCAAGCCCAGATCCAGCCGGGCGTCCAGTTCGGAAAAATACGTGGTCGCCCTCGGATTTCGCCCGTGACCGGCCAAGGTCAGCTTGACATTGTCGGTCCGGGCGCAAGAAAAGCCAGCCCATCGCAAATTTGCTCGCAGGAGGACTTCACCATGACCAGAGTCAATCGTGTCACCGTCGGGGAGGTCGAGTTGACCGTGCTCAATGACGGCGCCCTGGATTTTCCCAATGACGTCTTTGCCGAGTTGTCGGATGCGGAGGTGACGGCGTTGCTGGCCAATGCCGGCGCAACGGCTATCCGGACCAATTTCAACGCATTGCATGTCCGCTCGCAAGCCCGCTCCGTTCTGGTCGATGCCGGCGCCAGGGAGTTCTTCGGTCCCACGGCGGGATTTTTCGCCGAGGCGATGGCCGAGGCAGGCATCCGGGAGGCGGACATCACCCACCTGGTCATCACCCATCTTCACCCGGACCATATTGGCGGCACGCTGACCGTGGATGGCGAGTTGGTATTCCCCGATGCCGAGTTCTTCGTGTCCGACAAGGAATATCGGCACTGGACCGATGATGGCAATTTCGTTGGCGCCGACGATCATGCCACCGAGTGGCGGAAACTGGCACTCGACGTCCTGAATGCATATGGCGACCGCGTCACCACGCTTGGCGATGACGACGAGATTGTCCCGGGCATGCGCATGATCGACCTGCCAGGCCACACTCCCGGCCATGCCGGGGTGCAGATCGGCTCAGGCCCGGACCAGTTCATCTACGTGGCCGACATTCTTCATGCCCAGGATCTGCAGATGGCCAGGCCCGATGTCTGCGCCGTCTTCGATGCCGACCGCGACCAGGCGATCCGGTCGCGCCGGCGGCTGCTGGACATGCTGGCGACGGACAGGATCATGTTTTCCGGCTCGCATTTTCTCGATTGCGTCACCGGCCATGTCGAGAAATCCGGCGATGGCTTCAGGATAGTTTCGGGATAGGCTCGGCATTTCCGCGTGTCGGCTGGCCATGCCGCGGCACCACGCTGTTGCAAGATCGCCACGCCGAATCAGGGGTCGGAAAAAAAGCCATTTGACATGTTCATTTTTTGTTCCTAGATATGTCCGAACAGACATTGAACAGTGTTTCATTGTCGTAGCCCGGACACAGGAATAGAAGGAAATTGGGAATGGATCGCAAGGTCATCAATCTGGAACGGCAGGACATGGACAAGAAAAAGGCACTTGACGCGGCATTGGGTCAGATAGAGCGAAATTTTGGCAAGGGATCCATCATGCGTCTCGGCCAGGACGGCGCGGTGATGGACATCGAGGCGATTTCGACCGGCTCGCTCGGCCTGGATCTTGCGCTCGGGATCGGCGGGCTTCCGAAGGGTCGCATCGTCGAGGTCTATGGTCCGGAAGCATCCGGCAAGACGACGCTGGCCCTGCACGTGGTCGCAGAGGAGCAGGGGAACAAGGGCATTTGTGCATTCGTCGATGCCGAACACGCCCTGGATCCGGCCTATGCCAAGAAGCTCGGCGTCGACATTGATGAATTGCTGATTTCCCAGCCGGATACCGGTGAACAGGCGCTGGAGATTACCGACACCCTGGTCAGGTCGGGCGCGGTGTCGCTCGTCGTCGTCGACTCGGTCGCCGCCCTGACTCCGAAATCGGAACTCGAGGGAGAGATGGGTGACTCCCAGGTCGGAACCCAGGCCCGGCTGATGAGCCAGGCCATGCGCAAGCTGACCGGCTCCATCAGCCGTTCGAACTGCATGGTCATCTTCATCAACCAGATCCGCATGAAGATCGGCGTCATGTTCGGCTCGCCGGAGACGACGACCGGCGGCAATGCCCTGAAATTCTATTCCTCGGTCCGTCTCGATATCAGGCGAATCGGCGCCATCAAGAATCGTGACGAGGTCGTCGGCAACACCACCAGGGTGAAGATCGTCAAGAACAAGATGGCGCCGCCCTTCAGGATGGCGGAATTCGACATTCTCTACGGCACCGGGATCTCGAAGGCAGGCGAATTGATCGACCTGGGAATCAAGTCCGGAATCGTCGACAAATCCGGCTCTTGGTATTCCTACGAGGATGAGAGAATCGGCCAGGGACGGCTGAATGCGGTGGCATTTCTCGAGCAGAATCCGCAGATGGCCGGCGAGATCGAACACAAGATCAAGGTTGCCCACGGCATCGAGGCCGAAGGCGGCGATGCCACAGCCGGACACAAGGACATCGAGGCCAGCGCCGGATAGAATGAGGCGATGATCCCTTCCGTCGGACGGGGGAGGAGAGCTGCCGGGAGCGCATCATGCACCCCGGCAGTTCGCATTCCGGGGACCAGTTCCGGAGCTTTCAGTCTGCCGGCGCACGGGCAGAGGCAGGGCCGCAGTTCAATTCGCTCACCATGGACGACAAGGTTCGGACAGGCCGGTGCACGTGACCCGGGACGGACCCGCGGGACAGGCAACCGGTCAGGATTTGGCCGGCTCCGGCGCCATTGCAGGGAAAAAGATTTGTCCGGGCCTGACCCGGCGGCTGGCCGGGACCAGGATCCACGAAATTTCCGCAAGCTGCCGCCCATTTTTCCTTGTTGATCCAATCATGCGATGAAACTGGACTGTACGGCCGGGCGGTTGAACAGCATGCTGTTTCGGGGGTATGGGCGAGCCCTGAATTGATTTCGGGTCGGGAATCCATGACGAGTCTGAACGAAATACGGTCAACCTTCCTCGGCTATTTCGAGGCCAGGGATCATCGGCTGGTTGCCAGTTCACCGCTGGTGCCCCGAAGCGACCCGACGCTGCTGTTCACCAATTCGGGTATGGTCCAGTTCAAGAACATCTTCACCGGCGTCGAGCGGCCGGAGTTTCCGCGGGCGGCGACCAGCCAGAAATGCGTGCGTGCCGGCGGCAAGCACAATGATCTGGACAATGTCGGATACACCTCAAGGCACCACACTTTCTTCGAAATGCTGGGGAATTTCTCGTTCGGCGATTATTTCAAGGAACAGGCGATCATCCATTGCTGGGACTTGCTGACCCGGGGATTCGACATCGATCCCGACCGGTTGCTGGTGACGGTCTATCACGATGATGATGACGCCGCCGGCTTGTGGAAAAAATGTGCCGGGCTCGCCGATGACAGAATCATCAGGATCGCAACCTCGGACAATTTCTGGTCGATGGGGGCCATCGGCCCGTGCGGCCCCTGTTCGGAAGTCTATTTCGATTACGGCGATTCGGTGCCGGGCGGACCTCCCGGTAGCGCCGACGAGGATGGTGACCGGTTTGTCGAACTGTGGAACCTGGTTTTCATGCAGTTCGAGCAGCATGAAGATGGCAGCCGGTCCGCATTGCCGAAGCCGTCGATTGACACCGGAATGGGCCTCGAGCGTATCGGCGCATTGCTGCAGGGCACCAATGACAATTACGCCACCGACCTGATTCGGTCGCTGATCGAGGCGGCCGCCCATGCAACATCGGCAGACCCGGACGGCCCCGGACGGTTTCATCTCCGGGTCGTTGCCGATCATCTGCGTTCAACCGCCTTCCTGATCAGCGAGGGCGTCATGCCGTCCAATGAAGGCCGGGGATATGTCCTGCGGCGAATCATGCGTCGGGCAATGCGGCATATTCACCTGCTCGGTTCGGACGAGCCGGTGATGCACCGGCTGGTCCCGACCCTGGTCGCGCAGATGGGGGCGGCCTTCCCGGAGTTGGTTACCGCCCGCGAATTGGTCGAGGATACCATCCGGCGCGAGGAGACACGGTTCCGCTCGACGTTGGATCGGGGCCTTGCCTTGCTGGAGGCGGAGTTGAAAAAACTGCCATCCGGTGCGCCTCTGCCCGGCGAGACGGCATTCAAGCTCTATGACACCTTCGGCTTTCCACTGGATTTGACCCAGGACGCGCTGAAGGAGCTTGGCAGGTCGGTTGACGTGGCCGGGTTCGACGCGGCCATGGATCGGCAGCGTCAAGCGGCAAGGAAGGCCTGGAAGGGTGCCGAAAATGCCACCATTGACAGGATCTGGCACGAGATCAGGGACGAGACGGGGCCGACGGAATTTCTAGGCTACGAGGCCGATAGGTCGGAGGGACACATCCTGTCCATCGTCGGCGGAGGCGGGCGGGCCGAGGCGGCCAGAGCGGGAGAGAGCGTCTGCATCGTGCTCAACCAGACGCCGTTCTACGCCGAGGCTGGCGGCCAGGCCGGAGATTCGGGAATTCTCCGAACCCAGGACGGGCTTGCCAGGATTGACGACACCAGGAGCGTGGCCGACATCGTCATTCACGAAGCCACGGTCGAGGAGGGGGAGATTCGCAACGGCTCCTTTGCCAGCCTGGTCATCGATTCCGCCCGCCGCAAGCTGATCCGCGGCAACCATTCCTGCACGCATCTCCTGCACGAGGCGCTTCGCCGGCAGTTGGGCGACCATGTTGCGCAAAGGGGCTCGCTCAATGATCCCGATCGGCTGCGTTTCGATTTCTCCCATACCGGACCACTGTCGCTGGACCAGGTCTCCGGGATCGAGGCCGAGGTCAATTCGCATATCGAGATGAACTGGCCGGTCGTCACCAGGACCATGACACCGGAGGAGGCGGTCGAGCTTGGCGCCAGGGCCCTGTTCGGTGAAAAATACGGCGAGGAAGTCAGGGTGGTGTCGATGGGCGAGCAGGATGGCTCCCGACGGGGCCGGTCGGGCGACACCTACTCGATTGAACTATGCGGTGGCACCCATGTTGCGAAGACAGGGGAGATCGGCCTGTTCGTGGTCACCGGGGAAGAGGCGGCGGCAGCAGGAATTCGGCGAATCGAAGGGCTGACCGGTCGGCGGGCCAGGGAATACCTTGCCGACCAGGATCGGCGAATGGCCGAGATTGCCCTGGTGCTGAAGGCGCGGCCGGACCAGTCGCTGGCGCGGGTCGAGGATTTGCTCAATGAGCGTGTTTCCGCCCAGCGGGAAATCGAGGGTCTTCGCAGCAAGCTGGCCAAGATGCAGATGGACCAGGGCCTTGATGATGTCGAGGAGATTGGCGGCACCGCCTTCCTCGGGCGGGTGCTGGCGGAAATTCCGGCCCGGCAATTGCGGGGGCTGGTCGACAGGCAGAAGGACGGGCTCGGCTCGGGGGTGGTGGTCCTGCTATCCGAGACCGATGGGCGGGTCGTCGCTGCGGTTGGTGTTACCGGCGACCTGGTGGACCGGGTTTCGGCGGTCGACATCGTCCGCGGGGTGGTGCCGGCCATTGGTGGAAAAGGCGGCGGCGGGCGGCCGGATTTTGCTCAGGGCGGCGGCGCCGACCCGTCCGGTTGCGAAGATGCAATCGAGGCCGCACGTCAAATTGTCAGGGAGATGAATGCATGAGCGCTTACTGGATCGCACGGGTCGATGTCACCGACAAGGATGTCTACCAGGAATATGCCCGGCTCGCGACCGAGGCCATCGCCGAACATGGCGGCAGGTTCCTTGCCAGGGGCGGCAGGTGGGTCGGCCTGGAGGGGGAGAATCGTGACCGGAACGTGATCGTCGAATTTCCCTCGATCGAGGACGCAGTCACCTGCTACGAATCAGAGACCTACCGCAAGGCACGTGAATTTGCCGGGCGCTCGGCCACCCGCGAACTGGTCGTCGTCGAAGGGGTTGGCTGACCCTTCCAGCCCTGGTCGTCGAAAGGGTCTGGCATCCTGCCGGGTCGATCGCCGGCGTCAGGCCAGCGCCCGGTCGAGATTCTCGTCGACCTTGTCCAGGAATTGTGTCGTGGTCAGCCAATCCTGGTCGGGGCCGACCAGCAAGGCGAGATCCTTGGTCATGTGGCCAGATTCGACGGTGGAGATAACCACGTTCTCCAGCGTCTGGGCAAAACTCTGCAACTCCCGGTTGTCATCGAGCTTGGCACGGTGCTTCAGGCCCCCGGTCCACGCATAGATCGACGCGATCGAGTTGGTTGAGGTTTCCTCGCCCTTCTGGTGCTGTCGAAAATGCCGGGTCACGGTGCCGTGCGCCGCCTCCGATTCAACGATGTTGCCGTCCGGGGTCATCAGGGCCGATGTCATGAGGCCAAGCGAACCGAAGCCCTGGGCAACGGTGTCGGACTGGACATCGCCATCATAATTCTTGCAGGCCCAGACGAATCCACCACTCCATTTCAGTGCCGCCGCCACCATGTCGTCGATCAGCCGATGTTCGTAGGAGATGCCGGCGCCGGCGAACTTGGCGGCAAATTCGCTGTCGAACACCTCCTGGAACAAGTCCTTGAAGCGACCGTCATAGGATTTGAGGATTGTGTTCTTGGTGGACAGATAGACCGGCCATCCCAGCGACAGGCCGTAATTGAACGAGGCCCGGGCAAAGTCCCGGATCGACTGGTCGAGATTGTACATGCCCATGGCGATGCCCGGTGACGGTGCATCGAAGACCTCCCGCTCGATGATTTTCCCGTCCGTGCCCTCGAAGCGCAATGTCAGCTTTCCGGCCGAGGGAAAGCGAAAATCCGTGGCCCGGTACTGGTCACCGAAGGCGTGTCGTCCGATCACGATCGGCCGGCTCCAGCCTGGCACCAGGCGCGGCACGTTGCTGCAGATGATCGGTGACCTGAACACGACGCCGCCGAGGATGTTGCGGATGGTTCCGTTCGGAGATCGCCACATCTTCTTCAGCCCGAATTCCTCGACCCGGGCTTCATCGGGCGTGATGGTGGCGCATTTGACGCCGACGCCGACCTCCCTGATCCGGTTGGCGGCATCAATGGTGATCTGGTCCTCGGTCCGGTCCCGCTCCGATATGCCCAGATCGTAATAGATGAGGTCGATGTCGAGATATGGCAGAACGAGTTTCTTCTTGATGATGTCCCACATCACCCTGGTCATTTCGTCGCCATCGAGCTCGACCACGGGATTCTTGACCTTGATCTTCATGTCTGGACACCTCCGACTTCGTGCAATCCACCTCCTATAATCGCCTTCATTGGCAAGTTGAATGCAGATGTAGCAGGACCGGCAAAATCCGGTTATTGGGATGGAAGGGCAGAATCGACGACGGAGTCCGGATTTCATGGCAGGCAGGTTGCGACATCCCGAGAAGGCACATCGTCCGGACAGCGAGGTCACCAGGAAGCCTCCATGGATCCGGGTCAAGGCACCGGTTTCAGACGGCTATCGCAGGACCCGGCAATTGATCGATCAGCACCGGCTGAACACCGTGTGCCAGGAGGCGGCATGCCCAAATGTCGGCGAGTGCTGGAGCCAGGGCCATGCAACATTCATGATTCTGGGCGATGTCTGCACCAGGGGGTGTTCATTCTGCAATGTCGCCACCGGCAGGCCGGATGAGCCGGATTTGTTCGAACCGGCCAGGGTCGCCGATGCGGTGGCCAGGCTCGGGCTGAACCATGCGGTCATCACCAGTGTCGACCGGGACGATCTTGAGGATGGCGGTGCCGAGCATTTTGCCCGCACCGTCCGTTCGATCCGCCGCAAGTCGCCCTCGACCACGGTCGAGATTCTCACGCCGGATTTCCTTCGATGCTCGCCGTCAGTGGTGCAGCAAATCCTCGAAGCGCAGCCGGATGTCTTCAACCACAATCTCGAAACCGTGCCGGCGCTCTATCCCACGGTACGGCCGGGCGCGCGGTATTTCGCATCGCTGCGGCTTCTGCAGATGGTCAAGGAAGCGGCACCGCGTCTCTTCACCAAGTCAGGGCTGATGGTGGGGTTGGGCGAATCGAGAAACGAGATCCTGCAGGTCATGGATGATCTGCGCACCGCCGATGTCGATTTCCTGACAATCGGGCAGTACCTGCAGCCGACCGCCAAGCATCATCCAGTGGACAGGTATTGGCACCCGGACGAATTCGCCTCGCTGAAGCAGGCGGCGACCGGCAAGGGGTTCCTGATGGTGTCGGCATCGCCCCTGACCCGCTCAAGCTATCACGCCGACGAGGATTTCATCCGCATGCGCGGGATGCGCGAGCGTGCCGGTGGCATCGCCTGATGCCGGGGGTCCGCCGGGATGGTTGCCTGGCAACCCGGTCGCCGGCATCGCAACTGGCTGGTGCCGGGGTGGTGGCCTTCCTGCGCCCGGAATTGCTCCTTGCGGCGATGGATTGCCGTATCGCCGGCTGACCAGATGCCTGCCCACCACGAATCACGCGATGTTGCATTCAGCGCCGAGGAGTTGTTCGAGCTGGTTGCCGATGTCGAGTGCTACCACGAATTCGTCCCCTGGTGTTCGGCGGTGCGGATACGCTCCCGGGAATCCCGCGGGCAGCGGGAGGTGGTGGTGGCGGATATGGTGGTGTCAATCCGGGCCTATAGCGAGAAGCTGGTCTCGCATGTGACGCTCGACCGGGACGAATTGCGCATCAATGTGCGCTACCTTGAAGGCCCGCTTCGAAAGCTGGATTGCGAATGGCGGTTCCAGCCGCGCGGCGATGGCGGTTGCCGGGTTGAATATGATGTCGAGTTTGAATTCCGAAACCGGTTGATGACGGCATTTTCCGGTCTGTTTCTCGATCGGGCGGTCACCTCCATCGTCTCGGCCTTCGAAAAGCGGGCAACTGCCATTCTCGGTTGACTGCCTTGCGCCCGGTTGAACTGCCAGGAATGGTTATGGCGAGGGTTCGGCCAGCCGCCCGGATATGTAGTCGGTGACATGCGCGGCCATGGTCTTCATGTGTTGGTCCTCGAAGAAATGGCCCGAGCCCTCGACCGGCGCATGGGTGATTTCGATTCCCCGCTGGTCCTGGAGTTTCTTGACCAGTTGGTTGACCGAGGCCGCCGGCGCGATCTGGTCCTCGGTGCCGTTGATGAACAGGCCGGAAGCAGGGCAGGGTGCCAGGAATGAAAAATCGTAACGGTTGGTCGGCGGGGCGACCGAGACGAAACCGGTGATCTCCGGGCGCCGCATCAGCAGCTGCATGCCGATCCATGCACCGAACGAAAAACCGGCAACCCAGCATTGCGAGGCGTTCGGGTTCTGGGCCTGGAAATAGTCAAGCGCCGCCGCCGCATCGGCAAGCTCACCAACGCCTTCATCGGTCGCCGCGGTGCTGCCCTGGCTCCTGCCAACGCCGCGAAAATTGAACCGGAGTACCGAGAAACCCAGCCGGAGGAATGCATAGTGCAGGTTGTAGACCACCTTGTTGTTCATCGTTCCCCCGTATCGGGGGTCCGGATGAAGGATGATGGCAATATGGGCGTCTCGACGTTCCTGCAGGTGATACCTGCCTTCGAGCCGGCCGTCCGGGCCGGAAAAGATAACCTCGGGCATTGCTGGGGCGGTCTCCCTGTTGGTGCCGGGTCCGGAGGATTTCTTGACCAGGCGTCCTATAGATTTTAGAATGATTCTAAATTGTCCGGCAGTCAAGCGAACGCTCGACCACTAGTTCACGGCCTGCCGACCGTCAACAAACTGCGACGGACTCATGAAACTCAGCACCAAGGGACGTTATGCAATGGTGGCGCTCGCCGACCTGGCACTGGAGGAAGGAGGCGGATTCGTGGCCCTGACCGACATCTCGGCCCGGCAGAATATCTCGCTGGCCTATCTCGAGCAGCTGTTTGTCAAGCTGCGCCGGTCGGGGCTTGTCGAATCGGTTCGTGGTCCCGGCGGCGGGTATCGGCTGGCCAGGAGTTCCGATACCATAAGGGTTTCGGACGTGCTGGAGGCGGTCGACGAGGATATCGACGCGTTCTCCGGCGGGTTCAACCTGTCGGGTGGAAACTCCGGAACGAAGGCGCAATCACTGACCAATCGCCTCTGGGAGGGATTGTCGGCGCAGGTCTACGTGTTCCTGCACAAGGTCAGCCTGTCCGATATCGTCGACAATGATCTTGCGCCGTGCCCGGCAGTTCCCAATCTCCTGCGCGTGGTCGATGATTGATGGGCAACCGCGTCTATCTTGACTGGAACGCAACAACGCCTCTGAGACCCGAAGCACGGCAGGCGATGGTGTCTGCATTGGATTTGCCGGGCAACCCGTCATCGGTCCATGGCGAGGGGCGTGCGGCCAGATCGTTGGTCGAACGGTCGCGGGAGGAGATTTCCCGGGTGCTCGATGTAAATCCGGAAGGCGTGATTTTCACCTCGGGAGCAACCGAGGCGGCGGCGCTCGCCCTGTCTGCAAGACGGCTTCAATCGGCCGCCATCGAACATGAGGCTGTTCTCGCCTGGACCGAGCCGGCCCTGGAAGTCGGCGAGGGTGGCAGCGTGGTGGTTGACAGGCCGTCGGAGAGCGTCCTGCAGTTGGCAAATGGCGAGACCGGGATCATCCAGGAACTCCCGGAGGGAATTCGGCTTACCGATGCCACGCAGGCAGTGGGAAAACTTTCGGTGAATTCCGAATTGAAGAAGGCCGGCATGGCCATTACATCTGCACACAAGCTTGGCGGCCCAAAGGGCATTGGCGCCCTGGTGCTGCAGGGCGGCGAGGAGATCAAGGCCTGCCTCAGAGGCGGGGGCCAGGAGTTGGGCCGCCGGTCCGGCACCGAGAATGTTGCCGCGATCGCCGGTTTCGCGGCGGCAATAGCCGCCGCGGCGAGAGATGTCTCGGCGGGCCTGTGGGACGAGGTGGCTGAAACACGGGACCTGTTCGAGGAGAGGTTGCAGGATTCGATTGCCGATGTCGTGGTGATCGGCGCGGGATCACAACGGTTGCCGAATACCAGCTGTTTCGCGCGACCGGGCTGGAAGGGCGAGACGCAAGTCATTCAAATGGACCTTGACGGATTTGCCGTGTCTGCGGGGTCGGCATGTTCGTCGGGCAAAGTTGGAGAGAGAAGGGCGTTGAAGGCGCTGGGAGTGTCGGATGAGGTTGCGACTTCGGCCATCCGGGTATCCTTCGGGCCGGAGAGCGCTGCAGGGGATGTGCTCGGATTCGCCGATGCCTGGATCCGCAGATGCAACGAATACGAGGCACGACGGCAGTCGACAGACCGGTACCCGGAAGACCGGGCGGCATGAGCATGAAGAATGGAGCAACCCATGGTTGAAGAGGCAAGGGTACGGGATGGCGTCGATGTCGAGACCGTGGCCACCGTGCGGTCGGTAGGCGGTGCCTACAAGCACGGTTGGGAGACCGACATCGAGATGGAATATGCGCCCAAGGGGTTGGATGAACGGATTGTCAGGCTGATCTCGGACAAGAACGAGGAGCCACAATGGTTGACCGACTGGCGGGTCATGGCCTTCGAAAGATGGCAGGGAATGTCCGAGCCGGACTGGGCGATGGTCGACTATCCGGGCATCAACTACCAGGACCAGTACTACTACGCCAAGCCGAAGAGCATGATCGAGCGGCCGAAATCGCTGGACGATGTTGATCCGGCGCTTCTTGCCACCTACGAAAAGCTCGGCATCCCGCTGAAGGAGCAGATGCTGCTCGCCGGGGTCGAGGGCAGCGAGGAAACGCCGGCGGATGCACGCCGCGTTGCCGTCGACGCGGTGTTCGACTCGGTCTCGGTGGGAACGACGTTCAAGGATGAGTTGCGAAAATCCGGGGTCATCTTCTGTTCGATGTCCGAGGCGGTCAGGGAATTCCCGGACCTGGTTCGCAAGTATCTGGGGTCGGTCGTCCCGCCGACGGACAACTACTTTGCAACGCTCAATTCGGCGGTCTTTTCCGATGGCTCCTTTGTCTACGTGCCGCCCGGAGTCCGGTGCCCGATGGAGTTGTCGACCTATTTCCGCATCAATGCCAAGGATACCGGCCAATTCGAACGCACGCTGATCATCGCCGACAAGGGATCATATGTCAGCTACCTTGAAGGCTGCACCGCCCCGCAACGCGACACGTCGCAGCTGCACGCGGCCGTGGTCGAGTTGGTGGCACTGGAAGATGCGGAAATCAAGTATTCGACCGTCCAGAACTGGTATCCGGGCGACGAACAGGGGCGAGGCGGGATCTACAATTTCGTCACCAAACGCGCCGATTGCCGCGGCGACCGGTCCAGGGTGATGTGGACCCAGGTCGAGACCGGCTCGGCGGTGACCTGGAAGTACCCGTCCTGCATTCTGCGCGGGGCGGGGTCGCAGGGCGAATTCTACTCGATTGCCATCACCAACAACCGCCAACAGGCGGATACCGGCACCAAGATGGTCCATCTGGGGAAGGATACCCGCTCGAGGATTGTCTCGAAGGGCATTTCCGCCGGTCGCGCCCAGAACACCTATCGGGGGCTGGTTTCCGTTCACCCCCGGGCCGGGAATTGCCGCAATTACACCCAGTGCGACAGCCTGCTCATCGGCGACAGTTGCGGTGCCCACACCGTCCCCTATATCGAGGTCAAGAACAATTCCTCGCGGGTGGAACATGAGGCGACCACGTCGAAGGTTGATGAGGACCAGCTGTTCTTTTGCCGGCAGCGGGGGATGGACGAGGAAGAGGCGGTTGCCCTGGTAGTCAATGGCTTTTGCCGTGAAGTCCTGCAGGCGTTGCCCATGGAGTTCGCGATGGAAGCGCAGCAGCTGGTGGCGATTTCGCTTGAAGGCTCTGTCGGGTGACCCATATGGCCATCTCCGGTTCATCGGCCGGAATGAGAACTCAATGGACTACTTTGAAGGAGACGAATTGTGATCCTGACGACGACGGGCAATGTGGAAGGCAGGAAGGTCGACGAATATCTCGGCATCATTGCCGGAGAAGCAATCATGGGCGCCAACCTGGTCAAGGATATATTTGCCAACATCACCGACGTGCTGGGCGGCCGCGCCGGTGCCTATGAGCGGGAACTGGCCAATGCCCGCGAGACAGCATTGCGGGAACTCGAACAATCGGCCAGGGATCTCGGTGCAGATGCCGTGCTTTCCATCGATCTCGACTACGAGGTCATCAACACCATGCTGATGGTGACTGCCTCTGGCACCGCAGTCCGCCTCGGCCGCTGATCGGTCGGACTTTCGGACAATTGGCTGGCGCCAACACCGTGCCCGGTGCCTGCTCACTGAACCAACAAAAGGATAATTCATGCTCGATATCAGTAATTTGCGGGTAAGACTTGAAGAAGAGGACAAGGTCATTCTCGATGGCGTGAACCTGCAACTCGATGCAGGCTCCGTGCATGCCATCATGGGTCCCAACGGTTCGGGAAAATCGACCCTGTCCTATGTTCTTGCCGGCAGGGACGGGTATGAAGTGCTTGACGGTTCTGTCGCCCTCGACGGACAGGACATTCTCGACCTGGAGCCGGAGGAGCGGGCCGCGAGGGGGTTGTTCCTGGCCTTCCAATACCCGGTGGAGATTCCGGGAGTCGGAAACATGACCTTCCTGCGGACAGCGCTGAACGCCCAGCGAAAGGCCAGGGGCGAAGACGAGATGTCGGCGGCGGAGTTCCTGAAAATGGTCAGGGCCAAGGCGAAGGCGTTGAATATTGGCTCCGAGTTGCTCAAACGTCCGGTCAATTTCGGCTTTTCCGGCGGGGAAAAGAAGCGCAATGAGATTCTGCACATGTCGGTGCTCGAGCCGCGCATGTGCATCCTGGACGAAACCGATTCCGGGCTTGATGTCGATGCCATGAAACAGGTGGCCAATGGCGTCAACGCCTTGCGCAACCGGGACCGGGCCATATTGGTGATTACGCACTACCAGCGACTTCTCAATTTCATCAGCCCCGATGTGGTCCATATCATGGTCAATGGCAGGATTGTCCGCACCGGCGGTTTCGAGCTTGCCCTGGAGGTGGAGGAGAATGGCTATAGCGATCTCCAGGAGGTCAAATTGTCATGAGCGTCGACGTCGGGGCCGATATGGCAGGTTGCAGCGGGGATCGTGACCCGGGGCTGCATCCGCCGAAAGGCGGCGCCAGCCTACAGACCGGCGGCGCCGGCTGGTATGTCGGCGCCAGGGAGCAGGCCAGCGAGAGGGTGGCACAAATCGGCCGGCCAAACCGGCGGGACGAGTATTGGAAATTCACCAACCCTGCCGAATTCTGCGCTCCGGTGCTCTCTAAATCCCGGATGGCCGAAGAGCCTTCCCCCGTCATGAGTCTCGAGCACGCCTCCGTGTTGGCCAGGTTCAGGGAGGGGCGTCTTGACGAGGTTCGGCGGCGGGATGCCGAGGGCACCGGGTTGGAAGTAACGCCGATGTCCGGGGCCATATCGGACCCGGATCACTGGAGTTCAAGGCTGTTCGGCAAGCTGGAAGCGGCCGGGCAGCGGCCGGTCGGGCGTGGTCTGGCCGCAGAGAACACCCGGGATGCCAACGAGGGGCTCTTCGTTCGCTGCCACGGGCAGGTGCCATGCGTCCTGCATATCGACAGTTTCGCCGGTTCGGCAGCCGCCGGCAGTACGGTCCACCATGTCATCCAGGTTCAACCGGGTGCGGACCTCACCATCATGGAAGAAGGTTCCGTGTCCGAGGGTGCAAATGTCGTATTCGAAGTCGATGTGTCGGATGGCGGAAAATTCAGCCATATCAGGGTTCAGGATACCGGGGTCCAGTCGGGTTCGATAAATCACATCTTTGCCAGGGTGGGAGAACGGGGCGAATTCAGCCATTTCTCGCTGACCGCCAATCACCTCCTGGTACGAAATGAGTGCGTGGTCGAACTGGCGGGGCAGGGTGGAAGCGCCCACCTGGCCGGCGCCGTCATCGGCGGCGCCGAATCGCACCATGATGATACCATCCTTGTCATCCATGGTGCCGAGGATTGCCAGAGCCGGCAAGTGTACAAGAAGGTGCTGCACGGTGGATCCAGGGGTGTCTTCCAGGGCAAGATCCTGGTCAGGAAAGGCGCCCAGCAGACGGATGGCTACCAGATCAGCAAGGGATTGCTGATTGGCGAGGACAGCCAGTTCCTGGCAAAGCCGGAACTGGAAATCTACGCCGATGATGTCGTCTGTTCCCATGGTTCGACCTCCGGCTCCGCCGATGCCGGGTCGTTGTTCTACTTGCGGGCTCGCGGAATTCCCGAACCGGAGGCGCTGAACCTGCTGGCCATGGCGTTTTTGGCCGAAACCCTGCAGGAAATCCGTGACGAGAAGTCGGCCGAGATCCTGCGGCAGAGAATCGGTTGCCACCTGGCAAATCAATCCCATGTCCTTCGTGGCTGAAGTTGCCAGATCCTATGTCGAGCCCCGCGGCTCGGCGCGCCGAGTGCTGGCCCGGGCCAATTCGGAAGGGCGGGCGCTGGCCATCCTGGTTCTCGGCTGCTGCGTGCTCTTCCTGTCGCAGCTTCCCGAAATCACGAGCCAGGATTTGGCGCAGCCGAATTCGCCGGGTCTCGTTGCTGGGGCCGCCGCCCGAATCGTCGGCGCCCTGGTCCTGGCCCCGCTGCTGTTCTACGGAATTGCCGGATTGACCGGGCTGGTGCTGCGGGCGGCAGGTTATTCGCTGAGCTGGATCAATTGCCGCTTGTCCCTCTTCTGGGCGGTGCTTGCGGTATCGCCAGCGGTGCTGGTCATCGCCCTGGCAAGAGGTTTCGTCGGCGACAGCGCCCTTTTGACCATGATCTCCATCGCCATGACAATTCCGTTCCTGGTGATCTGGATTTCGGCGCTGCTGGAATCTATTGTTGGAGATCGGGAGCTTGCAATTGCCGGCAAATGAACAGGATTCGGGTGCTACATGCAACGCAATCGGAGGTCTGGCTGGCCGGAACGTGCCGACAGTGACAACTTCATGCTGCACCGCCACCCCCTGTCAAATCCGGCCCGCAGGCGCCGGCATCGGGCACTGCAATGCTGAATGAACTCAAGCGACTGGGCGTCACAACGATCACCACGCCCAGGGCGGCCGCCAGGGTACTCCTCGAGTCCCGGCTGACCATGGAGGCGCGTCTCTTGGCCGCCGCGCTGATCGTGGTGCTGAGCGCCATCGTGTCGCAACTGATCTTCGGTATCAGCACTGATGTCGAGATTGATGGCGAGAGCCTCCGGGGTTGGATCTACTGGGTCAGGACACCCTTCGGCGCGACGGCGCTGGAAGCGGGGATGCTCGCTTTCCTGGTGCTGGTTACCGTTCTCGTGGGACGGCTCTTCGGCGGAAAGGGCAGTTTCGATGACGCAATTCTCCTTGTCACCTGGTTGCAGGCGCTGGCCCTGGTCTTCCAGGCAGCGTTTTCGGTCATGGACCTGATGTCCCGGAACATGGGCGTGGCTGGAGCGTATGCCGGCAGCATCCGGTTTACGGCGACCTTCCTGGTCCTGGCCTACATGTTTTGGGTCTATGTCAATTTCGTGACCGAGCTTCACGGCTTCAACTCGGCAGTCAAGGTCCTGGCCGGTACCGTGCTCACGGTCCTGGCCATCGCATTCGGACTGACCAGCCTGCTTGCCGTGTTCGCCGCCGCCTGACCCGTTCGACATGTATCCGATCGACAAGATTCGCCGGGATTTTCCGATACTTGACGTTGCGGTCAACGGCAACCGCCTGGTCTATCTCGACAACGCCGCCTCGGCACAAAAGCCGGTGCCGGTAATCAAGGCCGTGGAGCGTGCCTATGCCCGGGAATATTCGAATGTTCACCGTGGATTGCACCACCTTTCCAACATCTCGACCGACCGCTACGAGGCGGTTCGCGCCAGGATCCGGGAATTTCTCAATGCCGGCCACGATGACGAGATCATCTACACCACCGGCTCGACCGAAGGAATCAACCTTGTCTCCCATGGCTGGGCCATGCCCCGGCTGGAGACCGGCGACGAGATCGTTCTGTCAACCATGGAACACCATGCCAATATCGTGCCGTGGCATTTTCTCCGGGAGAGAATGGGTGTCGTGCTGAAATGGGTGGATCTCGATCAGGATGACAATCTCGACCCCGGCTCCGTTCTCGATGCGATTGGCCCCAGGACCCGCCTGGTGGCCGTCACCCACATGTCAAACGTCCTCGGCACCAGGGTTGATCTCAAACCAATCGTCGACGGCGCACACCGGCGCGGGGTTCCGGTGCTTGCCGATGGCTCGCAATCGGCGGTGCATTCGAAGGTCGATGTGCAGGATCTCGGCGTCGATTTCTTCGCCATCACCGGTCACAAGCTTTACGGCCCATCGGCCTCTGGCGCCGTATACATCAACCGCGACCGGTTGAAGGAGATGCGGCCGTTCAAGGGCGGCGGCGACATGATCAGCGAGGTCACCAGGGAGGCCGTCACCTATGCCGATCCTCCCAGGCTGTTCGAGGCCGGAACGCCGCCCATCGTGCAAATGATCGGGTTTGGTGCCGCTCTGGATTATATTGACGGGATCGGCCTCGAGAACATTGCCCGGCACGAGGAAGGCTTGCGGGATTACGCCGGCAAGCAGCTCGGCAAGCTCGGCTGGCTCAACATCCAGGGCAACTCGCCGACAAAGGGTGCAATCTTCTCCTTCACCCTGGATGGTCAGGCCCACCCGCACGATCTGTCGACCATCCTTGACAGGAAGGGAATCGCCGTTCGGGCCGGACACCACTGTGCGCAGCCGCTGATGAAATACCTCGGCGTCACCGCCACCTGCCGGGCATCATTTGCCCTCTACAACACCCGGGAGGAGATCGACCTCCTCGTCGAAGGCCTCGAACTGTGCCGGGAGTTGCTGGCCTGATCTCGGGAGAACCGGCTACGCACGGATCCTGAATTGCGCGGAGCGCCGCGGCAACCTGCAGGCAGCGACCTGGGCTTGCCATGATCGCTCGTCTCGCCAGGGCAGGGCGGCACCCTCCAAAGGCATGAACCAAGGGTTCCGCCTTGTCGGAAAGGGGAAATGACGAGCGAGAAGCCTCACGACAATCTTGAAAAGGTTCACCGGCCTGCGAAGCCGATGTTCTCTGCTTTATACTCGAAGCGATATGCAGTAATCACAGCACAGGCAGTAGGCACCCATAGCTCAGCTGGATAGAGTGTCGCCCTCCGAAGGCGAAGGTCGTAGGTTCGAATCCTACTGGGTGCGCCACCACTTCACATTCCCCAGGACTTCACGCGCCATTGTTTGTTGTGCATCCAGAGTGAGAGGAGGGCGGTTGCTTGCGTGTCGGCGAGTTGGACCGCGGGATGCGCGGGCTTGAGCGGGACAGTTTGGACATCCCCTTGAATGCTGACATCGGTTCGTCGGCACAAAAGAGGTATACGAGTCGACATCGCCACTGCGGATTATCCACGCCTGAAAAGAGTTTGGCCTGATTTTGCGCCCCCGAATTCGCGGCTGGTACAGGCCCCCCGGATTCCAGGGGAGGAGTCCGAGGGCGAGGCGGAGCTTCTCGTCGGAGAAGTCGTATTCGCCGAGCATGCTGGCATGCGCCCATGACATGGGAGTATGGCTGCTGATCAAGTCGAGAAGGTTTTCCCGCATTTCTCCGTCAGACGCTCTCGCGAGCTGCCGGGCGAGATAGAGATAGCTCCCGCAGATGATGCTGTTCCTGGTCTGCATTTGAAAACCTTATCCGTAGCCGAAGGAACGGCCCTTGAACGGCTCGGTGTACATCCCTATTCTGCATGTCGTCCGGGTGGACCAGGCTCAGGTCCCCGGCACCACCGAAACAGAAGGAGGCTTCCCATGCACCAGCCATCAAACCGACGCCGCTTGCGCACCGCCATCGCATCCGCAGTCGTGGTTGGCTCCATCCTCGCCTCGGGCGCGGCGCTCGGTGCGGACGCTGAAGGAGACGAGGGCGACACGATCGAGTTCACCGTCACCCTTTCGAATGCGCCGCCTAGCAGCTGCGGTATCAGATACGACTTCAAGACGGAGGACGACTCGGCCGACGCGGGCGACGACTACACGGCCAAGGATGGCACGGTGACGTTTTCCTCGGGAGAAAATCAGAAGATGGTGGAGGTGGAGTCACTCACCGACACCGTCTCCGAAGACGACGAGACCTTCAATCTCAAGCTTGGCAATCGGACAATCTTTGGGCCTCTTCATAATACGTGCGAGGAAGAAATGGTGCTCGGCATGGGGGGCTTTCCAGCCACCATGACACTGACCGGCAAGATCTTCGATGTGGCGCCGTGATCGGTCGGAGCAGGCGTCAACCGGCATCGGTTCGTCGGCACAAAAGAGGTATACGAGTCGACATCGCCACTGCGGATTATCCACGCCTGAAAAGAGTTTGGCCTGATTTTGCGCCCCCGAATTCGCGGCTGGTACAGGCCCCCCGGATTCCAGGGGAGGAGTCCGAGGGCGAGGCGGAGCTTCTCGTCGGAGAAGTCGTATTCGCCGAGCATGCTGGCATGCGCCCATGACATGGGAGTATGGCTGCTGATCAAGTCGAGAAGGTTTTCCCGCATTTGTCCGTCAGACGCTCTCGCGAGCTGCCGGGCGAGATGAAGATTGCTCCCGCAGATGATGCTGTTCCTGATGATTGAATTGGGGCGGCCTGTCGAAGCTCTCCTGCTCGCCGGGCGAAAGAATGTACATTCCGGTCATGGCGGCAAATCCTCGAATCTCCACGCCCGACCCGAAGCCGGACCTGCAATATGACGGATTGGGTGGCCATGCCGAACGCGCAGGGCTGCAGGTCGTCGGAGACTTTTGCGACCATGCCATCTCCGGCCGCCGAAAAGGCCGGCCGCAGCTAGGTGCCCTGATGACCAGCGTCCGCAATCGCCAGTTCGATTGCGTCCTCGTCTGGATATCTTGACTGTTTTGCCCGCTCCGCGCGCCACCTGCTGACGGTCTCGAGGGGCTTGATCATCTCGGTGTGCGGTTCATCAGCGGCCAGGGCCAGACCGACACGGCCAACCCCATGGGCCGGCCATGTTCACGGTAATCGCCGCCATGGCCGAATTGGAGTTTTCGCTGACCAGCGAGCGCGTCAGTGCCGGCATGAAGACCGCGGTCGCGCCCGGCCGACGTCTCGGACGGCCGCCGTTTGCTCTCGGGCTGATGAAGGAAATCAGTATGCTGGCCGCCTCGACCGATCTCGACATCCGTGACATTCACCGGGAGGTCGGGAAAAGGGCCAGCCGCGGCCGGGTCAGCAAAGTCACCAGGCAGGCCCGGTTCGCTTACCGATAGGTTTCCAGATCACTCCCGGCGCCCTCGCCTGGGCCGCTGGCCTGCTTCAATCACGGTGCCGGAGGCAAAGATTCCTGTGTCGCCTCGTGTACCTTTGTTCCGATAAGCCCATTGAAGTTCAGATAAGTTGTATAGCTCATGCAATGCGTGATCGATACAATCTGGTTATAATAACTGGTTGAAACAGGCAATGCGGACCCAAGCTACCGAAGCCAAGGCACGCTTGGCAGAACTCCTCCGGACGGTCGAGCACGGAGAGACCGTGGTGATTACCCGGCATGGCAAAACGATAGCGCATGTGATTCCGGCACGCGCGGACGAGCATACCGACCATAAGCAAGTTGTAGCCCGCTTTCGCCGCCGCCGTGACGAATGGCAGCCCGTCGCCATGTCTATCGACGATATTCTCCTAGCACGCCATCACGGCCATCGCCTGTGAGCCAATTCGTCCTTGATGCATCGGTCGCCGTTGCGTGGTTGTTGAGTGAGGAGACGGCGTCGAGGGCGGAATTGGCGTTGGTGCGTCTGGAAGACGACGAGGCACTGGTTCCGCATCTATGGCATTTGGAGCTGCGCAACGGCCTCCTTGTTGCGCTCCGGCGAGGCCGATTTATTGCAAAACGGACCGGCGGAGCGATTTAACGCCTTATATGACCTGCCCATTCGTACCGATATGGAGCCGGACATGAACATCGCATTCGCCCTGGCTGAAAAACACGGATTGTCGTTCTACGACGCCATCTATCTGGAACTGGCGAAAAGACACGGCGCGGCGCTCGCAACGCTTGACAATGCTCTCGCGGGGGCCGCGGCCGACGAAGGTCTGCACTTGGTCTGTGATCACGGTTCAACTTGAGAGGCAGCCAGCGAAGCACTTCGGTAGGTTCGAAAAGCTACGCCAAGTCTGCCCGAACACTATGGTGCACGGCAAAACGGAAGATGAGGGGTACGGCTGTCGCTGCTATTCCATGGACTACGTGACTGCAAAATACGAGGCTCGAATTTAGCAACGAGGCATTTGGTGCGCTCGACTTTGCATATTTTCCCTCAAGTCCAGGCCAAGAAAATTTCGGTACTGGCAATCTGATCGAGGGCATCGCCGAGTCGGTCATTCAGCGCTTCGAGACATGTTACGACTGTGTGTAGAAAGTGCTGAAGCGATATCTGGTGGTGGAGTTGGGCGTCGCCGGGCCGCCCAACAGCCCAAAGCCCGTTTTTCTTCTGGCCAATGAAGACGGAATTCTGCCTTCTTCGGTTGAGCAATGGCTGCGGTATGCGGATGCCCGCACGGACACCTCGCACGACTACGATGGCGAGAAGGCCAAGGTATGCCTGGAGCTCGTGCCGGAATTCATTGGCGACGCCACCAGCTTGTTCGGCACGTTGAGCGGCGAGGCATGGCGCTGAAGCAAGCCATCGACATCACCCCCGGTCAGCGAAACACGGTTATTTCGCTGCTTTCCAGGCATCTTCCCAACACGGAGGTTTGGGTCTATGGCTCCCCGATCCGGGGCGCCTCCCATCCGGCCTCGGACTTGGACATGATTGTCTTTGCCACACCCGAACAGGCGCGCGACGGGTCCGGGCTGCGCGAGTATTTCGAGGAAAGCGGCCTCCCGTTCCGGGCGGACCTCTTCGTGTGGGATGAGATGCCGGAGGGTTGCATGCAAATCGAGCGGGAACATGTGGTGTTGGCCAAGTCTTGACCGCTTGATATCGTCAATAGGGCGTGGAGGACGGATCATGATCGCACAATCGAGCATCTGCTCCGTAATCGCGGCAGCAGGGTAATTTGGTGATGAAACTGGCGTCCCGGTTATGAATTGTCCCGCCTGCACCAAGGATCCCCGCCAGAGTAGCGTGTTCATTTGCTGCTGATCCTGTACCATGCGACCATGGGTTCTATGGTCGAAACCCTGCGACACAAGTTCGATCCGAAATGCGACTTCGGTTGTTGATGGATGGTGCAGATTTGCCGGGAGGGTGTTCCGGATGGAGATTGATCAGGCCGCTCACTCCGGCGATATTGGCCGGCTGATTGACGGGATACCCGACCCGGTTCTCATTCTCGATTCCGATGATCGGGTTGTATTTGCCAACAGTGCCGCCACCGAATGGTTCGAGATCGAACTGTATGGGCTATCCCATTTCGCCCTATTCAGGCAACCTGAAGCCCTGGACTGCATTGAAGAGGCGAAATCCGGCAATGGCAGCCGGGAGGTTGAATTTTCGACAATCAGAAATGATGTCAGGACAGCCGTCCGGATCAATGCGACACCGCTCGACTGTCCAAATCTCGGGCTTGATGGACTCCTGATCTGCCAGCGGGATGTCAGCAAGCTTGATGAGGTCGACCAGCTCCGCAGGGAGTTCGTGGCCAATGTCAGCCATGAGTTACGCTCACCGCTCACCTCGCTATTCGGGGCAATCGAGGCGTTGAAGGGCGTTGCCCGGGACGATGACTCGACGACCCGGGCGCGGGTTCTGGACATCATGGATGCCGAGGCCAAGCGAATGAAACTTCTGGTCAGCGACCTGTTGTCATTGTCGCGGGTCGAAGCCAGCGAGAGAATGCGTCCGACCGAAGACGTGGAAATCACAGATGTCATCGACCATGCCATCGGTCTTGCCGCGCCCCTGTCCAGGGAGGTTGGCACCCGGATCCTGGTCGATTGTCCGGGCCCGAACCTCGTGGTCTCCGGCGATCGCGGACAGCTTGTCCAGGCCATGCTCAACCTGATCGAGAATTCGCTGAAATACGCCGAAGGGGGCTCAGAGATATTCCTGGGCTGCCGGTCGCTGGAGTCATTGACGGGATTTGACGGCCCGGTGGTGGAGATCGAGTTGCGCGACCGGGGTCAAGGGATCGAGGCGCGGCACATCCCGCGTCTGACCGAGCGATTCTACCGTGTCGACAGGAACCGGACCGGGGAGGGCGGTGGAACCGGGTTGGGGCTGGCGATCGTCAAGCATATCGTCAATCGCCACCGTGGCCGGATGTCGATCTCCAGCACAACAGGAGTTGGAACCACGGTCAGGGTGCTGCTGCCGGCGGCGGGTGACCGGGAGAGGCAAACGTGATCTGGCACCCACATGGTGTCAATGACACGGAACTGTCACACAAGCGACAGGACAGGTTCACAAAACCGGTTCAGTGTCGTCCCCGGAGCGGGCGGTCAGCCGGGGTTGTCATTGATGGTCGGGATTGAACATTCACCTGCGAATCCTGTCAAGATCCTCGCGGAGTCGGTCGATGTGTACTATTCCGGCACGCAGGCGCTGTTCTCGGTGACCATCAGGATTCATCAGGGCGAGGTCACCGCGCTCATCGGTCCGTCCGGCTGTGGAAAGTCCACCTTTCTGCGATGCCTCAATCGAATGAATGACACCATAGAGGATTGCCTCGTCAGGGGGCGAATCGAACTCGATGGCGTCGATATCGGCACCGGTTTGATTGATCCTGTCCAGTTGCGGGCCAGGGTCGGTATGGTCTTCCAGAAACCCAACCCGTTTCCGAAATCCATCTATGACAATGTTGCCTACGGCCCGCGAATTCACGGCCTGGCCGACAGCAAGGCCGATCTCGACGATATGGTCGAGATGTCGCTGAGAGGTGCGGCGCTGTGGGACGAGGTGAAGGACAGGTTGTCATCCAGGGGAACCGGATTGTCGGGCGGTCAGCAGCAGCGGCTTTGCATTGCCCGCGCCATTGCCACGCAGCCGGAAGTGTTGCTGATGGATGAACCATGCTCGGCGCTTGATCCGATCGCGACGTCCCAGATCGAGGATTTGATCGGGAGGCTTCGGGAACAGTATACGGTTGTCATCGTGACCCATTCAATGCAGCAGGCGGCCCGGATCAGCCAGCGAACCGCCTTCTTCCATTTGGGGACGCTGGTCGAATATGATCAGACCAGCACGGTGTTTACCAATCCTCGGGACGACAGGACCGAGAGCTACATTACTGGTCGGACAGGGTAGGGAGTCGGGCATGGACGAGTCGGGCCACATGGATGCTGCCTTCGATGCCGATCTGAATGCCATCCTGACATTGCTCATGAGCATGGGAGGACTGGTCGAGCAGGCCGTGCGGAACTCGACAGAGGCATTGCATGATCGCAATTCCGAACTTGCTGCCTGCGTCATCAGCGACGACAGCAAGATCGACCAGTTGCTCGAGGACATCAACGATTGCGCGGTCAACCTCATCGCCCTGCGACAGCCGAAGGCGCGGGATCTCAGGATGGTGATTGCCGTCATCCGGATCTCGCAATTCCTGGAGCGTGCCGGTGACTATGCCAAGAACATTGCCAAGCGGGCCGTTACCATCACCGGCATGAACCCGGAGCTTGAGGGCGACGGTTCGATTCGGCGGTTGGCGATCTCGGTGGAATCCCTGACGAAGGATTCGCTGGATTCATTTGTCCAGCAGGATTTGGACAAGGCATCGGATGTGATCCAGCGTGACATCGAGATCGACAGGATGCACAACTCCCTGTTTCGGAAATTCGTGAACCTCATGACGGAGGATCCAGGCAGCATCGAGCCGACCTTGCATCTGCTGTCCGTGGCCAAGAATTTGGAGCGGATCGGCGATTATGCAACGGCAATTTCGGAACAGACAATCTACATGGTGACCGGAAGTCACATTGCCGAACAGCGTCAGAAGGAGGACCTCTCGAGTTTTCTTCGCAAGGAGGAGGCGGATGGGGGCCAGGAGCAATGACCGGAATCATTGTCCTGGTGGTCGAGGATGATCCGTCACAGCTGGAATTGCTGACATACAACCTGACCGATGCCGGCTTTCGCGTTGTATCCGCCACCAGCGGCGCCAACGCACTTGACGTGTTTGCGGCAGAAGAGCCGGATATCGTGCTGCTTGACTGGATGCTGCCAGGAAAGAGCGGCATCAAGCTCTGTCGAAACATCAGGGCCGGACAACGTGGCAACAGGCATGTACCGATCATTCTTGTCTCGGCCCGCACTGAAGAGGATGACCTCGTCAAGGGCCTTGAGGCCGGAGCGGATGATTACATTTGCAAACCATTTGCGGTTTCCGAATTGCTGGCGAGGATGAAGGCGCATTTGCGCCGCTCCAATATCTCGGTTGACGACGAAATTCTGAAATACGCCGACATTGAAATGAAGACCTCGCAGCACCGGGTATTCCGGGCTGGAGTGCAGGTGGAGCTTGGCCCTACCGAATACCGGTTGCTGGCAGTGTTGCTTCGGTCTTCTGGCAGGGTCCTGTCCAGGGGGCAGTTGCTTGATCGCATCTGGGGCCCGAACATCTTTGTCGAAGAGCGAACCGTCGACGTCCATATTGGCCGGCTTCGCAAGGCGCTGGGAAAGGCCGGCGGCAGAAATCTGATCCGGACTGTTCGCGGGGCAGGGTATTCGCTCGAATGACCCGACGGGCCCGCCAGTTGTGCATGACGGACTTGCCCTCACCTGGCGACGGTGCTCGCGGTCGGTGCCGCGCTCGCATGACCGGACCGGCTTCGCCAATAGATTCATGACGGATTTGTGGCGAAATTGTCCGCATGTAGGGTTGAACTCGCTTGGTGATTGGGCATTGTCGGCTCGGATCTGATGCAGGTTGGCAGGATGGACGCGGTATTTTCACGACGAAAACTCCTGAAACCGGCGGAATTGCGTGAACTGTGCCGAAAATCCGATCTTGCCGGCTGGATACAATTGGGCAGTCATATTGGCGGCGTGCTGATCGCTGTCTGGCTCCACTACCTGGCAATGGGAAGCTGGTGGGTGCTGGCAACCGGGGCCATCCTCGGTGTCCTTGTCAATTTCACCTACGCCGCCCAGCACGAACTTTCGCATGCCACCGTCTTCAAAACCCGTTGGCTGAATGAGGTTTTTGGCCGGGTCATCGGTTTCGTGCAGCTGTTCCCGCGTGATTTCGACCAGATCATGCATTTTGCCCACCACCAGTGGACGCAGGATTGGGCCCGCGATGGCGAGTTGATCCGCGAACCGTACACGCTGAAGAGCTACCTCCTGTGGCTGAGCGGAATTACCTATTGGACCAGCAGGGTAGGCGGAATGGTTCGGCGCGCCAGGGGCGTGATTGTCGAGCCCTATATCCGCCCGGAGGAAGAGGCCGGGGTCATCATTGAATCGCGAATTCACCTGGCGCTCTATACGCTGATCGGCATGGTCTCGATGTTGCTGAGTTCCCCCGAAGTGCTGACATACTGGATCCTGCCCATGGTGCTAACCAAGCCGATGCACCAGTTGCAAAATACCATTGAGCATCTTGGATTGAGCCACGAGGACAACATACTGAAGAACACCCGTTCAACCCGGGCCAATGCGCTGATCCGATGGCTATGCTGGCAAATGCCCTATCATACCGCCCACCATGCGTTTCCCGGGGTTCCGTTCTGGAAGCTCGGACGGCTCGATGCCCGCATCCAGTCGGTGGCGGGGGAGGTGCACCGGATGGGTTGGATCGAGTTCCAGATCGAAGTCATCCGCAAGCTGGCGGCGCGGAGCGAGGATTGTTACCCGGTCAACGAGGTCTGGGTTGCTCCCAGGCCCGGAGGTCGCAAGATCAGAATTCCTGTCGAAGGCTAGATCGGCATGGCCGCGTTGAAGGTGTTTACGTCGCTATGGGCAATGCAGCCCCATGATCAATCCGGCATCATCCTGCCGGTTCCGGAAATCTGCGAGCTGGTGGCAAATGCCGGGTATGATGGCCTTGCCATCGATCTTGGCGTTGCTGATGTCGAACAGGCGAGGGAGGTTTGCCCCGAAATCTCCCGATGTGGGTTGACGCCGCTCATCGTGGCGTTTCCCAAATCCGTGAACGAACTCAAGGATGTCTTGTGCATGGCGGGTGATTTCGGCTCGCCCTTCGTGAACGTTATCGGCCAGGTCATGCCGATTTCGGTGGACGGGATGATTCCGGTCATTCGGGCCTGGATTGAGATGGCCGACGACATGGGAATGCCGGTCCAGTTCGAGACCCATCGCAACTGCATCACCAATGACCTGTTTTCGACCCTGTGCCTCCTGGATGCGATACCGGAAATGCGACTGAGTGCAGATTTGTCCCATTACGTCGTCGACCGCGAATTCAAGTTGCCGTTGGGCGAGGCCGAGCAACGCATGATTGACCGAATTCTCGGCCGGGCCGACAGCTTCCAGGGACGGGTTTCCAGCCGACAGCAGATCCAGGTACAACTCGATTTTCCGCAACATCGGAAATGGGTCGACCTGTTTCGGGATTTCTGGCGCCGCGGGATTTCCGACTGGAGACGGCGAAACAGAACCGGCGACTGCATCTTCCTGTGCGAGCTCGGTCCGCCCGAATATGCCATGACCGATGTCAATGGCCGGGAGATGTCGAACCGGTGGGAGGAAGCGCTGACCATCAAGTCCTGGGTCAGGGAAATCTGGAGAGAGGAGGAAGAGGCCGGCAGGTGACCAACCGCCGGGATCGTCCGTCAAGCCATCAACAAAAGTCCGATAATATATATTATGTTAACTTTGGGATATTATTGTAATTATTTGTTAATAATCATGTATTCTCTTTGGTAATAATCGACATGGCGCAACCTTCGCCCCCAATATGGTAGATCGGACATTATTGGTGACATGTTTCTCATGCTGGCTTGCGTCATGACCCGGGCGCCGGGTCGCAGGCCGGCAGCCCCGGGCTGGCCGGAACCCCCCGGCCACGAAGTCGTTGCAAATGACGGCATCCAATTCCCGTCCCGGATCGGTTGGCGTAAGCCGTGCAAGGCGCTGACTCTCGGCCGGCTTGCCCGACCTGGATTTGACCGGTTCGAACCGGCAATGGATTGAATGTTCGGGCAAAATTGGCCAAAAGGCCGCGTGGTCGGCATTGCATGCAATCGGTCCCGCCGTTCTGCTGACCAAGGATTGATGGCGGCAATATGCATGTCCCGGGAGTAAGAAATGAAGTCGATTCTGATCGTGAACGGTCCGAACCTGAACCTGCTCGGCACACGCGAGCCGGAAGTCTATGGCAGGTCCAGCCTGGAGGATATCGAAGCCCTGTGCAGAGCGCGGGCCACAGAACTGGACATCGATGTCGAATTTTTCCAGTCAAACCATGAAGGAGACCTGGTTGACGCCATTCAGTCTGCCAACGGCAAACACCAGGGCATGGTCCTCAACGCGGCCGCCTACACCCATACCTCGATTGCGCTTCTCGACGTGGTGAAAGCTGCCGACTTCCCCGTGGTCGAGGTTCACCTGTCGAATGTCTTCAGCCGCGAGGACTTCCGCAAGCGGTCATACATTTCGCCGGTTGCGGCCGGCGTCATCTGCGGCTTTGGCATTCAGGTCTACGTGTTGGCCATGGATGCGCTTGTGGCGACCGCAGGCTGAAGCCGGGCATCGAAGCATGATTGCGCCGGTGCCCGACTGAATTTTGTCGGCCGACCTGGTCCCCGCTGCCAATCATCCGTCGGCGTCTTCTCCAACCTTCAGATATGCGTATCCGGTGATCTTGCCGCCCTCCTTCTCGACGACGCTGGATACGGTGACCGACGGATCGATCACGAATTTCTGGTTGACGAGAGTTTCGTTGGTGTAAAGCGTCCGCAATCCGCTGGCGACGATCTTGTCGATGATGTGATCCGGCTTGCCGGAATTCTCGGCCATCTTCCTGAGAACGTCCTTTTCCTGTTCAGCCCTCTCGGCAGGAAAATCGTCTTCCGAAAGCGATATTGGCCGTGCTGCGGCCACGTGCATGGCAATCTTGCGACCGGTTTCGTTATCGAGGCCTTCTGACCCGACCAGCGTGCCGATTTTCCCGGCGCCGGCAACCACCTGGTTGTGGATGTATCCGGTCACTGAAGACCCGGTCACCTTCTGCATCCTCCGAATGACAATATTTTCCCGCAACTGGGCAATCTTGCCGGTCAGTTCACCTTCGACGGTAGTGTCGTTCATCGGCGCTGCCAGCAACGCCGGAATGTCATCAACGGATGCGGCTATCTTGCTGAGTTCGACCACGAAGCTTGCAAACTCGCTGTTTCGGGCCGCGAAGTCGGTTTCGGAATTGACCTCGACCAGGACGCCCGTTCCGTTTGCGATATGCATGCCGATCAGGCCGTCACCGGCAACCCGGTCCGCCTTGCCAGCCGCCTTGGCCTTACCCTTCAGGCGGAGCGACTGCTTGGCCGCGTCCATGTCACCATCGTTCTGAAGAAGCGCGTCCTTTGCATCCAGTACGCCTACTCCGGTTTCGGCTCGCAACTTCTTGATAGATGCCATTAGGTTGTCCATCTGTCTTCCTCTCTGGTGTTCCTGACTTGTTGGTTGTTGGTGATCAGTATTCGCCCGCTGGCCATGCCCAGATTCAGCGCCCGAACCGGTTGCGAATGCCAGTCATGCACCGTGCCAATGACCAGCTTCCTGCCGTCCAGTGAAATCTGTCTCTATACGTCTGGCCCGCCCGCCAGCAAATTATCCAGCCGACCGGGTTTCGACGGCCCGGCCGGCCCCCGGCTCAGCCGGTAATTGCCGCGTCCTTGGCCGGAGCCTCCTTGCCATTACCGCCCTCGCCCGCCTCGTCGGTCGGTTCCCCGCCATCGCCTTCGTCGGCTGCTGCCTCCGGCGCGTCGGTCGTGGCATCGTCGTCAGTTGCCGCCTCGTCGGATGGCTCACCGGCATCGTCGCCACCTGCTTTTGCCTCCGGCCTGTCACTAGCGGCGTCGGGTTGGTCCGGTGTCTCTTCCGGTGTGCCGGCACCTGCGGCATCGTCGGGCTCTACCCCGCCATCGCCGCCGTCTGCTTTCGCCTCCGGTTTGTCAGATGCCGCCTTCCCGGATTGCTTGTTGCCACCATCGCCGTCTGCCTTCGCCCCCGGCTTGTCGTCTGTTGGCTTGGAAGCCTGATCGGCATCCGCGGTGCCAGAATCGTCGGAACTGTCGGCGGCCAGCAATTCTCCTTCGGCCAATTCCCCGATATCCTCGCCGGATTGGCTGGTCTCCTTGCGCAAACCGGCAATCGCGGCCCTTGCCACCATGTCGCAATAGAAATTGATGGCACGCGAGGCGTCGTCATTGCCGGGAACCAGGTGGGTCACGCCGTCCGGTGAGCAATTGGTGTCCACGATGGCGACGACCGGGATTCCAAGTTTCTTGGCCTCGGCGACCGCCAGCGCCTCCTTCTTGACATCGATGACGAACAGCATGTCGGGCAGTTTCTGCATGTCCCTGATTCCACCCAGGGATGCCTGCAGCTTCGTCTGTTCACGCTGAAGACCGAGCATCTCCTTCTTGGTCAGCCCCTCGATGCCATCCTTGAATCGCTGGTCGATCTGGTTGAGGCGGTTGATAGAATTCGACACCGTATGCCAGTTGGTCAACGTGCCACCCAACCAGCGCTGGTTGATGTAGAATTGCGCACTGCGTTCGGCGGCATCGGCAATCGGCTTTTGCGCCTGGCGCTTCGTGCCGACCAACAGGATGCTGCCGCCCTTGGAAACTACTGAAAACACGGCGTTCAATGCTGCATCAAGCATCGGCACCGTCTTTGTCAGGTCTATGATGTGGATTCCATTTCTCTTGCTGTGGATGTACTCTCCCATCAACGGATTCCAGCGATGGGACTGGTGTCCGAAATGGACGCCACACTCAATGAGTTGACGCAATGAAAACTCGGGTATCGACATTTCTTGATCCTTCCGGTTTTTTCCTCGACGGGAGTTCAGAACAGTGTCCAACCGGATGGCCTCGCAACATGCTGTGGCAAGCCCGTTCCCGTCTGTGAATTGGGGGCGGTCAATACAGAAGCGGCAGGAGTTCGACAAGAGCAATCCGCCACGTTTTGCCCGGGAGTTGTCGTTGCCGGATCACCTGCCGACATGGAGCATTTCGCTTTTCACGCCATGCTGGTATTCTGGTCGTAGTTCACCCAGATTCAGCGATCCGCAGCAAGGTTGACCACTTGAAGACAGGAGCCGATTCCGAACCAAGACGACGGGGATTTGCCCCGTGGTCGGCCGTCAGGGCCAATTTCCTGACCGGGTTGGTCGTGGTCGCGCCGGTCGGGCTCACGATCTATATCGTTTGGACTGCCATCGGGATCATCGATTCCTGGGTGCTGCCGTTCATCCCCAGGAGATATCAGCCGGAAACCGTGTTCGGCGCCGACATCCACGGGTTCGGACTGGTCATCTTCCTGGTTTTCGTCATTTCCGTTGGCTATGTCGCCAAGGGGCTGATCGGGCGGTGGCTGCTGCGCCAGGGCGAGTCGGCCGTGGCCCGGATGCCGGTAGTCAGGTCAGTCTATCGAGGGCTGAAGCAGATTGCCGAGGCGGTCGTCAATCAGTCGGACCGAACCTTCGACAAGGTGTGCATCGTCGAGTATCCCCGCAAGGGGCTGTGGGCAGTTGCCTTCTACTCCAACGAGGCCAGAGGAGAGATCAGGAGCAATCTCGGGGCGCAGCGTGATGGTATTATCAGTGTCTTTTTGCCAACCACACCCAACCCGACATCAGGCTTCCTGCTGTTCGTGCCATCCGAGGATGTCATCTACCTGGACATGACGGTCGAGGACGCGGCCAAGCTCGTGATCTCGGCCGGCCTGGTATACCCGAATGACGGTTCAGCCATGCTGGCCCAGGCTCAGGACGAGACAACGAAGCCACGCAATGAATGAACCCTGCCAGGTCCGGTGCGAAAATGGCGACGATGTCGGCGGTTACTTGTCCGCTGGCGAGCGGGTCTGCAGCTGACCGGGCGGTCAGGATGCCGATCGACCAGCAGCCCTACTCCTCGTACCACCAGACATCGGGCTGAAATCCGAGCCAGTCGCCATAAATCGGCAGCTTGTCCGGGAAGTGAAGCTCCTTTCGATGCGCAATCCTCGAGTGATCGGTATACCATGCCGGGATGACGTAACGGCCAGTTGTCAGCAGGCGGTCGAGGGCCCGGACCGAGGCGACGAATTCATCATGCTCGCGTGCCTCAAGCATGTTGTCGATCATCGATTCGATTGCCGGGTTGGCAACGCCCATCCAGTTTCGTGTCCCGGGCGTATCAACGCCCTGGCTTCCCCAGTACAGGCGCTGCTCATTGCCCGGGCTGAGCGACATGCCCCGCCGATACCACGCCATGTCAAAGTCGTAACCGGTCGTCCGCTCCTTGTACTGGGCGCTGTCGATGATGACGACGTTGGCGGTGATGCCTGCCCTTTCCAGCGCTTCGGCAAAGATGTTGGCGATGGAAATTGTGTCCGACGAGCCCTGCACAAGCAGGATCTCGAACTCGAATGCCTTGCCGTCCGCATCCTGCAACCGACCGTGGTCGCCAACGCTCCAACCGGCGTCTTCAAGCAGCCGGATGGCCTTGCGGATATTGCCGCGGTTGCGTTCCGTACCGTCGGAGGTCGGCAATTCGTAGCCTTCAAGAGCTCCCGGGAGCAGGTGCTCTGAATGCATCTCGAGCAAATCCCTGACTCTCCCCGCGGCCGGACCCTTGCGCATGCCAAGCTCCGAATTGGAAAAGTAGGATTGAATTCGGGGCGGTTTGCCGGCGTTCAGGATCTCGTTGATGAACTCGAAATTGAACACGTGAATCAGCGCCTCCCGCACTCGCCAGTCCTTGAAGATGTCGCGCCTGGTATTGAATACGAACCCGCGGATGCCGGAGGGTCGGCCATGTGGAATGATGGATTTCCTGATGTCGCCGGAGGCGACCGCCGGAAAGTTGTAGGCGGTATCCCATTTCGACGCGTTCCACTCGCGGAAGGTCGAAAACTCGCCGGCCTTGAATGCCTCGAACACGACACCTGCATCGCCGAAATACTCGTATCGCATCTCGTCGAAATTGTGTCGCCCCCGGTTGAAGTCGAGCTCCCTGCCCCAGTAATCAGGATTTCGCCTCAGGACAAAATACCTGCCGGTCTCGAAATCGGACAGGATGTACGGCCCCGATGCGACCGGCACGTCAAGCGAGCTCTCGTCGAATTCCTTGCCTTCCCACTGTGCCTTGTTGAGCACCGGCCTGAGGCCAAGAATGAGGGGGAGTTCGCGATCAACGGTGTTGAAGGTGAACTTGACCGACCTGTCGCCGGTCTTTTTCATGGTGTCGATCTTGCTCCATGCCGTGCGATAGCGGGGATGGCCCTTGGTTCCGAGTATTTCGAATGACCACATGACATCCTCGACGGTGACCGGCGATCCATCCGAGAACCTTGCCTCGGGCCGCAGGGTGAATTCCACCCATTCGCGCCTCTCGTCGGTTTCGATGGTCTCGGCAAGCAGGCCATAGAGGGCAAATGGCTCATCCCAGTTTCTTCCCATTAGCGTCTCGTACATCTGGCTGCGAAGCGCCCATGGTGCGCGTCCCTTCACGATCCAGGGGTTGAACGAATCGAAGGTACCGGACGCGCCAAAGACAATTTGGCCGCCCTTGGGGGCGTCAGGATTCACATAAGTCAGGGCTACGAAACCCGGGTCCAGCTTCGGTTCTCCATACATGGCGATGCCGTGGGCCGGCTCGGCGGAGGTCTCGGAAGAAAGCAAGAACACGGCAAGAACCCCAAAAACTGGAACAAATGCTGATCGGAAATTTGCTAGTGCCATTTTGGCAACACCTGTCAGTGAGTTGATGTTGGTTGAAACTGATACCAATACTGAGCACTTGGCAAGAAGGAATTCAGAATATATACACACCATCACTGCTCGATAGGTTTCTTGCCTGTACGAAACCTGCCTCAATAGCCTTAGCGCTCGCGAAAGCGAGCGCTTTTTTCTTTTCGGGCCACCAATTGTGCAGGTGCAGCATTTTTTCCTTGATAAAAATATCAATAAAAACAATATCTTAAACGGTTCCGATCGAATACATGTCGCATGTGACCGGGAGTCCTGTGGCAGGTCAGTTGTTAAGTAAGTTGGAGCATATCACTTAACTTAATAGTTCGAGATTGTGACCCGGGGAAGGATTAGTCTGGCGAATCGCCAGCTCCGCCTACGGCCGAAACGGCGTTTCTTTCCGTCATGAATTCATTGCCGGGCCGTCGATGGGCGATGGTTGATGTGGTCGGATTGCCAAATTCCTTTCCTTCACCCGGTGATGGCTGGTCGGAGCTCTGACCTGCTCGTGGCCGAATGCAGGCACCCGATGGCGGAGTTGCTGCCAGGGAGGCACCTTACCTCGCCGGGGTGTCGGCATTGTCCGGATTGGCAGTGCAGATTTCGAGGTCGCTGCACGATCTGGTCAAGGATCGGTTGGCGGACGGCATGCTGGCGGCCTCCTTGCGCAGGTTCCTCGATTCATTGGCACAAAGACACACGGGGCACCGCAGGATCCTGTGCCGACTCCCCTCACCACCTGCATGTCGTCTCACGCACCTTTGTTCCGATAAGTCCGCACCCCCCCCCCCGGAATTCGTTTCCGAATTTCCCGCCGGCCATGAACGGGGAAAATCCTGCACGGTTCCGCCTTGCCCCGTACAGCAGGTTGCGTGCCGGGCGGGCATCGGGCAGCATGTTCATTCCTGCCGGAAGGGCCTGACCTGCCATGATTGACATCGAGACCTATTTTGATCCGGTCTGCCCGTGGTGCTACCTCGGCAAGGCGAGGCTCGATTTGGCAATCGGGGCGCATGGCGATGCACCGGTCCGGTTGGCCTGGAGTCCCTACCTGCTCAATCCGGACATCCCGGAAGACGGTGTCGACAGAACGGCATATCTCCATTGGAAATTCGGTGGCGAGCAGGGAGCCCGATCAGCCTATGCGCCTATCGTCGATGCGGCGCAGGAGTTGGGCCTGGAATTCAATCCTGACCTGATCACCCGCACGCCGAATTCCATCGATGCGCATCGACTGCTGGTCTGGGCGGAAATCGATGGCGCCGATGTCGACCGGGTGATTGACATGCTGTTCCGGGAGTATTTCGTCTGCGGGCGCGATATCGGCCGGAATTCCGTGCTGGTCGAAATTGCCGCCGGCTGCGGCATGGATGGTGACATGGTGGCCTGCCTGCTCTCCGGAAACCAGGACCGGAATGCCGTCACCGCCGGAAACGCCGCCGCCCGCCGACGCGGCATCGATGCGGTTCCGTGTTTTGTCGTGAACAGGTCAGTCGTTGTTCACGGTGCCCAACCGCCCGGGGTCTGGGAATCGGTTTTCCGGCAAATGGCCATCAGTGGCGAAGTTCGGGCCGGGTAATCCCGACCGGTTCACCTGGCCAGACTGTCTTGACCCGCGGTCGGAATTGGCAGGTAGAAGTTGGTGGCGGCCAGCAATGTTGCCGTATTGCCCCGCCCCGGCATTCAAGGATGGTTGTCCATTCTTCCGACGCTACTGCTTTCGTGCCTCGAGGAGTTCAGCCCGCCCGCCGGGCCTCAATTTGTTTCGCCGACAGATTCGACTTCTTCCCCCGCAGCTTTCCCTTTTCCCTGGCGATCTCCATGCCCTCGCGGGTGCGTATCCTGATGGGTCCGGCCTCGAACTCGGCGTAGGTGGCGATGATGTTGAAGGTCATCCTGCCCATCGGGTCGGAGGGGTGGTGAGTTGCCGCGCCGAGGGCGAGTTGGTCGCTCTTCCGCTCCAACTCTCGGGCAATGTCGCGCGCGTCCGGAGCGGAGCTGGAGACGTCGCCAGGTCTGCTCCCGCATGTCTCGCCGTCCGGATGGGCTCACATCCTCCTTCCTGGCGAATACCTGTGGAGTAGAACGATGGCATCAGAGGTTCAACATGCGTCTTGCCCCTGCCGGAATTGACTCGATTGTAGGCCTTCACGCATCTTGCGATCCCTGCATTGGCACTGCAACGGGAGGGTCAGTTGACCAACTCGGCGATTTCCTTGACGGCGACGAATACGCCCTTGAGCCGCGACTCCTGGTCCAGCCAACCGCGCCTGATGATCAGTTTCTGCCTCTGGACCCGAATGCCCGGTTGCCGTTGGGCGATGTAACCGATGAGGGCGTCCGGATTGGTAAACTCGTTGTTCCTGAATTTTATCGTCATGCCGCGGGTCCCGGCATCGACTCTCTCGATCATCGCCTGTTTGCAGACCAGCTTGATTCTCAGCATCTTGAGCAGGCAGTCCGTTGCCTCCGGAAGTGAACCGAACCTGTCAACCATCTCGGCTGCCATGCCCTCGAGTTCCTGTTCGGTGGCAAGGGCCGACAAGCGTCGGTAGATCTGGAGCCGGGTTTCGAGATCGTCGATATAGGGCGGCGGAATCATGGCGGTTACCCCGAGATTCAGCTGCGGTGCCCAGTCATCCTCCATGGCGGCGTTTTCCGAATCCGTGCTCTGGAGCGACATGACGGCGTCATTGAGCATTTTCTGGTAGAGTTCAAACCCGACCTCCCTGACATGACCGGACTGCTCCTTGCCAAGCAGGTTGCCGGCACCCCTGATTTCCATGTCCTGTGCCGAGAGGGAAAAACCCGAGCCGAGTGAGGCACTTCCCTTTAACGCTTCAAGTCGCTTGATGGCATTATCCGACAGCCGAGAGGGCGCCATGTAGGTGAAGTAGGCATAGGCACGAATGCGGGACCGCCCCACCCTGCCCCGCAGCTGGTGCAGTTGGGCAAGGCCGAACCGATTGGAATGTGCAACAACGATGGTGTTCGCCGATGGAATGTCCAGTCCGGCCGCAATGATGGTGGTCGAGAGCAGGAGATCATGCCGGCCATCATAAAATGCATTGGTTCTTCGTTCGAGTTCGCGGGTTGGCAATTGTCCATGTGCCGAGACGAAGGACAGCTCCGGAGCATGGGTGCGGAGAAATTCCTCGAAATCGGCAATGTCGCTGATCCTCGGCACCACCAGGAAGCTCTGACCGTTGCGGGATTTTTCGTGCAGGAGGGCTTCTCGAATGGTGACCGGATCAAATTCGAGGACAAATGTCCGTATTGCCAGCCGATCGGCCGGGGGAGTTCCGATGATCGACAAATCCTTGGCGGCCGACAGGGCCAGGTGAAGCGTCCGCGGTATCGGGGTGGCGGTCAGCGACAACACATGAACTTGCGAGCGAACTCTTTTTAGCCTCTCCTTCTGCATGACGCCGAACGCGTGTTCCTCGTCGATGATGACCAGGCCAAGATTTTCGAAACGGGTGTTCTTCGAAAGCAGGGCATGGGTTCCGATCACGATATCAAGTTGGCCAGAGGCAATGCCGGCCCGCGTTGCCGCTGCCTCCGCCGGGATGTTCATCCGGGAAAGCTGGCCGATTCGCACTGGCAGGTTCTCGAATCGCTGCACGAAGTTGGCCATGTGCTGTCGAACCAGCAATGTCGTCGGGGCGATCACCGCAACCTGCCGGCCGGTCATGGCCACGATGAATGCCGCCCGCATTGCCACTTCCGTCTTGCCGAAGCCGACATCGCCGCACACCAGCCGATCCATGAGCTTGCCGGCAGCCAGATCGTCGACGATGTCGCTGATGGCAGATAGCTGGTCCTCGGTTTCGGCATACTGGAAGCGGGCAACGAACGGGTCCCATTCATCCCTGGTGCTGACCATCGGTGCAACCTGCCGGTCTTTCCGTCTTGCCGCCACCGTCAGCAGTTCCTCGGCAAGCTCGAGCAGATCCTTTCGAAGCCGAAGCTTCCTCTCCTGCCAGTGCAGGCCGCCGAGGCGGTCCAGCGTCGCGGTCTCTTCGCCATACCTGGAGATCAGGTCGAGATTTACAGTCGGAATATAGAGCCGGTCCGCCCGCCGGTACTCGAGAACCAGGCAATCATGGGTGGCAGCGCCGACAGTGACGCTTTCCAGACCGACGAATCGACCGATGCCATGATCGACATGCACCACCAGTTCGCCCACGCGCAGCGAGGTGGCAACGCCGAGCAGGTTCATCTGGCTGGTCTTCTTCCGAGACCGGTGAACCAGCCTCTCGCCGAAGATGTCCTGCTCGGAAACCACTGCCAGATCCGGCGAGACAAAGCCGCGCGGCAGGTTCCAGACCGCGAGTTGCACGACACCGGCCTCCGCGCTCCCGTCTTGCAGCCCGGTAATCGTGGTCGAGACCAGGCCATGATCCGAGAGCATCACGCCGAGGCGCTCCCTGGAGCCTTCCGACCAGCAGGCAACAATGACCCGTCTTGTTCGCCTCAACTCGTCGAGATGGGACGCGAGCGCATCCAGCAGCGATTCCTGCCTGCGGTTCCGCTCGACGACGAATGTCTTTCCGGCCCGGCCGCCTGCATCCAGCGACTGATCGATGTCGCTTGCCGCGTCCGCATGAAGCCTGCAGACCGAAAACCTGCCAAACATCTCCACGAGATCCGAATCATCCGGATACAGCAATTCTGGCCGGCACGGGTAAAGTTGCCTTCCTGCATATGGCCGCCCGGTCGGGTCGGCCGTACGCGATTCGTACGACTCGACGACCTCCTTCCAGCGTCGCCGTGAATGGCGGCGGACCCCTTCATCAACAAACAGGATGGCATCATCCGGCAAGTAATCGAAGACGGTGTCCAGCCCGTCATGAAAAAGCGGCAGCCAGTTCTCGATTCCCCGGATCCGGATCCCGGCCGAGATCGACGGGTAAATCTGGTCTCCACGGTCGGCAACGCCGAACTCGGCGCGAAAGCTCTTTCGAAACTGCTCAATGGTTCGCGACTCCAGCGACACTTCGGAGTGCATGTGGATCCGGACGCGGTCACGGCGCTTGAGCGAACGCTGGCTGTCCTTTGAAAAACTCCTGATTCCGTCGATCTGGTCGCCGAAGAATTCGAGTCGAAAAGGGTTTTCATGACCGGCAGCGAAGACATCAACGATGCCACCCCGGACTGCATACTCGCCGACCGTCTCCACGCTGGAGGTACTCCGATATCCTGCCTTGTCAAGAAAAGTTTGCAAAGACAGGAAGTTGATCCTGGATCCTAAGGTAAGTGTCAGGCAGTTGTCGATAATTTGGCGGCGGGGTGGAACCCGCTGCATGACGGCGTTGACCGTTGAAATGATAACATCCGCCGGGGCATCGGTGCCAGTTGCCAGGTCGGTCAGTACCGCCATACGGCTCGAGAGGATCTCCGGGTTCGGCGACATCGGACTGTATGGTGGACAATCCCATGCCGGGAACATGGCCACCCTCGCCGATTGCTCGAAGAAGGCAAGTGCGTCGCGGGTTGCCGCGGCCCGGACATCATCGGTGGTGACAAAAAGAACCGGACAGGTGGTCTGCCTTGTCGCCTGCAGCAGGATGTCGGCCAGGTGTCCATCGGGCGCGCCATATACGGCAAAGTCGCCGGCCTGTGTCGAAGCCAGCAGGTTTGGCCAGTCGGCATTGGTATGCCCGCCAGCGAAATCCATGGATACCCCTACCCGCACATGGTTTGCAGGAAGGCAGACTCCCGGCGATTGCCGTTGTAGAATGGACAGGCAGGCAAGAAGGAGGCCGATTGATGACCAGGATGGCTCCGTTTCCCTTTTCCAGGCCCCGGCGGTTGCGCGGTTCGGCGGCGATAAGAGACCTGACGCGTGAACATGTCCTCTCCGTTAGGGATTTGATCTGGCCGATCTTTGTCCAGGAAGGGGTCAACCGATCGCAACCGGTAAGTTCCCTGCCGGGAGTGGATGTGGTGTCGATTGACCTGGCAACCGAGAGGGCCGCAATGGCGGCCGAGTTGGGGATACCGCTCATTGCACTTTTTCCTCAAATCGACAATTCCAAAAAATCCCCGACCTGCGAGGAGGCGTGGAGACCGGACAATCTGGCCAACCGCGCCGTGCGCAACATAAGGAGCCAGGTTCCGGACATGCCGGTCATGCTCGATGTTGCACTGGATCCATACAATTCGGACGGTCATGACGGCCTGGTCCGGGATGGCATGATTCTCAATGACGAGACCCTTGACTGCCTGGTCAGGCAGGCGCTGGGCCATGCCGAGGCCGGTGCCGCCGTGCTTGGCCCGTCCGACATGATGGATGGCAGGATCGGCCGCATCAGGCAGGCGTTGGAGGATCGGAACTTCCAATCCGTCATCCTGCTGTCCTACTCGGCAAAATACGCATCGGCCTTTTACGGCCCCTTCCGCGAGGCAATCGGCTCGGCCGGTGCACTCGGCGGTGACAAAAAAACCTACCAGATGGATCCCGGCAACGCCGCCGAGGCCCTGCGCATGGTGCAGCGAGACTTGGAGGAAGGTGCCGATGCGGTGATGGTCAAGCCGGGGCTTCCCTATCTCGACATCGTCCGTGCAGTCAGGGACCGGTTCGATGTTCCAACATTTGCCTACCAGGTGTCTGGCGAATACGCGATGATCAAGGCGGCGTCTGCAAATGGCTGGATTGCCCATGACGCGTCAATCTTGGAGTCGCTCACCGCCTTCAAGCGGGCCGGCTGCGACGGGATCCTCACCTATCTTGCCCCGGAGGCGGCAAGGTTGCTCGGTCACGGGTGACGATGTTTGGCCGGCCGCGAATGTGGCCGGAAGATGTGCCAACGGGCCCTGAATTGGGCCCGGATGACGGGTTGGCCACATCTGGCCCGACGGGGAGAATCTGCCGGATGACTCACCAGGAATTTCGTGATATGGGTGTCTGACAGGCAAGAACAACCAGAGCATAAGGAATTTTTCCATGTCCGTCTTGACGCGACGCCATTTCGTGGCGGGCGCCGCCTTGGCCACATGCGCGGCAGCCAAACCGGCATCATCCGCAGAGCCGGTCACCCAGGAACATCTGGACCGGCTAGACAGCAAGGCCAGTGCGGCATTGATTTTCATGCAGAACACCATTCCCGAATCGCAGGATTTGATTGACCTGTCATCAGGCGTGCTGATCATGCCGCTGATCACCAAGGCGGCATTCCTGCTCGGCGGTGCCTACGGCCAGGGAGTTCTCAGGGTCGGCGGACAAACCGTCGACTATTTCAGTTCATTCCAGGCAAATTTCGGTTTCCAGTTCAGTGCGCAGCAATATTCCTACGCCCTGTTTTTTCTCAATGACCGGTCACTCGAGGATTTCAGGAGTTCACGGGGATGGACGTTTGGCGCAGAGAACAAGTACCTGATCGTCGATGATACCGCGATTCACCGGACCGACACCCTGACCAGCAACGTGGATGTGGCCGGGATCGTGTTCGGCGCTGCCGGGTTGCATGTCGGTGCATCGCTCGACGGAACCAAGTTCTCGAGGCTCGAGCGGACGGCCTGACCGGGGCGGCGGCGTGCCGCCAAGTCTGCGCGATCTCGGGACGAAGCCCCGTCGGCGTCATGCCTGCCTATTGGTCGTCAAACTTGCGCAGTCTCTGGACGAGGCTAGACGTGTCCCAGCGGGAGCCGCCGAGCCTCTGGACGTCCTTGTAGAACTGGTCGACCAGCGCGGTGACCGGCAGCGAGATGCCAGCCTGGTCGGCGGCAGCAAGACAGATACCGAGGTCTTTTCGCATCCAGTCGACGGCAAATCCGAACTCGAATTCGCCATCGAGCATGGTCGCGTGGCGGTTTTCCATCTGCCAGGAACCGGCTGCTCCCTGGCTGATGACCTCAACCACCGCCCGTCCGTCCAGCCCGACTTTCTCGGCAAAGTGCATGCCCTCGGACAGTCCCTGGACCAGTCCGGCAATGCAGATCTGGTTGACCATCTTGGCGAGCTGACCGCTTCCCGAATCCCCGAGGCGCCGGCAAATGCGGGCATATGAATCGATGACCGGTTCAACCCGTTCATAGGCTGCCTGGTTCCCGCCGCACATGACCGACAGGACTCCGTTTTCGGCGCCAGCCTGCCCGCCCGACACCGGCGCATCGACAAACTCGATGCCGGAATCGCCAGCCATTGTGGCCAGTTCCCGGGTGATGGCTGCCGATACCGTCGTATGGTCGACGAATACCGTGCCAGCCTCCATTCCCCTGAAGGCACCGACATCGCCGGTGCAGACGGAACGAAGATCGTCATCATTGCCGACGCAACAGAACACGATCTCGGCGCCGGTGGCGGCCTCGACCGGCGTAGCAGCGCTACGTCCATCATGTTTTGACAGCCACTTGCCGGCCCTGGAGGCAGTCCGGTTGTACACCGTTACCACATGCCCGTTGGCGGCCAGATGGCCAGCCATTGGAAAACCCATGACCCCCAACCCCAGGAATGCAACTTTTGCCATTGCCCGCACCTCGCTTTTTGGCGAAACAGGCCGCCATCTAAACAATTCCGCTGGCGAAGGCCATCCCGGAGGGTCAACCAGTTGCTGACAGTGTTCAAATGGGTGTTTCGGGGCTTCCTGGCTCTTCTGGCCGTCTGCGTGCTGACGATCGTGGTCATCTACTTCATGCTGACCTCGTCGCTGCCGGACTATTCGGCCACCCACCGGGTCAAGGGGCTCAGCGCCCCGGTCCAGATCGTCCGGGGCGAGTACGCGGTTCCGCACATCTTCGGTGAGACCGATCGTGACAGTTTTTTCGGGCTGGGATTTGCACACGCCCAGGACCGGTTGTGGCAGATGGTCATCCTTCGCAGGGCTGCCCAGGGCCGCCTGTCGGAAATCTTCGGCGAGACGACGGTGCCAACCGACCAACTGTTGCGGCGCTTCGACCTGCATGGCCTGTCGGTGGATTCCTATGACCGGCTGGATGACTCGACCAGGGACGTGCTCCAGGCCTATTCGGACGGCATCAATGCCTGGCTCGAAATCGTGGACCGGAGCCTGTTCAATCCCGGCGCACCGGAATTCCACCTGTTTGATGTCGAAATCAGGCCGTGGCAACCAGCCGACAGCATAGCCATCATGAAGTTGCAGGCGTTCGAGTTGTCGGTGCATGCACAAAACGAGGCGCTCCGGGCCAGGGCGGCGGTGCGCCTGCCGCCGGAACAGTTGGCCGATCTGATGCCCACCGCGCCCCGCATGTTCCTGCCCGACCTGACCGAAATTGCCGTGCCGGGGCCAGGCCGCAGCGCATCGGCCGCTCCCGCCTGGCTTACCCCGGCCAGGCTTGGTGGTGCCTCCAATGTGTGGGCGGCGGCACCCGACCGGGCGGCGGCCAGGAAGACGCTGTTCGCCAATGACCCGCATCTGGGTTTCTCAGCGCCCTCGATCTGGATGCTGGCCCGGCTGGAATTGTCGACCGGCGGCGTGATCGGCGGCACCATTCCGGGAATGCCGGCCATGCCGGTCGGCCGCTCGGCGCATTTGGCATGGGGAGTTACCTCCTCCTACCTGGATGATCAGGATATCCATTACGAACAGTTGGACCCCGATGACGGGTCGAGATACCTGACCCCTTTCGGCTACCGGGAATTCCGCACCATGGCCGAGGTCATCAACGTCAAGGATAGCCCTTCCGTGAACATCGACCTGGCCTGGACCGAAAACGGTCCGGTGCTTCCGGCTGAATATTTTGGACTCGGGGACATCGTTCCCGAGGACCATGTCATCTCGCTTGCCTGGACGGCGCTCAGCCCTGAAGACACCTCGATGGATTCGGTGCTGGGGCTGATGCGCTCGACGACGATCGACGAGGCGCTGGACGCCGGGAGCCTGCTGAAGGCCCCCTCCCTGAACCTCGTGGTCGCCGATGGCGAGGGAATGGCCATGCAGCTGACAGGGACTGCGCCCCGTCGGCACCTGTTTCACGAAACCCTGGGCCGGCTTCCGTCTCCCGGCTGGAAGTTTCGCAACCGGTGGCAGGGAGAAATCGACTATTCGCAAATGCCCCGGGTCAGGGATCCGGCCAGTGGCTGGCTGGTCAATACCAACAACCGGTTGGTCGATCAGCCCTTCCCCGAGCATGTCAGTCACTATTGGGGCGATACCCAGCGGATTGCGCGTCTTGCCGAATTGCTGCGGGCGGGGGAGATTCACTCGAAGGAGAGTTTCCAGACCATCCAGCTCGATACGATTTCCTATCCGGCCAGGACGCTGACCGCGTTGCTTTCCGGCGATCTGTGGCACTCGGCCGGCACCCCATCGGATGATCCTGCCGTCGATCTGCGCAACCGGGCCATCAATCTCCTGCGCAACTGGAATGGCGACATGGATGAGCACCTTCCGGAACCGCTGATTTATTCCGCCTGGATCCTGGCGGTGCAAAGGCATCTCATCCAGGATGATCTTGGCGAGTTGTTCGGGGAATTCAGGCAACCCGACCCGATATTCCTGGAGCGGGTCTACCGGGATGTCGACGGCGCCTCGAGATGGTGCGACGTCCTGCAATCGACAACAATCGAGACATGCCACGAGATCAAGGTTCGAGCGCTGGACGAGGCCCTGGCCAATCTGAGGAACACCTATGGCGGCGATATCGGCGATTGGCGATGGGGCGATGCGCACCTGGCCATGCATGATCACCAGATACTTGGCGGCAACTGGCTGTTCTCCTGGCTGGTCAATCTTCGCCAGTCGACCTCCGGTGGCGAATTCACCATCAATCGTGGTGCGTCCGAGGCATCGGAAGAGGCACCCTTTGCCAGCACGCACGGGGCGGGATATCGCGGCGTTTACGATTTCTCCGATCCGGATTCATCAAACTTCGTCATTTCCACCGGTCAGAGTGGCCACCCCTGGTCGCGGCATTATGACGACCTGGCCGCACTTTGGCGCAATGGGGAATATATCGTGATGTCGCTCGACCCGGATGACATCCATTCATCGGCGACCGGCACCATCACCCTCGAGCCGGTTCCCTGATCACCATCACCCCCATACCGGTTCCCGGGTCGGTGGCTGATGGTGGTTGCCGAACGAGCCGGTCCGGCCAAGCCTAAGTCAATCCCCGGCGCCGGTTGCCGAAAGGGTTGGTCCGATCACCCTCATGCCCGTTCAAGGGTCGGTGGCTGGTGGTGGGTTGCCCAGGGGACAGCTCCGGTCATTCCGCCGGGTCATCCGCCTCTTCATCCTGCCTGGAATTGCCCGAATAGAGCTCAATCGGTTCGGATGGCATGATGGTCGAGATGGCGTGCTTGTAGACCAATTGTGACAAGTTGTCCCGCTTCAGGAGGACGCAATAATTGTCGAACCAAGTGATCGCCCCCTGCAGTTTCACCCCGCTGACCAGAAATATGGTGACTGAGCACCGTGACTTGCGGACGGCGTTGAGGAAGGGCTCCTGAAGGCTGCTCCTGTCTGCTGCCATTGCTGATGTCCCCGATATTGAACCCCATGGCATTTAGCCTTGAACGGACCGGCTGTCCACTGCCTAAAATTCGGCCGAACCGCCGGATCGCCGGCCTTCTCCCCGCCACAATGCCGGGTTGAAAAGGGCAATGACGGTCAGGAGTTCGAGCCGGCCGAAGATCATCGCCGCCGCCGCCAGTGACCTGGAGACCGTGTTGAGGTCGGCAAAGGAAAAATCCTGACCCAACATCGTTTCGGCCAGCGGTCCGGTTGTTGTCAGGCCGGCAACAGTGATGATGACTGCGTTGGTGAAGGACAATCCGGATGCGGTTAGCGCCACCATGAAAAATGCCAGCAACAGTGCAAACACCATGAAGGCGATCCAGGCGAATTCCTGCCCGGTCACCTTGATGTTGCGGGAAATCTCCGACGAGGTGACCACGGTGGACGGATAGACCAGCCGCGACATCTCGTTCCTGCCCAACCGGTACATGGCAAAGACCCGGATGAGCTTGAGCCCGCCGGCGGTAGTGGCGATTCCGCCGCCTGCAAAGGCCAGGAGCATCAGCAGGAAGCCCGGCACCCTGAATTGGTGTCCATGGATGATCTCCGTCGGCATGGTGCCGCCGAAACCGGTCGTGGTCAGGTAGGAGACGGACAAGAAGAACGAATGCCACAGGGCCGAAGCTGCATTCGCTGCATCATCAAGGTTCCTGGCGCTGGTCAAATAGGAATGATTGACGACCACCACCACCAGCAACGTCCCGGCCAGGACCAGGAACGCGATCCGCAATTCGGGGTCGTGAACGAGGGTGCCAGGCCTGAGCGCTGCCAACCGGCCGGTGGAAAACCGGCGTGACAATGCCAGGGCAAGGAACAGCAGGATGAAGAATTCGCCGACCGGGCCGGCGGTGCCATCCAGGGTGATACCGCTGGTTGAGATGGTCGACATCGCCAGCACGAGTCCGGCGGCTGTCGATGACCCGGATGCCAGCTGCAGTACCCACAGCACCGCGGTGGCGCCGACATACCACGGAATCAGTGCCAGGATGTGGCGCTGCATCCGCTGCCGCATCCGGCCGACCTCGTTCGAACCGGGGCCGGGTTGGCCCGGCGACGACCGGTCTTCGACCTCGAACCCGCCCAGTCCCAGCGGCTCCAGCACCGCCACCGCCGCCACCAGGATCAGGTATCCGCCCAACCAGGCGACTTCGGCCCTCCAGATGGCAATGCCGAGTCCGGGATCTGCCGGAAGTTCGACCAGCGCCACGCCGGTGGTGGTCAGGCAGGACACCATGTCCAGGTACAGCGGCCAGAACGAGGCACCTTCGATCAACCCCAGTAGCGGAAATGCCATGATTGCCGGCAACAGGGAAAAGATTATCAGGATACCGAAGAGTTGATCCACATAGGAAACCCGGCTGCGGATATTGTAGGCTGCGATCCCGGAAATGATCGCAAACACGATGATCAGCAAACCGGAATAGAAGAACGCTCGCGACGCCAGGTGGTCATCGACAACCAGGGAAACCAGGGATGGGGCCATCATCGATAGCCCGGCCAGGAAAATAGTCAGGGCGATGATCGGAATGTCAGCGATTCGGTTCATCGGATTGAAGCAACTCGAGCAGGCTTGCGACATCCTTGGACATGGCAAAGAATGCGACGACATCTCCGGTGTGAAACCTTGTATCCGGTTGAACCTTTACCACGTCGTCATCCTTGCGGATGGCCCCGACCATCACGCCTTCCGGAAGTCCGGCTTTGCGAATCGACTTGCCGTTGATCTGTGAGCCGGCGCTGATGGTCGCCTCGATCAACTCCGCCTCGGATTCTCCCACGAAACCGACCCGTGTCACCGATTTCATGCGGATGTGCGGCAGAATCGACGACACGGTGGTGTCGCGGGGATCGATCATTGAATCGATGTTCAGGTGCCGGACCAGAGGGGCAAGAAAGGGTTCGGTAACGAGGCTGATTGCCGTCAGCGACTCGGTCAGCCGCTTGGCTCGAGTGGCAACCAGGAGGTTGGTCTTGTCGTCCTGGGTCACGGCAAGAATGGCGTCGGAGGAGTTGATCCCCGCCTCGGCCAGGACCTCCCGGTCCAGCCCGTCTCCATTCAGAATGACCTTCTTCTCCAGGATTTCGGCGGCATATTCGGCCCGTTTCCGGTCGAATTCGATGAACTTGACCCGTGGCCGGTACGGGGTCCTGTCCAGCTGGCGGGCAACCTCGATCCCGACCCGACCAGCGCCGACAATGATGAGCCTGGAACAGGGTTTCTGCTCCTTGCCGAACAGGTGCAGGGTGCGGGCCAGGTCCTTCTTGCCGATACAGACATAGACCTCGTCACCGGCAAAAAGCTGGTCATCGGGCGCGGCCACGCCAAGAATTCCCCCCCTCCGGTATCCGACCACGACGGCGGCAAGTCCGGTAAACAGTTCCGACATCTGGCGCAGCGGCGTGTTCAGCAGCGAGCAGTTCCGGTCGAGCCGCATCCCGGCAAGAATGGCGCTGTCATCGAGGATGTTCCGGCGGTCAAACAGGGATGGCGAGCCAAGCAGGCGCACTGCGGTCTCGGCGACCTCCCGTTCGGGATTGATGACGGTGTCGATTGGACCGCCGACATCGCTCATCACCGAGGAGCGGTAGTTCTGGCGACGAAGGCGTGCCACCGTGCGTCCCTTGCAGCCGAGATTGCGGGCAACAAGGCTTGCCACGATGTTGGTTTCATCGGAGGAGGTGACCGCGACCAACAATTCGCCATCCTCCACCCCGGCATTGTGCAACACCGACGGGTCGGCCGCATGGCCGCCAACCCCGGTCAGGTTCAGATTCTCGGCCAGGCGGCGAACCCGGCCGTAATCCTCGTCGACCACGGTGACATCGCAATCCTCCCGGGAGAGGTAGCGGCAGATTTGCCCGCCCACCTGGCCTGCTCCGAGCACGATGGCTCTCATTTCCACCGCCCCCGGACTGGCCCCGACTGGTCAAAACAATCGGCGGGCGGCAAGCGGGCGCCCTGCCCTGCCGGCGTCGCGGCAACGGGCAAACGGTTGGGCAGATCACTTTCGCCGGCAATGCGCAGGCCGTTCAGCCCGCCTCTCGTGAAATGAAATGAGTCTGTCATTGACCTGGTCACAACATTGAACTTGCCGGTCGCCTGCGCCGGGGCCGCGCGGGAATTCGGCAATCCCGGGCCGGTCCCGCGCCCCGCCTCCTCCCGGTTTCTCCTGTGCTCAGGAGGGGATCCGGTCTCGGCGCAAGCCTGACCGACCGAAGCCGAACTGTCAAATGCCAGGCTGGTCCGGGCAGTCCGGCAGGGATTGGCAGGGCCGGGGATTGCCGGATGCGCCGGCCGGTACGGGCGGCGATTGCCGGTGAGAGGGGAGTGCTGCGTCAAGTCAGCCCTTCTTCACCGCGACCCGCCCACCCGACCTGTTCGTGGTCACGATTTCAAGACCTTTCAGTTTTCGGTGAAGGGCCGAGCGCTCCATGCCGATGAACTCGGCCGCCTTGGAAATATTGCCATCATTGCGATTGATCTGGGCAATCAGGTATTGCCGCTCGAACTCCTCGCGCGCCTCTCGCAGCGGCAGCGAAAACAGGTGCCTGGAGACATCGGCAAAGCCGAGATCGGTGGAATCGGATTCGGGAACCGAGATTTCCTCTGGCCGGATCTTGCCGGTCTTCGGCCCGGTGATCAGGACTCTTTCCACCATGTTCTTGAGCTGGCTGACATTTCCGGGCCAACTCATGGCCGTCATTTGCAGGATGGTATCGGGATGGAATCGCCGCTTGGGCAGCCCGATCTCGCGGTTGAAATGGTCGACGAAATGATTGGCAAGTTCCTCGATATCACTCTTTCGTTCATCCAGGGGTGTCAACTCAACCTCGATGACCTTCAACCGCTCATAGAGATCCCCGTTGAATTTGCCCGCGTCGATCAAGGCCTTCATGTCGGTCGAGCTTCCGGAAACGATCCGGCAATCGACCGGCAACACGTCGCCGCCACCAATCCGCCGGAACCGGGAATGGCTGAGGGCCGCAAGCAGCGGCCGCTGCACACCCCGGGGGATGTCGGCAACTTCGTCAAAATAAAGCGTGCCGCCGGCAGCTTGCTCGATCAGGCCCGGCTCGGCTCGGCCGTACTCCTCCTGGCGGCCGAACAGGGCAAGTTCAGCATCCGATGAGTCGACGGTCGGAAAATTTGCCACCAGGAAGGGTTCCCTGGCGCGGGCGGAGTTGAAATGCATGTACCTGGCCGCATGACGCTTGCCGGTGCCGCGTTGACCCGTCAGCATGATGCGCGAATTCTTGTCGGCATGAAGCTCCAGCGTCGCCGCGGCCGCCCGGAAGGATGGCGATGATCCGGCAAGCGCGGTCGGTCGGGTCTGGGGGAATTTGAGCATATGGTTTTCGTGACGCAGGCGGGCGACCTCGATGCCGTTCCTGACCGTCCGTACCAGCGCATCATTGTCGATCGGTTTGGGGAGGAAGTCAAAGGCGCCGAATCGCATCGCCCGCACCGCGATCTCGCGCGAGCCATGTGCCGAGATGATGATGACAGGCAGGCCAGGATTGTTTTCCTTTAGATCCTGCAACAGGCGCAGGCCGTCGAGATCGCGGTCCTTGAACCACAGATCAAGCAGTACCAGCCGCGGCGCGTGCTCATTGAACGCCCGCAGGCACTGGTCGCCATCGGTCACGTATTCGGAGGACAGGCCGCCATCCTCGAGCACATCGGCGATGATCCTGCAGATATCCTCGTGGTCGTCGACGATCAGGACATCAGTCATTGGCTACTCAACTCGATTGGTCTTCGATGTCTTCCGGTTGCGTTGTCAATCCGCCGCGCGATGGAATCCTCACGGTCACCATCGCCCCCGCATGATCGCAGCCTTCAAATATCGGCGCATGTTCAAGCACCATTGTCCCGCCATGTCCAGAGATGACACGATCAACGTTGGGCAATCCCAGCCCGCGACAATCGCCCTGCTTGGTTGACCGGAACATGGTCAGGAACTTTTCCTTGTCATCAGGAAACCCGATCCCGTTATCCATGACCCGGATTTCGATCATGTCGCCATCATCGGCGATGGAGATACGGATCTCGGGGCGAAAATCGGCCGGAAGCTCGCGGCCATCCTTCAGATCATCTATCGCTTCGCCGGCATTCTTCAACAGGTTGAGCAATGCCAGGTGGAAAAGTTCCGGGTCAAACCAGGTCTCCATCACTGGCTCCCCGGCCTCGACGGAGATCGAAATTCCACGCTCGCGCATCTCCTCGGTCCGCACCGCAGTGGCGACCGCCTCGCCGACATCGCCGAGCTGCAGCACGGGATCCTTGAACTTGCTGAAACTCGAGAACTCCTCGGCAATCGACAACAGACTCCTGACATTCTTCTGAAAGATTCCCACGTAGTCGCGGACGATGCGACGCAGCTCCTCGTGACTTGCGGTCGGTTCCTTGGCTTCGAGTCGCTGTGCGCATGATTGCAGCGGGTAGACGGGGTTCTTGATTTCGTGGGCAATGACCTGGGCGACCTCGGACCAGGCCGCCCGGTTCCTCGCCTTGACCAGCTCGGTCACGTCATCGAAGGCCACCACGAAGCCCTCGACCTCTCCGGCGGTGGCTTTTCGCTTGGCAATCCGCACATGGAGGCTCTTGTGGATGCTCTGCCTGTGCAAATCGACCGGGCCCTGGATCTGGTTCTGCCGCGAACGCTTCAGATCGTTCAGCATGGCGGAAAACTCCGTCACCGTCTCCTCGAATGGCGGGGAGATCCTGCGTTCGGATATGGCGAGGTAGTCATCGGGGTCGGTCTCAAGCACGTCGGCGGCCGAGCGATTCATGAAGACGATGCGCTCGTCCCGGTCCAGCCCGATCACCCCGGCGGTCACGCTGGACAGGACGCTGCTGAAGGTCTGCTCACGCCGTACCGCGCTTTCCTTCAGTTCGATCAGGTTGGCGGTGTGCGATTTCAGCCTGGCGACCATGTCGTTGAAGGTCTGGCCAAGCATGGCAACCTCGTCATTGCCCTCCGCTTCGAACCTGACATCCATGTTACCGCCCTCGACATTCTTGGCGACGCCAGCCATCTCCTCGATCGGTCTGGAGATTCGGTGGGCAAACCCGATTCCGAGTCTGATGATAACGATCAGCACCACCAGCGTGATCCCCAGATAGATGATCGAATTGAAGACCAGCGACTGCGTCAGCCTGGCAACCAGCCCGGTTGCCAGGGGATTGTTGTACCTGATGGTGTCGTGAAGCTCGACGATCGGTTCCGTCGCCTCGACTGCGGCAACGAGGAACAATTCGGGCTTGTCGTCGATGCCGTGCACGGCGGAAATGACATTGCTGCCGATTTTCCTGAACACACGCGGGCCGTCACCGGCAGAGAACCGGATCTCGTAGAGACCGGAGCCGGACTGGATCGGCTCGGAGCCATTCTCGCATTCAAAAGGTGATGCATCGTCGCCGGTGCCGGCAAGCCCGTCGAGCATGTCCTTCGGAGGACCGATATACCGCGTGTAGTCATAGTGATAGGACCGAATCCCTCTCGCCTCGACCTTGCAATTCCTGTCGACGATATAGGCAAGGGCCAGTTGCTGTGTGGCTTGGCCCTGCACCTCCTGGAGAACCGCCCGCAAATTGGCGATTCCGAGTCCACCCGCCCCCTTGATGTCGTCCCCGATCCGGCTCGACATCTGCGCGACCGTCTGCTGCAGGCGGTCTGCCTCCTCCTTCAGGTAGGTCTCGGCGGCGGCCTGCGAATCATCGAGTGTCTCGCTGGCGATCACGTTCAGAATGGTATTGGACCCGACGCTGAAGGTCAGGATTGCCGCCGCCGCCAGGGTGGTCGCCAGCACCACCGCCACCACCGCCAGCAGGCGTGACAGTCGCAACAGGATTGGTGACTGGACGTCGCTGTTGCGGTTGCCGGTCAGCTTGCGAATTGCCTGGAGCAGGATCAGCACGGCAATGATCATGACCAGGATCATGTCGGCGAACATGACGATCGCCAGTCTTGACGAAAATTGCGAACTGGTTGTGCTGGCGACTTCGAGCGCCTCCATGGTGGCAATGATGAGGATCGGTGCCAACAGGGCGACCAGGACCATGGTCAGGTTGCGCAGTGCCTTGAGGGTCCTTGGCGACAGGTCAAGCATTGCCGGCAACGTGTTGCAAACGGCATGAGGGCATTGCGGGGCCCCCTCGGCTCCGCAGGTGGCCGCATTCAGCGAGGGCCGCCATCAAGGCAGGCGCCCTCGCCGCCTGCCGGCAATGCCAAGGACTTCCATCTTCTTGCGGAGCGTGTTGCGGTTTATGCCCAGCAACCGGGCGCATCTGACCTGGTTTCCCGACACCGCATCAAGGGCGGCTTCGAGTAGCGGCCGCTCCAACTCCCGAAGGAATCGAGGATAGACTCCGTCCGGTGGAAGTTCGTTGCCGTGCATGGCAAAATACTGCCTGATGTGCTCCGCGACCTGTGGCGGCAGGATTCGGCCCCTGGCGAGCGGGCTTAAATCTTCGTAGCCAGGAATGGTGTTCAGAACCGCCATGACATCGGCCTCGCCAATTTCGGCAGTTGAGGATGTCAGGGCAAGACGCTGAACAATAGAACGAAGTTGTCGTACATTGCCGGGCCACTTGCAGGATTTGAGCAAGTCGCGGGCCGGTGGTCCAAAATGACGCCTGGACGGCGGTCCGGCAGCAGCCAGGAAGTGATCGGCAAGCAGCGGAATGTCGTCGACGCGCTGGCGAAGCGGTGGAACGGCAACCGGGACTTCGCAGAGGCGGTAGTGCAAATCTGGCCTGAAATTCCCGGACCGGACCAACTCGTCCGGGCTGGATGCGGTGGTGGAGACGAGCCTTGGAGTTGGCTCGGCGATATTGTCGAGTGCCCTGACCAGTACCATCTGCTCTGCCGGTCCGAGATCGCCGACTTCATCCAGGACGAGGGTCCCTCCGCGGGCGGTGGCGATGGTGGCGGCCAGATCATCCGGCCCCTTGATGCCGGTCGCCCCGATGGTGACAAGCGGTAGGCCGGCCCGGTCTCCAAGGTCATGCATGGTCCCGGCGACCAGGGATTTGCCGGTTCCGGTCTCGCCAACCAATTGCACCGAGAGGTTGGAATTGAGCAATTTTGCCATCTGGCGATAGAGCGACTGCATGGCCGGGGAGCGGCCCACCAGTGGCAGGTCTTCGCCGGCGAACCCGTCTGCGGTCGCAACCGGCCGGCCTTTGCCCTGCCCCAGCGCCGTCCTGGCCTGGCGCAGGAGATCCGACAGGTCGAAGGGCTTGGGCAGATAGGCGAAGGCGGCCGTCTCCTCGGCACGGATGGCGGTGGTTATGGTGTTCTGGGCCGAAATGACGATGAAGGGCAGTTCCGGCCGGGTCTTCTTCAATTCGAGGAGCGTGTCCAGCCCGTCACCATCCGGCATGGCGACATCGGATATGACCAGATCGCCCCTGCCTTCGCCGACCCATTTGCCAAGCGTCGACAGCAGAGAGGTGGCGTGCACCCGGCAACCGGCCCGGTACAGCGCCTGCGTCAGCACCTTCCGTATTGCCGGATCGTCTTCTGCAATTAGGACAGTTCCGTCCATGCTCTAACCCCTGGATACCGGGAGCGAGACCCGGAATACCGTATGTCCCGGCCGGGATTCGAATGCCACCCAACCACCCATGTCAATCAGTATGGCCGATACCAGGGACAGACCAAGCCCGGTTCCGTTCTGCCGGCCACTGACGAATGGCTCGAAGATGTTGGGTGCCAGATCCTCCGATATTCCCGGCCCGTGGTCAATGATCTCAACCTGGACCGGCAATGCGGTCCTGCCGCCCTGGCCGGTATCGATCCGCAGTGAATCATCAAAATAGGTCCTGATCCTGACTTTTCCACCCCCCTCTTCCAGCGCCTCGCTGGCATTCTTGATCAGGTTGAGGAACACTCTCAACAACTGGTCCTCGTCGGCCCAGACCAGCGGCAGGGACGGGTCGTACTCGGTCACGAAATTGATTGCGGTGGCAAAACCGACCTTGCCGAGGCGGCAGGCACGATCGAGGATATCGTGTACATTCAATGGCTTGAGATCAAGAATTCCCGTTCCGCCGAATTGTTCGACCTGTTCAAGCAGCTTCAGGATCCGCTGGCTCTCCTCGACGATCAATGTCGTCAATTCGAGGTCACGACCGCCGGAATTCATCGACAGGAGTTGTGCCGCCCCCTGGATTCCGGTCAGCGGATTCTTGATTTCGTGGCTGAGCATCTCGGCCATGCCGATGGCCGAGCGGGCGGCGGCCTTTGACCGCCGTCCATGTCCGATTCGCCCCTCGACCATGCGCGAGCGGAAGCAGACCAGCAGATGCCCGCCATCATTGGCGAGCGGCGCCACCAGGGCCGAGACCTCGATGAACTTGTTGTCACCCAGCGACAATTCGATGTGGTCGAGCAGCAGTTGAGAGTTTCGGCGCCGCACATCCGCCAGGGCGGAGTGCAGCGAATTGCCCTCTGCGAACCAGTCACAGACCAGGCGGTCCCTGGCCGATTTTGACGAGATGTTCAGCAGCGCCTCGCCGGCAGGGTTAATGCCAACGATCCTGTCGGCCTCGTCGATGATCAGCGTTGCGACCGGCAACGATGTCCAGATGTGATCTTCCAGCTTCCCTCTCTCCGGTCCGACCGCGCCGCGCAATACCGGGCATGGCTGCCCTCCCGCATCAACCGGAACCTACTCCCTGCCCTCGACATTTTCAACGACCGCAGGCTGGAGCGTCACCACGTCCGTCCAGCCGATTACAACAGCCCGGAGCGGGATCACCAACCATTTGCGCCGCCCGCCCGGATTGAGAAACGTCGCTGCTGCGTATAGATGGTGGACGGCGTTCCGGCAGGTTGGAGCAGGTGATGAAGACACTCGCAATCGTGGTTGCCGCCGGTTCGGGGCTGCGCGCCGGCTCGGATTTGCCCAAACAGTATGTCAGCCTCGCAGGCTCCACCATCCTGGCCCGGTCGATCAACATCTTCCTGTTGCAAAAGCAGGTCGCCGACTGCATCGCCGTCATTGCCGATGGCCACCGTCGGTATTTCCGGGAGTTGGTGGAGCCGGAACTGAACCGACCGGTGCGCACGGTTTCCGGCGGGGCAACCCGGATGGAGTCGGTCATGAACGGCCTGGAGGCGGTGGCCGGTGATTCGCCCACCCATGTCCTGATCCATGATGGCGCCAGGCCGCTGGCCTCGGCTGGTCTGGTCGCCAGGGTCATTTCGTCCCTCCATGATGGCGATGCCGCCGTGCCAGTCATGCCGGTGCACGATTCGCTGTGGCGGCATGAGGATGGTCGGCTGGCCGACCCCATGCCCCGGTTTGACAAGTGCCGTGCCCAGACTCCGCAAGGGTTCGACTATGCCGGCCTTGTCGGTGCCTACAGAGATTTCAGCGGCGCTGCCGATGATGATGCCGCGGTTGCCCTGTCCGCCGGCATGTCCGTCACGATGGTTGCTGGCGACCCGGACAATGTGAAGGTAACAATTGCCGATGATGTTTCCATGGTTCACCGGCTGCTTTCCACGGAAAGGGCCATGAGAGTCGGGTCAGGATATGATGTTCATCGGCTGGTGGCCGGTGACGGCGTGACGTTATGCGGTGTCCGGATACCGTTTGATCGCTCGCTGTCCGGGCATTCCGATGCCGATGTCGCCGCCCATGCCATTGCCGATGCCATCTATGGCGCCGTCGGCGAAGGTGATATCGGAACCTGGTTTCCACCGGATGATCCGGGCTGGAAGGACGCCGATTCCATGTTGTTCCTCGAACACGCGGCCGGGCGGGCAACCGAGCGCGGCTACCGGATCGCCAATGTCGACTGCACCATAATCTGTGAATTGCCGAAGATTGCACCGCACGCCGATGCGATGAAAGCCAGGCTCGCCGCAGCCCTCCAAATCCCGACCGGTTCGATCGGGATCAAGGCGACGACCTCCGAAGGGCTGGGGTTTCCGGGACGGGGCGAGGGCATTTCTGCCCATGCGCTGGCAACGCTGGCAGAGATTTGAAACGAACGGTTGCGGTGTTCTTCGGGGCGGGCCTGGTTCCCGTCGCCCCCGGGACTGCCGGGTCTGCCGTGGCCGTGCTTCTTGCCGTGGCCGCCCATTCGGTTGGCGGCCTTCCCTTGGTTGCCGGGTTGGCAATGCTGGCGGTAATTGCCGGCTTCTGGTCGGTCGCCGGGCTTGATCTCGGCGAGGACGAGGATCCGTCCTCCGTGGTGATCGACGAGGTCGCCGGGCAGTTTATTGCCGCGCTCCCGGTCGGATACTGGCTGGACCGGACCGACGGCAGCGTCGCCGGCATCGCCGTTGCCGGCTGGTTGCTGGCCTTCCTCCTGTTCAGGCTCTTCGACATTGCCAAGCCCTGGCTGGTTGGCAGGGCGGACCGGATGGGCGGTACCGCCGGCATCATGCTGGATGACATTGCTGCCGGCATCATGGCCGGCATAATCCTTGCCCTCACCGGCTGGCTCGCACTCGGCCCGGGCATGGGCTGAACAGCCTACCTGCCCAGCCGGCGAGGCCCGGGCAAATGGCAGGCCGGCGGCCCCGGCGAGCCCCTCGCGGCTACGATTCGTGCCAGCAATCGGTGGCAAATCCCGGCAAGCTGTGATACCCTGCATTCCCGGGAGGCCGCGAAGGCCGGGTCTGCCCGGGATTCCCGGCTCGTCAGAAAATTTATCCGTTTGGAGGGAACAATGAATGGAGCAGACACAGCCTGGATAATTGCAGCCACAGCCTTGGTCCTGTTTATGACACTGCCAGGCCTTGCCCTGTTTTACGGCGGCCTGGTCAGGGCTCGAAACATTCTGAGTACATTCATGCAATGTTACGGAATTGCCTGCCTGATGAGCATTCTCTGGCTGGCAATCGGTTATTCCATTGCGTTTGGCGGAAGCGGTTCGGCCTTTTGGGGCGGTCTCGACAAGGTCTTTCTCATAGGGATCACGCCGGATACCCTCTCCGGGACCTTGCCCGAAATGCTGTTCTTCGCCTTCCAGATGACCTTTGCCATCATCACGCCGGCGCTGATCGTCGGCGCCTTCGTCGAGCGGATCAGCTTCGGATTCGTTCTCGCGTTCACGGGGCTATGGATGGTCCTGTGCTATGCCCCCGTGGTCTACTGGATCTGGGGCGGCGGCATGCTGTCGGATGGTGGAATCTTCGGCGACACCGGTGTCAAGGATTTTGCCGGCGGGATTGTCGTGCACGAGACGGCCGGTCTGGCGGCGCTGGTCATTGCCTTCTTCCTGGGCCCCCGAAGTGACAAGTCTAAGCCGCCACACAGCCCGGTTATTGTCATGATCGGCGCAGCAATGCTGTGGGTTGGCTGGTTTGGGTTCAATGGCGGCTCGCAGCTTGCAGCCGATGGCGGTGCCGCATCGGCGCTGACGGTCACGCACATATCGGCAGCGGCGGCGTCACTGACCTGGATAATCTGGGAGCGCATCAAGTATGGCAAGGCATCGCTGGTCGGAATGGTCACCGGCACGATTGCCGGCTTGGCATCGATCACCCCGGGATCGGGATTTGTCAGTCCGCTGGAAGCGTTGTTCATTGGCGGTGTCGCCGGAATTCTCTGCCAGGAGGCGGTGGGTTTCGTCAAGAACATGATCCGGCTTGACGATACCCTCGACGTCTTCGCGGTCCACGGCGTCGGCGGAATCTTCGGCACGATCATGATCGCCGTCTTTGTCAGCGATTCGTCATGGCTGGCGCAGGGTGGTTCGATCGTCATTGTCGGTGCCTACACGATCGTCATGACCGCGGTGCTGGTCAAGCTGGTCGGATTGGTCATTCCGATCCGGGTGTCGGTTGAAGACGAATATAGCGGTCTCGACATGGCCCTGCACGGCGAACGTGCCTACGACTTCTCGTCGTAACATCCAAATTCAGCACGAAGGGGTGCCGACACACCCCTTCGTGCATCCAGGGAGTTTGGCAGCCAGCCGCGGCAAGAGCAGGAACGGACGGGCGTGGCAGGCCTGTCGAATGTCGGTTCGGTGAGAGCCGGGTGAACCGGAATTGTCACCGCAATGGCCCATCTCCCTCGAAATGTACGGACCATCCGCCTGAACAGGCAGAAAGCCTGCCTTGTGATCTGCCCCGTCGCCTCCTTCACGGAGCCAAAAGCCAGATCGGCGTAATTCTCCCGAATCTTTTCATTCACATGTTCAGGCAACCTGCCGATTGCCGACAGGTTGATGCCGGGAATCAACGCGTGAGGCGGGCGAAGGCCGGCGTCAGGCGAAGCTGTCGGGGTATATCTCTCGGCGCCGGGCCATGAAATCCTGCAGTGACTCCTCGATTGCCGGGTCCAGTGGCGGCTGCTGGTAGTTGGTCAGCAAATGACTGACCCGCTTGTTGGCCAGCTGTTGGGTGTCGGGGCTGCCCCGGTCCTGCCAGGTCTCGAACGGCGCGTAGTCGAGCATCTCGGTCCGCCAGAACGCCGATTTGAAATTCGCCTGGGTATGGGCGCAGCCGAGATAGTGTCCGCCCGGTCCGACCTCGTGCACGGCATCGAGCGCCTGCCCGTTTTCGCTCAAATCGACCGACTCTGCCAGTCGGTGCAAGATCCCGAGTTGATCGGCATCCATGACGAATTTCTCGAATGATGATACCAGGCCGCCCTCGAGCCAGCCGCAGGCATGCAGCATGAAGTTCACACCGCCATAGAATGCGGCATTGAGGGTGTTGGAGGTCTCATACGCGGCCTGTGCATCGGGCAGCTTGGAGCCGCACAGCGCCCCGCCGGAACGGTACGGAAGGTTCATGCGGCGGGCAAGTTGCCCGGCCCCGTAGACGATCTGGCTGGCCTCCGGGGTGCCGAAGGTTGGCGCACCCGAATTCATGTCGATCGACATCACGAATGCGCCGAATACCACCGGTGCCCCCGGCCGGACCAGCTGGTTGTAGGCGATGCCGGCCAGCACCTCGGCCAGCACCTGGGTCAGCGTGCCGGCAATGGTGACCGGCGCCATGGCGCCGCCGACGATGAATGGCGAGACGATGCAGGCCTGGTTGGCTTCGGCATAGACCTCCATCGCCCCCATCATCACGGCATCGAATGTCAGCGGCGAGTTGATGTTGATCAGCGAAATCAGCGCCGCATTTTCCGCCACGAACTCCTTGCCGAACAGCAGCCGGGCCATCTCGACCGAATCCTCGGCCCGGCATGGCTCAGTCACCGAACCCATGAACGGCTTGTCCGACAGCGAGATATGGGCGTGCAGCATGTCCAGGTGGCGCTTGCTGACCGGAATGTCGGTCGGCTCGCAGACGGTGCCGCCGGAATGGTGCAGCCATTGCGACATGTAGCCAAGCCTGACCAGGTTGCGAAAATCCTTGATGGTGGCGTAGCGACGCCCGTTTTCGAGGTCGCGCACGAAAGGTGGTCCATAGACCGGCGCCATGACCAGGCCTCGCCCTCCGATCTCGACCGACCGTTCGGGATTGCGGGCATGCTGGACAAAGGATGAAGGCGCCGTCGAGCACAAGCTCCTTGCCAGTCCCCGGGGGATTCGAACCCGGTCTCCATCAATGTCGGCCCCGGCCTGGCGCCAGAGTTCAAGTGCACGAGGATTGTCCGAAAAGGTGACACCCACCTCCTCGAGAATCCCGTCGGCATTATTTTCGATGATCTCGATCGCCTCGTCGGTCAGGATCTCGAAATTGGGAACGTTCCGCTCGATGAACTTCCTGACCTCGACGGTGATGCGAGTCCGCTCGCTTCGTCGTGCTGCCCCGCCGCCCCGCCGCCGGCGTGAGGAATTATCGTTGCCTGTCATGATTCTTCACTCCCGGTAAGCTTCGGGCTGCGATCCGCAATCGCCAACGCCGCACATCGTCCTATCTGCACATTTTCCGAATGGCGGCAATGAATTCAATCCGGCAAGTCTGCCGACAACTGGAAGTCGATCAATGAATCAATTACTGCTTGCGCCGACCGGCATGCCGCTTCGCGCCGTGATCGGTCCGGCATTCAGCAATGAGGACATCGTGGATCTCCAGCGGCTGTTGATTATCGATTTTGGAAGCCAGGTCACCCAGTTGATTGCCAGGCGTTTGCGCGAAATCGGTGTCTATTGCGAGATCCACCCATACCAGAAGGTGACCCCGGAATTCGTCCTGGACCGATTTCGCCCGATGGCAATCATCCTGTCAGGCGGGCCGGCGAGCGCAGCCGAGCCGGGACATCCCTGCCCGCCAGCCGAGATCTATGATTTGGGAATCCCGGTGCTTGGAATCTGTTATGGCCAGCAGGTCATGATGGCCCAGCTTGGCGGTGTCGTCGAACAGGGTCAGCACCGTGAGTTCGGACGGGCGATCGTCACCGCGGTGCCGGATCAGGGCGATGACGGCCTGCTTTACCAGCTGTTCGAAGGTGGTGGTGAGACGGTGTGGATGTCGCATGGCGACCGCGTGTCCAGCATGGCGCCGGGCTTCAAGCCGATTGGCAGTTCGCCGAATGCGCCACTGGCCATTGTCGCCGACCACGAGCGAAAATTCTACGGATTGCAATTTCACCCCGAGGTTCATCACACCCCGAATGGAGGTCGGCTCCTTCGAAACTTCGTGAGGATTGCCGGCTTCGACTGCTCATGGTCCATGGCCGCCTTTCGTGACCAGGCGCTGACGAGGATCAGGAGGCAGGTCGGCGATTCAAGGGTGGTGTGCGGATTGTCGGGCGGTGTTGATTCCTCGGTCACGGCGCTCTTGCTGCACAAGGCGATTCCCGACCAGGTGACCTGCGTATTCGTGGATCACGGCCTGTTGCGAAAATCCGAGGCCGAGCAGGTGGTGTCGATGTTTCGGGGCCAGTTCAACATTCCGCTGGTTCACGTGGAGGCTGCCGACCGCTTCCTGGCCGGAATTGCCGGCCTGACCGACCCCGAAGACAAGCGCAAGACCATCGGCCGGCTGTTCGTCGACGTCTTTACCGAGATTGCCGGCACGCTGGAGGGCGCCGAGTTTCTTGCCCAGGGAACCCTCTACCCCGATGTCATCGAATCGGTCAGCGTCACCGGCGGACCGTCGGCGACGATCAAGTCGCACCACAATGTCGGAGGATTGCCCGAGCAGCTTGGACTGAAACTCGTGGAGCCGCTGCGCGAGTTGTTCAAGGACGAGGTCCGGGAGCTTGGCCGACAGCTCGGCCTGCCGGAGGAATTTGTTGGCCGCCATCCCTTTCCCGGCCCCGGCCTGGCAATTCGTTGCTGCGGCGAGATCACCGCCGAACGCCTGCACCTGCTACGTGAAGCCGATGCAGTATTCATCGACCAGATCAGGTCCCACGGTCTTTATGACCAGATTTGGCAGGCCTTCGCGGTATTGCTTCCGGTTCGCACCGTCGGGGTCATGGGGGACAACAGGACCTATGATCTTGTCTGCGGCCTCCGGGCGGTGACCAGCGTCGATGGCATGACCGCCGATTTCTTTGATTTCAGCCACCGGTTCCTGTCGGAGACCGCCAACCGGATCGTCAATGAGGTTCCGGGCATCAACCGCGTGGTCTACGACGTCACCTCCAAGCCCCCGGGAACCATCGAGTGGGAATGAGCCAGGCGCAATGGTGATGCCGGATCCATCCCGAAATTCAATACCGGTTCCGCACCGAGCAAGACAGGATCCCGTCTCGCGCAGCGCTCAGGAGGCGAATGGAATAACCGAGTTGTCGCAATCATCGGACCAGGCGCGTCCAGGCAGGCACGGGTGCAAGCCGGAGGCACCCAGGGCAGTGAACATGTCTGGCCTGAGCCGCAGACTGGCTGCAGAAGCCATTGGATCCGCCATCCCCGTCGGTAACCGATGGCGTGGATGCCCCCTCCGAACGGCGCCGCCCTGCGCCGGAGAAAACGCCAGATCAGCTGCGCGAAAAATCGACAGGGGACACGTCGATGGAACACACACCCATCATCGGCATCGACATTTCAAAGCGAAGATCGCACCCGTCCCCGGCGTTGCCCTGGCATCGACGAATACGGACGATATGGGGATTGTCGGAACTGTCCGTTTTGGTCTACCATCGACATACCACTTCCAGCAAACCGGGGGTTAACGCCATGTCGTTCAGCAGAGGAATTACGGTACTGTTCATGTCCTTCGGGACCATGTGCGCCGGCCCGGCCGCCGCCGAAACCGGCAGCTTCACGTCGGTTTCGAGCATGACCGGCGGTTACACCGCGATCGCCCACATGGACGGAACGATCTTCGGCGGCGCCTCGGAGGGTACGAGCACCGTCGTCAGGAGTAGCGGCGGACCCTTCGTCGAGGGGGGATCCAGCCGGGTGACGTGCATCGTGCATGGAAAGGGTTCGGCCGCGGGCACCGAGCTCGAGGCGGCCTGCACCGTGACGGCCCCCTCGGGCGACAAGCAGTTCTGGAATTCGAGGAGAAGCGCAGGTGACGTCGCCCAGGGCGGAGGCGGGGCGGGACGCCTCGAGATGCTGGGCGGGACCGGCAGGTTCGAAGGCGTCACGGGTTCGTGCTCCTACCAGGCGGATTACCTGACGAACGAACTATACGTCACCCGGGCCGATTGCACCTGGCAGCGCTAGCTGTAGCAGCTTGAGACCATCCGGTCTTGCCGGTCATGTCCTGCCTGATGCGAATTCGACCGGCGGGCTGCTTGCGCAACAAATGACTATGCTGGTCAGCGATGGCTACGGCCTGTGAGGCCTATGTCGCCATTCGCCAGGAGATGGTGAAGCAGCAAAACTGCTGGACGCATACCCGCCGCAAGTTCGAGGAACAATTGGCGAGCCATCCGCAGCTGGCCGCCGAGGCGTTGGCGCTGATCACGCCGATCACCGCCATCGAGGACGAGATTGTTGGCGAGCCGCCGGGCGTTCGTCTCGAGGCGCGGCGAAGCAGAACCCGCCCGGTAGTCGGTGCATTCTGAGCGTGGTGCAAGGAGCGGCAGGAGGACCCGACGCTGACGCCGAAGCATCCGATCGCCAAGGCAGTCGGCTATGCCACTGCCCGGCAGGTGACGCTGGAGGTGTTCCTCGATGACCCGGACGTGCCGGTGGTGAGCGGCGTGGAGCGCCAACTGCGCGGCATCAAGCCGGGGCAGAAGAACTGGCTGTCCGGGGAGCCGAGATCGGTGCCCGGAATGTGGGTATCGCGGGCAGCTTCGCCGCCACCTGCCGGATGCAGGGCACCCATACCCGCATCTGGTTGACCGATGTGCTCATCCGCGCAGGTACCCCATCCGGGCGGCCGGGCATCCGAGCTGACGCCGCGGCGCTGGGCCGAGCTGCTCGCCGACAATCCGATGAATTCTGATGTCGCCGGCATGTGGAGTCACGTCGCCAGCGGCAACACATAGCGATGGCCTCCAGGCAGCCTGCGGGTCAAACAGCAAGGTTGCGGCTGTCTGCGAATGGGTGTTGAGTCATTCGTCGTTTAGGCCCGCCGGGGCGGTTTGATCCCGGATGGTCAATTCACCCTGCGGATGGTTGGCGATGAGATGCGTGCTTCCCGACAATGTGGCGTTCCGAGGATCTTCCGCTGACCCGGCCTGATTCTGAACATTCCAGCTCCACGCTCGAGTCTCCGGCCAGGGCCGGCTTGTGGATGATGGGCACCGTCTGCTCGTTTTCGGTGATGGCCGTCGCCGGTCGGGAGGCCAGCGTTGAGCTCGATACCTTTGAGATCATGACCTACAGGTCGATCGGCGGTATCGTCATCGTGCTGGTGATGGCCATGCTGTCGGGCCGCCTGAACAGCATCAACACCACGTCGCTGCCGCTGCACCTGGCCAGGAACATAATGCATTTTGCCGCAACGAATTTCTGGCTGGTGGCGGTGGCGACCATCCCGCTGGCGCAGGTGTTTGCGTTCGAATTCTCGACGCCGATCTGGGCGGCGGTGATGGCGGCAGTCTTCCTCGGCGAGCGCCTGACCGGAAGAAGGGTGCTGACGCTGTTGGCCGGGTTCTCGGGAATACTGCTCGTGGCCAGGCCTGGGGTCGGCGAGCTATCCCCGGGCGTGTTGGCCGCCATCCTCTGCGCGATCGGATTTGCCGGCTCGGCAATTGCCACCAGGAAGCTTGTCCGCAACACGGATGTCATTTGCATCCTGTTCTGGATGTCGCTGATGCAGACGGTATTCGGCCTGGTAACGGCAGGTCATGACGGCGACATTACCCTGCCCGCACGGGCGACCATGCTGCCGCTTTGCGCCATCGCCCTGGCAGGAATCTCGGCCCATTATTGCCTGACCAACGCGCTGAAACTTGCACCGGCGGCGGTGGCAATGCCTTTCGACTTCCTGCGCCTGCCCGTCATCATGCTGGTCGGCTACCTGATCTATTCGGAATCGATCGACCTCCTGGTAATCGTCGGCGGCGCCATTATCCTGGGCGCCAACTACTTCAACATACGGAGCGAATCCCGCGGCGGCTACCAGGTACCGTGACCGCGTGGCCTGACTGGGCATTGGCGGGCGGCGGGGCCGGCAGGCCTTGCCAGGTTCCGGCATCGTGCACCGGTTCCGATCTTGCCCACGGTGCCGGGGGATTGAAGCCTCATTGATCGCGGCTGCCGGCTGCGTTACTTGAGGCCAATCTGGGCGTGTCGGAAATCCATGATCTACAAGAGCGTTGACGAGTGGATGTCTGCCAGGAACAAGCGGTTGCTGTTCTTTGGCATGTCAGGCGTGGGCAAGACCCGGATCGCATCGGTCCTGAGGGAGACCGGAAGGTGGTTTCACTACTCGGTCGATTATCGGATCGGCACCCGGTACATGGGTGAATACATCGCCGACAACTACAAGCGCGAGGCAATGAAGAATCCGTTCCTTGCCAATCTGCTGAAATCAGATTCGATCGATATTTCCTCCAACATCACCTTCGGAAACCTGGCACCACTATCGACCTATCTGGGCAAGCCGGGGGCAACGACGCGGGGTGGAATTCCCATCGACGAGTATCGACGGCGCCAACATCAGCACCGAGAATCGGAAATCGCCGCCCTCCATGACACCATCCATTTCATCAGTCGAGCGAACGAGATCTACGACTACCCGCATTTTGTCTGCGATACCGGAGGATCGATCTGCGAGGTCATTGATCCATCCGATCCCGAAGACGAGTTGCTCTCGGAATTGAGCGAGCACATGCTTCTGGTCTGGATCCGGGGCGGGCCGGATCATTCCGACCAGTTGATCAGGCGCTTCACGAAGATGCCGAAACCGATGTGCTACCGGGCCGGGTTTCTTGACCGGAACTGGGGCAGATTCCTTGACGAGCGCCGGCTGTCAGATGACGAGGTCGATCCGGACGAGTTCGTGACCTGGATCTATTCGCGGGCACTGGAGTCACGGCAGCCGAGATACGAAGCCATGGCCAGGAATTTTGGCGTGACGGTCGATGCCGCCAGCCTGCTCGGGGTGCGTAGCGCCAATGATTGCTGCCGGTTGATTGCCGAGGCGCTGGAGCGTCGAGCTTCGGCGAGCGGCGGTTGAGACGGGACGCGGGCTGATGCCGATCAATATCCCCAAGGCCCTTCCCGCGTTCGAGGTGCTCGGCAAGGAAGGCGTGATGGTCATGGACGAGGATGTCGCTGCCCGCCAGGACATCCGGCCAATCGAGATCGGATTGCTGAACCTCATGCCGCTGAAGATCTCCACCGAGATCCAGTTTGCCCGGTTGATCGGCGCCACCCCGCTGCAGATCAACCTGACGCTGATCCGGATGACTGAACACCGGTCGCTCAACACCCCGCCCGATCATATCGAGGCCTTCTACGAGACCTTCGAGAGTGTCAGCGGCAGGAAATTCGACGGGCTGATTGTTACCGGGGCGCCGGTCGAGCATTTGGCATTTGACGAGGTGGATTACTGGAGCGAGCTGAAGGAGGTGTTTGACTGGAGCCAGTCGCATGTCCATTCCACCCTGGGCGTTTGCTGGGGCGGCATGGCAATGCTGTATTACTGGCATGGCGTTACCAAGCACATCCTGGACAGGAAGCTCTTCGGATTGTTCCACCAACGCAACCGCTGGCCCTCCTCGCCCTTCCTGCGCGGGTTTTCCGACGAGTGTTTCATTCCGGTCAGCCGCTGGACGGAGATGAGCGAGGACGAGATCGAATCAACGGGAAAGTTGCGGACCTTGCTCGGCTCCGCCGTTTCCGGCCCTTGCCTGGTCCAGGATCTCGAACGGCAGGCCCTGTATATCTTTGACCATTTCGAGTATGATACCGACACGTTGCATGCCGAATACCGGCGGGACGTGGCGAAGAATGTGCCGATCGAGATCCCGGCAAATTTCTTTCCCGACAACAACCCGGAAAATCCGCCGTCAAACCGGTGGCGCAGCCATGGCCATCTCCTCTATGGAAACTGGATCAACGAAATCTACCAGTCGACACCTTTCGACCTGGATTTGATCGGTGGATAATGGGCCGTATTCGCGGTGACCAAGCGGGGCTATCATCACGGCAACGTCAAGCAGGCGATGGTCAATGCTGCCCTGGAATTGATCGAGGAGAAGGGCCCGCTGGCATTCTCGATCACCGAGGCCGCGAAGCGGATCGGCGTATCGGCTGCTGCCCCGTATCGGCATTTCGTCTCCAAGGACGAACTGATCGAGGAGGCGGCACGGCAGGGTTACGAGATCTTCGCCGATCTCATGGAATTTGCCTATGCGGACGGACACCCGACCCCGCTATCCTCATTCGAGGCCACTTGCCGGGCCTATTTGGCCTTCGCCAGGAAATTTCCCGGCCATTACATTTCCATGTTCGAGTCGGGCGTATCGGTCAATGCCAACCCGACGCTGGCGCAGGCTGCGAACCGGGCCAAGACCGTGGTCGAACTGGCCGCCAGCAACCTGGTCTCGGGGATGCAGGTACAGAATGCGCCCCCACCCTCCATGATCAGTGACCATATCTGGGCCATCAGCCATGGCGTGGTCGAACTCTATGCCAGAGGCCCGGAAGGTGTGCGGTCACAATTCTCGCCCGAAGAGTTGCTGGAGACCGGCATCGGCATCTACCTGCGTGGCTTGGGCGCGGTAAAGACCGGCACCGCCAAGTAGGCCCCCGCTGCCGGCAGCAACCTCAACCTGTCGCCATCTCACCTCCTGACCCGGTGACGGGCCGGCAATGTCATGACTTTCCTGTCACCCTCCGACCCGCCCCGGTTACGGGATCGAAATCCCGGATCGTCCAGCCTGTCTTTTCCTGGTCCGGAGGCAGATTTTTTTTGGCCGCGGGCATTGAAACCGGCTTTGCAATCCCCACATTGGACGTGTTAATGTTATTGATATTAACATTACAATGTTGGCAATGAAGTGTTGTCATTCAATATCGGCCGCCACAGGTCGGCGGCCAGGTCAAATTGGAGGTAATGAAATGGAACCGGATGCGTCTTGGCTGTCCCGTATTGTTGACTGGCTTGACCGGCACGGGCTGCTTGCGTGGATTGGGTTGATGGTTTTGGGATTTGTATTCTTCTGGCCGATAGGCCTCGTCATTCTGGGATTTCTGATCGGGAGCAAACGGATGTTTTCAAAGAAACTGGCAGGCATGAAGCGGCCGTTGCGGAAAGGGTTCCGCTCGTCGGGCAACACCGCATTCGACAGCTATCGGGATGATACCCTGAAGCGGCTGGAGCGGGAACAGAAGGAATTCGGCGACTTTCTCCAGCGCCTCCGTGACGCCAAGGACAAGGCGGAATTTGACCGGTTCTTCGAGGAGCGCATGCAGAACTCCTGAGTGCTGCATGCAGGTCGAAGACGGCTGACCCACCGGGTCGGCCGTCTTGCTTCCATCCCGGACCTCGCCTGTCCGGGGGCAGCCACGGGCCGGCCTTGCCGGCCCCGACAGGTTGCCGGAGACTGCCGGGGTTGCTAGAAGCCTGGGATCGGCAAGGTCCTCCGGCATGAATGACAACTCCCGGACTCCGGATTTCTACCTTTCGAACGAAGTTCCCTGCCCTTACCTTCCCGACCGGAAGGAAAGGCGGATCTTTACCGTCGTCAATGACGACCGTGCAGGCTCGCCCCTCTACGACATCCTGGTCAGGCATGGCTTCAGGCGCATGTCGCACATGCTCTACCGAACCCATTGCAAGGGTTGCACAAGTTGCTACTCGGTGCGGGTCCGGGTGTCGGAATTCAGCCCGTCACGCAGCCAGCGCCGGTCAATCAACCGAAACCGGGACCTGATCCGGGCGGTCGAAGGCCCGGTTGCCGACATTGACCAGCACGCGCTGTTTTGCAAATACCTCGAAGCACGCCATGCTGGCGCAATGAACGAGGCCGATTACGGGTGCTATCGCGAGCTCGTCGAATCGTCGCCGGTCAACACCATCCTGGTCAAGTATTTCCTGCGGGAGCAGGAGACCGGCGAGCAGCGCCTGGCGGCCGTGGCCATCACTGATTGCCTCGATGACGGGCTGTCCATGGTCTACGCGTTCTTCGACCCCGAATTCGGGCGCCGGTCGCTGGGGACATTCATGATTCTCGACCATGTCGGGCTGTGCCGGGAGCGTGGGCTCAAGCGCCTGTATCTCGGTTTCTGGGTGCCGGGAAGCAGCAGCATGAATTACAAGATCAGGTTCATGCCGCTTGATATCCTGGTCGGCAAGACGTGGAAGACATGCAGTTCGGCAGCCAGCCAACCCGTCCCCGTCGCCTGATCATCACCGCGAGAGCGGCGCCTGTTGCTGTCGTTCAGCCACGCATCAGGTCGGGGACCAGGGTGACCACCTGCGGCATCATCCACAGCAGCAGCAACCCCAGCACCTGGATCAGCACGAAGGGCGCCACGCCGCGATAGATCTGGCCGGTGGTGACCTCCCTGGGGGCAACCCCCCGCAGGTAGAACAGCGCAAATCCGAATGGCGGGGTCAGAAAGGAGGTCTGCAGGTTGATGGCGATCATGATGGTGACCCAGGCCGGGTCAAGCGTGCCGCCATAGATCACCGGACCGACAATCGGCACGACGATGTAGATGATTTCCAGGAAGTCCAGCACGAATCCCAGGATAAACAGGATGACCATCACAATGAGGAATACCAGCCATTCCTGGTCGAAGCTGCGCAGGAAATCCTGGATGTAATGCTCACCGCCAAACGAGATCACCACCAGGTTCAGCAGCTGTGATCCGATCAGAATGGTGAAGACCATCGATGTGACCTTGGCAGTCTCGCGGACAACCGAGGTCAGTGCCTTGACCGCAAACAGCACCCAGGCCGAATACAGCAACCCGATGAAGGCCAGGCTGTAGGCTGCCTGGGCAGCCAGGAAGGCAATCCAGTCCTGCAGCGGAACGACCTCGCGACTGACCCGAAGGTCAAAATTGGCCCCGATGAGAATCATGATGACAACCGAAAAGCTGCCGGCAAGGATCAACCTGCCGCTTCGATTCTGGTCGTTCAGAACCCGGTAGCCGGCCAGCATCAAGGCGCCGGCCGCGCCGAGTGCGGCCGCCGGCGTCGGGTTGGTGATGCCGCCGAGAATTGAACCGAGCACGGCAACAATCAGCACCAGCGGTGGAAATACCACCCGGATCAATTCGTTCTGCATCAGGCATTTGGCCGCGTATGTGCAGCCAATGAGGGCGATGCCGACGGGGATTGCCAGGATGAGCACAACTGCTCCCGGGGATGACAGCGGTGAAATGAATGCGACATCGGCGACCAGAACCATGAGGGCGCCAGTGGTGCCGATGAGCAGTCGGCGATTGTCGGAGGATGGCGACACACCGCGGGCCGCGGCCAGCATCAGGCCAATGGCGAGGAAGATGAGCGCAACGCCGCTACCGATGGGAGGCGAATTGGTAATCTTCTCGACGCGGGCGGCGGCGAGTTCCTCCTCGGTCAACTCGTGCCGAAGGCCATCCTGGCCGGCGGCGTCAATTGCCGCCTGGGCTGCCACCGCACGGTCCCATTTGTCCTGTCCGTGCAATTCAATCATGGATTGGCGGCAGTCATCGGAAACATTGGTCCGGAGATCGGCGACGTCGCCAATCTCCGAATACCGGCTGACATCAAGGTTCTGGCTGCCGGCAATGCCGAAGAAGGTGGCGACAACAACCCCACCGATGAGCGCTGCCGGCATGCCCAGCAACCAGGTCAGGCCGTGCCGAAGGGAAATCGATTCGCCCTGGCGGCCCTGCCCCGGCACCGGCGGCGCCATGGCCGGCCTCAGGAATGCCACGCCCAGCGCCAGGAGAGCGTAGAGGAATGCCAGCATGATTCCCGGCAGGATTGCCGCCTGGAACAGGGTTCCGACCGAAAGCACCGCCGCCTCGCCCAGATAGGTCAACGCATCGGAACAGCCAGCCGCCGTGGCCCTGACTTCCTGGGCAGTCGAGTAGATGTCCCCGGCCAACGTGCCAAGCAGCACGATGACGATCGAAGGCGGAATGATCTGGCCAAGCGTTCCGGATGCGGCAATGACGCCAGAGGCCAGTTCCGGCGAATAGCCGTTTCGCAGCATGGTCGGCAGCGCCAGCAGGCCCATGGTCACGACCGTCGCCCCGACGATGCCGGTCGATGCCGCAAGAAACGCACCAACCACCACCACCGATACCGCAAGACCGCCGGGAAGCGGGCCGAATACCCGCGCCATGGTGGTCAGCAGGTCATTGGCGATCCTTGACCGCTCCAGCGTTACCCCCATCAGGACGAACATCAGCACTGCCAGCAGGGTTTCGATGGATTGTCCGGCGATCACCCGCTCATTGATCCTGTTGACGATGAAGGAGAGTCGCCGGTTGATGGCGTCTTCCCAGCCACCCGGAAATACCGGCTGCTCGACAACCGGCAAGTCCGGATACCGGAACAGGGATATATCTATTCGTGCAACTCCCTGCCCAATCAATGCGTTGTATTGGGAACTTGATGTGTCGACTGCCTGGTGAATCAGCAAACCGGCGCTATCGAGCGTGGCAATGATGGCAAAGGCCAGCACGCCGGCGCCGCCGATGGCGAAGGCAACCGGAAACCCCGACATGATTCCGGCAAACAGCAACAAAAATACGATGATCAGGCCGATTTCCACACCATCGAGAAAGAGCGGCATGATCAGTTGCTCCCGTTCCGGGGTTCGGCATCGACGGCAGGGTAGCTGTCACGAACGTCGAAATCGGCATATTTGTTCAGTGAATCCGGGCCCTCCCGGTATTCGAGCAGGGACCGGTAGAACATGGACACCGCCTGCATGATGACCAGGCCGGCAAACAGCACCAGCAGCAGTTTGAACAGGAAATATGCGTCGAAACCGCTCGGCGAGAAACCGACGGTCTCGATGTTCCACCTGACGGCCCGAGATTTCATGAGCAGGCGGTCCAGCGTATCCGAGGCAGATGGCTTGGGAACCACGAGGTGGCGCCAGAGGAAGAACCAGGAATAGAGCCAGATCAACATCATGGAGGGCAGCATGAACAGCAGCGCCCCGCCCATATCGACGATCTTCTTCATGCGATGAGAGGCGCCGGCATAGAACAGATCCACCCTGACATGCCCGCCCTGCACCAGCGTGTAGCCGCAGCACAGGCACACGACCATGGCATTGTAGAGTTTCAACTCCTCACCGTACCAGGCAAGATCCCGGGTGAATGTATAGCCGAACGGGCCAAAGGAGATTTCGGAGACAAGAAATATCCGTTGAAGAAACACGATCATGACCTGCTGGAAGACCATCAGCAGGCCGGCCCAGGCCACGGCGCGCCCGATCCAGTTTCCGATGAATTCGAAAATGCGGACGGTTCGCCACATGATGGATCGTCTCCACAACCCCAGGCCGGTGAGCACCAGGAAGGCCGACAGGAAGACATAGAACAATTCGAAGGATGCGCCGTAATAGATGAAACGCATCAGGGCTTCCTTGTCCGACCAGTTCAGCCAGGCGTCCGGATGGGTCAGGGCATGGCCGACATTGTAGAAGGAAAGGGCAAGTCCGGTGACGAGATGTGTAACGAAGTCAATCATTTACCGACAGGTCGGAGCGATTTGTGCCCAAGGGGCACGAAAGTGGCTTTCCCCGCCTCCGGGGAAAGCCGTGTTCTGCATGGGCATCAGGAGAAGATCCTGGCACGCTGTTCGGTAAACACGCCCGAGGATGCCGTCAGCCATGCCGACGATGCCTTGCGGGATGCGGCGGCGCTGTCATGAATGTTCTTGTAGATGGGATCATCCATGTTCTCGTCGAGAACCTTCTTCGCTGCAACGCCGAATGCATCCCAGACTTCGTCCGGGAAGACGTTGATTTCAACGCCGGAATTGATCAGGCGCTGCAAGGCGGCCGAATTATTGGCGTTGAAGAAGGTCAGCGTCCATTCATGCGCTTCCGCCGCCGCGATCTCGATGACCTTCTGATGGGCCGGTGACAGCGATTCGAACACATCCAGGTTGGTTGCCAGCGACAGGGCGGCGCCCGGCTCATGGTAGCCGGAGGTGTAGTATACCTTGGTGATTTCCTGGAAACCGGCCTTTTCATCGGCAAATGGACCGATCCACTCGGTTCCATCGATGGCACCGGACGCGAGCGCCTGGTAGACCTCGGATCCGGGAATGTTCTGAACGGCGGCACCGAGTTCGGACAACACCTTTCCGCCCAGACCGGGCATGCGGAATTTCAGGCCATTCAGATCCTCGGCGCTCTCGATGCGCTTGCGGAACCATCCACCAGCCTGGGCGCCGGTGTTTCCGGCGATGAAGGATTTCAGCCCGAAAATCGAGCCCAGCTCATGATGCAGTTCCATACCGCCATCATGATAATACCAGGTTGTCAGTTCAGGCGCCGTCATTCCGAACGGAACTGCGGTGAAGAAGGCAAATGCCGGGTGCTGGCCAAGAAAATAGTAATCGGCCGCATGGTACATGTCGGCCTGGCCGGATGACACGGCGTCGAATACCTCGAACGGCCCGACAAGTTCGCCGCCCGCCTTCAGGTCGATGGTCAACTGGCCGTCGGTCATGGCGGTAATCGAATCCGCGCAGCGCTGCGCACTGTCATGGACGCCGGCAAGGCCCCGGCCCCAACTGGTTACCAGGGTCAGAGTACGTTTGCCCTGCGCGATGGCCGGCGCGGCCAGGGCTGTCGCCGCGGCACCGCCCACGGCGGCGGTCGTCAGGAATGATCTTCTGTCCATTGTGTTCTCCTCATTGCGGGTTGTGCCCGAACCGGGCATGTTCTTGTACGTCATTCAGCCAATACTAAACGATTGCGAATTTCAAGCATCTCGAACGGATGGCCCATGAAAGCCCAGGCCGGCGCCGGGTGGCGGTGGCGCATCAGCCGGAATCATGCCGCTTGCGGGTCCCTGCATCCGGTGGCACATGGGCAGGCCGGGTGCCCACCGGCACCGCCGACAAATTGTTGACGATCAAAATTTCCAATTCTATTCTTTTCCGGGCAAGCCGCGAACCTTGGAGCCAAAGACACGTAGGCGCACCGAAATGACATCAGCCGGTTCCCGCGGGGATCGAGCCGTTGCCTCTCTGGAGCATGGAGAGGTTTTTCTTTCCTGTTTCCGGAGCTTGAAATCATGGCAAAATCGATGAGCGGAGCAGATATCCTGCTCAGGGCACTGGAAGATCAGGGGGTCGACGTCGTGTTCGGATACCCTGGCGGTGCCGTGCTGCCGATCTACGACAGGCTCGACCAAAGCAACAGCATCCGCCATATCCTGGTTCGCCACGAACAGGGTGCGGTTCATGCCGCCGAGGGCTACGCCCGCTCGACTGGCAAACCGGGCGTCGTCTTGGTCACCTCCGGCCCGGGCGCGACCAATTCGGTGACCGGGCTCACCGATGCCCTGATGGATTCGATCCCGATCGTGCTGATATCGGGCCAGGTGCCGACATTCATGATCGGCAATGACGCCTTCCAGGAGGCAGACACGGTCGGGATTACCCGGCCCTGCACCAAGCATAACTGGCTGGTCAAGGACACCGAAGACCTGGCCGATGTCATTCACCAGGCATTTCACATCGCCACCACCGGCCGTCCCGGCCCGGTGCTGATCGATATCCCGAAGGATGTCCAGTTCGCCGATGCCGATTACCAGGAGCCGACCGAGATCCACCGCCAGGGCTACCGTCCCCGGATCTATGGCGACCGTGAGCTGATTGCGGAGCTTGCCGAACTGGTAGAAGCGGCGGCCAGGCCGATCATCTACAGCGGCGGCGGGGTGGTCAATTCCGGGCGTGACGCGTGCGAACTCCTGCGCCAGTTTGTCGACGAGACCAGCTTTCCGATCACCTCGACGCTGATGGGGCTCGGCGCCTACCCCGCTTCTGGCGAGGGCTGGCTTGGAATGCTGGGAATGCATGGCAGCTACGAGGCAAATCTGGCCATGCATGGCTGCGACCTCATGATCAATGTCGGCGCCCGGTTCGACGACCGGATCACCGGGCGAATCAAGGATTTCAGCCCGAATTCACGCAAGGCGCATATCGACATCGACAAATCGTCGATCAACAAGGCGGTGCTGGTCGAGTTGCCCATCGTCGGCGATGTCGAGAACGTGCTCAGGGAGCTGCTGCTGATCTGGCGCAGCCGGGGCAGCCGGACCAATGGCAAGGCGTTGGCCGGGTGGTGGCAGCAGATCCGGGAGTGGCAGGAAGTAGATTGTTTCTCCTACCGCAATTCGGACAAGGTCATCAAACCGCAATACGCACTTGAGCGGCTGGAGGCGCTGACATGTGACCGTGACCGGTATGTCACCACCGAGGTCGGTCAGCACCAGATGTGGGCTGCACAATTCCTGAATTTTGATGAGCCGCATCGATGGATGACATCGGGTGGGCTTGGTACCATGGGCTACGGGCTTCCGTCCTCGATCGGCGTGCAGATTGCCCATCCCGAGTCGCTGGTCATCAACGTCGCCGGCGAGGCAAGCTGGCTGATGAACATGCAGGAAATGTGCACCGCCGTTCAGGAAAGCCTCCCGGTCAAGCAGTTCATTCTCAACAATGAATATCTGGGCATGGTCCGCCAATGGCAGGAGTTGCTGCACAACGAGCGCTACAGCAATTCCTGGTGTGCCGCCCTGCCGGATTTTGTCAAGCTGGCAGAGGCGTTCGGCTGTCACGGGATCATGGTTGAAGACCCGGCCCTGCTGGACGACGCCATCGGGGAAATGCTCGATTATGACGGCCCGGTGATCATGGATTGCCGCGTCGACAAATTCGAGAGCTGTTTTCCGATGATTCCCTCTGGCGAGCCGCACAACATGATGTTGCTGGGGCCTTCGGAAAAGCGCGCCGCCGTGCAGGCTGGCGGGGCGGTACTGGTATAGAATTCACATGACTTCACTCAGCATCAAGAAGGGAAGCTCCCGACGCTCGGCCTATGATCTGCGTCGGTCCAGAGATTCCGACACCGAGACCCACACCTTGTCGGTCCTCGTTGACAACGAGGCCGGGGTGCTGGCCAGGGTGGTCGGCCTGTTCTCCGGGCGGGGCTACAATATCGAAAGCCTGACCGTCACCGAGGTCGATCACTCGGGTCATCTGTCGCGCATGACCATCGTCACCACTGGCCGGGTCCATGTCATCGAACAGATCAAGGCGCAGCTCGAGCGGCTGATCCCGGTGCATTCGGTCGTCGACCTGACGGTCGAGGGGCAATCGGTCCAGCGCGAGGTCGGGCTCCTCAAGGTAAAATGCCAGCCGGACGGCCGGGTCGGCAAGATCGCCAGCGAGTTCGGTGCCACCGTGATCTGGTCGGGCGACGACTGCCAGGTGTTGGAACTGACCGGCGACCCGGCCCAGATCGACCTCCTCGTCGACAGGCTGCTGGAATGCGGCCTCCTCGAGATCGCCCGAACCGGCGTGGTCGGCATGCAGATAAAGCCCGCTGGCGCCGACCATGCACCGGAAGTGGGTGCATCCGACACTGAGGCTGGCAACCTGTCCTGACGTCGAATGCCCCGAGCCGTGTTGTGGCCATGTTCCTTCTTGCCCGGCCTTTGCGGAAAGGCAAATGGTGTGCCCGGAATTCTCCGGGGAAATGCCGGAAGAGTTGTGAGGTCTGGAAGGCCTGTGGTAGCATGGTCGACGGCGGAATGAGCGTCCGGACCAGCGTGGAGCCTTAATCCCGGTGGAAGTCCTGTTTGTCCAGCTCTGGATTGGCCTGTCGTGAAGGATCCTGTCGCGTCGATCGTCACCCGTAGGGTATTCGGATTGTTCGGCTGATCGTGGCTCAATTTTGTCCGCAGGTGGTATGGTCAGCGCTGCGAGAGGCAGTAAATTGCTCTCGATTTGTCGGCGCTCCGGTCATTGCTTCCGGGAGCGTTTCTGCAGAATGGCAGTGGAGCAGCGGGATGGGGGATACGTTCGATGACAGCATTGTCGCAGATGATTGGTCCTCAATCTGCACGGTGCCCCGAATGCGCTGATCGGTCAGGAGAATGAAGGTGCCTTCCGGGAAATAGTGCAATGGCGACGATGCCTGAGAAGAGTTACGAGCTCATCGGTGAGGCCGACAATTCCTGCTCGCTGGAGAATGATCGTTTCGAGGGGCTGGTAGAAGACCAGTGGTTCTCGGCATCCGTGCCGAGAAGGCAGATGAAAACCCTGATGAGGCGCACGAACAGGGAAGCCGCCATACACACTGCCATCTGGGGGGTTCTGCTGATCGGTTCGGGAATCGCCGCGATTCTGACATGGGGCACATGGTGGACCGTCCCATGCCTGCTCTTCTACGGCATGATGTATTCGATGTCGGACCATCAGGCCCATGAGTTCAGTCACGGGACACCTTTCAGGATCAGGTGGCTCAACGACGCACTCTACTGGATCACCGGATTCATGACTCTTCATGAAACCTATTACTGGCGGTGGAGTCATACGCGACACCACACCGAAACGCTTCATGTGGGACGTGACCCCGAGATTGCGGTGATGGCCCCCGCCGATGTGGCAAAGCTCTTTCTCGACTTCTTCTTCCTGGTTTCGGGTTGGGTACAGATCAGGAACATTGTGAAACACACCTTTGGCCGGGTCGAGGGCGACGGCGCCCATTTCATTCCTGAAGACGAGCGCCGGAAAGTTATATGGAATTCGCGCGCCTATGTGGCGATCTTCCTGGCAACAATCTCCGCAGCGGTGATCTGGCAGACATGGCTACCTGTTCTCTTGGTGGTGACACCGCGCTTCTATGGCGGCTTCTTCCCACAATTCTTCAATATGACCCAGCATGCAGGCCTGAAGGAGAATTGCCTGGATCATCGCGAGAATTGCCGCACATTCTATGCCAATCCGGTCTTCCGGTTTCTGTACATGAACATGAACTACCACATCGAGCACCACATGTTTCCCATGGTGCCGTTTCACCGGCTTCACGAGTTGCACGAGGCAATAAAGGATCAATGCCCGCCGCCATATCCCAGCGTATGGGCCTGCTATGCGGAGATGATCCCCGCAATACGAAAACAACTTGTGGATCCAACCTATCACGTCGAGCGCCCGCTCCCGGTTCAGCCGGCCGGCACCAGATAGTGCTGGACCTGGCATGACCGCAGCCGGGGCCTGCCAGCCCGGCGATGCGATTGCCATGACCTCGCGGGTGCGCATCCTGATTCGGATGGGAGCACATCCTCCTCACCGGCGAATTCAGATGGCCAAAGTCATGAGCCCGCGGGCCCAGACACAGGTTTCACTGTGTTGGAAGAGGCCCTCTCGTGACGTTCACGGACAATTCTCCGTGCATGTCGGACTGAAGGGGCTGAAATCGGCCCTCAGAGAACCGCAACCGACCCCAAACGCCTGGCGTGTCATTCTGCACCCAGCCGGGCCCGGCCCGGAAATTACTTCCCTTTTGGTTGATCCTGCCTCGATGCGGACATCAATGCAGCCCAATCATCAGGTGGATTTCCTCGCGCCAGCATCCTGGCGAACACCGAGTAGGGATCGGTTCTGCTCCCTGATGAGCGCGGCGTGGATTGGTCATTGACCCACGCGTAGACGATCACCTTCGCCCTGGCGTCATAACGGAAGAACAATCGGAACCGACTGCCGATCCTTGCGCGCCTCCAAAGGCGAAAACGTGGGCCAAGCGTGTTGCCCTGCCGATACTCGTCCCGGGATGGATCCTGCGGGACGACCTCCAGCATCAGCCGACTCAATGCGTGGAACAGCTTGACATTCGCATTGGATCCAAACCCCGCCGGATCGATTTGTTCAGCGCGTAGAGCCGCGCCCTGAAGCTTGCGCAGCTGGTCAATGAGGCAATCGTGGAACAGCAGCGTCCAGCCATGGCGCCGCATCAGAGATCGACATCGCCGCCGATCTCCTCGCTCGGCCCCGCTTCACGCTGTGCATGTTCGAACATGTCCTGCGCCAGATCGTCCGGAATCGCCCGAACATGCCGACCGGCCTGAATGTCACCGGCCAATACGTCAAGAAACGCCGCGATCGCTGGATCTTCGTGTTCGGAGTCAGCGCGGCTGACCACGATTTGTCCGGTATCGTGGAGTTCGAATGCCATCTTGGCACCGGTATCTGCCCCCAGTGCCTGGCGGATTGTCCTGGGGAGGGTTATCTGGCCCTTCGAAGTCAATGTGGCGACTTCTCGAATGATGGGCATGATCGGCGTTCCTTCAGTGTCGGGTGACTGTAAGGAGAAGTCCTTACATTGTCTATGTGATAATCGGTGATCAGGGATCCAGTCCTGATCCAGACACACCTGCCAGGCTGCCTTCGAACCCACCGCCTTCCAGCCATGATGTGTAGCAATCCGCAATCATGATCGCTTCAGCTTGCAATCATCGTGACTTTCGACCCGAATTGATTGCGTCCATCGGCGGGTCCGAACCCGGATTGTCTGCGAACAATCCCGGACCATTTGCAACCAGCCTGCATTCATCGGGCTGAACCGAGATTGTCTGCGAACGGGACCATGTCGACCGATCCATGCCCCGCACCGCGCCGCCTTCGCCACGCTATATCGGCAATCTCGCCTTGCGCATCATGCTGGCGAGCTTGTCGGTTCGTTCGGCATCCAGTCTGCCCTTCGGGAAACGGCGGATCTCGGGGAGGTGGGCGTCGGTGAGATCGGCCAGCATCTTGGGGCCGTGCCCGATTCAGGCCAGACGAGCGCCGCCTTCGTCAAGGCTGATCGGGCAGGCAATCCCGCCAACCGGGCCCTGAGTATAAGCAACGTCTCCGTCGGGATGCGCACGCCCCTACCGCCCATCGGAGAATTCCAGGCGTAGAGCGTGGCGCGCAAAATGCCCATCAGACTGCAGATCTCCGGCATCGTGTGTTCGCGTGACCGGTAGAGCTCCACTGCGTGGGCGCGCTGCGGGGTGGTCAGTGCCTTCTTCCGGCCGCCCTTGCGGCCGCGTGCCCGTGCGGCCGTCAGCCCGGCCCGGCTCCGCTCGCGGATCAGGCTCCGCTCGAACTCGGCCAGGGCGCCGAACAGAAGAAAAATCAGCTGACCGCCGCTCGACGTGGTGTCGACCCGCTCCTGGAGGCTCTTCAGCCCGACACCCATTCCCTTCAGCTCCTCGGCGCGGGCGATTAGATCCCCCAGGGAGCGTTCCAACCTGTCCAGCCTCCACACGACAAGCGTGGCCGTTCTGCCCTGGCGCCGCTGGCCCTGTCATCGAAGATCCACTCGCAGCCGGACCCATGAGCATGCAGGGCCTGTCTGGAAACCCAGGGGTGGTGCATGAAGCCATACGATGCAAAGTGCAATTTCCTGTGGCAGATTCGGTGCCTATGTTGGGTTAGGGCCGATTCTGGCCAGCTACCTCGCCATTGCGCCAACCGTACGGGGCAGGTGAAGGCGGCCTGGCGGGGCTTCGGTTCGGCGACGAGGATGGTGGCGGGGACCGTGACGTCTGCGTTCCCCGAGCCAGCGACGACGACCCGTCCGGATCCGGCAACAGGTTGCAGAGAATTCCGCTGCAAGCTAGAACTTCCGATGTCTTCCGGGAGCTTGCCAGGATTGGCGCGCCCATTGAAGATAATATGGGGGAGTTCAGGCACCATCTCGATACATGTCCTCTGGTTCACAGGCGAATGCCGACTGGCCGGAGGTTTCATTGCCCAGGTGCCGGAAATTCCGGCCGGGAATTGAGGGTAAGTCAAACTCCTGTGAACAAGGAGAAAACAGATGAAAAAGTTCTTTATTGCTACGGGGGTTGCCTCGTTGCTGTCGACTGCGGCCGTTGCCGAAACGATCGGATACGCGATGTCGGAGTTCAACGACAACTGGTTGACGATCATGCGCAATGCAGCTGTTGAATGGGCAGAGGAAAATGGTCACGACCTTATCATGGAGGACGGCCAGAGCGACGTTGGACGTCAACTGGACCAGATCAACAACTTCATTGCTACGGGAGTAGACGCGATCGTCGTGGTTCCGATAGATGGCAATGCAACCCAGGCATTGACCAACGCCGCCGAGTCGGCAGGGATACCGATGGTGTATGCGAACCGTGTCCCGGGCAACTTTGACACTCTTCCGGACAACCAGGTGGTCGTTGCGTCGGATGAAACGGAATCCGGCACACTCGAGACGTTCAACATTTGCCAACAATTGCGTTCCCAGGGCAAGGTTGACGGGGGCGCTCGTGCCTACATTCTGCAGGGACAATTGCATCATCCTGCCGGAATTCAGCGCACCAAGGACATCCACGATGTGGTTGCCATGGACATGTGCAATTTCATCGAGATCATTGATACCCAGGTTGGCAACTTCGTGCGTGCCCAAGCCCAGGACCTCATGACCAACTGGCTGACGACCGGCGATGAATTCGACGCGGTCATTGCCAACAACGATGAAATGGCCATTGGCGCCATTCTCGCCATGAAGTCGGCAGGCATTGACATGGATACTGTCCTCGTTGGTGGAATCGATGCGACCCCCGACGCGCTTCAAGCCATGGCTGCGGGTGACCTTGACGTCACCGTGTTCCAAAACGCCGCTGCTCAGGGCATCGGCTCGGTTGAAGCTGCAATCGCGCTTTCCCGCGGCGAGTCGGTTACCAAATTCGTCCGCATCCCGTTCGAATTGGTCACGCCCGAAAACATGGCCGAGTATATTGGTGCGAATTGAGGCAGTTTATCTGTCAGGTGAGCGGCCGCCGGCCGCTCACCGCGACTCCTGAGGTGCGGAGTCTGCTGATCCCTGTTCCTGCAACGCACCAGGATTAGTCATGGAGGGTGAAATGGCCGATGACGTGCACGGCACCGGAGGTCAGACATACGATCACAAGAAACGCGCGTTGCCACCCGAGCTAGGCGTGTTCATGGCGTTGATCGTGATTGTCGTGATTTTCGAGATTCTTGGCGCGCTTTTTGTCGGTCAGAGCCTGCTATTCGACACCAAGGGACGCTTCGACGGCCCGCTCGGCTTGTTCAATGTTGCAAGATTGAAGATCATGATCTTGCAGGTCTCGATCATCGGCATCATTGCCATCGGCTCCACGCAGGTGATTATTTCCGGTGGCATCGACCTGTCACCCGGCTCGGTCGTTGGTGTCACGGCAATGGTTGCAATGAGCTTTGCACAGGTGGCCGAGGTCAACGGGCTTGCCAACCCGAAGCCGGTCTTTGGCGCCTGGGCGCATGACATACCTGCATTGTTCCCGGTCCTGATTGGCCTTGTCATTGGCTTGGCCGCCGGCCTCGTCAACGGCGCATTGATAGCCTACACGCGTATTCCTCCGTTCATCGCCACTCTCGGGATGATGGTGTTTGCACGTGGTGCGGCGAAATGGTGGACGAAAGGTGAGCCGGTTTCCTTTCCCACCGAGAGTTATGCCTTCATCGGCTCGGGCATGGTGCCGGTCGTGATCTTCGTTGCGCTCGCCATACTCTTCCACTTCCTGTTGAAGTTCACGGTTTACGGCAAACATACCTATGCCATCGGGTCCAACGAGGATGCGGCGCGGATGTCTGGCATCAATGTTCAGCGGCACAAGCTCATGGTCTATGCCATCGGTGGCGTGCTTGCGGCAACGGCGGCAATCGTACTCACTTCGAAGAGTCTCACGGCCCAGTCCGGCATGGGGATCATGTACGAACTTGATGCCATCGCCATGACCGTAATCGGCGGCGTCAGCCTCAGCGGTGGCCGCGGTTCGATCATCGGCACGGTGCTCGGCGCGTTGATCTTCGGGGTCATCATATCGGGATTCACCTTCCTGCGCCTTGATGCCTTCTACCAGGAGATGGTCAAGGGCTTCATCATCATCAGCGCGGTTGTACTCGATCAGTGGCGACAGCAGCGGGCAGCGCGGGCATGAAGGGACGCACGTCATGAATGACAACATTATCCTGGAGACCCGCGATCTGACCAAGCATTACGGCGGCGTACATGCGCTTGAAGGGGCTGACTTTGTCCTCCGGGACGGCGAACATGTCGGAATCATGGGTGATAATGGTGCCGGTAAATCGACTTTCGTACGTCAGATTACCGGTGTGGAACAACGGACCCGGGGCGAAATCGTGTTCAACGGGGCGCCAGTAAACTTTTCCGGCCCGCTGGAAGCGCGTGAGGCGGGCATCGAGACGGTGTTCCAGACACTTGCACTGGCTGACGATCTGGACGTGCCGGACAATCTCTTTCTGGGTCGTGAAATGACCCGGGCCGACTGGTTGGGACCCTTCCGGATTCTTGACTACAAGGCCATGCGGCAGGCGACGCTTGACGGGCTGAGAAAAACCGCTGTCAAGATCCCGAACATCAGGAACACGATCCGCAACATGTCCGGCGGCCAACGACAATGCGTGGCCATCGCCCGGACCGCCACCTTCCATTCAAAACTGACAATCATGGATGAGCCAACCGCGGCGCTCGGTGTGCAGGAAACTTCCCAGGTCGAGAACATCATTCGTACACTGAAGAAGCAGGGTGAACCGCTGATATTGATCAGCCACAACATGCGGCAAGTGTTCGACCTGGTCGATCGCGTGGTCGTATTTCGCCGGGGCCGAATCTGCGCCGATCTCGACATCAAGAACGATGATGTCTCGGGCGAAGATGTCGTGTCCTACATCACCGGAGCCAGGTCCAGGCCGGAGGGCGAAGGCCTGAACTGACCCAGAACTTGTCCGCATCCGGCCCTGGCCCGGCCGCGACATCACGGGCCAAAAGGACAACAGGATCATTCAGCAACAATAAACAGGATCGATCCCGGAAATGGGGCGACGAGCAAGCAGGCGCCGCTCTCACCTGTTCAAGTGCAACCGGAATCCATGTCGAATGTCATTGGATTTGGGCTTGTCGGCACAAAGAAACACAAGACGACATGGCCACTGCGAATTATTCACGCCTGACAAGAACTTGGCCTGAACTTGTACCCCCTGAATTCGAGACTGGTTCAGGCTGCTGGATTTGGGGGGAGGATTCCGAGAGCGTCGTGGGACTTCTCGTCGGAGAAGTCATATTCACCAAGCATATTTGCAAAATCCGGCGGTGTTTGACAAAAATCCGATCACACTTGACCAAGACTCCGGTCGGACTTGACCAAGAATCCGGCAACACTTGACCAAGAATCCGATCACATTTGACGGCAAATCCGGCAACACTTGACCGCCGATCCGGCGGTACTTGACGGCAAATCCGGCCGCATTTGACGGCCCGGTCTCCCCCGATACTCCCTCGTCAAACAACATTCGAAACGAGGTGGAACGGGATGAGGAAAGCCGGCATGATCAACTTCAAGGACATCCTTCGCCAGCGTCACGAGCCCGGCCTGACGCGCCACGACATCACTATCGCTCTCGGCGTGAGCGCCGGCACGGTATCGAACATACTGAAACGGGCAGCAGCGGCCAGGTTGGCCGCTGACAATACCTAAGAGCCTGACCTAAAAGTGGGCAGATTCGCGCCCGGCGAAAATTCGTGGCATAGTCCTGTCAGTATCGACACTGAACAAGGAATATCCACATGGCCTGGAACGAAACCACCCGGCAGCAGTATAGGCGCGCCTCCGATCGATTTGAAACCGATTTGAGCGATGCCGAATGGCAATTGATCGAACCGCTGCTTCCACCGCCCTCGAAGATGGGACGCCCGCGCAGCACCTGCCTGCGGGAGGTATGGAACGCGATCCAGTACATGCTCGCCACCGGTTGCCAGTGGCGGGCAATTCCACCATGTTTTCCGCCATTTACCACCATCCAGAACACCTTCTACGCCTGGCAGAAGGATGGCACCCTGGCGCACATGCTCGACACGATGCGAACCCTTGCCCGCCAGCTCTCGGGGCGCGCGGACGAACCAACGGCGGCAGCCATCGACAGCCAGTCGGTGAAGACCACCGAGGCTGGCGGTCCGTCGGGATATGATGCGGGGAAGAAGATCAAGGGCAGGAAGCGCCACATCGCCGTCGATGTTCTGGGCTTGCCGATTACCATCGACGTCCACCCGGCCGATGTGCAGGACCGTGACGGTGCACCGGCGGTCATACTCTCCATGATGGAGAAGGCACCCGGGGTGACCAAGCTGTGGGCCGATGGCGGTTATTCGGGCCCGAAGCTGGCCGGGAAGCTGAAGGAGCTTGGCCTTGGCGAGGTGCTGGAGATTGTACAGAAGCCAAAGGACATCAAGGGCTTTGCCGTCATCTGGCGCCGCTGGGTGGTGGAGCGGACCTTTGCCTGGATGTCACGCTGCCGGCGACTGGCCAAGGATTTCGAGCACAATCTGGCAAGCTCGCTGGCCTGGTGCCAGCTGGCTGCCATCCGGTTCCTGGTGCGGCGGGTGGCACGGGGTGTAAGGTGTTGAAAACAAATACATTATTCAAAATATGACTTAAGATTCAAACTCTGAAGACAAAAAGGGGTTTGTCGTGAACAAGTCTCGGGCCACACAAGCTTGTCGTGCCTGGCTACGTTTTGTATTCGGCTTGCCCTGTGTTGATGTTCTTCACCAAGACAGCGATCTGACGGACCAACTCGTGAAACGTCCGGAGTTGTCGCGCAAGTCGCGGACGATTGTGCCTCCCGCTTTGCTGATTACTGCGTGCTGATTTGCGCCAGCAGAACCTTGAGGTTTACCAATTCTGTTTACAACGCGGCAAGTGCAGCGCCATACACGCCCTGCGCGGCCTTTATTGCCGCAGCGTCCACCTGAATCGCAGCAAAGAACGGGCCATGATCGGCGAGCGTGGGGTTCATTTCGTATGCTTGGACGCTTGGCCAAACGAGGGCCGCAACCATCGTCGCGCCAATACGGAGGACAAGACTACATTCGTCTCAAGCCTGATGGGCCAAACGATCTCGGCCCCGGCCTTCTTCGCAGCATCAACGGAAGCATCTACCATGCACCGGATGCTAGTCGTTGGTCACGGCCAATCAATTGGTGTGAGGGTATTTCCCGCCGGATTGTCTGAACCCGCTGGCGATATTGGGCGCAAGGGGCAGGAAATGACCGCAGGGCTGCCGCGGTTTGCCTGGTGCCACTCCTCTCAGAACCTAGCTGCAGCCGCTGGTTGAGCCGCAGGTTACACAGTGCATGCAGGTGCCGCTGCGGACCAGGGTGTAGTTGCCGCAATCGCCGCAGGGATCGCCTTCGTAGCCCTTCACCCGTGCCGAGTTGCCGGCGGAGACTTCGGCGATTGCCTGTTCGCCAGCTAGTTCCTGGTCGCCTGCCTGTTCCGTCGTGTCCGGGTCGCCGGGAAAGCGGTTGCGGAAATAGCCGGCGGATGCGGCCGTCTTGAGCAGGTCGAATTCGGCCTGGCCATGATTGGCATCCTCGCCGAGATCATCAAAGCGGTGATTGTCACTCGTGACATGCGCCAAATCGGTCCGGTCAAGATAGCTGATGCCCAACTCCCGGAAGATGTAATCGAGAATCGAGGTGGCGTTCTTGACAGAATCATTGCCCTGCACCAGGCCCGAGGGCTCGAATCTGGTAAAGGTGAATGCATCAACAAAGGTCTCCAGTGGCACCCCGTATTGCAGGCCAACCGACACCGCGATGGCAAAATTGTTCATCATCGCCCGGAACCCGGCACCTTCCTTGTGCATGTCGAGGAAGATTTCGCCGAGCGAGCCATCGACATATTCGCCGGTGCGCAGATATACCTTGTGGCCACCGATGATCGCCTTCTGGGTGTAGCCCTTGCGCCGGTCGGGCAGCTTCATTCGCTGGTTCTGGCGGAGGATCTGCTTGGTGCTCTCCTCGGCAAAGGCAACGATCTTCTCGTGCCGCGACTGTTCGCTGGCCTTCTCCTGGCCATCTTCGGCCGGCTGGTCGTCAACGAGGGCGGCGGCCAGCGGTTGGCTGAGCTTGGAGCCGTCCCGGTAGATGGCGATCGCCTTGATGCCCAGCTTCCAGGCCTTCTCGTAGGCCGATTTGCAATCCTCGACCGTTGCCGTCGGCAGCATGTTGACGGTTTTCGAGATCGCTCCGGAAATGAAACTCTGTGCTGCCGCCATCATCAGGATGTGGCTGTCGACACTCAGGCTGCGAACGCCGCGACGGCCGCAGGTGTTGGCGCAGTCGAATACCGGCAGATCGCGGTCGCGGATGTGCGGTGCACCCTCAAGCGTCATGGAGCCGCAGACATGCTCATTGGCCTCGTCGATCTGTTCGTCGGAAAACCCGAGCCAGGACAGCAGGTTGAAGGTGGGGTCGGCAATCCTGTCCTTCGGAACCGACAACCGCTGCTGGCAGAATTCGGCGCCGAGCACGCCCGGGTTGATCAGGAACCTGATGTCGAATGCCAGCCTGGCATCCTGTTCGATGCGGTCCAGTTCGTCCCGCCCGAAGCCCAGCGATGTCAGGGATTGGCGGTTGACATGCGGCGCATCCTCGAAGGAGGCGTGCCCCGATGCATAGCCGATGATGTCCTCGATCTGCTGCTCGGAATAGCCCAGCAGGCGCAGCGCATTGGGCACCGAGCGATTGATGATCTTGAAATAGCCGCCGCCGGCCAGCTTCTTGAACTTCACCAGGGCAAAATCCGGCTCGATGCCGGTGGTATCGCAATCCATGACCAGGCCAATGGTCCCGGTTGGCGCAATCACCGTGGTCTGGGCATTCCGGTAGCCGTGCTTTTCACCCAGGGCGACCGCCCGGTCCCAGGATTTTCTGGCAATCCTCGGCAGTTCGTCGGACGGGCACAGAGACGCGTCCAGCGGAACTGGCGGCGTTGGCAGGTCTTCATAGTCATCGATCTTGCCATGGGCCGCCCGCCGATGGTTGCGCATCACCCGCAGCATGTGGTCCCGGTTCTGTTCAAAGCCGGCGAACGGGCCGAGTTCCCGGGCCATTTCGGCAGAGACGGCATAGGATTCACCGCACAGGATCGCCGTGAGCGCAGCACAGGTCGACCTGCCCTCGTCGGAATCGTAGCTGATGCCCATATTCATGAGCAGGCCGCCAAGATTGGCGTAGCCAAGGCCCAGGGTCCGGAAACGGTATGACAGTTCGGCGATCTCCTTCGAGGGGAACTGTGCCATCAGCACGGAAATCTCGAGGACGAGGATCAGGAGACGCGTCGAGTGAATGTATTCGTCGGAGTTGAACTGCCCGTCACTGTAGAAATTCAACAGGTTGATCGACGCCAGATTGCAGGCGGTATCGTCCAGGAACATGTATTCCGAGCAGGGATTGGACGCCCGGATCTGGCCATCCTCCGGGCAGGTATGCCAGGAATTGATGGTGTCGTGGTACTGGATACCAGGATCGGCGCAGGCCCATGCGGCATGGCCAACCTCTTCCCAGAGTCGGGTTGCCGAGACAGTTTCGGCGACCGTGCCATCGGTGCGGCGGCGCAATTGCCAATCCTGGTCCTTCTCGACCGCGTCGAGAAACTGGTCGGTCACCCGGACCGAGTTGTTCGAATTCTGGCCGGATACGGTCGAATAGGCCTCCGATTCCCAGTCGGTGTCATAGGTCGAGAATTCGATATCGGTATACCCTTGGCGGGCATATTGCAGAACCCGGTTGATATAGGTCTCCGGGATCATCGAATTCCTGGCCGAGATGATCGAGTCCCTGAGAGTCCGGTTCTTGCCGGGTTTGCAGGCATCCTCGCGGGTGCCATCCCACGAGTCGATGGCCTGAAACAGCGCCTTCAGCGCCTTCCGGGTCGCTTTCGAGCCGGCAACCATCGAGGCCACCTTCTGCTCTTCCCGAACCTTCCAGTTGATGAATTCCTCGATATCCGGATGGTCCATGTCACAGATGACCATCTTGGCCGCCCGCCTTGTTGTCCCGCCGGACTTGATGGCGCCAGCCGCCCGGTCGCCGATCTTGAGAAAGCTCATCAGCCCGCTGGACTTGCCACCGCTGGCCAATGGCTCGTTCCTGGCCCGGAGATTGGAAAAATTGGTTCCGGTGCCGGAGCCGAACTTGAATAGCCTGGCTTCCCGCAACCAGAGATCCATGATGCCGCCATCATTGACCAGGTCATCCTCGATCGACTGGATGAAGCAGGCATGCGGCTGCGGTCGCTCGTAGGAACTCTTCGACCTTTGCACCTTGCCGGTGTCGTGATCGACATAGTAGTGACCCTGTTCGGCACCCTTGATGCCATATGCCCAGTGCAGGCCGGTATTGAACCATTGCGGTGAATTCGGCGCTGCCTTCTGCGTGGCCAGCATGTAGCGGATTTCGTCGTAGAAGCTCCGCGCATCGGCCTCGCTGGAAAAATATCCGCCCTTCCATCCCCAATAGGTCCAGGTGCCAGCCAGGCGGTCAAAGACCTGCTTGGCGGATGTCTCCGGCCCCTGGCGTTCATCGGCCGGCAGCTTGGCCAGGGCGGTAGAATCGGCCCTTGACGGCCAGAGAAACTCCGGCACTCCGTCTTCCCGGACCGCCTTCAGCCTTGCCGGAACACCCGCCTTACGGAAATACTTCTGCGCCAGCACATCGGCTGCCACCTGACTCCAGCCCGCGGGAACCTCCATGTCTTCCAGGCAGAATACGACCGATCCGTCGGTGTTCCTGATTTCCGACCGGGTTCTGGTGAATGCAATCCCGTCATATGCATCCAAACCCTCATCCGTGAATACCCGTGCAATCTTCATGATAAGCCCTGCCCCTGCCCTGCTCGCTGGCCGCTCTCGTTGCAGAATCGATCCGTGACAGCCGTCGCCGCACCAGACTACTACATGACCTTCAGATTCACTACATGTAGCGGAATTCCTCGAGATCGGGCGCATATCCTGCTGTCAGTGGTGTCCAAATGTCAAGGAGGAATCTCGGCCAACCCAGCAGATTCCTGTGGAAACCGAGTGAAGGAATCGCGCCAAATGCCCTGCAATCCGCAAGAATTGTCCCAGCGTACCGAAGAGAAGGATTTGTCACCGCAGCTCTGGCGGCACGAAAAATTTCCGCTACCGGCAAATTCCTGGGCCCCGGATGCGGCGAATCACGGCAAAAAAGTGATGGTCGGGGCGATTGGATTCGAACCAACGACCTGCGGTTCCCAAAACCGCCGCGCTGCCAGGCTGCGCCACGCCCCGTGAGACGGTGATTATCGCCTATTCATCCGGATTTGAAGCGGAACCCGTCGAATTGCACGGCCATGCGGCAATCTCCGGGTCGAAAGCCGGGTGCAGGATTTCGGATCCGCCGGTGATGCCGAATCTGGTGCTCGTGCCGCCATTGATTTCGAGCACGGCCGACACCTCGTTGCCACCAAAGATCATCCTGGTGTCAAAAGGGGTCGCATTCCGGTAAATTCCAGTCACGGTTCCGGTCTTGGAAATAAATAACATATCAAGAGGTAACGGGGTGTTCTTCATCCAGAATGTGACCGGGCCTGGCTCCTCGAACAGGAACAGCATACCGGCGGTTTGCGGCAACTCCTCCCGAAACTGCAGCCCCCTTGACCGCTCAGCTGGCGTGTCCGCGACTTCAACCGAAAACACCGCCGTGCCCCACTCGCCCCGGATGCCGATTTTGCCGTCAGCGCATTCGGTGGCGGCAGCGATGGGTCCGGACGCGACAAGTGTGGCAAGAATGACAGTGAAGAAACGGGCTGCAAATGATGGAATTGTCAGGTCGAGTTGCATGGGAGATGAACAGTGGCCAAACGGCACGAATTCAGTCCACCGTGTCGGCGCCGTCCTCGGAAGCGATTTCGACACCGACATCCCAGGGCCTGACATCGGTGACCAGCTTGCCCCTTGGCCCGTCGCCGATGGCAACTGCGAGCGCCTCGCCGGGCTGCAAATCGGAATAGCCGCTGGTGCGCAGCACCTCCATGTGCACAAAAATGTCTTCGGAACTGCCAAAGATATTGACGAAGCCAAAGCCCCGCTGGCGGTCGAACCATTTCACCCGGCCCGGATGCCATTCGGCGTCAGTTGCACCGATGTCGCCCCAAGCCGGCCGGTCCATCGCCGCGTCGGTGCTATCCTCGAGCGGCTCGATGTCCAAAATTTCAATGGCTTGCAACCCGCGCTGCGATTGCTGCGCGACCAGTTCGATCACCGATCCTTCCGAAACCGAGCTGCGACCGAAATTCCTCAGGACATTGATGTGAACAAGAATATCCGGCCCTGGTTCATCAGTTACCACAAACCCAAATCCCTTCGTGGTATTGAACCATTTGACCCGGCCACGGTACCTGTTCTGAATGGGACCCCTCCCACAGGCTGCCTCTGGACAGCCTGTCCTTGGTCTGCGAAACCGAATTTCCACCCCGAGAATAGCGATAACCTGCCTTATTTCAAGCAGAATATGCGTTTTGAGGCAGGCAGGGGCTGGCTGCAATCCGGTTTGTCCACGACCGCAACCGACCGACCAACTGGCTCAGGGGGAGAGCCTCCGGACCTCCCAGTCGGCGCCCGGGTTTTCCCGGCGCCATTGAAATCGATCATGCAGCCGGAATTTGCCGTCACTCCAGAACTCGATTTCCCGGGGATGCATGCGGTAACCTCCCCAGAAAGGCGGTCGATCCGGGTTGGTCCCCAACCTGACCGTCAGCTGTGCGACCCTGGCCATCAGGGCGGCGCGGGATGCCAGCGATTGCGACTGTCTCGATGCCCAGGCACCGAATTTGCTCTGCAATGACCGGGATGCAAAATACCTGTCGGCAACCTCCCCGTCCTCGCGCTCGACCAGGCCCCTGGCCCTGACCTGGCGCCTGATCGACTTCCAGTGGATGACGAGGGCTGCCTTGCCGCACCATTCGATTTCGCTGGCCTTGGCGCTGCCGTAATTGGTGTAGAATACGAGGCTGTCCTCGCCGATCTCCCGCAGGAGGACCATGCGCACATTCGGCATGCCCTCCTTGTCCACCGTCGCCAGGGCGGTGGCACCGGGGTCGTTCAGCTCCTTCGAGTCAGCCAGCTCCATCCAGCTGCGCATGATGTCGAAGGGGTTGTCTCCTGCAAAATGTCCGGTCCGTTCTTCCACCGGTTTTTCCGAATTCCGCTACTCAGGCAAAGATGCCCGGAACGGCTATTGAAGGTCAATTGGGATTGGCCTAAACGAGCGATTGTTTATGTTTACGGAGGACTGCATGTCAATTCCTCTCATGGAAGGCAAGCGCGGCCTCATCATGGGTGTTGCGAATGACAGGTCCATCGCATGGGGTATTGCCAGGGCCTGCGCAAGCCAGGGTGCCGAGTTGGCGTTTTCCTACCAGAACGAGGCCTTCAGGAAGCGGGTCGAACCGCTGGCAGCCTCGGTCGGCAGCTCGCTGCTGTGCGAATGCGATGCCGGCAACTCCGATTCACTCGACCGGATGTTCGATACCTTGCGCGGCAAGTGGGACAGCATCGATTTCGCCGTGCACGCGATCGGGTATTCCGACAAGAACGAGTTGCGCGGCAGGTATGTCGATACCAGCCCGGGAAATTTCCGCATGTCACTCGACATCTCGGTCTACTCCTTCACCGCCCTGGCCCAGCGCGCCGAAAAGCTGATGCCGAATGGCGGCTCGTTGCTGACGTTGACATATTACGGGGCAGAAAAAGTGATGCCCCACTACAATGTCATGGGGGTGGCCAAGGCGGCGCTCGAGGCGTCGGTCAGGTACCTGGCTGCTGATCTCGGAAAGCAGAATATCCGGGTCAACGCCATCTCGGCCGGGCCCGTCAAGACGCTGGCGGCTTCAGGCATCGGCGATTTCCGCTATATCCTCAAATGGAACGAGCTCAACTCTCCCCTTGGTCGCAGCGTGACCCAGGAGGAGATCGGCTCCTCGGCGCTCTACCTGCTCTCGGACCTCGGATCGGCAGTAACGGGCGAGATTCACCATGTTGATTCCGGCTATCACGTGGTGGGAATGAAAAGGCCGGATGCGCCAGACATAGACGTGGTAACCGGACGAAAATGAACAGCACCGAACCGCTCCCGCACGAGAAGGGATTCATCGTCAGCTGGGACCAGCTGCATCGTGATGCACGAGCCCTGGCCTGGCGCCTGGAGGGCAGCCAACCCGAACCGGGACACTGGAAGCAAATCGTTGCCATCACCCGTGGCGGGCTGGCGCCGGCGATGATCGTGGCTCGGGAGCTGGAGATCCGCGTCGTCGACGCAATTTCGGTGGAGTCCTATGATGATCAGCAACAGTCAGACCCGAAAGTGGTCAAGGCCCCTGCCCTCGGGGATGTACCGGGGACGCTGGTGATCGACGATCTTGTCGACACCGGAAAGACCCTGGAGCTGGTAAAGAGCTTATTTCCGAACGCCCATTATGCGACGATTTATGCCAAGCCCATGGGGCGGCCATCGGTCGACACCTACATTACCGAGGTCAGCCAGGACACGTGGATCTATTTCCCCTGGGATACGGCTTTGCAATATGTGGGGCCGTACCGGAAGACCGACTGACCTGCCTCGTCCGGACGGGAAGATGCATCCGGAACCCCGGGAGACGGCGCCAGGATCCGCCATGCCTGGAGTTGCCAGATGATCGATCGCTATGCGAGGCCGGAGCTCGCCGCCATCTGGTCCGAAGAGAACCGGTTCAGGATATTGCTCGAGATCGAGGCCTGCGCCGCCGAGGCCATGGCCGAACAGGGCACCATTCCGCACTCGGCCGCCCGGGCCATCGGCCGGCTTCGCGATGCTTCGCTCGATGTCGGGCGAATCCGGGAGATCGAGAAGGTCACCCGGCACGAGACGCTGGCATTTCTCGAATATCTCGCCGAATTGGCGGGCGATGACCAGATCAGGCACCTGCACCGCGGCATGACCTCATCGGATGCGCTGGATACCTGCCTTAATTTGCAACTGACCCGCGCCGCCGGGGTGATCCTGGCCAGCATGGACCGACTGTTACTGGCCCTTCGGCGCCGGGCCTTCGAGTGCCGGGACATGCTGTGCATCGGCCGCAGCCACGGCGTGCATGCCGAACCGACCACGCTGGGGATAAAGCTTGCCCAGCATCATGCCGAGTTCAGCCGTGGCAGACGGCGCATCGAGCGCGCCCGGGACGAGGTGGCAACCGCGGCGATTTCCGGGCCGGTGGGCACGTTTGCCACAATAGAGCCAGGCGTCGAGGCCGCGGTCTGCCGCCGGCTCGGCCTGCGCCCGGAGCCAGCATCGACGCAGATTGTGCCACGGGACCGCCATGCCCAGTTCTTCTGCTCGTTGGCGGTGGTGGCATCTTCTGCCGAGCGGCTTGCCGTCGAGATCCGCAACCTGCAACGCACCGAGATTCTCGAGGTCGAGGAAAGGTTTGCCACCGGTCAGAAAGGGTCATCGGCCATGCCGCACAAGCGCAACCCGATCCTTTCCGAGAATGTGACCGGCCTGGCGCGCATTGTCCGGGCGGCGGCCATCCCTGCCCTCGAGAACGTGGTGTTGTGGCACGAGCGCGACATGACGCATTCGTCGGTCGAGCGAATCATTGGTCCGGACGCCACCACCGCGCTCGATTTCCTGGTCTGGCGGCTGGCGCAGATCGTCGGCAACATGAATGTCTACCCGGACAACATGGCCAGGAACCTGGCATTGCTGAAGGGCGTGCACAATTCCCACCGGGTGCTGGATGCGCTGGTGGCAAGCGGTCTCGACCGGTCGGAGGCCTATGCAATCGTGCAGGACCTGGCGATGCAGGCGATCGACCGGCAACAGGATTATCGCCAGGCCCTGGCCGGGGACCCCGCCGTGACCGACAGGCTGTCAGCGGCCGAGCTGGAGGCGCTGTTCGACGACAGCTTCTACGCCAGGCATGTCGGCACCATTTTCGAGCGTGTGTTCGGCGAGAGTTGACCGACTGCCTGTTTGTCTATCATCAGGTCGGCGAAAGCCTGCTGGTGGCCGCCCGTTCCTCTTCCGCCAGGTCGGGCGAAGGCTGATCGGCTCCTGCAACCCGCTTCCGCCAGGTTGGCGAAGGTCGGCCGGCTTCTGCCTATTCCTCTGCCATCAGGTCGGCGATTGCCTGGTCGAGGAAGGACTCGATCCTTGAGCGGATTTCCTCTTCGCTGACTTTCTCGCCGATATCGGCGTGAAGCTTCCGGAAAACATCTTCAACGCCTGCTTCCTCGAAATCTGCCTTGATTACCGAGCGGACATACTCGTTTACCGCGTCGCCCTCCAGGCCCATGATGCCGGCCGCCCATTCGCCGAGCATGCGGTTTGCCCTGGCCGACGCCTTGAATCTGATCGATTCGTCGTGGGCGAACTTGTCCTCGAAGGCCTTCTTGCGTTTATCAAAAGAATTCATTCGTTTCACTCCGTAATCGAGCCCTCTCACATATGTGTATTGCCGCCCCACCATTCAAGGCATCCGGTTCTGCACGGTTCCTGTCACGCCGGCCATCGGGCACGAGGTCGATCCCGACCCCGGGCCGTCATCGGGATGCATTGCCGGGGTGGCAGGCAAGCGCCCGGCAGTGCGCTGGCGGTGGGCACCCCCGAATTTCTTGCCCCCCGACAGTGCTTTCGATAATGGCTGAAGGCAGGCAGGCAGTTTCACCACGAGTCCGATCGGCATGGCAAACAAGAAAATCGTAACCAAGGGCTCCACGAAGTCACTCTATGAAAGTGATGCCGCCGGCACTTACGTGCTTCATTTCCGCGACGAGATGCGCTCGGGGGACATGAAGAATGCGCCCCGGATCGAGGGCAAGGGCATTCTGAACAACCGATTTTCCGAATTCGTCATGAATGGCATGAGAAGTGTCGGCATTCCGACTCATCTCGTGCGCCGGCTGAACATGCGGGAGCAGCTGGTCCATGCGGCAGATCCGTCGCTGGTCCGGGTCCGGGTCAGAAATTATGCCTCGGCATCCTTCGCTCGGCGATACGGCATAGACGAGGGAGGCCGACTGTCGAGGCCGGTGGTCGAATTCTATCTCAGGTCACGGGAGCTGAACAGCCCGATGGTAACCGAGGAGCATCTTAGCGCCCTGGGCTATGTATCGCCGATGGATTTGGACGAGATGGTCCCGCTGGCGCTTCGCACCAATGATTTTCTGACCGGCTTGATGACCGCCATCGGCGTCACGTTGATCGACATGTCGGTCGAGGTAGGACGTATCTGGGAAGATGACGGAAGCCGGCTGGTGATTGTCGACGAGATCAGTCCGGAGAGTTGCAGCCTGATCGACACGGTAACAGAGCGGAGACTGAGCGGACCCGATACCGGTCTGGATGCGCCGGGGGTGTTCGAAGGATTCCGGGAGGTGGCTGCAAGGCTGAAGATCCTGCCGGAGAACGGTCTTCGGCTGGTCAAGACCGACCCCGGCCGATAAGGCCCGCCAACCCCGGGACCGGCCGTCAGCCGACGGTTCGGGGCGGCAAATTCGCCAGTGATGTCTTGAGGTCGCCATAGCCGGTATGGCGGCGCTGATAGGCCAGGCCCAGCCGGTCGGCGCAATTTCTGGCCAACCGGTCCAGTTCCGGATCATCCGTCTGGGCCATGAAGATCAACCGGTCGTAATTGCCGAAATACGCATCCCGCAGTTCCGGGTTCCGATCCAGGCCAAGCGGTTTCCACACGAAAGAGTCGAACTGCTTCACCAGGAAATCGGTGAGGTAGAAGGCGGTGATTTCCTCGTCGGAATGGGCGGCAAACGCCGCATTGCCCTCGAAGAACGAATAGCAATGGGGACCGGCGAGCATCTCGACACCGAGCTGGTTGCACCGCTTGCGCAGCAAGCCGCCAGTGCCGCAATCGGCGTAACCGATGAAGATCTGCGAGTAACTGGATTTGTGCTCGTTGACGGCCCGTTCGACTCGGTCTGGAATCAATTCTGGCCGCAGGTGAAGATCTGCCGGCAGGCAGGTCAAGGCAATGTGACTCCACCCGTTCATCCTGACCAGTTCGAGTATCTCGCGGGCCAAGGCACCGCAGGCGATGACCAGCACCTGACCTTCCGGGCCCGACTCGGTGCTTGCCGCAGGAAGAACGCCCATCTTGATTTCGATCCTGCTCCCGTCACTGCCAAGGGGTGGAAAGCGTGGCCTGAGCAGAACAAACCCCCCGATCGGTCATGCAGCCTTCGCCATCCAGGCTGCAATTGCATCCGGCCTGTCCCTGGCCGGCCATACCTGTCAGCCGGCGGCCAGCACGTTGTGCTTGCGGGCCATGAATTCCTTGGCGGTTTCAACGGCCACGGCTGCATCACGACAATAGGCATCGGCGCCGATTGCCTTGCTGAATTCCTCGTTGAGCGGCGCGCCACCGACCAGCACGACGAAATCTTCCCGCAATCCCAACTCGACAAGCCTGTCGATCACCACCTTCATGTAGGGCATGGTCGTGGTCAGCAGGGCGGACATGCCGAGAATGTCCGGTTTTTCGGTCTCCAGCGCCTCGAGATAGTTTTCCACCGGGTTGTTGATGCCCAGATCGACAACCTCGAATCCGGCACCCTCCATCATCATCGAGACCAGGTTCTTGCCAATGTCGTGGATGTCGCCCTTGACCGTGCCGATCACCATTTTTCCCATGCGGGGAGCGCCGGTTTCCGCCAGTAGCGGCTTCAGAATGAACATCCCCGCCTTCATGGCGTTGGCAGCCAGCAGCACCTCTGGAACAAACAGGATCCCGTCACGGAAATCGATTCCGACGATACGCATGCCCTCGACCAGCGCCTCGGTCAGGACCCGGTATGGCGCCCAGCCGCGCCCGAGCAGGATATGGACCCCTTCCTCGATCTCCTCCTTGAGACCGTCATAGAGATCATCATGCATCTGGGGGACAAGTTCGTCATCCGTAAGTTCCGACAGGATCAGGTCGTCTTCGGCATCTTCAGACATTGGCAACCCCGTTTTGGCTGTCTGTCAGGCAGTGCCTGCCGGGCATGCCGAGGATCGACATTGCAGGCAGTATGACTGTGCCGCGTTATCCTAATGCAGTTGACGAAACAAGCGGCAACTCGACCGCGCGGATACACCGCTCAGCGGGGCTGTCGCCGGGATTTCCGGGTTCGACTGCGAGGCCGCTTCGATGGTCCGATACTCGAGAATCGACCAAGCCTGGCAACGATTTCGTCGGGGTCAGGCGGTGCGCCAGCCGGCGCGGCTTCAAGGCGCTCCCGCATTTTCTTCAAATGTTCCGGGCCGGTTCCACAACAGCCGCCGATGATGCTGGCACCAGCGCGCAGGGCAAGCGCGGCATAATCTGCCATCAGCTCCGGAGACCCGTCATAATGGACCTGCCCCCCTTCGAACCGCGGAATTCCCGCATTGCCCTTGGCAATGATCGGCAATCCGAATGATGTTTGCCGAAACTCGAGCAGCGTTCGCACCAAATCGGCAGCCCCTGCCCCGCAATTTGCGCCGTAGCCCAGCGGTTTCTGCGACGAACCCGCGGCCCAGCCGGACAAATCTGCCGTGCTGGCCCCCATCATCGTTCGACCGTGGGTATCAAAGCTCATTGTCGTGCAAAATTGCAGTCCTGCCCGCGTACAGGCTTCGGCAGCACAATCCAACTCCTCGATATCAGACATGGTTTCAATCCAGGCCATCGCCGCGCCTCCGGCCTTGAGTCCCTCGGCCTGCTCCTGGAATATCTCGATGGCGGTCAAACGATCCAGGTTCCCGACCGGCGCCATCAATTCGCCGGTCGGGCCCATGGAGCCGACGACAATAGTGTTGCTTGACAACTCGTCTGCGACCTCATTGGCCAGGATTGCCGATTGCCGGGCCAGCTCATGTGCCCTGTCGGCAGCATGGTGAAGCTGCAAGCGCGACCGGGTTGCCCCGAAGCTGTTGGTCAAAACCAGTTCGGCGCCGGCCTGCATGGCATCCCTGTACACCTGCCGAACCGGGTCGGGGTTGTCGACATTGCACAATTCAGGCGCGTCGCCGGCGGTCAGTCCCAGCGCAAACAGGTTGGTGCCGGTGGCGCCATCGGCCAGCAACCATCCGCGCCTGCCAACAAGATCATGGAATCTCTCGATCGGATTCATGTGTTGACGCAACTCCAATTGCCGAACCGGCCAGGCCGGCGGGATCTCTCCTGCCGAATACTGGCCAGCGAATCAGGCTTCAGCCTTTCAGCGACGCTTCCGCCAGTTTTCCGATTCTGTCAATCATCGATACCAGCCCGTTGGAGCGCTGCGATGACAAATGTGAGTCCAGGCCGAGGCGCCCGATTTCCCGGCGGGCATCGATGCCGACCACCTCCGCCATGGGCAGGCCGTTGTAGAGAGATTGCAGCACGGCAATCAGCCCCCGGACGATCATGGCATCGCTGTCGCCCCGGAAACTGAATGTCGGCGCAGGCCCGGTTCGGTCGATTTTCGGAACGATCCAGACCTGGCTGGCGCACCCCTCCACCCTGGACCATGACGTGCGCAACTCGTCCTCGAACGGCTCCAGCGCCCGACCGAGATCGATGACATAGCGGTACCGGTCCTCCCAACTGTCCAGGAAGTCGAAATCCTCCACGATCGCCTCAAAGGAACTGGCAGCCACGCCGCAATCCTCCTGTCGGAATCCGGCCCCGGCGGGGGGCCGGCTGGGCCGGATTGTATTTCGGGCGGGAGAACAATTCCAATCCAATATGCAGGTGCGCGTGCCCGCCACCTGGCCTGTCCACCCTCGATGCCTACCGCCAGGCAGGCATCGTGGTGGTCGCAAGCGCTCCGCAATGGCAGGAAGTACATGGCGTACGAAGCTTGACATTTCGATATGGATGGGCGAAATCACGCATTAGAGTTACCGACCATGTATCCGGTACAAGAATGTTGAACAGGAATTTCAAGATGAAGGTGATTGTCGCTTCACCGCTGGCGGTGTTGTTTCTGGTGTCTGCTTGCACCAGTTCGGGTGTCAGTGCTGACCGTTTGAACCCGGTCAACTGGTTCAAGTCGAATACGGAAGCCGAGCAGATCGAAGAGATGGCGGCGCCGGCTGTTTCGGAGGATTCGAGAGAACTCCTTCCGGTCATTTCAAGCCTTGAGGCACAACCCTTCGGTAGTGATGGCGGGGTGATCTTGATCGCTGCCGGCGTTCCGCCGACCTTCGGCTACTATGATGCCGCACTGGTTCCGGTGAATGACGGTCAGCCGATTGAAGGCGAGCTGGTTTACGAGTTCAGGGCCGCACCTCCGGTCGGGGATGTCGAGGTCGGAACCGAGGAAAGCCGTGAACTGACCGTGGCGCGCACGCTGACCGTGAACGAGTTGCGTGGTGTCGAGACAATCCGGGTGATTGCCGGCGCCAACGAGCAGGCGATCAAGCTTTAAGATCCACCACCCTCAGCCTGTCCCCAGAAACCGCAAGCGCGGTCTGACCGTTTGCGAGGCGGACGGCATCGTTGCCGTACAATTCCCGCCTCCATCCGGCCAGCAGCCTGGAATCGGTGTCGCCTGACGCAAGCCCCTGAAGTTCGGCAGTTGTGGCGATGAGCTGTTCGGCGACACCGTGCTGCTCGGCGCAAATTCGCAGCAGCACCCGCATCAGTTCAAACAGGGCCCGGTTGGAGGGCGGCCGGGGGCCATGCCGAGTCTTCGGCAAATCCGCCTCGGCGCAGCCATTGCCCCGCCTGACCGCGTCAAGGATCATTTTTGCAAGCGGGTCGCGCTTCGCCCGCTTCGGAAGCAACCGGCAATTCGAGAGGTCTTGCGGCGTCGCCGGCCGGGTCTGAGCCAGCTGAACGATCGCCTCATCACGCAGGACATGATTTCGCGGCACGTTCTGGTCCCGGGCCAGGTGCTCGCGCAGGGCGGCCAGTTCACGCAGGATGGCAAGGTGACGGCCATTGGTGTCACGTGTCCTGATTTTTTCCCAGGCGTCTTCGGGCGCGCGTCGATAGGTCTGGATGTCGGTCACTATCCTCATTTCGTCGTCAATCCAGTGAGATCGGCCGAGTTGTTCAAGTTTGCCCGACAGGTGCCGGTAGACCGGCCGCAAATGGATGACGTCGTCCAGGGCATAGGCAAGAAGTTTCCCGGAGAGCGGTCGTCGTTGCCAGTCCTGGAGTCGGGCCGATTTGTCGATCCGGTGCCGGGCAATCTTCTTGACCAGGGTGTCGTAGCCGACATTGTCACCGAAGCCGCATGCCATCGCCGCCACCTGGGTATCGAACAGCGGCACCGGCAACGCACCGAAACAGTGATGGAAAATCGCCATGTCCTGGCGGGCGGAGTGAAAGACCTTGACCACGGAGTCGTTGGCAAAAAGTTTCTTGAGCGGGCCCAGCGTCATTCCCGATGACAGCGTGTCAACGGCGACCGCACAGTCCGGCTCATCTCCCGGAATGGCCAGTTGTACCAGGCAAAGCCGCGGCTGGTATTGCCCCTCCCCTACGAACTCGGTATCGCAGGTGACAAAGGGTTGCCGGGATGCTCTGACGCAGAATTCCTCCAACTCGGAAGTCCTTGTCAGTGTCCGGGATGGAGTCGTTGATCGGGTGTTCATCTGTCCTCGGCTACCTGCCCGCTCGTGCAGTCCCGGAAACCTGTTGCCCGTTCCGCACGCGGTGCGCCTTGCACGATTGATCGCAATTCAAAGGGAGTTCAACCCGTAAAGCCAATTCAACCGGAATTGGCCGGCGCTTCGGTCGCTGCAACCAGACCAAATGCGCTGTATTCGCCGTCCATGGGATTGTATGGAACCTGCCGGGGGATTTATCGCCATGCGTTGCCTGATTCAGAGAGTTTCCGCATCCAGTGTAACCATTGACGGCGAGGTCGTAGCCAGGATTGGTCGCGGCCTCCTGGTTTTCGTGTGCGCCATGCAGGGCGATGACGAGGGGGTGGCAGTACGCATGGCGGAGAAGACCTGCAAGCTGAGGGTATTTTCCGATCAGGATGGGCGCATGAACCTGTCGGTTGCCGATACCGACGGCTCGGTGCTGGTCGTCAGCCAGTTTACCCTGGCCGCCGATACCAGCCGCGGAAACCGGCCGGGGTTTTCTACTGCCGCCGAGCCGGAAGACGGCAACCGCCTCTACCGAAAATTTGTCGAGACATGCGAGGGCAGGTGCCGGGAGGTCAGGACCGGGAAATTCGGCGCCAAGATGTTGGTGGCGCTCGAAAATGACGGCCCGGTCACCATCTGGCTCGACTCGGACTGATCCCGCCAATGTCCGGCCGCGTCAATGTTCAGCATGATTGATTGGCTCCGGCGGCAGGATTCGAACCTGCGACCAATTGATTAACAGTCAACTGCTCTACCGCTGAGCTACGCCGGATCCGGTGTGCCAACTACCAGAGGATATTGGGAAGGTCTACAAAGATTGCAACCACTCGGGAACCCGTGACGAAGCGTCCAGCGGTCGATCCACGGTCAAGCCGTGCTCCGCACCCCTCGCTCGGTCGGGCGCATTCTGATCTCGGCGGCGACAGAAATCGTTGCGGTTCAATTCACGAACAGTCGGTGACGAGCGTAACCAGGCGATCAGTCCAATATCGAGTTATAGGGAGTTTATGCGTCCTGACCATAAACTCCCTAAACTTCCTATAAGCTCGCATGAACCCACTTAGAAACCCATACGCACCGGGTGCAGGATTTACACCCCCGGAGCTCGCCGGGCGCGATTCCACCCTTGCTGCGGCCGATGTTGCAATCCAGAGAAACAAATTGTGCAGACCCACCCGAAGTTTCCTGTACGTCGGGCTCCGCGGTGTGGGGAAGACGGTGCTCCTCAATCAAGTCAGGGAAATTGCCGAAAAACAGGATGCCATTTCCGATTTCATGGAGGTTGGCACGAGCGGTCCGCTCGCACACACCATCATCGCAACCCTTCGCGCGGCACTGATGAAGCTGGACAGGGTTGGGGTCAGCGGTCCGGTCAGGCGGGGACTTCGTGTCCTGAAGAGCTTCGCAGGCACCGCCAGGATTCGGAAAGGGGAGTTGGAGGTTGTACTTCCTGACCTGGATCCTGAACCGGGAATTGCGGACAGTGGAATGTTCGCGCACGATCTTGCCGAGTTGTTCGTTGTTGTCGGTGAGGCTGCAAGAGCACGAGATACATCCATTGTGATCATGATCGACGAGATCCAGAACCTGGCTGGGGATGAATTCGGGGCGTTGATCATGGCAATTCACCATGCCAATCAGAGACAATTGCCGATCCTGGTTGTGGGCGCCGGTTTGCCCTCGCTGGTCAAACTGTCCGCTGAAGTCAAATCCTACGCGGAACGTCTTTTCGAGTATCCCGAAGTGGGCGCCCTTGATGATGAGGGGTGCCGTCAAGCCCTGGTTGAACCCGCAGTCAGGGAAGGAGTCGCCATTGATGACGCTGTCATTGCCGCGGTCGCGGACATCACCGGCGGCTATCCCTATTTTCTCCAAGAGTGGGGGTACCAGCTCTGGACGGTATCCGAACGCACCCCAATTACACTCGCTGACCTTGAGGTCGCGCAGGGATTTGTCGTGGAGCGCCTGGACCGAAACTTCTTTCGCTCGCGTCTTGATCGGCTGACCGAACCGGAAAGGAGATACCTGCAGGCCATGGCCGGGCTTGGCCCCGGTCCTTCCCATCGCTCAGGTGATGTCGCGGCTGCGATGTGCAAGAGAGCCACGCAATTGGGCCCGACGCGTGAGGCGCTGATCGCGAAGGGCATGGTCTACAGCCCTGGCTACGGTCATGTTGCCTTTACCGCGCCCCTGTTCGACGACTTCATGCGACGAACCCAACTTCGGTAGGCCCTGCAACGATCGGCGCCAGGTATTGCCAGGCATACTGGAACGGAATGCTCGGAAGACCTGGAATCCAGGATCGTCCCGACTGCAAACCCCGGCATTTGAAAGGCAGCCTCCGATATCCGAACCTTGGCCTGTCCAGAATTCCTGGTCGGTACAATGGGATGGCAGCACCCCGCCTGCCCCATCTTGACGCAGATTCCTCCGAATGGAGTATTGACCGACCCGGATCCCGGCCTCTGTCTGTGACGGCATATCACGAGTCTGAGAAGGCCCCGATACAAACTGGAACTGCAAGGGAAGTCTTTACGCGGTGCAGGCCAACTGGCTGGAAAATCGTTTTGCAACCAGCCAGGCTCGTCGCCGACCGGAGTTTCGGCAGGGTCACGCTTATGTGGTTGATCGGCGGATTGACGACGTTGGGGGCGTTGTCGCTGGCGTCCCTTGTTCGGAGTTCGGCACGAACCGGGCCGAGATTGAATCTGTCCAGGCCGAGATCGGCGAAATTCGAATCGCAAAGGTCGAGTTGTCGAACGGTCTGGTTCGTATCAAGGAGACGCTGGGCGAACAACTGCTCGGGGGCGAATGATCGGGCCGAGTGCCGGGCGTGGCCCGACAGGCGGTGGACATGATGCCCCAAGAGATGCCAACTTGCCTGATCCGACGGGGGTTTGGACTCGGGCGGCGGCGGTCGTCTTGAAATTCGGGGGGTGCAGAGGCAGGGCATCGCCTGACCTGGCTGACGGCGAAGGTGTTCGCCATGGCGGGTGCTTCAGGCAGGCAGCGAGAACCGGTGACGGGCGGTGATCGGGTCTTCATGCAACTGGATCTTTTCCCTGGTGTGAAGGTCCAGCAGGTGAGCCAGGACGTTTCGTTCTGCGTAGCGGCGCAGTTCAGCATGCAAACCCTGGTAGACTGCCGCGGTGATTTGCGTCGCCGTTGCCGGGCCTGGTTGGAGGCAGGCGATGATCGAGGCTTCCCGGGCCAGCCGGTGATCGTATTGTGACCGCAATTCCGTCCGGGGATCGATGATCGGCCCGCCATGGCCCGGATAATATGTAGCTTCCGAACGAGCCATCAGTTTCTGCAACGAGCGCATGTAGGCGCCCATATCGCCATCGGGCGGTGACACCAGAGTCGTTGACCAGTCCATCACATGGTCGCCGGTAAACATGCAGTCTTGCTCCGACCAGGCCAGGCACAAATGGTCGCCGGTATGCCCGGGGGTCCGGATCACCTCGATGGTCCAGTCATTGCCGGCGAGGATTTCCCCGTCAGCCAGCGCCCGGTCGGGGTTGAAGGTCGGATCCATGCCCTCGCCGCCCCCGAGATCGAAGGCGCGGGAAAGAGCCTGCATCGCCGGAGTGCGCGCATCGGCGGCGGGCGGGCCGGCCAGCAACTCGGCGCCCGTTGCCGCTGCCAATCTGGGGGCCAGCGCGGTGTGGTCGGTATGTGCATGGGTAACCAGGATCTTGCTGATGGCGTTGCCGGCGCCGACCTCCTCGAGAATCCGGTTGAAGTGCCCGTCATCATCCGGTCCCGGATCGATGACCGCCAGTTCGGTAATGCCCAGGAGGTAGGTGTTGGTTCCCGAAGCGGTCATCCTCGAGGGGTTCGGAGCGGTGATGCAGCGTAACCCGGTCGGACAATGCTGCCGGGCCGGGTCGGAGACCGGGCTCATCCGGCCGTTCCGCCGACGAGGCATGGCGGGGGAAGGCTCATGCAGAATTCTTCGAAGCTGCTGGCGTAATCCACGGTTGCGCCCCTTGGGTCGAACGATAGAATTGCATCATGATCGATCGATTTTTCGGATACAAGCCCGCCCCGGGAGCTGATTTCCCGCCGCCGTGGCCGGTCGTGGCCGGCGAAGGCGGGCGCGGCACGAATTTCGGCAGGTCGTGAGATTGCCTTGTCTCCATTCGGGAGATTTGTCGATCTGCCGCTGCCTTGGAAGGCGCCATCAAAGCCCCCTGTCTCCATGCGGGGGAGGGGTCGATGACAACTGTGCTGGACAAATGACTCAACCGGGCCAGGGGACGGCCGGGTGCCGAACGGTTGCGAGATGTCGGCGAGGTTAAAAGCCATTTTTCCCAAGGGACTCAGGGGGCGTGCCATCCTGATCCTGCTCTTTCCGGTCATCATGCTGCAGTTGATCGTGGCCGCGACCATCATTCAGCGTCATTTTGACCGGGTGACCCGGCAGATGGTAGCCAATGTCGAGCCGCATGTCCGGTTGGTGCTGTCCCGCATCAGCTCCGCCTCCGATATCGATGATGCGATGAATCGTGTCACGCCGATTACGGTTCCGGTCAACATGAAAGTCGTCATCGACGCCTCTCCGGAGAGGTCCGATGCCGACCGGCGCGGGGTGTTCGATCTTTCCGGCAAGGTCGTCATCGAGGAATTGCGGTCTGCCATTCCGAGCATCTCCTCGATCAACCTTCTCGAGGATGACTCCAGCCTCGAGGTCCGGGCAACCACCCCGCATGGCACGGCGGTGATCACGCTCCAGCGCGGGGTGGTGTCGCCTTCAAACCCGCACCAGTTGCTGGTCCTGATGGCATTTGCCGGTATTGTCATGACGCTGATTGCCTATGCCTTCCTGCGCAACCAGCTTCGCCCGATCATCAGGCTTGCCGACGCCTCGAAGGCCTTCGGCCAGGGGCAGCACCTGGCCATTCACGAGGCGGGCGCCACCGAGGTGCGCGAGGCAACGCGTGCCTTCATCGACATGCGTGACCGGATCGAGGAACATCTGGAGCAACGGGCGGAGCTGCTGACCAATATCGGGCATGATCTTCGCACCCCGCTGACCAGGATACGAATTGGTCTGGAGATGCTGGACGACACGCCGGAAACCAACGCGCTGATCTCCGATGTCAAGAACATGACCTTCATGATCAGGGAATTGCTGGACTTCACCCGCGATACCATCGCCGAAAAGCCTGAACTGATCTCGCCGCTCGAATTGCTTGAGGAGTTGGTGGAAAAATCAACCTATGCCGGACAGGAGATTTCACTTGTCAATCGAACGAGGCCGACTCGGCGGCTCCAGGTCCTGGCGCGGCCCACCGCCATGATCAGAGCCGTTGAAAACCTGGTCGGAAATGCCGACAACTATGCCGGAGAGTGCCGACTGACCTTGAATTCCGCACCCGGTATCCTGCGGATCATTGTCGAGGATGATGGCCCGGGCATTCCGGCCGAGGATCGTGACCGGGCCTTGCGAGCCTTCTCCAGGCTCGATCGTGCCCGCAACCTTGACCGCGGTGGAGGTGTGGGCCTCGGCCTGACCATTGCCCTTGATGTGGCGGTTCAGCATGGTGGTTCGCTGACGCTGGGGTCCAGCGACGATCTTGGCGGCCTCAAGGCAACCCTCATCCTGCCGCTGGCCATGGACGACAACGTGGATTCGGGCGAAGAGGGTGTGGCAGAAGAGAAATGGTAGGCCCGGAGGGACTCGAACCCCCAACCTAAGCGTTATGAGCGCTCAGCTCTAACCAATTGAGCTACGGGCCCTTTCCTCTCCGCAGTATGACCAGTTCCTGCCGAGGTCAAGCCAAGCGCCGGATCGGCAAAGGCGTATGGTCCGACCGGCAGGTTGGCTTTGCCGTCGCCCCCTGAATCGGCTGATGGCGGATCGGCTGGCAGTGATCGCCAGGTTGCGGCCAACCAGGGGCTCGCCCGGTCTGGCGGCATGTCAGCCGGTGATTTCGGTCTCGGAAAAGAAGAAGGCGATCTCCCTGGCCGCCGTCTCCGGGCTGTCCGAACCGTGTACCGAGTTTTCAGTCAGGGACACGGCAAAATCCTTGCGTATGGTTCCGGCATCGGCATCGGCGGGGTTGGTTGCCCCCATGACTGTCCGGTTATGGAGCACGGCGCCGTCCCTTTCCAGCACCTGCACGACCACGGGTCCCGAAATCATGAATTCGCACAACTCGTCAAAGAATGGCCGCTCCCGGTGGACATCATAGAACTGTTCTGCCTGGTTTCGTGTCAGCCGGATGCGTTTCTGCGCAACGACTGACAGGCCCGATTCTTCCAGCCGGGCAATGATGCTTCCCGTCAGGTTGCGTCGGGTCGCGTCGGGCTTGATGATGGAAAGGGTGCGTTCGGCCACTGGGATTCACCGTGCTGCTTAAGGGTTGACTGTCTGACCGGCACCGCCACTACATCCGCCATTGCCGGTTTGCAACCACTGCCGGAAAGGTGTCGGGGCGATGCCGGCCTTCTCAGTTCTGGTCAGGGAGGTTCTCAGATGCCTTCAGGCTCCAGCCGTCATCGGAATGTTCCCAGTACCTGATCGGCGAGCCGCCGGACTTCAATTGTTTCCACAGCCGTCGGGCATCGGACAGGTCTTCGGGGTTGCCGCCGTCGAACAGCACCGCAACCCTGCGGAACTCGCCGATCTCGCCCGGATCAAGGTCAAATGTGCGATACAATACCAGCGCATCCGGCCGATTTGCCGAATTGCGCTCAGTGGCCAGCAGGACCGGCTGGTCCTCGTCGAAGTCGCCGCCAGCCATGGCGTGTGGCAGGAACCTGTTTTGCGGCACCCGCCACAGGGCATCGTCCACCTCGCGGGCCTGGCTCTCCGACCGGCATCTCAGCGCCACCCGCCAACCCTCCTGTCGGGACCGGGACAGGACCGACCGCAGTGTTGCCTCGCCGTTGCGGCGTCCGACCTGGTAGAAAAAGGTTTCACTCACCCGTTTCAAACCTCGTCCTGATCAATCTGTCGATGGCGCGCACGCCCCAACCGGTGCCGCCCTTGGGCGAGACGCCGTCTGCCGACCCCGAATAGGCCACGCCGGCGATGTCCATGTGCATCCAGGGAATCTCCGGCTTGACAAATCGCTTCAGGAACTGGGCGGCGGTAATCGCCCCTGCCCCCCTGCCGCCGACATTCTGGATATCGGCAACCCGGGATTTGAGCAGCTTGTCATACGGATCATGCAGCGGCATTCTCCAGCAGAGTTCGTCCTCGTGATCGGCCGCCGCCCGGAAGTCGGCAAAGAATTCGTCATCATTGGCAAACACGCCTGCCAGGTCATTGCCGAGGCCGACGATAATGGCGCCAGTCAGGGTGGCAAGGTCGATCATGGCTGACGGGTTGTAGGTCTGCTGCGCATACCAGAGCAGGTCGGCGAGTACCATGCGGCCTTCGGCGTCTGTATTGGTTACCTCGACCGTGTCGCCCTTCATGGTCTTCACGACATCACCCGGTCGCTGGGCGTTGCCGCCGGGCATGTTTTCGACCAGACCAAGCAGTCCAACTACATTGGCCTTTGCCTTCCTGTGCGCCAGTGTCTGCATGACGCCGGCAACCACCGCCGAGCCGGCCATGTCCATGGTCATCTCTTCCATCTTGGAGGCCGGCTTCAGCGAGATTCCGCCGGTGTCGAACACCACCCCCTTGCCAATCAGCGCCAATGGCGGACCCGATGCATTCTTCCACTCGATGACGGCAACCCTGGACGGGGTGGCCGAGGCGGCGCCAACTGCCAGCAATGCATCCATGCCGAGATTCCGCAGCCGATCTTCATCCATGATGGTTACCGACAGCCCGTCTTCCCGAAGTGCTTCCATCCGCCGCGCGTATTCGGTTGTAGACAGGACATTTGCCGGTTCATTGACGAGGTCTCTGGCTGCATGGACGCCGCCGACTGCCGCGACCAGGTCCCGGTAGGCATCTCCGGCAGCGCCCGGCTGATCGGCCATGATCGTCACCGTGTCGGCTGCGCCATTCCCGTCATTGCCGGAGGTACGGTGCCGGTCAAAGTCATAGCTGCGCAAGGCAATTCCTTCGGCAAGGTTTCCGACCCGCTCGAACTTGCCAGCCAGGACCAGCAACCCGGACTTGCCGGCGCTGGCGGCAATTCCGGCGCCGGCCTTCCTGGCCTCGGCCGCGGTTGCTCCCGCCGGCAGCTTGACCAGGACCAGCGAATCGGCAGCGCTGCCATGCGGGTAGAGGATCTTCCGGCACTCGGCAGTCTTGAGCTTCGAGAATTCGCTGTTAGCGGCAAACCGGCCGATCTGTTCCCGAAAGAGGTCAGCCCGGCCGCAGGACGTCTCCTTGTCATCCGGTGATACCAGGACCGCAACGGTTCCGGCAAATTTGCCGGCTTGGTCAAGGTCAGGGGCTGCAAAATCTATCCGTGGTGGTGGTGTCACTGCGCAATCCTGACAAGTTCCGAATCTGCTGCGTGCATAAGCCCCGGCGCTGGCAATTTCCAGTTGCTTTCCGAGCCTGCCGCCGGTTCGGGTGGACACGCATGCCCCGAGGCATTGCCGCCCCTTCTCGCTCGCTGCCCCCGCCGTCGCCTTGCTGGGCCGACGAGCCGGGTCTGCCCAGCAAATCGGTGCCCTGACAATCCCCGGGATACAACCGGTGGTCAGGATTTTCCCTACATATTCGTCGCCGATAATGGTAGGCCTGAGGGAGCCTGTGCAAGGCTTCCGGGGGGAAGGCAGATACTTACACGGTTCGATATCTACATATGTCTTCGCAGCCTGAAACTGCTGGTGATGCTCATGGCGATATTCGTGAGCATCAACTGGATTCAACTGGCTGTCGAGGCGGTTGAGGGGCTGGTTTCCGGCGGTCAGTCCGGATGGGGTGTCATCGAGTACATACTACTGCTCTTCCCGCTGTCGATTTCGAACGCGGTGGCGCTGTCGGCATTCTTTGCCATGACCTACCTGTTTTTCCGCCTGAATTCCGACCGGGAGATCATTGCCGTGAACTGCGCAGGCATGGATCCGGTTCAGGTGATCAGGCCGTTTTTCCTGGTTGGTGTGCTGGTATCGGCGCTGCTGGCATTGCTGGAACACGTTGTCGTTCCGCTCAGCGAGTCGCGGGCTACCGAGATTGCGACCATGATCCAGCATGACCTGACCAATGTCCGGATCACCTCGGGCCAGTTCCTGTTTCCGGTGGAGGGGGTGGCTGTCTTCGTCGGCAAGGTTGGCGAGGATAGCGGATTGCAGAATGTCTTTATCCATGATGCCAGGGCCGACAACAGGGAGCGCACGTATTATTCCGAGGAAGCGACGCTGGGACAAGGCGAGTCCGGCCTGGTCCTGGAGTTGACGTCCGGCCATGCCGAGGAATGGGACGCGACGGCGGCAGAGATCAAGGTTCTGGCCTTCGAGACCATTCGCTTCAACCTCGCCCGCGAGAACGAACCGGAACGGGCCAGCGACCAGAGTATCAGGTACCGGTCAAGTCTGGACCTGGTGGCGGCGTGGCTGGCCCCTCCGACGGATGGCGCCGACCACGCCCGCAGCTATGCCGTCGAGATCAACAGCAGATTCTTCGATGCACTCCGAGCCCTTGTCTATCCGGTGCTGGGGGTCATGATACTGGTGGTTGCGGAGACCTTCAGGTTTCAACGCCACATCGCTTTTGTTCCGGCAATCCTGGCCGTCATCGTCATGCATGTGTTCAGCCAGTATCTGGAAGACATCGTCAAGGCTGGCGGCCCGCCGGTGGCGCTGCTTCACCTCTCGCATGTCATTGCCTTGCTTCTGGCCGGCCTGCTCCTGCACTGGGCGAGATCACCGAATCCGCGGGTGGTGCAAATGCTCAGCCATTCGAGGCATTTGCGATGATCCTGGGCAGCTATCTGGCGCAGCGATACCTGGCGGCATTTGGCGGTGTGGCCCTGGGAATCTCCATTCTCTATTTTCTTGTCGAAATCGAGAGCCATGTCAGCTCATACCGGACTCACGGCTTTTCGGGGCTGGAGCTGGTCGGGCTGACAATTCTGAAGACGCCGCAATCGATCTACTCGATTCTGCCGGCCATTGCCGGGCTGGCGGCGCTGTGGATGTCGCTTCGGCTGTCATCGACCAGCCAGATGCCGGTGATTCGGGCGGCCGGCAAGTCCGGGCTATCGACGCTGCTGGTTCCGGCGGCGACAGCATTCATGATCGGGGTCGTCGCCATCACCGCGGTCAACCCGCTGATCGCGATCATGGTCGAGAAGCATGGCGAGTTGATTAGCAGGGAGACGCAACCCGACCGGCAGATCTATATCGAGGAGGGAGGCCTAGCCTGGCTCAGGCAGGTCATCAATGATCGGCAGACCGTGGTCCGTGCCTCGCGAACGGTTGGCGGCACCCTGTTCGAGGATGTTCACATCTTCGTATTCGACCAGGACGGGCAGCCGATTCGGCGTATGCATGCGGCATCGGCCGAGCTGGTTGACGACGTGTCGAGAAAGACCGAGATCATCCCGTATTCGGCACATTCGCAGCCGATCACCTCTGGCAAGTCGGGTTTTTGCCTGTACGGGGTGCGCAGCTGGAATCACGCCGAAGACCTGGAAGAGTTGTCGACCGACCCGTCGGTCATCAATGTCGACTGCCTGCCGACGGTGCTGACACCGGCGCAAATCCGCGAGGCGCTGGGGCCGCCAGGTTCGCTGCCATTCTGGACCCTTCGCTCGCGGATTGGCTGGCTGGACGAGGCCGGGTTCTCATCCCTGCGCCACCGGGTGCATTTTCATGTCGAGATCGCCAAGCCGATCCTGCTGGCGGCCATGGTGTTGCTCGGCGGCTGCCTGACCCTTCGCCCGGCCCGCCTGGCCAACATGGCGGCGATGGTGACAGCCTCGCTGGTGCTGATTCTCGGTGCCATCGTGCTGGGCGATTTCGCCCGGGTACTTGGCGAGGGGCAGGAAGTGTCTGCCCAGATCGCGGCATGGTTTCCTCCGCTGGTGGTGCTGGTATTGTCGCTTGGCCTCCTGCTGTACCTTGAAGACGGGTAACGTGAATTGCGGTTGGCACTGAAGCTCCTGGTGCTGATGCACCTTGTTTCCGCGGCGGCAGCGCAGGACCGGGCATCCATTGTCGCCGACGAGATAATTTATTCCGATTCCACCGGCGAGTTTGCCGCCATCGGCAATGTCGAGGTCTATTTCGAGGGTTCGGTTCTGTATACTGACCGGCTGGATGTTGCCGGCGATACCATCACTTTCAGCACCCCCTCCACTTTCGTCGATGCGCAGGGCAATCCGGGCAGTTCGGAATCGGGAGAGACTGACAAGCGATTCCGCAATGGCGTCCTCAACGGCGTTCGAATGCTGTTGGCTGACCAGCTCTACGTAGCCGGCTCGCAGTTGAAACTGGAGGATGGACGGTATTCGAGGATCAGGAATGCGGTGGTGACAACCTGCAGCATGTGCGTGGCTGGCGAGACTCCAGATTGGCATTTCCGGGCGCGGCAGCTGGTCCATGACCGGGAGGAGCGGCAAATCTACATGCGAGACGTGGATTTCGTTCTTGGCAAGACAACCCTGGCCCGCCTGCCCTCGCTACGGGTTCCCGACCCGACCGTCGAACGCATGAGCGGGTTCCTGATGCCGATCGTGAAATATTCGTCGGAAAAGGGTGTCCGGGTCAGGGCGCCGTATTTTCATACATTGGGCAATCATGCCGACATGACGCTGACACCGGGGGCAACCAGCAAGGGCCAGCTCAGCTTTGGGGCCGAATATCGCCGTCTGTTCAGCGCCGGCGGGTTGACCGCCGAGGGGTTGATCGTCACTGACAGGAAGCACGAGGAGAGGGTCCGCGGACATGTTGCCCTGTCAGGGGATTGGGAATTCGGGCAGGGCTACCTGGTTGACTTTTCTCTCGAGGATGTGACCGACCCGGCTGTCCTCTCCGATCATGACGTGACGGATGATTCGGAGATCACCAGTTCGGTCATGATCAGCCGCCGGGAGGCCCGGGGTTACGGCGCAGTCCGCACCCGCTATATCGAGCGGTTTGACGACGAAGAGCGCACATTGCCGCGGATGATCCACGAATTCGGTTGGCAGCGACGATTCTCGCCTTCGGCATCCGCCGGCTCCTTCGGCCTGAACCTCGAGGCGCTGTCGGTGCAACGCCATGCCACGACCGGCCCGCACGCTCGGGACGTGGCCAGGGGTTCGGTTGATCTCGACTGGATGAACAGTTGGCTGCTCGATGGCGGGATGATCCTGTCGACGACGGCGCAGGTCCAGTTTGACCACTACCGGGTCAGGCAGGATGAGGGGTTTTTTCGTAACAAGAGCCTGAATCTCCAACCGGGTGCCGACTATTCCCGAACCGCGAACCGATCCTCCCGGTCAATTGCCGCCGAGCTGCGCTGGCCGTTCGAGAAGGTGGGAGGCGACGGCTACCAGGTTATCGAGCCTTTTGCCCAGCTGGTGTGGTCGCCGGTCCGGGATGATGGGGAAATCCCCGACGAAGACAGCATGTACCTGGAGTTTGACGAGACGAATTTGCGATCCCTGGACCGGTTTCCGGGGCGTGACCGCAACGAGCAGGGAACCCGGTTGAATTTGGGGGTCAGGCATTCGGGCCGCCTGGCCAGCGGAGCCGGTTTCGATTGGATGGTCGGTGGAATCCTCCGCAACCGCGACAACCGGCAGTTTTCTCGGGCCAGCGGGCTTTCGGGCAAGCGGTCCGATTTGGTGGCGGCAGGGATGCTGGAACTCGGCGGTGGGTTGACGGTGAACCAGCGGGCGGTGCTCGATTCCGGGATGGATGTCAGCAAGGCCGAGTCGCTGATTCGCTTCGACAGCGAGGACATGCATGCGACTCTCGGCTACTCGCGGCTGCTGAAGGACGAAAGCAAGGGCATGACCAATGACGTGGAGTCGGTGCTGGTTTCGGGGGAACAGTCGCTGGACGATGACTGGTGGGTCATCGGCGAGTTGCAGTATGATCTGAACCGGGAGGGAGACAACAGTGCGGGGTTGCAGCTTTCGCGTCGCAGCCGGTGCCTGCTGGTAACATTCGGCCTTGATCGGACTCTGAAGACGGCAACCGCGACCAGGGCAAAAACCAAACTGGAATTCAACCTGTCATTGTTGGGCTTGATGAATGACCGCGATAGTGCCAAATCGGGCTGCAACTCGTGATTTCAGTGGACTGGATTCAATGATCCCACACGTCAGGCAGGCGGTATGCGCCGCCCTTCTCATCATGCTTCCGGCGCTCGCATTCGGCGGGCCTTTCAGCACGGCCATCAGCGTCAACGGTTCGGTGATCAGCAATTACGACATTGAGCAGCGAATGCGGATGCTGCGGGTCCTGGGCATAGACGGCAATTTACGGGGCAAGGCGGAGGATGCGCTGGTCAATGACCGGCTATACCTGCAAGAGGCCGAAAGGCTGGGCATCGTGGCCGGACCATTGCTGGTCGAGGACGGGCTTGCCGAATATGCAAGCCGGCTCCAGATGACGTCGGAGCAGTTCTTCGGCCATCTTGGCGCCGCTGGCGTGAACAGGGACACCGTCGTCGAGTTTATTCGAGCCGGTGTGACCTGGCGGGAAGTGGTAAGCGCCAGGTTCGGACGGGTTGCCCGCGAGGTGACCGATGACGAGATCGACCAGGCGCTGGCGCTTCGGGGCACCGCCCAGAGTGAACAGGTGCTGCTGTCCGAAATCGTCATGCAGTTCAGGCCGGCGACACGAGACCGCATCGTCGGCATCGCCGACACCATCGTGCGAACGGTCAGATCGTCAGGCGGGTTCGCCGAAGCCGCCCGCTCGCTATCGGATGCCCCCAGCGCTCAACAGGGCGGCGCCATTGGCTGGGTCGCCTTCGACAATATCGACAATAATACCAGGGGCCGCCTGCAGCGGGCAGCCAATGGCACCGCGGTCGGCCCGTTCATATCCGGGAGCTCGGTCACCGTCCTGTTCAAGCGGGACACGCGGCAGGTGGAGATCCAGCAACGGGGATGGTTTGCCGATGATTACGCCACGCTCCGGGTGTATGGCAGCGGCAGCCAATCGGCCCGCGCCGTGGCCGAGGCCATCCGGGCGAGGCTGGATACCTGCAATGACCTGCTTGCAGAGTCGCGGCGCTTCCCGAAAGGAAGCCATTTCCGCATGACGTCGGCACCGGAGGAGACGGTCGAGAATCTGCGGGAGCCCCTGGGCAGGCTGGATGCCGGCGAGACGACAATCATCGGCTCGGCGAGTGCCAGCGCAGATACCGTGGTGATCCTGATGCTGTGCGATCGCAAATCGGGAATTGATCCGGAGTCTCGGCAGGCCGTTCTTGGCAGCCTGCGAAACGAGAAGGCGGAGGATCTGTCGCAGAAGCTGCTCTCCAACCTGCGAGCAGCCGCCATCATCAAGAGATATTGAGCAGGGCGGTTGCACTGACTGCTGGCGAGCCGGCCGGCATTGGACCGGAGCAGGCGCTTGCGGCCTGGGCGCGCCTCAGGGAGCATCAGCCCTATTACCTGCTTGCCGACCGGGGCATGGTCGCCGACCGGGGATCGCCCACCCCGGTGATCGAGATCGAGCATCCGGGCGAAGCGGTGGCAGCGTTCGAACGGGGCCTGCCGCTGATGCACATCCCCTTCCCGGCACCGGTTCGGCCCGGCAAGCCTGATCCGGCCAATGCCGGTGCCATCCTGGCGTCGATTCGGACCGCGGCTGGCCATGCCCGCTCTGGCCTGGCGGCAGCCATCTGCACGGGGCCGGTCAACAAGCGGATCCTGGCCGTCGGCGGCGGCTTTGGTCATCCGGGCCAGACCGAGTTCCTGGCCAGCCTGTGCGATACCCGGCGGGCGGTAATGATGCTGGTATCGCCAAACCTGCGGGTGGTGCCGGCAACGACCCATATTGCCTTGGCCGACGTACCGAAATCGCTCGACCGGGAAACGCTCATCGATCTGTGCGAGACCACGCTGTCGTCACTGTCCCGGGACTTTGCAATTCCGCAGCCGCGGCTGGAGCTTGCCGGGCTCAACCCGCATGCTGGAGATTCGGGCCTGTTCGGTGAGGAGGAACGGGAGATCATCGGTCCTGCCGTCCGCGAGCTCAGGGCCCGCGGTCATGCGGTGCTTGGCCCGACATCGGCCGACACCATGTTTCACCCGCAGGCGCGCACGCGCTATGATGCCGCCATCTGCATGTATCACGACCAGGCCCTGATCCCCTTCAAGACCCTGGATTTTTTCAACGGCGTCAATGTCACCCTCGGTTTGCCGATCGTCCGGACCTCTCCCGATCACGGGCCGGCGCTGGACATTGCCGGGACCGGGACTGCCCGGTCAACAAGCCTGGAGGAGGCAATCCTGCTCGCAGGCAGGCTGGCCGACGCCCGATGCCACCAGTGACCAACGGCATCGACCGGCTCCCCCCCTTGCGCGAGGTCATTGCCAGGCACGGCTTGTCGGCGCGCCGCCAGCTGGGGCAGAATTTCCTGCTCGATTTGAACCTGACGGCAAAGATCGCCCGCATGGCCGGCCCGCTTGCCGGTCATACCGTGCTGGAAGTGGGGCCGGGGCCGGGAGGGCTGACCCGCAGCCTGGTGCTGGGCGGGGCCTCCAAGGTGGTGGTGGTGGAAAAGGATGCACGATTCCTGCCGGCACTGGACGAGATTGGCCAGGCATCGGGTGGAATGGTCACCGTCATTCACGGTGATGCCCTGGAGATCGACCCGGCGCAGCTGATTTCGCCCCCTGCCCGTATTATTGCCAATCTGCCCTACAATATCGGCACCGAATTGCTGGCCAGATGGCTGTCGGTAGCCACATGGCCGCCGCCATGGTCAAGCCTGACGCTCGCCTTCCAGAGCGAGCTTGCCGACAGGCTGGTGGCGGGGCCAGGTGGAAAGACCTATGGAAGGTTGTCGATCCTGGCCCAGTGGCGCTGCTCGGTCAGCATCGCCATGTCAGTGCCATCATCGGCCTTCGTTCCACCGCCGAAGGTCGAATCGAAAATCGTGCATTTCGAATGCCTGCCGGAGCCGGTTGCCAGAGCCAGGCCGGATATCCTGTTCAGGCTCGTCAAATCGGCATTCGGCCACCGACGAAAAATGCTTCGATCCAGCCTGAAGAAGGAGACACCACGAATTGCCGAATTGCTGAGTGCCGCAGGAATTGCTGCCGACGCCAGGGCAGAGTCGATCGGAATTGCCGAGTATTGCGCCCTGGCCCGGAAGTTCGAGCAACTGGAACAATCTCCGGCACAAGAGCGGAGGGAATTGTCGGCAGGACAGTACCGGCATCGGTAATTGCCCGCTCGTGGTAGGTTGCCGTCGCCCCCGGACGTCGGCAAGGTCAAGTCGGGGCAGAAAGTTTCAGCACATATCCGTGCGGGTCTGACGACAGATGTCCCCCCGGATGTCGGGACAAAGAGTGTCGGTAATCGCCCGTTCGAGGTTGGCGTCCGGTGTCTCCCCGGATCTCGGCAAAATCGTGTCGGGGCGGAGTTTGTCGGTTATTCCGGGCAGGCTGCCGTTGCCTCACCGGATGTCGGTCCGACAGGCATTCGTCGCAGGCCCAGCGCATCCGGATTGACCTTGTCGGTGCCATTGGCCTGCACAACCGGCTCCGGCGCGGTGTCGGCCGGTTTTGCCGAGTTTTCGGCGGCTGCCTGCTGTTCCTGCCTGACAAGTTCCTTCTGTCGCTGTGCCTCGCCGAGGATCCTGACATAATGCTCCGAATACTGGCTGTAGCTTTCGCCGGCAACCCGGTCGCCGGCCAGGAACGCATCCCGGGCCAAGGCCTGGTACTTGTCGATGATCTGCTGTGGATTGCCCCTGACCTTGCCGTCCGGGCCGGAACTTTCAAATACCCGGTTTACGATATTCCCACTGCTCCGCCGATTACTCTTGTGCCGTGAACGCGACTTGTTGGAAGTTCTCATGTCTCTTGCCATTTTGTTTCTTTTGCAATGTGGGCCAATATCGGTCGTCGGAGACCGGGATCCAGCAGTCTGATTTACGGATCATTTGCCCTGTATGGCGGACCTGGCTGTTACTGAGCGAGGCGCCCGCGAGGTTTCCATCGAAAACGTGCGTACCGACATGTGACTTTTCTTGAAATCACATTGCCTGCCGAGAAAGTCCCGATAGCCAAGTTTGGCGGCAACACACAAGGTAAACTCGATTGCCGCAACTACGGTGGACGTTATGCCATGATTCCTGGCTTGTGCAGTGCATGGCCAAAAAACTTTCCTGCTGTTACGATTTTGCAACTAATTTCGCACCGAACCGGTGTCGGTCAGTGACCAGCGGCCGCCTGAAGCAGCCAGTCAGCGATTGCAAACAGCCCCGTGGCGCCCGCCGAATTCAGGCACTCGCCTGCACTGACCCGTCCAGCATGACAACCAGCGCCCGTGGCCGCCCGTCGAGGTCATCGAGGATACGCTCGATCGCCCAACCACAACCGGTGACAATTTCCACGACCATCGAAAGCTGGCCGGCACCGAATTCCAGCAGCAGGCGACCACCCGGCCGCAACAATTCGCCGGCACCTGCGGCAATGCCGCGATAGGCCGACAAGCCGTCATCGCCCTCGGTCAACGCCATTTTTGGCTCCCAGCGACAAAGCTCCGGCGGCGAGGCGTCATACTCGCTGGCCGACAAGTAGGGAGGGTTCGAGACAACCAGATCGAACCGGCCAGAGATGCCGGCACACCAATCCGACCAGTAAAATTCGGCCCGGCTCTCCAGCCCGAGCCTGGCGCAATTGCGCCTGGCAACTTCCAGGGCGGCATGGCTGGCATCTGTGCCCGCGCCGGTTGCGGTCGGCAATCCGGACAGAATCGAGAGCAGCAGGCATCCACTGCCAGTGCCAAGATCAAGAATTCGTGTTGGATGAAGGCGGATCGCCTCCTCGACCAGGATTTCCGACTCTGGCCTGGGATCCAGCACATCCGAGGTCACAGTGAACAGGTTCTGGTGAAAATGCCGCTGACCGATAATCTGCGAGACCGGGCGGCGAGCTTCACGCTGGCTGATCCACTCCTCGAGCAGCGCCGATGCAGCACCGTCCACCGGCCCATGCAACTCCACCGCATTTCCGTACCGGCGCCGGTTCGCCGCATTGGCCAACACCCAGGCATCGCCGGCCGGGTCCTCGACCCCGGCCACCCTGAAGCGTTCGGCGGCGGCCGAAATGACATCGGCCATGATCATGTGCCAATCTCTGCGAGTTGCTCGGTCCGGTCATGGGCAATGAGGGCATCCACCAGATCATCGAGATCGCCGCCGAGGATTTGGTCCAGCTTGTGCAGGGTCAGGCCAATTCGGTGATCGGTGATCCGCCCCTGCGGAAAATTGTAGGTTCGAATTCGCTCGGACCGGTCACCGCTGCCGACCTGCTGGCGGCGGTTGGCCGCCCGCTCGTCAATGGCCTTCTGGCGCTCCAACTCGTAGAGGCGTGACTTGAGCACCTTCAGCACGATTGCACGGTTCTGGTGCTGGGATTTTTCCGAGGCAGTAATGACGATGCCGGTCGGCAAATGGGTAAGGCGTACCGCCGAATCGGTCTTGTTGACATGCTGTCCCCCGGCCCCGCTGGCCCGCATGGTGTCGATCCGCAGATCGGATTCACTGATCTCGACCTCGACATCATCGGCCTCCGGAAGCACCGCCACCGTGGCGGCCGATGTATGGATCCGCCCGCCGGACTCGGTTGCCGGAATGCGCTGCACCCGGTGGACGCCCGACTCGAATCTGAGCCGGGAAAATGCTCCGGCACCACTTACCTCCACCGTTGCCTCCCGAATGCCGCCCAGCATGGTCGAATTGACCGCTAGCGGGTTGAACCCCCACCCCCGGGCCTGGGCGTATCGCTCGTAGAGGCGAAAGAGATCGCCGGCGAACAATGCGGCCTCATCGCCGCCGGTCCCGGCCCTGATCTCGACGATCGCCGACCTGTCGGCATCCACGTCCCGCGGCAGTAGCGCCACCTGCAGATCGGTCTCGGCCTCGGCAAGCGACGCCCTGAGCGAACCCAACTCCTCGTCGGCCAATGCACGCAATTCGGGGTCGGACAACATGGCTTCGGCGGCTGAAATCTCCTGCTCGATGGTATGATACTGGCGGATCTTTTCTACCACCGGTCTCAACGTGTTGTATTCACGGGAGTTTCGGACAAAATCCGGGTCGACGGCGCCAACAACTAGTGAACGCTCCAGCGCCTCGAATTTTTGGCTGATCTGCGCAAGTTTCTCTACGTTCAGCATTTCGGATTTCCGGCAATTCGGGCAGGGATCACTATGGAAGAATGCCTGTATGGCTACACCGCCCGGGACGGTTCGGCAAGCGGTCCCGCCTTGCCCTGTCAAACCACGGATGCCTGCGCCACGCATTCGAAGATTGCCGAACGGGCACAAATCGGGTAGCCAAACATCATGCGCGCGACCGCCCTGATCCTGGTCCTGATGGTCCTTCCTCATGCCGCCATCCCCGATGTCAAGCATGGCGATATCACCATCGACTGCTACTGCACCGATACCTTCGGCAAGCGGGTTGAACTTGGCGAATCAATCTGCCTCCACGTCGATGGAAGGTCGTTTGTCGCCAGGTGCGAAATGTCCCTCAACAACCCGACTTGGCGGGACACCGGCGAGAGCTGCACCGTCTCGCGCCTGACCCCGGTCAGTGAAGAGTGGCCTGCATAGCAAATGCCGTCTGTCGCACAGGCGTTTTCGAGCCTCAAATCTGCATGCGTTGCAGAAAAGTGCTTTCCATCCATGCCTCTGAATCCGGGTATGGTATGCCTGTCAGGCGGTAACGATCTGCTGCAACAGGTGCACCCGCAGCAGGAGGAACGGAATTGCCGCCGCCCGTTTCTGGCAGGTTTCAGAAATAGTTCCATTGACTTGCTGAAGCTTTGCCGCGTCATCCCAAGGCCTTGACATCGGTATTGGCTACACGCTGTCAACGGAACGCCGCTGTCACGGACAGGTGACCCGGTCACCTACCAGAACCGCTTCAGATATTGTTGGTGACTGACCAGCAGGACGGGTCTGGGCCCGCTGGACCGATGCGTGCGTCGTAGTTCTGTACAGCGCTACGATCTCGGAATGATCCATGCAGCAAGAAGCCCGGTGACGAAACAGATCGTTGCAGATCCGGCCAGGTAGAGCACGAGTGCCAGTTCAAGCGAAACCGCACCGAAGCCAAACGGCAGGCTGCCCGATATCAGGACGCTTCCGGTCGTGATGACAAACCAGGCCACTATAAAGAGCGTAGCAATCTTGATGGAAGGACCGAGGCCGGGGGCGCGGCGTCCTGCACTCCAACTGTAGCGAAGCGAGCGAAGATTACGGCTGACGTCATGTCCGATGGCAAGGAGGGCAGGAACGATCAGCAGAACAAGCACGAGTCCAAACCCGAGCCCGTAGGCGAGCGTGATCACCGTCGGCTTCAGGAACTGGGCATCCTTTGATGTCTCATAGAGCAACGGGGCCAGCCCCAGTACGGTTGTGGCCGTCGTGAGGAAGACGGGCCTTAATCGGTCGGATGTGCCGTCGATGATCGCCGGGAAAAGCCCTCCTTCATCGGCGTACTCGTCGACCGTGGTCACCAGGACAATGGAATCGTTGATGACAATGCCGATCATGCCGATCATGCCCACGATCGAAAACATTGATAGCGGCACGTCCCATATATAATGACCCCAGATCGCGCCGACGAGTCCGAATGGCATGATGGCCATTACGACCAGGGGTCGAGACCACGACGCGAAGACCCATGCAAGAACGAGATAGATTCCCGTCAGGCAAAGGATCAGGCCGGTCCCAGCATCCGCAAGGAAACTGCGCTCGTCCTCCGCGAGCCCCGACCAATGCGTCGAGATGCCGAAATCCTGTTTAATCTGCGGCAGGATCGTGCCTTCAATCTCCTCAGAAATTTCCCGGGCGCGATCAGCATGATCTTCCGATAGGTCTCCGGTAACCGATACAACAGGAATGCCGTTTTCCCGAAGAATGGTTGAGAACCCGGTCCGGCGTTCAACAGACACGATGTCTGCCAGCGGGACGTAGACGCCTTCGCCGGCTGCTGTCGGCCCAGTCCGGATCAGAAGGCGGTCAAGAAAGTCTGCGGTCAATTCATCTGCCGGAAGCTCTACCCGGATGGATGCGGAACGTGGCCCATCCGGATAGGTCGCCGCCTCAATTCCATTGAGACGCGCACGGAGCGTCGCCCCCAACGTATCGATGGTCAGACCGAGCGCCTGACCTTGCGGTGTCAACTCAAGAAGCAACTCCTCCTTGTCGTAACCGAGATTGTCCTCGAGGGCGGAGATCTCCCCGTATTGGCCGAGCCTGGCCTTGAGTGCCACCGCCGCCGCCTTGAGTGTCTCGCTGGATGCGCCCGAAAGTTGGATGTCAATCGCATCGCCACCAGGGCCGCGCCGCCAGCCGCGAAAACTGACCGTCTCAAGGAGTGGATGGCGCGGAACGGCGTCCTGGAGTTCGGCCACGAAGGCAAAGCTGGAATAGGGACGTAGGTCGGCGTCGATGAGCTCGATCGCAATCGAGCCAAGTTGATAGCGTTCCTTGGTTTCAGAGCCCGAAAGCCCGCGCCCCGAATTGCCGCCAACTTCCGCAATGGCAAACTTGATGGGATTTAGCCCGTGCTCGGCCTCGTAAGTGACACCAAGCTCCTCGACCGCCCCCTGTAGCGCCCGCATCATTTCGAGCGTGTCGCCTCGGGTGGCACCGGGAGCCATGGCGAAGTTGCCGGTCACGGAACTCCGCTCGGGAGCGTTGAAGAAGCGCCAAGGCACGTCTCCGGAGATGAACAGCACCGCTTGACTGGCCAGCGCCAGGACTGCAAGCGCAACAACCGGATACCTGGCCCAGATGACAATTGCGATGAAGGGGCGGAACAATCGTTCCCGAAAGAGGCGAAAGCCGCGGTTCACCTGGCGTGATGGCCAGTCATACCAATGCTGTTGCGCGGTATGGGAAAGGGCGTGCCGCATATGGTTGGGCAGGATGAGAAAGCACTCGACGAGGGAGGCAAGCAGCACGACGATCACCGTGATAGGAATGTCCCGTATCAGGTCGCCGAAACGTCCACCGATGGCGACGAGGCCAAAAAAAGCGATGATCGTCGTTATTGAAGCTGCCAGGACCGGCGTGAACATGCGCTGTGCCGCGCGCTCCGCAGCCACCGCCGGATTCTCGCCTAGGCGGCGCGCACGATAATCCGCATGCTCGCCGACCACGATGGCGTCGTCGACAACGATTCCAAGCGTGATGATGAGCGCGAAGAGCGAGATCATGTTGATGGTCAACCCGGCGGCGAACATGATCGCGATGGTTGTCGTCATGGCGACCGGAATTCCCACGGCGACCCAAAGCGCCGTACGGGTGTTCAGGAACATGAACAGCAGCGACACCACAAGCGCCAGGCCGATGAGCCCGTTATCCAGGAGAATGTTCAGTCGGCCCGTGATCGATTCCGCCAGCGTCCGGATCAGGTTGATCTCAACGCCGGTCGGCAGGGTCGCCTGCATTTCGGCGGCGACGTCCTCGACCTGGCGCTGCATGCGGATCGCATCGCCGGTTGCCGAACGATCCACGCGGATCGAGATCGCTGGATCCTGGCCGACGAAGTAGGCGCGGTCGCGGTCCACGGTCTCATCCATGACCCGTGCGACGTCGCCGACGACGAGCGGCGTGCCATCCTCTGCCGTGCGCAGGACGATGTTGGCGATTTGGCCAGCGGATCTCTTGGCCACTCCAGTACGAACACGAGCGGCGCCCGACACGTCTCCGGCTGGGTTCGTTTCCACCTCTTTCGCGATTGCATCCGCGATCTGGCGCATGGTGATATCGTGGCGGATGAGATCGAGCGACGTGACCTCAACGATCGTTTCCGGGGCGGCGATACCGCGAATGGTGCTGCGGGTGATTCCGACCGCGAACAGGCGGGTGACGAACTCGTCGGCGAAGTTCGCCAACTGGTCTACGCCAACCGGGCCCTTGATGACCACATCGGTGACCCGATCCGACCAGCGACGACGCACTGTCTTCGGATCGTCCGCATCGGCGGGAAGATCGGTCACGGCATCAATGGCCGCACCCACATCCTCCTCCGCCTGTCGCATGTCCCAACCCGGTTCGAACTCAAGGCTAATGGTGGCCAGCCCCTCTCGTGATCGGGAGGACGTCTCCGTCACGCCGTCCACGGCCTTGAGCGCCGGTTGCAGGATTTCGACAATGGTGGCGTCAACATCTTCCGCCCCGGCTCCGTCCCAGGCCACATCGATCGTGATGTCGTCGACGATGACATCGGGAAAGAACTGTGCCCGCATCTGCGGCGCGGCATAGAGTCCCGAGACCACCAGGACCACGAGAAGAAGATTGGCCGCCGTCCGGTGCCGGGCGAAATACGAGAGAATACCGCCGGTGGCCTGGCTCAGGTCACGAGCCATCGTACGGCCCCTCCTTGATGGCGGGCCCGGTGTCCAATGGAGCGCACCGGATCAAGTACAGGGCCTGGATGCGCTTCCCGAACCCCGGAACGCAAGGCAGAAGATTGTCAGCGCACAAGGCCAACGCGGGATTGACCTGAAGCCCGGAACGTCCTCGATTCCGCTCGCCTGGACAACAATGTTGCACCTTAGCTTCCCATGTTGCTTTCAATGCGTTCGACCATTTGGGCCGGAACCTTGTCTTTCCTGAGTGCGGCCAGGACGCGTTCCTTGGCCTGGTCCGGCATGAACCGGTTGTTCTCCACGAATGCAACAAGTCTCGCGCGCCGCGCGGGGTCCAGCGCCAGGAGTTCCGGCTCCTCCACTGCCGGTCGATTTCCGGCCGGGCGAACGGGTCGGATACGAATTCCGGCGCCGAGCAGCGGGGTTCGTTCCGCAACAATCTCGCGCCCGGCAAGCCCGGGGGCGCGAACAAGAACATCGTTGTTTTCGCTGCGCAGGACTTGCACCTTCGCGACTTCAAGCCTGTCTTCCTCTCCGACGATGAGGACTGTTTCAGCCGCATCAACCGCGCTCGCAGGCAACCGGACCGCGCGGTCGATCGGAGGCTCCACGATGCGAACACCCACGAAATCTCCAGGCCGGAAGCCGGGTGCATCGTTCAAGCGCGCAAAGAGCAGCCTTCCGGTCAGGCCAGTGCCAACGGCTGCGCTCTCGCGGCTGATCTTGCCCGTCGCTTCAAGGTCCACGCCGAGAGTATCGATCGAAACAGTAACATCTGCGCCGATCAGGCGCCCGCCGTCATTGAGCAGGCGGGCGTATTGCGGGGTCGAGACACGAAAGGTGGCCTCGAGTTCGGTCGGGTCAATGATCCGGGCAAGAACTTCGCCTGCCGCAACCAATCCGCCTTCGGTTACCGTGACATCGCTGAGGACACCCGCGAACTCGGCCTTGATCCCGGTATTTTCCAGTCTGCGCTCGGCATCCGCAAAGGCAATCCGCCGACGTTCCAGCGCCGTTCTCGCCTGATCGACCCTGGTCTCGGCGTTGACCGCGGCCTGGCGGCGCGACAGGACGGCTTGCCTTACCGTTGAAAGTGCGAGTTCGGCGGTTTCGACCGCCGCGGCGGAACCGACGCCACGCTCGAGGAGGTCCCTGTGGCGGTCAAGGGCGTTGGCGCGCAGCCGCGCCTGGTTTTCGGCGGCAAGGATTTCGTCCGCGGCCAGCGCCCGCTGACGCTCGGCATCGCGCAGATCTGCCTCCGCCTCGGAGAGATCGGCGCGCGCCGTATCGAGAGCGGATTTTGCCTCGACCGGATCGATGCGAACCAGGAGATCGCCCGCCCGGACCTCTCCGCCTTCCTCGACTTTTTCGGATGTCCAGATGATTTCGCCCGCTGTCGAGGCGCGCAAGATCAGTGTGCGTCTGGCGCGGATTTCGCCAAAGGTCGACAGCACCGGGCGTATGGTTTCGGGCTGGATGGCAATGACATTTGCTGCAAACACCCGTTCCCGCTGGGGGCGCTGCCGCGGCTCCTCCGCAAGACGTTCCTCAACTGCGCCCTGCACCATGTTCCCGGCATAGGCCAGCAATCCAAGTGTCGCGGACAACAGGAACAGACCTACAAGCGAGCGTCGCAGGAACTTCAATGATTTTTCCGATCAGCGCAGTGGTTTCAATTCGTACTATGTCACCGAATGGCATGCTTGGCAAAATTCGAAAATGGAGCGATTACGTGCATCATTTCCGTCACGATTTTTCGTCGAATTGCAGCATGGCCTTCGCAAGATTGCAGGGTCGATTATCGATGGTCGAGTTGAAGGGCGAAAACCCTGCGTTAACATCGGTGCGGCATATGGGGCCGAACATGGCCGGAGCAGCGAAACATTTGCTGCCGAGTTCAGCCCAATATGCAGCCCTGGCGGACAGAATTTCCGGCAAGGCCGGGTAACGAAGCGGGCCCTGGTGCCGGCCGGCAATGAATTTCACCCCGATGCCCAGGCATTCAGATTCCATGAACACCGCGTGCAAGGCCGGTTCAACATGCTGCTAGTTCTCGACTGCCTCGATCTCGCCAGCCCGCCTTTCAACCATGGCGACGATGTCGTCGATCATCTGGGCATTGGACATCTTGTGTGATGCACTGCCGGCCACGTAGACCATTCCCGCATCCTTGCCGCCGCCGGTGAAGCCAAAATCGGTCATCAGCGCCTCGCCCGGGCCGTTGACCACGCATCCGATTATCGACAGGCTGAGCGGCGACCGTATGTGCGAGAGCCGATCTTCAAGCAGGCCGACGGTCTTGATCACGTCAAATCCCTGCCGGGCACAACTCGGACAGGCAATGATGTTGACCCCGCGGTGACGCAGCGAAAGCGATTTCAGGATCTCGAAGCCAACCTTGACCTCCTCCACCGGATCTGCGGACAGGCTGACCCGCAGCGTGTCGCCAATGCCGGCCCATAACAGGCTGCCGATGCCAAGGGAGGATTTCACGGTGCCGGGAAGGCTGCTGCCGGCTTCGGTGATGCCGAGATGGATCGGTGCATCGGTTTGGTCGGCCAGATCCTGGTATGCGGTTACGGCAAGAAAGATGTCCGAGGCCTTGCAACTGATCTTGTAATCGTGAAAGTCGAACTCCTCCAGCAGACCGATATTGTCCATGGCCGACTCGACCATCGCCTCCGGGCATGGCTCCCGGTATTTTTCCAGCAGATGCTTTTCAAGGCTGCCGGCGTTGACGCCAATCCTGATGGCGCAGCCATTCTCCCTGGCGGCCAGGACCACTTCCCTGACCCGTTCCCTGGCGCCGATATTGCCGGGGTTGATCCTGAGGCAGGCAGCTCCTGCCTCCGCCGATTCGATCGCACGGTGGTAATGGAAGTGGATGTCGGCGATGATCGGTACCGGGCTCTCTGCCACGATGTCCTTCAATGCACGGGACGAGTCCCGGTCGGGAACCGAGACCCGGACAAGGTCGGCGCCAGCCTCGGCGCAGGCGGCAATCTGTGCCACGGTGGCGGCAATGTCGGTGGTGGGCGTGTTGGTCATGGTCTGGACCGAGATCGGCGCTCCACCACCGACCGGCACCGTTCCGACCCTGATCTGACGGGATTTTCGGCGATGTATCGATCGCCAGGGTCTGATGTGGTTGTTTTCAAGCATGATCGCTCCAATCAATGTCCTGCTTGGCCCTGTTGTTCCGGACCGCCCGTCATCCCGTCTGCCCGGCCTCGATTGATGACCGGACGATCTCTCGAATCTCCTGCGGAATGCTGTCCTGGTCAAGTCTCGGGTAATTTGTCCGGATCGAGCCAGGAGTCACATCCACATCCGATATGATCTCACCGCCATTGCCGGCCGGGCCGAAAACCACGCCTCCGACATAAAAGAAGAGCCAGCCGGAATTGCCCGCACGGAGGAGCGGCCTCGCATCCGTCGGCGGAATTTCAAAAATCTCGCCAACTTGCAGCAGTCCCTCGGCATAGGTGGTGGCCAATTCATCGGTCACCCGGATCCAGGACTCGCGCAAAGGCACGAGGATCACCTGGTCCGACGGGGCGGGTACCGCAGGTTCAGGTTCGGGCTCGGCCGGGATGTCGGTGGCGTCAGCCACGATGGCAATGTCGCTGTCGGTCCCCGATCCTTCCGGACTCAGGGCAGTCAGGTCGACAGCCGGCTCATCCGGCAGTATGTCGGCGGCCGAGGCGGACCCGGTGCTGCCACTCTCCCGGTACATCCCGACCTGGTCCGGGGTGATCGCACTGATGGCGCCCGGTACAAACACCCTGCCCTTGCCAGCTTCGGCCGTGGCTGCCTCTGTACCGGGACTGTCCAGCGCATCCGCCGGCGAAGTGCCAATCCCGGCGCTGAGCGAGCCACCGGACGGATCGATATCGGCATTGACGGTTCGGCGAACCTCGCCAAAGAAGACAACGCCGAAATAGATGATGGCGACACCCGCCGCCGCCAGCAGCGCGGTTGATCCCAGCGCCTCCAGGGTCAGGCGTTCCATCTTCCAGACCGATGTCTCGTCGGATGGCCACCAACTGGGGGACATGATCTTGCGGCGGATCTTTTTCTTCCGCGTCTTCTCGGCTCTCCTGCCGTTCTTGACCTTTCCGTTCAGCAGCTTGCGCGACTCCAATTCGAAGCAAGATTCTTTGCAGAACCGCGAATAGGCATCCTCGGAGTCCATGCCCAAATACCTGGCATATGACCTGACATATCCGGGAATCACCCAGCTCACCTCGAAGGAGTGCGGGTCGGCTCGCTCTATGGCGTCGACATGAGTCGCCCGAATGTGAAGGTCATCCTCCACGTCTTGCAGCGTCTTGCCGAGGGTGGCTCGCCTTCCGCGCATCTCATCCCCGAGGCGAACGTCAAAGTCGTTGTAGCCCAGGACTCTTTCGCCGCGGTCCTGTTCCCGGGTGTCAGCTCGGCCCATTTCAAATCCAGCTGCAGAAGCTGAGTTATCCGATTTTGGAATTCCTGTCATGATACGGCAATCCGGTGAAAACATGAAGCAAAGAAAACTTGAGGCGAGTCACTGGTCGCGTTTTGTTGAAATCGAGACCACCGGCCGGCAGCAATTGCCAGCCTGCCCGAACGGGACAGGTTATTGGCATCGGCAAAGGGCATGAACCGGGCGGCTTCCAGATCAGGGCTGCGAGGTCTTCTCCCTGTACAGGAGCGGCAAGACCTGCCGGTAGCGTGCCGGCCACGACGTCTTGCCAAAAACCCAGTCCAGGATATCCTGGTCTGCCTCATGGAGAATTCGTTCGAATTCATCCAGCAAATTGTCGTCGGCCTCGATGCCAGCATGTCCGATCGCTTGTTTCAGGAGCATGCACAACTCCCGGGTGCCACGGTGCTGGCAACGAATTCGCACCCGCTTCCAACGGATAGTGCGGCTGGCGCCCGGATCGTCAGCCAACGGGTCCTGCCCGGCCATCCTGGCCGTCATCAAGTGGAAGTTCCGTCGTTGACTTGATCTCCTCCATCGACAGCAGAGCGGTGACATTGAAGATTTTGACCCGGGAGATAAGTGCTTGATAAAAGGTGTCATATGCCCGGGCATTGGCCACACGAACCTTAAGGATGTAGTCGATGTCACCGGCAAGCCGGTGCGCCTCCAGTACTTCGGGCCGGTCAAGCAGCGCCTCGAGAAATTTCTGCTGCCAGGCCTTGTCATGCTCAGATGTGCGCACCAAGACGAAGAAGCAGGCTTCAAAGCCGAGCTTTTCCGGGTCGGCAATGACGGTGTGGGCCCTGATGACCCCCTCGTCCCGCATGCGGCGAATTCGTGCCCAGACCGGGGTCCGGGACAATCCGACCCGCCGGGCGATCTCATCGAGAGACTGGGCAGCGTCCCGTTGCAGTTCGCCCAGTATCTTCCTGTCCAGCCTGTCCACTGTCATGGCTCTCCGACATTCCAGTCAATTGCCCCGGTCGCCGGGTTTCACTTATCCCCCGCCGCGAACCAAAACAAGAAAAGGCTGACCGCTGGCCCGTAATCGATGTGGAAACCGGAGCCAACCCTGTCCCGGCGGGACATTCGAAGGTGGATTCCCGGCAATCGGCTGTGTTACCATTCGGAATGCGGCGGGTTGCCGCGTTTTCCAGAAAGAAAGGAAGATTCGTATGTCGAAGAGCACAAAGACCATTGCTGTTGCCAGCGCGGTGGCGGCGGCGTTTGCAGTAACGGCACTCCCGGTATCAGCTGCGGAAAACGAAAAATGCTACGGCGTCTCGCTCGCCGGTGAAAATGATTGTGCAGCCGGCCCGGGGACAAGCTGTGCCGGAACGTCAACGGTGGACTACCAGGGCAATGCCTGGACGCTGGTTCCTGCCGGAACCTGCGCCGAGATCGAGCTTCCCGATGACAGGATGGGGTCGCTTGAGGCGCTCGATCGGGATCTTCCTTCCTGATCACCGACACAAAGTCGCGCGTGGCCATGCTGGCAGGGAACACGAATGCCATTTGATGCACAGCCCGCCACCGCCACCCTCCCCCCGAAACCGGGGGTTGGCTACAAGGAACGGCACTTCCGGGGGATCACGGAATCTCCCGGGGGCGTCGGCTGGCTGGAAATCCATGCCGAAAATTACATGGGGAGCGGCGGGCGCCCGATCGCCCAACTCCGGCGCCTTCGCCAGGACTTTCCGTTCTCCTGTCACGGCGTCGGTCTCTCGATCGGCGGCGAAGACCCGCTCGATGAACAGCATTTGGAGCGTTTGAAGACGCTGGTTGCCTGGCTGGAGCCGGCATCGTTTTCCGAACACTTGGCCTGGTCAACCCATGATGGCCGATATTTCAACGATTTGCTGCCGCTTCCCTATACCAGGGCGACCCTGGACCGGGTTTGCCGGCATGTCGACCAGGTGCAGGAGAGCGTTGGCAGAACCATGCTGCTGGAAAACCCGTCCACCTATTTCTGCTTCGAGGAAAGCGAGATGGGCGAGATCGAGTTCATCTCCGAGGTCTCGTCCAGGACCGGGTGCGGATTGCTGCTGGATGTCAACAACGTCTTCGTGTCGGCCGCAAACAACCGGTTTGATCCCGTGGATTACATCGACAAATTTCCTCTGGAGCAGGTCGGCGAGATCCATCTCGGTGGCCATGAGGACGAGGATGACCCGGAAGGTGACACGCTGCTCATCGACAATCACGCGGCGGCGGTGTCAGACCCGGTCTGGGAACTCTACGCATACACGCTTGGCAAGGCCGGTCCGCTGCCAACCCTGATCGAGTGGGACAATGATGTTCCCGAATGGCCTGTGCTTGCCGCCGAGGCCGGGCGGGCTGGCTGCCTGCTCGAGAGTTTTGCAGGACAGGAATGCCGGTAACCCAGTCCGGGTTTCTTTCGGCGGTCCTGGACCCCGATCTGCCGCCGCCTGATGGATTGATCAATCATTCCCGGCAGCCGACCAGGCGGTTTGCGGTCTATCGCAACAATGTCGTAGTCGGACTCACCGATGCCCTCAATTCTGCCTTCCCGGTGATGCGGAAACTGCTGGGCGACGAGTTCTTCGACGCCATGGCCGGCATCTATGTCCGCCAGCATCCACCCGCCTCGCCGGTTCTGTTGCGGTTTGGCCGCGAAATGCCCGGATTCGTCGAGGGATTTGCGCCGGTTGCCCACCTTCCCTACCTGCCCGATGTTGCCCGGCTGGAATTGCTGATTCGCGAATCCTACCATGAAGCAGATTCCGTGGCCGTCGACAGTACCGCCGTGCTGAAAATTCCAGCCAACGAATTGCCGGCTTGCCAGTTCGAATTTGCCCCGTCGCTGCGTTTGCTGCGTTCCTTGTATCCCGCAGGCAGCATCTGGCGCTTCAATGCCCTGGATGGCCCGCGCCCGGGAGCCGATGCCGAGGACGTCCTGGTCATGCGGCCCGAATTCGACCCGCGGCCGGTCGTGCTGCCGGAGGGCGGATTCGAATTGATCGAACACCTGCTTGGGGGCGCAAATCTGGGCGATGCCTGCGAAGTTGTATCATCGATGACAGAATGGTTCCGGCTGGACGCGGTCATGTCGATCCTTGTATCGGGAGGGGTCATCACCGGCATCCTGCGCCCGGACAGCGATGGCCGCCGCGGCCCATAACGGACACCAACCCACTAACACAAACAACGGTCAAGGAAATACTCATGTTTCTAATCAGAAAGTTAGATGAAATTCTTGAAGGCTTGTACAGCCGCGTGTCCGACTGGCTCATCCCAACCCTGGCCCGGGTGGTTTTTGCCCTGGTGCTGTTCAGCTACTATATTGGCTCTGCCTTCACCAAATTCGGTGACGGCGTATTCGGATTCCTTTCTCCCGACGCCGGCGCCTATGTGCAGATCTTTCCGAAGGCGATGGAGGCGGTCGGCTATGACCATACCCAGCTGAGCCTCATTCATACCCTGATCGTCTACGCGGGAACTTACAGCGAAATCCTGTTACCGATTCTGATCGTGGTCGGATTGCTGACCAGGCTTGCCGCCCTTGGCATGATCGGCTTCGTTTTCGTGCAGAGTTTCGTCGACATCACCGGCCATGGCGTCTCAGGTCGTGACATCGGCGGCTGGTTCGATTCCGATGCCGGCTCATTGATCATGGATCAGCGAACCTTCTGGGTATTCCTGTTCCTGGTCCTGCTACTCAAGGGGGGCGGCCGCTACGCCCTGGACCGGCGAGTATTCGGCTGCCCCAACTCCTGATCGGGTTCGGGTAGGTCGAAAGTCAGCCGCCCGAGGGGGTGTTGAGCACGTCAGTTAGCTCTCGCCATTCTCTTGGGGACATGCCGGCTGTCTCCTGGGTGACGGTCTCGCCGTTCAGCATCCGGCGAATACAGTCGAGTTGGGGTGCCGACAGGTGAGCACCGCCGAGCTCGTAATCGGCAAAGGCCCGCCAGGTCATCGGGACCCAGTCGCTCACGATGTTGCCGATCTGTGTCGCATAGGCCCGGATCTCGTGTTGGGCGTGGGAATCGCCCCGCAAGGCAACAAAACGCAGCAGATTGTGCAGATCGGTCTTCCAGTACCATTGCGTGTAGATATTGGCGGGAAGGTTCATACGGGCCAGCTCACGTGACAGGCCGACCTGCCCGTCCTGGGACAGCATCTTCTCGTAATGGTCATAGGCGGTGGCGCTGTCGGTGCGGAGGGTATCCAACACCCGTTCTGCCTCGTCATCGGGGAGCGGTGTGCTCCTGCCCTGGGCGTTGAGGGCTGACTGGCCGGCAAGATGCTGGCGGTCGGGAATATAGAACTCCCGGTCGAGCACCGAATACCTGGCCGAGTATTCATTGACATTGGCGGTACGGTGGCGAATCCACTGCCGAGCCACGAACATCGGAAGTTTCACATGAAACTTGACCTCGCACATCTCGAAGGGCGTGGTATGACGGTGCCGCATCAGGTAACGGATCAGGCCTTCATCCTCGCGGGTCTTCCGGGTTCCGGCACCGTAAGACACCCTCGCCGCCTGCACGATGGAGGAATCGGCCCCGAAATAGTCGACTACCCGGACAAACCCGTGATCGAGCACGTCGTGGACAACATGCAGGTGTCCCTCCATGCCCTTGCTGATGACCCGCCGGGTCCGGGCGCTCTCCTGCCGTACTGATTCGACTTCCTGGCGCTGGTCCGGATTGAGTGGCATGGCTGGCGTGTCCCGTATGCATTCCCCTGCGCGACCGGATGGACCGGTCGGCGCTTTCCAATAGAAACCAGGACCTCGGCGATGACAAGCGACTTGCATGGTGTGGTCGGCTTTGACAGCGGGTGGACGGTGATGGCAATTCGTTCAATTGATGACGGGAAGACTTTTGCCAAACTGTTTTTCTGCCCATACAGTGGGGGTGTTTGATTTCTCGGTGCGGGCCGTGATGGCTGGCTTGGTGCATGATCTGGAGGTTTGCGATGGGCGTGAAATATCTGCACACGATGGTACGGGTGCTTGACCTTGACCGGTCAATCGAATTCTACAAATTGCTTGGGTTGGTGGAGACCCGCCGCAACGAAAACCAGGCTGGCCGGTTCACCCTGGTTTTCCTGGCTCCGCCGGACCAACCGGAATGTCCGGTTGAGTTGACCTATAACTGGGATGGCGATGACGGCCTGCCTTCGGACAGCAGGCATTTCGGTCACCTGGCCTACGAGGTCGATGACATCTACGAGACTTGCCAACTCCTCATGGAAAAGGGCATCGTCATCAATCGCCCGCCGCGTGACGGACATATGGCGTTCGTACGATCGCCCGACAACATCTCCATCGAATTGCTGCAGCGGGGCGAATCGCTTCCGGCCAGCGAGCCATGGGCAAGCATGGAAAATACCGGCCATTGGTGATGTCGGGCGGATTGATGCCGGCGCTGGGGCATGATGTGTAGCAACCTGCAATCAAGATCGCTTCAGCCCGCAATCATCGCGGCTGTCGGCCCGAATTGATTGCGTCCATCGGCGGGTCCGAGCCTGGATTGCCTGCGAACGAACCCGGATTGTTTGCAATCAGCCTGCATTCATCGCCAGTGTCCATGAAGTCCCGTGTGTTGCGCGTCGTCATTGTCATGCCCTGCGAGCGTGCGATGGCCGCGATCTGACAGTCCGCCTGCGTCGATGAGTGTCCGGCCGCGCGCCGAGCGGCCACGATCTCGGCATAAGCGCGTGCCGCATCACTGTCGAACGGAAGAGCCCGGCCGACGAACAGGCTGCCAAGCATTCGCACGGCAGCATCCGCCAAACCCTGGCGGCGCGCATCAGTTCGGACACAACATTCGTGTCAAGCAGGAACATGGCCATCTCAACCGAAGCGCGGTGGCTCGCGCACCGGTTCGCGCGGCGGCAGGTCCAGTTCGACACCGCCGAAAGGCCTGAACAATTCGTTGATCGCCGTCCCCAGACCCCTGGCAGGCACGACCCTCCACCCGACCGCCTCGCCGAGGATCGGCCGCACTTCCTCTTCCATGGATCGGCCATTGCCTGCGGCGCGCTTTCGCAGGCCGGCCTTCACGCCGTCGTCGAGATTGCGGATCGTTATGCTCGCCATCACCATGTCCTCCAATCTCGTCTGGCCGGAACCTATGCGGTGCTTGCGATGCAATCAGGCGATGACCCGGATCACTTCGGACCGAAATTCACGATGATTGCAGGCCGAGGTGATCATGATTGCAGGTTGCGACAGTTATGGGCCGGCCAGGAGAATGGGGCACTTGCAAAATTGCCGCAGTTTCGGGCCAATTCGTGGTCGGTTGCAGAGACGGGTTGACACCTGGCGCAGGATACTCAAATTGGGCGTGTTCCTGATGGAACTATGGCGATAAAGGCGCGCGTAATAAACGAACCGGACCCGGGGGCGGTACCCGGCGGCTCCACCAGACCCGATTGCAACGATTTGGGGCCGAAACAGGATCGACGGACGTGTAAAGGTGTCAGCTTTCGCTCGGTGGGGTACCGCCGTTATCGGTCCGAAAGGCACAATTGCCAATGACAATCGTGCTCCGGTAGCCATTGCTGCGTGACGCAGTACCGGCAAGCCGGAATTGACTCTGGCGTCCTAGCAAACGTCAGCGGGGTTCGGCAGGCACCTGGCAACAGAAGCCTGCCAATTGCAATCACATCTCCTGCTTCGTATTGTACTGGCCGGGGCGCATGCCGACCGGCAGATAGTGTTGAGGGACTCCTGAATGGAATCAATCAATTACGGGGCATTGATGATCAGGTCGATGCAGCAGTTGGTAATCGCCCTGCTGACCCGGGTACAGGAGCACGGCCTCCCGGGAACACATTACTTCGTCATCGAATACACGACGGATTTTCCGCAGGTGGAAATGCCGGAACATCTGCGGCAACAGTATCCCGAGACCATGTCAATCGTCCTGCAGCACTGGTTCGAGGATCTCGAGGTCACGCAAACCGGCTTCTCGGTGATCCTGAATTTTGGCAATTGTCCGGAGCGACTGGTGGTGCCGATTGACGCCGTCAGGTCGTTTTCCGACCCGTCGGCCAAGTTCAACCTGAACTTTCCCGATTTCAGGGAACTGCAGGACGGGGACAAGGGTAGCAAGGCGGCCGGCGAGCGAAAGGGCGGCAAGGCTGAAGCGAAACCGGAGGCAGGCGAGGATGATGGCGGCACTGCCGATATCGTGAGCCTTGACCAGTTCAGGAATCGGCATGATGGTTGATTTCCTGCACCGGTTGGAAATGTCGTGCTGCAGGAATGGTTCGGATCGCCGGGCAGCGGCGCCCTTCGTCGCCCGGGAGAGATGCAGATGAGTGAATTCAGGATTGAATCGGACAGTTTTGGCCAGTTGAAAGTGCCGGCCGACAGGTATTGGGGCGCCCAGACGCAGCGATCGCTGCAGAATTTTTGCATCGGCTGGGAGAAGCAACCGGTGGCGATCGTGCGGGCGTTGGGGGTAATCAAACGTGCCTGTGCCCTGGTGAATGTGGAATTCGGGCTGATCGAGCCCCGGCTGGGCAACATGATTGCCGAATGCGCCGGCGAGGTCATGCGGGGCCGGCATGATGACCATTTCCCGCTGGTGGTCTGGCAGACCGGGTCGGGGACACAGTCGAACATGAATGCCAACGAGGTGATCGCCAATCTTGCCATCGAGCGGCTCGGCGGCGAGGCCGGCTCGAAGTCGCCGGTGCACCCGAATGATCATGTCAATCTGGGCCAGTCCTCCAATGACACTTTTCCCACCGCCATGCACATTGCGGTGGCGGTTGAGGTGACCGGAAAACTGATTCCGGAATTGCGAGGGCTGCACGACGAGTTGGTGGCCAAGATGGAGGCGTTCGGGGATATCATCAAGATCGGCCGCACCCATACCCAGGATGCGACCCCGTTGACGCTGGGCCAGGAATTCTCCGGCTATGCCAGGCAGGTCGAACTGGCAGCCCGGCGGGTGGAATCAGCGCTCGGTCACGTTTACGAAATTGCCCAGGGCGGAACCGCGGTCGGAACCGGCCTGAATTCGCGGGTCGGATGGGCCGAGCGGGTGGCCGAGAGGGTGGCCGAGATGACCAGCCTGCCCTTCATCAGCGCTGTCAACAAGTTCGAGGCGCTTGCCGCCCATGATGCCATGGTCGAGATATCGGGGGCGTTGCGGGTGGCGGCGGTGTCACTCTACAAGATTGCCAATGATGTCAGGCTGTTGGCATCCGGGCCCAGATGCGGATTGGGTGAGCTGCAATTGCCGGAAAACGAGCCTGGCTCGTCGATCATGCCCGGCAAGGTCAACCCGACCCAGACCGAGGCGCTGACGCAGGTCTGTGCGCACATCATGGGCAATGATGCCGCGGTCGGATTTGCCGGCAGCCAGGGTCATTTCGAGCTCAATGTCTACAAGCCGATGATTGCCTACAACGTGCTGCAATCGACGCAGCTGCTGGCCGATGCGACCTCGTCGTTCCGCACCAATTGTGTCACCGGCATCAGGGCAAACCGCGAGCGCATTGACAGGCTGCTGAACGAATCGCTTATGCTGGTCACGGCGCTGGCGCCGAGCATCGGCTATGACAACGCCACCAGCGTGGCCAAGGCGGCACATGCCAATGGCACCACGTTACGGGAAGAGGCGGTCAGGCTCGGCCTGGTTGACGAGGACGAGTTCGACCGCATCGTCCGCCCCGAGGAGATGATCGGACCGAAGGACAGCCCAGCCGGCTGATCGCGGCGGTGTCGGCTATATGCCGACAAATTGGGCCAACATTGGCGGCAGCTTGCGGCGTGTTCCCCTAATCTGATACCGGAAATCGGGTCGGCAGCTGATTCGGCAGCGAGCCGAATCAGGCGACGGGGGAGAATTTCAATGGCGGAGGTCACTGGCAGCGCACGGGTTGTCATTATCGGCGGCGGCGCCGTCGGCGTGTCGGCCCTCTATCACCTGGCAAATGCTGGCTGGACCGACTGCATCCTTCTCGAGAAGAACGAATTGACAGCCGGCTCGACCTGGCATGCGGCTGGCAACGTGCCGACCTTCTCGGCCAGCTGGTCGATCATGAACATGCAGCGCTACTCGACCGAACTCTACCGTACGCTTGGCGAGAACGTCGGCTACCCGATCAACTACCATGTGACGGGGTCGATCCGCCTGGCCCATTCGACTCTGCGCATGCAGGAATTCGAGCGGGCCGCCTCCATGGGCAGGCACCAGGGGATGGATATCGAGATCATCAGCCCGAACGAGATCAGGCAGCGCTATCCCTTCATCGAGACCCATGATCTGGAAGGTGCGTTGTACGACCCCAATGACGGCGACATCGATCCGGCGCAGCTGACCCAGGCCCTGGCCAAGGGGGCACGGGATCTTGGCGCCCGAATCGAGCGCTTCTGCCCGGCAACGGGAGTGTCGAGACGTGGAGATGAATGGATCGTCCACACCGCCAAGGGTGACTTCCGCTGCGAGTACGTGGTCAACGCCGCCGGCTACTACGCCCAGCGTGTCGGCGAATATTTCCGGCCCTATGGCGGCCGGATGGTGCCGACGGTGGCGATGAGCCATCAATACGTGGTATTTGACGAGATCCCGGAGCTTGCAGAATGGTCGCGGCAAGTCGGCCGCAAATTGCCATTGCTGCGGGATGTCGACAGTTCCTACTACTTGCGGCAGGAAAAATTTGGGCTCAATTTCGGACCCTATGAACGCAATTGCCGTGCCCACTGGATCACGCCGGACGATCCGATGCCGGACGACTTCTCGTTCCAGCTCTACGAGGACGATCTCGATCGCCTGGAGTGGTATGTCGAGGATGTCATGGCCCGGGTGCCGATCCTGGCCGAGGCCGGGGTGTCCAAGACCATCAATGGCCCGATCCCTTATGCACCGGACGGCCTGCCGCTGCTTGGCCCCATGCCCGGGGTCAGGAATGCCTTCGAGGCTTGCGTGTTCACCTTTGGCATTGCCCAGGCTGGCGGCGCCGGCAAGGTCATCGCCGAGTGGATGATTGAGGGGCAGACCGAATGGGACATGTGGTCGTGCGATCCCCGGCGCTATACCGACCATGCCGATTCATCCTATTGCATTGCCAAGGCCATTGAGACCTATGGCCATGAATATGCAATGCATTTCCCCTGGTACGAATGGCCGGCCGGCAGGGACAGGAAGCTCTCGCCGATCCATGACAGGATCGTCGGCCAGGGCGGTCAGATGGGTGCCTATAATGGCTGGGAGCGGGCGAACTGGTTTGCCGAAGGCGGCGATGACATCTCCGCCGAGGCGGCACAAGGCTGGGCAAGATCGGGTCCGTGGGAGGCGCGGATCAAGGCGGAGTGCCTGGCAGTTCGTGATGGCGTGGGCGTGTTGGATCTGGCCGGTTTTGCCCGGTTCGACCTGGAGGGCAACGGGGCGGCCGAATTGCTTCGCTCGCGCATTGCCGGCGGACTGCCCCGTATCGGCCGCATGAATCTGGCCTATTTTCCGACCGACAAGGGCCGGGTTCTGACGGAGATGTCCGTGATCAGGCGGGGTGAGAATTCCTTCAGGCTCATTACTGCAAGCGCTGCTCAATGGCATGATTTCGAGATCCTGCAGCGGATGCTGCCGGAAGATGGCACGGTGTCGCTGTCGGACCATACCGACGCCATCTCGACCCTGATCGTCACCGGCCCTGGATCGCGCCAACTGCTGGCCGGACTTGTCGAGGCCGATCTCGATCTGCCGTGGTTGAGCCACCAGCAGGCCAATTGCTGCGGACATCCGGTGATGCTGGTGCGGGTCAGCTATGCCGGCGAACTGGGCTGGGAGATCCATGTCGCCAACGAACATGCTCTGCCGATCTACGACGCCATCACCAGGGCCGGGGCGCGGCCATTCGGGATGTGGGCGCTCAATTCGTTGCGGCTAGAAAAGGGATACCGGGCGTGGAAGGGCGATCTCTCGACCGACTATTCGCTGCTTGAATCGGGGCTGGACCGGTTTGTCAGGCTGGACAAACCGCAGCAATTTCCTGGCAAGCAGGCCCTGCTGTCGGAGCGGCAGCGAGGCTCGACAAGGAAGTTTGCCACGTTGATCGTCGATGCCGGCGACTGCGATGCACCCTACATGTCGACCATCTGGCACGGCAACGACATCGTGGGTGAAACCACCTCCGGCGGATGGGGCTACCGTATCGGCCGATCCATTGCCCTGGCGGTGGTGCGGGCCGACATGGCCGTGGAGGGAACCGAGTTGGATGTCGAGATCTATGGCGAGCGTTTCACGGCGGTGGTCCAGCCGGATCGTCCGCTATGGGACCCGGAAAATGACAGGTTGCGTGGTTGAAAGCCGAGGAAGGCGTGATGGCACAAATTCCTGACCAGGCGCGGGTGCTGATCATTGGCGGCGGGGTCGTCGGCTGCTCGGTGGCCTATCACCTTGCCAGGGCTGGCTGGAAGGATGTTGTCCTGCTGGAGCGGCGGCGGCTGACTTGCGGAACCACCTGGCATGCGGCGGGGCTCATTGCGCAGCTGCGGGCGACCGCCAACATGACCAGGCTCGCCAAGTATTCGCAGGAACTCTACTCGACGCTTGAAGAGGAGACCGGTGTTGCCACCGGCTTCGTCCAGTGCGGATCGATAACCGTCGCCCTGAGCGCCGAAAGACGGCAGGAGTTGAGTCGTTCGGCGGCCATGGCCCGGGCATTCGGTGTCGATATCGAGGAAATCTCTCCCGGCGAGGTTGCGGAGCGCTACCCTCTCCTCAACCGGGACGGCGTGGTGTCGGGGGTATATTTGGACAAGGATGGCCAGGGCGACCCGGCCAATATCACCCAGGCCCTGGCCAAGGGTGCCCGCATGCACGGGGCGAAGCTGGTCGAAGGCGCTGAAATTGTCCGGTTTGCCGGCGATGGTCGGCGCGTCCGGTCGGCCGAATGGAAAAGCCGGAACGAGTCGGGCGTGATCGGCGCCGACTACGTGGTCAATTGCTCGGGAATGTGGGCGCATGATCTCGGTCGGAAGGCGAATGTCAATATCCCGCTCCATGCCTGCGAGCACTTCTACATCGTCACGCAACCCATTGCGGGATTGACCCGGCTTCCGGTGCTGCGGGTTCCCGATGAATGTGCCTATTACAAGGAGGATGCCGGGAAATTTCTGCTGGGCGCATTCGAGCGCAATGCCAAGCCATGGGGAATGGACGGCATTCCCGACTCCTTCGAATTCGATCAGCTGCCGGAGGATTTGGACCAGTTCGAGCCCATTCTTGAAATGGCGGTGAACCGTATGCCGGTGCTGGAGACGGCCGGCATTCAGACCTTCTTCAATGGCCCGGAGAGTTTTACCCCGGACAATGCCTATCTGCTTGGCCTGGCCCCGGAGCTCGACAATTACTTCGTGGCAGCCGGTTTCAACTCGGTCGGCATTCAGTCTGCCGGCGGTGCCGGCATGGCGTTGGCACGATGGATCATGGATGGCGAACGGCCATTCGACCTTGGCGACGTCGATATCGGGCGCATGCAGCCCTTCCAGGGAAACCGGCGCTACCTGGTCAGCCGGGTGAGCGAATCGCTTGGCCTGCTGTATGACGACCACTTCCCGTTCCGTCAGAAATCCACGGCCCGCGGTGTCAGGCGAACCCCGTTCCACCAGCATTTGCTGGACCGGGGGGCCGTCATGGGCGAGGTGGCCGGCTGGGAGCGGGCCAACTGGTTCGCCAATGACGGGCAGAGACGGGAATATGACTACAGCTGGGGCCGAACCGGCTGGTTCGGCAATTGGGAGCAGGAACATCTGGCGGTTCGCCGGCATGTCGGCATGTATGACATGTCGAGTTTCGGCAAGCTCAGCGTGCAGGGGAAGGATGCCGAGAGATTTCTCAACCACGTATGCGGCGCCAATCTCTCGGTGCCGGCCGGCCGCATCGTCTACACGCAATTCCTCAATGCGCGGGGTGGAATCGAGGCCGATGTCACCATCGCCCGCCTGTCGGGTGAGCGATTCCTGGTGGTGACGCCGGCGGCCAGCCGGCTCGCCGACCAGACCTGGTTGCAGCGCCACGGCACCGGGTTCGATCTGTGCATCACCGACATTACCGCCGGCGAGGCCGTGCTTGCCGTCATGGGTCCGGAGTCGCGATCGCTGCTGGCGGCGGTCTCACCCAATGATTTTGGCAATTCCGCGAATCCCTTCGGCACCTGGCAGCAGATCGAGGTCGGCATGGCGCTGGCCAGGGCGCACCGCATTTCCTATGTGGGCGAGCTGGGTTGGGAGATCTATGTCAGTTCCGACATGGCCGCCCATGTCTTCGAGACCCTGTGGGAGGCCGGCGCCGACAGCGATCTCAGATTGTGCGGAATGCACATGATGGACAGCTGCCGCAGCGAGAAGGCATTTCGCCATTTCGGCCATGACATCTCCTGCGAGGATCATGTGCTGGAAGCCGGCCTTGGATTTGCCGTCGATTCCGACAAGGCGGATTTCATCGGCCGAGACGCAGTGCTTCGGAAACGCGAGACCGGCCTCGATCGCCGGCTGGTACAGTTCCAGCTGCGTGACCCGGAGCCCCTGCTCTACCACAATGAGCCGATTGTCCGTGACGGCGAGATCGTCGGACATCTGACCTCAGGCAGTTACGGGCATCATTTGGGCGGTGCCATTGGCCTTGGCTATGTTCCCTGTTCTGGCGAGACGACAGCCGAGCTGCTGGCGTCATCGTTCGAGATCGATGTTGCCGGCTCGCGGGTTGCCGCCGTCGCCTCGCTGCGTCCGCTCTACGACCCGGCGGCAGAACGGGTGCGCAGCTGACAAGTGGCGGTGAGCAACAAGCATTCATTGACCATCCGCGGCCACCGGACCAGCGTGAGTCTCGAGCCGGAATTCTGGCAGGAATTCCGCAACATCGCCACCGAGTCAGGCCTGTCGGCCAACGAACTGGCCTCGCGGATCGATGCCGGGCGAGATGCGGGACACAACCTTGCATCCTCGATCAGGGTGTTCGTGCTGAACCATGTCCTGCACCAGGGTGCCTGCCCGACCACCGCCAGCCAGGGGAGGAATTCCAGCAGCCAGTAGGAGATGTCGGAGAACCGGCCGGTCAGCGGGCCGATCAATACCGGGTCGGCGCCTGTCTGACAATCGCTGGGGGCCGCCTACCCGACCACCGCCAGCCAGGGGAGGAATTCCAGCAGCCAGTAGGAGATGTCGGAGAACCGGCCGGTCAGCAGCAACAGCCCGATCAGCACCAGGAAGCCACCAATGGCCTTTTCGACCATTGCCAGATGTGGCTTGACCCGGTTGATGAGCGCCCGGGAGCGGCCAATGAAGATACCGGCCAGGAGGAAGGGGATGCCCAGCCCCATGGCATAGGCCAGGAGGAGAAAGCCGCCCCGCCCGACGCTCTGTTCCTGCGATGCCAAGGCAAGGATGGTGCCGAGTACCGGACCGATGCACGGAGTCCAGCCAAAAGCGAAGGCAAGGCCCAGGAGATAGGCGCCGGCATGGCCGCCGCCCCGAAGATTGCTGCCGGGCCGGAATTCGCGGTTCAGGACCGGGATCCTGACCAGGCCGAGGAAGTGCAGGCCGAACAGGATAACCACGCCGCCGGCGATCTGCCCGAGGAGAATCTGGTTGGCAAGAAACAGGCCGCCGATTGCTGTCGCTGCCAGTCCGAGCAGCACAAAGATGGTCGACAGGCCCAGCACGAAGAACAGCGCCGAGATCGCGGCCCGTCGGTTGATGGTGCCGTCCGGAAGCTCCGAGAATGCAACCCCGCTCATATAGGCGACATAGGCTGGCACCACCGGCAGGACACAGGGCGAAATGAAGCTGACAAAGCCGGCGACCAGCGCAATCACCGCCGCGCCCGGCAGACCGGTTCCGATGATGTCTAGCCCGAACATACCGTTGCCAACTCTATCCTGCCTGGGCAAAATCCGTAGGCCGGATTTGGCCGGAACCGGCCGCTTTCCTGTGGACAACCCGCCAGCCACGGCCTAATTCGCCACCCATGCCGCAACAGGTTGACATTGATGCGCTGGGGCTGCGATGTCCGCTTCCTGTCCTGCGCATTCGCAAGAAGATGCGCCAGCTTGCATCCGGCGATGTCCTGCGAGTGATCTCCGACGACCCGACGGCGCTGATCGACATACCGCATTACTGCAATGAACACGGGTACAAGCTGATAGAGCAATCCGGCGAGTCTGACAGACAAGTTTTCGTGATCGTCAAGAATTGACCGACTCGGCCTGCCGACCCTTCCCGGCAATACCCAGCTCCTCCAGCAAGCGCTGCCGTTTTCGCATCGACGTGCGATAATTGCCCTCCCAGACCGGGCCGAACCCCTTGACCTCCAGTGGAAGCCGGGCAAGTTCGCAGGCGGTTTGCAGATCGGCGCTGTCAAGCCTGGACAGCACCCGGTCGATGTCCTGCTCGTACTCCCGGAGGAACCGGCGCTGAAGCCGGCGCTCGGCGGTGTAGCGAAATGGATCGAGCGGCGAGCCTCGCAGGCGCTTGAGCCGGACCAGCAACCGGAACACCCAGATGACCCATGGCCCGAATTCTCGTTTTTGCGGACGGCCATCCGGGCGCTTCCTTCCGGGAAGCGGCGGCGCCAGATGGTACGAGATCCGCAGGCTGCCTTCGAATTCGGCCCGTGCCCGGGCTTCTGTGGCGAGGTGCAGCCTGGCGACCTCGTATTCATCCTTGACCGCCAGTAGCCGGTGATAGCCATCGGCGACCGCCGCGCGAAACCCTGGCTCCGGACAGCGCTCCAGTAGCGCCAAATACCGGCGGGCAAGTCCGGCCCCGCTATGGACGGTCAGGTGCTCGGCGTGCTGCCGTTGGCGGTCGGCGGCGCCAGAGGGGGCGTCTGCGTCCGCCTCCAGGCAGTGCTGGCGCGCTTCCCCTGCGTGCAGGGCTGCCCAGCGACCGAGGGCGAAGGCCCGCTTGTTGGCCTCGATTCCGGCCCCGTTCATGGTCACGGCTTCCATGATCGCCTCCAGCGACAGGGGAATGCATGCCGACTGCCAGGCATGTCCAAGAATGATCATGTTGGCATGGATGGCATCTCCCAGCAGCTTTCGGGCCAGTAGCGTGGCATCAAGGAAGTCGGCTTGCCCCTCACCGAGCGAAGCGCCGAGCCGCTGCCGCAAATCCTCACCCGGGATCCGGAACTCCGTGTCACGGGTAAATTCGCCGGTCATGAATTCGTGGCAGTTGACGACCGCTCTTGTCTTGCCGGCGCAGGCCGCATCAAGCACCTCGTCATGGGCGGTTACCACCAAATCGCCGCCAAGCAGGCCATGCGCCTCGCCCCGTGCCACCCTGATTGCCGATATGTCGGCGGGGCTGTCGGCGATGCGGCAATGAATTGTCACCGCCCCGCCCTTCTGCGCCAGGCCAGCCATCTCGATCATTCCGGCTCCCTTGCCGTCGAGATGGGCGGCAGTCGAGAGAATAGCGCCAATGGTGACGACACCGGTTCCACCGATGCCGGTGATGATGAGGTTATGCGTCCGGTCGATTTCGGGCAGAACTGGCAGGGGAAGTTCCGGAAGTTCGAGCGCTGCTGCCTCGCGACGGCGTGGCCGCGCGCCCTGGATTGTCACAAAGGAGGGACAGAAGCCGTCAAGGCAACTGAAATCCTTGTTGCATCCCGACTGGTCGATAACCCGCTTGCGGCCGGCTGCTGTCTCCAGCGGGGCGATGGACATGCAGTTCGACTGGACGCCGCAATCGCCACAGCCATCGCAGATGTCGGGATTGATGAAGACCCGCCGGTCGATGTCCGGAAAGGTGCCCCGCTTGCGGCGCCGGCGTTTCTCGGCAGCACAGGTCTGCACGTAAAGAATGGCGGTCACGCCGCTGATTTGCCGCAACTGTTTCTGCACCGGATCCAGTTCGCTGCGCTCCCGTCGCTCCACCTCGACCGGGAATTCGGAAAAATCGATGTCCTCCTTCCGGTCGTAGACCAGGACGACCTTCTTCAGGCCGATGGCGACCAGCTCCCTGGCAATCCGTGCCGCGGTCAGGTTGCCGTCATTCTTCTGCCCGCCGGTCATGGCAACGGCATCATTGTAGAGGATCTTGAATGTGACGTTCACATCGGCTGCGACCGAAGCCCTGATGGCCATGATGCCCGAATGGTTGAAAGTGCCGTCGCCGATATTCTGGAACACGTGGTCGGTGGTCGAAAACGGGGATTCACCGATCCAGTTGCCGCCTTCGCCGCCCATCTGGGTGAAGCCGGTGGTTTGCCTGTCCATCCACTGCACCATGTAGTGGCAACCAATGCCGGCATAGGCCCGGGAGCCCTCGGGAATGCGGGTCGAAGAATTGTGTGGACAGCCGGAACAGAAATACGGGTGCCGGTTTGCCAGCGTGCCGGAATTTGCCGGGTCGGGGTTTGCGCGCAATTTCGTCAGCCGCGACAAGACCCGGTCGCTAGCCTGCCCTTCCCGCTCCAGGATAGAACCAACCGCCCGGGCGATCATGACCGGCTCCAGCGCCATGCGCACCGGGAAAATCTCCCGGCCATCCTCGTCATGGCGGCCGATCACTCGCAAATGTCGGCGGCGGTCGAACACCGCATCCTTGATCTGCGACTCGATCAGCTTTCGCTTCTCCTCTACCACCACCAGCAGATCCAGCCCCTCGGTCCATTCGAGCAGGCTTGCCACGTCCAGTGGCCACACCATTCCAATTTTGTAGGTGGTGATGCCGCCGCTTTCGGCCGCTGCCGCATCCAGCCCGAGCAATTCCAGCGCATGGACCAGGTCGAGCCAGCTCTTGCCGGATGATGCCAACCCGATCCTGGCGCCCGGCGAGCCAAGGACTCTCCGGTCACCGCGGTTGGACCGCCAGTAGGCCCCGGCGGCCTGCAGCCGGTGATCGACGAGGCGCGCCTCCTGCGCCCGCGGGTCATCGACAAGCCGAATGTTCAGTCCACCTGGCGGCAGGTCGATCTCGGGGCGGCGAAGATCGAGACGACCCGGGTCGCCATCGACGACCGCCGTCGATTCGACTGTCTCCTTGACGCATTTCAGCCCGACCCAGTTACCGGTGAACCTGGAGAGACCATATGCCAATATGCCGTAATCGAGGATTTCCTGCACGCCGGCCGGCGACAGGATTGGCACCCCCGCATCGACGAGGGCAAATTCCGACTGGTGCAATGTCGTGGAACTCTCGCCGGTATGGTCGTCGCCGAGCGCCATGACCACCCCGCCGTGACGGGATGTGCCGGCCAAATTGGCATGGCGCAGCGCATCTCCCGACCGGTCGACCCCGGGTCCCTTTCCATACCAGAGCCCGAAGACGCCATCATGGCGGCCTTCATTGCGCAGTTCGGCCTGCTGGGCCCCCCACAGGGCGGTAGCGGCCAGATCCTCGTTCAGCGCCGGTTGGAACACGACATTCGCAGCCTCAAGCTCCGGCTGTGCCCCCTGCATCTGCATGTCGACGGCGCCGAGTGGCGAGCCCCGGTAGCCGGTCACGTAGCCGGCGGTGTTCAACCCGTCTGCCGCATCGCGAAATCGCTGTTCCAACATCAGCCTGACAAGAGCTTGCGTACCACTCAGCAGAACTGAAGAACATGAGAGGTCAAACCGGTCGGCAAGCCGGTATTTCCTGACGCTCAATTCAATCCCCGTTTACTGGAAAACGCATGAAAATTTCGTAAAGCAATTGCCTTGCAAACGAAAGTGATATCAGGATTTTGCCGGAAACCGGATTCGGTCGTCGGCTGAATTCACCAACCGGCGGCATGATCATGGATTGGGACAAACTCCGGATATTCAGGACGGTGGCACGGGAAGGAAGCCTGACCCGGGCCGGCGAACTCATGCATTTGCACCAGTCGGCGATCAGCCGGCAGATCAAGTCTCTGGAGACCAGCCTGTCGGCGACGCTGTTTCACCGGCATGCGCGTGGATTGCTGCTGACCGAACAGGGCGAATTACTGCTCGAGGCCACCGACGCCATGGCCAGGCGGTTGGAAAATGCCACCGCCAGGATTCGCGATACACGGGACGAGGTGTTTGGTGAGTTGCGGGTAACCACCACGGTCGGCTTCGGCACGTTGTGGCTCGCTCCCCGTCTGGCAACACTGTACAGGCGCTTTCCCGAATTCAGGATCGACCTTATGCTGGAGGAGCGGGTGCTTGACCTGGCCATGCGTCAGGCCGATTTTGCCATCCGCATGAAGGAGCCTTCCCAGGCCGACCTGATCCGGCGCCGGCTGCTTGATGTGCGGATGCGGCTCTTTGCCACCGAAACCTATTTGGCCGCCCATCCGGCACCGCGGGGCATCGGCGAGTTGAAGGATCACCGGTTGATCTGCCAGAGCTTCGACGATGAGCCCAATGGCGCCAGCGCAAGCTTCGTGGAGGATCTCGTCAAGCAGGGCATCACCGCCCAACTCAAGGTCAACAACTATTTCGGCGTTCTCCAGGGCGTCATCCACGATCTGGGGATCGGTGTCCTGCCTGACTACCTGCCCGATCATTTTCCCGAACTGGTGCAGGTGCTGCCCGAGCTGAACTCACGGGCCATCCCGGTATATTTGGCCTACCCGGTGGAGTTGCGAAGCTCCCGCAAGGTGCAGACATTCAAGGATTTCATCCTCGAGGAGACCGGCCGCGGCGAGTAGTCAATGGCCGGTCCGTCATTGGCTGCAGCGGCCCCAGGCAAGGCGTCGTCGATGCCAATTCGGGAATTTCCTGACCGGCCGGTCAATAGTGATGATTCTCGATGATGGCCTGCAATTCCGGGCTGAATTCGAGGATGCGCTCAACCCGGGCCTCGCAACTCTCGCCGTCGGCACCATCGCCGAAGAGGAGCGACTGCAAATGATCATGGAGGCTGATAAAGCCGCAGATCCTGGCCTGGGCCACGGCCTCGTGGAAGTCGGGATTGCTGCGGGCAAGGATTTCGGTACAGCTCTGGTCCTCCTGCAACAAGAACGCCCTGGCCCGCCAATAGGCCTCCATCACCGGCGCGCAGTGCCGGTCTGCGATGGCAGGCCCGGACAGCAAAACCGGAAACAGTATGGCGACCAATGTCCGGCCGAGGCAACTCATGGTACCTTCCGGGCGGGCGAAATGGCCTCTCCCCCGCCAGGTCGGGGCTTGCCCTGGTCCGGGCCTGTTGCCGGCAGGCCAGGCTGTCTCACCGGGGTGGCAGCATGACGTGGTCGGCGAAGAAGATGTCAGTGAGGAATGCCCGCATCACGATCAGCCCGTTGGTGTTGTCAACCATTTCGGAGTTGATGGACGGCAGTGCAAGCAGCATGTCGATCACCGATCCGATGCCCCTTGCGTCATCAAGCCAGCGCCGGCGAAAATCGGTGCTCTCATCATCCGGCATGTCCTCCAGCAGATCGGCCAAATCCTGGACGGCGGCCCGGAAGCGCATGAGGAATTGCCGGATTTGGCTCGGCCCCGAGCCTTTGCTCTCTTCCGACTTCCGGCCCTGGGCCGCATAAGCGAGCATGAATTCATAAGCTTCTTCAACGAGTTCGAAGGATTCCCGCATCCGTGTGGCGGTGGCAATGTCAAGCATGGTGGTCAGTCCCTTCGGGCAAGTTCAGGGCCGTGTCCCGAAATCATCGAAACCAGGTAGGCGCGGTGGCCGGGGATGAGCGAAAAGTAGACGTGAACAATGACCAGGAACAGGAGCAGCATGGCGCCGAGCCCGTGGATCACGTAGATCACCCCCCAAATCGGCTCGGCGAGGATGGAAGGGTTGCGCTTCCAGAAACTGGTGTCGATCCTGGCCAGCATGATCAAGCCGGTCAACGCGGTGGCCAGGACAGCGATGGCGGCGGTCCAGTGATAGGATTTCTGCAAGGCGTCGTATTTTGCCGGTTCCAGCCCCGCCGTTGGGCGGTTCAGGGCAATCCCGACGCCTTCCCTGACATCATCGGCTGCCGGCAGCATTCGGCCAATCCCGTGGATTGCGAAGACCCGGTAGAGGTGAAACAGGATGGCGGCAACCAGAATAACGCCGCTCCACCAATGTATCGGCAGCCAGTTGAACTTGATGCCGATGATCGGCAGGAAGGCGGTTGCGCCGAGCAACAGGATGCACGCCGCCATCACCCAGTGAAACAGCCGGTCGCCGAGCCGGTGTCGTGTTCCCGTATCTCCACCTGGATCCGCCATTCAACCTCCGTGATGCCTAGAGCCGGACATGACCGCCCCCGCTGCAGCCGCGCGGCTGCAATCGGGGTCAGTTCCTCCTGCGAATGACACCGACCAGCACATGCAGCGAGATGACGCAGGCGGCAGCAGCAACCGGGAGCCACAACAAATCCCAGTTGACGCCAATCAGCATCTCCCGGCCGAACATGTCCTTGGAAAAGCGGAACAGGTTCACGGGATCAAGTCAGCGAACGGACCGCCCTGGCCGCAAGATTCTCCATCAGTGGAATCTTGAAGTGGTTGAAATTCAGCGGCTGGGCACCCCTTGAGGCCACGCGGCGAACCAGGGTCTCCAACTCCTGGCTCGGAGCCTCGCCCCGGATGACATCCTCGACTTCGGTCATCCGGCGCGGCGTGCACTGCACGCCCCCGCACACCAGGGCCACATCCTCAATGGCATTGCCAGACATCTTGGCCGCCATGGTTATGCTGACCAGGGCAAAATCCCAGGTGTTGCGGTCGGCCGCCTTCTCGAAATAGTGGCGGGCACCCGCCCATGCACCCGGCAAGCGAATGCCCAGCAGGATGTCGCCATGTTCAAGGATTGTCATTCGAGTGATGTCGATCTCCGGTCCGATGAAATACTCACTGGCCGGCACCTCGATATCCTCGCCATCCCGGCGAATGACCATGACCGCACCAAGCGCAACCATCGACGGTGCGGTGTCCGACGGGGTGACTGCAACGCATCTGCTGACCTCAAACAGCGCATGATCACGATTCATTGCCGTCGGCGTGTTGGCATAGCAGGTGTTGCCGCTGGCCCGGTAGCACGGGAAGCCGCTGCGGTAATAGACGCACCTCGTATCCTGGGAAACATTGCCGCCTATCGTTCCGGCATTGCGGATCTGCGGTGAGGCCACCTTCGATGCCGACAACGCCAGCAACGGGTATCTCTCCCGGACCAGGGTATTGTCAATGATGTCGGTCAGCGTGGTGGCGGCGCCGATATAGAGACCGCCATCCTCCGTTTCATCGATGCCGGCAAGCTCGGCAATTCCACCGACATCAACGACAACGGAAGGCTGCTTCACCCGGTCCTTGAACCAGCCGAGGCTGTCCTTGCCGCCGGCAATGATCCAGGCATCATCAAACTCGCCGAGCAGGTCCGATGCCCCCTGCACCGAATCGGGTTGGTAGAGTTCAAAATTGTGCATTACATCTGACATGGTTCTTCCTCCCGCCCCTTACACCGTGTTGGTTGCAAGCGGCTTGTGCGATTGCGGTTTGCCTGCGGCGGCATTCACGATCATGTCGGTCACAACCGGGATCCGGTTGAAGAGATGACCGCCAAGCGCATCCGATATCCCGCACAGCACGGCAGCCGATGCCGAGCCCTGCAGCGGCTCGCCGACACCCCTGATGCCCATCGGGTTTTGCGGGTCCGGCTCGTTCACCGCCCCCCACTGCGTGTCCAGCGGAACATCAAGGTAGGATAGCGGCTTGCCGTGATAGAAGGATGATGCGTTCGGAATGCCGTAGGCCGGGTCGTAGACATGGCGCTCGGTGAGCGCCAAGCCAAATCCCATGACGGCCCCGCCCCGGGATTGGGCGGCGAGTCCGGTTGGATGGTTGACAATTCCGCAATCCGAAACAGTGAGGAAGTCGAGAATTTCCACTGCACCGGTTTCCAAATCGACATCCAGCTCCACGAATGACGCCGTCAGCGCCGGCGCCGTCGCATCCTTGGGTATCGTGTCCTTTGCAACCCCGACAAGACCGGTTCCGGAAATTGCCATTGCCGAGGCCCGGGTCATCTCGTGGATGTCCTCGGGAAGCACCTGCCCGGAATACTTGTCGCCCATCTCGATGGCCATTCCGGCGGCGTCGGCAAAACTCATTACCGCGCTCATGTCGGACTTCCTGACGATACGCTCATCGCTGATGTCGTAATCATCGGGGTTGCCGCCATTGGCGGAGGCCGCAATCTCGAGGAGCTTCGCCTTCGCGTCCATTGCCGCGACATAATTGGTCCTGGCCATGGTGAAGCTGGTATTCGAGCCGAACTGGCCAAGATTGTACGGGATGTGCTTTGCGGTGCCACCACGCTCGATGACGACATGATCCCAGTCATAGCCCAGCACCTCGGCCGCCACGCGGGAGGTCGACCCGTAGGAATATGTGCCGAGGTTTCCGACGCCGGTATGAACATGCAGGACGCCATCAGGGGTGATTCTCACCAACCCGTCGAAACCGGCAGCGCCAGCCGAATGGTAGGCCGAGGCCACGCCATAGCCGCGTGCCCTTGGGCCCGTCTGCTCGCCGGCATTGGCCGACCGTTCATTCCAGCCAAACATCTCGGCGCCCTGGGTGAGGGCGTCCTTGAGGAATGCGGATGTCAGCGGTCCCTGCTTGGCACCGATTTTTGCACCTTCGCCGCCATGCCCTGGCGCATTCACCTCGCGGATTGCCACGCGGTCGATTCCGAGTTCACGCGCAGCCTTGTCGATGAGTGGTTCGAACATGTTGGCCGTCTGGTTCTCGCCGGGTCCACGCTGCGGCCCCTTGGGAACCGTATTGGTCAAGACCGGAACGGCGCGGAAGCGCATGCTGGGCGGCTGGAACACGATGCTGAACGCATTGCCGACATTGCCAAAATCCGGGAAGCCGGTGGTCGGACCCAGATCCTGGATCACGAAGATATCGGCGGCGGTAATGCGTCCGTCAGCAGCAAATCCGAGCTTGGTCCAGCCCTGGAATCCCGAGCGCGCCATGCCGTTGGCATATTCTTCGGCCCGCGACACCCGCATGTGGCAAGGTCTGCCGCCAAGCTTCTTCGACATCAGCGCCGGCAGCGCCATCAGCGGATATGACGTTCCCTTGCCGCCGAACCCGCCGCCGCAATACTCGGCGACGAATACCAAATCCTTCAGTTCGATACCGATCATGCGGGCAAGGCCCGGCTGGGCAAATGACGTCGACTGGGTGGATCCCCAGACATGGCACTTGCCATTTTCCCAAAATGCGGCGGCAGAGCGGGGTTCCATGGCATGGTGCGAATTGGTGGCGTGAACAAAGGAGTCTTCAACCACCACGGCCGCCTCGGCAAACCCGGCCTCGACATCGCCGAAACTCCATTCGACCGGCGTCGATCCCCTTGGAAGCTCATCCTCGGCCGCAAGGGCAAAATCCTTGCCGGTCCACTTCAACTCGTGGAAGTCGACGCCGCGCCCAGAGACGTTGCCGCCCTCGATGGCGTTGGCGCCGCCTGGCCTGAGGCTGTCGAGCGGATCAACCACGAAGGGCAGCATTTCCAGATCGACGCGCAGCGCAGCAACGGCATCGGCCGCCGCCTGTTCTGTATCGGCTGCAACGGCAACAATCGGCTGGCCGTAATATTTCGGCTCCGCGGTCAGAATCGGGAACCCGGTGACATCCGGCTGCTTGACTTCTTCGGGTAGCAGCACCGCCGCGAAACCCGGAACCTTCATGGCCTCTCCGGCGTCAATCGATTTCACTTTCGCATGCGGCATCGGCGAGCCGTAGAACTTGACATGTGCCATGCCGTCGGCCCGGAAATCCTCGGCGTATTTCGCCGAACCCGTGACCTTCGCCTCGATATCCGGAGGCGTGAAGTCTTTACCTATCAGTCTGTAAGCCATGATTTACACCTCCCTCGCTGCCTTCATGACGCCGTTCAAGTAATGCTCGTAGGCGCCACAACGGCAAAGATTTCCGGACATCGCCACTCGGGCGTCCTCCCTGGTCGGGTTCGGATTGCTGTTCAACAACGCCACCCCGGCCACGACTTGTCCGGGCGTGCAGAAACCGCATTGCGGAGCAAGTTCATCAATGAAGGCCTGCTGCACCGGGTGCAGCGTGCCGTCGGGAGCAGCAATTCCCTCCACGGTGACGATCTCCGTGCCGCGCATGCGGTGCGTCAGAATCGAACAGGAATAGATGGTCCTGCCATCGGCCATGACGGTACAGGCGCCGCATTCAGCCTGGTTGCAGCCGATCTTGGTGCCGGTCAGCCCCAGCCGGTAGCGGATGGTGTATCCGAGCGTCTCGTTTGGCGCCACGTCGACATGGTGGGTCCTGCCATTCACCGTGAGTGACATCATCCGCTCAACGCCGCGGGTATCTGCCCGGGCCGGCGTGGCCGTCGAGAACAGGTAGGATGACCCGCCGATGACGATCCCGGAGCACACCACGCCGCGCAGGAAGTTACGGCGAGTCACATGCAAGGGGCGCCAGGGCGTGATATCGCCGCCCCCGGCAATCTCGGCGATTGCCGGTCCTTCCGGATAATCAGTTGTCGGATCATACGGGCCTGCAGCATCCATATCGAAATTCCTCCCGGTAACGGGGTCCGATGCCCGGCCTTCACGGGCGGGTGCTCTCGGGGCGGACATGGACCAATGGTAACATTTGCATGTTGTGGCCAGGTGGCGAGAGAGTCAAAGAAAACCTGCAATCCCGACTGCACGGGTCGGGAATGAGATTTCGGCCGCCATGGCGGAGCGGAAGAATTTTCGGCAACAAGGCGGGTCGAACACTCCCGCCTCGGTTTAGAGGAGTGCGGTGCAAGCCATTGTGTTCACGGCGTATCTTCTTTTCATGCCGTCATGTTCTTTTCGTTTGAAGCCGAATCCGTCTGCCAGATTGGTTGCAAGTCCCGCCCTCCTGACCGTCAAGGGAAAGCCGGTCCAGACGGCAAAATCCCCAATTCCGCAGCCGCAACCACTTGTCCAGTCTGGACCGATCATGCGGGGGTGCACCAGTTGCCGGAAGATAGGGAATTTGCGGATGAGTGATTCGTTTTATGGCCCGGATCCGAATTGCGGCAGTCGGTTTGATCGCCGGTCCCGATGGCGGGATTGAATTTTCCCGGCCTCACGCATACCGGCAGAAGCCTGTCGGCATTTGCACCGATGCGTCCCGCTTGGCCGGCCCATGCAGGCACCGGGGTGGTCGGCGGCGCGACTATACGGCGATGGGCGCAGCTTGCGGTGCCAGGGCCAGAAGGCAGGGGTGCGTGGCGCCATCAACTTGGGATACCCGCAAGCAGGGAGGTGGGGCCGCATGCAGCATGAGTGTCCGGGGCGCGGTTTTTCCGTTGCCGAGTTCGAGGAGCGGACCCTGCGGGCGCAGGCGTTGATGGCGACATCCGGGCTCGCCGGGCTCTTGCTGATGACCGAGCCGGAGGTGCGATACTTTACCGGATTCCAGACACTGTTCTGGAAAAGCCCGACCCGCCCGTGGTTCGTGTTTGTTCCGGTAAGCGGCAAGCCGGTGGCAGTGATTCCGGAAATCGGCGCCGGGTTGATGCGGCGTGGCTGGCTCGATGACATCCGGACATGGCATGCGCCGGCGCCGGATGATGACGGCATCAGCCTGCTGGTCGAATTGCTGTCGCCGTTGGCCGGCCGCCGGCAGCGCCTCGGCGTGTTGAAGGGCCACGAAACCCTGCTGCGCATGCCGCTGGGCGATTGGGAGCGGCTTCTGGCGGCATTGCCCGGACTGCAGGTCGTCGACGCCACTGGCCTGGTGCAGGGGCTGCGCATGACAAAATCCCCGGCCGAAATTGACAAGATCGCCCATGCCTGCTCGGTTGCCTCGTCGGTTTTTGACAACATGCCGGCAATGGCAGGCATCGGTCAGTCGCTCGAGAGCATCTTCCGGTCGTTCCGCCGTGCATCGATCAGCGCCGGCGCCGACGACATTCCCTATCTTGCCGGGGCGGCCGGGGCGGGAGGCTATGCCGACGTGATTTCGCTCCCCACCGATCAACCGCTTCGGAAGGGCGACGTGCTGATGCTGGATACCGGGCTGACCTGGGACGGTTATTTCTGCGACTTTGATCGCAACTGGTCGGCGGGACCTGCCGATGACTTGGCAAGACGGGCGCATGACGTGTTGTGGCGGGCGACCGAGGCGGCGCTGGAATTGGCCCGCCCGGGCAATTGTTGCAGCGATCTCTTTCACGCAATGTCGGCAATTGTCGTCGAGATGGACGACTCCGATGGAAATGTCGGCCGGTTTGGCCATGGACTTGGAATGCAACTGACCGAGCAGCCATCACTAGCGCCGTATGACCAAACGTTGCTCATGGAGGGTATGGTGCTGACGATCGAGCCTTCCATCGTCTACGGCCCGGACCAGATGATGGTTCACGAAGAGAACATCGTGATCGGCCCCGATGGCGCCATCTTGCTGACCTCGCGAACGGAACCGGAGTTGCCGGTCATCTGAGTCTGGCGACGCTCCCCGCTCCCGCATGTCGGGCGGCAGGCGCAATGCGATCGGAATCCCGGCGACATGGCAGATTCGACGGGCCTGGCTTGCGCGGATAGTACGATTTCGACCAGGCGGGCGAAGCCATGGTATCGATGGCGGACTTGCTGGCGAATTCCGGCTCCGGTGAAGACCGCGCGACTGGAGCCCGCCATTACCGTCACTCGATGCGCTGAACGTGGCCTGCGACTCGGTTGCCAGTCGCGGGACCACACCTTGGGAGTCGAGGAAGGATTCCTGGCTACGAAAGTCCCGCTGCGTTTTGTCCTTGGCCCGCTGAACCGGTTTCTTGATGGCGTCCTTGCCACATTCGAGGTCGTGCCATGGTGGATCATGTTTCCGCTGCCGATGCCTGCCGTCTACCTGGCTTCGAATTCGGTGCAACTGGTCATGTTTGTGACCGCATGCCCGGCATTCCTGGCAATTGTCGACCATTACGATCATGTCATGCAGAGGCAGGCGATCATCTTTGGATGCGCCTTCCCGTGCGTGTTGTTCGGTGTTGCGATCGGCAATCTTGCATGACCGGTCGACAGAAGCTGCCTGGCGTGCAGATCCCGTTCGCCCTGCCCTTCATCATGGCCAGCATCAACCAGACCATCATGATGAGTATTGCCATGGTCGTGATCGCATCGCTGGTGCCTGTGCCGGGGCCGTGGGTGCTGGTCCTGCGGGGAGTTCGCAACAACCCGGAACCGGGTGTCGGTTTCGGACGGGGCCGGGAATCGTCCTGCTTGCCACCATTCTGGACCGGAAAGAGCGCGCGTGGCCAGTTTGAAAGATTTGAAGCCGTGCCGTGCAACGGCCTGGCATGCATGAGGCAGGCCGAGCCGGCCTTGCCCGTGAATTTGACGATGTCATCCTGGTACGATTCCATCGCCTTGCCCGAACTGCGCCAGTGATCACACCATTGTGCCTAGGCGAGTAAATCGGGCCTCGATGAGATCCGGGAGCGACTTCCAGCAGCCCGCTTTCGTGCGTCACGTCACCGATGAATACGAGACAGGTGATCATGCCGTCATTGGTCATCGGCTCGAAGAAAATCCTGGTGCCATTTGATTTCGGTGGCCGTTCCGGGAAGCTTGGAGCTGACCTTGCCATGGCAAAACGGGAGGTTCGAACCGATCAGGTCGGCGCAGAATTCCGTCATTCGTGCGATTCGCGTCACCGATTCGAACATGTCGGACACCTCATCTGGTAACTGAGCCCGGCGCAGGCCCGAAGTTCATGACGTGTGAACGGGCTGGAGGTCGAACCGGCAGCGCCATCCAGGGTCTCGCCGTGAACGTGGCAATGGCGTCGGCATCCCTTGACCAACCTGGCAAGGGCCTGGCGTATCCCTGTCAGCTGTTCGGCCGTAACCGTATCCTCGACGACAAGAATTCCGACCTGCCAAAAGGTGTCAATCTGGGCACGGGAAGGGGATTGCATACCGAATTCAGCAATCCGGCCGAATTCAAATGCATGAAATCTCATGCCGGCGGCCCCCGACGGATGGAATGGCGGTCGAAACGGGCGTATTGCACCGCCAGCCAGGTTGCCGGCCACCTCGCCCGGACTGTCATGAACGGGTTGGCGGAATGCTTGCCGAGAGCGCCAGCGGCGTTTGGGCAGTTTCTTGAATACGGCCAGGCGATGGGATATGCAGCCTGCATGTTGAAGGTAGACCGGCATGCCAATTGAAGCGTCAGAGCTCAGGCGATTGATCGAGGACGCATTTCCTGGGGCAAGCGTCACGATCACCGACCTTGCGGGTGATGGCAACCACTTTGCTGCCGAGGTCATTGATGAAAGTTTCCGCGGCATGAACCGCGTGCAGCAGCAGCGGGCGGTCTATGCGGCCCTAAAAGGCAAGATGAGTGGCCCGAATGGCGAATTGCACGCATTGGCGCTGACAACCAAGGCCAGGGAGTAGGTAATGTCCAGCAATATCGAAGACAGCATCCGCAGCACGGTGGATGCCAATGATGTCGTCCTGTTCATGAAAGGAACAAGGCAGCGGCCACAATGCGGTTTCTCGTCCCGGGTAGCAGAGGTGCTCGGCTACATTGATGTCAAATTTACTGATGTCAACGTGCTGGCCGACGAGAATCTCCGGCAGGGCATCAAGGAATTCTCGGACTGGCCAACCATTCCGCAAATCTATGTGAAGGGCGAGTTCATCGGCGGTTGCGACATTTTTCTGGAAATGACGCTGTCAGGTGAACTGGATGAAAAGCTTGACGGCGGCGATATCAGTTTCAACAGGGAGGCTGCCAAAAGGTTGCGCGAGCACAACAGCTGACGCGCCTTCCGACCCGGTCAATTATCCGGCGCCCTTCCTGTCCGATTCGCCAGCCATGATCCGGATCTTCTTTTCGATGTCGTCGGCAAGTTGAATAATCCGCTTCATCTGCTGGGCAAGGATTTCCTGGTCCGGCGACTCGGCCTTTCGCGACGACTCCCTTGCCAGGCTGTCGGCCAGTTGCAATCCGGCCAGCATGAACATCTGCGATGGCGGCATGTTCTGGCTGGCTTGCGCCACTTCCGCCAACTGGTCGTTCAGCACCTGGGCCGCAGTCGATACCGCCTCCAGTTCATCCTGTTTGCAACCGACCGAGTAACGGCGCTCTCCAGCGACAATATCAACTTCCGGCACTGGATCTCTCCGCCAATTTCTGAACTTTCCCGAGTGCCGAATCTATCTGGGCCAAATCCTCCTGGCGATTCCTGAGCAGTTCCTCGACATCGGGAGACGATGCTGTACCATCGGCAGACTCACTTTTCTTCTCTGCCAATTGTTTCTTCAGGCTGTCAATTTCCGCCTCGCGAGCCTCGATTCTCCGTTCCAGCTCGGATTTCTTCCAGACTGCCGCGTCCACCGCACTACGCTTGGCGGCCAGTTCTGTCCGCAGGCTGGCAAATTCGCTGGCCGAACTGGCCGCTACCCTGTCAAGCGACTGATTTGCGCTCTCCAGGGTCAAGATTGCCTGCTCAACGAGAGCTCCGAGTTGTTCGTCCATTCTGTCCTCAACACCGCTTCATCGATTCGGGTCATCGACACCGACAATTAGCGCAATTCATCCGGCGAATACAGAATCGGCAAGTCATCCGCCAAGCAGCCTTCGTTGAGGCCGGGTTGAACCGGCGGACCGGCATGCCGGGCGTCGGGAGTGGAAAGGGCCAGGAGGCGCCCGGCATGGAGATGACGACCACAATGGGGCGACGGCGAGGTCGTCCAGGGCCTGCGCAGCGAACGGAACCGCTGGAAATCTGGCGATGTTCCCGTCTCAACGGCAGCCGGGCTCCTGGTATCCGATGCGTAACTGTTCGACCTGGCGTGTCATTCACCTGCGGCATTCCTGGCCGGATGGCGTTGAGCCATTCCTGCCCTGCCATCGGCATCGTGCTTGGCCAACCTGGCAATCACGCCTGGATTGTCGCACCGGCGACCCACAACAAGTTTCGATACCCAACAGCTCAACGCCATCATTCCCGTCATCATCATGTAAGCGGTCCTCCACGCCTGACCTGAAGATTATCCGCTGGTCGCAGGATGGCCCGATCGAGGTAGCGCTGATCGGTCTCAGCAACGACCTCGTCATTCCCGGGATTGCGATCGGGGTGCGTCCTTGAGTTACACGAAATTCAACCGGCCCGCATCGATCCGGTGAGTTTGCTGCTCTCTTGAGCAGGGGAGCCATGTCGGTTGCCCGGCAGGCATTTTGCATATCGGCAAGGGCATGATCTGCAGACGGCCGCATGGTGACTCCATCCTTGCCGTGCTGCTGTTCGGCGGCTTCATGAAGAGGACCATCTCCCGGCAACAGGAAACGGCCCGAACCGTTCCTGCAACATATGGGCGCACCGCCAAGCCTGCTTCCGCAGCAGACAGTCCAACGGTTGCCGAATGCACCCGTACCAGCCCCTGACGGGTGTCGATTTCCGTGGATTTGTCGTGATCCCACTGCCCTGCCCGGCTTGCGTTTTCGACCGCATAGGGTAAGAGCGGAAAATCTAGCCGCAATCTCCGAAAGCAGTCTGGAAAGACGTCATGAAATTGGCAGAATTGAAGACCGAGCATCCCGATCACTGGCGCCTTGCCTGCGCCATCAGGGTGCTGTCCATGGATGCGGTGCAAGCGGCAAGATCCGGGCATCCGGGCATGCCGATGGGAATGGCGGATGTGGCAACAATCCTGTTCCAGCGTCATCTCAACTTCGACTCCTCCTGTCCGGACTGGCCCGACCGCGACCGTTTCATCCTGTCGGCCGGCCATGGCTCCATGCTGCTCTATTCCTTGCTGCACCTATGCGGATTTGCCGATTTTGATATCGACCAGATCAGGAAGTTCCGGCAATTGGGCGGGCGCACTGCCGGACATCCGGAATACGGCCATGGCGGCGGCATCGAGACCACGACCGGACCGCTGGGCCAGGGTTTTGCCAACGCGGTCGGGTTTGCCATGGCCGAGCAGGCCATGCGCAGCCGGTTCGGTAGCAGGATTGTTGATCACCACACTTACGTCCTGGTCGGTGACGGGTGCCTGATGGAGGGAATCAGCCACGAGGCCGCTGGCCTGGCCGGACGGCTGGGATTATCCAGGCTGACGGCAATCTGGGACAACAACAACATCACCATCGATGGCGAAGTTGGCCTGAGCGACATGACCGATCAGCGGATGCGATTCGAGGCGGCTGGCTGGCAGGTCATCGAGTGCGACGGCCACGACCCCGACGATATCGACAAGGCGCTGACCGACGCCAGGGCGGCCAGGCGGCCGACCCTGGTCGCCTGCGCCACCCGGATTGGCCTCGGCTCTCCTGGCAAGGAGGGGACCGCAAGCTCCCATGGCAGCCCGTTGGGAGAGGAGGAGATCGCGAAGACCCGGCAGGCATATGGCTGGACCGAGGCGCCCTTCGTCATCCCGGCCGATCTGAAGGCCAGGTGGGAAGAAATCGGCATGCGGGGGGCGGTTGCGCGGCAATCCTGGCAGTCACGGCTGGATGCACTGCCGGCAAATCGCCGAACTGAGTTCAACCGTGTCATCGACGGGCAGGCACCAAGGCGACTTCGAAACGCCATCTCGAGGCTGAAAGCCGAGGCGCTGGAGTCAGGGTCTAGTGTGGCAACCCGGAAATCGTCCGAATTGGTCCTGTCGGCCATCAACCCGGTGGTGCCGGAGACCATTGGCGGCTCGGCCGACCTCACCGGCTCCAACAATACGCGCAGCGCCGATCTGTCGGTATTCGACGGCAACAACAAGTCCGGTCGCTACGTCCATTACGGCATCAGGGAGCACGCCATGGCCGCGGCCATGAATGGCATGGCCCTGCATGGCGGTATCAGACCGTATGGCGGCACCTTCCTGTGCTTTGCCGATTATGCACGGCCGGCCATGCGGTTGTCGGCGCTGATGGGTGTCCCGGTCGTCTATGTCATGACCCATGACTCGATCGGCCTCGGCGAGGATGGCCCGACCCATCAGCCGGTCGAACATTTGGCCATGCTGCGGGCAACGCCAAACATCAACGTATTTCGGCCATGCGATACTGCCGAGACCGCAGAGGCATGGCACGCTGCCCTGACCTCAACGGATCGCCCGACTGTCATTGCGCTGTCTCGGCAGGCCACGCCGCAGATGCGAGACACCCGACGGCCCGGAAGCCCCTCGCTGCGAGGCGCCTATGTGCTCCGGGAATCCCGTTCGCCGCGCAAGGCAATCCTGCTGGCGACCGGAACCGAGGTGGCGCTGGCGGCAGCGGCGCGGGAGATGCTGGAAGAGGAAGGCATCGGGACACGCCTGGTATCAATTCCCTGCTGGGAGTTGTTCGCCGAGCAGGATGAATCGTACCGGCGGAGAATTCTGCCGCGGGGGCCGATCAGGGTGGCGGTTGAAGCCGGGGTGAGTCATGGTTGGGAGCGCTGGCTGTGCGGCGAGAGGGGCCAGGACCGGCGGTCGGGCTTCGTCGGAATGACGGGATTTGGCGCCTCGGCACCGGGGCCGGATCTGTACCGGCATTTTGGTATCACGCCGGCAGCGATCGCCGAGACCGTGAAGGGTCTGCTTTAGGGAGATGATTGCGTCCCGATGCATGGGGCGCAAGGATATTGGTCGGCACCGCTGGGCGAGATGCCGGCCTGAAACAGACTGGAGATGAAACGTGACTGTAAAGGTTGGAATCAACGGATTTGGACGCATTGGCCGTAATGTCTTCAGGGCATTGGCGGAGTCGGGGCGTGACGACATCGTCGTTACCGCGGTGAATGATTTGGCCCCGGTTGGAACCCTGGCCCACCTGCTTGAATTTGACAGCGTCCATGGACGCTTTCCTGCCGGGATCACCACCGGTGATGACTGGTTTGATGCCGGCAACGGGCGGGTCAGTGTCTCGTCATTGCGCGACCCGGCCGAGTTGCCATGGTCTGGTATCGACATTGCCCTGGAATGCACGGGCTTCTTTGCCTCCCGCGACCTGGCGGCCGGTCATTTGAGAAATGGCGCCCGCAAGGTGCTGGTATCGGCGCCGGCAACCGGCGCCGACCGAACCGTTGTCTACGGCGTCAACCACCGGCAGATTGCCGCCGATGACCTGGTGGTGTCCTGCGCCTCATGCACGACAAACTGCCTGGCACCGGTGGCGAGCGTTCTTGCCAACACCGTCGGCATCAGGCGAGGGTTCATGACCACTATCCACAGCTACACCGGCGACCAGCCCGCCCTCGATGCGGTGCACAAGGATCTGTACAGGGCGCGCGCGGCGGCGATGTCGATGATTCCGACGTCGACCGGTGCAGCCAGGGCGGTCGGCCTGGTGCTGCCGGAGCTTTCGGGCAAGCTCGACGGCGTTGCCATCAGGGTGCCGACGCCGAACGTGTCGGTGGTTGATCTGTCCTTCGAGGCCGACCGGCCGACAACGGCCGATGAAATCAATGACTGCATCAGGGCGGCAGCCGATGGTCAAATGCAGGGCATTCTCGGATATACCGACCTGCCGAACGTGTCCGTGGATTTCAACCATGATCCCCGCTCCTCGGTTGTCCATACCGACCAGACCAAGGTTCTCGATAGGTCATTCTGCAGGATTCTCAGCTGGTACGACAATGAGTGGGGTTTTTCCAACCGGATGCTCGACGTGGCCCGGGTCATGGCCGAGTGCTGAGTGCCGCCGCGGACACTGCCGGATCAATGCGACGATGGAAGTCGATTGACCAGGTGGAACTCGCCGGGAGGCGGGTCCTGGTCAGGCTGGACATCAATGTTCCGCTCGAGGATGGCCGCGTGGTCGACAATACCCGGATCCTTCGGACCCGGAGAACGATCGACGAGTTGCGGCAACGGAAGGCTGTCCTGATTCTTGCTTCGCATCTTGGCCGCCCCGGTGGCAAGCCGGAGCCATCAATGTCGCTGGCGCAGTTGATTCCTGCCCTGGAGGCGGCCTACGAAACGCCAGTCATATTCATGCCCTCGGCCACCAATGCCGGGGCCCGGTCGATGCTGGCAGATGCAAGGCCGGGCGATGTGTACCTGCTGGAAAATCTTCGATTCGACCCGGGGGAGACCGGCAATGATCCGCAATTTGTCGGCAGCCTGGCTGCCCTGGCCCAGATCTATTGCAATGATGCGTTTTCGGCCTGCCACCGGGCCCATGCGTCGATTACGGGGGTGGCCGAACGCCTTCCATCCTGCGCCGGGCGGTTGCTGGAGGAAGAGCTTGCGGCGCTGGAGGCGGCGCTGGAGGCTCCGAAGCGCCCGGTGATGGCAGTTGTCGGCGGGGCAAAGGTCTCGACGAAGCTCGATGTGCTGAATCACCTCGCCAGGCAGGTTGACCAACTGGTGATCGGCGGCGCCATGGCCAATACCTTTCTCCTGGCCCAGGGTTGCAGGGTTGGCCGGTCGCTGGTTGAACCGGAATTGGTCGACGCCGCCAGGGATGTGATCGAGGAGGCAGACCGGCAGGGCTGCCAACTGGCTCTTCCGGTCGACGTGACGGTTGCCGACCGGCTGCAGGCCAATGCCAGTACCTGGTCGGTCGGTCCGCGCATGGTTCCGGACGACAAGATGATCCTTGATATTGGACCGCAAAGCCGGACCGGAATTGTCACTCTGCTGGAGCACCACCGGACCTTGATCTGGAACGGACCTGTCGGCGCATTCGAGACCCCGCCATTCGATCGGGGAACCAATGCGATCGCCGCCGCTGCCGCTGGGCTGACCGAAAAAGGCAGGTTGATTTCCGTCGCCGGTGGCGGCGATTCGGTTGCGGCACTGAACAGGCTCAACCTGGCACCGGCATTCACCTATGTGTCGACGGCTGGCGGCGCATTCCTCGAATGGATGAAAGGACGGCCACTGCCCGGCATCGACGCCTTGTCGAGTTGAGTCTTCCGACAGATCCGGTTAACATGGGAAGCACGATGAGAGCCGGGGACAGCACCCGGCCAGCGTGGTCAGTACGGGCAGCATGAGAGCGAAACTCAAAATCCTGGCGCTTGTCTTCGGTTATTACGCCATGTTCCTGGCCATCGGGGCCTATTTCGCGGTGTCGGCCGTGCAGGGCGAGAATGGCCGATTTGCCAGGACGCTGATGATCGATGAGGAAACCCGCCTGATAGCCGAACATTCCCACCTGCAGGAAGAAGTTCGCAAGATGGAAAATCTTGTTCGCCGCCTGTCGGACAACTACCTGGATCTTGATCTTCTGGATGAACGGGCCCGTGAGGCGCTCAGCTTTGCCCATGATGATGACATCATCGTCACCGCCGTCGCCAACTGACCTGATTCCGGTCGCCGGGACAGGATTTCATGCTGACTACGCCGGTGCCGCGAGGCATGCTGGCGGGCCGGATGGTCCCGGCGGCAGGCGCCGGGTCGCCGGCTGATTTCGGTCATCACACGCGGGCCGAATGCTGTAGAATTTCCCGGCGGTTCAGTCTAGGTATCTGGCGAAGTGCTCGGACAATAGAGGAAGATCTCATGGCTGCCAGGAAGCGCGCTTCCGGATCACGCGTCACCGTCAAGGAGTTGTTGCAATTCTACCGGGACATGCTGCTGATCAGGCGTTTCGAGGAGAAGGCGGGCCAACTCTACGGCATGGGAAAGATCGGCGGTTTCTGTCATCTCTATATCGGGCAGGAAGCGGTCATAACCGGGCTAGAGGCAGCGGCCGAAGAGGGTGACAAACGCATTACCGCCTACCGGGATCACGGTCACATGCTGGCCTGTGGCATGAGTCCGAACGGGGTCATGGCCGAATTGACCGGCCGCAGCAGCGGATATTCACGCGGCAAGGGCGGCTCCATGCACATGTTCAGCAAGGAACGAGACTTCTATGGCGGTCATGGAATCGTCGGCGCCCAGGTCCCGATCGGGGCCGGATTGGCATTTTCTGACAAGTACCGATCGTCGGGAGCGGTGACATTTGCATATTTCGGCGAAGGGGCCGCCAACCAGGGGCAGGTCTACGAGGCCTTCAACATGGCCAGCCTGTGGAAACTCCCGGTGCTGTTCGTGGTCGAGAACAACCGGTATGCCATGGGGACCTCCATGCAGCGCTCCTCGGCCACACCGGAGATTTTCATAAGGGGCAAGGCATTCCAGATCCCCGGTGAAATCGTCGATGGCATGGACGTGCTTGCAGTCAGGGATGCCGGGCGAAAGGCAGCAAGGCATTGCCGCTCCGGCAATGGTCCCTATATCCTGGAAGTGCTGACCTATCGCTACCGCGGACACTCGATGTCCGACCCGGCCAAGTACCGGACCCGCGACGAGGTCCAGGAGGTCAGGAAGCAGAGCGACCCGATCGACCATGTGCGGGATTTGTTGTTGGCGTATGCATCGGTATCCGAGGACGACCTCAAGGCGATCGACATGGAAATCAAGGAAATCGTCAATGAATCAGCCGAGTTTGCCCTGGAGAGCCCGGAACCGGACGAATCGGAACTTTGGACTGATGTCTTTGTCTGAGCCGCCGAGCCCCGACATCATTCCGGTCAAACTGGAGATCACCTGATGGAAGACAGCATCCTGATGCCCGCACTGTCGCCGACAATGGAGTCCGGAACGTTATTGAAGTGGGCGGTCAAGGAGGGAGATGCTGTCTCGAGCGGCGATCTGATTGCCGAAATCGAGACCGACAAGGCCATCATGGAGTTTGAGTCCGCCGCGGATGGTATCGTCAGCAGGTTCCTGGTCGCCGAAGGCACGCAGGATGTTGCCGTCAATACCCCGATCGCCATCCTGACCACCGAGGGCGGCAGTGAGCCATCCGCAGCCCGGCCAGCGCCGGCCGACATGCAGGCGCGGGTTCCTGCACAGGCCGCGGAAGGCGGCAAGGGCGCCGCCCCTGCCGCGTCGTCGGCCCGGCCGGCGACGTCGATCCCTGCCGATCCCGGGATACCAGCTGGAACAACGTTGCAATCCATGACGGTTCGCCAGGCGCTGAACCAGGCAATGGCCGAGGAAATGCGCCGGGATCCGGATGTGTTCCTGATGGGTGAAGAGGTTGCCGAATACCAGGGCGCTTACAAGATCTCGGAGGGCCTCCTGGCCGAATTCGGGCCGCGGCGGGTTGTCGACACCCCGATCACAGAACATGGTTTTGCCGGCCTCGGCGTCGGTGCAGCCTTCGGTGGATTGCGCCCGATTGTCGAATTCATGACTTTCAACTTTGCCATGCAAGCCATTGATCATATTGTTAATTCTGCATCAAAGACCCTGTACATGTCGGGTGGGCAGATGCCCTGCCCGATTGTTTTTCGTGGCCCGAATGGTGCGGCGGCCCGGGTTGCCGCCCAGCACAGCCAGGACTTTGCGGCCTGGTACACGCATGTGCCCAGCCTCAAGGTGGTGCAGCCATTCTCCGCTGCCGATGCCAAGGGCCTCCTGAAGGCAGCAATCCGCGACGACAACCCGGTCGTGTTCCTGGAAAACGAGATCCTCTATGGCCAGAGTTTTGATGTGCCGGAGGTCGAGGACTGGACCGTGCCGCTTGGCCGTGCGAGGATCTGGCAGGAAGGCAGTGACGTGACGCTGGTATCATTCGGGATCGGCATGAAGCACACGCTTGAAGCGGCCGCCATTCTTGCCGAGGACGGGATTACGGCTGAAGTCATTGACTTGCGCACCTTGCGACCCATGGATACCGAGACTGTCATCCAGTCGGTCAGGAAAACCAATCGATGTGTGACCGTTGAAGAGGGTTGGCCGGTCTGCTCGATCGGCAACCACGTCTCGTCGGTTCTGATGCAGGAGGCCTTTGACTGGCTTGATGCACCGGTAATCAATTGCACCGGAAAGGATGTGCCGATGCCCTACGCGGCGAATCTGGAGCGACTAGCGCTGATCAGCCCTGGCGAAATCGCCGAAGCGGCAAAAGCCGTGGCCTACAGCCAGTGACCTGACCCATGCCGATCACGGTCCAGATGCCTGCATTGTCACCGACGATGGTAGATGGAACCCTGGCCAAGTGGCATGTCGGGGAAGGCGATAGCGTGGCCGCCGGCGATATCCTGGCGGAAATCGAGACCGACAAGGCGATCATGGAGTTCGAGGCGGCTGATGACGGCACCGTCATGAAACTGCTGGTCGATGAAGGCGCAACCAACGTGCCCGTCAACATCCCGATCGCCATCATCCTGCAAGACGGGGAATCACCGCCGGACCGACTCGAGATCGACACGCCGGCGATACCCGGTGCCGCCCCTTCAACTGCATTACCGGTGCCAACCGGCACACCCGCGAGCATACCGCCCGGGGCACCTGCCGCACCGGCGCCCGCGCGCCCGGGCCAGGCTCGATTACCCGAACGCAGCAGAGGGGAGCGGCTGTTTTCGTCGCCCCTCGCCCGCCGGCTGGCGAGGGAGAGCGGGCTCGACCTGGCGGTAATTCCGGGCTCCGGGCCGGGCGGGCGGATCATCAAGCGTGACATCGAGGCGGCCATCGCCGATCCGGCGGCCAGGAAGGCGGAGCCAGCCACTGCCGCCGCCAGCGAGTGGGAGAAGGTTGCGGCCATCTATCCCGACCGGAGCTTCGAGGAAGTGCCGCTGGACAGCATGCGCAAGACCATTGCCGCCAGGCTGGTCGAGGCCAAGCAGACCGTTCCACATTTCTACCTGCGGCGCGAGATCATGCTCGATGCGGTGATTGAAACGAGGGCCATGCTCAACCGGGAGCTTGAATCGCGCGGGATCAGGATTTCGATCAATGATTTTGTCATCAAGGCGTCGGCACTGGCTCTACAGCTGGTTCCGGATGCCAACGCGGTATGGGCGCATGACCGGTTGCTCAGATTCCATGCCTCGGATGTCGCTGTCGCCGTGGCGGTGGAGGGTGGACTTTTTACACCGGTTTTGCGTGACGCGCAGGAAAAGCCCATGGTCGCCTTGTCCCAGGAGATGAAGTCGCTTGCCGCCCGGGCAAGGGACCGACGGCTCAAGCCTGAAGAGTATATCGGCGGAAGCTTTGCAATTTCGAATTTGGGCATGTTCGGCATCGAGAGCTTCGACGCGGTCATCAACCCGCCGCATGGCTCGATCCTGGCCGTTGGTTCCGGCCGGCGGGTCGCGGTCGAGAACGATCGCGGCCAGACCGAATTCAGGACCGCAATGTCGGTTACCCTGTCCTGCGACCATCGGGTCATCGATGGTGCTTTGGGTGCAAGCTTTCTGGCAGAAATCGCCCGGCATCTCGAATCCCCGACGCTGCTCATGCTGTAGTCTGAACGTCCAGAGGTCATCTGGCGTTCATACGGGAACATTCCAGCCCGGCTTGATCCGGGCAATTGAGGGCACGCCCCTGGTTCTGGGTCAGGCTGGTAGTGATGGAGAGGAGGTTGCTTTCCTGCTGCGGCGATTGTCGCTGATCTGCCGGAGACTCCCGCCGGTGTGAATATGGGAAGAGCCCCCGGTTCAGACTAGATTGTCCCGTCAGTGATCAAAGCCTTGAGCTGTTTCACCAGCCAGATGTGCAATGCGCTTTGAGCGTCGCGGACATGACGTACTGCATGCAATTCGAAAGTTCCGCCATCGATCGGCAGCGGTACATGCCTCAAATTGAAGCGGCGTGCGTTTCTTGCCGCAACCCGTTCGGGCAACGTCACCACGAGATCCGATCTCTCGACTATCGAAAGCGCCGCAAACAGGGACGGGACGGTTGTCTGAACATTTCTTCGATAGCCACTCAGCTTCAGCGCGTGATCAACCAGGCCTCTTGCCGGACCGAAGGGTGAAACCAGAAGATGCTCTACTGTGGCAAACTGCTCAAGGGACAGATCATCGTCGAAGAGCGGGTGGTTCTTGTGGGCAGCGACAACGTATCTTTCGATACAAAGTTTGTCCGCGACAAAGATGTCTGCACTGTTCGCCGGTATGTCAAAATACCCAATCGCCATGTCAATCCTGCCATCAACGAGGGCATCGAGCGCGTCGCGGTTCACAAGCGGAAATGTATGAATTCCGATATTTGGACTTACCGTCCGTAGATCGGCTATCAAGTCAAGCAGGACGGTTGTCAGTTCATAGTCAAACGCGCCGATCTTCAAATCGACCTTGGTCCTCCCTGGATCGAAATCTTGATGTTTGGACAGGGTTTCAGCCATCATCTGCACAATCTGGCGGATTTTCGGCTCCAACTCCCTTGCCTGGGACGTTGGCTCAAGCCCGTGAGCGCGGCGCAAGAACAGGGGATTGCCATAGATCGAGCGCAGGCGCTTCAGCGCGTGGCTGACTGCGGGTTGTGTAAGGCCCATCTCGCGCGCAACGACCGTCGCTTTTCGGTGTCGCATGCATCCCAGGAAAACCAGCAGGATTGTCGCGTCGATAAGCCTTAAATCAATTTCGCGAATATCACTCATAGAATGATTTCATTATACTGAAAATCTTGATTCTGCTACCATCCTGCCGCACCGGCGACGTTCGGTGGTCTGCGAATGGCGGAAATGGGGGGAGGCACGTGGCTGAAATCCGGTTCCGGAACGTGCCCAAACGAAGGGACGGTTCTGTCGGCGTCGACAATTTCGACCTGGTGATCCGAGGCTGCGAATTTCTCGTGCTGCTTGGTTCGTCGGGCTGTGGCAGGACCGCGTCGATGCGGATGATTGCGGGTCCGGAGGTTCCGACGGATGGCGAGATTTCCATCGACGAAAAAGTCGTCAATGATCTTGAGCCCGGGGATCTTGACGTCGCGATGGTCTTCCAGAGCTACGCGCCCTGTTCGAACATGAATGCATACGACAACACCTGTGTTCCCTTGGAAATCCGGGAAGCTGACCCTGAGGTCCATGACGATGTGGTGCGGCGCGCCTCGTCCATGGTGGACCTTGGCGACCTCTGCGCCGTAGACCCGCCGAACTTTCTGACGGCCAGCGCCAACGCGTTTCCTTGGCCCGTGCGATCGCACGTGAACCCAACGTGCTTCTGATGGACGAACCCCTGTCAAATCTTGATGCCAAGTTGCGAGTTTCGATCCTGACACAAGTCAAGAAACTCAGCCATGAACTCAAGGTCACCGGAATCCGTGTGACCCACGACCAGACCGAGGCGATGGCGCTGGCCCACCGCGCGGTGATGACGGCAACGGGCGTGGTGCAGCAGGTCGGGACGCCAACCGGGACCAATCCTGCCAATGACCGCGTTACGGGATTCATCGGCAGCCCTGTGATGAAGCTGGTCAAGGTCAGGACCGCAGCCGGCATCTTCAAGTCCGGTCACATGAAGATCGAGGGGCAGTCTGCCACCGACGGTCCGATAACCGTGGAATTCCGGGCCGAAGGTGCCGGGCTGGGCAGCGAGGGCCATGACGAAAACCAAGTCTCGATCTATGCGATCGAGTTGTTGGGGAATACCGCCATGGTCACCATGCGCCGGCGGCGAGTTGGTCTCGGTCAAGGCCCCCACGGACTTCCGCGCCGACATCGGCGATACGGCCAGCCTGAATATCGCAGCAGAAATTGCCGCCTGTTCGATGCAAGAACCGGTGCGCGAGCGGAGGCATGATGCCTCATCCGATCCCCGGCAGGTTCCGCCGGGGTCTAACCCAGATGCGTGATTGCGAGGCGCATCCGAAACGAAAGGAGACAGGGAGAATGAACATGCTCCTGAAGAAATCAACCATCGCAGGCGCCTTCGCGGGCCTGATGGGATCAGCGGCGTTGGCTGCCGATTGCGGGCCGGGCGGCGCCTCTGTACGTATCCTTGGCAGCGACTTCCCCGCCATCCAGGCCGTGTCCGGGACGGCCGAAGCGAATTGCGCGGCCAATGCGGGCGAGTTCACCGTCTCGCTGAAGGACAACACGCGCGACATCATGAATCAGGCGCTTACGCCGAACCCGGCGGAATACACCAGCGTCATTGTTGCGAATTCGACGTTGACGCAGCTGATGAATGACGACCTCGTGCGGCCTCTTAACGATCTGGTCGAGAAATATGGTACGCATCTGAAGCCTTCGCAGCTAATCACCATCGACGGTAACGTGATGGCGGTGGCCTTCATGGCCAACTCGCAGCACCTCTTCGCGCGAACCGACATCCTGGAACAGGCGGGAGTCGAGGGTATTCCCTCGACCGTCGAGGACGTCGTCGCTGCAGCCGAGAAAATCCGCGCCGCCGGCATCATGGAACACCCGCTGGTGATGAACATGAAGGTGGGCTGGAACGTCGGGGAGGTCTTCAATCTCTTCTTCTTTGCCCATGGAGGCAAGCTCTTCAAGCCGGGCTCGGCCGAGCCGAATGTCAACAACGCCGCGGGCGTCGCGGCGCTCGACTCGATCAAGTCCCTGCTTGAATACGCCCATCCTGACTACCTTACCCACGCTTCGAACGAAACACAGGGGTTGTGGGAAGCAGGTCAGGCCGCCCTTGGCATCATGTGGGGCTCGCGCGGCGGTGCGGTTCTGGATGATGAAGGATCGATCGAAGAGGTCACCTCGAACACCGTTCTGGCCAGCGCCCCGACCGCGGGCGGAGGATCAATTCCGGCTGCGACGCTATGGTGGGACGGCATCACCATTGCCAAGAACGTGCCGGACCAAGACGCCGAAGCGACCTTTGCGGCCTTGGTCAGCGCCCTGTCGCCTGAAATGGTGGCAGCAAACAACGACAAGGCGATCTGGCTGATTGACGGTTTCAAGCCCGGCCCGGCGGCGGCTGGTGTTTCGGCAACTGCTGCGGGGGGCGCAAAACCTTATCCGATGATCCCATATGTCAACCTCATGCACAACGCGCTGGGGGCAGAACTCGTGGATTTCTACAAGGGCGCGGAAAGCGCAGAAGACGCGCTGGCAGATGTCGAGGCGGCCTATGCAACCGCCGCCAAGGAGGCTGGTTTCCTGAATTGACTTCTCACTGGCGGGGGCCCTTCGGGGCCCCTGCAGCCCTGGCGATTCTCCTTATCAGGACCGCGCGATGAAACACCGCACCTTCCTCTGGTTCGTCCTGCCGGCGTTGTCGGCAATGATCTTGTTCATCGCGTTGCCGATCGTTTCAGTCTTTATCCAGTCGGTTTTCGTTCAGCACGAACAGGTCCTGGTGGTGTCGGAAAGCTGCGGCCCCTTTGGCTGCACCGAGACCACGTCGATCGACGCAGAGGCTACGGCGGCGCTGCAAGAGGCGCAACCATTGGGCAAATTCAACGGCCTGAAGACCTATACCAACCGTTCACACCTCGCTTTCGCCGAAGTTGGTGAAGCCTGGCGAACGCGCAAGAGCCTGGACGAATTTGCGGATACCCTGTTGGATCTGCCGTTCTACAAGGCACTGATCTTCACGCTGACCTATACTCTGGTGGTGACACCGCTTGTCCTCGTCCTGGGTCTTGCGGTAGCCGTGGGTGTCAACAAGCTGCCGAAAGCGATCAAGGGGCCTTCGATCTTTGTCTCGCTCTTGCCCTTCCTTGTGACGCCGCTTGTCGGTTCGCTGATCCTGTTTTGGATGGTTGATGGCGACGGCATCATCGGTGCTACAATTCAGATCATTTTCAACGACCCATCGCTGAGTTTGAAGGCCTCGACGCCTCTGACATGGATCATGCTGATGGTTTACGGGGTCTGGCATACGCTGCCATTCAGCTTCATCACCTTCTATGCCGGCCTGCAGACTGTTCCGACAGACACGCTGGAGGCCGCACAAATCGACGGCGCCTCGAATTGGCAAGGCTTGATCCTTGTGGTTGTGCCACATCTGATGCCATTGGTGTCCTTCGTGACGCTGATGCTTCTCATGGACAACTTCCGCGTATTCGAACCAATCGTCAGCTTTTCGGCCCAGGGGCATGCGCAATCGCTGAGCTGGTTCATCTACAACGATCTGCGTGAATCCGGAAACCCGCTTTACGGCTCGGCCGGCGCCACCTCGATGCTGACCATCCTCGGTGTCGTCATCCTGCTGACCCCGGTGCTGATCCGCACCTGGCGCGATTTCAGTCACAAGGCACATTGAGGGGCGATCATGGCAACCAGGGCACAATCCCGTATTACACCCCTAACCCTTCTGTCCTTCGCGATGGTCGCGCTGTGGCTGGTCATCGCCGCATTTCCGTTCCTTTGGACCTTCTGGGGCAGCTTCAAGGTACAAGGTGATTTCTTTTCCAAGGCGGACTGGACCAACGCGATCTACGGCGACTTCACGACGCGCGAAACCGGAAGCGCCTTTACATTGAATGCATATTACGGCGCCTGGGTGCAGGAGGAGTTTTGGAAGAACGCCGTCAACACTGTCGTTGTCGTGTTCTTTACCGTTACAATCTCTCTTACAATCGGCACCTTGGGCGGCTACGCCCTGGCGCGCTCCGGATTCCGTTATGCCTTCTGGATTCTCATAGCCGCGCTTGTCTTCCGCGCCATGCCGCATATCACGTTGGTCTCGGGCTATCTTCTGCCGTTCTTCGAATGGAACATCTGGGGCTTGAAGCCGACCACGATCATCGTTCTGGTAGCGATAAACCAGCCCTTTACCCTGTGGATGCTGCATTCGTTCTTCCTCAGCATTCCCAAGGACATAGACGAAAGCGCCATGGTGGACGGCTGCACCCGGTTCCAGGCGTTCCGCCACGTGATCATTCCGGTCATGTGGCCGGGCGTTATCACCACCGGACTCTTCAGTTTCCTTTTGGCCTATAACGACTTTGCGGTGACAGCGATGCTGCTGAGCGAGGAAAACGAGACAATTATTCCTGCAATCAACAGTTTTCTGGGCAGTGATCAGGTCGAAGGAACCGTGATGTATGCGGTCGCCGCCGTGGTCTCTGCCACGGCGCCGCTTTTCCTGCTGGTCCTGTTTTTCCAGCGCCAGATCGTTAGCGGACTGACCGCCGGGGCGGTGAAGGGATGAGCGGCTCGGCGGCGGACACCGCGCGGACAAGCTGGATTGACTGCGGCGAATTCGTGCATTGCGACAGTTACGGCGAAATGCTCGAAATGGCCAACGACATGGCCAGTGAATACCTGCAGGTTATGACCGACCGCGACCACTGGTTTCTGGAGCACATACACAGCCTCGGGTCGTTGTTCCTCGTCCCCCGCACCAATGTCGCCAATGGCGGCAAGGTAACCGGGGCCAACCACGTGCTAACCACGAAGAAGGCGAGCCGATACACAGGCGGGCTTTGGGTCAGCAAGTTACTGAACATTCACAATCATCAGAGGGGCACCACCGGCGATGCGGCAGCCAAGATCGGCAAATTTGACTTGCGGCCCTGCACGCAGGAAGGCGTCGTCGGCCACGCCGAATATTGCAACATCCGCGTCCGACGATATGGCAAAATGAAAGTACCAAATGGAGAAGCCGCAGATTGACCGATACGCACACGCAAAACAAGATGCTGATCGCCCCCTTGCGGGCATCGATGTATGAATTCGACGAGACGGCGGTGCGCACCGCTCTTGAACGGCTGATTGCGAATGATGCAGTCATCCACATGGCTTGGCCGCTCGACGACATGACCGGGCCGCAGGCGCTCTATGACACATGCTATGCGCCGCTATTGGACGCCGTGCCTGATCTGGAGCGCCGCGACTGGATCGTGATGGCTGGGCGTACCGAGCAGGGCGACGAATGGGTTGGTTGTGGCGGTCATTACCTGGGAACCTTTATCGCGCCCTGGCTCGACATACCGCCGACCGGCCATCTGGCACATATGCGTTTTCATGAGTTCTATCGATTCGAGGATGGCAACGTCGTCGAGGTCCAGGCGCTTTGGGATATCCCCGAACTCATGATGCAGGCGAGCGCCTGGCCGATGGTCCCGTCACTGGGGCGCGAATTCTTCATCCCCGGCCCGGCGACACTGAATGGCATCGTGCCCGGGCCATGGGACAAGAATAGGTCACACGCCTCGCAGAGACACGTCATCGACATGTTGGCGTACATGAAAATGCATCCAAGTCAGGGCGGGCCGGAAGTCATGGAGATGGAGAAATTCTGGCATCCGAAAATGAACTGGTACGGACCGGCGGGAATCGGCACCGGACGGGGTATTTCCGGCTTCCGGAACTGGCACCAGATTCCGTTTCTCAACGGGATGCCAGACCGTGGCCAATACCTGGGCGAGATCACCTATAATTTCTTCGGCGACGCGGATTATTGCGCCGTGACCGGCTGGCCCAACATGATCCAGACCCTCACCCATGACGGCTGGATGGGCATCGCGCCTCTGGGGCAGAAACTCACCTGTCGATCTCTCGATTTTTGGCGGATCGAGAATGGAAAGATCCGCGAAAATTGGGTGATGGTCGATATTCTGGACGTCTACCGCCAACTTGGCGTCGACGTTTTTGCGCGCTTGCGTGAATTCAACAAGGCCCGAGTGCCGGGCCGCTTATCCTTTCCTGTAGGTGACCCCTGAGCCGCGAACCGTCGAAGGAATTGACGATGTGAAGGGCTTCCTCCTCGAAATGACCGGGTCTCCCTGATTGCACCGTTGCTGCCGCCAGGGAAGATCTGGAATGATCGCGGTATCGCAATTCGGCACGACAATTGTGCCCCGAACATGGTTGTGCGATCATCTGTACCCATCGCGGTCGTCAACCGGGACGCCATTGCCGCGAATTCGGCGACCCTCACCAAATTTCCGGATCGAACGTCTCTGGTGCTGATGTCATCTGATGCGAGGCATTGGATGACGGTCTTGTCCTCTCGCCATCCGCTTTTCGCCGTGACCCATGCCAATCCCGGCATGTGCACGTTACGTCAGCTGGCAAGAACTTGCGTTACCGGGTCATCGTCGATTGCCGTGCTCAGCGATATTGGGCCAATGACGAATTGCTGATCCGCGACCAAGGTGCCTGGATTCGGCTGTTGGGGCTGATTCAAGAAAACATGCCTGCGATCTGTTTGCACAACAAGGCAATCCGAAGAGTTGCGCAAAGCCCCACGCTCCAGCCACGCAACTGCGGTGCCGGTCGATATTCAGGCCGCTGATGCCACGCCATCTTCTCCTCACAAATTTGCAACGCCGAAACCAAACCTTGTGGCACATGTCACGCCAACTCCGGAAGGTCCTCGCCGCATCGAGCCAGGTGGCCGTGGAAAGAATGCCCGGAGGTGTCGGCAACGAATGCCCGCCCGGTGCCACCCCGAATTCGGGTTTCTTGGCCTTGCTCGTCAGTCCACCGCCAGGCCGCTTGGCACGGTGTCGGGTCGGCCGAGCCGTCCGTTGAGCGAGGACGTGCCGCTCAGCGCGTGCATGAAGGTAACCAAATCGGCAATTTCCTGGTCGGATAGTGCGACGGGGTCGATGTCCAGCCGGGAGGAAAGGCGAGTCCGCTCAAGGGCGTCATCAAGTGGCAGGAAGTCCGTGCTGGACAGCCATGGCACCTCGGGAAGGGTGGCGAGTCGAGATTGCCAACGGGCAAACGAGGCCTCGGGGTCCAGGTGATGGCGGATGATCCCCTCCAGGGTCGGGTAGGCGCCGTTGTGGCCGTAGGGGGCCGTCAGGGCGACGTTGCGAAGCGAGGGTGTGCGAAACCGGTAGGCGTCTTCGAGCCGGTCCGATACCCCCATATGTCCGACATCCCGTACTACCGGGTCCCACTGGCGGGTTCGTCCGGGTCCAAAATGTGGCAGCATGAGTGCATGGAACCGGTGGTCGGTCAGCAGCGGCCCCGAATGACAGGAGTTGCAACCGGCCTTGCCGTAAAACAGTGTCATGCCCGATCGCTGCCGGTCCGACAGCGCCGCGACGTCGCCTGCAAGATAGGCATCAAACGGGCTGTCATGGCTACGGAACTCGGTGGCCACGAATGCGGCAACGGCATTGGCAACATGCGTGATGTCAATATCGAGTGGGTCAATCACGTCATCAAATGCGGCGACAAAGCGGTTTGCGTAACCGGGGATGGCACGAACCCGGCGGGCAAGGATCGGCCAGACGGCGTCGATGCGGTCATATGCCGCGCCCGCGACCTGGTTTTCACCGGGGTCACCGGCCATTTCGAATTGCGATGTCAGTGGAAACAACGTCTGCACGGCGAGAATTCCGTTGAGTCCGCCCGGCAACCATTCCTGTGCCGGGGTGTTGAACCCGTTCTCGTAGATGTCGGACACCGTGATGCGGCCGTCATGGAACAGCGTATCGACCTCGACGGCGCCGAGGTTCCAGAGTGCAGGGGCGTTGCGGGGAATGCGCTTGCGGATGCGGCTTTTGCCGGTGCCGGGCATTCGATTTGGACCTACACCAACCCCGCCCTCACCGATGCCGAGCGAGAGGGCGTCGCTGCCGGCATGATCGGGGTTGTGACAGGTCGCGCACGAGATATTTCGGTTTCCCGAGAGGATCGGATCGAAGAACAGTAGCTGGCCCAACTCGGCCTGGCCGGGGGCGAATTCAAGGAAATCGGAGGGTTGCAATTGCCGCGGAAGATCGATTCCATGCGCGGGCATGCAGCCGAGAGCCAGCAGAAACGATACCAGATGAAGCATCTTGCACTTGTGGCGGCGCTTTTCGCTGCCGGTTCGGCCTCGGCCGAAATCGAAACGGCACGCGATCTCATGGATGCGGGGAATTATGGTGCGGCGATGACGGCGTTGCTGCCGGCAGCCCGTGCCGGGAATGCCGAGGCCGAGGAACTCATCGGCGTCATGTATGCGTCCGGGCTTGGAGTCGAGCGTGACGATGTCCGCGCCTTCGAATGGTATCTTCGAGCCTCGCTGAAGGGGCATGCGGGCGCCCAGTCCGGGATCGGCTGGTACTACGAAATTGGCCGCGGACTTCCGGCCCCGGATTTGGTTCGGGCCTATACCTGGTACGTCCTTTCCACGATCGGCGGCGACCCCGACGCAGCCATCTCGCAGGAAGAGGTTCTGAAGAAGATGACGCCGGAGCAAATCGAGAAGGCTCATGTTCTGATCAATGACTACCGGGTCTGGCTGTATCCGTTCCGGTAATGAATGGGGGCCGCGCATTGCATGGCCCCCATACCCGTTTGAACCTTGTGATCAGTTGATGTCCTGTGCCGTGCCAGCTTCCAGGTCGGCCTCGGCTTCGGCAACAGCTGCAACGAGGGCGTCGAAGATTTCCTCTCCGCCATCGATGTTCTGCTTGAACCAGTCATAGACCGGGGCAGCAGCCTCCCGGAACTGCGCCTTTTCGGCCGGAGTTGGAACGTAGAGATCACCGCCACCGGCGACAAAGTCGGCATAGGCTTGAATCGACTTGCGCTTGGGCGAGGCGAAGGTCGCCTGCTGCAATGCCGCGAAACCGTCGACCACGACACGGCGCAGATCTTCCGGCATCGACATGAACGCCTCGTTGTTCATCCACCACAGGGCACCCATATAGGCGTGACCGTCAAGCGTGACATATTGGAGGCCGGCATCCGGGAACTTCATGCCCATGATGTCGGTGATGCCGTTCTTGGAACCTTCGACCACGCCGGTCTGGAACGATGTGAACAGTTCCGGCCACGGAATCGGCGTCGGTGATGCGCCAAGCGCCCGCACCAACTCCTGCGGAAGATCGGCGACGACGGTGCGGATCTTCAACCCCGAAAGGTCATCCGGGTTCATGACCCGGCGCTTGGTATTGGCGAAGTTGCGCCAGCCACCGGTGTTGCCGACCGTCATCAGGCGAATACGGTTATCCGAGTCAGCCATCGCCATCTCGCGCATCTTGCGAGTGAAGTTGCCCGACAGGACAGATTCCGCGATCCGGTCATTGGCCATCAGGTATGGCAGGTCGAGAACCTGGACATAAGGGAATATGCCGGCGGCACCGCCCGAGGTCGAAATGTAGATGTCGACCGATCCATCGGCCACGCCCTGCAGGCATTCTGCACCATTTCCGCAAAGCTGCGTTCCGATGAAGAGCTCGACCTCGATAGCGCCGTTCGATGCGCTCTCGACGAAGTTCTTGAAGACGATCAGGCCGTCATAGTCCTCATCGTTCTCGTTCGAGTTGGCGGTGGCACGGATGTTGTAGTCGGCTGCTGCTGCCGGAAGCGCAACACCGGCTACAAACGCCGCGACCGCCAAGGTCTTCAATGTGGATTTTATCATGGATTACCTCCTTGGTTTGATTGTTATTGCCCTATTGAACGAACCCCGTAAGGCGCGGGATGGTCATCGAAATGGCCGGGATGTAGGTAATCAGGAAGATCACCACCACCTCGACTGCCAGGAATGGCAGGATGGCCTTCGAAATCGTCTCGACCTTTTCGCCGGAAACGGACGAGGCCACGAACAGGACCAGCCCCATTGGCGGGGTGGCAAGGCCTACAGTCAGGTTCACCGACATGATGATGGCAAAATGGACCGGATGAACCCCCAGATCAACGAAGATTGGCCCCAGGATCGGCCCGAGGATGATGATCGCTGGCCCGGCATCCAGAAACATGCCGACGATGAACAGGAGAATGTTGATCAGGAACAGGAGCATCAACGGGTTGCTGCTGAGTCCGAGCATGAAATCAGCCATCTGTTCCGGTGCGTGGCTCAGACTGACCACGGTCTTGAACGCAACGGCAGCGCCGACGAGCAGCAACACGGTGGACGATGACAGCGCCGCGCGCATGAGAATGCCCGGAAGGTCCTTCAGCCGCATGGAACGCAGGACACCAAAGGCCACGATGAGGGCATAGGCCACGGCGATGGCCGAGGCTTCGGTCGGCGTAAAGACCCCGACCAGGATGCCGCCGAGGATGATGATCGGCGTTTGCAGCGGCGCCACCGCCTTCTTGCAGGTGATGCGGAAATCGGCGGAGACCCGGGTCCTGAGGCCAAGAAGCAGGAAATGCGCAAAGGGGAGCAGGACCAGGAAGACCAACCAGCCATTGACGCCCATCTCGACATTCATCGTTGAGCGGAGCAGTGCGGCAATGCCGGAATAGAGCGCCACGAGCACGCCCGCCAGGTTGATGCGCAGCAGGATCAGGGACACCCAGTGTTCGACCGGCGAGATGACCTGGTTCCGGTTGACGATGCGCTCGGCCTTGGGCAGGTCATAGCGGTCCGCCATGAGCCGGACGACGACCATCAACCCGACCCCGACGAGTATTCCGGGAACGATGCCGGCCAGGAACAGGGCGGCAACGCTCTCGCCCATGACATAGGCGTAGATGATCATGATGCCGGAGGGCGGAATGATTGGGCCGATCACCGAACTGGCGGCGGTGATTGCGGCGGCAAACTTGCGGGAATAGCCGTTCCTTTCCATGGCCGGGATCAGGGTCGATCCCAGCGCCGAGGTGTCGGCCACCGCTGACCCCGACAGGCCGGCAAACAGGATGGAGCTGAGAATGTTCACATGGGCAAGGCCGCCGCGCAGATGGCCCATGAGCGCCTGGCTGAATTCAACAAGCCTGGTAGTGATCCCGCCCTTGTTCATCAACTCGCCTGCCAGCACGAAGAATGGAAGCGCCATCAGCGGAAAGGAGTCCATGCCGTTATAGACGTTCCGGTACAACAGGGCGATGTCCCGCTCCTGCCCGTTCAGCCAGAGCAGCAGCCCCGGCGCCAGCAGCAGCGCAAAAAAGACCGGAAGTCCGACCAGCAGCAGGACCAGGAATACCGGAAGGAAGAAGGCCAGCATCAGTCGGCTGCCATGAATGCGCCGGCCGCGTCATCTGACGGCAACTCGGCATCCGGGGAAACCAGGCTTACCAGCATGCGGAGGATCAGCTCGACCGTCACCAAGACCAACAGGGCGACGCAGACCAGCAGCGACCCGTACATGTATCGCAGCTTGACCTTGATGGTCTCCAGCCCGACCAGGTCAAGCGGTATGCGCAGCGAGGAACTGTCAAACCTGCCGCCGAACCCGAATGTGTGATTGTAGCCATGCCCGATTGCGGCAAGCAGCACCGCGAGCGCCAGCACCAGCAGCACCAATCCGAGGATATGCGACGGCACCCTCGCCATCGCGCGGGGCAGCAGATCGATGGACACGAAGCCGCTCCAGCGCATTGCCGATGGCGCAATGAAGGCAATCATCCACAGCATGAGGAAGCGGGCTGCCTCGTCGGGCCAGGCCAGGGCATTGTTCAAGACGTAACGGAAAAACACCTGGGCAAGTATGACCAGCACCATGAGTGCAAGCGCGATCCAGGCAAGCTGCCGTCCAAGGCGCAGTATCCGCGTGTTGACCCAGGCGATGGGGCGCAGGAGCACCAGCATCCGAATTCCTCTCTCAGCCGACCGAGTCTCGATGCCAACATGTTGCGTTTAAAAATACTAATGGTTCGTATTATTTCAGATACGAATATATGCGTCAAGGACGATGACTCCCATCAGCTTGTCACCACCAGATTGGCGTTTTTCCGTGCACAGAGGTCACGCAGCGCCTCGGGGCATGACCGGTCGGTGACCAACATGTCGACCTGGCCGATCTGGCCGATGCAGATTGGCGCCATGCGACCGAACTTGGTGCTGTCCACTGCCAGCACAACATTGCGGGAGTGTTCGATGATGGCCCGCGCCACGCAGACCTGGCGAAGATCGTAGTCGAGGAGAGCCCCGTCATGGGAGATGGCAGCCGCGCTGATGACGGCAATATCGACCCGGAATTGCCGGATGAAGTCGACTGCGTGTTCGCCGACAACCGCACCGTCTGCCCGACGCACCACCCCTCCGGGAACCATGACCTCAAGTCCCGGGTAATGCCTGATTTCATTGGCAAGATAGACCGAATCCGTCACCAGCTTCAGCCCGACATGGTGCGAGAGCCTCATGGCTACGAATGCCGTCGTCGTTCCGGAGTTGATGAGCACAGTGGTGTTGTTCGGAATCCTTGCTGCGACCGCCGATGCGATGGCGGCCTTCTCCTCCCTTGCGATCTCCTGCCGGACCTCGAAACTCGTATACTCCGCCCCGGCGGCCAGCGTTGCCCCGCCATGGAAGCGAATGATCTGGTTCACCTCGGCAAGGGCGTTCAGATCCTTCCTGATGGTTTGCGGCGTGGTTTCGAATACCGCCGCCAACTCGTCCACCATCGCCCGGCCGCTCGACTGCAGGTGCTTCAGGATCGCTGTCCGGCGCCAGTTTGAGTTCCGGCTCATTCTTGTCATCTATCGGTGCCAATTTTGTCCATGAATTTTCGAATTTTGTCACAATCGAAAGAAGGGTTCAACACTCCACCATTTCTGCATGTGTGAAGACGTGACACCACGAGGCTGCCCGACAATCAAATGCCGGGGCCAGGATATTGGCCGGTTCGGCCGTCCGATTTCGCCCTGACTGTCTGCTGGAATCTCCGGGTGTGCGGACGCAGGTAGATGCAGGGGGTGCGCAGCCGCCTTCTACCGGCTTGTTGGCACCTCTGGCCATGCGGGCGCGTGCAGGCGCACGCATTCTCTCAGACAGCGATTTCCCCGCAGCCTCCGGCCGTGCGGGCGCGGGCAGGCGGGCGGATATCGACATCGGCGGGCGACTGGCAGGACATTTTTTGCTTTGCACTGGTATAGAATGTACATGGTCGGGAGCGGCCGACACCGGGCGGAAGCGGTTACGGAGTCTGGACATGGGATTGATCTTCAGGATCCTTGGTGCGTTGATCCTGGTCCTGGTCGTTGTCGTGGTGATGGTTGTCGGCCTGCTGGTTTTCCTGCCGGCAGAACAATATGCCGAAATTGCCGAACAGCGATTGGAGGCGGCCACCGGGAGGGATGTCCGCATCGAAGGCGAGGTGCGCCTGACATTGTGGCCCGAACTGGGATTTCGTACCGGTCCGGTTGCCATTGCCAACGCACCGTGGTCCGGGTCGGAGGTGATGTTCCGGGCCCAGGGGCTCGCAGTCGGAGTGGATCCCCGGACGGTGTTCGGCGGTGACTTGCGCATCACCGGAATGGAGGCGACGGGTCCGGAGATCCTGTTCGAGATCGCGGAAGACGGGCGCAACAACTGGGATTTCGGCGGCGATGCCTCGGCAGAGGGCGTGGCGGTGGCCGGCCTTCCCGGCTCGGAACCGAGAACATTCACCCTTGAGGAAGCGGCTATCTCCGACGGCCAAATCGTCGTTGTCGATCACGGAGCAGGCAGCCGCGTCGAGTTGTCCGGGCTGAATCTCCGCCTGACCATTCCGGATTTGCGCGGCATCGCCGATGTCGAGATGTCGGCAGAATTGAACGGCAGGGCCTTCTCGGTCGCCGGTACCATTCGCGATATCGCCGCCCTGGCAGGTCGACAGGTCGTGCCGGTCAGGATCGATGCCACCGTGGCCGGTGGCCGGTTTGCCCTGGACGGGATGGCCGGGTTTGGCCCGCTGCGAATGGATGGCGGCCTTGATGCCGATATCACCGACCTGTCATCAGTCTTGGAAATCGCCGGCATCAAGATGCTGCCACTGCCGGACCCATTCGCCCGGGAGATGTCGCTGACCGGCAAGGTTACACTCGACGATGCCGGCACCGTTCTGGTTCGTGACGGCACGATGACCTTGCGGCCAGGCGCGGATGATGCCCGCATCGACGTGACCGGCATCAGTGCCGACATGCATCCTCCCGGCCCCGATGGGTCAGCGGCGCTGGCATTCACCGCCAGGATGAATGGTCAGGAGGTCTCTCTTACCGGCACTGCTGGCATTGCTGCCGACATCGCCGGCGGTCAACCGGTTCCATTGACCTTCGATCTTGCTATTGCTGGCAATTCGGCCCAACTCGATGGGAGTGCCGGATGGGGTCCACTGGGTGTAGATGGCCGGTTCGAGATGCGGATTGGTGATGTCGAGGCGCTCGAATCGGTGTCGGGAATCGAACTCGATGACCTGCGGCAGGTGATAGGCGAGCGGGCGCAAATCAGTGGCAACATGGCCTATTCCGACCAGGATGGGCTAGAACTTGCCGGTCTCGTGATTGGTTATGACGGCCCGCCGGGTACGACCCGCCGGCAATTCACCGATGTCGATCTTCGACTTCGACTGCCGGATGCCGATGGCCGGACCGGGTTCGAACTCCGGTTGCCGGCCAATGGCCGGCACCTCCAGGCCAGTGGCAGTTTTGGAGGCCTTGCCGGCGGCAAGGTTCCGGTCGTTGCCGATATTGCCGCCGCCGGCAACCGGGCCAGGCTGGAGATCGATGTCGGCCTGGCTCCCCTTACCGTCAACGGAAAGATACGTGCCGGGATTGCCGACCTGGCCTCGCTCCTGGCGATGGCGGGTCAGGAGGCGCCGGGGCTGTCGGGTCTGCCCGGCGGCCAACTGGCGCTGGAGGGAAGGATTTCGTTGACCGAAACCGGCCTGCTCATGCTGGAAGATGGCCTGATCGCCCTTGGCGAGGGCCCAGAGCCTGCCAGGCTGACCAAGGTCAGTTTCAGCCTGCTGTTGCCGGAATCGGACGGGATGGCCGGGGTTGAACTCGTGGCCATGCTGAACGGGGAAGCCTTGACCATCGGTGGCTCGGCCAGCGATCTCGGCGCTCTCATCGACAGGTCGGGGACCGGCGTTTCACTCCATGCTGCCCTCGGCGATAACAGGATCAGCCTTGAAGGTGAAGCCAGCCTGGCCCCGCTTACCGTGCGGGGCGACCTGAAGGCAGATATCGGGGATGCGGCGACGATTTTTGCCACGTTGGGCAGGAAGGCGCCTGCCCTCCTCGAGAATGGCATCACCGCCAGTGGTCAATTTCTGATTGACGCTACCGGCAGGCTTGCCCTGGGCGGAGGGTTGTTTCGCTTCGGCGACAACGTGATCAGGGGTGATGTCGTCCTCGAGCCCGGAAAACGCTCCAGTCTGACCGCAATTCTTGTCGGCGATACGCTTGATCTTGCCGCCTACGGCGCCGACGACAGGGTCACCGACGATACAGGCCATGGCCGCGGCTCCGGCTGGTCGGATGACCTGATTGACGTGCATTGGCTGCAGGCGATCGACGCGCGAATCGTGTTGTCGCTTGGAAAGCTGGTGCTGGATGGCGTTGACGCCACTTCGGTTCGGACCACCACCCTCCTCGATTCCGGACGCGCAGTGACCGAGATTGACCAGTTGTCAATATTTGGCGGGTCCGTTGGCGGGGAGTTCGTGGTCAACAGCCGCGGCGGCCTGTCGGTGCGGGCAAATCTCCAGGGTCAGAATCTCGATATTGGCCGCATTCTGGCAGCGCTGGCCGACTATCACCGCCTGGCGGCACGGGGAGATCTCGAATTCAGCCTGCTTGGCGTGGGCAATTCCGAAGTTGAGATCATGAACTCGCTGTCCGGTCAGGTTGCCATGCGCCTCGGACCGGGGCGGGTCCGGGGCCTGGACGTGGAGGCAATACTTCGTGACCTGGACCTTGGCAGCCTTGGCGAAGGGCGCCAGACCGAGTTTGACCGGGTCGAGGCCAGCATGGCTGTCAATGGCGGGGTTGCAACCGGTGACGACCTGGTCCTCGCGGCACCAAACCTGCTGGTATCAGGTGATGGGCACATCGGACTTGGCGCCCGGACGATAGATTACCGGGTCTTGACCTCTCTGCTCGACGAGAATTCCGAGACCGAACGGTCGGTACCGTTGACGATCAGGGGAAGCTGGACAGATCCGAAAGTCCGTCTTGACGTGGCCGGGATTATCGAACGGGATTTGCTCAGCAGGCTGCCGGAGGTCGAGGACAGGGCAAGAGAGGCCGTGGAGCGCAAGATCGCCGAGGAAGTAGGAAGTGCAATTAGCAAGGTCGAGGAACAGGTCGAAGACGCCCTGGTCGAGGAGTTGAAGGACCGGGTGGGAGAAAGCCTGTTGAATTTTCTTGGCTCCGGCAACTGATTCACCCTGGCGGACGCAACCAGCCTGAGGGCAAGGAGGATGGGAGCCTCTGCTGGTCACCCGGTGGACGCAACCAGCCTGAGGGCAATGACGGGGGCTGGCGGATCACCCGGTCGCTGCAACCACCGGCCTGATTGTCGAGAATGTCGCTGCCAGGGCGTTCAATTCTTGCGAGCCGCCTCGATTTTCCGCCACGCCCGCACATTCTTCCGGTGTTCGTCATAGGATGTGGCGAAGGCATGCCCGCCCCGCCCGTCAGCGACAAAAAAAAGGTAGTCGGATCGTGCCGGGTTCAATGCCGCCCTGATGGCATCGCGGCCGGGATTGGCGATGGGCGTTGGCGGCAGGCCGGCCTGCTTGTAGGTGTTGTACGGACCGTCGCGCTCAAGCTCGCTCTTGCGCAGCCCGCGTCCCAATGGCCGCTTGCCGCCGGTAATTCCGTAGATGACACTGGGGTCCGTTTGCAGCAGCATCGACCGGTTCAACCGGTTCACGAATACCGACGACACCAGTTCACGCTCGCTGTCGATCGAGGTTTCCTTCTCGATGATCGAGGCCAGGACAAGCGCCTGTTCCGGGGTGGAAATCGGCAGATCAGCAGCCCGGTTTTGCCACTCGGCATCCAGGTGGGATTGCTGCCGCTCCAGCATGCGCCGCACCAGTTCGTCACGCCCGGAGCCGCGCTTGACATCGTAGGTATCCGGCGCCAGCGATCCTTCAGGCGGGACCTCACCCAGTTCGCCCTGCAGGAACTCTGCCGCCTTCAGCGCCTCGACGATCTGCCAGCTTGTCAGCCCCTCGGGAACCGCCACCCGCCATCCCGAGGGAACTCCGGAGCCCGTGAGCGAGGTGTATTGTGCCGGTGGAGCTTCGCCGGCGGTGAAACGGACGATCTCCCTGATCTCTCCGCCTCCCGGCCTCCGTTCATGTACCAGCGTGGTCCCGGTTTCGGCAGAAACGCGGTAGGTCACAAGGAACTGGTCGGTGGCTGCCGATGCATCGGTGATCAGCGCCAGGATCCCCTCCATCGAGGCATGCGGCGGGATCTCGTAATTGCCGAATTTCAGCAGCCCGTTCTGGCCGTTGATCCTTGCGCCGAGGGAAAAGATCAACTGGCTGGAAATCAGCCCGCTATCGGCAAGATCCGAAGCGATCCGGTTGAAGGAAGCACCGCGTTCAATGGAGAAATAGCTTGCCTCCGTGGATGGCCCGGGGCGGTAGAATTGCCGTTCACCATATATCCACAGGCCATATGTGGAACCGGCCGCCACCAGCACCAGCGCCAGGACGATCAACAGCAGCCTGCGGATCATGCAATTCCCATCCGTGCAAAGGCCAGACATGCATTCGAGCCGCCAAAGCCAAAGGAGTTCGACAGCGCCAGGTCGATCTGCCGGTGCTTCGCCTGGTTGGCGGCAAGATCGTAGCGGCTGTCCACGGCCGGATGATCAAGGTTGATCGTGGGCGGTGCCACCTGGTCGCGAATGGCCAGGATGCAGAAGATGGCCTCAACCGCACCGGCAGCGCCTAGCAGGTGACCGATGGACGACTTGGTCGATGAAATCGTCACATTCTCCAGGGACGGGCCGAGGAGACGGGAAATGGCCGACAATTCGATGGTGTCGGCCGATGTCGATGTCCCATGCGCATTTATGTAGCCGATATCAGCGGCTGGCCGGCCGGCATATTCCAGGGCCATGCGCATTGCCCGGAAGCCGCCTTCGCCATCCTCTGCCGGCATGGTGATGTGCGATGCATCTCCCGATAGCCCGTACCCGGTCAACTCGGCATGGATCTCCGCACCGCGGCGCAACGCATGGTCCATTTCCTCCAGCACCACAATGCCAGCCCCTTCGCCCATCACGAAGCCGTCGCGGTCGACGTCAAACGGCCTGCTGGCCCGCTCCGGTTGCTCCCGCCACTTGGTGGACAGCGCCCTGCAAGCATTGAATCCGGCCAGACCGATCTCTGAAATCGGGCTCTCGGCGCCGCCGGCGATCATGACATCGGCGTCACCGCGCTCGATGATGCGGCCGGCATCGCCGATGGCGTGGGCTCCGGTGGCGCAGGCGGTTGCCACCGCGTGATTGGGGCCCTTGAAGCCGTGGCGGATTGAAATCTGGCCGGATGCCAGGTTGATCAGCGCCCCGGGAATGAAGAACGGCGAGATTCGGCGCGGTCCCTTTTCCTGCAACAGTCGCGCCGTCGATGCGATCGATGCCAGGCCGCCGATCCCCGAACCGACAATGACGCCGATCCTGTCGGTGGCACCTCCGTGGGCCGTATCCAGGCCGGCATCGCTGACCGCCATGTCGGCGGCGGCAACAGCATAGAGGATGAAATCGTCAACTTTTCTCTGCTCCCTGGCCTCCATCCACCTTCCTGCATCAAAGCATCCCTCTGCGTCGCCGACCGGGATTTCACAGGCGTAGTTGGTTGCCAGATGCGAGGCATCGAAGCGACTTACGGTTGCGGCGGCCGAATGACCGGTCAGCAACCGTGACCAAGTCGTCTCGATCCCGCTTCCGAGAGGGGTGACCGCACCCAAACCGGTAACCACGACCCGTCGCATTAGCCGACCCCGAGCATCCTGGTATGCCCGGCATGCAGAACTGCCGGCAACACGTCACGGCAGGCGCGGGAGATCTTCCGGTCAGGCCTGGCCATCAGTGCTCGACGGAATTCCGCGGGGGCGCGCCAGGGGCAGAGCCGCCGTCAACGCATCCTCGATGTCGATTGTCCGGTTGTAGAGTGCGGTTCCGATCAGGGCCGCCTCGACATTGCGAATTCGCCTGAGACGCCGAATGTCCTCGACATTCCTGACCACACCGCTGGCGATCACCGGCGTCCGGGTCAGCTTTGACAGCGATTTGAGCAGCGAAAGCGAACTGTGCCGGTTCTCGATATTGGAGTCGATATCGGTAACCAAGATCGCAGCGAGCGGCGTGTTGCGGTATTCCCTGATCAGCTGTTCTGGCGAAATCGCGCTTGGCTCGTTCCAGCCATGGATCATGACCGAGCCCTGGTAGACGTCGACGGCGACCACGATCTGGTCCGGATGCAGCTTGGCCGCTGCACGAACAAGGTCGGGTTGCAATGCGGCAATGGTGCCGACCACGATCCTTCCGGCGCCCAAATCGGCCCATTCGTGGATGGCGTCGAGTGTCCTGATACCGCCGGCCAGCTGAACAGGAATTCCGACATGACGGATCATGTCGATGACCAGTTCGCGGTTGATGTCGGACCGGCGAATGGCATCGATGTCGGTCAGGTGCATCCAACTGGCTCCGCCGGCGGCAAACTCTCGGCCCTTTTCGATCGGATCGATATGCCAGACCATCGGGTCTTCCATGCGCCCCCGGCGCAGGCTGACGCATTTGCCGCCGATGACTTCCATGCTGGGTATGACGATCACGGCAATCTACTCCGATCAGTTACGTCGGGAACCGGCGGATACCGGGGTCGGATTCCTGCTACATCACAATCCCGATCCAAGTTCACGCAGGAATGTCAGCCAAGGCCAGACGGCAGGAGTTGTGGCCGGGCCACGAGTGCCGAATTCTCACCCGGTTCATGAGGCTCCCCGGCAAGGCATTGGACAGGTGGCCGGTCCTGTCAAATCCGGCCATTCTTGCCGATGTAGTCAGTTGACAGATCAGGCTTGCGGGCCCAGGTGCCGGAACGAATTCAGCACCTTACGGCGCAAGCCGCCGACTGCCTCAGGACGTGGCCTTGGTAATGAACTTGACCGCATCGCCGAAGGAGTTGATTGATTCTGCATCTTCATCCTTGATGTCGATCCCGAATTCCTCCTCGAAAGCCATTACCAGTTCAACGGTATCAAGGCTGTCGGCACCCAGATCGCCGATGAAGGATGCCGATTCGACGACCTTGTCCTCTTCGACTCCCAAATGCTCGACAACGATTTTCCTGACCCGATCTGCTATGTCACTCATGCCTGTTTCCTATTCCTTGCAGGGTTTGCCTGCTGTTTCCGTAACACATCCAAAGACATGCATTTACCTGTTTTCCCCGGAAGGGGTCCAATCAGCCCTATCCCTGGAAAAGGCACGTCCGACATACCAGCCGTAACCGGATCTGATCGCCATTCCAGCCCTGGAGGGCAGCTTATATCACAGAGCGGAAAAAATTCGCAAGATCGCCCGACCTCCCAAGGTGGACAGGCTCGAACAGCAACCGGCGACCCAACCAGGATCTGCCAGCGACCCCGGGCCCGAGGCTCAAGGGGCCGGGATCGATCACGATCAGGGGCCGCCGCTACCGATTCCCCGCGCCCGAGATCCGATCGCTCGAATACACCTACAACGACCCGGTGGCCGCTACCGACTCCCCGCGCCCGAGGTCCAACGACAATATTCACTCCTTGGCGTGGCTCGCGTCCACAATCCTTGCTCCCCGGCTCAATACATTGCCATGCCGCCATTGACGTGCAGGGTCTGTCCGGTGACGTAGCCGGCCCCGCCCGATGCCAGGTAGAGCACAGCATGGGCAATGTCGTCGGCGGCACCCATGCGGCCAACCGGGATTTTCCCGAGAATCGATTCCTGCTGTGCCTTGGAAAGCCGGGCCGTCATGTCGGTTTCGATGAAACCGGGCGCAACGAGGTTTACGGTGACCTGGCGGGCGGCAATCTCGGCAGCCAGCGACCTGGCCAATCCGGCCAGGCCCGCCTTGGCGGCGGCATAATTGGCCTGGCCCGGATTGCCGGTAAACCCGACAACCGACGTGACATAGATAATCCGCCCCCAACGCGACTTCATCATCCCGCGCAATGCATGCTTGCTGAGAATCATTGCCGAGGAAAGATTTATGTCGATAACCTGTTGCCAGTCCTCGTCCGACATGCGCAACAGCAGGTTGTCCCTGGTGATGCCGGCATTGCACACCAGGATGTCTAGCGAGCCAAGCTGATCGGCGACCTGGCCGGGCAAACCGGCCACCGCCTCCCGGTCGGCAAGGTTGCAGGGAATTGGCACCGCCGCCGGACCAAGTTCGCCGGCAAGCGCCTGCAGGCGATCTTTCCGGGTTCCGGACAGGGCAACCTGCGCGCCAGCGCTGACCAATGCGCGGGAAATTGCCCCGCCAATACCACCGGATGCACCGGTGACCAGCGCGCGTTTTCCTTCAATATCAAACATTTATTTCATACCCTCAAACTTCTCCAGAACGGTTTTCACCTGCTCTGGATTTCCCACCGCATGGCAGGAAATCGACGAGGCGGTCCTCCTGGCCATGCCGCACAGCGCCGCGCCGGCGCCCAGCTCCCAGATACAGGATATTCCGGCCCGTTCCATGGCAAGGATCGATTCGCGCCACCTGACCGTCCCGGTGATCTGCCGGACCAGCGCCTCGCGGATGTCGGTCGGTTCTTTCACCGGCGCCGCCAGCACATTGGCCACCAATGGAATGCGTGCCTTGGCAATGTCGGAACCCTCCAGCGCCGCCCGCATCTTCCGCTCGGCCGGTGCCATCATGCTGCAGTGGAACGGCGCCGATACGGGAAGCATGATTGCCCGCCGAGCGCCGCGGGATCTGGCAAGTTCGGCGGCATGCTCCACCGCCGGACCTTCCCCCGACACGACAACTTGCCGGGGATCATTGTCATTGGCGACCTCACAGATTCCCCGTGCCGATGCCTCGACGGCAATGTCGGCAACGGCATCGATGTCCAGTCCCAGCAGCGCCGCCATCCTCCCCGTCCCCTCAGGGGTTGCCTCCTGCATGGCTCGCCCCCTGATCCTGAGCAACCTGGCGGTATCGGCAAGCGACAGCGATCCGGATGCACACAAGGCGCTGTATTCGCCGAGGCTGTGACCGGCCACGAACGTGGCTGCGTCAAGGTCGAATCCCTCGGCCTGCAAGGCCCGCAGGGCAGCCATGGATGTGGCCATCAACGCTGGCTGGGCATTTGCGGTCAGGGTCAGCTGCTTCATGCCGCCCTCCCAGATCAGGGCTGACAGGCTCTCCCCCAATGCCGAATCGACCTCCTCGAATACCCGGCGAGATTGCGGATAATGGTCGGCCAGCTCCCTGCCCATACCGATGGTCTGCGCCCCCTGCCCCGGGAACACCAATGCCAATTTCATTGCCAACTCCTGCCGTCTCACGGTGAGCTACCGACTCGTTTCGAGGCCCGCGCGGCAAAAAAAATCATTGTTTGCCTTGCAATTGTCCAGCCTGAAAGTATAACCCGCGCCGATTCCGCGTAACTTGGATGATTGCGGGCCTCTCGAGCGTGGCGGCGGAAAACAATTGACCACGCGGTGAAGCCAGCAGGACAGGATAGCATATGCCACTCTATGAACATGTGTTCATTGGGCGCCAGGATCTCTCATCTTCACAGGCAGACGGTCTGGTCGAACATTTCGGCTCGATACTGGTCGAGAATGGTGGAACGATCGTCGGCACCGAAAGCTGGGGTCTTCTGAAGATGGCCTACAAGATCAACCGCAACCGCAAGGGACACTACATGTTTCTGAAAACCGATTCTCCCCCGGAGGCGGTGGCGGAAATGGAGCGCCTGATGCGGTTGCACGAGGACGTCTTGCGGGTCATGACCGTGAAGGTGGGCAGTCATTCTGACCAGCCTTCACCGATGATGCAGAAATGATGGCAGTTCACATGACTGCTCCCGCATATTCGCCTTTGCCAACCCGGGATATACCAGAATGAGAAGAACATTTTTCCGCCGCAAGAAGGTCTGTCCGTTCTCCGGTCAGGACGCACCGAAGATTGACTACAAGGACATCAAGCTGCTCCAGAAATTCATCTCCGAACGGGGAAAGATCACCCCGAGCCGGATGTCTGCCGTGTCGGCCCGCCGGCAACGGGAATTGTCACTGGCAATCAAGCGGGCGAGGTTCCTCGCATTGCTGCCCTATTCGGTCAGATAGGAGAACGGGAATGGAAGTCATTCTGCTTGAACGGGTCGCAAAGCTCGGGCAGATGGGCGATGTTGTCCGGGTCAAGAATGGCTACGGGCGGAACTTTCTGCTTCCGGCAGGAAAAGCGCTGCGAGCCACCGAGGACAACCGGCGAGTATTCGAACGGCGCCGGTCCGAACTCGAGACCCGCAATCTCGAATTGCGCAAAGAAGCCGAATCGGTCGCCGAAACTCTCGCCGGACGCATGTTCACCGTCATTCGATCAGCCTCCGGAACCGGCGCACTGTACGGATCCGTCAGCGCCCGCGACATCTGGGAATCGGCATCCGACGATGGCGTGATGATCGACAGGCAGCAAATCCTGCTGGCCCGGCCAATCAAGGAAATCGGCATTCACGAGATTTCGGTCTCGCTTCATCCCGAGGTTGATGTCGACATCAGCATCAATGTTGCCCGATCCGAGGAAGAGGCGGAAAAGCAGGCACAGACCGGCTCGGCCGTGGGCGACAGTGAAGACGAGGACGACCAGGACGTCGAGGCCACGGCCGAACTCGCTGCAGGTGATGACATCCATGACGCCGATTCTACAGCCGAACCCGTTCCGGGCGATAACGGCCAGGGTGCAGAAGTCACGGCCGAGGCCGTGGCTGAACCGGAATCTGATGATGGCGGGCAAGAATCTGATTTTGCTGCCGATGCGTCCCCGGATAATGAAGAGACTGCCGAAGAGGCCAAGGCGGAATAATGGACGGGCCGTGGTCTGCCGGCACGGCGGCGGCTGCGCTGGCTTGACATGGCCCTCTCGACCGACATTGTGACCGCAGGGCCGCCGTCGCGGCGGGCCTTTTGTCGGTTGGTCGCTGGCGGTCGTGAGGACGAAATTGCAGAGCCGGAATTTCCCTTCGGGCAACCTTTCCCGGTCACGCTTCCCATCATCGGATTCGGGCCTTTGGCCCACCGGCATGTTGCGTTGGGCAACACCTTGCAGGCCATGCCATCGAGAAAAGCATGATTGGGGCCGGGAGATTCCGTTCTTCACCGGTGCGCTGTCCGGGGCATCGGCGGTCACCAGGGATGACGCGCCAATCGTCGAGATCGACGGCCTGGCCCCGCTGACGGTCACGGTCGTGTAGGGACCGTCTTGCGGCAGGGACGGGCTGCTCCGGCAGCCTTGTCCGGTTGTGGCCGGCTAGAAGGCCTCGACGGTGATGCCGACCCGGTCGAGGCGCTCGCGAATGGTGGCGGCAATGGCGACTGCGCCGTCATTATCGCCATGGACGCAGATCGTCGCCGGATTGATGGGGATCTTGCGACCAGATTTCGAGATGATGGCGCCGTGCTCGATCATGCGGAGCACGTGATCGGCGCATGCTGTCGGATCGTGGATGACTGCGTCCGGCTCGTTTCGGGGGGTCAGTGTCCCATCATCCTCGTAGGTCCTGTCAGCGAAGACCTCCGGGGCAAATCTTGCCCCGGCCCGTTCTGCAGCTTTCTGCAGGCAAGTGGCAGCGATGGTGACAATGATCAGGTTGGTATCGAGTTCAAGAACGGCATCAACGACGGTATCGGCCAGCCCCTGGTCACGGCTTGCCATGTTGGCCAGGGCACCATGCATCTTCACATGCCGCACGGCGCCTCCCTCCGATCTGGCGATCGCCTGCAGGGCGCCGATCTGGTAAATGACCATGGCCCTGACCTCGTCGCTGCCAAGCCCATAGATCTCGTTTCGACCAAAACCGGCGAGGTCCCTGAAGCCGGGATGCGCACCAATTCCGACATTGTTGTTGATGCAGGTGCGGCAGGTTCGTCGCATTTCCAGCGGATCCCCGGCATGGAACCCGCATGCAACATTGGCCGAGGTGACGATCTTGAGGATTTCCTGGTCGTTGCCCATCCGCCAGGGCCCGAAACTCTCGCCCAAATCCGAATTGAGGTCAATTTTCACTTTCATCATCTCCCGCGGTCACGCCGCTTATCAGTGAATAGGACAGAAGATCATCCATCCGTGATGGATCACGCCGACTCCTGTCAAGTCGTCCGGCAAGCTCCAATACTTCCTTGTTCATCGCCTTCAGGGCGCCAACCGCCCGTTCGGGGCCGACCCGGACCATCCGGAACCTGTCGCCTGACGGAATTTGCGCAAGCCTGTGCCGGTCGGCGGTAATGACCGTGGCCAGGCGTGGATAGCCGCCAACCGGTTGGCTGTCGGCCATCAATACCGTCGCCGATCCATCGCCGGACACCTGGATGTCGCCAGGAACGATGGCATCGGAGGCCAGGGTCAGGCCGGCGAGCGCCTCGAAGGCAAAATTCCCGCTCTCGAGGCCGATGCCCATTCGGTTTCGCCGGGCCGAGACGACAAATTCCCGTTCGGTGATCGCCTTGCGATCGGCATCGGAAAACAGATCCGATTGCGGAGTATCCATGACGCGGATCACCCGGTCGGCAAAATAGCCCGGCTCGGGCATCAGGCATTCCAGCCGGGACGGATGGGATGCTGTCGGCCGCAGGAACTCGCCTGCTTGCGGCGTCCAGCCGAGCCCCGAAGCAGCATGCGTGGATTTGGAGCCCAGCATTTCCGGGCAGTCGATTCCGCCTGGCAGGTGAAGGTATCCGTAGACGCCCCGGCTGGCCTGGCCGATCTCGAGGAGGTCATCCTGCCGAAGGGTTATGATCGAGCGCCATCGTGCCCTTTGTCGATTGACCAGAATGTCCATCCTGGCGCCGGAGGTGGCGATGGCCAGATCTCCGCAGCAGTGGAATTTTCCGCCAAAGGCGAACAGTTCCAGGGCGGCCGCATCACGGTCGTTGCCGAGCAAGGCCTGGCCCTCGGCCAGGGCATAGGCATCGATGGCGCCGCCGACGGTGACACCGTAGCGCCGCCATCCCCGTCTGCCGCCATCCTGGATGGTGGCGCCGGGAAGGATCTCGACGATCCTAAGCGCCGCCATCTTCCATGCCCGCAAACTGGCTGTGATCGAATCGTTCCGCTTCCCGGCGGGTAACCGGCCGGAACCGGATCGTATCGCCGGGTGAAATGACAAATCTTGGTGAGGCGTCGAGGCGGAAGGAGCGGAATGGTGTCCGACCGATTTGCCGCCATCCGGTCGGAATGGGGGTGGACGGAACCACGGTTTGACGGTTGGCGACAAGAATGGCGCCAGGCTCGACCGGCTTGCCAAAGGATTGCCGGCGGGGAATTGCAAACTGGTCCGGAAGCTCGGCAAGATAGATGAGGCCGGGGGAGAAGCCGAGGCAGAGAACCGAGAGGTCGATGCCGGCGTGAAGCCCGATCAGCTCATCTTCGGCCAGCCCGGCCAGATGGGCAGTCTCGGCCAGGTCCGGGGCGCTGGCACCGGAATATACCACCGGAATTTCCCAACGCCGTCCTGGCACTGCATCCGATTCCAGCCAGTTCCGGGAAGCGAGCAGCGACTGGCACCATCTGACCAGCGCATCCGGCGCCAGGACAAGCGGGTCGAATGCAACCAGCACTGACCGAATTGTGGGTGCGGTCTCGATCACCCCCTTCGGGGCATCGGCGAGCGCCGCATCGAATGCCAGAACCGCCCGGCTGGTTCGAGCGGAGTATTGCGCACCGAAGGTCACCAGGATCGCCTGGTCGCCGGCCAACGATACCTTCGGAAAGCTTTCACCTGTTGATGCCATTACTTGTATTCGGCCCTGGTGGCGGCTGCGCATGTGCCGGGGTTGGTCCGGTGATGATGCCCCGCTACACCTGCCCCCTTTCATGGCCATTGCGGGCCTTGCCCGGTGGCGCCCTGTCGCAATCCGCACTTTGTTGTCGTTGCCGAATTGGTCTAGTATCCGGTGCGGAAGTTCAACCCGCATGTCGTACCGCATTCAATGGCGGCAAGGCTGGCAGATCATCGGACAAGAAAATGAACGACGTATATTCCCCCGACCCTGAATTTGTTGCCAGGGCGCACATCGATCGCCAGGAATATGACCGGCTACAGGCCGAGTTCAGGGATGATCCGGAAGGTTCCTGGGCCAGGATCGCACGACGAATTGACTGGGTGAAACCATTCAACAGCGTGAAGAATGTCTGTTTCGACTACCCGGACGTGTCCATCAAGTGGTTCGAGGACGGGTTGCTCAATGTCTCGGCCAACTGCGTCGACCGCCATTTGGCAAAACGGGCAGACCAGACGGCCATCATCTGGGAGCCGGATGATCCAACGGAAGACGTTCGGAGCATCAGCTACCGGGAATTGCACGAGTCGGTGTGCAGGATGGCCAATGTCCTGAAAGGGCTTGGCGTCAGCAGGGGCGACCGGGTAGTCATCTACCTGCCGATGATCCCTGAGGCAGCGTTTGCCATGCTGGCCTGCGCCAGGGTCGGCGCCGTGCACTCGGTGGTCTTTGCCGGGTTCAGTCCCGATGCACTCGCCAGCCGGGTCAAGGATTGTGGTGCGGAACTGGTCATTACTGCCGACGAGGCGCCGCGTGGCGGCCGCAACAGCCCGCTCAAGCACAATACCGACAAGGCGATGGGGCAATGTCCGGATGGCGTCAAGGTGCTGGTCGTCGAGCGCACCGGTGCCGAAATCGACTGGAAGCCGGGGCGGGATTTCAGCTACTCGCAGCTGTCGGCCGAGGTATCGGCCGACTGCGACTGTGAGGTCATGGAGGCCGAGAGTCCGTTATTCGTGCTCTATACCTCGGGATCGACCGGCAAGCCGAAGGGTGTCGTACACAGTTCCGCCGGCTATTTGGTCTACGCATCCTTCACCCACCAGATTGTCTTCGACTACCATGATGGCGACATCTACTGGTGCACGGCCGATGTCGGCTGGGTCACCGGTCACAGCTACATCGTCTACGGACCGCTAGCCAATGGCGCCACCACGCTGATGTTCGAGGGGGTCCCGACTTACCCGGACTGCTCCCGTTTCTGGCAAGTGTGCGAAAAACACCGCGTGAACCAGTTCTATACCGCACCGACCGCCATCCGGGCCCTGATGGGCCAGGGCGACAGCTGGGTCAGGCAGGCGGATTTGTCATCCCTGCGGGTATTGGGTACCGTTGGCGAGCCAATCAATCCGGAAGCGTGGAACTGGTACAACGATGTCGTCGGCGGCAATTCCTGCCCGATCGTCGACACCTGGTGGCAAACCGAAACTGGTGGCCATTTGATCACGCCGGTTCCGGGTGCCGTTGCAACCCGGCCAGGTTCGGCTACCAGGCCGTTCTTCGGCATCAGGCCAGCGATTCTCGAGCCGGAATCCGGCCGGGAAATTGATGCGATGGAAGCAGAGGGGGTGCTGTGCATCAGTGATAGTTGGCCCGGCCAGATGCGCACGGTGTACGGCGATCACCAACGCTTCATGGAAACCTATTTCCAGCAATACCAGGGTTACTATTTCACCGGCGACGGATGTCGGCGGGATACCGAGGGAAATTACTGGATCACCGGCCGGGTCGATGATGTCCTCAACGTGTCCGGTCATCGCATGGGAACCGCCGAAATCGAAAGTGCCCTGGTTGCACATCCCGACGTTGCGGAAGCGGCGGTGGTCGGCTACCCGCACGAAATCAAGGGCCAGGGTATCTATGCCTATGTCACCCTGATGGGCGACGTGTCACCGTCCGAGCAATTGCGAAAGGACCTCGAATTGTGGGTGCGCAAGGAAATCGGGCCAATCGCCAAGCCAGATATCATCCAGTGGGCGCCGGGACTGCCGAAAACACGTTCCGGCAAGATCATGCGACGAATCCTGCGCAAGATTGCCGAGGATGATTACGGCGCACTCGGTGATACCTCCACCCTGGCCGACCCCGGCGTGGTCGATGACCTCGTCGAGAACCGCATGAACCGGTCGGCTCTCGGCGGGCAGTGACGTGCATCTGCCAGCCGGATCGTGTCGATGACGGGGCGACCAGTCAGGATTGCACCATCGATCCTGAGTGCCGATTTTGCCCGTCTTGGCGACGAGATCACCGCGGTCGAGGAGGCCGGTGCCGACTGGATCCACGTCGACGTCATGGATGGTCACTTCGTGCCAAACCTCTCCTTCGGCCCGGCAATGTGCGCGGCAATCCGCCCCTACATACGGACCGTGATGGATGTTCACCTGATGATCAGCCCGGTTGATTGTTATATCGAGGATTATGTCCGGGCCGGGGCAGACATCATTACCGTCCATGGCGAGGCGACGCCGCATGTTCACCGCACGTTGCAGACGATCCGTAGGCATGGCAAGCGTGCCGGCTTGGCGGTGAATCCGTCCACCCCTGCAGCTGCCGTCGAGCCACTTCTTGATCAACTCGATCTTGTCTGCGTCATGACCGTGAATCCCGGCTTTGGCGGGCAGTCATTCATCGACGGCCAGTTGCCGAAAATCAGCGACATCGCTGCCATGATTGATGACCGGCCGATTCGCCTGCAGGTCGATGGCGGGATTGCGCCCGACACTGCCCCGGCCGCGGTTGCCGCCGGCGCAAATGTGCTGGTTGCCGGCTCGGCGGTGTTTGGCGTAGAATCGGCCGACCAGATATCGGTCCTGCGCCACAATATTGAGCAAATTCGTGCCTCCATCGGCGATTGCGGGGACCGACCGGCCGAGCGGCAAGACGGACGACAAGGAGATTGATCATGTTGACCCGCCCCCCTGTCTGCGACTTCGGCTGGAAGGCACCGGATTTCGAATTGCCGTCGACCGATGGTGTCACCGTTTCACTGCAATCCATTCGCGGCCCGTCCGGGACGCTGGTGATGTTCATCTGCAACCATTGCCCCTATGTCGTGTCGGCAATCGACCGCATCGTCGGCGAAGCCGCGGAATTGCGGAAGATCGGGGTCCACACGCTTGCCATCTGCGCCAATGATTCCGTGACCTATCCGCAGGATTCCTTTGACCGCATGGTCGATTTCGCCCGCGATCACGGGTTTTCCTTCCCGTATCTGCATGACGACGATCAGGCGGTCGCCCGTGCCTACGGCGCCCAATGCACGCCTGATTTCTTCGGATTCAATTCCGAACTCGAATTGCAATACCGGGGCCGACTCGACAGCGCCGGATCACTCCCACCCGATTCCTCGACCGAGCGGGAATTGTTCAACGGCATGTCCCTGATTGCCAGGACTGGCAAGGGCCCGGACGACCAGACCGCCTCGATGGGGTGTTCGATCAAGTGGAAGTGATACGACGGGAGAACGCCGGCCCTGCCCTGGACCGGACGAGACAGGCCTGCGGCTGACTTTTTTTGTCATGCATTGGCCGAAAGGCCTTTCAGACTCCGCCCCAGACCCTGTCGGCAATGTCGACCACCAGTTCCAGCTTTCGCCACTGCTCGTCTTCGCCGAGCTTGTTGCCTTCCTCGGTCGAGGCAAAGCCGCATTGCGGCGCGATCCCAAGCTGATCGATATCAGCAAATTTGCTGGCCGCTTCGAGCTTCCTGACGATGGAGTCTGCCGATTCCAACTCGCCGGATTTGGTAGTGATGAAACCGGGCATGACCCGCTGTTTTCCCCTGGCCAACAGGCCAAGCGGCTCGAGACCGCCGGCTCGGTCGGTATCATACTCCATGAAGAACACGTCGACGCCGGTCTGGTTGAACACCGCGTCGGCGGCCGGGTCATATCCGCCGCTTGCCACATGAGTCGATTGAAAGTTCCCTCGACACATGTGCATGGCAATGGTCATGTCGTCGGGCCGGTCGCAGATCGCCTCCTTCATCATCCAGGCATATTTCCCGATCAGCCAGTCCGGGTCCTGCCCGAGCGAAGCCTTGACCTGCCGCTGCCGGGGATCGCACAGATAGGCAAAGAAAATGTCATCCATCTGCAGGTAGCGGCAGCCGATGGCATGGAAGGCTGCAACCGCGTCACGATAGGCACGGGAAATGTCGTGAAACAGCAACTCCAAATCCTCGTATTCCCGATGGCGAATATCCTCGATTGCCACCCGGAAATGGCAGCAACTGGGGCCGGGAATCGAGATCTTGGGCAACACCCTTGTCGTGGCGGAAACGTAGCGAAAATGCTCCAGCATCGGGTGATCTGTCGGAAACCCGATCTTGCCGTTGATGACCGGGTGGATCGGTCGCAGTTCAGCGCCGGCAAACTGGACCCCGCTTCCCCGTTCCTCAAGCGCAAACCCGTTCAGCATTCCCATGAAATCGAGATGCCAGAATGAACGGCGGTATTCGCCATCGGTCACCACCTTCAACCCGGCCGCCTCCTGCTTGCGGATCGCCCTGGCAATCTCGACATCCTCGACCTCCCGCAACCGGGATGCGGCCGCGGCCTCGCCGCCTTCGGCGTTTCGGCGGGACGCGGCCACGGGAGACGGGCGCAATAGGCTGCCGACATGGTCGGCACGAAACACCGGTTTTGCTTGTGTCATGAAATGGCTCCCCCTGCCCTTCAGGCATTCAGGCTGGACTTTCCGGCTCAAACCGGGGCTAACTGATGCAGACCATCAGATCAGAGTCAATGCCGACGACCAGATGACTTCGGGAAACAGGCTTCCAGGGCGGGTTCGGGTTGCTATCATCGGCGGCGGCCCTGCCGGCCTGTTGCTGGCTCGCAAGCTCAGCCGCAGCGGAATTGACTGTGCAATCATCGAGCGCCGCAGCCGCCGCCATGTCATGTCACGCATTCGGGCCGGCGTGCTGGAGCAGGGAAGCGTCGATCAACTCCGTGAGGTCGGCCTGGGCGGCCGCATTGCCGAGGAGGGCCTTGTTCATGAAGGTTGCCGGATTGCCGACGATGCTGGCAGCTTTCGCCTGGATTTCCTGGAACTGGCCGGCAAGACGGTCACCGTATACGGCCAGACCGAGGTCACCCGAGACCTTTATTCGGCACTGGAAGCCGACGGAATCACCATTGCAGACAAATGTGAGCCGGTCGAGATCGACGGCATCGAGACCGGCAGACCAGTCATCTCCCTGCGCCGCAACGGGCGGGACCATGCAATCAGCTGCGAATACGTGGCCGGGTGCGACGGTTATCACGGCATCAGCCGTGGCTGCATTCCGGGCACGGCGCGTCGGATTTTCGAGCGGGAATTTGATTTCGGCTGGCTCGGCATGCTGTCGGACTCGCCGCCGGTCAACCACGAACTGATCTACTGCCGGTCGGGCCGCGGCTTTGCCCTGGCCTCAATGCGCAACCCTCGCCTCTCCCGCTACTATTTGCAGGTACCGCTGACCGACAGGCTCGATGACTGGGATGATGACCGCTTCTGGACCGAACTGGCCTGCCGGTTTCCCGAGGAATTTCGCCAGTCGCTGCAACCAGGCAAGACTGTTGAGAAGTCAATCACGCCGATACGAAGTTTTGTAAGCGAGCCAATGCGTTGGGGCCGGTTGTTCTTGTGCGGGGATTCGGCGCATATCGTGCCGCCAACCGGTGCCAAGGGTCTGAATTTGGCGTTCTCGGACGTGCATTACCTGCACGCGGCGCTGGTACGCAGCCTTCATGGCGGCGATGACGAATTGCTGAACGACTACTCGCAGACCGCCCTGGACCGTGTCTGGAAATCGATGCGTTTCAGCTGGTGGATGACCAATCTTCTGCACCGACATCCGGACCGGGCCGAATTCGACCAGCGACTGCAGGACGCCGAATTTGACCAGCTGCGCCGCTCGCATCCTGCCAGGCAGATCGCCGCCGAAAACTATACCGGCCTCGATTACTGACGACGCCGAATTTGCCGGCGGCGCGATGCATGTTTGCCCCGCCAAGGCCGATGCCATGCAATTGCCGGCCAGGACGGGTCACCGATCCGTCATCCACCCAGCAATCCCGGTAGCCACAATGTCAGCGTCGGGAACAACAGCAACACCGCGACCCGGACCAGCTCGGCGCCGAAGAACGGGGCAACTCCCTTGAAAGTCTCGATCATCGGCACATCCCTGGCCAATGCCGAGATGACAAACACGTTCAATCCGACCGGCGGCGTAATCAGTCCGAGCTCAACGACAACCAGCGCCAGGATGCCAAACCATATCTTCAGATCCTCGGTGCTCATCCCGAAGCCCGACCCTTCGGCGCCCTGGTAGATCCCGCCATTGGCCTCGACCAGCACCGGCCAGAAGAACGGCACCAGCAGCAGGATCATCGACAGGCTGTCGAGCAGGCATCCCAGCGCGATCAGCGCCAGGAGTAGCAGGACCATGATGGTGAGCGGTTCCATTCCGGTTTCGACCACCCAGGCGGCCATTGATTGCGGTACTCCGGCCCGCGAGAGAAAGATCTTCATCAATTCGGCGCCGAACAAGATCAGGTAGATCATGCCGGTGGTACCGGCCGTCTCCCGGACGACATCAACGATGGCCGGTCGCGTGACCTGCTTGCGAACAACCCCGTAGATGAACACCAGAAATACGCCGATGGAGGCGGCCGGAGTCGGATTGAAGAACCCGGCATAGATACCGCCAAGCACCAGCCCGAAGATGACCAAGACCGGCAGGATGCCGATGGTCGCTTCGACCAACTCCCGGCGATCGGTACCCTTGCCGCGGGGACCGGATTCCGGGGCCACGATCACGTATACGGCAATTGTCAGCATGAAGAGCAAGACTGCGAGAAGTCCCGGCACCAGCGCCGCCATGAACATCTCGACAATATTGGCCTCGACGATAATGGCGTAGATGATCAGTACCACCGATGGCGGAATCAGGATGCCCAGCACCCCGCCGGCGGCCAGCGATCCGGTCGCCAGCGCATTCGAATAGTTGTAGCGCCGCAACTCCGGCAAGGCGATCCGGCCCATGGTGCTGGCAGTGGCGAGCGAGGAGCCGCAGACGGAGCCAAAACCGGCACAGGCGGCGATCGCCGCCATGGCGGTACCACCACGCAGCCAACCCAGCCAGGCATTGGCCGCCCGGAACAGGGCGGATGAAAGCCCGGTCCTGGCCGCCAGGCAACCCATGAGGACGAACATCGGCACCACCGACAGGCCGTGAAACGAGAACTGGCCATAGGCAAGGGTTTTCAACTGACTCAATACCAACGCTGGCCCGTTGAGAATCATGATCCCGCAACCGCCGACCAGTATCATGGTGTAGGCAATCGGTATCCGGATGATGATGAGCGCCAGTAATATCGCCAGGCCCGTAACACCGATGAGAACTGGATCCATTACCCGGCTTTCGATTCAGCCGGTTGTCTCGCGCCATTGGCAAGTGTTGAAAGGGCCGTCACGCACAGGAGCAGCAGCGACAGCAGGATGGGGACATAAGCCAGCCATACCGGGACCTGCAGAATGGTCGTGGTGTAGCCATATTCCTTCTGGCTCAGCATGCCGGCATACATCCGCCACAGCAGCAATGCCGCGAACAGCAGCGCTGCCAGCGAGCCCAGGAAACCGAAGGTCGCCAGCCAGCGCTCCGATGCCCGCGCCGTGAATATGTCGGCGGTCACATTGCTGCCGTGGACTTGGCAGAAGGGCAGAAACGAAAACGCCGCAATCGCCACACCCATCTCGGTCAGTTCGAAATCGCCCGGGAATGGTTTCCAGAAAATTCCACCAATGACCGAAGCCACATTGACCAGCACGACTGCAAACAGCACCATGCCGCCCGCCAGCGCCCAGAGATTGGCAAGATGTTCGATCGCGCCGGTTATGCCGCCGCGATCGGTGCTTGAATCATGACTTTCCGTCAATTGCTGTTCCGGGCGATCAGGTCACGCGCCTTCCCGACCAGCGCCGTGCCGTCGATTCCGCTTCCCTCCACCTCGGCGATCCACCGGTCGACGACCGGGCTCAGCGCTGTTTCGAAGGCTGCGGTTTCCGCTTCGGACAGCACGATGTGGGTATTACCCGCATCGGTCGCCACCTTGATTCCAACATCATCGGCATCCCGCCAGCGCTGGCCTACCTCGGCCCACCAGTCGCGGCCCGATGCGTCACGGAACGCTTGTTGGATGTCTTCCGGCAGGCCGTCCCAGCGGGCCTTGTTCATCGAGACCTGGAAGGTTGTCGTTCCGAACCTGGCCTTGTCATGCCCCTCAATCTGGTACTGCGTCTGCTGTTGAATCTTCAACGGCGGAATGATTTCCCAGGGAATGAATGCGCCGTCCACCGTTCCCTTCTGCAGGGCCAGCGGCAGGTCGGGCACCGGCATGCCCACCGGGCTTGCGCCCAGGGCCTCGATGATCCAGGCGCCGGTCCGGGTCGGGATGCGCATCTTGAGCCCGGCAAAGTCGGCCGGCGAGCGCACTTCCCGATCCCGCATGTGGATGGCCTGGCCGGCATGGACATGCAGGAACATTACCTCGACGCCCGAATATTCCTGCCGAAGGTCGCTCTCGAACATGTCATGGAGGGCCAGGTTGGCGGCGACTGGGTCATTCACGTAGACAAACGGAAGCTCCATGACTTCCGAACGGGGAAACAGGCCGGGGGTGTAGCCATTGACGGTCCAGACAAGGTCGACGACGCCGTCCCGCACTTGGCTGATCAATTCCGGCGGTCTTCCGCCCAGCGACATTGACGGGAAGATCTCGATCTTGACTTTGCCGCCGGAATTCTCCTCGACCTGCCTGGCCCATGGAGCCAGCATGTTCTTGTGTGCCGGCGACAACTCACTGAGCAGGTGATGGAGCTTGAAGCTGTGTTCCTGTGCATGGGTTGTTGTCCCGACCGACAATGCCAGTGCCGCAGCCCCGGCGATTGCATGTAAAACGCTTCTGGTCATGGTGTCTGTCCTTTCTCAGGGGTTCATCCGCCTATCCGTAATGTAACGGGCGACACAATAAAAGACAGCTTCCGATCCCAGCCCCCGGATGCCTGGTGTCGGAACCAGGTTGAGTCCCCGCTTTCCGTCAGCTTCAGGGACCAGCACTGGTGCCTGTGCTCACACCCTTATCTCATATCCCGGAGATTCCGGTTCATCATCGGTGATTTCCGGTGGAAAACCGTCAGCCTGCACCACGACACCCATTGCCTCTTCCAGCCGCCTGATGACATTCGGAGACCACTCCCGCCTGCCATAGCGCTCCTCGGCATTCCTGAAGATCTCCAGCATTAGCGGCGACAATTCGAGCGGCGCCCCAATGCGGTCGGCAATATCCTGAAACAGGCCCAGATCCTTGACCACCAGGTCAAGCGTGAAGCTGATATCCCGGCTGCCATTCAGGATGACCTGGCTCTCCGTTTCGTGGACGAAGGAATTGCCGGATGAAATCCTGATTGCCTCATAGGTCGTGCGCAAGTCAAGTCCCTGCCCTCGGGCAGTGGCCAGCGCCTCGCACAGGCTCAGCAAGTTGGCCGAAGCCAGGTAGTTGGTCAGCACCTTGAGGATTGATGCCGAGCCCAACTGGCCGGTGTGCAGGATGCGCCGCCCCATGCTTGTCAGCACGGGAAGAACCCGCTCGAAGGTCTGCCGGTCGCAGCCGGCAAATATCGAGATGTTTCCAGTCGCTGCGCGGTGACAACCACCCGATACCGGGCAGTCCACCGCCTCTCCGCCAGCCGCTTCAACCAGGGCGCCGAGTCTCGTGACTTCGGCCTCGTCGGTGGTGCTCATCTCGCACCAGATCTTGCCCTCGCCCATTCCCGACAGCAGGCCGTCCTCGGACTCCAGAACACTGGCGCTGGCAGCAGGATTCGGCAGGCAGGTAATGGCAATGTCGCAAGCCGCGGCAAGGTCACCGGGATTCCGGGCCGATCTTGCGCCCCTGGAGCGGAATTCCTCCTCCCGGCCGGAATCGAGGTCCTTGACCACCAACTCATAGCCGTTGCGTAGCAAGCTGCCTGCCAGCTTGCCGCCGACATTGCCCAATCCGACAAAACCAACTTTCGGCTTCATGTCTCCAACCTCTCGATTGACCTGCCAATCCAGACCCAAACCCATATCATCATTTCCATCCCCTACCGCACTGGAATCGTGCCCGGAACTCTTCCCGATTGCCGGCCGCCAATGCTGTGACCGAACTCGTGCTCCTCGCTCCGGATCCGGCTTCAGTCACCCGGACTTTTCCTGTAGACGGGTTCGCCCGGAGGAGTGACAGAGTGGTCGAATGTGCCGGTCTTGAAAACCGGAGTGGGGGCAACTCCACCGTGGGTTCGAATCCCACCTCCTCCGCCAATATGTGGTCCCCGCCCGTGTGCACCGCCCATTGATCAATCGAGATCCGAACTCGATCGAATCATTCGGCTATTCGGCGATCATGACCGCGAACACATCGATTTGCCGCGCCCTGCTTGCCGACCTCGGCCAGGCAGTACTTACGGCCCTGCCGCCACCCGGGTGGCTTTCCGGGCAGGACGGCATTGGCGCGCGAGGTCTGCGCACGACTCGGTCTTGTCGACCCCGTCAGCAATCCGCGCGAATCGAGCTGCAGGGCGACACTGCGTGAGCTGGAGGCGGCGGGGCGGATCAGGCCGCCGCCACGGCAGCGCCGCCGCGTCCGCGAATGCGAGCGACTCGCGCAACGGCGACATATGCTTGGCGACCGCCACCGCGGCGCGGCTCTCGATAGACGATCCAATCCGTTTTTGTACATTCGGCTTCAGAAAGATACCGATTTGGGAAGTGGTAGCGACGGCTGATGTCGTCGTCGTAATCGGTGAAGGGGCGGGTCTCAAAAACACCTTTCATTGGTTTGCCTTTGCTGTAGGGCGGAGAGGTTTGATACAATTGTTACTCTGGACGTTTAGGGACATTTTGGGTCGAACCGCGTCGAAAGGCAATTGAGCAGGCAGTCCTAGATACATGGGGATGTCGGAGTACATTCGTTGCGGCGTCGATCGGGGCCGACCCCGTCGCAGGGCCATTCCTTGAGGAGGCCCGAGGTGAGGACGTTGAGGTCGGGGCTTCGGCGCAGAGTTCGTCGACGCTCTCGGCGGAGCAGGATTTCGCCGTAGTCGAGGTCGCAGATGTCGTGCACCGCGAATCCTGATCGATGTCGCCCGGATCTGGCTCGATGGCTGGAACTCGAGACCGTGGAGGCGCGATGTATCAAGACGGCAGGATCAGCCTTGCCTCACCTGTTGCCGGTGAATGCCTTCCAGCTCCTCGGGCCGTAGCCGGTAGCGTATGGCATTGCCCTCGTGCAGGCCCTGATACTCCTGGCCAACATAACTGACCAATTGTGGTCGGTCCTCCTCCGGGATACCAGCCTCGGCGGCCATGGCCATGATGCGGTCCGGCCGACAGGCCTTCCAGTCCAGCACGCTGCGGCGCACGGCCTCCCGGACAAAATCCCGGTAAACGAGCGCCGCCTTCTCGGGGATCTCCACCTCGGCCCGTAGCGAGCGGTAGTTCTCGGCGGAGGCGATGTAGGCATCGATATAGGCTTCCCGAAGCAGCGAGACATTGTTGATCTCATAGATGCCTAGCAGGCCGTCGATGTAGTCACGATCGTTCATGGTGACGAACGACATGGGTGCCAGGCCGGCCTTGAGCAAAGGGATGTTGGAAGCGATGCGCGAGGTTCGCTTGTTGATGTCGACAAAGGCCTGCAGGTAGGGAATCTGGACAAGCAGGAAGAAGGATTGTTCGATCGGATCGGTCACGGCGGCCGCCTTCTCGACCAGAATTCGGAATTCCTCCTCGATCTCGAACCGGTCGCCGAGCGGCCTGTAACTGGAATGGGTAATGTCGACGGGCATGCGCCGCAGCCGCCCCGCCATGCCAGGGTCGTAAAGCAGACCCTCGGCAAGCAAAGCATGAATATTGCAAAGGTCCGGCTGGCTTATGGTCACTGCGTCCAAATTGTCGACGACATACTGGATTGCTTCCTTGTGATTGAGGATCATGACCGCTTCCTTGCGGTCCTTGCCGGCAGCCTCCCGGCCGAAACGAACCAGCTGCTCAGTCTCCAGGATGTCATAGGTGTTGCCTTCCATGCGCGACGATGCCCAGGAAAGATCCACGAGAAGTCGTTCGAGAATCCGGCGCGCACGCGTTCCGGCGGGAAGCGACGGAATTGCCGGCCGACCAGCATCTTTCAGCCGCTGACGGTCCGCCGTGCCAAGATAAAACGTCTTGCCGGGAATGTAGCGGTCGAGAACTTCCCTGTTGTAGGTGGCGGGCCTGCGGCGGTTGTACGTCGTCTTGAGATGAGCTCGGACCACGGCAGGGCCGGCAAGACTGTAGCCCGTGGCACGGGCCTTGCCCGAGACCTCAAGCCTGCCTTCATCTACAAGCCGCTTGAGCGAGCGCCAGACGGTTGTATTACTGACATCCGACGCCACTTGCCGGCGAATGTCGGCCCGACGGGCGCCGGGATGATCGGCAAGGTAGTCGAGAATGTCCTGGTCAGGAAGGAGCATGAAACGATTGTTCAATAGAACGCGATGATCAAGTTATTGAACTACAAGATGAAATCTTTCCCGTCAATGGATCGTTTCAGAACATTTGAAACGATAATGAATGCTGTTCCATTCATTATCGAAAGCAGGTTGGATATAAATTGTCTGCCGCCTGAATTGTGGTCCCGCATTCCTTTGTTCGGCAAACAATGGAGGGGGCGTCATGGCAGAACGCCAATGACGATGAGTCGGCAGCAGCCTGGATGATAATTGTGCAGGAGGCGACAGGAGGTTCATTGACGACGGCCGAGCCGGCCGCGGCGCGTCAATGGAAGAAATCTGGTGCGGGCGTGATGAGTTCGACACCCTCTTCATGAACGATGTAATTCTGTTCGAACCCGGCGGCACCAACACCCTCGAGATTCAGGAATGCCTCCAGGCCAATAACATCGCCCACATGAAACCGCGCATCCATGTGATCGACAACATTGCTGATATATGGCGGACCCTCGAAATACAGTCCATTCGGATGGCCGAAGAACGGGTGTTTGCCGGCCATCGGGTCAGCGGAGCCTCCAAACTCGCGCACGAGCCTGTCGCCGATATCCGCGACTGCCTTGAAGGTAACTCCGGCCCGGGTGGTCTCGGCCATTTTCGTGACAATTCCTGCACATCCCTCGATAAGACGCCGTTGATCTGGGTCAGGATTGCCACCTGCGACCGCGGTTCTTCCCGGGTCCATGTAGTATCCCTGGAACATCGGTCCGATAAGCCAGCCCTTCACCATGTCGCCCTGCTCCGGGGCAGACGCGCCGTGGCCGGTGAGCGGCTCCCGGCAGGTCAAGCCAATCTTGTCTCCGAATGTACAGTCGATCCGCTCCACCACACCGCCGCCACAGATGATCTCCCTGGCGGCTTCTGACGCGGCGTCACGCTCGGTCTTTCCGGCAACGAGCGACGCCATCAGCCTTTCCATCGCCGCTGCCGCAATCGACCCTGCTTCACGGCAACATTCCTGTTCCCGCAAAGACTTTCTGCGGCGCAGATCAAGAATCAATTCGTCGCAGATTTCCCAGTCGATTTCGGCCGTTGCCGACATGAAGGCATCCCAGTATTTGATTGCGAAAAAGTCGCTGCCGACAAATGCCACCTTGCCGCGTATCGGATTGTTTCCGAGGCTGCGGGCAACCGCGGTCACGGTGTCCGGAAAATACTGGATCCGGTCAGTCGGGATGTGATCACGGTGAAACCCCGGGACATCGGCGAAAACCTCCGGCACCTGGCCAGGGCGGAGCACGACCGCGCAATAGTCCCGCGCCCGGTGATTGGACACGTCGAAGGGCTGGCCGACCTTGCTGGAAAAATAATTGACCAGGTACAACACGTCGCCGGCCCGCGCGAAGGATGCAGCCGTCTTCCCCCAGATCACGGCCCCGGAAAATCCACGGCGGATCATTTCCTTTTCGGCTCTTGCCCACCGTTCCTGGTATTCTTCCAAGGGGAAGTAACTGCGCATTTCCACTCCTGCGATCATGCAATCTGCATGCGGCCGAACACTTCCCGGATTGCAAATATATCTCACGTATATTAACATTCGGGCTGTATCGTCAACATTTGGTCTGGCTGCGCCGATGACGATTCTGAATTCGCCGGCTTGAAAGACGACCATGAAATCCGGTCCACCAGGTGATGAAGCGCTGCTTCGAATCGAGCATTTGCACAAATCGTTTGGTGAACACGAGGTGCTGAAAGGCGTTTCGCTCTCGGTCGGCAAGGGTGAAGTGATTGCAATCATTGGCGCCAGCGGGTCCGGAAAGAGCACGCTCCTTCGCTGCATCAACGTTCTCGAGATTCCGACAAGCGGACGCATGTTCTTCGGCGGACGGGAGATCGACTATCTGCGTCTGACGCAAGACCGCGCCAGCGCCCGGGAACTGGCGGAACTCCGGGCCGCGATCGGCATGGTATTCCAGAATTACAATTTGTGGCCGCACAGGACCGTGCTCGAAAACGTGACGGAAGCCCCCATTTTCGTCAAAGGGATGTCCCGTCCAGAGGCCGTGGACGAAGCGGAATCGCTCCTGGAGAGTATTGGCCTTTCCGACAAGCGTAACGAATTTCCGGCCCGACTCTCGGGCGGACAGCAGCAACGGGTCGCCATCGTCCGGGCACTGGCCATGCGACCCAGGATCATGCTGTTCGATGAGGTGACATCAGCCCTCGACCCCGAACTCGTCGGAGAGGTCCTCGACCTCATGTCGGAACTGGCACGAAAGGACATGACGATGCTCGTCGTCACCCACGAGATGGGTTTCGCGAGACATGTCAGCCATCGAGTGATCTTTGTTCACGAAGGCAGGTTTGAAGAGGCGGGTCCGGCACAGGAATTCTTTGCCGCGCCAAGACAGCCGGCGACCCGGCAGTTTCTCGGCAGGATACTCCGCGATGACCACATTCAGAGAATCGATGCCGCATGACCGAAACGACACTGGAGTATCTCCTGGGCTTTGCCGCATACATGCCTGGCTATGCCAAGGCGTTTCTGATCGCCGTCGAAGTGGCCGCGGTCACAATCGTCATCAGTTGGGTATGTGGTCTGTTCGGCGTACTGGCAAAACAGTCGCGGTATCGGGCCTTGCGATACCCCGCGGAATTCTACATCTGGTTCATTCGGGGAACGCCGCAGCTTGTCCAGGTATTTCTCGTCTATTTCGGACTTCCGCAGGTTGGCCTCAACCTCGACCCGTTCGTTGCGGGCGCACTCGCTCTTGGAGTCGGCAGTGGCGCTTATGTGGCGGAAATATTCCGTTCGGGCCTCCTGGCAATACCAAAGGGTCAGCCCGAATCGGCCCAGGCATTGGGAATGGGCAACTCGCTGACTTTTCGCCGGGTCGTCTTTCCCCAGATGATACGGATTGTTGTCCCGGCTCTCACCAACGAGGCCATCAACACGCTGAAGAACACGTCCCTTCTTTCAACGATCACGATCATGGAGTTGACCTTGTATACCCAGGCGGTCATTGCCTCCACGTTTCGACCATTCGAATTCTATATCATCGTGTCGGTACTCTACCTCGTGATTACGACCGTCTTGACCCAGTTCGCAAAGTGGTACGAGCGCCGGTACGCGCTGTACCTCTGACAATCCAGCAAGAAAGGAGACCATCATGATTACCAGACGCAAAGTCCTTGCCGGGACGGCTGCCGGCCTCGCGGCACCCATGATCTTGGCATCGCGCTCCGGTGCGATGGAAGCGCTTGAACTCAACACCCCGGGGGTGCTGACCGCCGCGGCGGAGGGGACATTCCCGCCCTACAGTTTCCTAAACGAGAACGGCGAATATGATGGAATCGGCCGCAAGACCATGGCCGAGATCGCCCGCCGCCTCGATCTCGAATACAATCCCGTCATTACCAAATGGGAGTCGCTTCTCGTCGGAATCCTGGCGAACAAGTTCGATGTTGCAGCCTCGGCAATGGGGATCAATGCCGAACGCCAGGAGCAGGTCTATTTCTGCGACGGGTGGGTTGAATCGGGCTCGCGACTGTTTGTCAGGGAGGATTCTCCCTACACCAGTTCGTCCGACCTGACGGGCAAGAGGGTCGGTGCAATCGTGGCATCGATCTTCATACCCGTCGCGGAACGCATTGTTGGACCGGATGGCGAGGTGCCCGTCTTCCAGGCTGACGTCGAGGGCATGCAGGACGTGGCGAACCGCAATATCGACGGCGTTATCCTCGATTCCATATCTGCCGCCTATGTGATCACCAAATCCAGTCTTCCACTGCGTGGAATGCCGAACATCGAGCAATCCTACCAACTCGGATGGCCGGTCAACAAGAGCAAGCCAAATCTTGTCAAGGCCATCAATGAGAAGCACTGGGAAATGGTCGATGACGGCAGCTTTGCCGCGATTTGCGAACCCCTGATCGGATTCGATCCAACGCCGCAAGAACCAATCCGCAGCCTGCTCTAGAGTTCAGGAAATCCCGCAGCCGGGCCCGGCCCGGCTGCGCCAGGGACATCGCTAGTGATCGCTTCCGGTCGGAGCTGCCCATAGCCGCGGTCAGGCTTGTCTTCGAGAGGAACCGACCGGCGCATGGGGCGCTTCGAGCGGCGTCAGTTGGCACGCCCGAACCCATCGCCAACGAGGAATCTATCCCAAAACGGCTGGCGGCAATGGGTGCATCCCTGGCCCGAACGTCGTCAATCAGGCTGGTGTAAAGTTCAGGGTATGAGGCCCTGAATGTTCAATAGCCCGATTGCAACCATCAGCTTGCGAAAGTCAGAATTCAATGGAAGTCTGGCTGCACGCTGAACAGAAGCCTGGTCAATGCATTTTGACAGCTCCATCGCAGCCATGCCTTTCCGGTAGTTCGGCCATTTCTTTTGTAATCTCCTGAGTGCGTCCGAACTGGTTGCCGGGCTGTCATTCTCATGGCCTGTGAAATGGCGTAGCAAAACTGATTCGAAACACAAATCCTGCCTGACGAGATCAAGGTCGTTGTCATTGGCCAACTTCTTCAATTCCCGGTCGCGATCAAGCTTCTGGCCAAGACGGTCCGTGTCGAACATCAGGAATCGTCTCCTGTATTTCCGTGCGGGCTGCCGCTCACCATTCCTGACCTGCGCCAGAGCCTGCTCGACCAGAGCCAGTGGATCGCCTGCGCCGGTCAAGACTCTTGCTTCGATCGTGATGGCTGCCCCGGCATCGCTGGAGAATTGCTGCAGAAGCTTCGCGTAACCCTGTTCACTCTGACCTTCGCAACCGATGAATATCCGCTTCGCCCTGCGTCTCCTGATGTGACGCGTCATCATCCAATGCTCGGTATGGCGCCATACTCGCCGCTCATGTAATTGCCGTAGAAGTTCTCGTTGCGGCGAACGCCTTCAACATCAGCCAAACCGTAGACTGACGTGCGTCCCTGCGGGTTCTTTTCGCACAGGAGTATGCCTTCCTTCGTCAGTTCATTCATCAGGCTCGGCGAATGACAGGTCATCCAGAGTTGGGCACCATGCGGATTACTCCCTCCATCCGTAAACCAGCGACAGATTTCGGGGAGAAGAAGCGGATGAATTGCCGAATCAATGTCATCGACGACAGCGATGCCTCCGCAATCAAGCGCATATCGCAAATTCGGGAACAACTTCACAAACTGCCGGGTTCCATGGCTTTCCGCCTGATACGGGACGTGAAGGTCAAGACCAGCATGTTGAAAAGTCAACTGGGGAATATCGGGTGAATGGTCGAATTCAATATTCTCGATCCCGAGGTCAATGCGCTTTCCGATATCCTTGAGTTGGTTGAACGCCGAAGGGTTGGACTCGTACCAACGACTTATCTGGCCGTCGTCACTCTCAAACCGATCGAACAGGATGTTGCTGGTGATCTGGGAAACCAGACCCACGAAGTTCTTTGCGGCCTCGTGATTCAGGGCTGCCAGTGTACAAAATACGCTTGCGTTTTGACGAAGTACGGCCTTCAGGGCTCGTTCGTGGTTGGCATTCATCAATCCCCTGACAAATCTCAGTTCACTGCCCTCGCGCCGCTCGATGATCGTGGTCGGTTTACCGGATCCTCTGGGTTGATAGCTGAGCTTCTCCAGAATAACGAAGTCCTCCGATGGACGTGGAGACAGCACCAGCTCATAGCTGTATGGACATTGCAGCCCACCGCCAGATGTGTCCAGAAAGTCAACTGGACCTGAAAATGTGAATGACAACCTCGTCGGATCGGCAGCCTTCGTTACCGAATTGAACTTCTGGTATGGGAGTGGCTGGTTGACCTGTTGGGCAAAGCTCTGGGTGACAAACCAGGCGCCAAAGCAAATGGCCCGCAAGACATTCGACTTTCCCGCAGCGTTGGCCCCGTACAACGCCACAACGCCAGGACAACGCCAACCCGAACCCTGATGGATTGGCGATAGCCTGCCAAGAATGTCCTCGACGGACCTCCTGGAGCGCAGATCAATTTCCTGTAGATCGAAGATTGACCAGAAGTTCTCGATTTTTGCCTTGTATATCATTTTGCTCTCCTGTCATTATGCTAAAACTATTGCAGTATAAGCTGCATTTCAACATTTCTCTGTTACCATTGATATTATACAGCCAGAGTTTCCGTTATTTGTTATTGGGCCGATTGCGCTGACACCATGGAGCAGACATTTCGTGTCCGATCCGGTTTGGGGGTCGCTCAACGGTGCCGGTCACTCGCCGAATGAACGTCAAGTCGGCGATTGCCGGCCTGGCAGGAAGGACATGACAGTAGCTCTGGCCAACGGGCATCCCGATCGCGGACCCGGGCCGGTTTGCTCTCTTTGGTCATGGATTGCGGTATTCGAGGTGAAGAACGCCACCCCTGCTGACAATTTGCCGACACTGCCTGTCAAAATGATGTTTACTGCCTTTTCCTGTGGCTGAAATTCTGGCAGAGTCGGGTCAGGTAACGGCTCTGTCATGCTCAGAACTTTCTTGGTCATACTGATTGCTGCCGCGTCATCATTGCTGGCCAGTCTTCCTGCAACATCATTCCAGACCAGCGGGCAGTCGATGATCATCATCGATCATGCGAGCGGTGCCGTTCTGGCAGAGAAAAATCCCGACCTGCCGCTTCCGCCAGCCTCGATGTCGAAACTGATGACGATGAACATGGTGTTCGAAGCGCTGGCCGAAGGCAGGCTGACCCTCGATTTCAAGTTGCCGGTCTCACAGCATGCGGTCAGCTACAAGGGCTCGTCGATGTTTCTCAGGCGCGGTGAGCGGATCAGCGTCCTTGACCTGATCAGGGGCGTGATCGTTCTGTCTGGCAATGATGCCAGTGCAGTGCTTGCCGAGGCGCTTTCGCCAGATGGAACCGAAGGAGGGTTTGCCCGGCTCATGAATGCGAGAGCAGTCGAACTCGGATTGACCAATTCGTATTTTGCAAATTCGAATGGCTGGCCTGACCCGACCCAGCGCATGAGCGCCAGGGATCTTGCCATCCTTGCCAGCAGGTTGATCCGGGATTTTCCGGACTACTACCGCTACTTTTCCGAAACCGAGTACGGCTTCGACGAGAGAGTTCCGGACAATCGCTTCAACCGGAACCCGCTCCTGTCACTGGGGATCGGCGCTGACGGCCTCAAGACCGGCTACACCAGGAATGCCGGGTACGGCCTGGTCGGCTCGGCGATCAGGGATGGGCGGCGGGTTATCTTTGTCATCAGCGGCCTTGACAGCCGATCCGCCCGGACCGCGGAGGCCGAGCAGATCGTCAATTGGTATTTCATCCATTTTGCCCGGAAAGTACTGTTCAGCCAGGGCGAGACCGTCGTGCAGGTTCCGCTGTGGATGGGCGACGAGACCCAACTTCCCGTCACGGTCGGAGAGGATGTGGCAGTCCTGGTTCGAAGCACATCGGCCGACGACATCGAGGCAGAAGCGGTATTCCAGCAGCCATTTCAGGCTCCCATCGCCGAAGGCCAGGTTGTTGGCGAACTTCGGGTCACGGTCCCCGGGCTTTCCGGGGAGACCATGTTTCCGCTGGTCGCCGCACAATCAATTGACAGGTCGGGAATTCTGGGCCGGCTGACCCTGGCTGCCCGGAGAATGTTCACCAGGTTCGTCACCGATCGGTTGTTGGGCAGTTGATGCAGGGCGCAGGCCGCCTTGTCACGATCGAAGGGATTGACGGGGCTGGCAAGTCAGTTCAGGCCGAGACGCTGGCCCAACGCCTTGTCGCTGCCGGCCATGACGCCATTGCCACACGAGAGCCAGGTGGCGGTTCGGGTGGCGGCGCCATCCGCAACCTACTGGTCGGGAATTCGACCGGGACGTATTCGGTCGACACGGAATTGCTGCTGTTTCTCGCCGCACGGCGAAATCACCTTGATACGCTGATCCAACCAGCGCTTGATGCAGGCAGGCTGGTGATCTGTGATCGTTATGCCGACTCGACGCGTGTCTACCAGGGGCTGAATAACCCCGAGCGCCGGCGGCTGATCGACCAGCTTCACGGCCTGGTCATCAACAGGGAGCCGGATCTGACTTTCATTCTTGATCTTCCGGTGGAGGATGCAATCAGCCGAATACGATCGCGCTCGGGACATGATCCGCGGTTCGAGAATCTTGGCGAACAGGTTGGCTTGCTGCGGGAGGAATTTTGCAAGCTGTGCCAGGAATATCCCGGGCGCTGCGTGCTCGTGGATGGCGCTAGGCCCAGGGACGCGATTGCCGATGAGATCCTGGCCAGAACCGTCGGCATGGTCGATGGATGAGACGCCCCGGATGCCTGGCAGCGATGCGGCGTTTCCTCCGCATCCGCTGAAGAACACAAGGTTGTTCGGCCATGCCGAGGCCGAGCAGGAGATGGCGTCGGCGATTTGCGGCAACCGGCTTCCCCATGCATGGCTGATCTGCGGCGCCCGGGGAATCGGCAAGGCGACACTGGCTTGGCGGGCGGTCAAATTCATGTTTCTGCGCCATGAACATGGGCAGGATGGACCAGTGCCGACATCCCTTGATACGCCCGATGACCACCCGGCGGTGCAGAGGATCGTGAACCAGTCCGAACTGACCGTTTTGGGCATTGGCCATATGCCGGATTCCAGGAAGGAGGATGCTGCCAGGGAGGGAATTGGTCCGCATGCCGGCATGGGCATCAGGAGGGGGAAGCGTTCAAGCACCAATGAGGGACAGGACACCGATGCCGGAATCATCGCCGTGGATGAGATCAGGCGATTGAAGGGGTTGTCGGGTCTGACCGCCGCCGACGGGAAGCCGCTGGTGGCGGTCATCGATTCGGCCGACGAGTTGAATGTCAACAGCGCCAATGTCCTGCTAAAGCTGCTGGAAGAGCCCCAACCGCACGCGGTGTTCTTCCTGGTCTGTCACCGCCCTGCCCGCCTGCTGCCGACCATCCGCAGCCGCTGCCGCCGCCTGAATTGCAATCCGCTTGAATCGGCCGATGTCGAAAGAGTGCTGCGAGAGTTCGGCATTGACGATGACCGGGAAATCTGTCCGCTTGTCCGCCTATCGGAGGGATCGCCCGGGGATGTGCTCAGGCTTCGCAAGCGTGGCGGTATTGCCCGCTATGACAGCATGGTCGAACTCATGCTTGGCGCGCCCGGGCTCAGTCGCAGCCGGGTGCACGAACTGACCGAGCGGGGAAAGGGAGATGGCAACCGGGCCGAGGCCGAGCTTGATTTGGAGTTGCTTCTGCTATGCGTGTCGAGACTGGCCCGGCGTGCCGTCCCCGAAACGGCGCTGGTGACCCCGTCAAGCGAGCGGGAGGAATTGATGTTCCGGACCCATGCTTCGTCATCCGACGCTGCAACATCCTGGTCGGAACTGCATGCAAGGACGCTGCCACGGTTGCGAAAATCTCTCGGGGCCAATATTGATGCGGCGGCGCTGATGTTCGATCTGCTCCTGGAAATCGATTGCCTAGCCGGCAAATTGGCCAGATGAGTCCTGCCATGCATCAGCCTGCAATCGTCGACAGTCACTGCCACCTTGATTTTCCACAATTCGAGGAAGATCTCCAACAGGTTATCCAGCGGGCGGGCGAGCACGGGGTCGGCCAAATGCTGACCATTTGCACCAGGCCGCGGTTGCTTGAACGGTCGGTTGCCATCGCCGAGCGGTTTCCGCAGGTATTCTTTGCCGCTGGCGTTCACCCGCATTACGTTGCGTCGGAAATCGCGGTGACCGTGGAGGAACTCGTCCAGATTGCCGGGCACCCCAAGATGGTGGCGATCGGCGAGACCGGTCTGGATTACCACTACACCTCCGAGATCGCCGATCGCCAGAAGGCAAGCCTTGCCATCCATGTCGAGGCGGCCCGCCAGACCGGCCTTCCGCTCATCATCCATTCGAGGGATGCCGATGATGACATGGCCGACATCCTGTCCGGTGAATATCGAGATCGGCCCTACTCATGCGTCATGCATTGCTATTCATCCGGTCGGAGGCTGGCGGAGACGGCGCTGGAGATGGGGTTCTTTCTTTCCATGTCCGGCATCATCACCTTCCGTAACGCCGAAGAGTTGCGGCGCATCTTTGCCGATGTACCGCTCGACCGGATCCTGATCGAAACCGACGCCCCCTACCTGGCGCCAGTCCCCTGGCGGGGCAAGAGAAACGAGCCCTTCATGGTCAGCAGCGTCATGGCCGAGGGGGCTAGGCTGAAGGGTGTCTCGCCAGCCGAGTTCGCCGCCGTGACCACGGACAATTTCAACCGGCTTTTCGGCAAGACCGTGACTGTCGGCGGGAACAAGGCCATCGGCACGACCTTGGCCGACGACCGGAGCGCCTGAAACATGCGGGAATTGCGGTTCACCATACTGGGATGCGGTTCATCGGGCGGCGTTCCCCGCATCGGCGGCGACTGGGGCAAGTGCGATCCGGAAAATTGGCGAAACCGCCGAACACGGTGCTCGCTCCTGGTGCAGTTGATTGACGGCGGCGCTGTCACCACGGCGCTGATCGACACCTCGCCAGACCTTCGGCAGCAACTGCTTGCCACTGGCATCGGTGACATCGATGGCGTTGTCTACACCCACTGGCATGCCGACCATGTCAACGGTCTTGACGATTTGCGGGTTGTCTTCCTGAACCGCAAGCTGCGCATCCCGATTTGGGCCGACCGGGCGACAAGGAACGAGTTGATGGCCCGGTTCCGCTATGCATTCGTGCAGATCGAGGGCAGTTCCTATCCGCCCATCCTGGACATGCATGACATGGATGGTCCGGTGGTCATACGAGGCGCCGGCGGTGACATCACACTCAATCCGTTTTCGGTGACTCACGGCTCGGTCGAGGCCAGGGGATTCAGGATTGGCGGCCTTGCCTATCTGCCCGACGTATCAGATATCGGCCCGGTATCCTGGTCGCTGCTCAAGGATCTGGATTGCTGGATCCTGGATGCGCTGCGCCGCATGCCACATCCGTCGCATGTGCATTTGGAACAGTCGCTGGCCTGGATCGAGAAGGCAGCCCCAAAACGGGCAATCCTGACCAACATGCACACGGATCTGGACTACGATACCCTGCGCGCCGAGGCTCCGGTCAATGTCGAGCCGGCCCATGACGGCATGACTATCAGCTACCGTCTTCCGCCCGCCGTTCCGGCGCCGGCCTGATCGCCGGGATCGGGCCGCCCCTTTTGCAAGTCCTTCTCGAAGTTACCATCCCGGTATTCCTGGTGATTGCCGCCGGCTACCTGTCGGTGCGGGCGGGATTTCTCGAGGATGCGCATATCCATGGCCTGATGAAATTCGCCCAGGGCGTTGCCATCCCCTGCCTGCTGTTTCGGGCCATTTCCGACATCGACTTCGCCGCACGGTTCAACCCGGCATTCATGCTGTCATTCTACTCCGGGTCGGTGGTTGCCTTCCTGCTGGGATTTCTGGGTGCCCGCCACCTCTTTGGCCGGGAGTTGGAGGACTCAATTGCCATCGGCTTTACCGCCCTATTCGGCAATACGGTGCTGGTCGGCCTGGCCATCGTCGGCCGGGCCTATGGCGGCGATGTGCTCGACAACACCTACCTGCTGGTCGCCTTCCACGCACCGTTCTGCTACCTGATCGGAGTCACCAGCATGGAGGTGGCCCGCAGTTCAGGACGGGATTTTGCCGGCCTCGCCCGTGCCGTTCTTGCAGGCATGTTCAGCAATGCCATCATGGTCGGCATTGCCGCCGGCTTTGTCGTCAATATCCTTGCCATCCCGGTTCCGGTGTTGATCGGCGATGCCCTGGACATGGTCAAGGCGACGGCGCTGCCTGCTGCCCTGTTCGGGCTTGGCGGTATCCTCGTTCGCTATCGCCCCGAGGGCGATGTCAAGATCATAGCCTGGATCTGTCTCCTGGCGCTGGTTGTCCATCCGGCGATTGCCTGGTTCATCGTCGGACCAGTCTCCGGACTTGACCAGTCAATGATCCGCAGCAGCGTCATCACCGCGGCAATGGCACCCGGAATCAACGCCTACATCTTTGCCAGCATGTATGGCCGTGCCATGCGGGTTGCAGCCAGTTCGGTGCTGATCGGCACCATCCTGTCCGTGGCAACGGCGTCGTTCTGGATCGTGATTGCCGGTTAGGCGGGGCTCATTCCCCGCAACCTCTCCGACCGGCGGCGCAGAAGTTCCACCGTGGCCAACAGCAGGATCGATATCGCCACCAGGATGGTAGCCACGGCCAGGATGGTCGGGCTGATCTGCTCCCGCAACCCGTTGAACATCTCCCAGGGCAGGGTCTTCAACTGGGCAGAGCCGACAAACAGCACCACGACCACCTCGTCGAAGGAGGTGATGAAGGCAAACAATGCGCCGGATACCACGCCAGGCAGAATCAGCGGCATTTGCACCTTGAAGAAGGTGCGGATTGGTCCGGCCCCGAGACTGGCCGAAGCCCGGGTGAGGCTCCGGTCAAATCCGGTCAGGGTGGCGGTCACTGTGATGATGACAAACGGGATGCCGAGGGCGGCATGGGCGAGGACCACGCCGATATAGGTGCCCTGCAATCCGATTCGCGAATAGAAGAAATACATGCCGGCCGCCGAAATGATCAGCGGAACGATCATCGGCGAGATGAGCACGGCCATGATGGCGTGTCGGTAGGGAACATGGCTCTGGCTGAGCCCGATGGCGGCAAGCGTTCCGAAACCAACCGCCAGCAAGGTGGCGACCGGTGCAATACGGAACGAATTGAACAGCGCCACCTGCCAATCGGGGTTGGTGAAGAAATCACGGTAATGTCGCAGGGAGTAGCCGGCCGGATCAAGGCGCAGCATTTCCGGGGAGAAGGTGAAATAGTCGCCGGCGTTGAAGCTGAGCGGCAATATGACCATGATCGGAAAGATCAGGAATATGAAGACGACCACGCAGATTGCCCGGAACAGGTAATACCAGGCCTTGTCGGCCAAAGTCGCATATGGCGGAAAGCGCTCCATGCGACTATCCCAGCTTCACATTGTCGATGCCGACCAGGCGGTCGTAGGTCCAGTAGAGAACCAGGACGATGCCGAACAGGATCGTGGCCAGCGCCGCCGCCAACCCCCAGTTGAGCGACGAGGAGATGTGGTAGGCGATCCGGTTGGAAATGAAGGTGCCCTTGGTGCCGCCGACCAGTTCAGGGGTGATGTAGTAGCCGATCGACAGGATGAAGACGAGAACCGAGCCGGCGCCGATTCCGGCCATGGTCTGCGGAAAGTAGATTCGCCGGAACGCGGTCCAGGCATTGGCTCCCAGCGATCTTGCCGCCCGGACATAGGATGGCGGAATCGTCTTCATGACCGAATAGAGCGGCAGGATCATGAAGGGGAGCAGGATGTGGGACATGGCGACGATGGTGCCGAACTGGTTGTTGATCATGATGAACCGTTCGGTGTCGCCAATCAGTCGCAAGGCGACCAGGGTATCGTTGATGACACCCTCCTGTTGCAGCAGAACCTTCCAGGCCGAGGTCCGCACCAGCAGAGACGTCCAGAAGGGCAGCAGTACCAGGATGAGCAGGATGTTGGCCCGGCTGAGCGGCTGGTGCGCCAGGTAGAAGGCGATCGGGTATCCCAGCACCATGCAGACCACGGTGATGGTCATCGACATGATCATCGTCCGGATGAAGATGCGAATGTAGATTCTTTCCGTCTCGTCCCGGGTTTCCGGCCCCTCAAACCCCTTCTTGAGATCTACGGCGTTGAGGAAATACCCCTCGGTCAGCTTCGGTGAGTAGATGCGAATGACCCGCCAGACATTCGGATCGGTCCAGCGATCGTCGAATTCGATGAACGCGTCCTTGAGGCTGATGCTGTCCAGCTCGTCCAGACGGGAATGGGCATTTTGCAACATCTCCCCGGCATCCGTGCGCAGGCCGGCCGCGCCAACCTGCCGCAATTCAACCGCCAGCGACACGTAGAAATAATCATCGGGCTGACCACCGGATGCGTTCTGTCCGGACCATATCTTGAGCGCCTGCGCAGTGTTCGGGAAGAGACTGCCGAGCCCGTCATCGGCAAATTGTTCCTGCAACCAGGACGAATCCAGCCAGCCGGGATCAAGTTCGGCAAAAAATTCGGCAAACCCGGACAGGTCCAGCTTTTTTGCCTCCCGCCCGCCTTTGCGGAACAGGGATGCGATGCCCGGTGCTTCGTAATTCAGTCGTGACCCGACCCGGGTATGCCGGCGCAGATCAGTGGCAATTCGCAGATCGACGTAGAATGACCGGAACACCTCCTCACCCGGCAACTCCTCGACTTCATGTTCCCAGGATTGAAGCGAGCCGACGGTCCGCGGCAGGTATTCCGACACGATGCCGTTCTCGACAGAACGGAACAACATGTCACCGATCGGAAACAGGAATGAAACCATGACGAAGACCAGGAGCGGCGATATCAGCAGCAAGGCCCTGGTCTTGTGCCATCTGAGCGAACGGCCGAGCTTGCGCCGCAAATCGGCGCTGCCCTCCTCCGGGATTTCGGGAGCTGCCTCTGACCGCAGACGGGTCACGCCCGACGCTCCTCCAGAGTCACCGGCGGCAATTCACGGCCAAGCCTCTCATCCAGCCAGGCGGCCCTGGCCGGGAGAAAGCAGAATGTCGATGAAATCCTGGTCGAAATGACCCTGGATGGCTGAACCGGGGCCGGCAGACCGGCCCCGGTTCTGAATGTTCTGCCCCGGGTCAGCGGGCGAGCCAAGCCTGGAACTTGGCATCGATGTCATCCCGGTAGTCCGACCACCAGTTGTAGTCATAGATGAGGACATTCTGGGAATTGGCCGGGTCCGTTGGCATGTGCGGCCCCATTTCGACCCCGAGCTCGGCATGCTTTCCGACTAGAGGAGCCGAGGACATGCGGGCCGGACCATAGGAAATATACTTGGCCTGGTCTGCCAGTCGCTGGGTGTCGGTAGCGAAGTTCAGCAGGGCAAGCGTTGCCTCCAGGCGGTCGGCGGGCAGGCCTTCCGGAACGACCCATCCATCGAGATCGAATGCCTGGGCATCCCACAGGATCTTGACCGGGGCACCCTTCTCCTCGATCAGGGAGAACAGGCGACCGTTATAGGTGGAGCCAAGCACGATTTCGCCGTCGGCCAGCAATTGCGGCGTATCCGCACCGGCCGACCACCAGATCACGTGATCGCGGATCTCGTCCAGCTTGGCCAGCGCCCTCTCCACGCCGCCTTCGGCACCGAGTGCATCATAGATCTCGTCGAGTGACACGCCATCGCAATGCAGGGCCCATTCAAGATTGTTGATCGGCCGCTTCTCCAGTGAACGCATCCCCGGAAAATTCTCGAGATCGAACAGGGCGCAAACATCGGCGGGCTCGCGGCCCTCCCATTCGGCCACGTCGGTACGATAGCCGAATGTGGTCGAATAGACGATCTGGGGCACAAAGCAGTCGGAGACGATCAGATCGCCGAAATCCTCGCTGGCCGAGGTGCCGTCCGGCGCCGGCGCCAGCATGCTGTCATGATCGATGACCATGGCCAGCCCCTCATCACACAGGCGGATTGCATCCGAGGCAACTGCGTCAACCAGATCCCAGGTCACATTGCCAGCCTCGTTCATCGCCCGCAATTTGGCAACGGCTTCGGCAGCACTTTCATCGTGAACGATATTGACCTCAGGATTGTTAGCCATGAACGGATCATGATACGCCTTGATCTGGGATTGCGAATACGCGCCCCCCCATGAGACGACGGTCAGATCGATGGCAGATGCAGTTCCTCCCGAAACCGCCAGCGCAGCGATTGCCGTGACAATGGTTTTGTTTAACTTCATTTGAATTCCCATCCGTTGCTTGTTCTTCGTGACGAGGAGCAACCAAGGCAAGTCACCCCGATCATTCATCACTACAGCATGTCGAGCGCCTTCCACAACAGTCAAACCGAATCCCGGAGAGTTGCTTCCGTCCAAATCAACCGCCATCCCGCCATCACCAACCCGATGAAAATTGAACTGACGCGGCCGCCCTCGGCCCGGCTTGCCAGGCACCGATTTCATTGCAGATACTGGCTACAACACCACTTCGACGCATCAGTTTTTCGAAACGAAGCAGTCAGGGCCCGATCCAGGATTGTCTTTCGGTCCCGCGGCGAATGAATGCTGCCACTCGGAGGCCGGACATGCGACGAAGCCTTGACCTCGGTCACGAACTGTTCAAAATCCTGCTTGCACCTCGCGGCGTCAGGATCGGATTGTGTGCTGCCCGATGACTCCAATTTGTGTCATTGGAAGCGTCCGCCTACCGGCGAGTGGCGGACATGACCTGGTGGCAGGAATCGTCTTTCACCCGGGGGTATCGGGCGACCGCCATGTCATCCCCTTCTGGATCTCGTAGATGGATCCATGCCGGTCCGGTTGTGGCTGGGGAATGCGAACCGGAATGTTCTCGAGCCGAGGCTGTAGCGTCGGCGTTCCGCAGAGCATGCGACGGTCGTAATCGTCCAGCCCGCACCATTCGGTCATCGACCCTGCAATCGGGAATGCGTCGGCTGCCATCATTTCGTAAAACAGTATGCGTCGCGGCCGGTCGGACACATTGACGGCAGACCCGTGAAGCACCCGGCCATGATGAATTGAAATCGATCCTGCCGGACCGGTCAGCCGGACGATGTCATCCGGGTCAAGTCCGTGCTGCCCCGGGTTGACAGCCCCGGCGAAGACGCCATCGACGTGGTGATCGAGAACCGGCCCCCTGTGACTGCCCGGATATACCATGAGGGGGCCGTTTTCAGCTTCCATGTCGTCGATCAATACGCCTACAGCCAGCAAGTCGTCATTGGTGTGCGGATAGAACGCGCAATCCTGATGCCACTCGACAGCAGCGCCGTATCCGGCCTCCTTCATGTTCAGTTTCGACGTGTGCAGGCGGATATCGGGGCCGATCAAATCTCGGACCGGCCCGAGGACATGATCGGAATGCATCAGGTCATGCATGACCCCGGATTGCCGGTGCGGCAGCTTGATCCGGCGCACTCTCGGATCGTCCGGCCTGTGTGTATCCTCGAGGTCGAGGCGGTGATCGGATGCGGTCATCCCCTTGGCCAGGCGCCGGAAGCGACCGATCTCCATCCTGACTTCCAGGATCACTGATTGCGGTACCTGGCTCTCCAGCACCAGATAGCCATTCTCCCGGTAGTGACCGATCTGTTCGGAATTCAGGATTTCAGCCATGGCTCCTCTCCCATGCATGAAAGAACGTCACCTGCGACCGGCTCGTCCAGGTCGGCGGAAGGATGCCTGGCTGGTCGGGTCAGGCACAGGCCGGGCCCTCCGATGGCCAGCGATGCTGCGGTACATGCGGGCTGGCCGCCAGTTGGCTCCGGCAATCTTCCCACATCTGTTTCCAAATCTGCCAACTGCCGAGTTCCTGTGACGGGTCCGTTCTCGAACGGGCGACAAAACTCGGAAACTGCTCCCTTCCCGTCGGCTGTCCGGTGACGTTGTAGCGAAGATCGAATGACCACCGATAGCCATCCGTCCTGTTGGCCAGGGATGCGTGCGGCGTGAGCGGGTGCAGCAGAATGATCCCGCCGGCGGCAACCGGCACCGGAATGGCTCCTTCCTTCGACAGAAACCTGTCGGTGATCCCCGGCTGCGATCGCGCGCAATGCGGAAGCAGTTCCCCGTTCTTGCGGGCGATGACCTGCAGGCAGCCATTCTCGATCGTTGCGTCGGTCACGGCAACCCACACCGTGATCATGTCGGTGTTGTCGGCGCTTTCAAGCGTGACGCCCCGGTCCTGGTGCCAATCGGTGGAAATGACATGCGCACGAACCTCATGTTCCGGAACATTGTGCTCGGGCGGCTTGATCCGGACATGCTGAATTGGATTCGAGGTGAGTTCGCCTCCGACAAGACTTTCGACGGCATCCAGTATTCCAGGATGAGTCACCAGGCGGAAAACCCCGGGGCCGACATGCATCGGCGTGTCCGCCCGGATGCCGGCATGCGGCAGGCTGATGTCGAATGGCTGAAACCAGTCGAACCCGGCGGCACAGCATTGATCCAGCTTGTTCCAGAAATCCATCGTCGGATGCGGCCGGCCCACGCGTCCTTCGGCGTGCCAGGTTTCGTAGAGACGGTCCATTTTTTCGGCGAACTCATCGCGGATCACGCCCAGGGTCTGCTCATCGACAACATTCTCGACCACCAGGAATCCGTCACTATGGAAGCTGTCAACCTCGTGTTCGCTGAGCATGTTCGGGTCTCCCTGTAGGTCTGAATCATCGTACCACGTGTTGCGTTTAAGTCCCCATTGAACCCAAACATGATCCAGATTTCGTGTCCACGTATGACGTTTGGGTCCTACTCTAAAGCAGCAACATGATAATCGGTGGCCAGATCAGCAACACGGCAAGCGCCAGCAGTTGAACACCGATGAATGGCAAGAAACCGCGGAAGATGTCGGTCAGCGAGATATGCGGCGGCGCCACCGATTTCAGGTAGAATGCTGCCGGTCCGAACGGTGGCGACAGAAAACTCACCTGCATGTTCATGCAAAACAGCACACCGAACCAGACCGCCACGTATTTCGGTTCAAGCTGCCCAATGATACCGATTTCCTCGATCGGAAGGCGAATGATGATCGGCAGGAATACCGGGATGATCAGGAGTACGATCCCCACCCAATCCATGAACGCTCCCATGAACAGAAGAATGACCATCATTGTCAGGAGAACCAGCATCGTCGGCATATCGGAACCGACGATGAGATCGGCAATGTAGCGCGGCCCGCCGGCAAGGGTGTAGGCGCCGGACAGCGCAGCCGCCCCGATGGTCACCCATATGATCGTTCCCGTTGATCGCAGCGTCCGCATCAGGCTGTCCCAGAGAAGAGAAATCGACGCCTCGCCTCTAACCAGCGCGATCACGAACACGGCAAATGCGCCCATTCCGGCGGCTTCAGTGATCCCGGATATTCCGCCATAGATCGAGCCGAGCACCACACCGATGACGGTGAATGGTGGCACAAGCGCCTTCCCGTTCTCCCATCCGGAGCGAACCCTTGCCCTTCCGAAAACCAGAAACGCGAGGCCACACCCCGCCGCCAGGGCTCCGGCGATATATGGAATGTGGTAGGTCATGCCAAGAAATATCGGCTCCACGTTTTCGAGATTGGCATTCTGCCCGCTGATCGTGAAGAACATTGCCCTGCACAGCAGCAGGGTCGACACACCCGCCAGAAGTACGGACAGAAATGCCCCGAACAGGCCGAGTTTCTGGATCCCTGTCGGGTCGCCCGGCTTACGTTCCGGCAAAGGGGCGTGGTGCGGATTTATCTGCGTCCTGATGACAATGTAGATGATAATAAAACTCGCCAGCATGAATCCGGGAACAAATGCGGCGGTGAAGAGTGCCTTGATCGATGTTTCCGTGATCAAACCGTAGATGATGAGAACGATTGATGGCGGGATCATCGTTCCCAGGCTGCCACTGGCACAAATCGTGCCGATCGCCAGGTTCTGGTTGTAGCCGAGCCGCAACATCTGCGGCAGGGCAATCAAGCCCAGAAGCACCACTTCGCCGCCGATGATCCCCGACATGGCAGCCAGAATGACCGCCATCAGCGAGGTCACGATGGCAATTCCGCCGCGGACGCCGCTGAGCCAGTAGTCGAGAGAGTCGTACATTCCCCTGGCAATGCCCGACCTCTCCAGCAGCGCCGCCATGAATATGAACAGGGGTATCGATATCAGGACATACTCCGTCAGCAGGTCAAAAATCTTCTGGGTCAGGATATAGAGCGGGCCGGTGCCAGGTCTTCCCGTCAGCATCCCGTCACCGAATGTGAACGGGTTGAGCAGCAGGGAAGGTTCGAATTTCATGATCAGGACCGCGAGGGCCAGCACGGCCGATGCGAAGCCCAACGGCATCCCGATGCCGAGCAGCGCAATCAGCCCCAGCATCAGGACCAGTGAAATTGTTCCCGGATCCATCACCCGACTCCCGATATTTTCTTGATCGCCGCGATGTCCTCTTCGTCGATCTCGTCGCCGCCACGCATGGCAGGCTCGGAGTTCCAGTCGGAAATCAGGTTGGCAATCGCCTGCAATGCGACCATAGCGACAACGATCAGGATCATCGGCTGGACGGTTGCCGGAATTGGCGGATCGAATGCCGTGCCGAACATCTCCCACCGGTAGAACTTGGTAACGAAGACCTGGCGAAAACTGCCATAGATCAGGAAGAATGCGAACGCGGACAGGAGCAGCACTGAAATGATATTGAAGATGTGCTGCAACCAGCGTGGCACAACTTCATAGAGAATGAATATCCTGATGTGGCATCGCTGCTGCATCGCATAGACGCCGGAGAACAGGAACACGAACCCGGCTGTCCAGAGTGTCAATTCGTTTGCCCACAAGGTGGGACGTTCGAGCGCGTAGCGGAGAAACACCTCGTAGAGCATGATCGATGTCATCGAGATGATCAGGATCATCGTGACCCGTCCGATGAAGATGGCAATGCGATCGAATGCCCGAAATTCCTGAAACTCCATCTGCGCAACACGAACCGTGCAGATTCCGGTGACGAACAGGACAGGAAGAATGATCAGCGCCAGCCAATCGATCACATCCGCCAACCCCCCGAAGAGACCCGGTAATCCGTAGCTGATATCCTTGCGCGTGTGCAATTCATGGATTTGACCGTAGAGACTTTCATCTGCAGGCGGGATGAAATCGAGAATGAAGGCAGGCATGTGCCATATGACCCATCCTCCACACAGGATGAAGCAGGTCGGCACCAGCCATTCGACGAGATGCCGGTTCCGTTCCTTCCCGTTCAGTCCTTGCAACCTACCGCTCCCCAGCCAGCTGCCGACCCGTTCCGACACGCACCCTCGAACGTGCTGCCATTCGCCGAAGTCTGCAACGGTGATCCATGTCAAGAGGGCGGCAGGCAAGAATGCCCGCCGCCCTGCAACTCACAGGTCTCTCCCCGTCCCTACATCGCGCCCAGGCTCGACAGGAAGTCGATATGGCTCTGGAGCAAGGCCCTGGCTTCCGGCGTTGTCGCGAATTCTTCCCAGCCCGCCTTCACGGCCTGTCTGAACTTTGCAAGTTCCTCGGGCGACCATTCGTAGAGATTGACACCCTCTTCCCGCAGCTTGACTGCATTCTTGGCATTGTTCACCTCGTTGATTGTCGCATTGTGCAGCGCAAGACTGTCCATCGCCACCGTCATGATCGCCTTGTGATGGTCGGGCATGGCGTCCCAGATATCCATCCGGCAGGTCAAATGGTCGGCCGGCATCGAATGAAAGCCGGGAAAGTTCGTGTGCTTGGCAATGTCATACAGTCCGAGACCGATATTGTTGGTCAGGTTGGCTGCATCGGCTCCGTCGATGATCCCTGTCTCGAGCGCCGTGAAGATCTCGTTGAAATCCATGACGATCGGCGAGGCCTCGAGATTCTTGAACACCAGGGTTGCCATTCCCGGAGGTGAACGGAATTTCCAACCCTTGAAATCCTCGACATTGCGGATTGGTGCAGTTGACGAAAGAGATTCGGGGCCCGGGATCCACCAGCCGACAAACTCCATGTTATGCGCATTGTACAGTTCGTTCAGCGTATCACGACCACCGCCATGAAGCAGCCATGCCATTTGCTGGTAGGGATTTGAATAGCCGCCCATCAGGTCGCCGGCGAACTGGAATGCCGGGTTCTTGCCGGTCTGGTACGAACCACCCGTCATATCACAATCCAGAATGCCGGTTGCCGCTGCGTCGAAGGTTTCCGCCGACTTCACGACCGAAGATGAATAGAACATCTCGATCTCGATTTCGCCATTCGACATCGTTGTGACATCGTCAATGAACTTCGCTGCCATCTGCCCCGACAGGGTCTCGGGTGGAAAATGCGTCTGGATTCGCAAGGTCGTTGTCTGCGCCGACGCTGTTCCCACGCCAAGTGCGAGGATGGCTGCGGCAAGTGTTGTGCATGCTGTATTTTTCATGAGAATTTCCCGAATTGGATCTTGGTTTTGACTTTAGGTCGACGCCCGATTCAACGCCGACAATCGGAGCGAGGGCAGTAGTTGACTGCCACCGGGAGGTCAAGGCTCGGTTGAAAGTGCTGGTTCGTGGTGGCCGGTCGAATTATTGCCGGAGGACGGTTCGGGAATCGGGCGACACAGCAGAAATGGGGAAGATGATGGCAAGGATTACAAAAACGGACCTGCGGTCGCGTCGGTGGTTCATGAACCCGGATGATCCTGAAATGACCGCGCTCTATCTTGAACGGTACATGAATTACGGGCTGACCAGGGACGAGCTTCAAACCGGCAAGCCGATCATCGGCATTGCACAAACCGGAAGTGACCTTTCACCCTGCAATCGTCATCACATCGAGCTGTCAAAACGTGTCCGCGACGGCGTGGTTGCGTCCGGTGGAACCGTCATCGAGATTCCGGTTCATCCGATCCAGGAAACCGGCAAACGCCCGACAGCGATGCTGGATCGCAATCTTGCCTATTTGTCACTGGTCGAGACGCTCTTCGGCTATCCGATCGACGGTGTCGTGCTCAACATTGGCTGCGACAAGACCACGCCGGCCCTGCTGATGGCAGCTTCCACCGTCAACATTCCTGCAATCGCGCTCTCCGTCGGCCCCATGCTGAACGGTTGGTTCAACGGAGAGAGAACCGGGTCGGGAACGATCGTCTGGAAGGCGCGCGAACTCCATGCCGAGGGAAAGATTGACGATTCGGGATTTGCCGAACTGGTCGCCTCCTCTGCGCCGTCAACCGGGTTCTGCAACACCATGGGCACGGCTACCACGATGAATTCCCTCGCCGAGGCTCTCGGAATGCAGCTTCCCGGGTCGGCTGCAATTCCAGCCCCCTACCGCGAGCGTGGCCAGATGAGCTACCGGGCGGGCCAGCGGATCGTGGAGATGGTCTGGGACGACGTCCGGCCCTCCCGCGTCATGACCCGGGACGCCTTCGAGAATGCCATCGTCGTCAATTCGGCGATCGGCGGGTCGACAAACGCACCGATCCATCTCAACGCGATCGCACGGCATCTCGGTGTTTCGCTCGACAATGACGACTGGCAACGCCTCGGCTACCGGGTTCCGCTGCTCGTCAACCTCCAACCGGCCGGAAAATATCTCGGTGAAGACTTTCATCGCGCCGGGGGCGTCATTGCCGTGGTCGCAGAATTGCTGCAGGCTGGATTGCTACCACATCCGGATGCGCTGACCGTCAATGGGCGCAGCATCGGTGACAATTGTGACGGCAGGACGTCGTTCGACCGGGATGTCATCAAGCCTGCCGATGCACCGATTCTCGAGGCTGCCGGGTTCATCAACCTGACGGGAAACCTGTTCGACAGCGCCATCATGAAGACCAGCGTCATCAGCAGCGAGTTTCGTGATCGTTACCTGTCGAACCCGGATGACCCCAATGCCTTCGAGGGCCGTGCCATCGTATTTGATGGTCCCGAGGATTACCATGCCCGGATCGATGATCCCGGGGAAGGAATCGATGAGAATTGCGTGCTGTTCATGCGGGGCGCCGGCCCGAAGGGATATCCTGGCGGTGCCGAGGTGGTGAATATGCGGGCCCCCGCCTATCTCCTGAAGAGGGGCGTGACATCCCTCCCCTGTGTCGGTGACGGGCGGCAATCCGGCACATCCGGCTCGCCATCCATCCTGAACGCCTCGCCGGAAGCAGCGGACAATGCCGGGTTGGCCCTGCTTCGAACCGGTGACCGGGTCAGGTTCGACCTCGGGAAATGCCGTGCAGACATGCTTGTCGGCAACGACGTGATCGAAAAGCGTCGCCACGAACTCCAGGAGGCCGGGGGGTATGCGATCCCCGAGAACCAGACGCCCTGGCAGGAGATTTTTCGCCAGCAGGTGCAGCCTTTCGACAAGGGCATGGTTCTGAAAAATGCTCCGCAGTATCGGGATATTGCACGCAAGCACATGCCGCGGGACAATCACTGAACTCCCGGAGAATTCAGCCCGCCATGTCCGGGAGTGCAGGAATGACCTCCATCGGCCAACCCGAGGGATCTCACAGCTGATTCAGCCGCGCCGGCTGGCTGCTGCCAGCTTTTCCCAATCGAAGGTCACGCCGATTCCGGGATCAGGCGGCGCTACCGCCAGGTGGTTTTCGACCACGAGGGGTCGCTGCGTGTAGCTGTCGATCGGAAAACTGTGAACCTCGAGCCACCCGGCGCCGGGCCGGGCTGAGACCAGGCTGACATGCAATTCCTGCATGCCGTGGCTGCAGACGGAAACTCCTGCCTGCTCGGCACGTTGGGCAACCTGCAGCCATCCGGTAATGCCACCACAATTCGAAGCATCCGGCTGGATGTACGAAAGCCGGGACTCGGCAAGCGCGAATTCGAACTCGTGAATGGTATGAAGGTTCTCGCCCATCGCCAACGGCATGCCCGTGACCGCGGCGATCCGGCCATATCCACTGTAGTCATCAGGGATCGTCGGTTCTTCGAACCAGAGCAAATCGAAAGGTTCGAATGCACGTGCAGCCGTGATCGACTGCTCGACCGTCAGGGAATAATTCGCATCGACCATGAAGGCAACATCCTTGCCGACCAGGCCCCGGACTGCCTTTACCCTTGTGATGTCGTCCGCCAGCTCCGTCTGCCCGACCTTGATCTTCACTCCATTATATCCTGCCTCCAGGTATCCTTCCGCCTGACGAAGGAGCCTGGCAAGTGGAAAATTGAGATCAATTCCGCCGCAATAGGCCCGGCAGCGGTCCGAAGCACCGCCTGCGACTTGCCAGAGCGGTTTTCCGGCTGCCTTGCAGCGCAGATCCCATAATGCGATATCGATGGCCGAGATGGCAAAGGAAGCAATTCCGCCTCGCCCCACATAATGCACGTGCCACTGCATGGCTTCGTACAAGGATTCGACCTCTAACGGGTTCCGGCCAAGCAGCAGGGGCACAAGATCATGGCGGATCAACGCCTCGATCGATCTACCTCCCCGGCCTCCGGTATACGTGTATCCAGTACCTTCCAGCCCGTCACGTGATCGCACCGTTGCCGTCACGATTTCGAAATGCGTGTGATCACCATGCCTGGCGTCAGCCAGGGTCTCGACAAGCGGAACCTCGAATCTCTGCACCGTGATGTCGTCAATCATTGCTTGCAAGCCTCGCTGCCGGCATCATGGTCGAACTGACCTCGAAGACCGCGATGCGTATCCCCTTTGCCCCCAAGAGTTGCGGTTGCCCCAAAATCATGGGTCAACGACCATCCTGGCCAAGCGCCAACACCGACGCGATCTTCATCATCCGGCGTGCCGGATGACACGGATCTCGCCCGCTCCAGGCTGGCAGACAAGGCCCTCCCATTCGCTCCAGGCGGGGCAGTCAACTGATCCAGGCCGGTCGGCAAGACCCAAGGTCCTTCCGAACGCCCCCAACGAGGCCAGGCCGGTGTTGAGCACCACCGGCGTTGCCAGCTCTCCCGAGCGTCCCGGTCGAGGCGATAGTGGAAGCACTGACGGCACCAGCCCTGATCGGCCGCTTCGGGCGAGGAGACGGACATGATCCCGGGCGCATGCGCAGGCAATCCAATTCGGGAATCCTGCCCGACACGTTGTGCAAAATTGTGGTCACCCGGCATGGCCACCGCATCGCTCCCGGACAGGCGCTGGTCAAGCCCATGCCGGATATCCTGGCCGAGACTGCCCCCGCATGCTCCCGGGCAGTCTTCCTGGCCGAGCATGTCCTCATTCAAGCTGAAATTCCTGCATCCGGACCGGTGATGTCGGGGCGTCACGCATCCAATGCCCGGCAATCCTCCGGCAGCCAGCCGATCTCGACCGTCTCGCCCGGCGACAGCCGTGACTGGTTCGGTGCATTGCGCGACTTGACGATGAATTCGTCGTTGTCGGCCACCCGGAACCTGGTCCGGAAGACATCGCCCATATAGATGAATTCCATCACCTCCGCCCGCGTGACATGCGCCCCCGGCGGCAATTTGGAGGCATCGATTTCCACCCTCTCGGGGCGGATCGATACCCGGGTCCGCTCGCCGGCGCCGCCGACATTGACCGGCACCGCCCGCACGGTGTCGCCGCCATCCAGCTTGACCGAGGCAAAACCGCCATCCAGCGTCTCGACCGTACCCATCAGCGTGTTGTTCTCGCCGATGAACTGGGCAACGAAGCTGTTCTCCGGCAATTCATAGAGCTGGTCCGGCGGCGCCAGTTGCTGGATCCGCCCATCATCGAACACCGCGACCCGATCGGACATGGTGAGCGCCTCGGTCTGGTCGTGGGTCACGTAGACAACGGTCACACCCAGCCTTTCATGCAGATGCTTGATTTCGAACTGCATGTGCTCGCGCAACTGCTTGTCGAGCGCACCGAGCGGCTCGTCCATCAGCACCAGTTCAGGCTCGAAAACCAGCGCCCGGGCCAGCGCGATCCGCTGCTGCTGCCCGCCCGACAGTTGCATCGGGCGACGGCCCTCGAAGCTGCCCATCTGCACCATGTCCAACGCCCGGCGCACCTTTTCGGTTCGCTCGCTCGTACCCACCGAACGAACCTCAAGCGGAAATGCGAGGTTCTCGGCCACTGTCATGTGTGGAAACAGCGCGTAGTTCTGGAACACCATGCCGATACCGCGCTTGTGCGGCGGAATATTGTTGATCGGTTTGCCGTCCAGGAGAATCTCGCCCTGGGTTGCAGTCTCGAACCCGGCCAGCATCAGCAGACAGGTGGTCTTTCCCGAGCCCGATGGTCCCAGCATGGTCAGGAATTCGCCCTGGCTGATGGAAAGATTCAGGTCCTTGACCACCAGGATGCGGCCATCATAGCTTTTCTGGACATGCTCGAACCGGACAAAGCCGGGTTTTCCATCTGTCGACATCTGCTCACCTAACCTGCAATTGCACCTCAATGGCGGTTGCGGAACCGGGTCACGACAGAGAATAATGCCGAATTGCCCGGACGTTCCAGCGGTTAACGCCGACAGGCATGCAAGGCGGGCCTGTCAACCGGTCCGGCCGGAAGGTCCGGCATCGCATGGGTATCGGCAACCTGGTTCCAAGACTCCCCGACCGGCGCCACCCCTCGCCCCAGTCAGACACATCCGGCCCGGGATCCATTTGATTGGTGCGGTCGAGAAGACTCGAACTTCCACGGGTTTTATCCCACAGCGACCTCAACGCTGCGCGTCTACCAATTCCGCCACGACCGCAGGAAATGACGCAGCGTCTATACAATTGGAAAGATCGGTTGTGAAGGCTGAAAGATCGGCTGCGAGCTCCCCGGCACCATGAAAACCCGGTTCCGGATTGCCTGCGGTAACGCCCCTGGCACCGCCTGGACGGTTGGCCCTCTTGCCAGCCAGCATGCAGGCTTGGCCATCGCCGTCATGATTGGCGGTTCGTCGCCCGGTTGCAATTTCACCTCGATGGCCGGTAAGCGTCGGGGTATCGTCATGAGAATCCCGATGGTCGAATGGATTACCGCATCTGCACCGGTTGATCTGCCAGAGGCAGTAGCGGAGATGGAGCGGCGGGTGGCGGCGATCGGCGCCGGCAGGGAAGACGAGGCGGTGTGGCTGCTCGAGCATCCACCGATCCTCACCATGGGAACCAGTGGCAGCACGGGCGACATCCTCGATACACGACGATTCCCGGTTCACCGCGTGAGCCGTGGCGGCCAGGTGACCTATCACGGACCCGGGCAGAGGATTGCCTATCTCATGCTGGATTTGAACCGGCGTAGCCGCGATGTCAGGCAGTTCATAAGCGCCGTGGAAGGCTGGGTAATGATGACACTGGCCGAATTCGGAATCGAGGCCTGCATCCGTCCTGGTCGGGTCGGCGTGTGGGTGGTGCGGGCCGATGGAAGCGAGAGCAAGATTGCCGCCATCGGGATTCGTCTTCGCCGCTGGGTCAGCTTTCACGGCGTATCGATCAACCTGACACCGGACCTTGATCACTACCGGGCCATCATACCATGCGGCATCGAGGAATTCGGGATAACCAGCATGCGGGAGCTTGGTTGCGATGCCTCGCCGGCCGACCTTGATCAATGCCTGAAGGCCAATTTCGAGCAGGCGTTTGGCGTGGCAGGAGAACCGGCGGCAATGGCGGCTTCCCGCGACCGGCCCGGCAGCAGTGACCGGTAAACTGGCGGTTGAGACTTTGTTGCCGTTGAACTATTGGTGCGCTTGATGCGCACCCCTGCAGAATAGGCCTGCAGGGCGAAAACGGTCGTGAGGAACGGTAATGGCTGACGCAACGGTTCACTTGGATGACCATCACGATGGACATGCCGGATTCTTTACCCGGTGGTTCATGTCCACGAACCACAAGGACATCGGAATCCTCTACATCGTGACAGCGGCGCTCGTCGGGTTCATATCCGTTCTGTTCACGGTGTACATGCGAATGGAACTCATGGAACCGGGCGTCCAGTACATGTGCCTCGAAGGGGCAAGCCTGCTGGCGGCGGCGGCCGAGGATTGCACACCCAACGGGCATTTGTGGAATGTGCTGATTACGGGCCACGGCGTGCTGATGATGTTTTTCGTAGTCATTCCGGCACTGTTTGGCGGTTTTGGAAACTATTTCATGCCGCTGATGATCGGCGCACCCGACATGGCATTCCCGCGCCTGAACAATCTCAGCTACTGGATGTTCGTCGCCGGCTCGTCTCTTGCCGTCGCCTCGGTGCTGGCGCCCGGCGGAAACGGGCAATCCGGCTCCGGGGTTGGCTGGGTGCTGTACGCCCCGCTCTCGACCCGCGAGGCCGGGATGTCGATGGATTTGGCAATCTTTGCCGTCCACGTGTCCGGTGCTTCGTCGATTCTCGGCGCCATCAACATGATCACGACATTCCTGAACATGCGTGCACCGGGAATGACGCTGCACAAGGTGCCGCTTTTTGCCTGGTCGATCTTCGTGACCGGATGGCTGATTCTTCTCTCGCTGCCGGTGCTGGCCGGCGCCATCACCATGCTGCTGACGGACCGGAATTTCGGCACCACCTTCTTTGATGCCGCCGGTGGTGGCGACCCGATTCTCTACCAGCACCTGTTGTGGTTCTTCGGACATCCGGAAGTCTACATCATCATCGTTCCCGGCTTCGGAATCATCTCGCACGTGATCTCGACCTTCTCCAGGAAACCGATCTTCGGTTACCTGCCGATGGTCTATGCCATGGTTGGCATCGGGGCGCTCGGCTTCGTGGTCTGGGCACACCACATGTACACGGTCGGGATGAGCCTCACGCAGCAATCCTACTTCATGCTGGCGACGATGGTCATCGCGGTTCCGACCGGCATCAAGATCTTCTCCTGGATCGCCACCATGTGGGGTGGCTCAGTGCAGCTCAAGACCCCCATGCTCTGGGCATTCGGCTTCCTGTTCCTGTTTACCCTCGGCGGCGTGACAGGGATTGTCCTGAGCCAGCCCGCCGTCGACCGGGCCTACCATGACACCTACTATGTCGTGGCACACTTTCACTACGTGATGTCACTGGGCGCCGTGTTCTGCATCTTTGCCGGCATCTATTACTGGATCGGCAAGATGTCCGGCCGGCAATACCCGGAATGGGCCGGCAAGCTTCACTTCTGGATGATGTTCATCGGCTCCAACCTGACCTTCTTTCCCCAGCACTTCCTGGGGCGCCAGGGCATGCCGCGGCGGTATATCGACTATCCCGAAGCCTATGCCTTCTGGAACGAGATCTCCTCCTACGGCGCATTCCTGTCATTCGCCTCCTTCGTGTTCTTCATCGGGGTGATCTGCTACACGCTGTTGGCCGGAAAGCGCGTCGAGGAGCCCGCATATTGGGGCGGACCTGCCGACACCATGGAATGGATCCATTCCAATCCGCCGCCGCACCATACCTACGAGACATTGCCGACGCCGGATGTCTGGCAGCAGACCCAACGGCACTGAACGGCAATCATCGCGGGACGAGACCCGGAAACGGACAGGTTCCTAGCCAGAGTCAGCTGGACTCCGGCCGTTTCACGACAGCCTGTCGATGACCATGTCATCGACGAGGCGAAAATCCATCCGCCCGGGATACCTGGACTTGAGCGCCTGCATCACCCTCCCCTTGTCGCGGATTCCCCGGGCCCGGGTCCGGTGGATGGCGTGCTCGATGGCAATCCTCACCTGGTCTTCATCCAGCATCGTCGGTAGCAATTCCTCCAGGATACTGATTTCCCGTCGCTCCTGGTTGGCAAGATCAATCTGGCCATGTTCCTCGAAATTGATCGAGCTTTTCCGGCGTTGCTGGATCATCTGCCGCAGGATCCTGCGGATGGCATCATCGGACATCCGTTCGGCCTTGCGCGTTTCCCTGATGACCCGATCCTTGTCGGCAATCGCCATGTTGACGAGCCGCAGCATCGACAGGCGAATCTCGTCCTCGCCTTCCAGTGCCTCTTCGAGTTTGCTGCGTATAAGGTCACGCATTCAGGATTCCACGACCACCATAGCGCTGCTGAAGACGGAATCTAGCGAACATGACTGTTCAAGGCAAATTGGGCACCAGGCGCGCCAGCATGGCAATTGGCCCAGGCCATGCCGGCGCCCGGTTCAGGACCAACTGCCAGCCAGGCAGTTCGGGCCGAGCCCGCGGGGCGGCAGGCAGCCCTGCAGACATCCGACCGTGCAACGGGAGGGCTACCGGGGCAGGCCGCCGGTCCGCCTTGCCCTGAATTCCGATCCACAGTTCCGGATTGGCATTCACAATGACGCAACCCGAAGCTATGAACGACGCATATTCCCGGAGCGGCACCGAGCCGTTCCGGAGACTCGACGGCAGCGATTCCAGGTGGGTTGACGGTGACACAGGGCGACACATTCGATGATCGGGTTCGAGCGGCGACGGCCTGCATCGTTCTGGCCGATGGCACCGTGTTTCCCGGGCAGGGCTATGGCGCCGAAGGCATCGTAACCGGCGAAGTCTGTTTCAATACCGCCATGACCGGCTACCAGGAAATCATGACCGACCCATCCTATGCCGGACAGATTGTCATGTTCACCTTCCCGCATATCGGCAATGTCGGTGCAACTGCCGAAGACGACGAGGCCACCCTGCCACACGCCCTGGGAATGATCACCAGGATGTACCCATCGCAGGCGTCGAACTGGCGAGCCGAAGGCGACCTTGATGACTGGATGCGGCAAAGATTGCTCGTGGGAGTTGGCGGACTGGACACGCGGCGCTTCACCCGTGCAATTCGCCAATCCGGTGCCCTGCACGCGGCGATCGAATATCGGCAACGGGGGGAATTCGGGGAGGATGATGTCATTCGCCTCGCCGGCCTGGCCGGCAGCTTCCCGGGATTGACCGGCGCCGATCTCGCCGCCGAGGTGACCTGCGACAGCGGCTCCGAGTGGGCAGGCTCGCTATGGGCCTGGCCGGAGGGCTATACCGTCGGACCCGAGGCCGGGTTTCGGGTGGCGGTTATCGATTACGGCGTAAAGCATAACATCCTGCGCTGCCTGTGTTCGGCAGGATGCAGGACCAGGCTGTTTTCGGCCGGTGCCACCGCCGACGATATCCTGGCCTGGGGGCCGGAGGGTATCTTCCTGTCCAACGGCCCGGGCGACCCGGCGGCGACCGGTGAGTACGCGGTCGGTACGATCAGGGAGCTTCTCGACCGCTCGAATGCTCCCGTTTTCGGCATTTGCCTGGGCCACCAACTGCTGGCGCTGGCCCTCGGGGCGCAGACCACCAAGATGAATCACGGGCATCATGGCGCCAACCATCCGGTCAAGGACCTCGGAACCGGCAATGTTGCCATCACCTCGATGAATCACGGCTTCATGGTCGACAGGGAGTCGCTCCCTGCCGGGGTTGTCGAGACTCATTGCTCGCTCTTCGACGGTTCGAATTGCGGGATTCGCATGACCGGACGGCCGGTGTTTTCGGTGCAATTCCATCCCGAGGCAAGCCCGGGGCCGCAGGACAGCTACTACCTGTTCAAGGAATTTGCCGGCGCCATGCAAAGGACCGAAGCTGGCTGATCCACAGTGCCCGGCACCATGACCGGCTTCACTGACGTTCCAAATGCCGGCGCCAGCCGGCTGGCCATGCCCAAGGGCCAGGGCCAACCTTACTGCCAGGCAAAAGGCCAGGGCCGATTGGGTCGGCCCGGCCTTCGCATGCGGATTTCGGTGGCGCGGGTGGTCAGTTCCGGTCGCGATCGACCAGCTGGCCTTCGGCGATCCACGGCATCATGCCTCGCAATTTCCTGCCAACTTCCTCGATCCCGTGCGAATCATTGATCCGTCGCATGGCCTTGAAGGATGGCTGGCCTGCCTGGCATTCCTGCATCCATTGGGCAGTAAATTTGCCGGTCTGGATGTCGTGGAGAATTTCCCGCATCCTGGCCTTGGTCTCCTCGTATGGCAGGATCCTGGGCCCGGAGACATACTCGCCATACTCGGCAGTGTTGGATATCGAGTAGTTCATATTGGCGATACCGCCTTCATAAATCAGATCGACGATGAGTTTGACCTCGTGAAGGCACTCGAAATACGCCATCTCCGGCGCATATCCTGCCTCGACCAGGGTCTCGTATCCGCAACGGATCAACTCGATCATCCCACCGCACAACACGGCCTGCTCACCAAAGAGGTCGGTCTCGCATTCTTCCTTGAAGTCGGTCTCGATGATGCCGGATCGCCCGCCGCCGATTGCCGAGCAATATGACAGTGCCGTCTCCAATGCCCGGCCAGTGGCATCACGATCCACCGCCACCAGGCAGGGAACGCCGCCGCCATTGACGAATTCGCCGCGGACAGTGTGGCCCGGACCCTTGGGAGCAATCATCACCACGTCGACGCCGGGCTTCGGATCAATCAGCTTGAAGTGGACATTCAACCCATGGGCAAAGGCAATGGCAGTACCTTCGCGCAGGTGGTCGTGCACGCGGTCCCGGTAGGTTGCAGCCTGCAACTCGTCGGGCATGGTAAACATGATGAGATCACACCACGCGGCGGCGGCCTCGATTCCCATGACCGCCAACCCGGATGCCTCGGCCTTCTTTGCCGATGGCGATCCTTCGCGCAACGCGACCGCAAGGTTTCCTGCCCCGGAATCCTTGAGATTGAGTGCGTGGGCATGGCCCTGCGAGCCATAGCCGAGAATCGCAATCTTCTTGTCCTTGATAAGATTGATGTCACAATCACGATCATAATAAACTCGCATTCCTGCCTCCAAGCTGCCCGGTGACGATGTGGTATGACTGCCCGAATGGGCAAGATGAAGCTGTCGCGTCTAAGCCCTTTTCGGCACGCGATCAAACGCGAAACAGGACCGGGACGTCAACCATGGCTTTCAGAATGCACCCGCAGCGCCGGTCTCAATCCGCCCGCCACCGTGAGACCCGAATTCATCAGGCTCCGGCGGAGAACGGGTTGGCCGTGCAGGAGCGTCAGCAACCGGTTGCGCAGTTGGTGCACCGCCCGGCTCTCCGAGGCCGCCACCAGCCCCAGCGCTCCCACGGCAAAAGTGGCTGCCGTCATGTCGATTCTCCGCTGCCGGCTGTACTGGCCCACGACATGCGGTGACCCCGGATCACCGGGAGATCGTTCCACCGCCGCCACCAACGCCGAGAGATCGGCGACGGTCATGTTGAAGCCCTGGGCGCCGATTGGCGGCACCAAATGCGCCGCCTCGCCGACCAGGATGATACGACCGGACCCCATCCCCGTTGATACCCGGGTCACGACCGGCCAGCGCAACCGGTCCGATTCCAGTGACAGTTTACCGGGCAGGTTTGCCGTGCGTTCCTCCAGTTGCTGCCCGAAATTATCCCCGGGCATGGACGCGAGCTCCATGGTTCGCTGGTTGCCGGCAATCCACACCACTGACGATTGATGTTCGGTGCCGGGAAGCGGAATCAGGGTAAGGGTCTCGCCCTCCAAATAGATTTCACGGGTAATGCCAAGATTTGGACTCTCGTGTCCGACATTGAAACTCAATGCGCCGAGACCGCCTCCCGGTCCGACCATGCTGAAGCCCATGCCGGCCCGTATCTGCGAGTTTCGGCCATCGGCCGCCACCAGCAACCGGCATTGCAGGGAGGTAGCGCCGGGAAGCAGGCAAAACAGGTCACGATGCCGTCCGACGACCCGGTCGATCCTGGCGCCGGACATCATGGTCGCTCCCGCCAGGGCGGCGATCTGCGCATCCAGCATTCCGTGCAGCACCGAGTTGCGAATGGTCCAGCCGAAACAGGGTTTGCCGATTTCACGGCTGTGAAATTCGAAGACCTGGCCAGCCGACGATTGTCCGGCATCGACAATTTGCAACTGCTGCAGTGGTCGCGAATTGTTGCTGACAGCCTGCCAGATCCCGGCCCGCTCCAGGATGTTCCGGGACGGCCACAGCAATGCCGTTACCCGGTTGTCGCCTTCGCCCGCCTTCCCTTGCCGGTCGCCTGGGCGGTCGTCGCAACAGACAACATGCCAGCCCATGCCGGCAAGGACTGCCGTGGCCAGCTTGCCGGCCAGGCCAGCGCCGGCAACAACGATATCGCAACTTGTCCTGGTGGCCACAGGCGGCGCTGCCATCTTTCCCGCGCCGTCCGGGGCGGTACCATTACCCAATTTCGGCAAGAAGACCTTCCAGCCTCGACACGATCATCCGGATTTCGGCCACATCCTCGCCTTCGGCCATGATTCGGATCACCGGTTCGGTACCCGATTTCCTGACCAGGAGCCGGCCCCTGCCCTCGAGTTGTTTACGGGAGTCGTTGATCGCGGCCACGATCCTTCCATCCTGCAGGTTGCTCTCCGGGGACAGCCTGACATTTGCCGTCACTTGCGGCACCGGATCGAATATCGATGCAAGCTTTCCTGCCCTATCTCCCGACTCTGCCAGCATGGCCAGGAATTGCAGACCGGCAATCAGCCCGTCGCCGGCGGTGGCATAATCCAGCATGACGATGTGCCCGGATTTTTCGCCGCCCAGGTTGAAGCCGTTCTGGCGCATCGCTTCGACCACGTACCGATCCCCGACCGGCGTTCGCCGTACGGTGATTCCGAGGTCGTCCAGGAAGGTCTCCAGCCCCATATTCGACATGATCGACGCGACCACACTGTCCTTCGCCAGTCGGCCCCGTGCCTGCCAACTCCTGGCAAAAAGTGCCAGCAACTGGTCACCATCCATGACCTTCCCGGTCTCGTCAACCATCGCGATCCGGTCGCCATCGCCATCCAGGCACAGCCCCGCATCGGCGCGGGTCTCCAGCACCTTGGCGGCGACGGCCCTGGTATCGGTCGAGCCGCAACCGGCATTGATGTTGAAACCATCCGGGTTGACGCCGATCGGAACAACTTCGGCGCCCAGTTCCCACAGGACTTCCGGCGCCGCCCGGTAGCATGCACCATTGGCGCAGTCGACGACAACGCGAATTCCATCCAGCCTGAGATGTCTCGGAAATGTCGTCTTGGCGTATTCGACATAACGCCCCAACCCGTCATCAATTCGCCGTGCGCTGCCGATTCCCTCCGGCGACGACACTACCAGCATTTCCTCGAGACCTCGCTCGATGTCGGCCTCGACCTCGTCGGACAGCTTGAAGCCGTCAGGCCCGAAGAATTTCAGGCCATTGTCATGAAACGGGTTGTGCGAAGCGGTAATCATGACGCCCAGATCGGCCCGCATCGACCGGGTCAGCAAGCCGACAGCGGGCGTCGGCACCGGCCCCAGCAGCAGTACGTTCATACCGGATGCGGTCAGACCAGCGGTGAGCGCACTTTCCAGCATGTAGCCCGAACGCCTGGTATCCTTGCCGATCACCACGCGAAAGGAATTGGCATCGCTTTGTCGAAAGCAGGCCCCGGCCGCCATGCCGAGTTTCAACACTTCGCTCGCCGTCATCGGGCTGGAATTGGCGCGCCCGCGCACGCCGTCAGTGCCGAAATATTTCCTGTTGTCGAGGGTCATCGTCGCTACTCGCAGCTTGTCGTCCGCAACCGGGCCGACCCACTACAACGGAGATCGCAAATTCTGCAACCGCAGGAATTCTACCTCGACTCCCGGTAGAAGATATGCCGGCCGACCACCTTCGTCAGGTGCATGTGATCCGACCAGAAGGGGTCCACACTCGTGGTGTGGAAATAGGTAGCGCCGTCGGTCAGATCGTCAATCGGGATCTCAAGAAACAGTTTCGCCACACCCCTGATCTTCCGGTACGACTCCTTGTCATGAATCGTTTCCGGCAATCCGTCACAAAAATACGAGAACTGGCACTGGTGCAGGCCGCCCCTGCCCTGCCAGACCACGCCGCAGACAGTATTGGGAAACCGGTCGGATTCGACCCGGTTCTTGACTGTGTGGGCAACGGCAAGCCAGCCCTCGATCTTTTCGCCTCGGGCCTCGAAATAGATTGCCTGTGCAAGGCATTCGAGATCCTTCTTCGAACCGGCCCTGCGGAACGGCCGTTCGATCTCGGTGTCCATCAAACTCGGCGGCGGCCGGCGGGCCAACCTGTCGAATTCCAGTAGCGACAGGTTGACCGGTTCATAATTGTTCGAGGTGGAACTTCCGACTGCCAGGCTTGCATCAATACTGGCCAGACCAAGCAGACCTCGACGCTTGGGTCGAACCGGGTCGGCCCGCGATGCGGTCTCCTGGCCGGGACGCCGCCTGGGTCGCAGGAAATCCAGGCTGAAGCCGTTCCCGGCCTCGACGGTGGCACCGGAAATGTGGACGCCAGAGAGGTCCGGAGGACTGGATTCCAAAATTTCTGATGTCTCGGCAGATACGTTGCCACCATGGAGGCAACAACACAGCATAATCACCGATTGAACGTAACGATTTTTCATCCACTTGACTTTAATCTAGAGAATTCGACATTCCACATAGTGACGTCGCTGGCAGCCTAACACTGAACGTCATTTTCACTTTCACCAACCGCCACACCGCAGAATCAACGATGCTGGTTCAACCCGAATTTTGGCAGCAGGATCACATGCTCCCCGAACAGTTCGGCGCAAGCATAGGATTATTTTGAGGTTATTGTCAAATTCCGGGATGTCGCGGCCTGGATTCTGGGCGACAAATCAACGTCTTGGATACCGATCAGGCAGCCGGAACAAAATGTGGTAGGTGGAGGCTGCGTCGAATTCTGGAAGAAATTGGCCCGTTCGTGGCCGGATTTTGGCAAGATGGTACCCCTGGCGAGGGCGCCCCGGGAACATCACCGGACAGTCGGCGAAGGTTCACCGGCATAATTTTGCCAGGCCGGTCATCTCGAAAGTTCGGCCCTGACGACGCTTTGGGCGGCAGCCAACCTGGCGATGGGAACCCGGTAGGGCGAGCAGGATACGTAGTCGAAGCCGGCCAGGTCGCAGAATTCGATGGTCGACGCATCGCCGCCATGCTCGCCGCAGATCGACAGCGTGACCGTGGCATTGGCCTTTCGTCCACGCTCGGCCGCCACCGCCAGCAATTCACCCACCCCTTCACGGTCGAGGGTGCAGAACGGGTCCTCGGGATACACCCCCTGGTCCACATAGGCACTCATGAACCGGTTGGCGTCGTCACGGCTGATGCCATAGGTAAGCTGGGTAAGGTCGTTGGTGCCGAAACTGAGGAATTCGGAGTTCAGCGCCAGGTCACCGGCACGAAGTGCGGCCCGGGGTGTCTCGACCATGATGCCAAGGCGATAGTCGAACTCCACGCCCAATTCGCCCTGCACGCTTTCGGCAATCCGCGACACGTTCGCCTTGATCATCTCGACCTCGCGATTGGCCGAGACCAGCGGGATCATGATTTCGGGAGTCATGGTGCCGCCTTCCCGGTTGACGGCGACGGTTGCCTCGAAGATGGCCCGGGCCTGCATTTCGTAGATCTCCGGCACGACGATCCCCAACCTGACGCCCCGCAATCCGAGCATCGGATTGAATTCCTTCAATTCATCGGCCCGGGAGGCAATGTCGTTCTCCGAGAGATCAAGCGCCGCCGCCAACTTGCCGATCTCGTCTCGGTCGCGCGGCAGGAACTCGTGCAGCGGCGGATCGAAGAGACGGATGCATACCGGCCGGCCGGTCATGGCATTCAGCAAGGCAATGAAATCGTTTCGCTGCATCGGCAGCAGCTTGTCGAGTACCCGTCGGCGGCTTGCCGCGCTCTCGGCAAAGATCATCTCCCGCATGACGGTCAGCCTTTCGCCCTCGAAGAACATGTGTTCCGTCCGGCAAAGGCCGATTCCGTCAGCCTGAAACAGGCCGGCCACCCTTGCCTCGTCCAGCGTGTCGGCATTGGCGCGCACCTGGAGCCGCCTGATGCTGTCGGCCCAGCCCAGGAACCGGCTGAAACAACTGTCGATGCGGGGCTCGATCAGCGTGGCGGCCCCGTCAAGAACCAATCCGCTGGTACCGTCGACGGTGACGATGTCGCCCTCGCGCAAGACCCTGCCGGCGACGCTGATCAGCCGTTGGCGAATGGCGTCGAATTGCATGTCGGAGGCGCCGGCCACGCAGGGCACGCCAAGCCCGCGTGCAATCACCGCGGCGTGGCTGGTCAATCCACCCCTTCCCGTGAGCACGCCATTGGCCGTGTGCATGCCCCGGATATCCTCGGGACCGGTCTCCACCCTGACCAGGATACAACTCTCTCCCTTGGCCCTGCACTGTTCGGCAGCAGCTGAGGAAAAGACAATGGCGCCGGAGACGGCGCCGGGGCTGGCGCCGGCCCCTCTTGCCAGCACCAAATTGTTGCAATCGGCGTCCAGCTGCGGGTGAATCAGCCTGGCAAGGCTGTCGGGATTGATACGAAGCAAGGCTTCCTTGCGGTCGATGATACCGTCATCGACAAGCGACACTGCCGTGCGGATAGCCGCTGCTGGTGACCGACGAGTCGGCCTGCAGTCGAGCAACCACAGCCGGCCGTCACACAGGGCAAAATCAACCTCCTGGTCATCGGCAAAATCGATTCGCAGCCGATCCAGCAGCGAAGGCAGCGACTCGAGGCCGGGGGCCGGCGCCTTGCCGTCAGGCTCGAGCCCGTCGAAACTGACCAGCAATCCGTCCCGGCGATACCCAAAGGTTCCGGAGATTGACCGTCTGCCGGTTGCACGGTCGACGGCCGTTATCCTCCCGGTGCCGTTACTCGGCCCAATCAGGGTGGACACGCATTCCTGGACAACCAGGCCGAGAGCGGCGTCATCGGGTGCACCCTTGGCTTGCCGCAGGAAACGGGCCGAGGTCTCGTACCAATTGCCTGCCATGGACCGCAGCACCCGGCCAAGTTGGCAGGCCCTCGAGTCTGGAAATGACTTGCCCGTCCACTCCCGGTAGCGGTCCAGCGCAGCCCGGAGCTGCCTGTCAGGCGGGCCGGCCATGCCGGCAATCGCCTCGAAGGCCCCGGCATCGATACAGTCAATCTCGACAGCAAATTCCTGGACGAATTCGGCGAACAGCGCCGAAACCTCGGCCACGTCATGCTGGCGGGCAAGCTGATCGGCCAATCCGGCATTCAGCCCGATATTGGTGAATGACTTCAATCCGCCCCAACTTGCACTGCCGGGACTTGACCGCAGGATGATCAAGCCATCTGCATCAAACTCGGCAAGAAGGTCGTCGAAGGCGAATTCGGTCCCGCCTCCGATCGCCCGTACCGATGATGCCCCGATCGCAAATGACTTCGGCACCGGATGCCCGGCACCGGCCAGGCGAGCAAGTCTTGCCGCTCTCTCGCCATATTCGCTGCCGTCAATCGAGCGCTGGCGCCGCAGATCGACATAATCCAGTTGCTGCTTCAAAGCGTCGCCCCGTCATCGCTGCCGCGCATAATCGGGCGCGACCAGCGAAAGTTCAACGACAATCGCAGGCAGGTGGCTTGGCACCCGCCACTGCCAGTCAGGCCCGGTCTGCCGGCTGGTCAGATCCTGACATGCGTCAGATCGGCGAATTCGAGAATGGTGTCCCGGACCGCGGCCAGCAAATTGACCCGGTTCTTCTTCACCTCCGCATCGTCGACGATCACCCGGACATGGTCAAAAAATCCGTCGATGGGATCCATCAATTCGAACAATGAGTCGATGGCCCGGCGCGGCCGTCCGTCCTGCAGGTGCCGGACAACCGCCTCGCGAATACGCTGCTGTTCGGCATGAAGGGTTTTCTCTTCGGCGGTGGCCAGCAGTGCATGGATGCAGCCTCCCTGGCCGACACGTTCGTCATCGGGCAAGTCCCGCAGGATGTTGCTGGCACGTCGGAAGCCCTGCACCAGCAATTCGCTGCCCGGCCGGTCAAGGATCTCCTGCAGCAACCGCGCCTTCATCTCGACGAGCAGCAGATCATCCGCATGGCCGACGGCAAGGCAGGCAGCAATGCAGTCATTGCGCAGCCCCTTCCCGGCCAGGTGGATGGACAACCGTTCATGGATGAATTCCAGAACCTCGTCGGCAACCCGCTCCCGGTCATCCTCGGCAATCCCGGAAAAACCCTGGTCGGCAAGAATGCCGACGGCCCGTAGCAGGATCGGCCGCACCTCCAGGCGAAGCCGGTTTTCCAGCAGGATCCGCACCACGCCCAACGCGCTCCGGCGCAGCGCAAACGGATCCCTCGACCCGGTCGGCTTGCGGTTGATGGCAAAGAACCCGGCCAGCAATTCCAGCTTGTCGGCAAGCGAAACCACTACCGAAACCGGCTCATGCGGCACGGGCTGGTCAGGCCCCCGGGGCAAGTAATGATCCTCGCAGGCCCGGCCTATGGCCGGATCGAGCCCGGCTGCCGACGCCAGGTGTCGGCCGATCACCCCCTGCAATTCAGGAAATTCGCCAACAGTCCCCGATACGAGGTCCAGCTTGGCGAACTGCACGGCCTCCCTGACCAGCCCGGCATCGCACGCCATTTCCCCGGCGATGGCGGACGCGATCCCGGCAATCCGCTCCATGCGCTGGCCAAGGGTTCCCAACTCCGAGTGAAACTGGATCCGGTCGAGCGATGCCGAAAGTAGCGGAAGCCCGTCCTCGCTGCAAAACTGCCGCAAATCATGCCCCCAGGCAAACTCGGCATCATTGAGCCGCGCATCGAGTACACGCCGGTATCCCTCGGCAATGACCTGGCTGACCTTGCCTTCCGGCTTGTTGATGACGGCAGCATAATGGGTGACCTGGCCGGTCTGCGGATCGGTCATCGACACGAATTTCTGGTGGGTCTTGAGCGCGGCGACCAGGATTTCAGGCGGGAGGCGACGATAGCGTGGCAGTATCTCGCCGAGGACGGCCATCGGCCATTCGACCAAACCGGCAATCTCCTGCAACAGCTCGGCATCAGGGACGACATCAACCCCCGCCAGACTGGCCAGGCCATTGACCTGTTCCTCGATCGACTGGCGCCGCCTGGCCGAATCGAGCATGACCCCAACGGAATCGAGCTTCGAGCAATAATCGTCGAAGGAACAGACTTCGATTGGCCCGGGCGACATGTACCGGTGCCCGCGGGTAGAACGTCCCGACCGTATGCCTTCAATCTCGAAGTCGACGACATTGCATCGATCCGGATCGTGGAGAATGCACAGCATCGAATTCAGCGGGCGAACCCACTTCATCCTGCCGGTGCCCCAGCGCATGGATTTCGGCCATGGAAATTCGTTCAACAGCCCCGGGATCTCCTCGGCCAGCACCTCCTGGATCGGCTGGCCCGGCTTCTCGATCACGGCAAAATGATATTCGGTCGACTTGACCACACGGAGTTCAAGCGACCCGATCTCGACACCGGCTGACCTGGCAAACCCCTCGATCGCCGCCGCCGGCGCGTCACGGCGAGGCCCCCGACGCTCAACTGTCTCGGCACTGCTTGCATCTGGCAGGCCCGTGATGACAACAACCAGGCGGTTCGGCGTGACATAGCCAACGGGTATCTCGGCTGGCACGTTTCGCCGGGCCAGGGCCGACGCCAGCATTTCGCACAGCGTCTCCTGCGCCCATTCCTGCCACCGGGAGGGAATCTCGTCGGAATAGAGCTCCAGCAACAAATCCGGCATCGGTCAGCCCCGCCCGCCACGAGGCGCCAGCCGCCAACCCGATGACGGCGGCAAAACAGCAGCAACCGGGGCCGACCGGTTGACCGGGGTGACGACGACCGGGGACGGATGCAAACCGTGGCCGGTCATGCCGACATCTCCATCTCCTCTGCCTGCAGGTATGCGTCGGCACATTTCCTGGCAAGGCTGCGCACCCGTCCGATAAGGGCCTGGCGTTCGCTGACCGAGATCAGGCCGCGTGCATCGAGAAGGTTGAAACAGTGCGAGGCCTTGATGCACTGGTCATAGGCTGGCCTGACCATGAGAATTGACATGCCGGTGACCGGGTCTAGAACCGGTGCATCGAGGATGCGTTCGCATTCGGTCTCGGCATCGCCAAAATGCCTTCGCATCATCTCTCCGTCACAGGCGTTGAAGTTCCAGCGCGAATACTCGGCCTCGCTCCGCCGGAAAATGTCGCCATAGGTCAGCGGAATTTCCGAGTCCGGATCGTTGAAAGGCATGTCCATGACATGATCGACATCCAGGACATACATTGCCAACCTTTCAAGCCCATAGGTGATTTCAAAGGGAACCAGGCTGCATTCATGGCCGCCAACCTGCTGGAAGAATGTCAGTTGGGTGACCTCCATGCCATCGCACCAGACCTCCCAGCCAAGCCCCCAGGCGCCGAGCGTCGGACTTTCCCAGTCATCCTCGACCAGCCGGATGTCATGAACCTCCATGTCGATCGATATCGCCGCCAGCGAGGCAAAATAGCGGTCAATTGCGTCGGCAGGCGATGGCTTGATCAGCACCTGGTACTGGTAATAGTGCTGCAGCCGGTTCGGATTTTCACCATATCGCCCATCTGTCGGGCGACGGCAGGGCTGGACATAGGCCGCCGACCATGGTCGATTTCCCAGCGATTGCAATGTCGTTGCCGGATGAAATGTCCCGGCACCCACCTCCATGTCATAGGGTTGCAGAATCGAGCAACCCTGGCCGGCCCAGTATTCCTGGAGTGCCAGCAATACATCCTGGAAACATCGGGGTCTGGCAGTTGCATGCATGTTGCGGACCGGCTGGACAAGTTCACAGGCGTTCAATAGGCAACGCCACCACCCGGGTCAACGGACCGCTCGGCAAGGCTGGCCTTTTGCGGGCTTGCCTGACTCGTCACCTGCGTTGCATAGTCGCCACCAGGAAATTCGGGTAGAGTTCCGCCAACATGAAGCACATTCTTGCAGTCGCCACATTCTTGATCGCCATTTCCGGCCTTGCCGAACGATCCGCCGCTCAGCAGGAGGAGGAATACTGGATCTTCCTCGAATCCCATGCCAGCCTGGAGGCGGCCCTCGAACGGGCGAAGCAACTCGGCTCGAACCTTCCTGACTTGCGGGGAATCCGCACCAATGATGGCCAGTTCGTGCTGGCCATCGGCAAGTTCGATTTCCAACAGGGCCGAAACAGGCGGGTTGCGCTAACGAATGCCGGGGCTATCCCGCCAACGAGCAGGCTCAACCGGGACATTGCCGTCACTTCATATTTCTGGCCGACCGGGTTGGCCAATCGCGACAACCGGCAGGCAATCGGCTCCGGTGCATTCGAGCATGACGAGAAGATTGCCATTCAACTCGCTCTTCAGTGGTTCGGCTATTACACGGCAGCCATCGACGGGTTGTTTGGCCGAGGCACAAGGCAGGCAATCAGCGATTTCCAGCAGGATAACGAATTGCAGCCAACCGGGGTCCTGACCCGCAGCCAGTCGGGCCTGCTTCTGGATCAGTACAACACCGAAACCGCCCGGGTCCAGATGCAGCCCACCGAGGATGAGGCGACCGGTATCAGTATCGACATTCCGCAGGCACTGGTGCGCTTTGCCTCCACTGACGCACCCTTCGTGACCTACGAGGCGATCTCCGAGGAAGAGATGACGCTGTATCTTGTCAGCATGGAGGGCGGCCGGGATACGCTGGCATCCCTCGGTGACATCTTTCGCGAATCGACCTTCCTGCCTGCGCCCATCGGCAGCAACTCGTCCAACACCCGCTTCGTGATCAGAGGGCAGAACGACGACAAGGGCTCCTTTGCCTTTGCCCGCCTGTTCGGCAATCGCCTCAAGGGGTTTGCCCTGTCCTGGAGGCGCCAACATGACCCGCTGGGAAATCGTGTTGCCGCCGGCATCATGTCCAGTTTTGGCGAATCGCATGATGGCACGCTGGATCCGGCACTGGCGCGGAATGTCGATACGCCGCTCGGTGAATTGAGCAGCATCCTGCCCCGATGGGAGGTTTCGGGCTCCGCGTCGGGATTCTTCATCAACGAGGCCGGCCACGTTGCCACCACGGCTTCGGTGGTTGCCGACTGCAAGGAAATCAGGGTCGAATCGGCGGGAAGAATGTCGGTTGGATCACTCATGCGCGATCTCGACCTGGCGATCCTCGAGCCCACCGACCGATTGTCGCCGATTGCGCATGCCGCATTCAACTCCAAAAACCTGCCTCCAGGCAGCCGGATCATGGTCTCGGGCTATTCCTATGGCGGCCGGCTCGGCTCGGCCACCCTCACCCGCGGTTCATGGCTGGGCAATGACCCAGTCACCGGCGATGACCGGTTGGCCGTGATCAATGCGGGTCTTCTTCCCGGTGATGCCGGTGGCCCGGTCCTCGACCAGTCGGGCAAAGTGGTCGGCATGCTGCGCCCGCGGGTTAGTGCGGACAACAAGCGGCTTCTGCCGGATGACGTGCACCATGTCGTCACCCCCGTCACCATTGCCAGGCAGGCAGGCTTTCCTGCCAGTACCGACAATTCGTCGGAAGGCGTCGTGGCGCTCCGTGATGCCGGGATTCTTGGCGAGACCCGGGCGATGACGGTGCTGGTCCAGTGCTACAGCCGGAAGTAGATCGTTGAGCCGGCCACTTGCCGGCCCGGCTCAAATTTCCATTCTCCCGGAGGCAGGGCCGGTGCTGAAGGATAACAGTCACGGCGGCACGGAGGATGGCGAGGTCATTGTGTCCTGCCGGCCCTGGTCAACCCGGCCCGAAACCGGCATCGCTCGCGGCAATTCACCGACGGCGAGGTCGGGAGTTGGCGCTACGGCTCAACCAGGGCATCACCACGACCGGCCATGTGCAGCGTCATGAATGTTGGGTAGTCGGCATCCAGTTCGGCCTGTCGAATCTGCTCTCCACCATGTCCGGCGCCAGATGCTCGACATTGGTGAGCCCGGACCGCTCAAGAATTCCGGTGACTTCGCCCGGCTCAGCTGTGCATATCCGGGGCCCGCCCTTCCGGGCGACATGGGCGGCACATCTTGCCTGCAAATCCCGGAATCCCGGTGGGATCCGTGACAACCGGCAAATTTGTCGAACAACGCGGCGCTGCCAGGGCGATGACGGGAGTTTGTGAAGTCGTGAGCGGGTGCGACACCAACGGGCGAGGTAATGCTGCCCGTCAATACTGACCCTGTCTTCCCGCTGCCGGTGCTCCGTGCCGTGCTTTCCGGTTGACGGAACGCACCCCGCCGGGAATGTCGCCAAGCAGGTCAAGAGCCGCACTGGCCTGATCCGACCGCTCGCCGTTGAGATACTGTGGATTTCCGGGGCCCGTCGACGTTCCGTGACATGACTGTTGCGCCGGTTGCTAGGCGTCCCAGGCAACCCGAAAGCCCTGATGTGTTGTCGTACCGTCAGGTGAGTTCCCCGTGCGCGCGGCAATCCTGTACCGATAGCAATAGCTGCGATGGCAAAGGAACGAACCGCCCTTGAGCAGTCTGAATCCACGCATGCTGGCAAGCCTTGACCGGACCCGTTTCTTCAATGATTTTACCCGGAAGAGATCGAACATCCATTCCCAGACGTTTCCCGACATGTTGTAGAGGCCAAAGCCATTCGGCTCAAAGGATCGCGACGGTGCCGTCGTCCTCCATCCATCGGCACACGAGTTGTGTCGGGGAAACTGGCCCTGCCAGATATTGCAGGGGAACGTCCTGACGTCATCGGGCTCTGCATCACCCCAGGGAAAGCGCACATCGCCATGTCCGCCACGTGCAGCGTGCTCCCACTCTGCCTCGGTTGGCAATCTTCCCCCCGCCCATTGTGCAAAGGCGTTAGCATCGTTCCAGGACATGTGGACAACGGGATGGTCCGGGAACCAAGCCTTGCCCATCGTGCCCGGACCATTGATTTCCTTCCAGCTTGCGCCGTCGATCCTGTGCCACCATTCAACACCCTTGACGGCGCGTGTCGGCCCCAATCGTTCCGGAATGTCCGACCAGAAAACAAATGACCACCCGATGCGTTCTGCGTCGGTGACATAACCCGTTGTCTCGACAAAGTTGCAGAATTGACGGTTTGTGACCGCGGTTGCGCAGATCTTGAACGGCTTCAGACGTTTCCGGCGAAGAGGACTTTCTCCGTCGTCACCGATTTGTGGCAGGTTCGTGCCCAATAATGCCACCTCCCCAGGGATGTACACGGCATCAAGACCCTCCGATGAATGAGCGCCGATAGCGTCGGACCGAAAGGCATCCCGGGTGCCCGGCGGTCGCAATGGCGGGCAACAGGAACTGGGGTGGATCTCGTTCTGCCCGCCAGTTGTCATCATGGGCTCCCAACCGGAATTGGCCCATGTTAGCCAAGTGGTTCGCTCCGTTGAACCCGGAATTGCGGATCCGGGGATCGGCGTCCAGTTCCCGAAAATTCAGACATGTCATGGCCGAAACGGGCGGGCACAGGCACGGCACGGAGCGACAAGCGTCACGGAAACGTCAAGATGGCGAGCAGCCTTGACCATCCACCGACATTTCCGGTGTTCAACAACCGCCGACAAGAGGCCAGGCATCGAATTCCTGACGTGACACCCCATTGCGACCGCCATCATCCCGGCGCAGACCGGCCAAAGCTTCACTTCAACCCCGCCAGCGCCCCGGCGGCAAATTAGGGCCGCGGCCGGGCAACCGGGCGCATGAAACGGCGGCGCTCCCTGGTCGGGTGAGCGCTGCCGTACAGCGTGGCTTCATGTCGTCCTTCGCCCCGGCGATTTCGCGTCCCGGTCGCCCGGACCATCTCACATTGGACGCCGGGCGAGCGAGAAGACCTGCCCCGTTGGACCACCATCCGGAAACGAGGCCAAATGCAGTGCCAGTTCGGCGACCTCATCCGGATGCTTGACACGCTCCCATGCAGGCAAGCCCTTCGGCAAGGCATCCGGACCCGCGGCAAGGATTTCCTCGGGCGAGCGTTCTCTGCCAGGCTCAGCATTGTCAAAGGTCGCTGTCGCCGTGGGTCCGGGAACCAGGCTGTTCACGTCGATTTGCCGGGGCCAAAGCTCGTTTGCGAGCCCTTCGGTCATCATGTTCAGCGCAGCCTTGGAGACGTGATAGGCGCTGCTGTTGACACCTGCGCGGTAGCCCTTGCCCGAGGTGAGGTTGATAATCTTGCCGCCCGGCCTCATCGCCCCGATCAATGCATGGGTCAGCAAGTACGGTCCGCGAAGATTGACCTCTATGGTTTTCCACCAAAGTTCCGGGTTCGAGTCCGCGAAAATGCCGCGCTCAAGATAGGCGCCGGCATTGTTGACAAGTATGTCGACTCCCTCGAACTCAACCAGAAGACCATGGCAGAACGCCGTGACTTCGCCTGGATTTGCCAGATCAACGGTCAAGGAATAACAGCGCCGGCCCAGATTCTCGACCGACTGTCGGGTCATTGCAATTTCAGGCTCTGATCTGGCGCAAATTGCAAGATCGGCACCGGCCCTGGCGAAAGCCAGGGAAATTGACTTGCCAATGCCACGCCCACCACCCGTGACGACGGCAACCTTGCCTGATAGCGGTAAGTCATTCATGGCTGGCCCACCTCCAATGCGGCCAGTCTTGCCCCGATCTCGGCCATACCCCGATCCCAGTTCACGGCCGTCCTTGCCGTGTAGTGCGCCATCGGCAGGGCCCGCTGAAGGCAATCGATTCCGTCCCAGAGCCGAGTGTCGCAAATCATCACGTAGGGCCGTCCCTTGGTCGCGCGCGCCTCATCGAATGCATCCAGGATCTCTGCAATCTCGGTTCCGCGGATGCGCCGGGCCTTGAAGCCGAAGGCCTCGAACTTTTCCGGCACCGGTTCGACGGCAAGGACATCGGCGGCATGGCCCGAGGCCTGCATGTCGTTGTTGTCGATGAGGTAGCAGAGGTTATCGAGCTTCTGGTGGGCTGCGAACATCGCCGCTTCCCACACATTTCCCTCCTGCAATTCACCATCCGAGAACAGGCAATAAACTCGCTTGTCCGATTCTTGCTGCCTGAGCGCCCAGGCCAGCCCCGCCGACTGGCTCGGTCCCTGGCCCAGCGATCCGGCGGTAATCTCGAAACCAGCCTGGCCTTCGATGGGGCTTTGGTCTACCGATGAGCTATCGGCGTTGTAGGTCCGCAACTCATCCATCGTGTAATGGCCCGTTTCGGCCAGCGCACCATAGGTCATGATCGCGTCATGGCCGTTGGACAGCACGAACCGGTCTTCGAACCAACCGCGCCCATCAAGGCGCAACTCGTCAAAATACAGGACCGCGGCGATGTCTGCGAGCGCAACACCTTGTGCAGCGTAACCGCCGCGTTGACGACAGATCTCGAGCACGTTTCGCCGGATCCTGGCAGCCACGATCTCGAGTTCGACCACGGATTGACTGCGCCTCATTGCACCAACCCGGCAATTCGCGTTGCCAACTTCTCCGCGTCAAGCCCCAATCGGTCCCGGATATATTGTAGCGACCCACCGGGGGCCCAACTGTTGGGAAGGCCGATGCGCGTGATGCGCGGCCCGCCCCCGGTGTCCGATACGATTTCGGCAACCAGTGACCCGAGCCCCGTCACGATCTGGTGATTCTCGATCGTCACAATCTGGTCGTGTGCGAAGGCAAAGTCGGAAATCTCTTTCTCGTTGACCGGCTTGATTGTCGGTACATGCAGGAGCGAATGATCCACGTCGCGATCTGTCAGCAGTTGCGATGCTTCGAGTGCCCATTGTGTGCCATGTCCACTGGCGATAATGCCGATGCCCTTGCCATCCTTCAGCCTGTAGGTCCGTCCCAACTCGAAGGTGAACTTGTCCGGGTCAAGAATGCGCGGCGTGTCACCACGGTGGCCACGAATGTATGTGAGGCCAGGCAAATCCACTGCAGTATCGAGGGCCGCACGGAAATCCGTCGAATCCACCGGATCGATGACGGTGGCGTTGGGGATTGCTCGTACCATTCCCAGATCCTCGGCTGCCTGGTGATGAATGCGAGCCGGATTTACGATGCCCGGGGTAAATCCGATGGCGATGCTGGTCGGACCGCCAGATTCAACATTGGTTCCTGCCCCGGATCCGGTGCCCATGCAGATCATCATCTGATCATAGGCCCGGCGCGTGATGTAGCAGGCAAAGCAGGTTGCCACGGGCACAAGGCCGCCCTTGGCGATTCCTGCGGCCACGGCAAGCAGGTTCTGTTCGGCCATGCCGACTTCAAGATGCTGCCCGGACAACTCGTTCTTTACCCGCACGACCTGGCAATACTTGCTCAAATCCGCACTCATGATCACCACGTCCTTGCGGCGAATGCACAAATCATGACTGATGGTATCGAACGGTGCCGGATCGAAGCTGAGTTCACCTGTCAAAAGCATGGAAATCTCATGATACCCGGATCGCGTTGGGAAGCAGCACGTTTTCCAGATGCTCCTTCGCCTCGGCATGGGTTACCCAATCGGGTGGCGGAAAATCGGCAGCCATGTCCCAATCATCACCCGTGTCCTCCATATGGGCGACAAGCCGGGCGTCAAATTCATCCATCAGGGCGGCATGCCCCGGATCATTCACCAGGTTGTTCTGCTCATCCGGATCGGTGCGCTCGTCAAAAAGCATCGCTCGATGATCCTTGCGGCGCATGTAGAGCCAGTCCCTGGTTCGCAGGCCGCGCTCTGCGAAGGGCGCATATTCGCCGGGATTGCCACCGTTTTGCGTGAACACCTGGTACCAGATCGTATCCCGGTGCCTGGCTGTCTTGCCATCAAGGACCGGCAGGTAGCTTTGGCTGTCTCGACCATCGGGCATCTGGATGCCAACAAGATCAAGAAGCGTCGCCATCACGTCGACGCCGACATCCACCATTGCCTCGACACGGCGCGGCTGGAACCGTGCCGGGTAACGTATGATGAGCGGCACCTGCATGGCAGCGCGATAGGCCTGGTTCTTGATCCCGCAGAAACTGCCATGCTGTCCGCACATGTCGCCATGATCGCTCAGGAAGATTACCATGGTGTTTTCGGCGATCCCGATGGCGTCGAGCCGGCTCAGAATCCGGCCGAGATTCCAGTCGATATTGTGGATCATGCCGTAATACTCGGCGATGAATTCCCGGATCTCCCGCTCGGTTTCGGGCTCGCCCCTGGACTTGGTCTCGTGGGCAGCATGACTCTTGTGACCTGACCGGGGATCACCGCCGCAGAGCACGTTGTTGCGATGGCTCTGAATCTCCACCTGCATTTCGGGGTTCGGGACACCGGGAGGCAGCGGAACCTCCTCCGGTTTGTATACTCGCCGCAGATCTTCCGGCATGTCCATGGGAAAATGCGGGGGGCCATAACTCAAATAGCCAAAGAAGGGCCGGTCGCACCTCGCCGCACCATCGATGAAGTCCAGCAACTGGTCGGTCTGGTAGTCCGGCTCGAAACGCGATGGATGATAGGCTTGCCCCGCGCTGTCAAAATAGATCGACGATCGATATTCATGGCCCCGGTTGAAGCCGACGAAATGATCGAAGCCAAAACGCCGGTTCGGTGGAACGAAGCCCGGTTTTGGCCCGCCCTCCAGGTGCCATTTGCCGATATAGCCAGTCTGGTAGCCAGCACCTCCCAGATATTCGGCCAGGAATCCCTGGCCACTGCGCAAGGGAAAGTGGTTCTGGATGATCCCGTGCCCCTGCGCGTATTTTCCGGTTAGAACCGAAGCCCGGAACGGGCAACAGATGGGATAGCTGCTATAGGCCTCTTCGAAGTGCACGCCTTCAGCTGACAACCGATCGATATTGGCCGTCCGGATCACGGGATTGCCCGAACAGCCCATGGCGTCATACCGCATCTGGTCGGCGTAGATGATCAGGATGTTCGGGCGTTCCGTCATGTGTTCCCCGAACCGCGCTTGAGACGGGACGTGATGGGTCCCCAGAGAATCGTCAGCGCAAGCACGGCATAGATTGTGAGGCCAATCGGCGTATTGAAGAATTCGGCCACGGACCCATCCGCGATGGTCAGCGATTGACGCAGCGAGTTCTCGAGAATCGGACCGAGCACGAAGCCGATGGACAATGGCGCGATCGAATAACCCAGCTTGCGGACGACATAGCCCAGGATGCCTGCGCCCAGCAAGACACCGACATTGAAGAAGGAATTCGAGACCGAATAGATGCCGACAAAACTGAGAAGCATCACCGTCGGCACAATCACGGATGTCGGAACCCGAATGAGCTGGGCAGCAAAACGAATGGCAACAAGGCCGATTGCCATCATCAGGATGTTGATGAGAAAAAGCCCCATGAAGATGGCATACATCAATTCCGGCTCTTCCGAGAACAGCTTCGGCCCTGGCGTCAGTCCCTGGATCAACAACGCGCCCAGCAACACCGCGGCGGCGGGCGAGCCTGGCACACCAAGTGTCAAGGTTGGCACGAGCGCGCCACCGACCGTGGCATTGTTCGCAGTCTCGGGTGCAACAATCCCTTCGGGAATACCGGTGCCGTATTCCCCTGGCGTCCTGGACCGACGCTTGGCCTCGGAATAGGCAAAGAAGGCACCCACCGCCGCACCCTCTCCCGGGATGATGCCGATCACCGTACCGATGACGGACGAACGAAATATCACGTCTTTCATGCGCGCCAGGGTCTTCAGGCCGGGCAGCTTGACCGTCAGGCTGTCGGTCGAAAAATCGATCTTTCGGGCCGCGCGTTCCGCGCCGATCAGGACCTCGGACATCGCGAACAGGCCCACCAGGAAGGGCACCAGCGGCAGACCCTCATACAGATGATAGGTTCCAAACGTGTATCTCTCGGTTCCGTTCAACTCGTCCAGGCCCCAGGTGGTCAGGAAGATGCCCAGGGCGCCAATCAGCAACCCCTTCGGAAGGCTCTGACCGGCAACGCGGACGACGACAGCGAGGCCGAACACGGAAATCGCCAGGTACTCGCGCGGGCCAAATTTGACGGCTAAATCGGCCAGCAGCGGCGCAATCAGGGCCAGGCATACGGCACTGAACAACCCGCCGATAATCGAGCCGGTGAGCGAAAAACCGAGCGCCTCACCTCCGCGCCCGGATTTGAACATGTTGTGCCCGTCAAGAACGGTTGCAATGGCGGCGCCGGTGCCGGGAATGCCGACGGCGATGGCCGATATCGATCCACCGTAAATCGCCGCAGAATAGATCCCGAGCAGCAAGACCATGGATGGCACCGTGCCCATGTAGAAGGTGAAGGGGAGCGCAAGTGCAATGGCGATGGGCGGCCCGAGACCCGGCAGGATCCCGATGACCAGGCCCAAGACGATTCCCAGGATAAGCAAACCCATCGTCAGCGGGTCTGCGAGCAAGCCAACTGCGGATACGAGTGCGGCCCCATCAAACATCGCACATCAAACCAGCTGAATGCCGAGGCCATACACGAATACGAGTGTGACAAGTGCGGTCAGCGCCAGGACGGCCACATGGATCAACGGCGTGAAAACCCCCATCGCCAACAGGCTCAGCGGTCCCATCACCACAGCCATCGGCAAAAAGCCGAATGATCGCCAGATGAAGTAGCAGGCCACGGCGACGACCAGCATCAGGATCCCCTGCCGCGCTTCGTCGCCGTCTCCGAACACGGTGCCGCCGTCATCGGAACCTGCGCCACCGTGAACCAAGTAGAGGTATCCGACGATGACCGCGCAAATTGACATCAGGCCCAGCATCAATTGCGGGAAGAATTTCGATGGCAATCCGGAACTGGCAAGCAGGCCGGAGGTCGTGAAGCCCTCGGCCACCCAGGCAAAATAGGCACAGGCTGCGAGCAGGACCATGACGAGGGCCAAATTGGCTGTTCGTTGGCTCAGCATGTTCCGTGCCCTTGAAATGAGAGCCTGCGCATGCCTATCCGCATGGCCAGACCTCCTGGTGCCAGAACGACGCCAGGACAGCCTCCTGCTCCACGAGCTCTGCCAGGCTTGATACGAAGCCGGCAGGCTTGAACAGGCAATTGTGGTCCCGTCCGGCCGGCGTCAGTTTGCCGCGCATGAAGGTCTTGTGTCCGATCCCGTTTGGCAGGACGAGTCTCAATGCCAGTTTCGGCCACCGTACCAATTTCCTGGGACAGCACGTCTTCCACCCGGCTGACGATTGGCGCAGCGTCCTGCAAATTCGACCTCAACCGTGTCTCGGCATGTCGTTCTTCAACAGGGATTCATGCTGTCGATCAGGTCCCCGGCAGAAATGCCAATTTCCGTATGCCCTCTTTTGGAGCCCCACTACTTGTGCAGGAGACCCAAACCATCCAGGAGCGGCGAATAGAGGTCGATGCCGGACTGGATCAGTGCCGTGGTCTCGTCAACGCCGTGGGTCCAGTCATAGCTGACCGCCTTCGGTACCCTGGAAATAAACTCCTCCGAGCCCAGCGATTCGGACGCCGCCAACAACCTGTCGACGATCTCCTGCGGCGTGCCAGCCTTCACGGCCAGGCCGCCATGCACCCATGTGCCCGCCTCCTTGCCCGGGAAGGCCTCACCAACGGTGCGCACACCGGGCAAGTCTTTCTCGTAATAGGGTTTGCGGTTGTTATCCAGGATTATGAGCGGGCGGATTTCATCGCCATAGGCGTGAATCGATGCCACCTGGCCCACGGCCACGTCAACCTGGCCGCCAATGAGTCCCGCCAGGGTGGCCGGAACTGTCTTCAGCGCAACAGTCTTGAACTCCAGCCCGAACTCGGACGCCAATTGAACCGCCGACAGGTTGGGCGGTGCCCCCAGATTGTTGACACCCATGGTCAGCTTGGTCGTTCTTGCGCCCTCGACAAATTCTTCGAACGTTGTGTACGGGCTGTCCGAGCGCACATACAGCGCGTTGGACGCCGAGATTCCTGCATAGAGCGGGATAAAGTCTTCGAGCGGTTCGTACGGGGTCTCACGGGTCAGCGGCACGACCATGAAGCTTGGTGGCGACCAGTTGAACACGGTGTAGCCATCAGCCGGCGCTTCAAGCACGCTCATGGTGGCCGGAATGTGCGCACCTCCAGGCTTGTTGACAACGTTGACCGGCACGCCAAGCGCTTCACTCAACACCTCGGCATTCATTCGGGCAACGATGTCGGCATTTCCGCCGGCACCAAAGGATACAACGTAGGTGATCGGTTTTTCCGGCCACTCGGCGAGCGCTGCGCTCGCACTGAGGCCAAGAACCGCCACGCCTGTGGCAGCCAGTTTAATGAGTTTCATTGTGCAGCCCTCCATGCTTCGTACCACGCCATGCCTGGCATCAATGTTCTAGATGTATATACCTTTCTACGGCACCAGCGGAGAGTCAAGCGCGTTTCCCGTGCTCGCCGGTCGTGAACTCCATTTCGAATTCCAGCAGGTCGCCCGGATAGGACAGCGTGGCAGAATAGATCAAGTCTCCTTCCCCATCGAGGAATTCGCGCTGCACCCGGAACAGGGCGGAATTGACCTTGATTCCCAAGGCTTGCGCCATGGCAAAATCGGCATATGAAATCGTCACTTTCTGCCGCGCCTTGTCCACCCTGACTCCAAGGTCCCGGAGAACCGACACAACGATTTCCTGTGCAAACCGTTCAGGGGCGCGCTCGAAAATCCGGTCGTCAAGCTTGATGTCGACCTGGCAGAACGGCTTGCCCGACCGCGCATGTATGCGGCTCATGGAACGAAAATATCGCCCATCCGGTGCCTTTTCGATAACGGCATCCCCTTGGCGCACCGAAACTTCCAACTGTTCCACCATGGCATGGACCTGTGAAATGTCCGCCTCCATGTGCAATGTATGTTTCGTTGGGCGCTTGATGGATTTGACAAAGGTGCCCTTGCCCGAATGCTTCTCAATCAACCCTTCATCTTCCAGCGTGTTCATTGCCTGCACGATGGTCATGCGGGCCACGCCAAGCTGTTCCGTCAACTCCCGAAGCGCGGGCAGTCTTGTCCCGGACGGAAGATCTCCTGACATGATCTCGTGACGCAGGACCTCGGCCACCTCGGCGTGGAGGGGAACCGCCCTACGCTTCATCGCCTGAAGATTCATGTTGACTATCTCCCCACAATCATAGGTACAAAGGTTCATACCTTTCAAACATAGCATGGCAATCACATGAAAGCGAAACACAATCTTGCCAGTCTGGAGGCGATGGCGACGCAGCTTCGATTGCACGTCGTGAACATGGTGGCGCCATCGGGCCAGGGATATGTGCAGCAGGGGCTGGGTGCAGCGGACATCTTCACCTCGATCTATTTTTCCGAAGCGGCGATGGACCCGGCCAATCCGTCCTGGCCGGATCGGGACCGTGTGTTTCTGACCACGGCGCACAACACGGCCATCCTCTATGCCACCCTGGCAGAGCGTGGGTTTTTCCCGGTCAGCGACCTCGATACCTATGTCACCGACGGCTCGACGCTGGAAATCAACGCTTCCGAGCGCATCGGGCCGTGTGTCGAGGCAACCTGCGGGTCCTTGGGGCAAGGACTGTCCGTGGCCATCGGCTGCGCAATGGCGGCCAAACGCCAGGACCGTGCGAGCCGCCACTACGTAATTATCGGTGATGGTGAAATGCAGGAAGGGCAGGTCTGGGAGGCGGCGATGCTTGCCGGAACCAGCGGCCTTGATAACCTGTGCGTCATCGTCGACTACAACTTCGTACAATCCGAAGGACCGATGGATCTCGTGATGTCACTGGAGCCCTTGACCAGCAAGATGGAGAGCTTCGGGTTTGCCTGCCAGGAGGTTGACGGCAACGACATCGCCGCCTTGCTCGCGGCCTACGACACGGCCCGCGAGACCAGGGGCAGGCCGAGCTTCATCAAGGCCAATACGTTGATGGGCAAGGGTGTGGGCTCGCTCGAAGGCCTGATGTTCCACCAATTGCGCTTTCCGCCGGAAGTTGCGGCATCGGCGCGCGCTGAATTGGAGGCACGGCTGTGAGCAAGACCCTGACCCAACTGGAAGCTGCTGACTTCATCAATCGCTCCTTCAAGCCCCTGCCGCGGGCCTATGGCGATGCGTTGGTGGAGGCAGCGCTGGCGGATTCCCGCATCGTCGCGCTTTGCGCCGACCTTGTGCCGCCGACGGAAACCGACCGCTTCCGCGATGAACTTCCCGAACGCTTTCACAATGTCGGCATTGCCGAAGCAAACATGATCGGGGTGGCAGGCGGGATGGCCCGTTCCGGCGAGATCCCCTTTTGTCACTCGTTCTGCGCCTTCATCACCAAGCGGGCATACGACCAGATCACCATGCAGGCAGCCTATCCCAACCTGCCGCTCAAACTCGTCGGGTTCTTGCCCGGCGTTGCAACCCTGCTTGGTGTCTCACATCAGGCGATCGAGGATGTGGCGATCATGCGAGCGGTGCCCAACATGGCGATTTTCGAGCCGTCGGGGCCCGAATACCACGCGGCCATGGTCAAGCTGGCATTGGATTGGGACGGACCGGTCTATCTGCGGATGAAACGGCCGGAGACAACTCCTCCGGAATTTGCTCCGCTGGGTCTTGAAATCGGAAGAGGCGTAATCCGGCGGGAGGGAAGCGACCTGACCATAATTGCCGCCGGTTTGTGCGTATCGGAAGCGCTGAAGGCTGCCATGGAATTGGCGAGCGCCGGGGTCTCGGCGCGTGTCGTCGACATGGCCTCGCTCAAACCGATCGATCCCGACCTGATCCTCGACTCTGCTGCAGAAACCGGCGCCATTGTCACGGCCGAAAACCACAATATCATCGGCGGACTTGGATCCGCCGTCGCCGAAGTGCTGATGGAAGAAGGAATTGGACTGCCCTTCAAACGCGTCGGCGTGCATGACCGCTTCTGCGAAGGCGGCACGACGCCATATCTCATGAACAAGTTCGGCCTTGATGCATTGGCGATTGCCAATGCTGCGGTGGACGTCATGCAAAGGAAGAAAGGGTAACCCGTGAGCCCCGGCATGAATTCGGGCTCTGCCAGCGTTGCAAGGAATCGTGCCGGTTGCTCTTGCACGCAGACCCCGCGGGTCGGACCGGAAAGCTCCCGGCGACCAGGACGACTGTAATGAAAACGGGCCGTGTTGTCTTGCCTTCGAAGCCAGGCGGATATGTCTGGGGCACGCCCTATACTGCAATGCCGCTTGGCATTTTCGGGATTCCGGACGGCGACACATGTCCCGCCAGGCCAACATTGGTGAATTTCTGCACTTCCGGGAGCGCGGCCCATGTCAGGATCTGAAATGCGGCTTCGAGACAGCATCCGGATCGCGGGTATCGACGTATTCCCGATCAGGGCATTCGGCGGCGTGTCTCCCAGGATGGCGCTCGGAACAATGCCCACACGGCCTGCCCTGCTTGTCCGAATCCGGGATGGATCCGGGTGTTTTGGCTGGGGCGAAGTCTGGGCAAACTTTCCGCCCCGCGCCAATTTGCACAAGGCGCATGTCATCGAGGATGTGCTCGCTTCCCATCTCGAGGGGCTCACCTTCGCCGACCCGCGCGAAGTGCAGACTGAATTGCGGGCAAGGTTTTCCGTATTCTTCCTGCATGTCGGCCAGGCGCGGGTTTTCGAACATGTCCTTGCCGGCCTCGACACTGCACTCTGGGACCTGGCGCTACGACATGCGGGCGTGTCCTTTGCGGAATTCATGCATCTCGCCCGGCCTTCGGCACGGACTTATGCGACCTCGATCAATGCGGAAGACCTTGAGACCATGATCCCGCGGCATGCGGGACTGGGACAGACGCATTTCAAGCTCAAGATCGGGTTTGCCGAGCATGACAACTTTGAAATCGTACAACGCGCGGCAATGCTTTGCCCGCAAGGCTCACGTATCATGGTGGACAGCAATCAGTCCTGGACTCTCGCAGAGGCAAAATCCTCGCTCCAGGCCATCGAATGCTTCGACCCCTTTTTTGCCGAAGAGGCATTGCCCGCAAATGCGCCCCTTGCTGCCTGGGAGGAATTGGCCAACGCCACGCGAGTCCCGCTGGCCGCCGGAGAGAACATCTACTCCATCGACGACTTCCTGGCGATGACCCGGGCCGGGATGCGCGTATTGCAACCGGATGTTGCCAAATGGGGCGGTGTGTCGGGAGCGCTTGAACTTGCGGATGCTGTTCCCGGGGACGTGCTGATTTGGCCGCACTTCATGGGAACCGCCATTGGCCAAATGGCAGCCCTTTCGATCAGCGCCGCCTTGGGCAAGGCCTCGTCCTGTGAAGTTGACGTGAATGACAACGCATTGCGGACCAGGCTTTGCGGCGATGCCATCACGATTCGAAATGGCGAGGTGACGCTGCCTTCAGGACCGGGTCTGGTCCGGCCACCTGAAGCCCAGGCGCTTGAAGAATTCATGGATACGACGCCTCGAGACCCATGACGGCGAATTCCTGGCTTCAACGATTTTCGGATGCGATCGTATCCACGGATCGGTCCCGAATTGCACGCCTCTTCACCAGGGATGCTTTCTGGCGTGACTACCTGCCCTTTGGATGGACGCTGCAAACGGTTGAAGGGAGGGAAGCCATTGCAGAATTCGGTGCCAGCTCTGGCGCCTCGTCAGGTTTTCGAAATGTGGTAATCGAAGGGGCGTCAACCGACAGCGAAGGACTTTTCCGCTTTGAGACGGCCGAAGGCAAGGGACGCGGGCATGTCCGCACCTCGAACGATCTTTGCGAAACGCTCTTCACACAACTCGATGATTTGACCTCCCCGGCAAGGCAGGACGGAATTCCGGTTCAACCATTTGTCCTCGTCATTGGCGGAGGACAGGGTGGCCTTGCCCTCGGTGCACAATTGTCCGACCTGGAGGTTCCCTATCTCATTGTCGACAAGTTGCCCCGTGTCGGCGATCAGTGGCGGTCTCGCTATGACAGTCTCGTCCTGCACGACCCGGTCTGGTATGACCACATGCCCTTCAAACCCTTCCCCGAAGACTGGCCGGTCTTCACGCCAAAGGACCAAATGGGAGATTGGCTGGAAGCCTATGCCGAAGATCTGAATCTCGAAATCCGGACCAACACGGCGCTGGAAAATGCCACCTTTGACCGGAACAGCCAAACCTGGACAGCGCAGTTGAGGCAGGACGGCGAGAGCTTGTCACTGAGGCCGGCGCATATTGTCATGGCACTGGGATTGTCTGGCCTCCCCAACTCCCCGACCATTGACGGGCAGGACATCTTTGAGGGCCCGCAACTTCATTCAAGCGAATACACGGATGGAGCACAATTCACGAACATGGATGTCGTGTTGGTCGGCGCAAACAATTCTGCCCATGATATCGCATCTGATCTCGTCATGGCCGGGGCGCGGCCGACGCTGCTGCAACGCTCGTCCTCTCTCGTCGTGAGGCAGGCGGATTACTGCGACCGGATTCTTGGGCCCCTCTATTCGGCGCAAGCCATCGCAAGAGGCATCACCACGGAGTTGGCCGATTTCCTGCAGGCGTCGATTCCACTGCGTGTCCTGGAGAAGAGACATCGCAACATATGGAACGAGATCCGCTCTGACCAACGCGCATATTATCAGCGGCTGACCGCCGCAGGATTTGCCCTCGATTTTGCCGAAGATGGCACCGGGTTGGGCATGAAGTACCGACGCACGGCGTCTGGATATTATATCGACGTCGGTGCTGCCGAGATGGTCATGGATGGTCGTATCGGTGTGAAGTCTGGTCACGGCATCAACTATCTCGACAAGAGCACTGTGCACCTGGAAAACGGTGATGCACTCAAGGCCGATGCGATCATCTATGCCACGGGATACGGAGGCATGACCGACTGGGTTGCAGGACTCATGGATCGTGAAACTGCGGACCGTGTCGGGCCCTGTTGGGGATATGGCTCCGACACGAAGGGAGATCCGGGACCGTGGGTCGGCGAGTTGCGGAACATGTGGGTGGAGACTGCCCAACCCGGACTCTGGTTTACCGGCGGCAATTTGTCGCAGGCGCGCTACTACTCCCGATTCCTTGCCCTGCAACTGGCCAGGAATTTCCGTGACAGGACGATCTGATCGACAGCTGTGCGCTTCAAGCGAGAAGGCCGGTGCAATTCACGGCCGCACCAACGACCCAAACGCATTCAACGACCTGGATTCTGACCTGTATTGTCACCATGAACAGCGGCATGATCAGACGGGCAATTCAAGAATGCTGCCGGGGACCGGGCGGCCCGGCAGGCTTACCTTGGGGTCGAGGTCAGGCACGAGGATGCCGGCAAGCCGCTGACAGCCCGGGAAGATGGCCTGGGACCGCATTGGTGCCACTGCATTTTGGTATATGCCACCGCACACAACCTAAGCTGCCATGGACAAGAACGCTGACGGCCTGCAAAACTACGGTGACTTTGAGGTGGCACTCCTGGCGGCCGCGATCCGAAGGGAAGTCAAGCCGAGGACCGTAGACCGCAAGTGCCACTTGATGATTTCCGGGGGCGTGATCGAGGTCACGGAGGGTCCATCGCCAACTGAGAAATGGCCTGAAATGACGATCGATGTGACTTCTGCTGGAAAACCGATTGCGGCCTGTCCAGGTTACGTCCGGGCTTGGTCGCAGCCAGACAGGTTTAAAATCCGGCGGGATTCGACCTATATTGTCACCATGAACAGCAGCGTGACCGACAGGCGACACAGGTGCAGCGCCGAACAGCGTGCCGCGCGATTCGGCATTGCTCTCAAATACGAGGATATCGGCGAGCGGTTAATGGAACTCAGGAAGATCGCCTGGGACCGCTATGGCGCAACTGCCCTCTGGTCGACTCCCCCGCATGCGACCTACGATTCAATGTATGCAGTTGTGGACGGTCTTCGCAGCGATGGGGATTTGGAGGCAGCCTATTTGGCGGCCGCGATCCTGAAGGAAATCGGAATGCGTACCGCCCGTGCAACTTGACGACTTCCAGAAAAGCGTCATTGCGATCATCAGCAGCAATCGCAGCCCCAAGGGCCCGTTTGGTGGCAGCGTGATCCAGTTGCACGGAACCCGCCTGACAGACGATCAGGACATTGTTGTGGCCGATGATGATTTCCTTGATGACTTGGTCACGGCTGACCAGGAGGCGCTGGAGGCAGCCGGGTTCACGGTCAAGCAGCATCGAAGGTATCCGGGCTTCAGGGACTTTAGGATCATGAAGCCCATGATCGGAACCACGACCCTGCAGTGGACCGCGGCGCTTGCAAACGAGTATTTTGCGCCGGTTCCCGACGACTTGTTCGGCTACCGGCTGCATTTTGTTGATCTTGCTGTCAACAAGTCGGTGGCGGCTGCCAACAAGCTCAAGAAACGGGATTTCGTGGATTTGGTGATGCTGGACCGACACGTCATGCCGCTCTGGCGGATGGTCTGCGCCGCCGCAGGCAAGCGACCGGACATCAACCCGTTCTCCATGGTTGAAAGGATCTCCCGAAATTGGGACGCAGCCGCCAGGAAGGATGCTCCAGGCGATCGGCTGGTCACGACCACCGAAGTCTCGCTCAGCGAGATTGGGGATAGTCTCGATTCCATGCTTTTCGAAGTTCGGAGGATCTTGGATGATATTCCTCCCAAGAGTTTGGGTCGTCTCCAGGTTGATGAGTCAGGTCAGCCCGTGCTCGATCGTGAAATCACGACCGGCGGACGCTGGAAGGCGCCGATGCCAGGCGGCGCCCTCCCGGCATTTCCCGGCATGGACAGCGAGATGATCGCCGGCCTGATCGCCGAATATGGACCCGAGGGTAGCCGGTACACCGGGGATGCCCGACCGGAAGCTGGCTTGGACAAGGGCGGCTGACTGATCGACCCGGAAGGTGCCGCTGTCCTTCGCCATGGCGGCCCGCGGGAAGCGGCCGGTCCGCATGTTGCCTCAAGGAACACCAACCCGCCATAACCCGCGAAATTGCCAGGTCACGACAGCCCGTTGCTGACACCGTTGCCCAAAGGCACGGCATCTTGCCGGCACGTCGGCGGCGGGCCAAACAGGATTCGCGATGGCATGGGCTCGTGCGTCGAGGAAAGGCGGAGCCAGGCCACATCCCCGGCAACGCCGGCAGTTTGTTGCAACGGGGCCCGGTATGGACATCACCGGGATGTTCTGATGGCGAAAGCTACTTTGCACCCCCGCGGAAGACGGCCGGGGTCTTCCGGGATTTCGTTCTGAAACCAGGCGTCGTCCCATCAAAACACGCATTCCCGGCAGGATATCCACCCGGCGCCATGTCCGCCGTGCCGCTATTCGATGAATTCATGTACCGGAAGCAGTCTCGTGGAGGGCCGCTATATTTCCGTGTCCGTCAAGTAGGAATACGCCCTCAGCGGCGCAACTGACAGCAGACCTCCGTCCACGGGGATCGTCGCGCCGGAGATCCAGCGCGATTCGTCACATGCCAGGAACAGAGCCAGCCAGGCCACATCCCATGGCGTTCCCTCGGTGCCGAGGGGTGCCGCATTCTTGCGCAACTTGCGGCGTTGCGCCGTCATTGATCCGCCGAGGAAAGCTCCATTCACATGCCCGGGGGCTATGCAGTTGGCGCGGATACCGTCACGCCCGTGGTTTGACGCCGTGGTCCTGGCAAGCATGTGAAGCCCGGCCTTGGTGACCGAATAGGGCACGGTCTTGGAATAGGGGGCGACAATGGCGTCGATCGACGAGACGTAAATGATCGACCCCCCGCCGCTTTCCACCATCGCGGGTATGGCATATTTGGTGGCAAGCGCAGGTCCCTTGAGGTTGACTGCCACGTTGAGATCAAAATTCTCTTCATCGAGAACGTCTACAGTGCCCACGCCTACGGCGCCGGCGTTGTTGACAAGCGCGTGGAGTTCCCCGTAGCGCTCCACGGCCGTGTCGACCATCTCCTCGCAGGCTGCCATGTCGCCAACGTCCGCGATGACCGCAGTCGCGTCGCCACCCTCGGCAGCGATGTCGCGACATGTGCGTTCAGCGTTGTCGGCCGACAGGTCAGCCACCACCACCTTGGCGCCGGCGCGGGCAAAAAGCAGGGCGGTCGCACGACCAATTCCGATCTCCCCTGCGTCGCTCCGAGTTCCTCCGCCGGTGACGATGGCAACCTTGTCGCGCAGTCGCACGCCCGGACTGATATTCCCGGCTTCCGGGACTGCCATTTATGGCAGCCATGCCAGGGGAGCGATGGCATCGACGTGGCTCTTGACGTCCACAACCACCGGACGCTTTGCCGAAAACGACTTGTCTATCGCGCCCGCCAGATCTCCAGGCTTGTCCACTGTGAGTCCCATTGCCCCCATGGACTCGGCAATGGCGGCGAAGTCGGAATCCGGGAATAGCCACTGTTTGTCACTCGCCGCTGATCGGCCCTCGTAGCTCTCAACGCCGTTCTTCTCCTGATTCAGCGAGTGGTTGTTGTTCACGAGGATGACGACATGAAGGCTTTCCCTGACCGCTGTCTCGATTTCAGCAATGTGGTACCAGATGCCACCGTCACCGGTAAAACACAGCACCGGACGGTCGGGAGCGGCGCATTTGGCGCCCAGCGCCGCTGGCAGCCCCCAGCCCAGCGAGCCAGCACAGCGAATGTAGCTCTGGGTTGGGTGCTTCAAATCCAGCATGGTGCCGGTCCATACACCGGAATGCCCGGTGTCGGCCACCAGGATGGTATCGGACGGCATGTGCTCGCTCAGGTCCCGGCAGATGCGCTCTGGCCGCAAGGGGGCCTCGTCCGAGCTCCAATGCTCTTCGACGCCTTCTTTCCATCGTGAAACCAGATTCTGTACCTCGCCGAGCCACTTCGTGCGGTCGGGGCCGGGTTGGGAAGCCTCGATCATCGCAGCCAAAGACGCCTTCGCGTCTCCCTGAAGCCCGACCTCCACGGCGTAATTGCGACCGATTTCTTCGGGATTGATGTCCAGCTGGATAGCCGGCGTGCCCTGCGGTGGAATGCGAAAATCATGGGTCAACTGGCCGCCGGTATGGCTGCCGACAAAAAACACCATGTCTGCCCGACAGAGAATGCGGTTGCTGCATTCGCGCGAGTAATTCCCCGGGGTGCCGACGGCCAGCGGGTGGTCGGCCGGGAACATTGCCTTGGCATTGAGCGCCGTGGCCACCGGAATCGACAATTTTTCTGCCAGCGCGATCAGTTCGTTCCGCGCACCGGAGGCGGTTACGCCGCCCCCGGCGACGATCACCGGCCTGCTGGCGCCGCCCAACAGTTCCAGCGCCTTGGCAATCGTGCCGGCATCGGCGACCGGACGGAACGGCGGAACCTGGGTGAACTGCTGCTCGACGATGAAGTCGGCATCCAGTTCGCCATCGGCAATCTCCATGCCGGCGATGTTCTCCAAATCCAGGTGGGCGGGGCCCGGGGTGCCGCTTACCGCGCTGCGGAACGCCTGGCGCAGATACTGCGGCAACGTGTCGGCGCTATGCACACAGGCTTGGTATTTGGTTACGGCAGCGAACGGTTTGACGTGGTCCACTTCCTGGTAGGAGTGGCGCTGCTGGTGAAAATGCCGCTCGCGGCCGGTTAGCGCGACCACTGGCGAGCAGGCCAGAAAGGCGTCCTGCAGCCCGGCGGCGAGGTTGGCCGCACCGACCGACTGGGACATCACCAATGCAGGGCCGCGGTGGACGCGGGCGTAGGCGTCGGCCATGTAGGCGGCCGCCTTCTCGCCATGCGACTGGATGGCGGTCACGCCCAGCTTTCCCATCTCAAGGATGGCGGGCGGCATGACATAGGGCATGTAGAATATATGGGTCAGGCCGTATCCGTGTACGGCTTTGGCAAGGTAGCGGGCACCGGTCAAAGTAGTCATGCGTTACCTAAGAGGCGCGCATGCCGGGTGTCAAGCGAACCGTTGGCCAGTGGCCAGGCTCAGCGCCGCCCGGGCGTTGTTTCCCGGATTGCGTTGCCGCGCAGCGCCTCGGCACATTGCGCCGAGACGGGCGGGCGTATCCGGAGCGAGGCCAGGAACTGCCAACCGGGCGGGTCGAGACGTCTGCGCTGGCTTCACGCTCAAATGCTGGTGTGCGGTCGAACAGGCTTCAATCCAGCGGCGACGGGAGCAGGGATTGCGGCTCCTTGCGTGGCAACTTGTCGTGCCAGGTCGCGACAACTGCGTGTTCGGTTGACTCAAGGGCATCGAGCCCAATGGGACCAATTATGGATCAGCAACGACGCCGGCGGCGGAAGAACCGCTTCGGTCAAGGGTGCCGCTGGCGCTGAATTTGCCATTGGACCCATGCATCCGTCTCGGCGTCGTAACCGTTGTTGAAGCCGTGGAAGCTGACGTCATGCAGCGGACGTTCTTCGGCGAACCAACTGTCCAGCGTCCGCATCTTCACCGCTTCCAACGCGAGACCGGAAACCTCCCGCGCCGCAACCCGGTCAACAACCCGGACCATGGCAAAAACCGGGTTGCCTCCGGGCTGCGGGAGTGGGACCGGACCGCCGAACTCCCCCACCGCGAGCTGGTCGAATGCCAGGTAGTCCATCCCTGGTGGAAGTCCGGCACGGGGAAACCACCCCCATTCCCCTTCAGAGTCCTGTAATGCGGCCGGATTGAACTCGCGCGCAAGGTCACCGAAGGACTCGCCTTCATTGAGACGTCCGGCCAATGTCTGAGCCTTCCGCGCGTCGGGGACCAGGATGACCTGCAGCAACACCTGTTCCGCGATCGTCTCGACCCGCTCGCCAAGGTATTCGCTCAAGCGCTGCGCGGTCAGGTTGCGTCGCATCAGGTCGAGGAATTCGGTTTCGGAAAAACCGGAATTGTTGAGCTGCTGTCGAATCCACTCTTGATATTCGGCGTCGGTAATCGCCTCTCCGCCTGCCTGCGCCACCGAACGGGCAAACGCCTCGACATCGTCATCACTCAGGCGGATATCATAGGGTGGCTGTGGAGCCGTCTTGAGGATGATCTCTTCGCGCATGAGCGTATTGAGCATCTGCATCGCTTGCGTCCTCGATGCCGCCATCCGCTTCACGAAGTAGCGCATCCGCACCTCGCGGTCATCGTCAACGCGTACCACAACGGTTCGAAACGGCGCCACCCGCTCGTAATAGATGCCGATGCCAGCGACGCCGCCGACCGCTACAATCACTGCAATTGCTACGAGAACGCCGAGGCGGTATTTCATCGGTTGCGAACGCTCACGTCAAAGTTCATCGACGAGGTGGCAAGAGGCCATATGTCCCTCATCCACCAGTTTCATGGCCGGAACCTCGCTGCGGCAGATATCCTTCGCATGTTGACACCGAGTGTGGAACGGGCAGCCCCCCGGTGGATTCATCGGACTGGGCACGTCTCCCGTCAGCACGATGCGCTCGCGGGTGCGGTCGACCACCGGGTCTGGAATTGGCACCGCCGATAGCAGTGAGATCGTGTAGGGATGGCGTGGGTTCCTGTACAACTGCTCGCTGGTGGTGATCTCGACGATCTTGCCCAGGTACATCACCGCGACGCGGTCGCTGATGTTACGCACCACCGACAGGTCATGGGCGATGAACAGGTAAGTAAGGTTGAACTCCTCGCGCAGCCGCATCAGCAGCGTGATGATCTGCGCTTGGATGGAAACGTCGAGTGCAGAGACTGCCTCGTCGCAAACGATGAAGTCAGGATTTATTGCCAACGCGCGGGCAATACCCAGCCGCTGACGCTGGCCACCGCTGAATTCGTGCGGGTAGCGGCTGGCCACAGACGGGTCGAGTTCGACCATGCTCAAAAGTTTGTCCACCCGCTGGAGGTACTCCTCACCGTCGGCAATGTTGTGTATCAGCAGTGACTCACCGACAATGTCGCCCGCCGTCATCCTTGGATTCAACGAGGCAAAGGGATCCTGGAAGATCAACTGCATGTGCCGCCGCATGCGTCGCAGTTGCCTTCCCTTGGCGTGCGCAAGATCGACATCGTTGATTACCACGCTGCCGGACGTGACCTCCTGCAGCCGCAGAATACAGCGTCCGACGGTTGTCTTCCCGCAGCCGGACTCGCCAACCAGTCCCAAGGTCTCGCCACGGTTGATGACAAAGCTGACGTCATCAACGGCCTTCACGTCGCCCACCTTGCGCTTCAGCACACCGGAAGTCACGGGATAATACTTCACGAGATTCTTGACGACGACCAGGGCGTCCTGGTCGCTCAACCGCGCCTGGTCAGCCGCAGTCTCGGCTGAACCTGGGGCTCCGGAGTCTTCATTGCTCATCAATTCAGCATGTCCACATCATGCTTTGCAACCATGTCGCCGTCGAACCTGCCGTAACGGCCCATGGCAACTGCCGGCCACGCAACTTCTTATGCGATTTCACTGAAGTTGTGGCCGACTCGACGGCAGACAATCGCGTTTGGGTTTGAGCCCGGGATTGGGCCGGCCGCATGTCGTATCCTTTGACTTTCGACAATATCACGCTCGATGAGTCAGGGCGTATGGGCATTACTTGATCCTTGCGGCCATTCTTGGAATCGCGCCCAAAGGCTTCGGAGTAACAACGTCGAAACGGCCCATGCCGCCACGCAGGCGTGGATCGAGCAGATCACGTAGCGCGTCGCCGAACATGTTGACGCCAAACACGACCAGCGCCAGAAAGAGGCCCGGCCAGAAGGCCAGCCATGGTGCCTCCAGCATGTAGGAGCGGCCTTCAATGCTCAGCATGCCGCCCCAACTCGGCTGCGGTGGCGGAATGCCAAAGCCGAGGAAGCTCACCGCCGCCTCCGCAAGGATATTGCCGCCCACCGATATGGTGAACAAGACGATCATCGGCGCCACGATCTGCGGTGCGATGTGACGAACCAGTATGCGCAGAGTGCTGGCACCCGCTGCTCTTGCCGCCTCCACGTAAGGGGCCTCCTTCACGCTCAGCACCACACTACGCACCGTTCTGATATTGACGATACCCCAGGGAACGCCAAGCACGATGATGACCTGAACGATGCCCGGCCCCAAAAGTGACATGACCGTAATGACCAGGAACAGCCATGGAAACGCCTGCACCGCATCCACCACCCGCTGCGCGATCAGGTCAACCCGGCCTCCAACGTATCCCAGCACCAGGCCGAACACGGTTGCGACCGCCACCGCCACGAGGCTGGCGGCAATGCCGACGGTCATCGAGATGCGAGCCCCCTTGACAACCCGACTGTACACGTCTCGCCCGAACTGATCGGTGCCAAGCGGATAATCGGCCGACGGCGCCTCCAAACGCCGAAAAATGTTCTGCTCGTATATGCCGTGGGTGGCCAGCACGTCCGCGAAGATGCCGACAAGCAGGAACAACACCACGATGACCAGGCCAACGGCACCCAGTTTCTTCTCGCGGAAAAGCCGGATGAGTATGCGGCGTACGCGTTGGGTGCGCGTGCGCGGCGCTGTCGCCTCCGTCTTGACCGGCACAGCGTCAGCCATCAGTCGTAACGGACCCTCGGGTCCAGCCATGCATAGGCAATGTCGATCAACAGGTTGACGGCAAGCACGAAGCCGGCCATGAGCAGGTTTATGGCGGTCACGACTGGGTAGTCGCGTTTCTCGAGAGCTTCGATCAACAGGGATCCGAGACCCGGTATGTTGAAGATTTTCTCCACGATCACGGCGCCGCCCAGCAACACCGGCAGTTGCAATCCGATCATGGTCAGCACCGGAATCGCTGCATTTTTCAGGACATGACGGATTACAATCACCCGCTCCGGCAACCCCTTTGCCCAGGCGGTACGGACATAGTCCTGGCGCAGGACCTCCAGCATCATGGTGCGGGTAAAACGCATCGTTATGCCGGACAGCAGCATCCCCAGGATGAGTGCAGGAATGAACATCTGGCTCAGATTGCCAATCGGATCGTCCCCAAATCGGACGAAGAACAGTGGCGGCGCCCAGCCCCACCACAGCGCCGGGTAGACCACGACCATTGTGCCCAACCAGAAGTCGGGAATGCAGATCAGGAGTATCGCAAGGCTCCGCAGGATCTGATCAATGCCCGATTCGGGACGAATGCCGGAGATTATGCCCACAGGCAACGCAATGATCAGCGAGAACATAATCGCCATGACGCCGAGTTGGAGCGATATCGGCAGGCGGTGGAGGATATCCGCCCCCACTGGCTGCCTGGTCCAAAGCGACTGCCCCAAATTGCCCTGGAACACTTCTCCGAGCCAACGCAGGTATTGAATGTGAGCAGGAGCATCCAGTCCCAACTGTTCGCGCAGAGTCTGGGCCAGCTGCGCCGAAACCTCGTCGCTGGTGCCCACCACGGAGGTGGTCGAGCTTCCGAGGGACACGTACTGCTGCATGATGGCCACCATCAGGTCGATTACGTCTCCCGGGATCCAGCGAATGATGAAAAACGCTATCAACGATACGAAGAACAGGGTCGGGATGATCAGGGCGACGCGTCTGATGATGTAGGAAGGCATGAAGGTCCGGCCAGTATAAAAAATTCAGGTGCCGGCGGTGCTTCGAATTGAAGAACCGCCGGCACCTGCTGAGTTTAGCTGCAGAGAAAGACCACTACGGCTGCATGTCCGTGTCGATCCAGATGATCTTGGCCAGCGAGTGCCAACCCTGGATGCCGACATTGCTGATCTCTCCACTGTATCCCTTCACCCACGGGTTCCAGAATGTCAGCTTATCGAATGGGACTCCCACCATGTAATGGGACTTTTCCAAAGCGATGGGGAAGAACTCTGCCCACGCCTCCATTCTCTTTTCGTTGTCGAGTTCCGTCTCAACAACCGTGAGAATTTCGTCGTAGACCGGGTCGTTCACCCGGGCGCTGTTGACAGTGGCATTGCTGTGAAGGTGATTGATCAGCATGGAAAAAGGATCCTGCCACATGCCAGGCGTCCAGCTCGTCAGCCCGAGGTGGTCTTCCCTGTCCTTGACCGACTGCCAGACCGCGAGTTCCACAACCTGGAGGTTTGCGCGGATGCCGACCTGATTCCAGAATCCCTGGTACAGCTCGTTGAACTCGGCTTCACCCGGCGGAGTCCACAGATCGAATTCGAAACCGTCGGGGAATCCGGCCGCAGCGAGACACTCGCGTGCCTTTTCGGGATTGTAGGAGACCACATCGCGAGCGCTGGCGCATGAACCGGGTTGAGTCGGCTCGGTCGGCAAATCGTCGTACTCGACAAACCATTCCGCGAAGTTCGGGAACGTCGGATAGCCGTAAGGAACGGCGCTACCGCCGTAGAAGGCCTCGACGATCTGATCGCGCGGAATCGCCATCAGCAGCGCCTGACGCACCTTGATGTCACTAAAAGGGCTGCCGGGCAAGTCCACGCGCGCCACCCAGACCGGAGGGGTCGAGGCCGCGGGAAACTGGCCAATCTCAGGATTGGTTTCCGCCAGCTGTTTCCCCCACTTGCCCGATGAGCCGAGGCCATTTGTCAGGTCGATCTGGCCAGCTCGCAGCGCCGCGATGATCGTAGCCTCATCGTCGAAGTCGACGATACGAAATGTGTCGGCGTAGGGCAGCCGCATGTCGGTGTGGATCGGGTCGTTTTCCCAATAGTTGGGATTGCGCTTGTAAGTAACGGAACTGCCGGGAATGAAGTCGGTCGGGATGTACGCGCCGGTACCGAGTGCGTTTCTCCAATCCCCCCATTCATCCTGGGAAATGTTTGCCATCCCCCCGTTGAAGATGAAGGCATACTGCGAAAAGTTGAAGCCCGCTTGGGTTGCGTCCGGCGCAGGCCACGACATTTCCAAAGTGTGGTCGTCGAGGGCGGTCCAGGTGATCTGGCCGGGTTGGCCCTGCTGGAAGAAGTTCATCTGCTTGTACGACCAGACCGCGTCATGGGCAGTCAACTCACGCCCATAATCCGCCTCCAGCCCGGGGTTCGGCTGTGCAACATCCTCCTTTTCCCAGAAGTGGACGCCTTCGCGCATTTTGAACAGCATTGAGGTGTCGTTGGGATACGACCAGCTCTCCGCCAACAGACCGGTTGTGTAGAGAGGCGGTGTCGCCGCCACGAAGTTCGGGTAGTCATTCGTGCCAGAGGCGCCGCGCGCCCAGTCCAGCTGCGAAAGACGCTGGTTGGTTATCTGTACGTTAGCCAGCTCGTGCGGTCCGCCACCACCCCGCGGATCCCAGTTCGAGAACGAAACCAGCAGAATTTCGCGGTTCATGGTGATGGAGCCGCCGTAGCGCGGCTTCTCGTATGTCCTTGTCATGGTGGACCCGTCGAGCCGGGTGAGTTCTACATCTACGAACTCTGCCGCCTGGACAGCTGCCCCGGTTATCAGAGCTCCCGGCATGGCGAGAGCACCAGCCGTCAATAATAATTTTCTAAACATACGCTTATCCTCCTCTTTCAGCGATGTAGCCTTGCATTGTATACATTGTATTCGGGAAACAGGCAAGGCCATCCAAAAGTCGCAATTCCGCCGTCTGACATGCATTTTGGCCCCTGCCTGCCATCCGGGCCGCCATTTTGCCGGTTTTCGACATCGGTGCCATAATTCGGCTGGCCATCCAGAAGTGATGATGCTATGGGGTCGGCCATCATGGCTGACGTCTCTCCCGATTCCGACATTCCGCTCTCCGGGGTCGAGATCCGCCTCGTACACAGCATGGACGAGAAGGCACGCTGGGATGCATTGGTCCGCGAGCATCACTACCTGCCCTGGCACCGTCTCTTCGGCAAGGCGCTGCACCATGTCGCCATCCATGACGGCAACTGGCTGGCACTCATTGGCTGGCAGGTCGGCGCCTTCAAGGTCGGCGCGCGCGACCGCTGGATCGGCTGGACGGCCGAGCAGCAATTCTCCCGCCTGCACCTGGTGGCCAATAATGCCCGCTATGTCCTTTTGGGCCGGGACCGCCCCCGGAACCTTGCCTCCCGGGTGCTGGCACTCAGCCTCAGGCGGCTTTCTGCCGACATGGAGGCGGTGCATGGCTACCCGGTATACCTGGCCGAGACCTTCGTTGACGTCTCGAGGTTCGCTGGCACCTGCTACCGGGCATCGAACTGGCGATCACTGGGCCTGACCCGCGGCTTTGCCCGCCGGCCGGGAGCCGCTCCCCACTGGCACCATCATGGCCAGGCCAAGGAGGTCTTCGTCATTCCACTCCATGCCGATGCCAGGCAGATGCTGTGCGCAGACACCGCTCCCCATGCCATGAATGGCAGCGAGGATGCACCCCTTCCGGATGCCCAGCTCCTGGGCTCGCTGCATGACCATCTTGCCGGCATGGCGGATTTTCGCCGGGCACGGGGGCAGCGCTATAGCCTTGCCTTCTATTTCACCATCATGATCGCCGCCCGGCTGTGCGGCTATCGTGGTTATACCGCCTTTGCCGAATTCGCCCGCCGGCTCGACCAGGAACAGCTGGCCGCCATCGGTGCCTTCCGCAGCCCGTCACGGGGGCGCTACACCACGCCGGTGGCCACCTCCTTCCTGAACATATTGTGCGGGATGCCGCCCGATGCGCTCGATGCGGTGTTCCGGGACTGGGTCGCCGCACGCAGTGATGGCGGTGCCGCCCTTGCACTGGATGGCAAGACCATCAGGGGCGCCTCCCGGCAACTGGAGGGGGATGAGAAGGTCATCACCATCGCCGCCGTCGAACATGGCACCGGCCTGGTGGTCGGACAGGTCCGGGCCCCCGAAGGCACGAACGAGATCCCGGCCCTGCGTGATCTCGCGGCGCGGCTCGGCAAGCGGATCATCACTGCCGATGCCATGCATGTCCAGCACGAGACCGCGGCGGCCCTTGTGGATGCCGGCGGCGATTACGTGCTGACCGCGGTCAAGGGCAACCAGAAGGGGGTGCATGAACAACTGCGGTTGTTCGGTGGCTGGGGCAGCGGCAGGATGCATGCGGAAGATGCGGACAAGCAGCATGGCCGCACCTGCCAGCGCCACTGCACGGGGCCTGCATCTCCGGCCCGGAATGGAACAGCTTCTGCCGCCTGCATGGCCGGCGCCAGGCCTTCCGCATCATCCGCAAACGTGAAGTGGTCAAGACCGGCAAGACCAGCATAGAGACCGTCTACGGCCTGACCTCGCTCGGGAAGGATCAGGCCGGCGCCCGGGAGATTGCCGATCATGTCCGCTCACATTGGCAGATCGAGACAAGACTACACCATGTCCGTGACTTCACCTATGACGAGGATCGCTGCCGGGCCCATGTCGGCAATGTCCCCGAGAATCTGGCGGCCATCTCCAACATGGCGATCTCGCTGATCAGGCTCGATGGTCGCTTCGACTACGTGCCACCTGCCAACCGGCACTTCGCTGCCAGGCCGCTGGAGGCGCTCGATGCCGTTATGCGCTGACGGCGCCTGCAGACCCATTCAACCCGTATCGCTCCCTGAAGTCCGGCCCTTGGCCGGGCCTGCGGCGCCATGGGCCCGGCACGTCTTCGGCGCAGGATCCGGGCACGAATCGCCACGAGCCGGCATGACTCGTCTACAGACTGCCCCGACATGACCGCCGGATGACGGCTGGATCCCGGAGCCGGAGGCTGGATCTGGTCATGGTTGCCGACTTTTGAATGGGCCTGGGGAAACAGGACAACTGTAAAGAGGCAATCGTGCCGCGGTACTTTCGGTCGGCGCCGGACCGGAAGGCGTCAAAACGCTTTCGATGGGCGAATGCATGCCGGCTCCTTGTCGGGGGATGGAGTCAGCCAGGATCTCGGCATAAGGGGCTGCTTCATCTCCGACCGACCGGCAAGGACACGGCCGGGAGCTGTCGCAATCATTCCCGTTGCGGCCAGGCTGCTGCGCGCAGCTCCTGGTGCCGGCCGCGGACAAGGTGGCTCTCCATGCCGGAATCAATGCGCTGCGGCAGCCGCGAGGCGAACTGAAGCCCGCAGGCACGCCTGCCATGCGTTGCGGACTGCAAAAGAAAGCCCGACCCTGTGCAGCAGATTGGGCAAATTGGGGGTGACGGAGGCGGACTTCGCCAGCGATAAGGGCTGGCGGCGACGGAATCCTATCGCCAGTCCAGCATGTCAGATTTCTGCAGCTTCGCCGCGTCGTAGAAACAGGCGCGCTCGTGACCAGCGGACACGGTCTCCAGCGGCGGCGGCCTGTCATTGCATTTGTCACTCGCATACGCACACCGCGGGGCAAATGAGCAGCCCGGCGGCAGCTGCGCCAGGTTTGGCGGCAGCCCCGGAATGACGCGCGGAGCGACATTGCGGTGGCTGTCCAGGCGCGGCACCGATGCCAACAACCCAATTGTGTAGGGATGTTTCGGCTCACTGAAGACCAAATCCGTTGGCCCGGCCTCGACCAGCTTGCCGGCGTACATCACGTTCACCCGGTCCACGTAACGCGCCACCAGTCCGAGGTTGTGGGTGATGATGACAACCGCCATGTCGAACTCGTCGCGGAGGTTTGCTATGATCTCCAGAATCTGTGCCTGGACAGTAACATCGAGCGACGTGGTGGGCTCGTCGGCGATGAGGAGCTCCGGGTTGCAGCTCAGGGCCATGGCGATCATGATGCGTTGCTGCATGCCGCCGCTGAATTGATAGGGATAATCGGTCACCCGCTTCGTAGAATCGGGAATCCCAACAAGGTCCAGCAGCCGAATGCTCTCGTCCCGGGCCTGTTTTTTGTCCAGGCGGCGGTGCAGTTTCAGTGATTCGGAGATCTGCCGACCGACCGTTACCACAGGATTGAGCGATGTGGTTGGCTCCTGGAACACCATGGCAATGCGGTTGCCGCGGATATCCCGTATCCGCTCCTCCGACGCCTGCAGCAGGTCTTCGCCCTTGAACAAAACCTGCCCGCCAGCGATGATTCCAGGTGGATATGGGATTAGCCGCAGGACTGACATGGCGCTGACGCTCTTGCCACAGCCGCTTTCGCCGACCAGCGCGACGAATTCGCCCTTGCGGACACGATATGTGAGTCTGTCAACGGCCTTGACGACACCTTCGTCCGTGTAAAAGTGTGTCTGCAGTTCATTGACGTCGAGAACGACGTCCGCATCTTGTTGTTCAGTCATGGCTGCCGCACAGATTGCGGCTCGTGCCGCTGGTTGTCAAGGTGTGCTGGATGGGGCATGAATTAATCGTGTAAATTCAACGCTCTAGGAAAATGGCTCCTTGCCACCTGGAGATCACTCCCGGAAGGGACACGAAATAGTCATGTAAATTCAACGCTCCAGGAAAATGGCGATCCGCCAGGGCGAAATCACACCCGTCATGCTAATCCGTCGGCGGATAGGGCGGGTCGGTAACCAGCCCTTCAATGACCTTGAACCAGGTGGAATCCACCGTAAAGATCTCGGGTCGGTCGGCCTGCTTCGTGTAGTATGAGAGTCCGTCCGGAGTAGAATCGCCGACGTGGATTTCCAGCTCTACGCCATCTCCCACCAGCAGGTTTATCGACATTTGTGGTTCGTCGAAACCGAATGCTGTCAGCTGTTCTGCGGTTGGCACGTCTTCAATCAGCCGGTTGGCGCCGGGACCACTCAACAGCAGTGGGACGCCGCCTCCCCAGCGCGATCTGTCTACCTGTGGACCATCCGGATCGGTGAAATACCAGTAGCGATCCTCGCGCATCCGCCACGATTCGGACAAGCCGTGCCTGGGCAGTTTGATCTGTATCCGCGTCAGATCGTTCATCTCAACGGCCCAAACGAAAGGCCGGGGCTCCGGTGGCGGAACCGGCTGCGGGCGACTGGCGAAGTAGTACCAGATCCCAAGGCCGATCGCGAGGATGGCGGTGGGAATGATGAAACGGAATTTCAAAACGGAGCCTTTACCTGCGCCGCCACCATACCCCTGCAGCCACGAGGAGCAAAATCAACGGCAGCAGCCCGACCGCGGACAGGTTGAGAAAACGCGCCTCTTCGGGACTCAACACGAGTCTCCGGACCGGCACCACCTTGCGGTCCACCGAGACCAACTCGTCACCCTCTCCCAGCCAGTTGACGATTGTCAGGAACAGATCGCTGTTATTGCTGTTCCCGAAATGCTGATTACCGGCGAAGTCAGAGTCGCCGATCACTGCGAGGCGAGTCGTTGGCGACCGGCGCTCTCCCTCCGCGACATCGCTGGATACCGGCATTTCCACGCTCGCGCCGAGCGCCACTGGCCCGGACACATCCACTTCCTGGTCGAAAACCGGGTCGTCGACACCGAGCGCATCCTTCTCCTGCCATGCTGAAGGCGTCGTCCAGGCCAGCGGCAGGATCCTTGCCTCGTCGGGCTTGTCCTCGCGTGGACGGATCATGGTCGCGCCGGGAAAGTAGAAATCCTCCAATCCGAACTGGTTGCGGCGCACGTCCACGAGCGGCACGTCGAAATTCGGGGTCACATGCGCATCGGGGTCGACCACCACGCCATTGTCAATCGCCAGCCACCATGACGCCGCCAGATCGCGCAGCTCCGGCTGCGGGTTCGGGTTCAGCAGCAGCAGCAGGCGCCCGCCACGCTGCAGATAACTGTCGAGCAGCGCAATATCGTCGTCGTCCAGATCGAGCTGCGGACCAGCGATGACGAACACGCTTGCGTTCTCGGGGAGCGCGTCGAGTTGGCGAAGGTTCAACTCGCCGACCTGGAACAGGTTGTCCCGCAAACCTTCCCGGGCCGAGCTGTAGTCGCCGCCGATGCTGGCCTCGCCATGGCCCGCCAGGAAATAGACGACGCGTTGCCGTGTGCCCGTTACCTGCAGGATCGCGCTGGTAAACGCGTTTTCCGCTTCTGCCTGAATCTGCGGACCAAGGACCAGCATCTGCCCTGCAGAGCCGCGAAACACGACCACCCCGAGCCGAAACGCCAGCTGTGCCACCGGCCCCTGCCCCAGATACTGCCGACTCAGATCCGGGCGCAACTCCGGATCCTCCCTGCGGACGCTAATCGCGTCGGTGTGGTTGGTGTACTCCAGCAGCAAGTCGTGCCCATAGCTGTTGACGGCGAATGCCTCTGCGCTGCCTTCGATGTTTGGATTCGGATTACTGTAGAAGCTGACCACCTCCACCTGATGCTCTTCGCCGACCAAACCCGCGAGCACTTCCTTGGTCTGGGAGGTCAGAGTGAATTGAGCCAGCCCGGTAAAGTCGAACCGGTGGAACACCGTTGTGCTGATCAGGTTGACGAGCAGAAGCGCCGCAGAAACGACGGACAGGCTGACCCCGGTTCCGATACCGAATGCCCCGCGCCGGCTGGCCAGCGCTTCTCCCACCCTACGGAAGTCCAACAGTATGCTTGCGGCAATCAGCCCCACGCCGATCGCGACAATCGTCCAGGTGATGATGCGACCCGTAGGCAGAATGAAGTCAAGCACCCAGGCAACGAAAACAGTCGCCAGACCGACACCGGCGAAGTAACCGGAGCTCCCCTTGCGCTGCACCAGGCGCCAGCGACCGGCATCGATCGCGCTGACCGCGGCATAGAGGAAGAAAATCGTCATGGTGACGTAATAGACGACCGATTGTGTGTTGATTATGCCGCGCTCGAACTCGGCGAAGTAGCCGGACAAGGACAATCGCGTGAGCACTTCCCCGATCCCGCCGCCCGCCAGGTCGGCAACCAGGCCAATGACCCACAGGCCGAAAAGGATGCCGCCAGCCAAGACTGCCGAAACGATTTGATTGGCGGTGACCGCCGAGGCGAAAATGCCGACGGCCAGGCAGGCGCTGCCGATCAGCAGCAGCCCGACATAGCTGGTCGCTATCGGGCCGAGGTCGGGATCGCCGAAGATCAACAGCATCAAGGTGTAGTAAAGGGTGAGCAGCAGCATGCCGCACAGGACCACCAGGGAGCCGAGAAACTTGCCGACAACCAGCTCCCCGTCGCGAACCGGTGTGGTCAGCATCAGCTCCCACGTGCCCTGCTTTTTCTCTTCGACCACCAGGCGCATGGTCAGGAGCGCCGCGAACAGCAGGATCAGGAGCTGAGCGGCGTTCAGGAACCCGGCGATACTGGTGTCGGCGTAGCTGGTGGCGGCAAGGTAGCTGGCAAAGAACGCACCCGACACAACAAGGAAAACTGCGGTAACGATATAGGCCATCGGTGAGCCGAGATAGGTCAGGAGCTCCTTGCGCCCGACGATGCCGATGTTGCGGAGGGCCTGTTTCATGCGCCCGCCTTCGGTTCGGCTGCTCCATCGGATGCGGTCAGCTGCAGGAAAATGTCCTCCAGACTCAGGCCAACCGATTCCATTGACAGCAACGCCCACCCCTTGGCGCTGACGGCGGCAATAATCGCACCCTGCATCTCCCGGCCCGGCTCGACGCGAACGATGTGAAAAGGATCTTGGTAGCGGGCATCACGGACGCCGGTCACCGCGCTGAGCTCCCGGGTCACCTCGGTCACAGGGCCGCGGACCCGCAGCCGCAATTGCTCGTCGCCGGCGACGCGCGACGACAAGCTTTCGATGCTGTCCTCGGCGACGATCTTGCCCTTGTTGATGATGATTACCCGCTCACAAACCATGCTCACTTCGGGAAGGATGTGGCTTGACAGCAGGATTGTCCGGTTCTCGCCCAGATTCCTGATGAGCTGACGGGTCTGTGCCACCTGAATCGGGTCGATGCCAATTGTAGGCTCATCGAGAATCAGCACTTCGGGGTCGTTGATGATTGACTGCGCCAGCCCGACCCGCTGACGAAAGCCCTTGGACAGTTTGGCCAGCAGGACGTCCCGGTACTCCCCGAGGGCGCAGATTTCGATGACCTCGTTCACGCGTCGGGAAGCCGTTGCGCTGTCCAGCCCGCGCAGGCGCCCGATATACTGCAGGTAGGCACGGGTGGTCATGTCGTCATAGAGCGGCACGACCTCGGGAAGATAACCAAGGTGGCGCCGCCCTTCCAGCGAGTCTCGCGTCATGTCGCGACCGGCGACCCAGGCACTTCCGCGCGTGGGCATCATATATCCGGTAATCATCCGCATCGTGCTCGACTTGCCCGCGCCGTTGGGGCCCAGGAATCCGACGATCTCACCCTTCTCGATATTGAAGGTAATGTCGTCAACCGCCGGCCGTTCGCCGTAGTAGCAGGTCAGATTCTCGACGCGGATCATGTCTGCGCCCAGACATGCCGGTGTGCGAAGCACAAGTCAGTCAGCGGATCAATTGCAGATGGTCCGCCCCATTCATGCGAGGCCGTCACTACTGGAGGGCCCGCTGGTCGCTCAGATCCTTGGCGCCGATGCTCCGTGTTATCGTGGCGCCGCGCCATTCAACAATTTCCAGATCGGCGAAGGTGTTTACGATCGAGTATTGAGTCGGCAGGTCTTCCCAGCGGGCGCGATGGAACTTGACGGTGCCATCTCCTCGCCACATCTGCTTGATGACTTGGTTGCTGTTTCCATTTGGCAGCAGGCACGCGTACTCGGCGTCTGCGACGCCCCAGTCTCCGGTCCTGGGGATGTACTTGTAATGCAGCATTCCTTGAGCGACGCCGTCGGACTTGGCCTCCGGCGGGGGTGGGAAGTCGGTTTCCGCCACCTCCTTCATCCCGGTCAATCGCAAATCCAGGAAACGGAATCCGAGCCAGCTCGCGGTCAGGTGGGTCTCGTCGGCCCTGACCACCGGTTCGGGCAGCTCGCAGTAGATCTTGGAGAAGCCGAGCTGCTCGCGGCCGGTCAGGATTGGGTCGGCCAGGTTTTCCCAGAGCACCGTCAGCAATGGGCCGGCGGCGCGGTCCTTCTTACCCGCATAGCGCACCGGAAACGTGACGCCCAGGACGTTGTAGCCACGCCCGGCGAGCCACTCAATCTCCTTCAGCTGCTCGGTGAAAACGGTTACCACCGGCTCGCCATCTGTCGAGAAGCCGGGAGGCAGCAAGGACTCCAGCTGATCAATGTTGGTCAGGAAGCTGACCGAATAGGTCGTATTCTTCGGATTATCAACGCATGCGAATGTTCGACCATCGGGTCCGCGGCGGGGACCCGTGTATGGTCCAAAGTGGGTAGGCATCATGTACATGACGCCCGGTTCGAGCGGGTACGGCATGAGGGTGCAGATAACCATCACCATCGTGACCGTCAATATCCGAAACCGCAACCGCTCGGGTCATATGTGATCCGGGACGCTTCTCTGACCTTGCAAGGCAACCCGCGGCGCCAGGGCCGGGACAGGTCAATCCATGATGCCTAGAAAGCGACCGGCGGCAGGTTGTAGATACGCCGAGCGGTGCCGCTGAACAGCGCCTGCTTGTCGGTTTCCGAGAAATCCGCGGTCATCAGTTTGAACGCGTTGAACAGTGAACGGTAGCCGATCGAGATTTTGTCGACCGGAAAATTGCTCTCGAACATGCAGCGGTCTGTGCCGAAACAGTCGATGGCGTTGAGATAGTAGCAGCGCTGCGCCTGGGCCAGTTCACGGGCGCTCGCGCGGCCATCACCCCGGGCCCATGGGAACCCATTGTCCGGCATCGCCAGACCGCCCAACTTGGCGACAACGTTGGGGCAGGCAGCGACTGCGGCGATGCTGGCATTCAGGTTGGAATAGATCTCCTCTCGCTGCTCCCGGTAACGGCCAACCCCAACGGGAGTGCCGAAATGGTCCATCACCAGAGTGGTGTCGGGTGCGCTGCGCGCCAGCGCGATGAATTCCTCCGTCTGGTAGTGGAAATGCCAACTGTCGTAGACAATCCCGCGGCGCCCAAGCATTCGAAGACCGGCGCGAAACCGCATGTCGGCGGCCAACCCGATTGGCGCCGGGCCCGGTGCGTTCTCGTAGCCGCGCCGATGGTCGCCGTGGGCGATGCTGTGGCGGATGCCGCAGAACCTCCCCTCACCCGCTTCCTCATGCGCATCGAGCGTCTCCGAGAGCCGGGCGTCCAGCGTGAGATCAGCATGTGCGATGATGCCGGCGATCTCTGCGCCGGATCCTGTCTTGGATTGGCGCGCCACCCCGGCCACCCACTCGGTCTCGCCAACCGGTCGCAGGTGCTCGGGACCGCCGCTGCGGTAGCAGCGGCCGCACTCGGCGTACACCGTCTGCACTACACGGTGGCCGGATCCGGTGTCCGCCTGCAGGTCAGCGAGCAGGTAGCGCCCCCACTCGTGCCCTTCTTCAACGAGGTGATGATGGGGATCGACGATCTCGCGGTCGGGGTCGAGGACCTGCGTGTCGGCGTTGGCAGGCTGCCGCCGGGAGCCGTCCGTCATTCGATTTGGTCTCGCGGGTAGAGCGTTTTGAGCCTGCGGATGAAATCACGGTCGCGCCGCTCCTCGTCCTCGGCCGCGTGCTCGGGGTCCATGAAGAACGGACCCTGCTGCAGCCGCTTCTTGTATCTCCGCTCGGCATCCTGGCGCGCCGGCACGGAATCCGGCGGCGCCAGCTTCTTGTCCAGCACGTCGGGCGGCCAGCGCCACGTGCCCGAGTAGTCGTAATGACCAAAAGGTCCATAGTACGGCATCCGAAAGCCCATCGTGCTCCTGATGCCCAGCTCAATGTCTTCGGCGCTGGCCACGCCCTCCGCCCACAACCTGCCGGCCTCCCACGCGAGGGCGTCATTGATCGTATTGATCAGGTAACCCGACCGTTCCTTCAGCACCCGGATCGGCACCTTTCGTATTGCCTTCATGAGGTCATAGAGCAGTTGAAAGGTTTCGTCGCTGGTTCCGGGACCCTTGGCGATCTCGACGCCGGGAACGATGTGGGGTGGGACGAAGTAGTGGGTAAGCCCGAGCCTCTCCTGCCGACGCACACCGTTACCGATGTCGCTCAGTTTGAGCGACGAGGTGTTGGTTACGATGACCGTGTGGGGAGGGCAGGTCTCGTCCAGATGACGAAAAAGCCGCTGTTTGTCCTCCAGCCGCTCGACGATCGCTTCGGTGATGAAGTCCGAGCGCCGCGCCAGATCATCCAGGTCCGTGGTCGATTCGATGCGAGCTACGGCCGCATCGGCATCGGCAGAGGCTGTCAGCCCTTCCTCCACAAACATTGCCAGGGCTCCGTCGACCCTCTTTCGCGCGCCCGCCAGGACGTCCTCTGCCAGGTCGCACATGATGGTCTTGTGCCCGGCGAGCGCAAAGTTGAGGGCGATACCGGAGCCCATGAGGCCGGCTCCTACCACCCCGACGGTCTCGACGTCTCCAATCGCCATCTCTTCATCCTCACGTCAGCCGCCTCAATCTCTGGAAAATTTGCGCATCGCGCGACCGCCTGTGTCGCCGATCTCCTACCACATGATATAGCCGCCGGGCGTGTTCACGTCCTGGCCGGTAAAGTGGCTAGCCTCGTCGGAGGCGATGAACACCGCAATTGCCGCCGCGTCCTCGGAGGTGCCGTGGTCCTGAAGGTAGCCCTCATTGACCAGCCAGTGACCGGCAATCACGCGGTTTTCCTCCGTCTCCTCGGGGTAGTTGGAGAAGGTCGTTTCCTCGACTCTCTGGCCTGTGTACTCGGCGAATGCCTTGGTCAACTCGACATCGCGCGCCCTGTGGCCGCCTGGGCAGATTGCGTTGACGGTGATCAAATGGCGCCCCGTCTCGACGGCGAGAGTTCGCGTCAGGCCAATTATCGCCATCTTGCTGGTGGCGTAGGGTGATCGGTGCGCCAGCGGCTGCTTGCCGGTTGGCGAGCTGAACAGAATGATCCGCCCCGCCCGCCGTTCGATCATGTGCGGCAGCACCGCCCGGCAGCACAAGAATGCCGAATCGACGTTGACGGTCTGAACCAGTCGCCACTCGGCGAGCGTGAGCTGGTGCAGATCCTTGGTCGGACCGGCGATGCCGACCACCGGTGCCAAGATGTCGATCTTGCCGAACTCGGCAAGCGTGTGCTCCACCATGTCATTGACCTGCCGCTCGTCCGACACGTCGGTCTCGAAGCAAAGGGCGCGGCGCCCCGCGGCCCGCACCGCCTCCCCGGTGGTGCTGTCCAGTTGATCCCTGGGCACGATGTCGCACATGGCGATGTCTGCCCCCTCGGCGGCGAAGCGCCTGGCCATGGCCTCGGCATGTCCCCTCGCGGCGCCGGTGATCAGCGCAACCTTGTCCTTCAGCCGTCCCATATCGTTGGTCTCCCCGATCCTACATTCTCGCTCGCTGCCGCCAAGCGCGCTACCACATGATGTAGCCGCAGGTGGTGTTCACATCCTGGCTGGCGAAGTGTCTGGCCTCGTCGGAGGCGATGAACACCGCCATTGCCGCGACATCTCCGAACCCGCCGAAATCCTGCCTGCAGCGTTCGTTCACCAGCCAGTGACCGCCAAGAGCGCGGTTCTCGTCCTTCTCTTCCAGGTTAACTACAAGAACGCCGCGGGAGTCGAGACCGGTGCACTTCTCCCGTGCCTCGCGAAGCTCGACATCGCGCGCCTGGTGGCCACCTGGGCAGACTGCGTTGACGGTGATCTGGCACCCTGCCCGCCATTCGTTCATGTGCGGCGCCACCGCCCTGCGGCGCATGGCGATGCCGTGCCCCCTGCGCGGTGAAGCGCCTGGCCTTCGCTTCGGCGCATCCCCTCGCGGCGCAGGTGACAAGCACCAACCGGGTCTCTGATCGTCCCGTTCCTTGCGTGATGCGTCGGAGGCGGCAGAGATCATGCGGGCGGAACCCAGCGCTCCGGCGGGTTTCCGTCAGCCGGGTCGGTTGCCACGTCAACCACCGCGGTGCGTCCTGAAGCCAACGCCTGCTCGATCGCCCCGCGAATCTCACCGGGTTTTTCCACCCGAATGCCCAGCGCACCCATATTTTCGGCAATGGCGGCAAAGTTGGTGTCGTTGAAACGCCAAAGTTCGCTGGAGTCAGTGCCGGGAACCTTGGCGTATGCGATGTCGTCGCCGCCCTTGTCTTGAATGTAGCCGCTGTTGTTGTTGACCACGACCGTCACCGGCACCTTGCAGCGGACAGCAGTCTCGATCTCGCCCAGATGGTACCAGATCCCGCCGTCGCCAATGAAGCAGATGACAGGTCTGTCCGGCAGCGCCAACTGCGCTCCGATTGCCGCTGGCAGCCCCCAGCCGAGCGATCCTGCGCAGCGGAGCAATTTTTGACCTGGATGGTTGAGATCGATCATGGCGGCGGTCCAGATGCCGGCATGACCGGTGTCGACGACCAGCACCGAGTTCGCGTCGAGGACCGCAGTCAGCTCGGTACACAGCCGATCGGGAATAATCGGCACCGCGTCGGAGGTGGCCCGCGCCGCCACCGCCAATTGCCACTCCTGGACCAGGTTCCGGGTGCGCTCCACCCAGCCAGCTCGCCCGTCGCCCACCTGCGATGCGTCAATGAGGCGGCGCAGCGCCGCCTTTGCGTCTCCTTGTATCCCGACCTCGACCGGGTAATTTCGCCCCAACTCCGACGGATCGATGTCGATCTGGACAATTCGGGTGCCGGCGGCGGGGGTCATCCACTCGTTTGTCACCTGACTTCCGGTATGGCTACCGACGAAGAGAACCAGATCTGCCTCGTGCACGGCGCGGTTTGCGCACGCTCTCGAGTAGGTGCCGACGACGCCAACCGAAAGCCTGTGGTCGTCCGGAATCGTTCCCTTGGCATTGAGCGATGTTGCGACCGGAATCGACAGCTTCTCGGCAAGCTCGACGATTTCGGACTGGGCCTCTGACGCCACCACCCCGCCGCCGGCGATGATGACTGGCCGCTCAGCGCTGGCCAGTGCCTGCGCCGCCGCGGCCACCGAGTCGGGGGACGGCTCAGGGCGGAATGCCGGGCGGCGGGTGAACTGCTCCTCGGCCATCACCTCAAGGTCAGACTCGCTTTCCAAGATTACGTTTGCCGCGACGCCCTGCAGGTCCAGGTGAACCGGCGCTGTCGCGCCGCTGGTTGCCTCGCGGAAGGCCTGGCGCAGCATTCGAGGGAACTGCTCCAGCGTCTCAACCAGCCCGCTGAATTTGGTGACCGGATCGTAGAGACCAGCGTGGGAAATTTCCTGGTAGGCGTTCCGGTACTGCTCCATCGGCGTCTTGCGTCCGGTGAACGCGATGACGGGCGAAAGCGCCAGGAACGGATCCTGGAGCCCGGCGGCGAGATTTGCCGCACCGACCGACTGCGCAATGCATATGCCTGGCCGATTGGCGGCGCGTGCGTAGCCATCGGCCATGTAGGCAGCGGGTTTTTCACCGTGCGGCACGATGCTCTTGATGCCGATGGCGCTGGCCTCGGCGAGAGCCAGATTGGCCACCGAGGGCGCCACGAATACGTGGGTGACCCCGTAAGCCTTAAGGGAATCGGCGAAGAACTTCGCCCCGGTCATGCGTGTCATATCTGGTGCCCTTTTGCTGTCTTCTCTCTTCGTTCAATTGCCGAGTCACTCCGGGAAGTGAATTTCGCATATTGGCCATTTCGAGGCCGGGATTTTACCGTTGCGAACCAAGCTTCCAGGGCCGGATTCGGCGCAGGGGTCAGGAACTTGGCCAGAGCATTGGCCCGCAGACGGTGCCGCGGTCGCCGGCAGGCGTCGTCGAGCCGTCCCGATTTCGCCAGCAAACTGAATTCGTGTGTCGCCCAGCCGCCATCTTGCCCCAACACCTCATCCTCCTCCACTTGGCGATGTTCTTGCCGGAAGCGAATGCAGACGGGAAATCAATGATTTTGCCGACCACCGGAGCACTCCAGTTGCGGTCCTCCTTTCCGGGAGCCGGCACAGAGATTGCAGCATTCTGTCACCACCCCGGACAAAATGCCAGCCCCTGCCGCGGGGATTTTCCGCAACCACCGGACTTCATCAAAGGCTCGATATTGCGGAGATTCAATGACATGCCGTCCAGCCGTCGCGACCATCGGAAATCCACATCTTCACGCCGCCGCGGTCGCCGTGGACGGAAGAGGGGTATCAAACTGATACTCGGGTTCGATCTGTTGCCGCCTCCAGGTCGCGTGCACCTCTCGCCATGCACCCAGAAGACCGCGGGGCTCGGGCAGGTCGAATGCAATGGCCTGATGCAGTCGCCGCAGGTTGTAGCAAGGCACCCACTGGTACATGTGGTGCTCAACGTGCCAGTTCATGTGCCAGTACATCATCGACGTGACTGGATCTAGCTTGATGGTGCGGGTGCACTTGCGAAAATCTGCCACATTGTCGCGCAGCCCGGCATGCTGCAGGAATACCGCCGGCGCCTTCAGCCAGTTCGCCAGAATCCGCGACAGCGTAATGAACACCGGCAGCAGCCAGAGTTGAAACACAACGGCCAGAACAATGACCGCGGCGTGAAACAGAAGGATAATTCGTGCCCACCTTACCGCCTTCCACCGTTCCTCTGGATGCGTGGCGTAGAGCGCCGCAAGCCACTCTTGTTGCTGGTTGTCGATGGGCTCGCCAAGTGCGTCCATGTCGGGCAACTTGCCAAATGCGGTTTGAATCGTGGCCCGGCCTCGCTGATACAGTCCTTCCGCTCCGGGGCCACCGAACAGGTTCAAGGTGAACATCTGCACGACAAACAGACCCCGGATCACCGGCGACTGCGGCAACACCACCTCCCGGTCGCCATCAGGGTGAAGCGTATAACGGTGATGATACGTATGGCTCAGCAGGTATTCCTCGTGATTGAACATATTGATGATTGAGAAAAAATAGAGAAAGAAACGGTTCAGCCACTTTGTCTTGAAGACCGTGCCGTGGACGAATTCGTGGCATGCGGATCCGAGAAAACATGCGTAGGTGCCGTACGCGAACAGTGCCACTGCGAAGAGCGCCCACATCTGGTGCACGAAGAAATAGTAGGTCAACCCCGCGGTTACCGCCAGGTAGGCAATCACTCCCAGGGTTTGCAGCCATGCCGACAAGTCGCTGCGCTGCAACAGCTTGTGGAGAACTTCTGGCTCTACGGGGCTCCGGTACCATTTGACGCGCAACGACTCCCGAGCCTCGGCAAGTGGCGGTCGGCGCATGCTACCCTCCTCCGGAAGACGGCCAATTGCGTTTGCGTAGACGCATGCGCGCCAAAGGTCAATCTTCATGTGGAGGCCGGTATGTCCGGATCCGGGGTCAGGAGATAGTTGGGTGCCTTGCACTGTACGGCATTCTGGCGCTAACTGCCGACGAGTCGATGTGCCGCCGCCCGAGGCCGCTCCGTTCCTCGAAACGGCTGCAGGGTGGCCGCTGCGGAAGAGCGGGCCAGTTGGAAGCGTCCGAAATCCGGCTCAGGATCGCCGGTCGCCCGGTTTCGGACGCGTAACCGTGCTCGTTTCATGTTGGCGGCTGCCATGGGAAAATTGCAATTGCCGCTTACGCCCTGAATCCGGCTTGATGTCTGGGTGGCGGCTGACAGGTTTGCAATGAGGTGGATGGCAGTCGGGAGGGCTTGGATAGTCGTGGACCGGGCGTGACCTGCTCATCCGCCTGCCGCGCAAGGTAATCACACCCCCGACAAGATGACCCGATCATCATGCCACGATGCGCGGCCGGAGCCTTTCGCTACAGGAAACGGTACTGCCTGGAAAAGAATCCCTGGACCGGATTGTCGCTGATCTGCCGGGGACTCCCAACGGTGAGATTGTGCAACCCCCCCCCCCCCCGTCACCATTCCAGATCGCACTTGTTGGAAATGCCGTCGACATGATCAAGATGCACAACCCCAAACACGTCACCAGGGAGGAGTGAGCGGATACGAATTGCAACTGGATGACAGCCTGTTGTTCTTCAGAACGATATCGTGAACTCGCGAATATGAAGGGGATGCAATTTCGGTTTTCGGCCGTGAATGCCCTGCAGACTTGTCGGTCGAAAACGATCGATCTAGGCTTTCACTCCTAAGCGGCCTTCCAAGGTGTGAATATCGACCAATTCCCTTGCGAATGGGATGGTCGGAACTTAAGCTGGCAGTATCTCCTCAAGCAACCATCACCCGAGAGGATACGCATGCTTGGCAAAGAGCAAATCGAGAGCTACCGCGAAAACGGTTTTCTCCACATCGCCGAAGTCTACTGTGCTGACGAGGTTGCACAACTTCGCGACGACCTCGACTGGATGATCGAAGATTGGGCCCAAATGGACATGGGCTGGACTGGCCCGTGGCGCAGACAGTTGATGGACACCGAAACCGAGGCGAAGAGCAAACTGGTCTCGATGCATGATCTGCATTTCTATGCGGACTCCTGGATGAACGCCGTGACCAAGCCGGCGGTCGCTGAAGCCATATCGCAACTCTTGACCGGCGATGACGATGGAACCGAGGGGGCGCCGGTCGAGCTTCACCACTCGACGATGCACGTCAAGCCACCCGAGACCGGCCATCCTTTCCCGATGCATCAGGATTGGGCATTCTACAAGCACGCCGATGACAGATACGTCGACGCGCTGGTCCATCTCGACGACACCTGCCACGCCAATGGCGAGATCCGATTTTTGAAGGGCTCGCACAGGCTCGGTCCCCTTGATCACACCACGTCCTTTGTCAATGAGAATGGCGAGCAGGAAGAATGCTCGCCCCAATTGTCGCAAACAACGTATCGCCTGCAGGACACCGAGGCGGTTCCGGCCAAGGCTGGCGATCTTGTACTCTTCAACATCATGACAATTCACGGAAGCTACATTAATGCCACGGCTGACATGCGCCGCTTGGTGCGCGTGGGGTACAGGCATCCTAGTAACCGGCAATACGAAGGACAGTCCCTTGGGCGGCCTGGACTCATGATCAACGGGCGACGCCCACGCTCCGAAGGCCAAGCCCTGTTCGGAATCGGCGGGCCAACCGATGCGACTGCACACGCGGATTCGGGGGATGTCCCGGTATCGGCCTAGGACCGCTGGCGGCGACCAACTGTCATATCGCCACACGGGCCCCGGCCGACGGCGACGATGTCGACGAATCGGGCGGCAATCGGATGATCCGAGAGGCCTGCCCTGCCGGAGCCGGTTCGGCTTGGCAAGCACGGGCGATGAGACACCCGAAGGCCGTCGGTGCTGACAGCAAGGGGCTGTCCTGAACAGGCCAAAGGTATGGCTGCACACGGTGCGCCTCCTGCAATGTGCAGCCGGTTTCGGACATGATACTGGCAGCCTTTATTCACCGGCAAGTCGGCTCGAGGAGCACCGTATTCCTGCAGGTCGGGGGCGAGCCGACCGGGGAATGCGAATTTATCCGCCATCTATCACCCTGGCCCGAGCGGCCTTCATCTCCTGCAGTTCGTTAAACGCCATTCGAGTTACCGTATGGCCCACATCGACCACCAGGTTGTGGCCGTTCACGTGCAGGCTCTCGTCGCTGCCAAGGAACACTGCGGCGTAGGCGATGTCGTCAGGAACTCCGGGGCGGTTTGCCGGGCGATTCTCCACCCACCAGCGGTTCAACCGCTCGAGACGGGCCTGGTTCTCTTCCGGGCTCTGCGTATGTTCGCCGCCCCAGAAGATCGGGGTGGAAATGGCTCCGGGCGAGATGCAGTTGACTCGTATTCCGTCGCCAATCAGCTCCGTGGCCCATACCTTGGTGACCTGGATCATGCCCGCCTTGCAGGCCGAATACACCGCCCCCGATCCGTCAGTGGTTATCCCCGCGGTACTGCCGTTGTTGATGATGGACCCCCTGCCCTGCCGCTTCATTATCGGCGCCGCGTGCTTGACAGTCAGGAAGCAGGATCCAACCAGTGTCCAAACGTCAGCAAGGAACTCCTCGGCGTCGAAGTTCTCCACCGTGCGGTATTCTCGACCTATACCCGCATTGTTGAACAGGATGTCTACCCGTCCCCACCGGTCGACCGTCGCGCCGACCAATGCCGCCACGTCCGCCTCAACCGTTACGTCACCGGCGCTGAAGGCTGCGTTTTCTCCCAGGCGATCAACGATATTCTGTCCTGCGTCTCGGCGCCGTCCGGCTACCATCACGCGCGCGCCCTCGGCCACGTACATCGCGGCGGTCGCCGCGCCCATGCCACTGGTGCCGCCGGTGACTATCGCCACCTTGCCGACCAGCCGACCTCTCTTTGCTGCCATCAGTTGGCACTCCTCATGCTGTTGCCTCCAAGGGCTTCCGGCCACATTGGTCCAGCCGACCCCCGGCGCCTCGTCGGGTTTGTCATGAAACGATCACTTCATCAAATGCTCAGCGAAGAGAAACACGCATTTGGCAATTTTCGCGCCGATTTGCGTCCAGAATCTTGCCCCACTCCACAAAGTTCTGAATGTGTTTTGCCAACGGAAGCAGTCCCAACCGTGAAATCCGCTGGTCTGCATTGTCAAATGCGATTCGATTGATTGCAGACGTACCATTGGCACTCGTGGAATTCCGATTTCGTCTGCCCATGACTTGCCCCAATCTGAATTGCAATTTGCCCTCGGGATTGTTGGCCAGCCGAATTGTAGCCGTCAACATATCTCCAGGACTCAAGCTATCGTGTCGATGTGGGTCATACAGCGGATCTCGTGCTTGTTGCCATCGATCGCGCTCGGCGTCCTGGCTGGAGGCCGGGCCCGACCCCGATGCGGGAGGTTCGTCCCGAAGGACCGCCACCGATATCCGGGAGCAGACCGGGGACAGGTTCGGCGCCCGCCACGCAATTGAGCAGGTGTCGAACAGATTTTTCTGCGACCGGGAGGAGATCATGCGGATCACAACCAGAGATTGGGCCATGCCGTGAATTCGGGACGGCCTCCATCCGTGACTATCTGGATTGGCATTGCATGGAACACGGACCGGTTGAAAGTCTTACATGTGTCTGAACACGCGCACGGCACATGTGCCAACCTTGACTATGACCACGCATAGTGCAGAGTCGATCAGCCATTTTGGGAAAGCGCATCGATATGGGAAAGCGAATCAATCGGGCGGTCGAGTTGCTGGCCGACGGGCAGCCCGTCTACTATGTAGGCGGGCACACTGGTCTCGGCCAGACCTTTGCGACGCGCCCCACCGGCTCGCTCACGGAGCAGCATACGCCGGTGTTGACGTACGAGCAGGGGCAGATCGATGCGGCGACCTGGGCCGACTACATCAATGTCGGCTTTGAACACGGCGCCTTCGACCTCGCCGGACTCGACAGCTATCTGCATGGCATGGTTGACGCAGGGCCGACCCGCAGCGGACACCGCACGCCTGCCATCATCGTGGAGGCGCCGGTGAACGGCATCTCGCGAGCAATCGTCGAGGCCAACGCCTGGCAGTTCCAGCAGATCCTCGCACGCGGTGTGCACGGGATCATTCTCTGCAAGGCCAACACCGTCGACGCGGTTCGGGCGTTTGTCGAGTGCTGCCGGTACCCGATCCAGCGCGCTGGTGTTGGCAAGGGGCCTGGCGAAGGGACCCGCGGTTTTGGCTCGGAGAACAGTGCCGCATACGTCTGGGGCGTCGACAACGAAACCTACGGCGCCAAGGCCGACCCCTGGCCGCTCAATCCGGATGGCGAGTTGATCCTCGGCATCAAGATCGAGACCAGGTCTGCCATCGCTCAACTCGAAGAAATCGTCGCCGTGCCCGGGATCGCCTTTGCCGAAGTCGGGCCGACCGATTTGGGCTATGCCCTTGGCATTCCTGAACTGACGGTCCCGCTGATCGGGGAGGTCGCCGAGGTTGAGCAGCGCCTGAAGGAGGCGTGCAGTGCGAGCGGCGTGCCGTTCCATCCGTTCACCGGTCATCTTGGCCCGGACGGCATTCCGGGCGCCATTGATGAGGGCGGCAGCTATTTCACCGCACCCAGCGAGGAAATCGCAATCTCGGGCCGCGCGCACACCAAGCGCGCGATGCCGGTCTAGATCCGAGGCGGAGGTAAGCGAGCGTCCCGACACACCTGATTCTTGTCAGAATTCGATGATGGCGCGCCCTTGTATCTGCCCGGATTTCAGCGCGTCGCACGCTTCGTTGATCTGGTCGAGGCGATAGCGATCGGTAACCAGCCTGTCGAGCGGGAGCTTCCCTTCTCGGTGCCAACGGAGATACATCGCAAAGTCCCGGTCAGGGTACGCGGCGCCGAAACTGGTGATGAAGCGGCCTTGCGCACAGAGAAAAGCCCTGGGATCGAGACTCATCTCGTTTCCCGGCACACCGATGAGTACCGCAGTACCGCCGAGATTGTCGGCACCGTACCCGCCGGGGCGTGTGACCTTGAGGGTCATTTCGATGACCGACCGCACCCCGATGGCGTCGAAGGCATAGTCAACGCCGCCATGGCTCAGTTCAAGAATTGCCTCGACCGGGTCTACCTTGCTGGCATTGACGGTGTGGGTCGCGCCAAATTCTCGGGCCAACTCCAGTTTGTCGGCGTGCAGGTCGACTGCGATGATCGGGTTCGCGAGGCTCAACGCCGCGGCACACACCGCCGAGAGTCCGACGCCTCCCATTCCGACTATGGCCACGGACTCCTCCGGACGCACCTTGGTGGTGTGAATAACCGCGCCGCAGCCGGTCAGCACCGCGCAGCCGACGATCGAGCTCAGATCAGTGGGGTCTTGCTTGTCGATCGGCACGACGTATCTTTCGGAGATGACGGCGTGCTCGCTCCAGGTATGCATCGGCCATGGGATCGGAGATCCGCAGAAGGCCGCGCCACAATCCTCGTCTTCCTTGCCGAAAGGCAGGGGGTCCGTTCGAACCCAAGTGACGATGGCGTGGTCGCCCTCCTTCACCCGGGTCACCTCTGAGCCAACCCGTGTCACCAGGGCGGCGCCCTCGTGCCCAAACGTGGTGGGGCGTTTGCGGGTATCGGTCAACTCGTGAATCTGCGAGTGACAGATTCCGGAGGAAAACAGCTGCAGCACGACTTGATCAGGGCGCGGTTCGGGAAGATCGAGATCGCCGATAATGAGCGGATCACCCCTGGCAAGCTGGATTGCAGCACGTGTTGTATTAGACATGTTGCCTCATTTATCTCACCCGCCCAATCGTATCACAAGTGGGAAGTCACCTTCGTGTTCGAGGCCCGCGGCTCGCTTTGCGGATACGGATTTGAGGTCAGCGATCGGGAAGTGCGCGGACCGTTGGCAGGGGCGGCGGCATACGGAGCTTGATGGCCTGCTCCAACGGATCGGTTGCGCAATGCCAGCCGCGAATTGAGCTCCAAGGCTTGTCCGATGGTGGGAAGTCGTCCAATTCAGGCCGTTGCCGGACCTGGTTGGGCCTTGGCCGTGATTTCCGGGTTCGCCGGCTCCTGCTCCTGGAATTCTCAAATCTGTCCGATCAGGCACAGCACAGAGTCAAGGTCCTCGGCGCCAGTAGATCCGCAACATGATCAACTTCGAGGCAGGTAGTCGCTGATTTCGTATGTCTGGCGAGCGGGCTGCGCGGCTCCACGGTAGTTTACCAGCACAGGAGTCAGCAATTCTCTTTCCTCTTCTTCGACCGAGTCGGGCATTGACCTGACCTGGCTTTGGTAACCGGCCTGCACTCTCTCACTGAGTTCGTCAAAGCGCGGCACGTACCACAAGGTGATGACCGTGCGCCGCTGGTCAGTGGTGTTGGCGTGGGCAGCGTGCAGCACCCGCGCGTCACCAATGACCAGGTCTCCGGCCGTTACAGCCACGTTCACCTCGCCAGGCAATGGCTGGTACCCTGCGGAGGTCTCGGGGTTCTGATTGCGGATACCGTCATCGTGGGTGCCGATGCAGTCATGGGCAGCGAGCCGCATGCGGTGTGTGCCGGGCACAACTCGCAGGCAGCCATTCGGACGGCTGGTGTCTGTCAGGTACCACATCAGAAACACCTGATGGGGGATCGGGTCGGCACTCTCAGGTTCCCCCCAATAGGTCCAGTCCTGGTGCCAGTACAGCGGAGGGCTACCCGCTTCCTTGGCAATGACGGCCCCTCCGAAGTAGCGCGGGCGGGCGAAACCAAGCGCAGCCAGTGCCTTCAACGCCGCCGGCAAGGCGATGAGTTCGGAAAATACCGGATCCTGGTAGGCAAGCGTAATGACGTTGCCTTGATGGCCTCGCTTCCGCTTCTCCTCGGCCGAGTTCTCGTCGAGGAGTCGCTGGCTAACCCGCCGCACGCGTTGAAGCATGTCGGTATCCAGCAGCCGCGGAAACACACAATACCCATTGTCAATCAGCTGATTGCGCCGAGACTGATCGACCGTTGGCTCGGAGTCCATGGCGGGAACCTCCCTTGACTTGCCCGTCATTGCAAATCCCGCACGCCCGAACAGGATCCCAACGAAACACTACCGCCACGGTGGAAGCTGTCAAGCGCACAGTTCCAACAGAAGCCGTGCACTTTTCCGTAACGCATCAACACTCGTTTGTGCCCGGGCCAGCGACCGTAGGTCATGACTTCGTCGTGCCCGTTGGACAGAACAATCCGGTTGTGAAGCCAACCCTTTCCGTCCGGACGCTGTTCATCGAAATGAAGGCAGGCGGCGATGTCCGCGAGCGCAACCCCCTGCGCTGCGAAGCCGCCACGCTGGCGGCAAATCTCAAGAATTGTTGGCGAATCCTTATAGCGAAGACCTCCGATTCACGAATGCGGCCGGCGAAATTCGATCTCATTTCAGGAGGCTCGCGATGCGACTTGCCAGCCCTTCGCCGTCAAGTCCAGGCTCGGCAGCCTTATCGGCGCCGCCGCGTTCGACTGCCAACCAAAACGGGTTGCCGGCTCCCGGGCCCTTCGTGCCAAGAACAACCGTCTGAACGGAGGCGGCTCCACAGGGCACCGCCGAAGCGGGTCCCGGCGCCGCATTCCATGCAATTCTCTTCCCCATTCGTCATGCCTCCTGTCCTGAACTGGAATATGTGGGTTCAATCTGGAAATGACGTCCCATCGGCATGGCAACGACAAGGCGGCGCGCCTCTGTGCAACTGCGGGTGACAGGCAGCGGGTCCGTGTCTTCGCACAGTCGCAGAAGGGCTTGGCAGACGCTGGCCAGGGTGGACTCACTGCGTCTGCAAGGATTGCGGCGATTGTGTTTTGCGGTTTCTTGCTTTTCTATGGAAGTGCCGAGGAGCGAACGGGAAGGGTTGAAGATGCCGAAACTGGATTCCGAGCTGAAATCCCAAGCCAGATTGGACAAACATGATCTGCGTTCTCGGAAATGGTTCATGAACCCTGCCGATCCGGAAATGACCGCCATCTATCTGGAGCGCTACCTGAATTACGGGCTGACGAAGGAAGAGCTGCAGTCAGGCAAGCCGATCATCGGCGTCGCTCAGACAGGCAGTGATCTGTCGCCCTGCAATCGCCATCACCTTGAGCTGACCAAACGGGTCCGTGACGGCGTCACAGCAGCCGGCGGCACCGTCTTCGAAATCCCGGTGCATCCGATTCAGGAAACCGGCAAGCGGCCGACCGCCATGCTCGACCGCAACCTTGCCTATCTTTCGCTTGTGGAGACCCTTTTTGGCTACCCAATCGATGGCGTCGTCCTGAATATCGGCTGCGACAAGACCACACCTGCGCTGCTGATGGCAGCCGCAACCGTAAATATCCCCGCCATCGCGCTCTCCGTTGGTCCGATGCTCAATGGGTGGTTCAACGGAGAATTGGCGGGCTCGGGAACAATTGCCTGGAAGGCGCGGGAGCTTCGGGCCGCGGGACATATTGACGACGCGGGATTCGCCGACATGGTCGCCGAAACTGCCACATCCGTCGGCTATTGCAACACAATGGGGACGGCAACGACGATGAATTCGCTGGCGGAGGCTCTCGGCATGCAGCTGCCCGGCTCAGCATCGATCCCGGCGCCGTACCGGCAGCGCGGCCAGATGAGCTATCAGGCCGGACAGCGAATTGTGGAAATGGTCTGGGAGGACATGCGCCCGGCAGATATCCTGACCCGGCAGGCATTCGAGAATGCCATTGTCGTCAATTCCGCCATCGGCGGTTCTACCAACGCTCCGATCCATCTCAATGCGATCGCGCGCCATCTCGGCATCGCCCTTGACAATGACGACTGGCATCAGCTGGGACATGGAGTGCCACTGCTCGTCAACCTGCAGCCAGCCGGTGAATATCTCGGTGAGGACTACCACCGCGCCGGCGGCGTGCCTGCCGTGGTTTCCGAGCTTCTCGACGCCGGACTTCTACCGCACCCGGACGCGCTGACGGCAAACGGACACAGTATCGGTGAAAACTGTTCTGGCTGCAGGACACAGCTGCCCGAGGTGATCTGGTCGGCATCGGACCCAATTCTGGAGTCAGCGGGATTTATCAACCTGAAAGGAAATCTCTTCGACAGCGCCATCATGAAAACAAGCGTCATCAGCGATGGCTTCCGAGCAAGATACCTGTCAAATCCGCAAGATCCGAACGCATTTGAAGGCCGTGCGGTTGTATTCGACGGCCCTGAGGATTTTCATGCGAGAATTGACGATCCGTCGGAAGGCATTGACGAGAACTGCGTCCTGTTCATGCGCGGAGCAGGTCCGAAAGGCTATCCAGGCGGCGCCGAAGTCGTGAACATGCGGGCACCGGCCTATCTGTTGAAGAAAGGGATACAGGACCTGCCTTGCGTTGGTGACGGCAGACAGTCCGGAACATCGGGCTCGCCTTCAATCCTGAACGCATCGCCAGAGGCCGCGGAAAACGGCGGTCTGGCGCTGCTGCGCGATGGCGACAGGGTCAGGATTGACTTGGGTAAATGCACTGCTGACATGCTCGTCGACGATACTGAACTCCAGAGCCGGCGAAGGCAACTCACGGAATCCGGCGGATTCCCAATTCCCGAGAGCCAGACCCCGTGGCAGGAACTGTTTCGCGAGCGCGTGCAGCAGTTTGCCGACGGAATGGTCTTGAAAGGCGCAACAGGTTTCCGAGATGTCGCGCGCAGATTCCACCCCAGAGACAACCACTGATGCGCGAACCAAGCTCGACTTTGTACATTTCTTGTAGACTCAGTCTTCAGGCTCAAGTCCAGAAGATGCCGGTATATGGGAATTCGCTCTGAATAATAATGTGGCGGTCGTCTCTGTGTGAAATACAAAAGTCCAAGCCCCCGGGAGAAACAGGGAAAAGGGCTGTTTGCCGGCAGAGCCTGGGGTGGGTGGCGGAGAGACAGGGATTCGAACCCTGGAGACGGGTTACCGCCTACACGCGTTCCAGGCGTGCGCCTTCGACCACTCGGCCACCTCTCCTGATCAACCACAATACCGAACATGTCCCGCATCGGCAAAGGCACAAATCCCCGTACCGGCCAGTCCCTTGCTCCTTGCCCGGCACGACCATGCAGTCAATGCCTGACGGCCTGGCCGGAGAAATCCCCGGCGGCACGCCAGTGCCCGGACGTCACGTGGCGTAATTCGATCCTTCCTCGTCGAGAATTGCCCTCAATTCGGCAAAATGCCGGTCGGCAATTTCCGGATACTCCTCGATCTCGGCCGCGGTTTTTTCTGCCACCTGGTCGGAGACCGTGCGGAGCGGCTGGCCGGTTTGCAGCGCCTGGATGTAGGTCCCAGCCGCCCGCTCGAAATAATACATGCGGTTGAAAGCGTCGGCCACCGAGGAGCCGATCACCATGATGCCATGGTTACCCATGATCATGACCTGATGCATGGGATCGGCAAGCAGAGTAGAACACCTGTCGCCCTCCTCCTCGAAAGCCAGGCCACCATAGCAGTCATCGATGACAAATCGCCGGTAGAACATGGCCGTGCTCTGGTCGATCGGCGGCAACGTCGAGTCAGCCAGGCTGGCGAGCACTGTGGCGTGGACCGGGTGTGCATGCAATACGCAGCGGGCGTGCGGGCAATTGCGGTGAACCGCCCCGTGCAGCCCCCACGCGGTCGGGTCCGGCGCATTGGGCCCGGATGCGCAATCGGGATCGTTTGCGTCGAGCAGCAGCAACTCCGATGCCCTGATCCGGGAAAAATGCACCTGGTTGGGGTTCATCAAGAAACGGGTGCCGTCATCATTGACCGCCAGGCTGAAATGGTTGGCAACTGCCTCGTGCATGTTCAACCTCGCTGTCCAGCGAAACGCCGCCGCCAAGTCCTTTCGCTCCGCCCAGTATTCGATGTTCGGGCGAGTTTGCCGATTCAGGATTTCGTTCATTTGAGGGGCCTTCCGCATCCCGGACGATCATCGCCTGATAGCAGTATCGGCCTGTAGCATCCAGACAGCAATGAATGGAATGACGCCAGCCGGTCCCCGGACGTGCCGGCGGTAGCTGGCCCGGGAGGAAGGGCTCCTTGCGGCGCCGGCCAGACGATCCTGGCTGAACTCGGCCTGCCCATCCGGGCATAACTGGCCATTGTGGTGGCAGCCGAAAGTTCCGATCGGCGGCCGGGTCAGCTGACCAGGATATTGACCCGCCGGTTGATCCTGCCCTTTTTTTCGATCTTGCCGAGGGTGATGGAACCGATTTCGCCGGTGCGCCGGATGTGGGTGCCCCCGCAAGGCTGCAAATCGATCTGATCCTTGCCGCTGCCAATCCTGATAAGCCGGACCAGGCCTGCGCCCATCGGCGGCTTGACCGACATCGTCTTGACCAGGCCGGGATTGGCGGCCAGCTCGTCATCGGTGATCCAGTCCTCGGTGACCGGAAGATCCCTGGCGACCAGTTCATTCAATCGTTGCTCCAGCCCTTCCCGGTCCTCGATTGCCTCCGGCATGTTGAAGTCGAGCCGGCCCTTTTCGGTCGTGATGGCCCCGCTGGTGACCGGCAGCGGAATGGCAACCGACAGCAGGTGGAGCGCGGTATGGATTCGCATGTGGCTGTAGCGGCGTTGCCAATCCAGTTCCTGCCGAATCTTGGTGCCTGCCGGTGGCAGGTCCTGGCCCTCGGCGACGAGGAGTTCGATGGCGCCGTCGGCGGATTTGCGGGCACTGACCATTTCGGCGGTGCCGGAACTCCAGGCCAGGACGCCCGTATCCGATGGCTGACCGCCACCGGTCGGATAGAACAGGGTCCGATCGAGAAAAATTCCCCCGGACTCGGAAACCGAATCCACCTTCGCGTCTGCCGCCTGCAGATACGGGTCCGATTGAAACAGGGTATCGGTCATGTTCGGCCATCCTCTGGCTTCGGCTCCGAATTCGCGATTGACAGCGTGTCACTGGCATTGCGGATCCAGACATCCCTCTGTGGAAACGGAATGGAAATTCCCTCTTCCTCGAAACGCTTGGCAATGGCGAAGTTCAGATCGGACCTGGCCGACAGGATCTGGTTGGTGTCTTCGAGGATTGCCCGCAATTCGAATTCCAGCGCGTCGGCGCCAAACCGCTGGAACACCACGCCTGGCGCCGGGTCTTTCAGCACCGCCGGATGCTCGGCGGCGATTTCCAGAAGCAGGCGCTCCACCCTCCTGGCATCGGTTCCGTAAGCCACACCGACCGGAACAATCGTCCGGCAAATCCGGTTGGTCAGGGTCCAGTTCACCACCTGCCCCGACATGAGGTCAGTGTTCGGAACCACGACCGTTGCCCGGTCAAAGGTCTCGATCTGTGTCGAGCGAACCGAGATGCGGGTCACCGTTCCCGAGACTCCGCCAGCCTCGATCCAGTCGCCGACATTGATTGGACGTTCGATCAGCAGAATGATGCCGGACACGAAATTTCCGACAACGGCCTGCAGGCCGAACCCGATGCCCACCGAGAGCGCGCCAGCGACGATGGCGAGGCTGGTCAAATCCAGCCCGACCAACGAGATGGCCAGCACCACCGCCAGGACGATGCCGACATAGCCGGAACCGGTAGTAATTGCCCGCTGTACCCCCAATTCCAGATCGGTGTTCGGCAACACCGATCTTGACAGTATTGATTGCATCATCCGGGTGGCCATGTAGCCGGCAACGAACACCACGATCATCGTCACCAAATCGCCCGGGGTAAAATTGTGGCCGCCGATCTGGACGCCGTCCAGGGCCATCGCCCAGAATTCGTGAATCTGGATATCGGTGGCACCCCAGATGATTGCCAGTTCCGGAATGGCGGCAGCAAAGACCACGGCACCGGCCAGGACGTTCATCAGGTTCTTTCGGCCGTCATCAGCGCCGGCGCCCAACCGGGATCTCGCCTGGGCCAGGAATTCGGCCAGAATGATCTGCACGGACAGCGCCAGCGTGTAGAGCGCCAGCGTCTGGATGGACGGGAAGACGAGAAATTCGGCGACAGCCGAATAGCCGGCCGTTGCAGCCAGGGCTGCAACAACCGATACAATGCGGACCAGCATGGCCAGAAGCGAGACCACGGAGTCGGCAATGCCGTATTCGCCGGCATCTCCTTCCTTGCCGGTGAAATGTTCCGCCAGGCGCCTGGCCAGCAGGAACAGCAGCACCGACGCCGCCATCGTGACCGGATAGCCGACGACGCCGGCCGCGGCACTCAGGGCGTCGCTGCCACTGATGACGGCATCGGCCAGCAGCTTGCCGGCGACAACCCAGCCCAGGCCGATGACCAGCCGCCTGACCGCGCCGGTCCAGCCATCACCGAGGCGAGGTGAAAACAACCCCTCGGGCTGATCGGAAAACAATACCGAGCCCAGCCAGTGGGCAGCGAAGATCGTCAGCCCCATCTGCGGTATCGTCTGCGTCAGCAGGCTGACGTGGATCGTGAACAGATCCGCCTCGACACCGGCATACGAAATCAGCCCGATTCCGACCAACGGAAGGATCAGGCCGGTCATCAACCTTTCCATAACCGCGGCACCAGCCGTGGCTGCCCAGCCGCCTTCGGCCCTGCGGGCCAGCGCAAACTGCCGCACCATCCTGCGGGCAAATGTCAGCAGAAACGCCGCGGCAGCCAGCAGACCCAATAGCACCGGCAGATCCTGCCTGCGCTTCTCCCGCTGCGCCTCGCTGCCAAGCGAGCCCCGGATTTCGCCAACCACGCTGGAAAGGTAATCCGCCACCTGGCCCATCGCTTCCGGCCACAAGGCGGGATTCAGCGGAAATGGCCCGGCCGAGTAGAACCGGTTGCGGGAGCGCTCCTCGATGATGGCATCGATGCCAGCCACCAGACCATTGGACCATTGCGCCACCTCCCGGGCGATCAGGACTGGCTCACGCGCCGCCGCCAACTCGGCGGCCAGCTGATCTTGCCGAGACTGGATGTCATCCGAGGCGGCCAGCGCACCATCATCGCTGCCATTGAGCACGGCAATCCGTGATTCCAGCTGGTCAACCTGTCCCTGCAGACTGCCCTGGAACATGATCGCCCGCTCTTCCCAACTCCGCAGCTCTTCCCGCAGCAATGTCAGTGCCGAGTCCGATGCCGCTGCCTGGTCGATCACCAGTTCGGCCCGATCAGCCAGCCGGGTCCATTGTTCCAGGTCGAGACCAGCCGCGGCACGGCCCTGCGAGTATCCGGGGCTCACCACCATGGCGGTGAGCAGCAGCGTGACCAGCACTGCCAGGGCTCCCGGGCATGTGGCCAAAACTGCCAGGACCTTCAGACGTGTCACGACCCGGCCTCGACAAACATGTCGGGCAGCCTGGCCGGCTGCCGGTCCAACCAGGGTGGAACCGGCAGCCCCAACTCTCTCAACAGCTCCGGGTTGAACATCTTTGACTGGTACCTGGTCCCATAATCGCACAACACCGTGACAATGGTTTTTCCCGGCCCCATTTCCCGGGCCATTCGAATTGCGCCAGCGACGTTGATGCCTGACGAGCCTCCCAGGCACAAACCTTCTTCCATCAGAAGGCCGTAAATGATGTGCAGCATTTCCTCGTCCGGGATCCGGAACGCATGATCAACCTCCAGCCCTGCCAAATTGGCGGTGATGCGGCCCTGCCCGATTCCCTCGGTGATCGACGATCCTTCCGATTGCATCACACCGGTGGTGTAATGGCTGTAGAGTGCGGCGCCATACGGATCGGCCAGGCCGATCTGGACCTGCGGATTCCTTGACCGGAGCCCCTCGGCGACGCCGGCGAGCGTGCCGCCAGTGCCGACGGCGCAAATGAAACCGTCGACCTGCCCGTCGGTCTGCTCCCAGATCTCGGGAGCGGTGGTGGCGACATGCGCCTCCCGGTTGGCCGGGTTGTCAAACTGGTTTGCCCAGATGGCGCCATTGGGCTCGGTTGCCGCCAGGCTGTCGGCTAGCCGCTCCGAATACCGGACATAGTTGTTCGGATTCCGGTACGGGACCGCCGGGACCTGCGCCAGTTCGGCACCGGCCAGGACCAGCGCGTCCTTCTTTTCCTGGCTCTGGGTCTCGGGGATCACGATGACTGTTCGGTAGCCGAGGGACGCGCCGACCAGCGCCAACCCGATGCCGGTATTTCCGGCCGTGCCCTCGACGATCGTGCCTCCTTCCCGCAAGTGTCCCGACCGGCGGGCCTCCTTGATGATCGCCAGCGCCGCCCGGTCCTTGACCGACTGGCCCGGGTTGAGGAATTCCGCCTTGCCGAAAATCTCGCAGCCGGTCTCCTCCGATGCGCGTCTCAGGCGGATCATCGGGGTATTGCCAATTGCCTGCGAGAAATTCCTGTAGAGCTTCACTGGACCATCTCCCTGGTCATATCCTCGGTTCCTGCCGGCAGCACCGTGCCGCCTGCCGGCTCAATTCCACCCATCGCCGGCGTCTGCGGGCATTTGATCGGTGCGGGCGGGACCTGGCCGCGGCCTGCCTTCGGATCAGGCGGTATTCACCACCGCCTTCTGCCGGGCCCTCATCTCGTGCAGCACCGGTTCGGTATATCCGCTCGGCTGGCTGGTGCCGGCAAATACCAGCTCCCTGGCTGCCCTGAACGCGTTTCCGTCGAATCCGGGCGCCATGGGCAGGTAGTCCGAATCGGAGGAATTTTGCCCGTCCACCACCCCGGCCATCCGCTTCATTGCATCCATGACCAGCGACTCGTCAACGATTCCATGGTGCAGCCAGTTGGCAATGTGCTGCGACGAGATCCGGCATGTCGCCCGGTCTTCCATGAGTCCGACATTGTTGATGTCCGGAACCTTGGAGCAGCCCACGCCCTGGTCCACCCACCTGACAACATAACCCAGGATACCCTGAAGATTGTTCTCGACCTCGGCCACCAGCTCCTCCCGCGACCAGTTTGTCCGGTCGGCAAGCGGGATGGCGAGAATCCTCGACAGCGTGGCGCGCTGCCCACCCTGCCTGATCTCCTGCTGCCGGTGCAACACATCGACCCGGTGATAATGCGTTGCATGCAGCGTGGCCGCGGTGGGGCTGGGAACCCAGGCCGTGTTGGCGCCGGCCTGCGGATGTCCGATCTTCTGGTCCAGCATGTCACCCATCAAGTCCGGCATCGCCCACATCCCCTTGCCGATCTGCGCCTTCCCCTGCAACCCGCAGGCCAGGCCGATATCGACATTCCAGTCCTCGTAAGCGGCAATCCAGTCAGCGGCCTTGATGTCGGCCTTGCGAAGAAACGGTCCCGCTTCCATCGATGTATGAATTTCGTCGCCGGTCCGATCAAGAAACCCGGTATTGATGAATGCGACCCTGCTTGACGCCGCCCGAATGCACGCCTTCAGATTGACCGTGGTGCGCCGCTCCTCGTCCATGATGCCGATCTTGACGGTGTCGCGGGGAAGACCAAGCTCTTCCTCGACGCGGGCAAACATCCGGTCGGTGAATTCAACCTCTTCCGGCCCGTGCAATTTGGGTTTGACCACGTATATTGACCCGTGGACGGAGTTGCTCCGCCGGCCGCACACGTCATGCATGGCGATCATGCTGGTGCACATGGCGTCGAGCAGCCCCTCGAATACCGGCTCTCCCGAAGGCTGGGTCACGGCAGGACATTTCATCAGCAGGCCGACATTGCGCACCAGCATCAGCGAGCGCCCTTTCAGGCGCAATTCGCCGCCCTGCCGTCCGTTGAACACCCGGTCCGGGTCGAGAGTGCGGGTCACCTCGGCACCGCCCTTCCGGAAACTGGCCTCGAGGTCGCCCTTCATCAGGCCGAGCCAGCTGCCATAGGCGAGAATCTTGTCTTCCGCATCGACCACGGCGACTGAATCCTCGCAATCCATGATCGTCGTTGCTGCCGCCTCGAGTTCGACATCGGCAATACCCGCCGGGTCGGATTTGCCGATCGCATGGTTGCGGTCGATATTGATCTGGATGTGCAACCCGTTATTCCTGAGCAGGATGGCGTGCGGATTGCCGGCATTGCCGGCCCAGCCGGAAAACTGGCCCGGAGTCTTCAGGCCATGACGGCGGGAGTCATGGCTGGCAACAAGCGCGCCATTGTCGACCGCATATCCGTCCGCCTCGAAATGGGAAATCCCGTCGAGCGGAACGACATCATCCAGGAACCGCTTGGCCCAGGAAACGACCCGTCCGCCACGCTCCTCGTCATAGGCGTAGTCGGTGGCGGTGTCGCCAAGCGCATCGGTGCCGTAGAGCGCGTCGTAGAGCGAATTCCACCGTGCATTGGCGGCGTTGAGGGCAAAACGGGCATTGGTGACTGGAACCACCAGCTGCGGTGCCGGTATGTCGGCAATTTCCGGGTCCACCCCGCTGGTGGTTACACCGAATTCTGCCCCCTCGGGGACCAGGTAGCCGATTTCTTTCAGGAATCGATGATACTCGTCCGGATCCAGCTCCTGCCCTTTCCGGGCGAGGTGGTAGGAATCAATCCTGTCCTGCAACTCGCGGCGGCGAGCCAGCAAGCGCTCGTTCTCGGGTGTGAACTCGGCACAAATGCGGGCAAACCCGCCCCAGAACCGCCCGGCATCCACGCCGGTCCCGGGAAGCGCCTGCTCCTCGATGAACTCGGCAAACGCCGCATCAACCTGCAATCCGTTGCGTGATACCCGCTTCATGGTGGGGCTCCGCCTCCTTGTAGCCTGTTCATTTCAGCCGGCCTGACTGGCAAAGCCGTCATGACTTGCCGATATCAACGACCAACCTTCCCTTCACCTGCCCTTTCAGGATGGCTCGGCCCAGCTCGGGAACCTCGGCCAGGGTCACCGCCCTGCTCATGCTGTCGAGCTGCAATTGCGGCAGTTCGGAGGCAATTCGGCCCCAGACCTTCAGCCGTAGCTCCGGCGGGCACATGACGCTGTCAATGCCGAGCAGACTTACCCCCCGCAGCAGAAAGGGAATAACGGTGGCCGGTAACGAGGCACCGCCGGCAAGGCCCACGGCTGCCACCGACCCGCCATACTTGATCTGCCCCAACACCCTCGCCAGCATGGCACCGCCAACAGCATCGACACAGCCGGCCCAAATTTCGGATTCAAGTGGCCGCTTGACCGTCTCGGCGATGTCGTCGCGGGCAACGATCTGGCCGGCGCCCAGGCTCTTCAGGTAGTCGCCGGCCTCGGGCCGGCCGGTCACCGCCGCCACCTCGTAGCCCAGACCGGCAAGTATCGCCGTTGCCACCGACCCGACGCCGCCAGCAGCGCCGGTCACCAGCACCGGACCATCTGATGGCTGCAAGCCATTCCGTTCCAGGGTCTCGATGGCAAGCATGGAGGTGAACCCGGCCGTGCCCACGGCCATGGCCTGCCGTGTGGTCAGACCCTCCGGAAGCGGGACCAGCCAGTCGCCCTGCACCCTGGCCTTTTCGGCATATCCTCCCCAGCGATTTTCCCCGACCCGCCAGCCGGTGAGAATGACCTTGTCGCCGGGGCGGAAACGGTCATCCTCTGAGGATTCGACTACCCCCGAAAAATCAATTCCGGGCACATGCGGATAGTTCCTGACCAACCCGCCGCCTGAGCCGAGGCACAGACCGTCCTTGTAGTTCACAGTCGAGTATTCGACCGCCACGGTAACATTGCCCTCGGGGAGCGACTCCGCTGTCACCCGTTCGATGGCAGCATGGGTTTTTCCATCGTCATCCTTGCTAACAACCAGCGCCCTGAAATTCATTTCTGCTGTTCCTTCATCAATCAAGTATAGAATCCACTGCGGACCGTGGCCATGCGGGTGTCACCTGCAATCTCTACAGTCAACCCGGTTCCGGCATGCCAGCACTTCGCTTCGATCATTCCGATGGCAACATTCTGTGAGAAACCCGGCGACCAGGCGGCGGAAGTGACCTGGCCGGCGGCCCGGCCATTGCAGGCGACCGGCCATGGCCGGTCGCATTGCGGTACCGCCGGTCCATCAATCGACAGCGACCTGATCTTTCGCCTTGCCCCTTCGGCCTCCATCCTGGCCAACGCATCCCGTCCGGCGAACCCGCCGCAGCGGTCAAGGTTGCAATATTGCGCCAACCCCGCTTCGAACGGGGTATGTTCCCGGGTGATGTCCGAACCATAGGACAGCAGCCCGGCCTCGATCCTCTCCGGGTAGTTCGGGCATCCCGGCCGCGCCTCCAGGTCACTGCCGGCCTCGAGCAGCAACCGCCAGAGCGGCATGGCGTTGTTGCATCCATGGACATAGATCTCGAAGCCACCCTGCTTCGAATACCCTGACCGCGATACCACATGGCTCACGCCCATGCATTCGAACAGGCCGAAGCGGAAGAAGCCAAGGCTGCTGACTGCCGGGCCAAACACCCTTTCCATCAACATCTCGGCCTTCGGGCCCTGCACCGCAAGCGGTGAAACATCCGGCTCGTCGATCTCGACCTCGAGGCCGGCGCCGGCAGCCAGGCCGGATGCGTAGAGCAGGAGATCGCTGTCCGACAGCGAGAACCAGAACTCGTCCTGGTCCAGCTTGAGCAACACCGGGTCATTCAGCAGGAAACCGTCCCGATCGACCGCCGGTGCGTAGAAGCATTGCCCGACCTTCATGGTACCGATCGATCTCGGTGTCATCATCTGCGCCAATTGCGCCGCGTCCCTGCCTCGAAGCCGGAGTTGCCGCTGGCAGGAGACATCCCAGAGCTGAACATGCTGCTTCAGGTGGAAATAATCCTCCTCGAGCGACACGAAGATCGATGGAAGCAGCATATGGTTGTAGACTGAGCAGGCCATGACGCCCGCAGCTTCAACCCCGTCCCAGAACGGCGTTCTGCGCAACCGCATGGTCGGGGACAAGACGAGTTGGTCCATGCCGCCCACCTACTTCCCAGGACCGTGCCAGTCGATGCTGCAAATCTCGGCGGAACGACCGTCAAAATCCCAGACCCGCCCGAAAGCCCGAACCCGGCCCTTTGTTGCGGTGGCCACGGTGATGTCGGGGCCCATCCAGTACTTGGTGTTCGACACCACGATATCCTCGCCGGGACGAGCACCCTCGACCGGCACGATCTCGCCGTCGATCTTCCTGCCTACCCGCAGGCTGCGGATTTTGCCGTTTCGGACAAACTCCACATCGGCCCGCTCGGCGCCCAGGAATTCACTGACCAGCAGCTTGAACAGCCCGGTGGTCCCCTTGGCCTTTCCGGACAGAATCTGGATCAGGCCGTGAAATGCCTTGTGGGATGCCTTGCGGTCAATGTAGGCGGCCGCCTTCCAGTTGCCGCGGGCCATCATGCCCGGGATCTCAAGGATCATGCCCACATCGATCCCGTCCAGTTTCTCGTCGCCGTACCGGCCTTCATCGATCGAAATGCCGGCCCAGGCCTGGCAGACGCCTTCCGTGGGCGGATGCTTGCCGAGGCTGACCACGCAGGGGCAGAATACCGTGCAGTTGCAATTCAGTATCAATTCGCCGCGGATGTGCCATGACACCAACCCCCGGTCTGATTTTTCGGCAACCGGATGACGGTTGTCGATGCGAGCCGGAATACGCAGCCGGTCCTGTTTTTCAGTTCTTTCCATGATCAATTCTCCTCGGGAATCACGAACCGGACAGGGCGATGGCCGCTGACGCAGACAAGAGGGCCAGCCCCAGAGGGCGGGATACGAGACGGCCAAGTTCCGGCATTTTTTCCAGGCACATGACGATTGTCGCCACCCCCATCCAGAAGACGCTCATGGCGCCGGCGACGAGCGAAACGGACATCAGGACCCAGCAGCAACCTGCGCACACCACGCCCATCCTGAGACCAAGCAGGACTTCGTTCAGCCGCGCGTGCCGCCAATGGGCCAGGAAGAACATCAGCGGCGACCGGCACCGCGCAAGACACGCATCCTTGACCGGCAGGAACTGGTAGATGCCGGCAGCGGCCAGAACCAGGCATGCCATCTGCCAGCCCTGTTCAGGGAATGGCAGCAAGGCCGCCATCCGCAGCTGAATGGCCGACATCACCAGGGCAAATGTCACCCATACTGCCAGGAAACCGGCGGCAAGCTCGATGGCGCCCCGTGAGCCGGCGGCGGCTGGCAGCTGCTCATAGGCTGCAATGGCCGGCAGGAAGGTCGGTAGCATCATGGCGACTGCCATCAGCATCCACATGCCCAACAGGGTCGGGTAGCCGGCCGTCAGCGGATCGACCGAACACAGGCCCAGCCAGAACTCCAGCCCGTAGACCAGCAACCCGTCCAACTGCCCCTCGGGCAGGCCAAGACGAAACAGCGCTGCCCAGGACAGACAGATTGCAAGATACAGTACGGGCCAGTGCCACCGCGTCTGCATGACCAGGGGCTGCCATCGGGCCAGGACCCTCATTGCCGGCACCACCGGCTCCAGCGCCCGAGTCAGGCCGCCGCCGGCTCGGGTCCGCCTTCGGGCCAGCCACTGATCGACTTGACTTCCATGAATTCCTCCATGCCCCAATGGCCGCCCTCGCGCCCGTTCCCCGATGCCTTGACACCGCCGAACGGGCTCCCGGCCCCTCTCGGCAATCCGTTCATCTCGACCATTCCCGAGCGCAAGCGCCTGGCAACCCGCTTTCGCTTCTCGTCATCGGCGCTTTGAACATAGTTGGTCAGCCCGTACGGCGTGTCGTTGGCAATCCGGATCGCTTCCTCCTCGGTATCGAAGGGAATGATCGACAGCACCGGCCCGAAGATCTCCTCCCTGGCAACCGTCATGTCGTTGGACACGTCGGCAAACACCGTCGGTCGGACATAGTAGCCGCGCCCAAGCCCGTCCGGCCGTCCCGGCCCACCGGCAACCAGCCTGGCACCCTCGTCGATTCCTGCCTGGATCAGGGCCTGGATCCTGTCGAACTGCGTCCGGCTGACAGCCGGCCCCATATGGTTGCCCGCCTCCCGTGGCGAGCCGGCGCGGGCCGTCTCAGCGGCAGCGGCGGCAGCTTCCACCGCATCATCATAGATCGGGCGCTGGACCAGCATCCGGGTCGGCGCGTTGCAGGATTGCCCGGTATTGTTGAAACAGTGAAGGGTTCCGCGCCTGACCGCCTTTTTGTCGGCATCGGCAAACACGATATTTGCCCCCTTGCCGCCAAGCTCAAGCGACACTCGCTTCAGCGTGTCGGCGGCCTTCCTGGTGATGGCCGTCCCGGCCCGGGTGGAGCCGGTGAACGAGATCATCTCGATATCCGGATGCCCCGAAAGCATGGTGCCAACCCCGGCCCCGTCACCATTGACCAGGTTGAACACGCCCGGCGGCACCCCGGCCTCGTCCATGATCTCGGCAAACAGCATCGATGACAGCGGTGCCAGTTCGGAAGGCTTCAATATCATGGTGCATCCGGCCAGCATGGCAGGCATGACCTTGAGCGTCACCTGGTTCATCGGCCAGTTCCACGGCGTGATCAGCCCACAAACACCGATCGGCTCCATGATGATCCGGTCATTCGGCGCATGCGGCCCCAGCATCCTGACAAACCGGAAATGCCTGGCCGCCCTGATGAAATTCCGGATATGGTTGCTGCCGGTCGCAGCCTGCTGCGCCTTGGCCATGCTGATCGGCGCACCCATCTCGAGGCTGATGGCCTCGGCCATCTCCTCTGCCCGATCGGTATACACCGCCAGGATCTTCTCCGCGCATTCGATGCGCTCCTCGACATCCCTTTCTGCCCAGGATTCGAATGCCCGCCGCGCCGCGGCCACGGCCCGGTTGACATCATCAATCGACCCCAGGGAAATGGTCGCACAGGCCTCTTCCGTTGACGGATCGATGACCTCGAGATCATCGGCGATGACCGGCGACGCCCAGTCGCCGTCGATGTAGAATTTGCGCATATCCAGCATGATCGCCCCGCACCGTGAATGATGGCCCAGAATTGCGGCTCAATACATGGCGGGAGCCGCCGCCGCAATCGCCGAGATGATGCAGGACAACCGCCCGTCAATCTGGCTCCCCGCCCCTTCCGAAAGCCGGAAATGGCGTGCAATGCCGCAGGGGTTGGCGAGGGGGAAAATGGCGCGGTCGACGGGACTCGAACCCGCGACCTCCGGCGTGACAGGCCGGCACTCTAACCAAACTGAGCTACGACCGCGCGGGCGTAGGAATGGCGGAGGAAATAGGGCTGTTGGATAGGGGAATCAAGAAAAATCTTCAATCGGCAGCAACCACGCACAACATTCCCGGAACCGGTCATTTCCTGCAGGAAATCACGACCCGTCCCCCGTCACCCCGGCGAACGCCCAAACCCCTGCATGCGATCCGGCCACCTGGACCGGCAAGTGCCAGCACTGCCATCCAGCCAGAAGCCGCAAACACCAACGCCGATGCCAGGACGGGAGGAAGTCGGCCCTACGCAGCATCGCCATCGTCAAAAACCGAATGTCAGTTCCATATTAACGGCAGCCATCAATATGGGTGTCAAATCGATCCATGTTAACGGCAGCCTTGCATAAGGAAGCTAGACGCAATCATACGAAACTTGCATGTAATTTGCGCACGTCCTTTTTACGCTTGGCGAAAGAAGAAAAAGAAAATTCATGTGAGCGAACACTCTGACCGAGCAGGGTCGTATATTCGACAGTTGGAAGGCTATCGAGCCTTCATCCCGAAGCCCTTGCCGCCCGATCCACCGGTCAGAATCACGGGAGAACTGCAAGTGCTTCTCTCCCAGGCTGACCGCGCCTTGGGTCGTCTCGACGGGTCCGTACAGACCCTACCGCATGCTGACCTGTTCGTTCTCATGTGTGCCCGCAAAGGGGCCGTGCTTTCAAGCCAGATAGAGGGGACGCAGGGTTCACTCCAGGACCTGCTGGCGGCTGAAGCGAGGAATTGCGCTTCGAGGCGGGCGAGTGACGTGGGCGAAGTCGTGAACTGTGTCAAAGCCATGAATCACGGTTTGAGCAGACTCTCCGAAATTCCGGTTTCGATCCGACTGATTCGTGAAATCCATGCCGAACTCATTCGAGGCAGGAGGGGCTTGCATCGATTGCCCGGGGAGTTGCGGAACAACCAGAACTGGATTGGACCGGCTGGTAGTACGCTCGCTGAAGCCGCTTTTGTTCCTCCCCCACCTCAGCAAATCCCCGAGGGCATTTCCCAACTGGAGAAATTTTTCATGCCGGCACGACATTGCCCCTATTGATCGAGATTGGACTCGCTCATGCCCAGTTCGAGACAATTCATCCGTTCCTGGATGGAAACTGCCGCGTCGGACGGCTGCTCATAACCCTGCTGTTCTGCGAACAGGAGGTGTTGCAGAAACCGGTCCTTTACCTGTCCTGGTTCTTCAAACAGCACCGCCAGCAGTAATACGACGAACTACAGTCGGTGCGCGATCTGGGAACATGGGAACGGTGGCTTGCCTTTTTCCTGCGTGGTGTCATCGAGGTAAGCGAACAGGCCGCCGACACGGTGAGGCGTGTACTGTCGCTACGTGAAGCTCATCGAGGCGAAATAACCGACAGGTTTGGCCGAGCCACCTCCAATGGCAATCGTGTTCTGGAATACATCTACAAGTTTCCCGTCGTTTCGGTATCCGACGTGCAAGAAAAGATCGGAACCAGCTACACGGCGGCGAACAATCTGGTTGGGCGGATGGTCGATTGCGGAATCTTGCACCAATTCAACGGCGAGACACGCAACCGGCAATTCGGTTACCAGGATTATATCGACCTGTTTCAGGATAGCAGGCCAAGCCCTGCCCGAGATCGCTTGACTCGAACCATGGGTAGTTCGCCTTCCGCCACAATCCGAAACAACTTTGCCGTTCAGGGCGTGCGGGCGTTGCAGGCATGATCAGGGCCGGTGTCATCGGGCTGCAGGCTGGAGTTCCCGGAAATGTCACGAACCAATTCGAAGACGGAATTGATGGGCACAGAATTGTTGACCTCTGCCAGTTTGGTTGCCACATGATGGGTCGAATTCTGCCCCGTCGGACCTGCCGCAAGGCCCCGGCGGGGTAATTCGTTTTTGCCTTCCGCAAATTCCGGCCGAACGGGAACGGCCCTTTCGGCATCAAGGATGTCGCTGGCGGTGTCTTGATGCCGTTGGTCCTGGCCTTCGGGTGGTCAATTGCCATTGAAGCTGACGGATGGTGGGTGATGAGAGAATCGAACTCCCGACATCTTCGGTGTAAACGAAGCGCTCTACCGCTGAGCTAATCACCCCTGACCCGTCCCTTTTTGGCACCCTGCCGGGCTTGTCAAGCCCATGGCGCCGGGCCGGAAGCGGGAGGTGCGCGCCGTTGCGGCAGTGGATTGGTCTCGTCCGGCGGCTGGTGGGTGATGAGAGACTCGAACTCCCGACATCTACGATGTGAACGTAGCGCTCTACCGCTGAGCTAATCACCCGTCCCGGTGCGGTGCTCGCCTGGATGCACCTGCCAGCCGACGACCCGACTTAACCGGAAACCGGCCCGGTCTGCAAATCCTGTTCGGCAGTTCGGGTCTTCCCGTGCGGACCCGTGCCACGGGCAGTGCCTGGCAGGGCTGCGCCGATATGACCGGGATTGCCTTCATGCAGGAGGCCGACACGGGCCTGCCTCAATGCCGGGACATTCCGTGTTCTTCCAGTTTGGCGGTCAATGGCACGTCGATTGCGCCGAGATCAAAACTCCAGTCGATCGAACTCGGCTTGCGGATGAGCGCATGGTCAAGAACCTCGCGGACACTGGAGACCGAGCGGATATCGAGCATGTCCGTGATTTCATCCGAAATCTCCGACAGATCCTTGACGTTCTTCTCGGGTATCAGCACGGTCTTGATGCCGCCACGGGTTGCGGCCAGCAGTTTTGCCTTCAGCCCGCCGATGGGAAGAACGTTGCCGCGCAGCGTGACCTCGCCGGTCATCGCGATGTCCCGCCGCACCGGAATGCGCGACAGCACCGATACCATGGAGGTGACCATGGCCACGCCGGCAGATGGTCCATCCTTCGGTGTCGCCCCCTCCGGTACATGGACGTGGATGTCGATGCTGTTGAACCCGGTAGGCTTGAACCCGATCTCGGGAGAGATCGACCGGACATAGGATGACGCCGCGGCGATGGATTCCTTCATGACCGAGCCCAGCTTGCCGGTGGTCTTGATCTGACCTTTTCCGGGCAGCACCAGCGCCTCGATTGACAGCAGGTCGCCGCCGGCACCGGACCAGGCGAGCCCGGTCACCATGCCGATCTGGTCCGTCTCCTCCGCAAGCCCGTAACGGAACTTGGGAAGGCCGAGATTCTCCACGAGTTTCCGCGGGCCGATATTGACGCTGCGGATTTCCTTCTTGACCAGCTTTGTCACTGTCTTCCTGGTCAGCTTGGCGATCTCCCGCTCCATGTTGCGGACACCGGCCTCGCGGGTATAGGTCCGGATGATATCCTCCAGTGCCGGGTCAGTGATCTTCATCTCCCTTGCCCGAACCCCGTGCGCCTTGCGCTGCTTCGGAATCAGGTGGCGCTTGGCGATCTCGACTTTCTCGTCCTCGGTGTAGCCTTCGAGCGAAATGATCTCCATCCGGTCGCGCAGCGGCTCCGGTATGCTTCCGAGGTAATTGGCCGTGGTGATGAACATGACGTCGGACAAATCGTAATCGACATCGAGGTAGTGATCGACAAACCTGGCATTCTGTTCCGGGTCCAGTACCTCCAGCAAGGCACTGGCCGGGTCGCCGCGGAAGGATTGTCCGAGCTTGTCAACCTCGTCCAGCAGGATCAACGGGTTGACCGAACTCCCCTTCTTCATGGTCTGGATAATGCGACCGGGCATGGAACCGATATAGGTGCGCCGATGGCCGCGGATCTCGGCCTCGTCGGACACGCCGCCGAGGGCAATGCGGAGAAATTCACGACCGGTGGCCCGCGCCGCCGACTCGCCGAGCGAGGTCTTTCCGACACCTGGGGGACCAACCAGGCACAGGATCGGTCCGGTGATCTTCTCGGTGCGCTGCTGGACCGCGATATACTCGATAATGCGTTCCTTGACCCGCTTCAGCCCGTAATGATCGGCATCGAGAATCTGCTCGGCCTCGCCAAGATCGCTCTTCACTGCCTTCCTGGTCTGCCATGGAATCGACAGGATCCAGTCCAAATAATTCCTGACCACGGTGGCCTCGGAATTGTTGTTCCCCATTGACCTGAGCTTCTTCAGCTCGGCGGTGGCCTTGTCCCGTGCCTCGTCGGAGAGCTTTGTCGCCTTGATCTTCGCCTCGATCTCGTCGAGTTCGGACTTCTCCTCGGCATCGCCGAGTTCCCGCTGAATCGCCTTCATCTGTTCATGCAGGTAATATTCGCGCTGGGTGCGGGAAATCTGCGACTTGACGCGCCGCTTCAGCGACTTGGCGACCTGGGCGGCGTTGTTCTCATCGAGGGTGAGTTTCAGGGTCTGCTCCAGCCGGTCCTGGAGATCGACCATCTCCAGCAATTCCTGTCGCTTGGAAATCGGTTCGTTGAGGTGGCTGGCAACGATATATGTGAGGGCCGACGGGTCATCGGCACTGGCAAAATCCTGGATGCTGTTGCCCTCGCCCACCAGTTTCTGGCGGTTGGCATAGGTTTCGAATTCCTTGAACAGGCGCCTGGACAGCGACTTGATCGACGCCGCCGCCTCGCTGGTATCTGTCACCAGGTCGTCGAGGATGACGGCACCGGCTTCGAGGTGGTCCTCGGTTTCCGTGAACTTCTTGATGGCCACCCGCGACTCGCCTTCGACCAGCAGCTTCATGGTGCCGTTCGGAAGCCGCAGCAATTGCAGAACGTTGGCCTTGACGCCGACCTGGTAGAGGTCGGACGGGCCGGGATCATCCTTGCTCGAATCCAGCTGTGTCACCAGGACCAGGCCATTCTCGGAATCGATGGCGCGTTCGATCGACTTGACGGATTTGTCCCGGCCAACGAAGAGCGGGCAGATCATGGTGGGAAATACCACCGTATCGCGCAATGGGAGGATCGGGTATATCTTGGCTCGCATGAGGAATTCTCGCTGGTAGGATGCCCGCACAGGCGGTCCGAACCGCAGTCCGGCCATACCGACATGACATGGTGACACCATTCTAATCTTTCAAGCGGCCACCAGGCAAATTTGATACTCCTGCCAGCGCGTCATTGCCGGCCGCTTGGCTCCGACAATCGCCGGCCAACCTCAATTGACGGCATCGCCGCGCAACGCGTGAAATTCGGCCACGAATTTCTGCAGCACCCCGTCGGAAATCGCTTTCCGCAGGCCGGCCATCAGCTCCTGGTAGTAGTGCAGATTGTGCCAGGTCAGCAGCATGGCGGCAATGATTTCGCCTGAGCGCACCACGTGGCTCAAATAGGCACGGGAGTAGGATTGGCAGACCGGACACCGGCACCGGTCATCGAGCGGGGCCGGATCGTCGCGGTGCCGGGCATTCCGCAGGTTGAGGGCTCCGTGACGGGTGAAGGCCTGCCCCGTCCGACCGGAGCGGCTCGGAAGCACGCAGTCGAACATGTCCACGCCGCGGGCGACGGCGCCGACAATATCGTCGGGCTTGCCGACACCCATCAGGTACCGGGGCTTGCCGGCCGGAAGCAGGCCGGGTGCATAGTCGAGAACTCCGAACATCTGCTCCTGGCCCTCGCCGACCGCCAGGCCGCCGATGGCGTAGCCTGGGAACCCGATCTGCACCAGGCGCTCGGAGCTTTCCTGCCTGAGATCCGGGTAGATGGAGCCCTGCTGGATTCCGAACAGCGCCCGACCGTCGCCAACGCCGAACGCATCCTTCGAGCGCGCCGCCCAGCGCATCGACATTTCCATCGAGGTTCCGGCAACCTGCCGCGACGCCGGATACTGGGTGCATTCATCGAAACACATGACGATGTCGGAGCCGAGCATGGTCTGGATCTCGATCGACCTCTCGGGCGTCAATTCGTGCGTGGAGCCGTCGAGATGTGACTTGAATGTCACGCCAGTCTCCGTGGTCTGTTGCAGCGCCTTCAGGCTCATGACCTGGAATCCACCCGAGTCGGTCAGTATCGGACGGTCCCAGTTCATGAATTCGTGCAACCCGCCAAGCCGGGCGACCCGCTTCTCGCCCGGCCTCAGCATGAGGTGATAGGTATTGCCGAGAATGATTTGGGCGCCGGTCTCCTTCACGCTCTCCGGCAGCATGGCCTTTACCGTGGCCCCGGTCCCCACCGGCATGAAGGCCGGGGTGGCAATATCGCCCCGCCTTGTCCTGACGATGCCGGTCCTTGCCCGGCCATCGGTACGGACAATGGTGAATCCGAAATCCGGATCTTGCATGACCGATCTCCACGCCTGTCTTCGGCGACAGATACATGTTGCGGCCGGCGATTCCGACCCATGATACCGGCAAGGCAACCTCGGTCGAAATATTTCCTGACCTGTTCACTAGACTTTCCCGTGCAAATTCATATCTTCAGAACAGGAACCGGGCAGTGCTGGGGACTTCATGACATCAATCGACAGCTATCCGCTGGAAGGAACGCCGCTGATCAGGCCATCGACCGTCGATCATCCGCTGCATGATCGCATCGTTGAGGCGTGCCGGTCCGTCTATGATCCGGAGATTCCTGTCAACATCTATGATCTGGGCTTGGTCTACACCATCGAGATCAGCGACGAAAACGATGTCCAGTTGATCATGACGCTGACCGCACCGGGATGTCCGGTTGCCGGCGACATGCCTGGCTGGCTTGCCGAGGCGGTGGAACCGGTCGAGGGCGTGCGAATGGTAAATGTCGAACTGACCTGGGATCCCCCCTGGGGCATGGAAATGATGTCGGATGAAGCCAGGCTCGAACTGGGCTTCATGTGAAACAGTTGCCGGCGGCGGGCATCGGGCCCGGCCCGGATTCTTCTTTCGACGGAGTGGCAGCCAATACGATGTTTGGAATACCGGGCAAACAGGCGGTTACGCTTACCGACGCTGCCGTGCAGCAGATTACCCGGCTCATGGAGCAATCGGGCAAGAAGGGTCTGCGCATCGGCGTTCGCAAGGGTGGGTGCGCCGGCATGGAATACTCGATGGAATATGTCGACGAGATCGGCAGCCATGACGAGGTGGTGGAACAGGCCGGCGCCCGGGTGTTGATTGCCCCCATGGCACAGATGTTTCTGTTCGGCACTGAAATCGACTATGGCGCCACGCTGCTCGAATCCGGGTTCCAGTTCAACAATCCGAACGTGACCGAGGCCTGCGGATGCGGTGAATCGATTCGGTTCGGCGAAATGGAGCCGGCCGACGCTCCGGACTGAGAATGGATCTTGTTGGCAGGGCCCGGCCTGCCGGACGGCAGCGGGCCGACCGGTACCAGCAATCGAATGGGAGAAAGCCGTTGCGCCGAAAGCTCGTGGCCGGAAACTGGAAGATGAACGGGACCGCCAGCAAATTGCAGCTGGCCGCCAGCGTGGCACAATCCTGCGGCGATGCCAATTGTTCGGTCGTGATCTGCCCGCCGGCAACCTTGCTGGACCGGATGTCGGCGCTGTTGTCCGGATCGGCCGTCCAGACCGGCGGCCAGGATTGCCATGCTGCCGATTCCGGGGCACATACCGGTGACATCTCGGCACCGATGTTGGCCGATGCCGGCGCATCCCACTGCATCGTCGGGCATTCCGAGCGCCGGCTTGCCCACCGGGAGTCCAATGACCAGGTGCAGGCAAAGGCACAGGCGGCAATCTCTGCTGGATTGGTCGCCATATTGTGCATTGGCGAAACTGCCGAGGAGCGGCAGGCCGGCGACACGCTATCCGTGATCAGGGGGCAACTGGCCGAATGCATCCCGCCTGGAGCCCACCACCGGCAACTGGTCATTGCCTATGAACCGGTCTGGGCAATCGGGTCCGGGCAGACCGCCAGCGACGACCAGATCGTCGAGGTCCACCGGTTCATCCGCCAGGTTTGCGGCGAAATGGGCGGGCCGGATCTGGCCGACAACATTCGCCTTCTCTATGGCGGATCGGTCAACCGCGCCAATTGCGCACACATTCTTGCCCTCGATGATGTCGATGGCGGGCTGATCGGCGGCGCCTCACTGAAGGCGGAAGATTTCCTGGCCATAATCGGCGCCGCCTGAATATCAGTCCTGCCAACTGGTCAGGCCTGGTCGGCCTCCTCGAGTTGCCGGACGTAGCCCCGGTAGCCGACATTCGCCATCCACTCGGCCTCGTCGGGCGTGCTGGCACGGCCGAGCGCGTCGTTGCGGTAGGGAAATCGCCCGAACATCTCGATGATTCCCCGGTGGGCCCGGGCATGCAGCAGATTGGTGGCGCCGGTCTCGGGCATTCGCTCGCCGATCAACTCGATACAGCGATCCTGTTCGGCAAGCTCCTCCGAATGCATGAACGGCATGTAGATGAACAAGCGTTGCTTCTCGGTCATCCGCATGTCGTGACCGTCGCCGATTGCACGATCGGCAACCTTGCGAGCCAATGCGTCGGTGGCAAATGATTTGCCGGAGCCGCGGAACATGTTGCGCGGGAACTGGTCAAGCAGGATGATCAATGCCAGCGCCCCGTCGGCATTTTCGGTCCAGCCATCGAACTCGCCCCGTGCCGCCTTATTCCAGGCATCGCCAAAGCGATCGATGATCTTGTCATCGATCTCCTGCCCGCCCATGAACTGCTCCTCTGGCGATATCTCCTCGAACCAGAAAGCAAGAATTTCCCTTGATGTCGTCATGATATATCCTGTTTATCAATATGTTGCGAGCAATGTTTCAATCTTCGGATCCGGCAGCTTCTGGCCCGGCCTGCGCCGCCGCCAGCCTTGCCTTCATGAAGTGCAGGGCAACGCCGATGCCAAACGGGTCAATCCCGTGCCCCAGCTCCGGCACCATGATCGACTGCACCGGAATGTCATTCCTGGCCAGGACGCCGGCGGCCTCGACCGAGAATTCCGCGGGCAGGACCTCGTCCTTCTCTCCATGGACGAGGACCATCGGTGGCCGCGACCGACACTCCGAGTCAAGCAATCCGGGAAACAGCAGCTTGCCCGAGAAGCCGACCACGCCAGCGAGCGGCCGCTCCCGCCTGGGCACAGCATGCAGCGCCATCATGGTTCCCTGGGAGAAGCCGACCAAGATGACCCGTCGGTTGGGAATGCCTGCGGCCGCGATCTCGTCATCGATGAATTGCTGCAGCGATGCGACGGACCGCACCATGGTGTGGATGGTGTCCATCCGGTCCGGGTTCTCGATACCCGATATCGGAAACCATTGCCGGCCAGCCGGGTTGACGTCGCATGGCTGCGGAGCATCCGGTGCGGCAAAGGCCGTCGATTGCAGGTTCCGTGACCAGATGTCGGCCAAGCCAATCAAATCCTCGCCATTGGCGCCGTAACCGTGCAGAAGCACCACCAGGCTGTCGGCCAGCCCATCTGCCGCCGGTCTTCTGTGCGCATTCAGCCCGGCACTCATCGTATGCCCTCCCTCTTGATTTCCACCCGGTAATACGCCCAAAGCAGCCTGGCGGCGACGGCGCGCCACGGCGACCAGCCCCTGGCCATCTGACGCAATTCCCGCTCGGTCGGCCGTTGGTCGAGCCCAAACAACAGCCGCGCACTTTCCTGCAAGGCAAGGTCGCCCGCCGCCAGCACATCGGCGCGCCCGAGGGCGGACATGGCATAGATTTCGGCGGTCCAGACGCCAATCCCCCTGATCGTGACCAGTGCCTTGATCACCTCGTCGTCACCAAGACCGGCAAGCGAGCGGTAGTCGAGATCGTTCTCGGCCAGGGCCTGTGCATATTCTGCCTTCTGCCTGGAAAGACCGCACTGGCGCAATTCCTCGTGGCGGCAGTTCCGCAAGGCCGATTGCCTGGTCAGCCCCCTCTCGTCCAGCCGCTTCCAGATCGCATCCGCCGATGCCACCGACAATTGCTGGCTGACGATGATGTCGAGCAAGGTGGTAAACCCGTCGGGGCGTAGCCGAAGCGGCGGAACACCGGCGAGGGCAACGACCTCGGCAAACCGGCTTTCAGCCGCGCAAAGATATTCGAGCCCGCGCCTGATATCGGATTCGTCACTGATGACCGCAGATTTCATTGCACACCTGGTCGCCAAAAGCAGACGGGCTGGCTAAACGGTTTCCACCAGCTCCACAACTCGGGATTGCCGGCCGCCGGCACAAGTCGGGCTTCCGACGACAATTCGGGCTTGCCTGCATGATGAACCAAATCTACGGACGATGCATGCTGGCAATCATCAACAGCCGCGAAAAACGCAATGTGGCCGTCCTGGTCGTCGCCCAGGCAACAATCGGCTCGCAAATGCCCATGATATTTACCATCGGCGGACTGGCTGGCCAATCCCTGGCCGCCAATGCCTGCTGGGCCACGCTGCCGATCTCGCTGATCGTGTTCGGCTCGATGACCACCGCTCCCTGGCTCAGCCAGATCATGCAGAGATTCGGGCGGCGAGTCGGCTTCCTGATCGGCGCCGCCGGTGGCTGCATCGGCGGGATGATCGGCACCTATGCGCTGCTGAACTCCTCCTTTCCGCTGTTCCTGCTGGCATCGTATTTCACTGGCATCTACATGTCTTCGCACGGGTTCTTCCGGTTTGCTGCCGCCGACACCGCGTCGGAGGCCTTTCGACCGAAGGCCATCTCCTACGTCATGGCCGGCGGCCTGGCGGCAGCCATCATCGGCCCGCAACTGGTCAAGGCGACGGCCCAGGGTTTTGCCGTCCCGTTCATGGGAACCTATGTGGCGGTCATGGTGATGAACCTGATCGGTGCGCTGTTCTATCTCCTGCTTGACATCCCCGTCACCCGCCAAAGCGCGGTCAGGAGCGTGGCGGTCAGGAGCTACCGGACGCTGCTGACAACCCCGGACATCGCTGTCGCCATCATCTGCGCCATGGTCTCCTACGCGCTGATGAACCTGATGATGACCTCGACGCCGCTGGCGGTGGTCGGTTGCGGCTACTCGGAGAATTTGGCCGCCGACGTGGTGTCGGCGCACGTCCTGGCAATGTTCGCCCCGTCATTCTTTACCGGCCACCTGATTGCACGGTTCGGCGCGGAACGCATCGTCGCCACCGGCCTGTTGTTGCTGACCGCCGCCGGAAGCATTGGCCTGGCCGGCATCGCCATCGGCAATTTCTTCGCTGCGCTGGTCCTTCTTGGCCTTGGCTGGAATTTTGGCTTCATCGGCGCCACGGCGATGCTGATCAATGCCCACAGCCCCGAGGAACGAGGCCGGGTTCAGGGCCTCAACGACATGATCGTCTTCGGTTGCGTGACCATGGCTTCGCTGGCCTCGGGCGGGCTGATGAATTGCAGCGGTAGCACCGCGGTTGAAGGCTGGAGCGCCGTGAACTGGGCCATGACACCATTTCTTGCCCTCGCTGGCGCCTCGCTGCTCTGGCTGACCCTGGGACGGCGAAGACAGGCAGGCTGAACGGAGCCCGGACGACAAGGCCGTCCCGCCCCCGGTCCTTGCCAGACCCGGGCCAAGGCTGGCGGCGACGGGCCGTTCGGGGCCGGCCTTCAAGCCGGGTCGGCGGCCTTTGGCGGGGCCGAGGAATGTCGCAGTATCAGCTGCACCTCGACGGAATTGTGCATGGCCACCTCGTCGCCGTTCAGTTCGCCCAGGATATAGGATGCGGCAGCGACACCCATTTCCTCCGCCGGGACGCTGATCGTCGTCAGCGGCGGGTTGGCGTGCATGGCAAATTCCAGGTTGTCGAAGCCGGCGACGGAGATGTCGTCGGGAACCGTCATTCCCATGGCGGTGCATTCGATGAGGGCGCCCAGGGCCAGCACATCGTTTCCGCCGATGATGGCCGTTGGCGGCGGCATGTCCCGCGACAGCAGCAGCTTGCAGGCCCGCCTGCCATCGGAAATCGAGTAGGGACACTCCACGACCATGGATTCGTCCAGCCTGATCCCGTGCTTCAAAAGTTCCTCCCGGATCCCGTCAAGCCGCATCGTCGTGCGATCATTGTCCCTGGTGATGCCGGAAATGACACAGATCCTGTCATGTCCCAGATGCACCAGGTGCCGGGCAATCCGTGCAGCTGCCGAAGAATTGTCGAATCCCACGGTCGGATGAGGGCCTTCCGGGTTGAAGGCATAGGTCTGGACGAACGGAACCTCGAACTGGTCCAGCACGCCGTGAAGTTGCGGGCGGTGCTGGCTGCCAACCAGGATCAGTGCCTCGGCACCACGCTCGAGAAGCAGCCTGGCCTCCCGCAATTCGGCATCGAGGTCGAAATCGAAGGTGGAGATCAGGGTTGAAATCCCGGCCTCCGAGAGACTGGAGTTGGCCGCGCCGACCAGCCGGGCATAGAGGGCGTAATCCAGTGTCGGGATCAGCACACCGACCATGTGGGAGCGCTGCGAGCGCAACGCCCGTGCCGCGTGGTTGCGCACATAGCCGAGCTCGTGCATCGCCCTCTCGATCCGAAAACGCTTTTCGGGCGAGACCTTCTCCGGGTTGTTGATGGCGCGGGATATCGTTGCCGGGGCGCAGCCAGCAAGCTTGGCCACATCGGCCAGCCGCGCCCGGGAGGCGGCATCCTGAAATCGACTTTTTGACTCCGCGGTCATGTCAATGGATCTCCCGCCCGGTAAATCTCATGTTATCAGCCAGCTATCAACTCGGAAAAATGTGTTGACTTCGTGCTGCCAGTTTGATGAAATCGATTTCACAACTTCAGACAATTTCGTGGGGGCAATGTCGCATCCGGGAGACAGGCAGGATTCGAAAGCCCTGTCGGCGCTTTTGAAGCTCGCAACCGTCTCCATCGTCGCGATTTCGGCGGTGATGGTCACTGTCACCCTTGCCCAGGTCATCTTCAGATATGTCATCTCGGCGCCGTTGCCATGGTCCGAGGAAATGGCGCGCTACTGTTTCGTGTGGATCGTGTTCCTGGGTGGCGCAATCGGCTTTTCCCGGGGCATCCATCTGGGCGTCGATCTCTTCGTCAATCTGCTTCCGGACGGGATGCGAGCCGCACTCGAGACCCTCTCCTACACGCTTATCGCCGCCTTTGCCGCGACCGTCATTTATGCAAGCTATCCGGTCATCAACATGAACATGTTGCAGCGTTCACCGGCGCTGGGCGTGCAGATGTCATGGATCTACATTGCCATCCCGATATCCATGGTCCTGATCTTCCTGATTTGCGCCGAACGCATCGTGTTTGCCCTGCGATCGGCCAGGGCACCGAGGGGTTAGGCGGGTCCCGATGCTGACGATTCTCTTCACCGCCTTCTTCGTGCTGCTGCTGATCAACATCCCGATCGCGTTCGCTCTCGGTATCGCCGCCACCCTCACCCTCGCCTTTGACGACACGCTGCCACTCAACAGCATCGTCACCCGGGCCTTTGTGGGCGTCGATTCGTTCACGCTACTGGCGATTCCATTTTTCATCATTGCCGGCGAGTTGATGAATGCCTGCGGCATTACCGAGCGCATCGTCAATTTCTCGAGGACGCTTGTCGGACATGTGCGCGGCGGCCTCGCCCATGTGACCATCATGTCGAACATGTTCTTCTCCGGAATCTCGGGATCGGCAACCGCCGATGCGTCTGCACTGGGGTCCATGATGATCCCGGCGATGAAGAAGAACGGGTTCGACGCCGACTATGCCGTTGCCGTCAACGCGTCAGCCAGCGCCATGGGGCCGATCATTCCGCCCAGCATCATGATGGTGATCTATGGCTCCATCGCCAATGTCTCGATTGCGCAGTTGTTCCTGGGCGGTTTCGTTCCCGGATTGATGGTTGCGCTTGGCCTGATGATGATGGCCTACCTGATTGCCAGGAAGCGGGGCTATCCTGCCCCGCCACGCTCGGAGTTGCCGCCGATACTTCCGGCATTCCGCGATGCGCTGTGGGCGCTCGCCATGCCGGTGATCATCCTCGGCGGGATTTTCTCGGGCGTGTTCACCGCAACCGAAGCCGGTGTGGTTGCCGTTGCCTACGCCCTGGTGGTCGGAACACTTGTCTACCGGGCATTGACCTTCAGGCTCATTGCAAAGCTCCTGGTTGACGCGGCGGTGACCACGGCCGCGGCGATGTTCCTGATCGCCATGGCAACCTCCTTTGCCTGGCTCCTGGCCTGGGCCGGGTTTGGATCATCCGTGCTCGAGGTGCTTGGTGGTTTATCGACAAACCCGACCATTGCCGTCCTGCTGATACTGGTCTTCATCCTGGTCCTGGGACTCTTCATCGAAGGCATCCCGGTTCTCATCATCTTCACCCCGGTATTGCTGCCGGTCATCCATGGCCTTGGCGTCGACCCGGTTTATTTCGGCGTCATTCTCGTCATGGCGGTCGTCATCGGTTCCGTGACGCCGCCCGTCGGTATCCTCACCTATATCTGCTGTGCCATTGCCGGGATCACCATCTCGCAGGCATTCCGCGGGCTGCTGCCATTCTGCGCGGTGCTGATCGCGGTCCTGGTTGCCGTCGCCCTGTTCCCCGCTCTTGTCATGACCATCCCGAACCTTGCCGGTCGCTAGCATCGATCTCGAAGAAGGAATATCGCCTTGGCAATAACAGTTGACGAGTTACAGCAACGAACCGACAATCTCAGATGCCGGATGCGGTCTGACGGGTATGACGCACTTGTCATCTATTCGGATGAGTATCGCTCCGGTCATTCGACCTACGTAACCAACTACAAGCCCATCAATGTCATCGAGGAATCGCCGCAACTGGTGATCATGGTCGGCGAGTTGGCGCCGGTTGTGTTGCTGGGCCGGCTGAACGCCTATGCGGCCAGGGACAAGTGCTGGATCGATGATGTGCGCGGCATTCACCGGCCCTATGCCGACCTGCCGGAGATCTTTGCCTCGATTGCCGGCCGGGCCAGCAGGATCGGCCTCGTCGGCAAGAACATCATGCCGGTGGAAATCTACGAGCAGATTGGCGACGCCCTGCCGGGGGCGGCGTTCGAGTCGCGCGACGACATCATGCTCGACCTGCGCAAGATCAAGTCGAAGGCCGAAATCGCACTGATGGCGCATGCCGCCGAGATCAATGATGCGGTTCTCAGGGCAGCGGCACGGACCATCGAGATTGGCATGACCGAGATCCAGGTGGCGGGACTGGCCGAGGGCATCGCCAGGCAGATGAATGCCGACATTGGCTCGGCCACCGTGGTCATGTCGGGGCCAAACACCAACTACCCGGCATGGCGGGCCACGGATCGCAGGATCGAGCCGGGTGAATTCGTCATGCTGGACTTCAACCCGGCCGTGAATCACTACTGCAATGATGGTGGCATTACGGTCCTGATGCCGGGCGCAGATCCCGAACAGGAACGGGCACTCGTCGTTGGCCACCGGGCGCTGAAGACGGTCATACCAACCATTCGCCCCTGCATAACCGCTCGCTCGATCTTCGATTCCCTGCTCGGTGAGCTGGAGCCACACGGGCTTTCGGAAAACTTCACGCCATATGCAAAGGGGCTCCGCGGCGTCGGGCACGCCGTTGGCCTGGATGTCGTCGAGCCGCCCAATCTCAGCTCCGACAGCGACTTTGAACTTGAGGCAGGAATGACGCTGGCGGTCAAGCTCGACCTTCACAACCTGGTCGGTGGCGGCTACCGCATCGAGGTGGTGGTCGCGGTCACCGCGGACGGGGTGCATCCATTGAACAAGCTGGTTCTCGAGGAACCGGACGATTTTGCCGTGCAGCGCTGATCGGCGCACGGCACCATGTTCCGAACCCGCAGGGGGAGGAAAGCCCTCGGTCATCGCAGGGCAGAAAGAAAGGCATAAATTCCAGGAAAGGAGGAATATCATGCTTGATCGACGAAAACTGTTTCTGGGTATTGGCGGGGCATCTGCCTTGCTGTTGGGAGTGTTTGCACAACCAGTGCTTGCGGCAGACACGACAATCCGGGTGGCTTCGGTCACGGGGCCGGCCCACCACCACAATGTTGCACTGCGCTGGTTTGCCGACCGCGTGGCTGCCCGCGAGGTGGGCCTGACAATCGAGGTACTGGACGGCGCACAGCTGGGAGGTGAGCGGGATTACATCGAGGGCATGATGCTTGGCAGCATCCAGATGGCCCAGGTATCCACGGCGCCTGTCAGCGGTTTCGTGCCACAATTCGACCTGTTCAGCCTGCCTTACCTGATCCGTGACACGGATCACTTCAAGGCCGTCGTGACCGGCCCTGTCGGCGACAAATTCGCCGAACTGGCCGAAGAGCGGGGGCTCAAGATCCTTGCCTGGTTCGACAACGGGTATCGCAATGTCTTCAACAAGGTACGTCCGATCGTCACGCCAGACGATCTCGATGGCCTGAAGATACGCGTGATGGAGAGCCCGCTGATGGTGAACACCGTGAACGCCATGGGCGGCTCGGCAACCCCGATGTCGTACAGCGAGCTCTACACCGCCCTTGAACAGGGTGTGCTCGATGGCGGCGAGAATGCGGCCGGCAACGTCCTCAATGACAGGTTCTACGAGGTGAGCGGCTACTTCTCGATGACACAGCATTTCCGGCCACCAGGGATCGTTGCCATCAGCATGAACACCTGGAACGGGTTGACCGACGACCAGCAGGCCGCGCTGACGGAAGAGGCTGCCGCGCTTCAGGATTACGAGATCGAACTGACCGCGGAAGTGGGTGCAGCCGCGCTCGAGGAGTTGAAGGCCAAGGGCATGCAGATCAACGACGCCGATGTCGCCGCCTTCCGTGACCGGATGGGTCCGGTCTACGAGGACTTCATTGCCAAACAGGGCGGTGAACTCCTCGAGATGGTCCAGAACACCCAGTAGGGACGAATCCCATGCGGGCGGCGCATCACTCCGCCCGCATGGCACCCGGGGCCTTCCCGCCCGCAAGCCGGTCGACACCCGGTTGACAAACCTGGCCTCACCACGGTTGTCGTCGGGGAAGCCGAAAGCCGGTCTGCCGCCGGGCGCACGAATCGCCAGGCCATGAATGGCGTATCCCACGGCCGAGATTCGAGGCGGGTTGGCGCGCCTTGCGTTCCTCGAGTTGACGGAGGGGATATCATGCCCCTGCCCTCGTCGGCGCTTCCGGAATCGCCCGTCACCGGTCTGGGCGCACGAATCGACGGCAGGGTGAGACTGCCTGCACCACGCCTGCCACCGGACGCCATGCCGAGTTCAACCCGGAGCACCAGATGAATTCCCTGCCTCGCCTGATCAGGATCAATGCCGGCGACACCGTAGCCGTGGTTGCCAATGATGGCGGGTTGCCCGAAGGGACGGAGGTTGACGGCCTTTCTCTTCGCCAGCACGTCCCGCAAGCTCACAAGGTTGCGCTGACCAGGCACGAAGCCGGCGACCCGGTGCGGCGCTATGGCACGGTCATTGGCCATGCAGGAACAACAATCCTTGCCGGCGCCCGTGTCGATGAAACCAATCTCGAACTGCCCCCGGCCCCGAACCTGGAGGAGCTTCCTGCCGCTGCTGGCATGGTCGGGGAGATCGAGCCGCTGGAGGGGCGCAACTTCCAGGGCTTCAGGAATGGTGATGGAAGCGTTGGCACCCGAAACATCCTGGCAATCACCAACACCGTGCAGTGTGTCTCGGGGATCGTTGCACACGCGGTCACGCGAATCCGCCAGGAATTGCTGCCGCGCTATCACAATGTTGATGACGTCATTGCCCTTGACCATACCTATGGCTGCGGCATTGCCATTGATGCCCCCGGGGCCGCAATTCCGATCCGCACCCTGCACAACATTGCCCGCAATCCCAATCTTGCCGGCTCCACCATGGTCGTAAGCCTGGGATGCGAAAAACTGCAACCATCGCGACTGTTCCCGGACAGTTTCGCCAACCCCGCGGGCGGAAACGATGTGCAAATCCTCCCGGACAACCCCGGCATTCATGCAGGTGACGGCGGGTCCCAAGGCGCCCCGGTCAGCCTTGTCACCCTGCAGGACCGCACGCATGTCGGTTTCGAGTCGATGATCACGTCCATCCTGCGTCAGGCAGAACGGCACCTGGACCTGCTAGACCGCCGCTACCGGGAGACCTGCCCCGCCTCCGATCTTGTCGTTGGCCTCCAATGCGGCGGCAGCGATGCCCTGTCAGGCATAACCGCCAACCCCGCCCTCGGCCACGCGGCCGATTTGATCGTTCGTGCCGGTGGCACCGTGCTGTTCTCCGAGGTCACCGAAGTTCGCGACGGCGTCGATCAACTGACACGCCGCAGCGCATCGGACATCATCGCCAGTGAATTGGTACAGCAACTGGATTGGTATGATCGCTACCTGGCCCGCGGCCACGCGGATCGCAGCGCCAACACCACGCCCGGCAACAGGACGGGCGGGCTGTCAAACGTGGTCGAAAAGGCAATGGGCTCGATAATCAAATCCGGTTCCATGCCGATCAGCGGTGTTGTGCCGCCCGGTGAACGTGCCCGGCAAAAGGGCCTGCTGTTCGCCGCGACACCGGCGTCGGATTTCATCTGCGGCACGCTGCAACTTGCCGCCGGCATGAATGTTCATGTCTTCACCACCGGCCGGGGCACGCCCTACGGCTTGGCGGAAGTGCCGGTCATCAAGGTGGCGACACGGACCGATTTGGCCCGACGCTGGCACGACCTCATGGACATTGATGCAGGCCGGATCATCTCGGCTGGTGAAGCCATTGAAAGCATGGGGCAATTGATATTTGACCGCATCCTTGCCGTAGCCAGCGGCAACAGGACCTGCTCAGAGCGCCTCGGACTCTGCAATCAACTGACCCTGTTCAATCCGGGACCTGTCACGTAGGGCGCCCATGCTGGCACCGAGTCGCGGGAAGGCGATGTCCTGATGTCAAATCTTCAGCTTCGGGTCAAAGCAAGGTGAGAATCAGCATGAAACATGCAGGGAGTGAATTCCCCGTGGGTTGCGATTTACCACTAATTTGAAATTGCACGATCATGTCTCCATTGCCGGGTCCTGACCCGGGCCTTCAATGCCAAGGAGGTCTGGAGCCTGCCGACCACCCGCCACCTGATTGACAGGATCATGATTGATGCGATGCCGCACCGGCCGAAGGCGTCGTTTCAGTTTGCTGCCCGGTTCGAGACTCGCTACCCTCGGGGCCGTTCCAGGGTCCCGAGGAAGCGTCAAGGTCAATGCAAGACGGCACGCAACGCACCGACCCACACCTTCCGGGCTGGAACCATGTGCCGGAGGTTCCGATCAAGGTGTCGCCGTTTTTCAGCTGGCCGCCGGATCCGCGGCGGATGTTGGGCTGGATCGCGGCGCGTTGGTTCAGGCTTGCCGAGAATTCGGTCCTGACCGTCCTGGCGCTGGTCTGCTGGCTTTGGCTGCAACCATCACTCGAGGTGGCAAGGTCGCTCTCCTGGGACTGGATCGGCGCACTCCTGCTGCGGAACCTGGTATTGATGACCATTGTCGCCGGCGGGCTGCACTGGTTCTTCTACCGGGCCAAGCGGCAGGGAAACCGACTCAAATTCGATCGGCGTGAACTGATGGTGAAGAATCGACAGTTCACCTTCGGCGGCCAGGTTCGCGACAACATGTTCTGGACGCTAACCAGCGGGGTCGGGATTTGGACCGCATACGAGGTCCTGGTGTATTGGATGATGGCAAACGGATGGGCGCCGGTGCTCACCTGGTCCGGCAACCCGGTATGGTTCGTGGCTCTCTTCCTGCTGACGCCGGTCTGGATCTCGCTGCACTTCTACTGGAGTCACCGGGCGTTGCACTGGGGTCCGCTCTATCGGCTGGCGCATTCCCTGCATCATCGCAATATCAATGTCGGCCCGTGGTCGGGATTGTCGATGCACCCGGTCGAGCATGTCCTGTTCTTCAGTTCAATCCTCATACACCTCGTGGTGCCGGCTGGCCCGGTGCATATCCTGTTTCACATGCAGCACCAGGCGCTCACCGCCGCCACCTCCCATACCGGATTCGAAAATCTCCTGGTGCGGGACCGGAGGCAACTGGCGCTCGGGACGTTTCACCACCAGATGCATCATCGGTATTTCGAGGTCAATTACGGCAACCTCGAGATGCCGTGGGACAGGTGGTTCGGCACCTTCCACGACGGTACCGCCGACGCCCATGAAAGGCTCAGGAGCAGGCGGCAGTATCGAGGCTGATATCATCCCCGGTGGATTAATTTCCGGCTCCGCCGGGGTCGTTGCCACCTCGCTCGGCCACGACATTGACCGCCGGATGGCGGGCCCCTGCCCGTCTTGGCCGCATTCCCCGCCAGGCCCTGTTTACGGTGCCGGGGCCCGGTCCTGCACAAGCTTCCAATTGATGGCGTCCAGCAGGGCCTCGAACGAGGCGTTGATGATGTTGGGCGACACGCCGACGGTCGACCAGCGCCGACCGTTCCGGTCTTCGCTGTCGATGATCACCCGGGTGATGGCATCGGTGCCGCCGCTGGTGATCCGGACCTTGAAATCGACCAGTCGCATGTCCTCGATATAGGATTGATAGCAGCCGAGATCCTGGTTGATCGCCCGAGCCAGCGCGTGGACCGGGCCGTGATCCCGACCACCGCCATTGTTGCTGTCAAATCTCGATGTCTTCTCCTCGCCGGCAACATCCAGCACCGCCTCGCCGATCGACAGCGTCTCTGCCGGTCCGACACCGTCCTGGTGCTGCTCCACGGTCACCCTGAAACTCTTGACGGCAAAGTACCGGGGCATGATCCCCAGGATGTCCCTGGCCAGCAATTCGAAAGATGCCTGGGCGGCGTCATAACTGTAGCCGAGATCTTCCCTTTGCTTGACCTCGTCCATGATCCGGGCCAGCCGGCCGTCTCCCCGCTCCACCATGATGCCCGCCTCCTCGAGCCGGGCCATGAGGTTCGACCGTCCGGCCTGGTTCGACATCGGGATGTGCCGCTGGTTGCCGATACTGGCCGGCTCCACATGTTCATAGGTGCTGGGATCGCGAGCGACCGCCGACGCGTGCAGGCCGGCCTTGTGCACGAAGGCCGAGGATCCGACATAGGGCGCTGACTTTTCCGGTACCCGGTTCAGGATGTCGTCCAAAAGCCGCGATATTCGTGTCAGGCTCTGCAGACCCTCGGTTGAGACGCCGATGGTGAAGCGAGACCGGTAGGGCTCCTTGTGCAGCAGGGTCGGCAGGATGGAAACCAGGTTGGCATTGCCGCACCTCTCGCCAAGCCCGTTCAGGGTGCCCTGGATCTGCCGTGCCCCGGCATCGACCGCGGCCAGCGACCCGGCAACGGCCGTCCCGGTGTCATCATGGGTGTGAATCCCCAGCCGGTCGCCGGATATCCCGGCGGCAACAACCTCGCCGGTGATCCTGCCAATTTCAGCCGGCAGCGTTCCGCCATTGGTGTCGCACAGGACGATCCAGCGGGCACCGGCCTCGAAGGCGGCAAGCAGGCAGCCCAGCGCGTAGCCCGGGTCCGAGCCATAGCCATCGAAGAAATGTTCGGCGTCAAACAGGGCCTCCCGCCCATTGTCGACCAGGTGGGCAATGGAGGCGGCAATGTTCTCCAAATTCTCCTCACGGCTGATCCGCAGGGCCTGAGTGACATGAAAATCATGGGCCTTGCCGACCAGGCACACTGCCGCCGTCCCGGCATTCAGCACCTCGGCCAGCACCTCGTCATTCGATGCCGACCGCCCTGCCCGCTTGGTCATGCCAAAGGCGGCGATGCGGGAGGATCTGCATGCCGGCATCTGCCGGAAAAAGGCACTGTCAGTCGGGTTGGCGCCGGGCCACCCGGCCTCCAGGTAGTCAATGCCAAGGTCGTCCAGCGCCTCGGCGACCGCAACCTTGTCCTCCGTCGAGAACTGCACGCCCTGCGTCTGCTGGCCATCCCGCAGGGTGGTATCGTAGAGGAACAGTCGTTCGGCCTCAGACATCTGCCGACCCTCCTTGTACATCTGCCCCGGCCAGCCGCAACTGCCGGGCATCGAACCGCCTTGAGGCCTGCCATTCCTGGCCTTCCTTCTTGTCCTGCACGACCACGCCGGCACTCGCCAGCCGGTCGCGGATCCGGTCGGCCTCCCGGTAGTCGCCGTCAGCCCTGGCCTGCTGCCGCTGGGCCAGCAACCCCTCGATCAACGCCGTCTCCCGGGCGTCGGGTGAGGGCCGGCCAATGTCGCCCTCCCTCTCGAACAGCCCCAGCAACCCGGCCGATTCCTTGAGCTGCCCCGCCCTACCCTCGCCGGCCAGCCGATGCAGAATGGCCATCGCCCCGGGGATATTGAGATCGGAAGCAAGGGCATCGACAAAGTCGGGAGCCGGCTGGACGGTGCTGTCCTGCTCGCCGCTGCCGAGACACCGCCGCCACTTGTCGAGCGTTCTGGCGCTTTCCTCGAGCCGTCTTGCCGTCCAGTCCAGCGGGCTCCGGTAATGGGCCGACAGCAGGGTAAGCCGAATGGCGTCGCCATCGACATTGCGGTCCAGCATCTCCCTGACCGTCAGGATGTTGCCAATGCTCTTGGCCATTTTCTGCCCCTCAACCCGCAGCATGCCGTTATGCAGCCAATAGCGGGCAAAACCCGAGCCGGGATGGCCGCAGCGACTTTGCGCAACTTCGTTCTCGTGATGCGGAAACACCAAATCCATGCCGCCGGCGTGAATGTCGAAATCCTTGCCAAGCAACCGGGCGCTCATGGCCGAGCACTCGATGTGCCAACCCGGCCGCCCTCTGCCCCAGGGCGAGTCCCATCCCGGGATGTCATCCGAAGACGGTTTCCACAGCACGAAATCGACCGGACTCCTCTTGTAGGGTGCCACCTCGACCCTGGCGCCGGCGATCATGTCATCCGGCGATTTCCGGCCGAGCTTGCCGTAATCGCCGTAGGTCTGCACGTCGAACAGCACGTGGTCCTCGGCCAAATAGGCAAAGCCGTCATCGACCAGCCTGGTGATCAGCGCGATCATGTCAGGTACGAATTCGGTGGCTCTCGGCTCGAATTCCGGTGGGTGAACGGACAGGGCCCGCATGTCCTCATGGTACCAGGAGATGGTCTCGTCGGTGATGGATTTGACGATATCGATGATTGGTCGCGCATCGCCTTCCCTGCGCAGATCGGCGGCCCTGGCATTGATCTTGTCATCGATATCGGTGATGTTGCGGACATAGACCACCTGGTCGGGCCCGTAGCTGAAACGCAGCAGCCGGTAGAGAACATCGAACACCACCGCCGGGCGGGCGTTGCCGATATGGGCCCGGTCATAGACCGTCGGTCCACACAAATACATGCGGACCCGTTTCTCGTCGATCGGCCGAAACCTCTCCCGCCGCCCGGAGGCGGTATTGTGGAATTCCAGCTCTGTCATGTCTTGCTCAACAATCAACTCCGGCCGCCGGGCCTGTCGATTCTGTTCGGTATGTAAAGGAGAAACGGCCCGGCTGTTCTGTCAGCGGGTAATGATGGCAATGATGCCGATATTGCATTGTGCCAAATTCATGAACGGGTGTATGGACCGATTTCCGTCGGCTTTCAACCGGATTTCGTGGCCGGCACCTCTCCATTCCGACACCCGGCAACGATATGCGACTGGCAAACCGGATCATGAAGATGCATGGCACCGACTCCGGTGCGTGGGAGCCCTATTACCGGGCCCGGGCCATGAAGGAGGCCGGCACCCCGGTCTGTGACCTGACCGTCGGCGACCATGACATTCCGACCGACCCGTCGATCCTGGCCGAAATGGCCCGAAGCGCCGCTGGCGGCAAGACCGGCTATACCGCCATACCCGGAATCACGCCGCTGCGGCAGGCGGTTGCCAGCCGAATCGAACGGCGAACCGGCATTCCAACCGGTGTCGAGAATGTCATGATCACCAATGGCGGCCAGGGGGCGCTGATTGCATCGCACCTGGCCATGCTGAACCCCGGCGACCGGGCGCTGTTCCTTGACCCCTACTACCCGACCTACCCGGGAACCATATTGGCGGCCGGCGGAGTTCCGGTGCCGGTGGCAACCGATCCGGCGCACGAATTCCGACCCGACCCGGAGGTCCTGGAACTCGCAGCCGTCGGCGCCCGCAGCCTCCTGTTCAATTCACCCAACAATCCCACTGGCACCGTTTATCCTGCCGAGACCATCCGGCTCCTTGCCGACACCGCCACGAGACATGATCTATGGGTGGTTTCGGACGAGGTCTACGACACGCAACTCTGGTCCGGTCAGCACCTTTCCATACGCACATTACCGGGAATGACCGAGCGGACATTCGTTATCGGTTCCATGTCCAAGGCTTACGCCATGACCGGCTCGCGGGTCGGTTGGCTCGCCGGCCCGGCTGCAATCATGGAGGCGCTGGACACGCTGCTGACGGTGGTAACCTTCGGGGTGCCGGAATACATCCAGGAAGCGGCGCTCTTCGCCCTTGAACAGGGTCGCCCGCTCGAAGAGCGGATTGCCGCACCCTTCCGGGAGCGGGCGCGGGTGGCCATGGCCTGCCTTGAGAGGCAGCAAACGGTGGTGGCAGTGCCGCCGCGGGGCGCCATGTACCTGATGCTGAACATCGGTGCCACGGGCATGAGCGGTCGCGATTTTGCCATGCATCTCCTGGAGATCGAGGGGATTGCCGTCATGCCGGGCGAGAGTTTTGGCAGCCAGGCGGCGGGGCATGTGCGAGTGGCCCTGACCGTGCCGGCAAACGAGCTTGACGATGCCATCGGCCGGCTGGCCTCGCTGGCCGGCAGGCTGGCCGCCGGCCGCAAGCCTGGAGCAGGGTGATCGGGGCCGGGACCGTGCTGGCCATCCCGCTGGCGGCGGCCGGTAGTTGCGGCTGGTCAGACTGATCGAGGGAGGGACATGGTGAGGTACGAGGATCTCGGATACTGGTCCGAACGGGCCGGAAAATGGGCGGCGGACTACCATGCCAACATCAGGGACCGGCCGGTTCGTTCGGCGTGCCGGCCCGGTGATATTGCCCGGCAGATCCCGCCCTTGGCGCCGGAACAGCCGGAGGAGATGAACAGGATCCTGGCCGACTTCGAGCGGATCATTCCCGACGGCATGACCCACTGGCAGCATCCCCGCTTTATGGCGTATTTTCCGGCCAACGCGGCGCCGGCATCGATCATCGCCGAACAACTTGTCAATTCAATGGCTTGCAACTGCATGTTGTGGCAAGCCTCGCCGGCGGCGACCGAGCTGGAATCGATGATGGTCAGCTGGCTGCGGGAGGCGCTGGGGCTGCCGGCGCACTTCACCGGGTTGATCCATGACACCGCCACCGTGGCCACCTTCTGCGCGGTATTGACCATGCGGGAGCGGGCATTGGGTTGGACAGGAAACCGGCAGGGGCTGAGGGACCAGCCGCAACTGCGCATCTACGCCTCGGGCGAGAACCACAACTCGGTCGACCGGGCGGTGCGATTTGCCGGTATTGGCGAGGACAACCTGGTCAAGGTCGCAACCGATGACGGGCTGGCGATGGATGTGGCGGCGCTGCAAGCGGCGATCGAGGCGGATCTTGCACGGGGGTTTGTCCCGGCCGGCGTGGTGATCTGCGTCGGTGGCACCGCCAACGGCGCTTGCGATCCCTGCGGCGACATCATCGAACTGGCCCGGTCGCATGGTCTCTATACCCATGTCGATGCGGCCTGGGCCGGCTCGGCGATGATCTGCCCCGAATTCCGCGGCATGTGGCAAGGGGTGGAGAGTGCCGATTCGGTGGTGGTGAATGCGCATAAATGGCTTGGCGCACAGCTCGAATGCTCGATGCAATTTCTTGCCGACCCGGCACCGCAACTGGCAACGATGGGAATGCAGGCCGAATACCTGCAGACCGACAACGCCGGCGGGGTGACCGATTTCAGCGAGTTGACCCTGCCGCTTGGACGCAGGTTCCGGGCGCTGAAGCTCTGGTTCGTGCTGCGTGCCTGCGGGCTCGAGGGGTTGCGGGAGATGATTCGCAACCATGTCGCGTGGATACGATCGGTGCAGGCGCGCTTCGAGGCTGACCCGGATTTCGAAATCGTCTCGCAGTCGAGGCTGGCCATGTTCACCTTCCGCTACGATCCCGGGCATGGCGATCCGGACGAATTGACGGCATCGCTCCTGAACCGGATCAATGATGACGGGCGGATATTCCTGACCCGGGCAAGCTGCGGCGGCAAGACGGTGATCCGCGTGGTTGCCGGGGCCTTCGAATGCACGCAGGAGGATGTCGGCGAGGCCTACCGGGTGGCCAGGGCCATCGCCGATTCGCTGCCATTTGACCGGCCGGCGAAATGATGTCGGATGGTCTTGCATTTCCCGCCGGACGGTGATTGCAATTGCCGTCCCTGGATACGCCGCCCGAATACGAGGAGGGCTTGCCGACATGAGTGGACGTATTGGTGTGATCGGACTTGGCAATATGGGCTCGGGACTGGCCCTGAACCTGGTCAAGGCCGGGTTTGAGACCGCTGGCTTCGACCTTTCGGAGGACCGCATGCAGGCCCTCCGCGACATGGGCGGCATTGCCGCCGACAGTGCCGGCGGTGCTGGCCGGGGCGCCGATGCAGTGTTCGTCATGGTGATGAACGGACAGCAGGCACGGTCGGTGATTCTTGGTCCCGACGGTCTTGCTGCGACCATGCGGCCACCGGCGACGATCATCATGACCGCAACCATTACCACAAGCGAGGTGCGGGAGATCTGGACGGCGCTGGCTCCGACCGGCATACGCCTCATCGATGCCCCGGTCAGCGGCGGCTTTCCCGGTGCCCAATCCGGCACGTTGACAATGATGGTGGCGGCCGATGACGCCACGCTCGAGGACAACCGGCAGGTGCTGGAGGCGGTGGGGCAGACGATCCACCATGTCGGTGCCGAACCCGGATTGGGGCAGACGGTCAAGGCATGCCTGCAGTCACTGATCGGCTCGATCATGACCGCAACCTTCGAGGCAAGCGTGTTGGCGGCCCGGGCGGGAGTCGATGCCGATGCCCTCTACAAGGTGTTTTCGACCTCCAATGGCGCCTGCGTCTCCGGCATTACCGCGCTGGAGAACATCATCGCCGGACGGTTCAGCGAGACCGGCAGCCATATTGCCACCATGCACAAGGACATGTCGATTGCCATGGATTTGGCCCGGGAGCAGGGCGTGCCGCTATTCACGGCCGCGGCCGCCATGCAATTGTTCCAGGCGGGAATCACCCGGCACCCGGATGGCGACAACTGGGCCGTGACCAAAGTTACCGAGGAGATCGTCGGGACCGGCCTGCGATCCCGGACGGAGTGATCGATGAAACTTGGTGTCATATGCGACGGCATCAGCCGCGACCTTGACCATGCGCTGGCGGTGATGACCGAATTCGGGCTGGAATACGCCGAATTGCAGTATGTTGGCGACAAGGAGATCGGCGACCAGGATGCAGGCGAAGTCAGGACGATCGGTCAACTTATTAATAAACATGACAAAAAACTGTCATGCCTGTCCCGGCACCTGTTTGCCGGCACCACGGTTGCAAACCGGCCCGGTGATGCGCTTCACCAGGGACACATGGAGCACCTGAAACGGGTGATCGAGATGGCGCATCTCCTCGGCTCGCCCCTGGTCCGGATCATGACCCCGAAAAAGGAGGCCATCCTGTGGGGCGAAGGCGGGGCCGAGATCTGGAATGTTGCCGGCGGCGCCTGGGATGCCACCGTTGCGCTGATGCAGCCGGCCATCGAACTTGCCCGCCGGGAAGGGATGACGCTGGCGGTCGAGACCGGGAACGGCACCATGGTTCACTCCGGCTACACCGCTCGCCGGTTGATCGACGACCTCGATGCCGTCGACGTCCTGAAGGTGCTTTGGGACCCGGCAAATTGCTGCTGGTGCCACGATGTCGCCCATCCCGACGCCTATGAGCAGGTGAAGGGCGATTATCTCGGTCATGTCCATCTCAAGGATGTCATCGTCGACACCCCCCGGTCGCTGCTCAGGGTGGTCCGGTTCGGCGACGGGCAGTTGGGACCGCTATTCGAGGATATTGCCAATGCATTGCGCGGCGATTCCTATGACGGCGTGATTTCCCTCGAAAGCGTCTTCCATCCGGGAAACGGCAATTTCGAAGACGGCTTCCGCTCCTGCATCGGCGAATTCAGGCGAATCTTCGCCTGAACCCGGTATGGACCGGCCTGCACCCGGCTTTGACACCACCGGCCGGGCCTTCACTGTTATCGGGGAAGCGGTACATCTTCCTACCCTGTCCCGGATTGCCAACCGGCCCATGGCGGGCGAGTTTCTTCTTGTGAATTTCACGCAAATGTCCGATTCGACTGGGGAAGGTCCAACACAGGTTTGATGGAAGGCTTGCATGGCTGTCGATCCCGGAATCCAGGCGGTGACCGAGCGCATCCGCCGCCGCAGCGCCGGCGAGCGCGCCCGCTATGTCGAGCGGATGCAGCAGGCGCAGCGCAAGGGCGTGGCCCGGGCGCATTTGTCATGCGGCAACCAGGCCCATGCCTATGCGGCGACTGGTGGCGACAAGGGCAGGCTGGTCGCGGGCGAGGCCCCCAATATCGGCATCATCACCGCCTATAACGACATGCTGTCCTCGCATCAGCCCTATGAGCGTTTTCCTGCGGTGATCCGGGAGGCCGCCCGCCAGGCCGGCGCCACCGCCCAGGTGGCTGGCGGCGTTCCGGCCATGTGCGACGGGGTCACCCAGGGGCAGCCGGGAATGGAGCTGTCGCTGTTCTCGCGTGATGTCATTGCCATGGCAGCGGCGGTGGCGTTGAGCCACAATACCTATGATGGCGCCCTCTTCCTCGGGGTCTGCGACAAGATCGTGCCGGGGCTGGTGATGGCCGCCGCCACATTCGGTCACCTGCCGGCGGTGTTTGTCCCATCCGGGCCGATGGCATCGGGGTTGGCCAATGACCGCAAGTCACGCATCCGGCAACAATATGCCGCTGGCGAAACCACCCGGGCCGAGTTGATGAGGGCCGAGATGGCCTCCTATCATGGTCCGGGAACCTGCACCTTTTACGGCACCGCCAATTCCAACCAGATGCTGATGGAGTTCATGGGGCTGCATCTTCCGGGCGCATCCTTCGTCAATCCGGGCACGGAAATGCGCGATGCCCTGACCTCGGCTGCCACCTTACGGGTTGCCGAATTGACGGCGCTCGGCGACGACTACCGTCCGACCTGGCAGATTTTGGACGAGAACGCATTCGTCAATGGCATGGTCGGGCTGATGGCATCCGGCGGCTCCACCAATTTGGTGTTGCACCTTCCGGCCATGGCGCGGGCGGCCGGAATCATTCTCGACATCGAGGATTTTGCCGATATCTCGGCCGTGGTGCCGCTGCTGGCGCGGGTCTATCCGAACGGCCTGGCCGATGTGAACCATTTCCATGCCGCCGGGGGACTCGGCTTCCTCGTGGCGGAATTGCTCGATGCCGGGCTGCTGCACGAGGACGTGCTGACCGTGGCCGGACGGGGGTTGCGGAGCTATGCCACCGAACCGGTGATGGCAGATGGCGGCCTCGAATGGCGCCCCGGCAGCCGAAACTCCGAAAACGAGGGAATTCTCCGGCCGCATTCCTCGCCTTTTTCGCCGACCGGCGGCATCCGGGCCATCTCGGGCAATATCGGCCGGGGCATCCTCAAGCTGTCTGCGGTCAGCCCCGAACACCGCGTCACCCGGGCGCCGGCCCGGATCTTCGAGGACCAGCACCAGGTTCGTGAGGCGTTCAGGGCCGGCGAACTCGATGGCGACCACATCGTGGTGATCCGACACCAGGGACCCCGGGCAAACGGGATGCCGGAGCTTCACGCCCTCACCCCGCTGCTCTCGGTCTTGCTTGACCGCGGGCACAAGGTGGCGCTGGTCACCGATGGCCGCATGTCGGGCGCCTCCGGGAAGGTGCCGGCGGTCATCCATGTCACGCCGGAAGCCGCCGATGGCGGAATGCTGGCGAGATTGCAGGATGGCGATCCGATTCTTCTTGATGGCGATGCCGGCGTGCTGGATGTCCTCGACGAGAAGGCGCTTGATCGACCGCCGCCTCCCTCGCCCGGACCGGATGCCGGAGGGGTCGGGCGCGAATTGTTCAAGCTGTTTCGCCGGCATGCGGCCCCGTCGACGGCGGGTGCCAGCGTGCTGTTTGAGGAGGCCGCCGGGTGACACCGTCCGAGATGCAAAATGAACTGACCCGGATTTGCGGCTCCGTAGCGGTCATTCCGGTGCTGGAGATCGAGGAAGATCGGGATGCCGAGCCGATTGCCTCGGCCCTGATCGAGGGCGGCCTGCCGATCATTGAGGTTACGCTTCGAACCGGGGCTGCCCTTGCGGCAATCTCCCGCATCTCGGCCATGGATGGCTGCACGGTTGGTGCCGGCAGCCTGCTGACCCCCTCGCATGCCACCGCTGCCCGACAGGCCGGGGCCGAGTTCGGCGTCTCACCCGGTGGCTCCGATCTGCTGCTTGAATCGTGCTGCCAGGAACGGCTTCCCCTCCTGCCGGGAGCGGCAACTGCCACTGAGATCATGCGACTTCAGGAGGCAGGATTCGGCCTGGTTAAGTTCTTTCCGGCCGAAGCTGCCGGCGGCTGCCGGGCCTTGAAGGCATTGTCGGGACCCTTGCCGGCAACCAGGTTCTGTCCGACTGGCGGCATTACCGCCCGCCTGGCACCGGACTACCTGGCGCTACCCAATGTCGCTTGTGTCGGCGGCTCGTGGGTGGTGCCCCGCGAGGCGGTACGAGCCCGTAACTGGACAGCGATCCGCGACCTGGCCAGCAACGCGGCGTCGATGGCCGGTCACTGAGACTGGATTGCTTCAACGCATGCAGGAGACGGCGCCATATCCCCGACAGACAGGCATCTGCCCTGCCGGCCCCGGCCCTCGCCGGCAGTGCCGGTTGGCACCGCCCCGGCCCCGGTGCGGCACCATTTCGGGCGGACTCGCAAGGACCCGTGTCCGACATGCATGAACTGCCGGCAGCGGGCGGAGGGGAGGAGGTCTTCCTGGTTGCCGATATCGGCGGCACCAATTCCCGGCTTGGCCTGAGCCGGAATGGCAGCTGCATAGACAGCTCGGTCAAGCGATACCTCAACGGCAACCATGCCAGTTTCGAGGAATTGCTGGCCGCCTACCTGGATACGTCCGTCACCGGACCGATCTCCGGGATCTGCGTGGCAGCGGCCGGTCCGGTGGAGGCTGGCCGTGCCCGCATGACCAATGTCGACTGGATTATCGAGGGGAGCCGACTGCGCCAGGTGGCCGATTGTCGGTCATCGGCGATCATCAACGACCTCACGGCGATGGGTCACGGCCTGCAACTGGTTGCCGGGGACAATCACCTGCAGGTGGTGGCAAGCGATCGGCGGCCCGAAGAACATGGGCAGGCTGCCTGCAAGCGCTTGCTGGTCAATGTCGGAACCGGTTTCAACATCGCCCTGGTGGTCGCCGCCCCGTCCGGCTGGATCGTGTCCGATTCCGAATCCGGCCGGATCACGCTGCCGATCCGGTCAGACGAGGATTACTCGCTGAAACACTTCATCGAGCAGCAATCGGGCTATGCCGGGCTGGAGGATGCATTGTCCGGGCCAGGCCTGGCGAACATCCACGCATGGGTATGCAGCAACTCGGGTGCGACACTTCCCGTCAGCCCGCCGGATGACTGGCCGTCACCGGGTGCCTCCCCGGAGTGGCACGAGGCCGGCCGAATCCTGGTCCGCCTGCTTGGAGTGGTGGTTGGCGACCTGGCCCTGGCGACCATGCCGATCGGGGGAATCTACCTGGTCGGCGGTGTCGCCACCGGGCTTGCCGCCATGCTGGAGGGACCGGAATTCACCAAGGCGTTCCGCGACAAGGGCGATTATTCGGAGTTCATGCGGAGATTTCCGGTCTCGCTCATCACCGACGATCTCCTGGCTCTCAGGGGATGCGCCGCCTTCAGCCTGACCTTGTGAACATGCCTGCCGCCATCCGGGCGGTGAATTGCAGTCCGCCCTGCGACCGATTTTCGTTGACGATGTCGTGGCACGATTTGGAATTGTTGTGGCGATTTTCACGAACCGGCGCGAAACTGGCACTTGGTCCCGTCCACAATGGCCAGGCCGGTCGGCTGACACCAGGTTCGATGTGCAACACGAGATAAAGAAGCCCGACAACATCAGATACTGGGTCAATGACCGCCCGCCCTGGTCGGTCACCTTGATGGCATCGGTGCAGCAGGTGGCTCTGCTCGGCTCGATCATGACCATTTCGGTTCTGCTTGGCCAGACATTCGGCCTCGATGATGTCGGGCGGAGCAATCTTGTCACCATCACCATGATCTGCGCCGGGGTCGGCGTCATGCTGCAGGCCCTGAATCGCCACGGAATTGGCAGTGGCCTGTTCCTGCCGGTTCACACCTCTGCGGCGGCGTTTCCGGCGATGTCCCTGGCCGCGCAATTCGGCGGCCTGGGCCTGGCATTCGGCATGCTGAGCGTTGTCGGCGCCGTGCAATTGCTGCTCAGCCGGTTCATCCTGAAACTGCGGCGGCTGTTCCCGGTCGAGATCGCTGGCCTGGCGGTGTTGATCATCGGCATGGAGGTCGGACATATCGGCATCCAGAACATCTTCGGCATCGGACACGAATCGGCCGGTGAGTGGGCCCACCAGGTTCTCGGCCTGGCCACGCTCGGCCTCATCATCGCCATTACCGTGTGGTGTCCGCCACTCATCAAGCCATTCGCGGTCATTGCCGGCCTGATCGGCGGGCAGTCGGTGGCATTCGCACTGGGCCTGGTGGATGACCATTTCCAGGAACTCATCTTCAACGCCAAGCCGTTTGCCATACCGCCCCTGACCTATTTCGGCTGGTCGTTCGACTGGCGACTGATCCCCAATTTTGCCGTGGTCGGCGTGGCGCTGTCCTGCAACTGCTTCGCCATTACCGTCATCGCCCAGCAATCCGTCGATTCCGGCTGGGACCGGGCCGACATGGAAGGAATCAAGCGGTCGCTGGCATCGGAAGGCCTGACCAACTGCCTGGCATCGCTGTTCAACGGGGTCACGCAGACTGCATCGGGGCCGGCAGTCGGGCTGGCCCAGTCATCCGGCATCGTCAGTCGGACGGTTTCATTCGCGGCCGGCGGAATGCTGGTGCTGCTGTCTTTCTTCCCGATTGTTCCGGCGGTCTGGACCAGCCTGCTCCCGGCCGTGCTTGGCGCGACCCTGGCCTTTGTCGGCGCGTTCATTGTCCTGACCGGGATCCAGATCCTGACACTGCCGTTACTGGACAGCCGCCGCAGGATCACCCTGGGCGTTGCCATCGTCTGCGGGATTGGCTCCGAAACGATTTCGCACGCCCTGGGAGGAGGCCCGACAATGATCCATCCGATCGCCTCCACCCCGCTGACCACGTCGATGACGGTGGCGATCTTCCTCAACGCCGCCTTCCTGGTTCGGAACCGCAAGACACGGCAGCAGGTTGTCGAACTGACGGGCGACTGGTCGGATGAAGTGGCCGACCGGATCTGGAACCTGGCCCGAAGCTGGGGCGCCAGGCCGGAGATCGCCAAGCGGCTTGAGACGGTGGCCAATGAAGTGATTGATGTCATTGCCCATCACGACCTCCTCGAGGGTGACCGGCAGGTCTCCCTGGCAACCAAGTTCGATGATCTCGGCTGCACCCTGACCATCTCCTATCTGGGCCAGGGTTTCACCCTGGCCGAACAGCCTCCCGACCCGGAGGAAATGCTCGAGAATCCCGATGCGGTCCGCGATCTTGCCGGCTACATCATCAGGAACCTGGCCGACCAGGCGACGATCACGATCCGGGACAGGATGGTCGATGTCCATCTCGTATTCGATGCCTGAATTCCTGAGCCTGCGTGAAGCGGTGCGCGAGAACATCGCCAGCGGAGACATGGCCGCCTTCGAGGGGTTTACCCATCTCATACCCTATGCGGCGGCACATGAGGTCATCCGGGCCGGATTCACCGGCCTGACCGTGGTCAGGATGACACCAGATGTCATCTATGATCAGCTGATCGGGATGGGCCGGGTGCGCAAGATGATTTTCTCCTACGCCGGCAATCCGGGGGTAGGATTGCTGCGGCGGTTCCGCGACGCCGTCGAGAAAGGCTGGCCGGAGCGGATCATGATCGAGGAACATTCGCATGCGGCGCTTGCCAATGCCTACGCCTCTGGCGCTTCGGGGCTGCCATGCGCGGTCTTTCGTGGCTACCAGGGCGCCGAACTGACCGAGGTGAACCAGAATATCCGCCATGTCGAATGCCCGTTTACCGGCGAAAGCCTGGCCGCCGTACCCTCGATCAATCCCGACGTGACCTTCATCCATGCCCAGCAGGCAGACCGGAAGGGAAATGTCCTGCTCGAGGGAATCCTCGGTGTGCAGAAGGAGGCAGTGCTGGCTGCAAGACGGGCGGTGGTGACCGTCGAGCAAATCGTCGAGAATCTCGACGCGCATCCGAATGCCTGCGTGTTGCCGGCCTGGACAATCTCGGCCATCTGCCAGGTGCCTGGCGGTGCCCACCCATCCTATGCCCATGGCCATTACCGGCGAGACAATGCATTCTACCGGCAATGGGACCGCATTGCCGCCGACCGGCAGCTATTTTGCCAGTGGATGGAGCAACATGTCATCGAGGAAGACCCGTCGGTCTTCGTATCGCGCGCTGGCGGGGCGGGGCTTCGGCAATGACCACGGACCAGTATACTGCCGACGAAATGATGATCATCGCCGCCTCCAGGGAGTTGGCCAATGATGATGTCTGCTTTGTCGGCATCGGCGCCCCGTCGGCGGCCTGCAACCTGGCGCGGCTGACGCATGCGCCGGATATCACCCTGATCTACGAATCCGGAACGATCGGCACCGCACCCGACATCCTGCCGCTGTCCATCGGCGATGGCGAGTTGTGCGATACCGCCCTGTCGACGGTTCCGGTTACCGAGATGTTTCGATACTGGCTGCAGGGCGGCAGGATCACCGTCGGATTTCTTGGCGCCGCGCAGCTTGACCGGTTCGGCAATCTCAACACCACCGTGATCGGCTCCTACGGGGAGCCGTCGGTCCGGTTGCCGGGCGGTGGCGGTGCACCGGAAATTGCCACCCAGTGCCAGAAGATATTCATCGTCATGAAGCAGGGACGCCGCAGCTTTGTCGACAGGATCGATTTCTTCACCTCCTTCGGGTTCGGACGGGGCGGCAGTCACCGGGCCGAACTCGGGATCACGACCAGGGGGCCGGTGCTGCTGGTGACCGATTTGGCTGTTTGGCGGCCGGATCCCGGAACCGGCGAATTCATGGTCCATTCCATGCATCCGGGAACAGGCCGCGACGACATCAGCGAGACGGTCGGCTGGCCGGCCCGGTTCGTTGATGATCCGGACATCACCCCGGGACCGGAGAAATTCGAACTCGAGATCCTGCGGGATTTGCAGATGCGGACACGCGACGCCCATTCACGAAACCCGGGGGCCTGACATGACTGAGGCATTCATCTGCGATTACACCCGGACCCCGATCGGCCGTTTCGGCGGTTCGTTGGCCACCGTCAGGACCGATGATCTCGGCAGCGTTCCTATTCGGGCGTTGCTACGAAAAAACCCGGACATCCCGCCCGCGGAAATTGACGAGGTTCATTTTGGCTGCGCCAACCAGGCCGGCGAGGACAACCGCAATGTGGCCAGGATGTCGGCATTGCTGGCCGGGTTGCCGACCAGCGTTCCGGCATCGACCATCAACCGGCTATGCGGGTCTGGAATGGATGCGGTGCTGGTGGCGGCCCGGATGATAAGCACCGGGGATGCGGAACTGGTCATTGCCGGTGGCGTTGAAAGCATGACCCGTGCGCCCCTCGTCATGCCGAAATCCTCCAGGGCCTATTCCCGGGAGGCGGAGATTTACGACACGACAATCGGCTGGCGCATGGTGAATCCGCGTCTCCACGACCAGTATGGAACCGATTCCATGCCGGAAACGGCAGAAAACGTTGCCAACGCGTATTCGATCAGCCGCGAAGACCAGGACAGCTTTGCCCTGTGGTCACAGGAGAAGGCGGCCGCCTCCCGGGAGCGACTGGCCAGCGAAATCACCCCGGTCATCGTGCCCCGGGCCCGGGACGAGCCCCTGACCGTCGCAATTGACGAACACCCGCGGGACACATCGCTGGAGGCGCTGGCCGACCTTCCGACGCCATTTCGCAGCCCGGGCACGATCACGGCCGGCAATTCATCCGGCATCAATGACGGGGCAGCGGCGCTGCTGCTTTCGTCAGGCACCGCCATGCGCCGGCACGGCCTGACGCCGCTGGCCCGCATACTCGGCGGTGCCACCATTGGCGTGGAGCCCAGGGTCATGGGCATTGGACCGGCCCCGGCCACCGGCAAGCTGATGGCCCGGCTGGGGCTGACGATTGATGCATTCGACATCATCGAACTAAATGAAGCCTTTGCCAGCCAGTGCCTCGCGGTCATGCGCCAGCTTGGACTCGACGACCGGGACGAGCGCGTCAACCCGAACGGGGGCGCTATTGCCCTGGGACACCCGCTCGGAATGTCAGGCGCGCGCATAACCGGCACGACGGCGCTCGAAATGGCGGCAACCGGCAAGTCACGGGCGCTGGCAACCATGTGTATCGGCGTCGGCCAGGGCATTGCCATCGCCCTCGGAGCAGTGTGACGATGTATTGAGTCCCCGACGCCGACGGCACCATTCCGGGGCTGCCCCCGGACCTGGAGGCACGCCGAATATTTGCGCCACCCTCCGTCATCGGCCGCATGTTGTCATTTGAATCGGTGCTTACCGACGCGCTGTGCGCCGGAGGGGAAATATCACTGTCGATGCTTGTCGGCAGGTCAGGAACATCCTGGACCGGTTCGAGCCGGATATTGCACGATTGCACGAGGCAGCCTCCCGCGACGGCGTAATCGTGCCGGAACTGATTCGCCAGATCAGGGACCAGTTGCCAGCCAATGGCCAGGCAACGTTTCACCGCGGTGCAACCAGCCAGGACGTGGTCGACACGGCGCTGTCGATGACGCTGTCCGAGTATCGCCACATGCCGGGAGACCGCTTGCGGGCGGTTGGTGCCGGATTTGCCGGGCTTGCCGAAAACCGCGGCAGTCGGGAGATCGCAGCCCGGACCAAGATGCAGGAGGTAGGACGTCAGCCAACCTCCCGCCGAATCAACACCTGGCGCAACGGGCTCGCCTCAGGCTGCTCAGAACTTCCCCGGTGGCGGGACCGGGTCTCGCTGTTGCAGCTTGCAGAGCCAATTGGCACCCGGCAGGCAATGCCGCTCGGAACGCCGGCAGGGTTGCCGCCCACATGGCCCGGGAGCTGGGATTGCGGGATCCGGGGCATGGCTGGCACACTGATCGCAGCAACCTTGCGGCCTGCTGTTCATGGCTCGGCGGGCTCAGTGGCATGCTCGGCCAGTTCGGCCAGGTATTTTGCCCAATGGCGCAGTCGGGCGAATTCGACTTCGCCGGTGGTGGCACCTCGTCCTCGATACCGGGAACGAACAACCCGGTGGCGGCAGAAAACCTGGTCGCACCGGCACGTTTCAACGGGATACTGGTCTCCGACACGCACCAGGCGCTCATCCATGAACAGGAACGCTCGGGCTCGGGCCGGATGCTCGAATGGATGATCCTGCCGCAAATCTGCATGGCGACCGCCACTGCACTTCGGCAAGCCAGCCTGGCGATTGCCAGCATTCACGGGCCCGCCGGCCCGACCAAATCCGACATTTCCCGATCCTGAGGAGACCTGGTGGAGCCGAGGGGAATCGAACCCCTGACCTCGTCATTGCGAACGACGCGCTCTCCCGACTGAGCTACGGCCCCACTCCGGCGGTTCTGCAATCTTGACCCCGCACTGTCAAGTATCGTCGGTTGAGTGAGAGCGCGCGAGTCTGGCGGCTTGACGCGCTCTTGAGGGCCATGTCTGTATCGGTTGCGGTGCACCGGTGCCTTGATTTGACATGGCTGTAGTTCCCTCCCTGCTGTCGTGCTGAATCGGGGAGCACTTCCCGGGCCGGTTTGAGGGCTTGCCAGGCCCGGTGGCGGACCCGGGATCGCACAATTGCCGACAACTCGGCCGACCATGGCGGCGTGGACGATATCGTTCCATTCGCCGCCTTCGGGCGGGTCATGCGGGATGGTGGTTGTCCATGAGATGGGCAATAGGAGGTGGCAACGGGGAAAGAACGACTTTCCGCAAATCGCGTCAAGCCGACGGACTCGCGCGACTCCATCTCGCCGCTGACAGGGGCGGCCATCACCACTTCCGTGCCAGCCCGGTCATCGGTGGTCCCTGCAGGAATCGATCAAGAATGAGGGATTGGAACGGTCAATTGTCGGTGATGCCATTCCCGGTTCTGCAATCTTCCAGAACCCTTGCGTGTCTTGACATCAACCTATTTCCGAGTAGTTTACTCGGGTTTGTTCCTCATTATTCGACCGGGAGGATGACATTCGGGTGGTCCCTGGTGAAATTCGACATGATGAACATTCGGCACGCCGCTCTGGCGGCGCTGCTGTTGCGACCGCCTCCACCTGGCTCCCGACTAGCGACCTGGTCGGGCCGGTTGTTGTCGGCAGGTTTGAACGGGTGGCGGTAAGGGTCATGGGCCGGGCGGCATGGACGTGAACAGGTCACGGCCGGTCAGGGCGCACGAGGTCGGCGCGTTGCTGGTTGCGGCGGTGGTGATGCTGCCGACCGCCATCGTTGCCGGGTCGCTGTTTATGGCCAGCAGCGGCGAGGTCTGGAGTCATTTGCGCCAGACGGTTCTTGCCGACTATGTCTTGAACTCGGCAGTTCTTGTTTGCGGCGTGGTGGCACTGTCATGCTTCCTGGGAATTCCGGCCGCCTGGTTCACCTCGATGTGCGATTTCCGTCTCCGGCGGGTCTTTGTCTGGCTGTTGCCGCTGCCCCTGGCCATGCCGGCCTATATCGTCGCCTACACCTATACCGGGTTGCTCGACTATTCGGGACCGGTGCAATCGATGCTTCGGGAAGGCTTCGGCTGGGGCAGAAACGATTACTGGTTTTTCGAGATCAGGTCGCTTGGCGGCGCCGCGGCCATGATCGGATTTGTCCTCTACCCCTACGTGTATCTCCTGTGCCGGACGTCCTTCCTCGAACGTTCGTTAAAGACGGTGGAGATCAGCAGAACGCTGGGCAACAGCGTGCTGCGGAGCTTCCTGGTGCTGTCCCTGCCCCTGGCCAGGCCGGCCATTGCCGCCGGGGCGGCGCTGGTGGCAATGGAAACCCTTGCCGATTACGGAACCGTGTTCCATTTCGGCGTCAACACCTTCACCACCGGGATTTTCAAGGTCTTCTACGGACTCGATGACTCGGTCGCCGCCCTGCAATTGTCGGCCATGCTCCTGGGTGCGATTGCCTTGCTGCTGACCTGCGAAAGACTGGCCCGCCACCGGGCCCGCTATGATGCAACCATGGGCAACTTTCCACCCAGCAGGCTACCACTGTCGAGGCGCTCCACGGTGCTGGCATGGCTGTTCTGCGGCCTGCCGGTACTTCTTGGCTTCCTGCTGCCGGTCTCGGTCCTGCTGAAATGGGCGGTGCTCGATTTCGGCTGGAACCTGGTCGGTTTTGCCGCCGATGCCTGGAACTCGCTGCTCCTGGCCGGCCTGGCGGCCACGATATCGGTCTCGCTGGCGATGGTGCTGGGCTATGCAAACCGGGCCACGCACCGAAGATCGGTGCAGGTGGCGGTAAGCCTGTCCAGCCTCGGTTATGCAATTCCGGGAACCATCATCGCCGTCGGGCTGCTCGGCCCACTGGTCTGGGTCGATCACCGGCTGATCGGCCTGGCCAGGGAAGCGCTCTCGGTTGATATCGGTTTGGTGTTTTCCGGCAGCATTGCCGCCCTGCTCTACGCCTACACGGTCCGGTTCATGGCCGTGTCCTTCGGGGCCGTCACCGCCGGCATGGAGAAGATCAAGCCGACCCTCGACTACTCGGCCCGCTCCCTCGGCAAGAAGCCACACCAGGTGCTGATGACGGTGCATCTGCCGCTGCTGAAGGGCACGCTGCTGACCGCCCTGCTCATCGTGTTCCTGGATGTTCTCAAGGAGTTGCCGGCGACGCTGATCCTGCGACCCTTCAACTTCAACACCCTTGCCGTCCGCGCTTATGAACTGGCCTCGGATGAAAGGCTGACCGATGCCGCAACCCCCTCGATCATGATCGTCATGGCCGGGATCATTCCTGTCGTCATCCTGAACCGGATCACCGGGCGGGCGGCGACGTGATGCCAGTTGGTCTCCACGCCAATTTGCCCTCGTGAACCCGATCGGCGGGCAGGCGGCGGCGTGACGCCGTTTGACATGGGTCCCGGCACCATCCGGACCGGCGGGCGGGGTCATGGCATTGCACGGGGTGGGCCTCAATGCCCATATTGCCCCCTGGAATCGTTGCCTTCGCCCGTCGCGATGCCATGCGTCAGCCGGCGGCCAGCCTCGATTCGGCGATCTCGACCCACCATGAACATCCCGGCAATATGGCCTCGTCGTTGAAATCGTAATCCGGGTGATGCAGCGGGGCGCTGTCGCCGTTTCCGGTAACGATATAGGCGCCGGGACGGGAATTCAGCATGAAGGAGAAATCCTCGGCACCCATGACGATGTCGGCATTGGTGTCGACAATGCCGGCCACCCGGCTGGCGGCCTCGGCTGCATGACCGGTCTCGGTCTCGCAATTGACGGTCACCGGGTAGCCATCCTCGAATACCATCTCGGCCCGTGCCCCGAATGCCGCCGCCGTGGAGCCGGATACCAGTTCGATTCGCCGCCGGATATCGGACCGGACCTCCTTGTCGAGGGTCCTGACCGTGCCGCGAAGCTCCACCCGTTCGGGAATGACATTGTATGCTTCGGACTCGGTACGAAACGAGGTGATGGACACCACCGCCGCCTTCAGCGGATGCACGTTTCTCGAGACAATGCTCTGCAAGGCCACCACGATATGGCTGGCTACCAGCGTGGTGTCGATCACCTTTTCCGGCCTGGCGGCATGACCGCCGAGCCCCTCGATCCTGATGGTGATGGTGTCGGCGGCAGCGAAGAACGGGCCCGACCGGATGGCAAACTCGCCCACCGAAAGCCCTGGCATGTTGTGCATGCCATAGACCTCGTGCACGTTGAACCGCTCCATCATGCCATCCTCGACCATCTCGCGGCCACCGCCCCCGCCCTCCTCCGCCGGCTGGAAGATCACCGCCACCGAGCCTTCGAAATTGCGGGTCTCGGCAAGGTAGCGGGCGGCGCCGAGCAGCATTGACGTATGTCCATCATGGCCGCAGGCATGCATCTTGCCTGCCTCCCGCGATGCATGTTCGACGCCCGAGGTCTCGTGAATGGGTAGCGCATCCATGTCCGCCCTCAGGCCGACAACACGGCCCGAGCCTCGTGACTTTCCGTGAATGATCCCGACCACACCGGTCCGCCCGATACCGGTCGCCACCTCGTCGCAGCCGAACTGGCGAAGCTTGTCGGCCACGAATGCCGAGGTCCGATGCGTATCGAACAGCAATTCCGGCTGGCGGTGCAATTCGCGCCGCCAGCCGGCAATCTCGTCATGCCACTGCGAAAACCGGTTCCTGATCGCCATCTTCCTGTCCTCACCCTTCCAATTGTTCCATCAGCCGGCGGATGAATTCCTCGCCGGCCCGGAGTTGTTCGATGGTGATATACTCGTTTGGCTGATGGGCCTGTGCAATATTGCCGGGCCCGCAAACCACCGCCGAATAGCCCCGCTCCTGGAATTGGCCAGCCTCCGTGCCATAGGACACCACGTGCATGCCATTGTCGCCGGTCAGCCGCCGCGCCAGCGACTCGGCACGGCCATCCTCTTCCCGGGACAACGGCGGTACCGCGTACCAGGGGCGAATTCGAATGAAGCAATCCTCGTTGACCGCCTTCATCTCCTGCTCGATGCCGCCGGCAAATTCCTCGAATCGCTGCCGCCAGCGATCCGCCGAATCCCCGGGTACACAGCGATATTCGAGACCGAACCGGCAGTCGCGGGCGGTGATGTTCTGGGCGGTGCCACCAGCCACCGTGCCAACATGCAGGCTGGTCCAGGGAGGATCGAAGACAGAGGCGGTCCCGGTCGGGTCCCGGCTCGCATTGGCCCGGTTCTGGTCATTGGCCCAGTCGATCAGCCTGGCGGCAATCATGATTGCCGATACGCCGCGGTGAAGGATCGACGAATGAACCTCGTGACCCCTGACATGCACCGTCACCCCGCTGCCGCCCTTGTGCGAGGTGACGACCTTCATCATCGTCGGCTCGCCGACAATGACCGTGCGGGCAGGCGGAAGCGAGGTCAGCATTTTCTCGATCATCGGCGGGGCGCCGAGGCAGCCAATCTCCTCGTCCCTGGTCAATGCCAGCTGGATCGGTTTGCCCAGGCCGGCATTGATCATGTCAGGAACCGCGGCAAGCATCACCGCGTCGAACCCCTTCATGTCGCAGGTGCCGCGGCCATGGAGGCGGCCATTCCTCTCCACGACCGTCCAGGGATCGGTTTCCCAGTCCTGGCCCGCAACCGACACCACGTCGGTATGGCCAGACAGGACGATCCCTCCGGCCACGTCCGGACCTATGGATGCAAACAGGCTGGCCTTGGTTTCATCTTCGTTGAAATCCAGGCCGGACTCGACGCCGTGGCCGGCCAGGTAGTCCCGAACCCATTCCACCAACTCCAGGTTCGAGCGGGAGGGCTCGGTGGGAAATGACACCAGCTTCTCGAGCATCTGGCGAGCCGTGTAGCGCTGACCCATGCGTTCTCCCCGTTCGATCGTTGACGTGGCCGGATGCAAAACCGGAGCCCTGGCCGGCGGCTAACTCTGCCGATGCCGGAATTGTCCGGATCGGCCTTTCCGGACATAGGTAGTTTCTTCGACGCCGCCGTGCCACAGGAATCGGCAGATTCCATTTGAAAACCCGGCTTTCATCCGGCAATTCTGCAGGCAGGCCCGTCCGGGCCACGCAGCCATCATCAACGGAGCCCCATGTCGACGCTGACCAGACGATCCCTGCTGACAACCGCGTCGGGGCTGTGCGGCTGCCTTGTCACGGCCGGCCCTCTGGCCATGGCGCATGCCTCGGCGCCGCTGAACGTGGCCGGCATCTTTTCGGTGCCGGTGACCCAGAGATGGACGGGCATCGTCCACCGCGCCCTGCTCAACGCCGTCATCCGCGGCGAGATCAACTACCACTACGTGGAAAATGTCGGCAGCGACGATTACGAAAGCGTGTTTCGCCAGTTTTCCGAAGGCGCGGCCGACCTGGTGGTGGGCGATGCATTTGCCCATGAACAGGTGTCGCGACTCCTCTCCGACAAGTATCCGGGCATGTCCTACCTGATGGGATCGGCAATCAAGTCCGATTCCCGGTTCGAGAACTATGCGGTGTTCGACAGCTACATCCAGGATGCCTCATTCCTGTCCGGCCTCATCGCCGCCGAGACATCGACGAATGGCGTCCTGGGAATCGTGGCCAGGTACCGCTACCCCGGCATCAACCGGCTGATCAATGCCTTCATGAATGGCGCAATCGATGCCAGGTCGGATATCAGCTTCCTTATCGATTTCATTGATTCCTGGCATGACCCGATCAGGGCCAGGCAGCTGGCGCAGGCGCAGATCAATGGTGGTGCCGACATCATCTACGCCGATGCCCCGGGTGCAGAGCAGGTCGCCGCCGAGGCGGATGTACCGGCCATCGGCGCCCTGTCCGACCGCTATGCCACAAGCACGTCGCCATTGGTCACGTCGTCGCAATGGCATTTCGAGCCAACCATTTCCGCGGCGCTACGCAAATTGCGTTTGAACAGTTTCAGTGCCGCCGATTACGGCATCTATTCCCATATGGGTCATGCCGGGTGTTCGCTGGCCCCGATCGGGGCCCATGCCGAACGGATACCGGAAGCGGCGCTGGAACGGGTTGCATGGCGCGAGGGGCAAATCCGCGCCTTCAAGTTCGCCGCCGAAATCGACGACAGTGATCCGGAACTGCGCGTGCGCAGCCGGAGCGAGGACAGAAATGACGGTTGATCTCCTGCTGAAGAATGTCACACTTCCAACCGGAACCAGCACCGACATCGCCGTGGCCGGCGATCGGATCGCCGCAATCGAGCCGGGAATCACCGCCGAGGCGGCGCAAATCCTCGAATTTCCCGGTTGCCTGGTCTCGCCACCATTCGTCGACCCGCATTTTCACATGGACGCCACGCTCTCCCGGGGAATTCCCCGGGTAAACAGCTCCGGCACCCTGTTGGAAGGGATCGAGCTGTGGGGGGAGTTGAAGCCGCTATTGACGCTCGAGGCGATCAGGGACCGGGCACTCGACTATTGCGACTGGGCTGCATCCATGGGCCTGCTGGCCATCCGCACCCATGTCGATATCTGCGACGACCGACTCCTGGCCGTGCAGGCGCTCAGGGATGTTCAGCAGGAAGTCGCCGACTACATCACGCTGCAGCTGGTCGCGTTCCCGCAGGATGGCCTCTACCGCTATCCGACCGCGCGCCGGAACCTGGACCGGGCGCTGGATATGGGCGTCGAGGTGGTGGGTGGTATCCCGCATTTTGAACTGACCATGGAAGATGGCAGGAGATCGGTGACCGAACTGTGCGAAATCGCGGCCGAACGCGGCCTGATGGTCGACATGCATTGCGATGAGACCGACGATCCGCTGTCACGCCATGTCGAACAGCTGGCAGTCGAGACCGGACGGCTTGGCATGCAGGGCCGGGTAACCGGGTCCCACCTGACATCGATGCATTCGATGGACAATTACTACGTCTCGAAGCTGCTGCCGATCATTGCCGGGGCCGGCCTGACGGTCATATCCAACCCGCTGGTGAACATCATTGTCCAGGGGCAGCACGATACCTACCCGAAACGCCGGGGCCTGACCCGGGTTCCGGAGATGATCGAGCACGGGATCCTGGTCGGCTGGGGCCAGGATTGCGTCCTCGATCCATGGTACCCGCTTGGCGCTGCCGAGATGCTGGATGTCGCCCTGATGGGATTGCACCTGGCCCAGATGACCAGCGAGCGTGACATGGCAAGATGTTTCGACATGGTCACGATCGACAATGCCAGGATCATGGGGCTGGACGATATTGGCCTCGAGCCTGGCAAGTCGGCAAGCTTCGTGGTTCTCGATGCGGCCAGCCCGGTCGAGGCGATCAGGCTCCGGCCGGACCGGCTGCTGGTGGTCTCCAGGGGCAGAATCATTTCGAGCAGGCTCGCCAACCCGGCCAGGCTGAACATTCCCGGCCGACCGTCGACGGTGAGCCGGCGACACGTCTCGCCAGGCGGCGCCCGGCAGTGAGGATCGACGCGCATCATCACCTGTGGGATTTGGAGAAAATCCACTATCCCTGGCTCATGGCCAGAGGCAAGACGCGGTTCTTCGGCGACCCGGCACCCATACAGCGGAATTACCTGGCCGCCGATTTCCGCCGCGATGCATCGACCTGCGGTTTTGAGGCCTCGGTCCACGTCCAGGTCGGCGCCGGGGACCCGCTGGCCGAGGCACGCTGGGTGCAGCGTGTCGCCGACGAGAATCCTGGCTGGCCGGCTGCCCAGGTGGCCTTCTGCGATTTGACCGCCCCGGACCGGGACCGCCAGTTGGAGAGCCTGGCCAGGCTGCCCTCGGTCAAGGGAATACGCCAGATCGTCGGTCGCTCCTCTGCCGAGGATTCGCGCACCGGAACCAACACGCTGCTGGCCGACCCGGCCTTCCGGGACGGGTTGCACCTTGCCGCCGGCATGGGATTCTCGTTCGACCTCCAGCTCACCCCGCCATTGATGGCGGCGGCGACCGATTTGTTCGGCCAGGTAGACGGGCTGAACATCGCCCTGTGTCACGCCGGCTCGCCGGATGACTGGACGCCGGACGGGCTGAGATCATGGCGGGCATCGCTGGCCCGCCTGGCGGCGCTGCCGCATCTTGCCTGCAAGCTGTCGGGGTTGGGAATGTTCAACCATGGCTGGACCGTCGAGGATTTCCGCCCCATCATCGAGATCTGCCTGGAGCTGTTCGGCCCGTCACGGTGCATGTTCGGCTCGAACTTCCCAGTCGATTCACTCAGCGCTACATATGCCAGGACAGCGAAGGCGCATCGTGCCATAATTCCCCCGGAGCACCACCAGGCAGTATTCGGAGACAACGCCAGGGAGTTCTACCGGATCGGGTCGGCGCCGACCCGGATTCCACCGAACCGCAGCGGCGAGACCTGACCGCATTGTGCCGGCAACCGCATGGCTGGACACGGCATGTTGGCCGACCACAGGGCCAATCGATGTTACCGATGGGGATGAAGGCGGCGGCGGTGCGGTCAAGAGGGGATGGCAGCGGAGCATGTATTCGGGAAGGAGCCGGAACATGGATGTGTTGACTCGGAAGGCTGTCGATCTTGCCGACGACTATTCCAGGGACGGGGTTGTCGTGGTCAGGGAGGCGCTGACGGCCTACTGGCTGGACCGGCTGCGCCAGGCGGTGGACGAGGAGTTGAAGCGCGGCGAGAGGTATTTCGCCTACCGAAACATGCGGATGCAGCCTGGGACCTTCCGGGAATTCTGCTGCGATTCCGGGATTGGCAGGCTGGTCGCGGAAATCGGCCAATCCTCCTGGGTATCGCTGATTTTCGACCAGATGTTCGTCAAGGAACCGGGAAGCCACACCCGGACCGGCTGGCATACCGACCAACCCTACTGGCCGATTGCCGGGCCGATCATGACCACCTGGATTGCCCTCGACCCGGTCGATCCCGACAATGGCGCACTGGAATTCATCCCTGGCTCCCACAACTGGGAGGAACGCTACCGCCCGTTTCTCACCGACCAGGATGGCGCATTCGTCAAATACCTGCGCAAGGATGATCCGCAATACAGTGACATGCCCGATTTCGAGGCCGAACGTTCCCGCCATGACATCGTCCACTGGAACCTGGAGCCGGGCGATCTCCTGGCCTTTGACGGCTTCATCGTCCATTCGGCCATGGGCAACCGGACCTCGACCAGGCGCCGGCGGGGCTACGCCATCAGGTTTGCCCTGAACCGGGCGCGCTACCAGCCGGACCAAGGCGTGGCCGAGTGGCTGCATGACGGTTCCATCGCCAGCGGCGACCCGGTCAGGAGCGAGTTCTTCCCGGTCGTCCACGAAGACTGAGCGACCTGCATCCGGCAGCGATCAGCTCCGCCAGGCCCGCGGCACCGGACTTCGAACACACGGAGTCGTCCGGGATCGTTACGACCGCAGCCGGACATGATTTCCCGATGGGCTCACATCGTCTTGGTAACCTTGGTCAGCCCCCTTGGCGCATCCGGATCATGCCCGGTGCTGACCGCGACCTCCTCGACGAACCGGTAGAATGCGATGATCTGGAGAATGGGGTCAAGATATTCGTGATTGCCTGCGGGAGCCGCCAACACTCCGGTGCGGCCTGGTGTTCCGGCGCTGAAGACTGTCATTTCCTGGCTGCGCATCTTGCACGCCGCATGCCGGAGGGATTTGTCGGCCAGGCCTTCTGACCCGAACAGCAATGCCGTCCGATCGGCACCGGCAAGCACAACCGGACCATGCATGAATTCGGCGGCCGAGAATGCCTCGGCATGCAACTGGCAGGTCTCCTTGAACTTCAGCGCCGCCTCGCCAGCAATGGCCAGGCTCGGACCGCGGCCGATGCAGAAAATCGACGATGAACGGGCAAACTGGTCCATTGCCGCCGACCAGTCGGTGTCCAGCACCAGGCGCGCCTTGTCCGGAAGCTCCCGAAGCCGCGCCTCAAGCGCCTGGTCGCCCTGGTAGCCGGCAAGGATTGCAAGTGATGCAAACAGCATGCCGACGAAGGACTTCGTTGAAGCGACCGCCACCTCCGGGCCGGCGAGCACTGGAATCACGACACTCGCCCCTGCACCCAGCGGGCTGTCAGTGGTGTTCAGGATTGCGATCGTGGTTGCCCCGCCCCTGCCGGCAGCCGCCTGCAGTGCAACCAAATCCGGACTTCCGCCGGATTGCGAGAACGACAGGGCCGCAAACCCGTCGAGTTTCAGCCTTGCATGGTAGATTGACGCCACTGACGGGCCGATGGATGTCACTGGCAATCCGGTTGTTGTCTCGAAGGCGTATTTGAAGAAGGTTGCGGCCTGGTCGGATGTGCCCCTGGCACAGGTCACGAAACCGCGCAAATCCATGCTGCGCAGCCATGCACCGGTCTCCAGGTAGAGGGGAAGGCCGCCACTGACCTGTCGCTCGAGAACCTGCGGAATGTCGGCGATCTCGGCCGCCATCTTCGTGCGATGTGATGACACTGTCAGTCCGCCCCGGTGATCATCGAGACGATCTGGTTCTTGCTGGTCTCGGTGATATCGTGGATCCCGATCTGCCTTCCCCGGCGAAGGACGCAGATTCGATCGGCCAGGCGGAATACCTGGTCAAGATTGTGGCTGACCATCAGGATCGACAGGTTTCGTTCCTTCAGTGATGCAACCAGCCTTTCGACCTTTGCCGTCTCGGCTACGCCCAGAGCGGCTGTCGGCTCATCCAGCAGGATCAGCTTTCTTGCCCAGTGGGTAGCGCGGGCAATGGCAATGGCCTGGCGCTGACCACCACTCAGATCCCGTATAGTCGAGTTGGCGGACGGGATCCGCACATCCATCTCGTCGACGAGAAGTTGGGTCACCTTGCGCATCCGATCCTTGTCAAGGAGCCGGAACGGCCATCGGACAAGCTCGCGGCCGAGGAACATGTTCATGAATACCGGCTGCTCGTCTGCCAGGGCCAAGTCCTGAAAAACCACCTCGATTCCCCGGCGGCGGGCAGAGCTGGCATCCCGAAAACTCACCTCGCCGCCATCCAGCCAGATCGTTCCGGAGGTCGGCCGATAGACCCCGCACACGATCTTGACCAAAGTCGACTTGCCGGCACCGTTATCACCGACCAGGGCGACAATCTCGCCAGGATGAAGATCAAGCGAAAAATCCTGGATGGCAACGATGCCGCCGAAGGTCTTGTGGATTTTCTCCAGGGACAGGCTGGGCATGTGGTCTGTCATTCATCAATGCTCCCGCGCCAGGCAACCCGGTCACCAAAGCCGTTTTCGATGGTTGTAACCACGGGATTGCCGCTTGCCACCCCGCGGATACCGGCGATGAGAGCTCGGGTGACAAAGGCTTGGCCGCGGAACCCGAAAATGACCGAATCGCCGGCTGCAATCGCCCGGCCAGCCGAATCGATCATCGCGTAATAGTCGATTGCAGCGTAATCGGGGATTTCCGCATCCAGCAGATCAGATCGGTTACAGCGCGCCTCGCCGGCGACCAGGGCCTGGACCTGGTAGGATGGAAACACCGGGTCGATATAGAGGCCACCGCCAAAACAGTATGCCCGTCCGGCATGGAGATGGGAAATCTCGGTCAGGTATAACACCGCCGGATCTTCCGGCAGGTCGGACATTGCATGCAGCGGCGTGGTGCCATGCAGCCCGTTGCCGGGTTCGCATTGCGTTGCGCCCGCATCCGCCAATGCAGCCAGGACCACTGACGAGGTTGTTCCGGGAGCATTGATCTCAATCTCGGATCGTCCCGACCGGGCAAGCTCTTCGGCGGCCCGGTTCAGCGTCGACAGGTTGCGGGTCGGCTTTACCCGGCATGTTTCCGGATCGTAGAGGAGCGCCGGGAAGGAGGTGACCCCGGCAAACCGCGCCCCGTCCAGGGCATCAAGACGATCGGCCACCGCGGCAATGCGATGCGCATCGAATCCGCCCTCATGCCCGCGGTAGAATGTGTCGCCCTCGGCCTGGATCCGGGCAAGGAGGGCCTGCTCCCTTCCGGCGCGTGTCGCGGCAATCGCTGCTTCCAATGCCTTTTCATCGGAAAAGACTGTCCAGTAATCGGGCTTGAGTTCGGCGGCGGCGTGTTCTGCTTCGTGCCCGGGAACCTGGACCAGGTGGCCAAGATGGCCAATCTTCAACCCGGCCCGATCGCAGGCCCGGCCACATGCCATGTCAACGGCAACCGCCCTGTCGATTCCCCCTTTCATGACAGCTTCGCAGAATCCCGAATGCCGCCCGACCTGCTTTGTCATCGCAAGGGCCTTCAATCCCAACCGCGCCGCTTCCGCCTTGAAGACTCTCGAATTTCGCTCGACGGCATCGAGGTCCAGGACGAAGGAATTGGCAGGAATACGTCCCTGCCGATGAAGTGCGATGGCAGCTTCGACGAAGGACGGGTTGCGCCGGACAAGAACGTCAAGAAACATGTTCGCCTCCGAGGTCAGCTTCTGAAATTGCGCAGCGAAACGGCGACGGCCAACAGGATGATGAGGCCACGCACGATCATCTGGTCGGATACCTTCAGGCCCAGAAGGATCAACCCGTTATTGAGCATTCCCATCATGAGTGATCCGAGCAGGGCGCCGATCACCGATCCCCTGCCCCCGTTCAGCGCCGTTCCTCCGACGATGACAGCCGCAATCACCGTCATCAGATCGCTCTCGCCGAGCGTGTATTTGGCAGCCTGCAGGCGCCCGGCATAGAGCAGGCCGGCCAGGCCAGCCGTGGTGCCGCACAGGGTCAGGACATAGAGGCGGACCCGTTGAACCCGGATCCCGGAGACCCGTGCCGCATGGGCATTGTCGCCAACCGCAAGTACATGGGCGCCGAATTTGGTATGCCGGTAGATCACGTGACCGAATGCAACGGCGGCAACAGTCCAGAAGACCAGTGACGGTATTCCGAACAATCTTCCCGAACCGAAAAAACCGGTAAAGGCGTCATTGATCACCGGAATGGAGCGCAGGTCGGTCATGGACCGGGCAATGCCGGCAAACAGCCCCAGCGAGGCAAGGGTGACCAGGAATGACGGCAGCCGCAGCCAGGCAACAAGCAACCCGTTAAAGGCGCCGATTGCGATACCGGCGCCAAGCCCTGCAACCACCCCGTAGATCATGGGATGGTTTTGCATGACCACGGCGGCAGACAAGGCAGAGACCGCGACAATGGATCCAAAACTGAGGTCGATCTCACCCGCCGACAACGCGAATACCAGCCCGATGGCCATGATCGTTGCCGGAGTTGTCTGCAGGACGATATTGGTCAGGTTCCTGGCGGTAAGAAACCCGTCATCGTGAAGGGTAATGGCAAAGAAGAGAAATATCCCGAGAAAACCGAAATAGATCACGCTCCTCTGCAGGTCGAACTGCCTCAGCCTTGCCGCCAACCCACTCGCCATTCCTGCCCCCCGTTCCGGATTTGACTCGATGGCGGGCCACCGGTGCGGCCCACCATCAGAATCGGTTCAGTTGGCAGACATCACGCTTGCCGGCGGGTCAAGTTTGAGGGACCGGTTCCACCCCTCGACCACATTGTCCGCCTGCACGGTTATCGCCGGGGCAACCAGGAAGGGCGGCACCTCCTCGCCCAGCAGGTGGAGCACGGCGGATGCCGCCATTGCCCGCCCGAGTTCATAGGCTTCGTCGGCGACGATTGCCACGACATTGCCGCCACGCACCATATCAAGTGCGATCGGCTCCGAAAGGTCCAGCGTCACGATCCTGGTGGTTTCATTGCCATTGGCTCGCAATGCCGCCAGGACACCCTCGGCCGGCCCGGCCCAGGTGACGTAGATCCCGCCCAGATCCGGGTGCTTCAGCAGCATTGCGTTGGCAATCTCCTCGGCCCGTGCCGGATCGCTGATTCCCTGTTCGGCCACGATCGAAATATTCGGGTAGTCGTTTTCGATCGTGGTCTTGAAGGCATTGTCGCGCTGGTTGGTGACGTAATAGGCAGCGTCGTGATAGACCCACCCGACCGTTCCCTCGCCATCCATGGACGCTGCAAGCGCATCGGCCGCCTGCTTGCCCATCTGGAACAGATCGTCGGTCACGATTGCCGCATAGTCCGCCGGATGCTGGTAGCCGGATGGCAGGTTGGACAGGAAAGTCAGCGCCACACCGGCTTCCTTCGCCTCTTCGAACGCAGCGGCAGACGTTACCGGATCAAGCGGAAGCGACAGGATTATGCTGGGATTCCTGGCCATCGCGGTTTCGATGTCGCTGCGCTGCTTGGCCGCATCGAAACCGGCACTGGTCACCGCAACAACCTCGATGCCCAGGCGGGAAAACTCGTCGCTTGCTCCGGCAGTGACAGCGCTGACAAAGTCCGATTGATCATGCCACAGCAGGGCAGCCGTGTAGTTGGCCGCCTGGACCGCGGCAACCTGGTCGTCACCCACCACGATGGACGCGGTCGGCGTTGCTGTCTCGCCTGCCGGTCCAATGGTCTCGGCCAGACCCGGCAAGGTTGCAAGTCCGAGCAATGCGGATGCGGCAACAATGCGTGTGAGAGTGTTCATTTTATTCTCCTTTGGTTGCAGTGGGTTACGAAGGCTCCAATCCGCAATATTCTGCGGTGAAGGCAGCAAAGACCCGGATTGCGGCGAGGTATTCCTCCATGCCGATCCTTTCCTCGAAAGTATGGGCAACAGCGATGTCACCGGGGGCACAATAGACCGCGGGGCATCCGATCCCGTTGACCAGGAACGGGGCTTCGGACCAGTAGGGTGCGCCATCAATGGCACCCCTGCCCGCAATTCCGCGCCGGATGCAGTCCTGCAGGAGGCGCACCGCCTCGGAATCGGGATCGGTTTCGACCGGAGACCCGCCCAAGGCATGGTCCCGGCCTGCCGGGTAGTCGAAAGACACGGAAATTCCCTCGGGCAGCCATGCGCCCAGCACCGCGGCTTCAAGTGCCTGTACCGCGTCATCGAGCGATTCGCCGGGACGCAATGTCCGGATCAGTGAAAGCCCGCAGGCTCCGGGGACCGAGATATAACCGCCGCCATTGATCCCGGTAACCAGGACCGACGAGTTTCCGGTCAGTTCATGAACCGGCCCGACCCCCAACTCTGCATCGTGGTCCCAGATCCGGGTCAGAACTTCATGCGTTGCCCTGACCGCATCCACACCCAGTTCAGGCCGCCCGAAATACGCCGATTTGCCGGAAACCGTGATCTCGGAGATGAAGAATCCGATCTGCGCGGTGAACACGTCCAGCCTGGTGGGCTCCACGTATATTGCAAAATCCGGTCGGGCAATCTCGCCCGATGCCACACGCCGAACAAGATCCTTGATGCCAGCACTGGTGCCGGTGCCAGGCTCGCCGCTTTCCTCATCCCCGACGAAAGCAAAAGTGACCTCGCCGGCAAGCTCGATTCCCGCGGCCTGCAGCAGGCGCAAACCGGAAACGGCCGCACAGATTCCGGCCTTGAGATCACAGGCACCGCGCGCCCAGATATGGCCGTCAATCTCGGCAGCACCGAACGGATCCTCGCGAATGTCCCCACGCCAGTGCTCCTGCCATCCGCGAACGTGAACCGTATCGGTATGGCCAACGAAGGCGAGATGCCTTCCGCCAGCTCCGGACGACATGCGTCCCCAGACATTTTCCCGCCCTTCAGCGAATTCGCTTCTGCCAGTGTCAAGACCAAGCGACGTCAATTCGCCTTCCAGGAACCGGGCAAAACGAGTTTCATTGCCGGTTATGCTCTCGATCGACAGCGCCCGCCGAAGAAAATCCAGGTCAGCGCACGCGTCCTGTGCCCCATGCAGTCTCTGCAGGATATCCATGCCCTTCAACATCCATGCCGCATGATGGTTTCGACAGGTGGTGGCGGAATCTGGATTTCAGCACCCTTTTGTCCCTCGGCAAACAGCGAGGAATGCAAGTTGGTCAGAGCTATTGCGGCACCGCCAGCCAGGGCGGCACGGTCTCCAAGCCTGGACTTCTCGATATTGACCTGGCGCGGATAGCACTTCTTGGCCTGCTCTCGTACCCGGGTCAGCAACTCGTCACGCGAGCCGACCGATCCGCCCACGATGATCATGCCCGGATCCACGACAGCGGCAATGGCAACAACTGCCCGTGCAATCTGACCTGCCACGCAATCCAATGTTTCGGACGCCGCCTCGTCACCCCGTTCAGCAGCATCGAAGACATCGGGAACAGCCACCTGCCTGCCCGTCCGGCTCCTGTAGAGTTCGACAATTGCACCGGTTGCCGCTGCCCGCTCCAATGCACCGACCTTCATGCTTTCGGCTTCGAACGGATCGGCGCCGAATGGCAGGTATCCCACCTCACCGGCGGCACCGGAACTGCCTCGCAACAGCTTGCCACCGGCAACAATTCCGGCGCCGAGCCCGGTCCCAACCGAGATATAGGCAAGGATGTCGTGTTCGGACCGGTTGTTGAGCCAGTGTTCGCCGAGCGCGAAAAGATTGACGTCATTCTCGACGATCGTCTCAACGCCGAGCCTGTCCTGGAGCAGGCCCCGGAAATCGATCTCGCCAATGCCTGGTATGTTTGGTGCCATGAGGACGCTGCCATCGTCTGGACTTGGAACCCCAGGCACACCGACCACGACAACACGCAAATCCTTGTCGGCGACATTTGCTTCGGACATTGCGGCCCTGACCATGCGGGCAATCTGCTCGACAATATCGACACCGCCGGCCCGGTTCGTTCGCTCGACGAGCTCTGACCTCATTGCGCCGGTCAGGTCCCACAGGGCGGTGCGAACCTTGGTCCCCCCCAAATCAACGCTGGCAACGGTCGCCGCGGTCGGCGTCATCTCGTAGACAACTGCCCGTCTTCCCACATGTCCCTCGGTCTGCCCCGCCGTCTGTACCCAGCCACCATTTTCGAGCTTGGAGACGATTTCGGAGACAGTCTGCTTGGACAACCCGGTGATCTTGGAAACGCTGGCGCGGGAGACAGGCCGGTAATCCACGATCGCCTGAATGATCGCGCTTTGCGACATGCGGCGTGAAATTCTCGACGGATCCGGCATTTTGCCGCGCATTCCAATAGTTCGTTCAGTTAACGAACTAATACAGAATCTTGACCCGGTCAACGAAATTCACGCTCCAGTCCTGCTCGAATTGCCGGACCGGCCACCGGGCCGTCCGGCAGAGTTCGGCACGCTGACCCTCGTGGCGGCCAGCGCCGGGACGCCGATCGGTTCCGTCCAACCCGCCGGGCCGGTCAGGTCCCGGAACCCAGGATTCACAAAATGGCCATTCACAGCACGAATCCCCTGCCCCGGGAAGTGACCGGCACCTCTTTTCCTTTGGGCCGCGCCGGGACTCGTGGCCGTTGCGACACCCGGCCGGCCTGTCGGCAACAGGGCCGACACGACGGCCCGCCATCCCTGCACTGCAACGCTGACCCGGAACATGGCAACCCCGACCAGCCTGGCAACCGGCCATTGTAAAGCCGACCAGGCCGAGGTCGCGTTTGACACGTATTCCCGCGGTGATGCAGGTTGATACTGGCCGAGCGCCAGTTTCAGGACAGGATCATGCACGCAGGACCGGTTTCGCTGTGGGATCAAACCTCCGAAGAGGACGAGGTTGCCTCGGATTTCGGGCAAGGCGGTGATGTCGATGTCGCCATAATCGGCGCTGGCTATACCGGCCTGTCTGCCGCCCTGCACTGCGCCGAGAGCGGGCTGTCCTGCCAGGTCATTGAGGCCCAACGCATCGGCTTCGGCGGTTCGGGGCGCAATGTCGGCCTGGTCAACGCCGCGGCCTGGCTTCCTCCCGCACGAATTATCGAGACGCTCGGCCCCCGGTACGGGCCGCGATTCGTGAAACGGTTCAGCAAAGCCCCGTCGAAGGTGTTCGAACTGGTCAACAAGTACGGGATTCGCTGCGAGGCAACAAGGGCGGGAACCGTGCACGCCGCCCATTCCAGGGCTGGCCTGCGTGACCTGGAGGAGAGACATGCGCAGTGGCAGCGGCTTGGCGAGCCGGTAGACCTCCTGGATCGCGGCGAGGCCGCGGAACTGATTGGAACTGGCCGGTATTATGGCGGGCTGATCGACCATCGGGCCGGAACAATCAACCCGATGGCATATTGCCGTGGCCTTGCCCGCGCCGCAGTTGCTGTCGGCGCCAGGATTGCCACCGGAATTCGTGCCACTGCCCTTGAAAGCCGGAGCGGGCGCTGGCAGGTCGAGACGGATCATGGCCCCATCCGAGCCAGGAATGTCGTCATCGGCACCAACGCCTATACCGGCGATTTGTGGTCAGGCCTGAAGTCTGAATTCACCATTATTCACTACCTCCAGGTTGCGACCAGCCCCCTTGGTGCGAACGCCGATCATATCCTCCCCGGGCAGCAAGGGTTGTGGGATACCGGTACGATCATGTTCACCATTCGGCGCGATGCCGCCGGCCGGCTGATCGTCGGAACGATGGGTCGGGTCGCTGGTTCGGTCAGCGCCGGGCTGACGCAGCGCTGGGCCAGGCGGCAGATTTCCCGGATGTTTCCCGGACTCGGGCCGGTAGAGCTTGACTCCGCGTGGCATGGACGGATCGCCATGACCCCGGACAATTTGCCGAGGGTGCACCGGCTGGCAGATGGCTTGTGGACCCCGATCGGCTACAATGGCCGCGGGATCACCACCGGCACCCTGCTTGGCCAGTCAATGGCCGCCATCTTGGCCGGAATGGACCCGGCGGACCTCCCTCTTCCGGTGACAAGTGTGACCGCAGCCCCCCATTCCACCTTCAAATCCCGGATCTACTCATTGGCATTCACCACCAACCAGCTTGTCCGATCAATATGATCGACCAGATCGCCACAAGCACCGACGCCCGGCCGGATCTCGTCCCCGAACGAGTGTCGTGCCCCGACAAGTGTCGATGGATACAAGATTGAGCGCCTCCGTGATTCGACACACCGCAACCACTGGACGGATACCGTCGTCAACGGAGCCACCGAATTGACGGGACGCCGCCCGTCGCGAAAGAAGCAGGATCTCGGACGACATCGAACCCCAATCAAGGCAGGAAGCCCAACGGATTTGGCGCCCGCTGGCGGCCACCAACTGGAACGACATCGTCAACGCCGCCCTGACATGATGACATACCCAAAAAGTCGGTTCTGACAGCGAGGCCGAATGCAGATGTTAACGGCTGAACCAAACCGCGCTTAGCTGGGTGGCCAGGCACGGTTTTCTCCCCGTCGTACATTTCCATCGGCTACATCCCCGAGACGTTGCATGTCACGATCAGCGATGCGGAAGGGCCGATACGGCACTCAAGGAGAGCGATTTTCCGCCAGTATCCCGCTCATCATGACAACCGTCGACAGCCAGCGAACAGTTCGATGGTGGCACCTGGCTACAGCCCCCTCGTCGCCTTCCAGATCGCGCCCGCCGGAAAGGCCGACAACATGATCAGGCTGCACTACGCAAGGCCCGGCACTCAAAACGGGTGAGCAGTTACTATCTTATGCTATATTTGTTTTTGGGATTTCTCACCCAGCCTGCTGGCTCTTGACAGCGAGGTGCCAACTGAAGCCCAGCCGTGCTGACCTTCAAAATGAGCGTATTGCAACTGACGTTCCATGCTGATGCACTCTCGTGTTTGTGGGCGCTGCTTGCGTCCTTGCACCCAATCTCAAGAAGAGGCCGAGTGGGCCGGCGCAAGACCCTACGACCAGTATAGGCGCATCGGATTGGCGACGAGTAGCTTTTCCTGCTGCTCCGGCGTGCGCGCGATGCGCGGTATGTAATCCACGAGCGCGCCATCATCGGGCATATGCGATTTCATGTTTGGATGTGGCCAATCGGTTCCCCACAGGACCCGATCTTCGAATTGATCAACGATACTCCGGTAATAGGGCTCAACGTCGCCATAGGGCGGGCCTCCGAATGTCAACCGCTCCGGGCAGGTAACTTTGGTCCAGATGTTTTCACTCTCGGACATCAGGCGGATGAACCGCTTGAAATCGGGGTGATCCACACCCTTGGACACATCCGGGCGGCCCATGTGATCGACAACGATGATACCAGGCAATTGCTTGAGGAAGGACTCCAACTCTTCCAGGTCGGCCGCCTCGAAATAAACCACGATGGACCAGCCGAACGCCTGAATCTTGTCGGCAATCCCGGTAAAGACCTCTTTTGGGGTCGCATCCACCAGACGTTTGACAAAGTTGAAGCGAACGCCACGAACACCCGCGTCATGCATTTCGGCCAATTCTTCCGGAGTTATATCCGCGCCGACGCTGACCACGCCACGCGCCAAATCCCCGGCCGCGCGGCAGGCATCGACCAAAGCCGAATTATCCTTGCCGTGACAGGTCGCCTGCACGATCACGTTTCGTGAAAAGCCCAGATGGTCACGCAAGGCAAAAAGCTGATCCTTGCCCGCATTGCAGGGGGTGTATTTGCGTTCTGGCGCAAAGGGAAACTCCGGCGACGGGCCAAAGACATGGCAATGGGCGTCCACCGCCCCTTCGGGCAGTTTGAAGTCCGGCACCTTGGGATCGGGATGAAAGACCAGCCAATCGGCATCCATGTCTTGCTCGGTCACGCGAAAATTTCTCCGTCCATCAGTTTGCGTGCCGTGCGCAAGATCGCAGCTTCTTTCACGTCACCTGCCTGGTCCAAGGTCGCGACCACTGTCATCTCTCCTGTTGGATGTTCTACCGACAATATGCGCTCATCTCCCCTGCCGCGCTGCGCTAAATCGTAGGCAGGTGAGCCCGGAATCAGGCAAGCGGTCGCGACGCTGACCGCGCCGAGCACACCGATGGTCTTGTGACAGCGGTGTGGAATGAATGTTCGTGTTCCGATGGCCCCTCTTGCAGTCGGAGGGCTGACCATGGTCATTTTCGGAACAGATTTCTTGGTCACGTCGCCAAGGTTCATCAAAGGACCGCAGGCCAGCCGGATCTCTTCCAGTTTGGCTCGAAGTGTGCTGTTGGCCTCCAGCTCTTCCGGATCCTCCTGGCCGCTGATCCCCATCTCCGCCGCGCGCATCACCACGCAGGGCATGCCATTGTCGATCATCGTGACGGTGACACCTTCGACCACATCGACGGCGTTTCCTGTGGGCAACAGGGCACCGCAAGAGGACCCGGCAGCATCCTTGAACGTCAGTGGGACAGCGGCCGCCTTGCCGGGCACGCCATCAATCCGGGCATCTCCCTGATAGCTGACCTTGCCGTTAGGTGTGGAGACGCGCGCCACAGCAATCTGACCGGTGTTCTCCATATGGATTGCCACGGGGGTTTCATTGCCACTCGGCGAAACCAATCCGCGTTCAATGGCAAAGGCCCCTACGCCGGCAAGGATGTTGCCGCAGTTCTGCGCGTCGGTGACAGCCGGCTGATCCACGAAGACCTGCAAGAATAGGTAGTCAACATCCACGCCATCGCGGTCCGACTTGCCGACAACGGCCACTTTTGAGGTAAGGGGATCGGCTCCGCCCATCCCGTCGATCTGACGAATATCGGGCGAGCCCATGGCGCGGAGCAGGAACGCATCGCGGGTCGGCGGGTCTGAGGGGAGTTCATCGTCCAGAAAATACCCGCCCTTCGAGGTGCCGCCGCGCATCCACATGCAGCGCACGCCTTCAGACATATTTCAGGCCCTTCTCTGCCAGTCGCTGGCGCATGTTGTAGATATCGAGACCCAGCTCTCCGGCTTCAAACCTTGCCCGTTTGCTCCCTTCATTCGCCTCACGCGCCCGTGCTTTTTCCAGCACTTCGCAGGCCTGCTCTCGGCGCACGATACAGACACCATCATCATCGGCCACAATGATATCACCGGGGTTTACCAGGGCATCGGCGCAGACCACGGGCACATTGACGGACCCAAGCGTTTCCTTGATCGTGCCCTGTGCGTGCACGGCTTTCGACCAGACGGGAAAGCCCATATCTGTCAGATCGCGCACGTCACGTACGCCTGCGTCAATGATCAAACCACGACAGCCGCGCGCCATGGCGGATGTGGCCAGCAGATCACCGAAATAGCCGGCATTGGACGGCGTTATCGTTCCCATCAGCATGATATCGCCGGGCCGCAATTGTTCGATCGCGACATGGATCATCCAGTTGTCACAGGGCGGTGCCAATATCGTCACCGCCGATCCGGCGATCCGCGCGCCGGGGTAGATAGGCCGCATATAATCGGCCAACAAACCTTTGCGTCCCTGCGCCTCGTGCACCGTAGCAACGCCGCATTCCGCAAGTCCGTCGATGACCGTTTGATCGGCCCGATCAATGTTCTGGACGACCAGGCCCGTGGTTCCTGGCAGGCAGGTCATTCCAGTTCATCCACTGTACGGGGGAATACCGTCTCGAATCCTTCGGCGTATCTGGCGGAACGTCCGCCCGCCTGTCCGCCCGAGTTACGGCGGAAGTGGTTGCCGCGGTTCTCAGCAACGTTCTTGTAGAAGTTCCACAGGTGCTCTTGGCCCTGCATGCACTGAATCGCAGCCCATTTTTTGTCCCAGACGTCTGTGATGTCGAGGAAAGTCGTTGGCTTCCACTCCATCTGTTCGGTCTGATGTGGCTCAAACAAGTAAAGTTGCGGTGCGCCCAGAATTTTTTGACCCGGGTTATGGCCCCAGGCCTGCGCGATCATCCGGCATTCCAGCGTGAATTGCGTCGTGTTCATGTGGTCGGTGTTGTAGGGATCCCATTTCGAATGAGACATCATGAACTTCGGCTGTACCTTGCGGATGACATCGACCATGCGCTCTTGCGTGTCCCGGCCCAGATCGAGGGGGTAGTCGCCAACATCGAAGAACAGGATGTCGGTGACACCCAGCGCGGCGGCGGCATTCTCGGCTTCCTTGCGGCGCTCAGTCTTGACCTTCTCGAGTGTCATGCCCTCCTGCTTCCAAAGCTTCGCGCTCTCTCCGCGCTCGCCGTAGGACAGGCAGACCACGGTAACCTCGTAGCCCATGGCCTGATGGAGCGCGATAGCGCCGCCAGCACGCCAAACAAAGTCTGCGGAATGTGCGCTAATCACCAGTGCTGTTTTCGTGTCGGACACCAGGAGAGTCCCTTCCTTGCCAAATGGTCGGCGCAACGGGCCGGTCAGTGGCAGTCTTAGCGGCGATACAGGTAAATTGACCATTTCGAATTGAGCCAGTAGAATAAGAAAAATCTATAGGGGCGGTATGCGGGGCGGCTTTCCCAACATCCGGCACATGCGGATCTTTCTCGAAACCGCACGCACTGGTTCGGTTTCCGAAGCGGCCGAGGTTTGCCATCTGTCACAGCCTGCAGCAACGCAGGCCGTCTCGCGGCTTGAAGCCGATTTAGGGGCTGAGCTTCTGGTGCGCAGACGACAAAGGGCGGCGCTGACCACCTGCGGCAGGCTCTTTGCAGAGCGCGCCACAAAAGCACTGTCGCATCTCAGGAATGGCGCACAGGCCGCCTTGCGGGAGAGCGGGACAAAGACACCGCGAAGGGCGCGGTTTGAGCTTTCCGTCACCGCCTCCCAACTGCGCAACCTCATCGCGATCGCCAATGCAGGCAGCTTTTCGGTCGCAGCCAATGCCCTTGGCCTGTCTCAGCCAACCGTTCACAGGACGGCCCGCAGTCTCGAAGCAGTGGTAGGTGTTCCCCTGTTCATCGCGCGCCCCTCCGGAGTGCGCCTGACACCTTCAGCTGAAGCCTTTGTCCTTGGGGCCAAGCTAGCGCAAGCCGAAATCCGGCAAAGCGTTGAAGAGATCGGCCGCGAGCTCGGCCAGGAACGCGGCACGTTTGTTCTTGGTAGCCTGCCGCTTGCCCGGACAACCATCGTTCCCAAGGCAATTCATGCGTTGGTCAGCAGTGTCGACGGGTTCCAGGTTCGCGTCGTCGAAGGGCGCTATGCCGAATTGTTACGCTCCCTGCGTGAGGGGGATCTGGACTGCCTCATCGGGGCGCTCAGGCACCCTGCCCCGGCAGAAGACATCACCCAGGAACTGCTGTTTCGGGATGCACTAGCCATCGTCGCTCACCCTGATCATCCGCTGACAGGTCGTGCCCTTGAATCGCTGGATGAAACGTTGGACTACCCCTGGATCGCGCCACCAAAGGAGACGCCAGCAGGACAGTATCTTTTCGAGACTCTGCGCATTCAGGATTGGCCGAAGACACCCGTGCGCGTCGTGTCTTCGTCCATGGCCATCCTTCGCGGGGTGCTGGCGGAGGGACCGTACTTGTCCGTCGTTTCAAGACATCAGGTCAATGTGGACGAGGCTCTGGGTGCCATTACGACACTGGACATTCCTCTAGAAGGTCATATTCGTGATATCGGCCTCACCTACCGGCGGGGCTGGCAACCGACGGAAACCCAGTCAAGGTTCATTGACTTCCTGCGAGAGTTCGGCGCGCTCGGGCAACCTGAATGACACTCACTATTGCCCGGGTATAGCATTTTCCAATTTTCGGCAGATCATTCGAATTGGGCGAGACCCGTCGCTGACTGTTATCTGCGGGGCTCCATGTCTCAAAGGAACGCACCCGATGTCAGGCGGCACGAAAATCTCGTTCATCGGCTTTGGGGAGGCCGCGCAAGCCTTTGCCAAAGGGATGCTGCAGGAAAACACCCCGGTGCACCTGCGCGCCTTCGATATCAGGACAGATGGCCCTGACGCAGCCGCCAAGCGTGCGGATTACGAAAGGCTTGGCGTGAGCGGTGCTGCGAACTGCGTCAAGGCTTGTGCAAACCGTGATGCCATCTTTTCGCTGGTGACTGCGGAGCAAGCAGAAAACGCGGCCATTGCTGCCGGGCAAATTGCGCTGGACGGCACGCTTTTCCTCGATTGCAACAGCTGCGCGCCAAACACCAAGCGCCGCGCGGCCACTATCATTGAGGCTGCGGGCGGGAAATACGTCGATGTTGCTGTCATGACTCCGGTGCATCCCCGGCTGCACAAGTCGCCGTGCCTGCTCGCCGGACCGCATGCCGAGGCAGCGGGCGAAGCCATGCAGGATCTTGGCATGAATGTGAAAATTGCCGGACGTGACGTCGGCAATGCCTCGACACGCAAGATGATCAAGTCGACCATGACAAAGGGATTGGAAGCTCTTACACTGGAGTGTTTCCTTGCCGCACAAAAGGCCGGGATCAAGGACGACATCCTCGCCTCACTCGAGGACAGCATTCCGGGATTCGACTGGCAACGCCGCGCGCCCTACATGATGGAGCGGGCCGCGACCCATGGCCTGCGCCGCGCCGCCGAAATGGAGGAAGTCGCAAAGACCTTGACCGATTTGGGCATTGAACCGCATGTCACGCAAGGCACGATTATCCGTCAACGCGAGGTAGGCGCACTCTGCCTTCACCTGGGTCAAACCGATCCACTGGACCTTGCAGCGCGGGCCGATGCAATCCTGGAGGGCTTGTCAGCAACGCCCTCTCCAACCAACTCAGAGGAATGAAAATGGCCCTGGAAAAGGACTACGAAGACATCCCTGGCACTTTGGTATTCGACGCAGACCGCGGTCGTGAGGGATATCATCTCAATCAATTCTGCATCTCGCTCCGGCTGCAAAAAAACCGGGATGCGTTCAACGCGGATGAAGGTGCTTACCTGGACAAGTATCCAATGACCGAAGAACAGCGTCAGGCAGTAATCGACCGGGACTGGAACCGCCTGCTCAGGCTGGGTGGCAACATCTATTATACCAGCAAGCTGGCAGCGAATGACGGGATCAACTTCCAACAGCTTGCCGGATTGATGACTGGCATGGGCAATGAAGCATACCGCAAAATGATGGTTGATGGTGGACGCCCCCCTGACGGCAACCGCTATCAACATGAATGGGACGAAAAGGGAGAGAAGTGATGGCACGAATTACCGCAGGTGTGGGCTGCTCACACGTGCCGGCCATCGGCGTGGCGATGGATCATGGCATCACTGAACAACCCTATTGGGTGCCAGTGTTCGAAGGTTTCGAGAAATCTCGCGAATGGATGACTGCACAAAACGCCGATGTGATATTCCTGGTCTACAATGACCATTGCACCGTGTTCGATGCGTCCTGCATTCCGACCTTTGCCCTGGGCTGCGCCGAAAGCTTCGCACCCGCCGATGAAGGCTGGGGACCGCGCCCCGTACCGGTGGTCAGGAACCATCAGGTCTTGGCCAGCCACATTGCACAATCGCTGATTCTGGATGAATTCGACATCACCATCATGAATGAAATGGAAATCGATCACGGGCTGACGGTGCCAATGTCGGTGATGTTCGGGGACAAGGGGCCGGATGACGAATGGCCCTGCCTGGTCGTTCCGCTTTGCGTGAACGTGGTGCAATACCCCGCACCGACCGGAAATCGCTGCTACAATCTGGGCAAGGCGGTCCGCCGCGCGGTGGAAAGCTTTGATGAGGACCTCAACGTAGTCATTTTCGGCACGGGCGGCATGAGTCACCAGTTGCAATACAAGCGCGCGGGGCTGATCAACAAGGAATGGGACACGCAATTCCTTGATCGGTTGACGTCTGACCCGGTTGGCCTGTCGCAAACCCCGCATGTGGAATACCTGCGCGAGGCCGGATCAGAGGGCGTTGAGATGGTGATGTGGCACGTCATGCGCGGTGCGCTCGACGACGAGGTGGAAGAAGTGCACCGCCACTACCACGTGCCTGCCTCCAACACGGCCGTTGGTCATATCATTCTGGAAAACAAGAAAGATCAAAAGGAAGTAGCAGCATGAGAATTTGTGTCGCTGGCGCCTATGGCGCATTTGGTACGAAACACCTGGATGCGCTGGCTGCGATCGAAGACGTGACCGTCACGGCCGTGATGGGGCCGACACGATCGAAGATCGATACTGTGGCAGCAGAACGCGGCATCAGTTTCGCCTCGACCTCGCTGGAAGCTTGTCTTGCACGCGACGACGTAGACGCGGTCATTCTCGCCACTCCGACGCAGAAGCACGCCGATCAGGCGGTGGCCTGCATGGTGGCGGGCAAACCGGTGCTGATCGAGATCCCGATGGCAGATTCACTGGAAGACAGCGAACGCATCTGCGCGGTACAGAAGGAAACCGGCGTGCTGGCAATGGCCGGACAGGTGCGCCGGTTCAACCCGTCGCATCAGTGGGTCCGCAACAAGATCGATGCAGGCGAGCTGAAAGTCCAGCAGATGGACGTGCAGACGTATTTCTTCCGCCGCTCCAACATGAACGCCAAGGGCGAGCCGCGCAGCTGGACCGATCACCTGCTCTGGCACCATGCCTGCCACACGGTCGATCTGTTCCAGTACCAGACAGGCGAGGTCGCCTCCGAATGCTTTGGTCTCGAAGGCCCGCGTCATCCTGAACTTGGAATTGCCATGGATATGGCCATTGGCATGAAAACACCGTCGGGTGCGATCTGCACGCTGTCGCTGTCGTTCAACAATGACGGGCCGCTGGGCACTTTCTTCCGCTATATCTGCGACAACGGCACCTATCTGGCGCGGTACGATGACCTCTATGACGGGCGCGAGAACCAGATTGATCTCAGCGATGTGGCAGTGTCCGGCAACGGAATCGAATTGATTGATCGGGAGTTCATTGCCGCCATCAAGGAGGGGCACGAACCAAACGGATCGGTGCATGACACGTTGGATGCCATGCGGACGCTGGATCGGATCGAGAAATCCTTCTCGTAGTCGCGGGTTGTGATCGATAGGCGCCCTTATGGATTGGGCGGTCTTGATCGTGACGCTGGGCAGTTTCATCGCCGGATTCGTCAACGCCGCTTTCGCAACTGGCGGCATTTACATTCTCCTGTTCTCGTCCTCATCCGTTCTGCCGCTGACCGCTGCGGTCCCCCTGCAATCTGCATTCGCTGCTGCTTCGCTGATTGCCCGCGTCGCATTGTTCTGGAAGCACATCGAATGGCACATCGTCTGGATGTTCTTTCTGGGGTGCCTTTTGGGCGTCGGCATCGGGGCATGGACCTTCGCCGCGCTTCCCGAACAGGTCATCGCCTTGCTACTGGGCATTGTCCTGCTGCTTCTGATCTGGATGCCGCACTTGCCTTCTCTGCCGCTGAAACGGCCATTTATCTTTATCGGCGTCGTGCACAGCTATCTGGGCTCTATTTTTGGCGTGGGCGGGGTGCTCCAACCGCTCTTGCTGCGGACCGATCTTCTCAAGATGCAGCTCACGGGCACGCTGGCCGCGGCGATGCTGTCACTCGATGTGCTCAAAGCGTTGGGCTATAGCTCATTCGGCTTTCGCTACCTTGACTATCTGCCCCATATCATCGGCGCGACCATTGCCGGGTTTGCAGGGACATGGGCAGGCAAACGTGTCACCCACCACGTCTCGGAAACGCAGTTCAGACGCGTTTTCCGAATGCTTGTCTCCGTGGTGGCCCTGCGGTTCATCTACAAGGGAGTATCAGGCGTCTGAGGTCAGCAATACCGCTCTGGACCGGACCATTGCCTGGAAGAATACCGGTCTCCATGCGCCCAACCGATGGGCAGGACGGTCTCGATCCGGGCGACGTCCTCGGTGCTCAGGTCGATCTTGCCGCCTCGTACCAGTTCTTTCAGGTGTTCCGGATTGCGGGTGCCGGGGATGGCCATCACCTGTTCGCCCTGATGCAAAACCCATGCGATGGCCAAAGAGGCGGCGGGCACGCCGATATCTGCGGCGAGGGTCCTGAATTTCGCGTTGTATGCAAGGTTTGCGCTGAGGTTCGGCTCCATGAAACGCGGGTTCACCTTCATGAAGGGCATCCCTTCGATCTGCTCTGCGTGATGCGGGCGGTCGGTCAGCAAGGCACGACCCACCGGAGAGAAAGCGATAAGCGTCGCGCCAATCTCTGCACAGGCCTGGACAAGGCCCATCTCGGGCGAACGGGTGGAAAGCGAGTATTCAGACTGCACCGCCGCGATGGGATGAACTGCATGGGCGCGCCGCAGCGACGAGGGGGCGATTTCGGAAAAGCCGATGGCCTTGACTTTGCCCGCCTTGACGAAGCCCGCCATCGTCTCGGTCACGTCCTCGATCTCGTGTCGGGTATCGCGTCGATGGACATAATAGAGGTCGATCGCCTCCACCCCAAGGCGCTTGAGGCTCGCATCGAGCGATTGGGTCAAATGGTCGGGCGCGTTGTTGAATCGGTTCTCGGGGTCACGCGTGATCCCGACCTTGGTGGCGATGGTAAAGGGATTGTTGCCACCCCGCGATTCAAGCCACTCGCCAATGACGTTTTCGGATCGCCCCATGCCATAAACGTCCGCCGTGTCGACATGGGTGATCCCCATCTCGACACATGCATCCAGCACCTTCAGGGACTCCGCATCACTCGCCGGCCCATAGAAATCTGTAAAGGACATCGCGCCATAGCCAACCGCACTGACACGCGGCCCATCCTGTCCAAGTTTGCGCTGTTTCATTGTCTCGCCCCAGGCGGTCAATCTTGACTTGAGTAAGTCAGGCCTTTGTCGTTTGACAATTCCTCTTGATCACATGCCCTTGCCCGCCTGTTCCAGTTCTTTCGCGCACTGAATGTAGTAGTGCCGCGTGGGGCAGTTGATCTGATCGACCGCGCGGTCTTTCAGTATCTCTGCCTTCAACAGGGAATTGCCAGCATCGTCTTCTTGGACATTGATCAGACGGTCCACAAGTTGCAGCGCCCATTGCAGGTCACCGTCGGCGCGGGCCTTGGTAATCGCCGCGCGAACGGCATCGGCACCCCCGGCGATGTCGATAAATCGTGCCGCCTCGTCCTTTGGGGCCAGCGGATCAAGTGACGTAGGGTTGCCATCAAACCAGCCCATCGTCCCGACGAAATACGCACGGACCGAAAAGTCGACGCGGCCATAAAACTCCCGCAAATGGGGCTTTTCGGCGAGTTCGGGCGGCAACTTTACGCTGTGGGCCAGTTCATCAATGGTCATGCCTGCGTCCATTCCGTCGCGGGTCTCGTTAACAACATGACGAATGGCGTTGCGGTAATCTGTCAGCGCCTCCTTGATCGTCTCGGAACCAAACAGTGCCTTTGTGTGCCCGGGGGCCAGCACCTCGGGCTTGAACGCCATGAGTAGATCCAGCGTATCGGCCCAAGCGTCAAATTCCCGATATGCGGTGCCACGGATGGCATAGAGGTTTGGGAATGAGCGATAAAAGTTGTCGCCGCTGATCAGCACCCTCTTTTCTGGATACCAGACAACAATGTGGTCCGGTGTTTCGCCCGGCGCGCAGACCAATTCCAGATCCACGCCGCAAATGGCGAGCTTTTCACCTTCGTCGCCAATGCGGCAGGTTGGGGTCATGTTCCCTGCGCCCATACCCTTGAGCGGACGCTCACCAGGACCGACACCAATGCCAATGATCTCGTCTGGATATGACAGACCGATGCCGAATTGGCGTTTGGTGCGGACTTGCATCGCCTTGATGGGTTGTGGGTGATCGGAAGCGACAAACAATGAGTCATCCGAAAACCGCGTGCTTGCAATGATCTCAGGGTTGCCGCCTTCCGCGAACACGCTCGCACCGGAGACGTGGTCGCGGTGGGAGTGGGTCAGGATGATGGTCTTGACCGGGAGATCCGAAATCTTGCGAAACTCGGCCAGAATGTTTTCAGCTGCAGCCGTCGTTTCTGATGTGTCAACGATGATCAAACCGTCCTCACCGATGATCAAATAGACATTGGACGCAGCATATCCGAACGCCTGATATACGTTGTCAGCCAGCTGCACGATATCCTTTTGAAAGTATTCGGGGTGCATTTTGAGTTCGGGATGCAAGTCTTTGTCCTCCGTTGATCATACTGACTGAACCAATGTCGGGCTGTTCGGCGGCCCTTGTGACCGATCCCGGCAGGACAACAGCAGTAGCGCTGACGCGTCCCTCGATCAGGAACATTCGGGATCCCAAACATAAGGTGGCAGGTCGGAATTTGGCAAATGATCGCACAATTCACTTGAAACGGGATCCCAAAAGTTGCAAAACTGTGACAATCGGGGCGTTGCATAACACCTTTGGGATTCTCTCTTCCAGTTTGGGATCCCAAGTTGCACCCCCAGTCTAAATCTGGAGGACACCATGATCATGAAATTCAAGCAATTCGGCCTGGGCGCCACGCTGTCAGTCGCCATGGGCTTTTTCGCCCAGTCTGCCGTCAGTGAAGAGCTGAGCGTCGCCACCTTCGTGCCGCCACAACACCATACCAACACCGGCATGTTCGCATGGTTCGCAGAAGAGATCGACAAGCGTTCCGGCGGGACATTGACCATGAAGCTATACCCGGCCGGTCAGCTGGGTGCAGGCCCGGTGCAGCAGTACAAGCGTGCGGTTGAGGGCGTGGGCGATATCACCTTTGGCGTCTCTGCCTACACGCCGGCGCTGTTTCCCAAGACCATGCTGGCGATTCTGCCCGGTACATCCGAAAACGCGGACCAGTCCACGCGGGCGATCTGGACAATCTACGAAGACCATCTGGCTGATGAATATGGCGACGTAAAGGTCCTGGCCATCGGCACAGTTGCGGGCAACCTCCTTGCCGCCACGCGTGACGTATCAACCGTGGAAGGATTGAAAGGCGCCAAGATTGTTCCCTTTGCGGCGATGACTACGCCGATAATCGAAGCCCTGGGGGCGGTGCCGGTCCAGATGCCGGTGACCGAGATGTACACGGGCCTGTCAACCGGAACGATTGACGCGACAACAGCATCCTACAACAACATCACCCCGCCCTGGAATTTCTGGGACGTCGCCACGCACATCGTCGAAAACGTGCCGGTGAGCTTTGCCGTAACCTATGCGGTGATGAACAAGGAACGCTACATGGGCCTCTCGGATGAGCACCGTGCGATCATCGACGAACTCGCTGGGCTGCCGATGTCGTTGGAATTGGCCAAATCGTTTGACGGCGCGGATGACCGCTCCAAGACGCTGATCGAGAACGCAACCGACAAGGGGTACGAATGGATCGTGGTGTCGGACGAGGAGCGCGCCAAGATGGATGCGGCAGTCGCGACCGGCCTTGAGGCGATCTTTGCCGATTACGAAGAGCGCGGCATCACGAATGCCCGCGAGATCTACAAGGCGCTGAACGACTGAGCGCGCCGCCAAACCGGTGCCCCGATCCGCCGTCGGGGCACCAATTGGCAGTTCAATCCAAAAGGCATCCCGATGGCTGTCATCGTCCCGACAAACAAGTCCGTAGAGAGCCTTAGTGGCCTGCATCTGTATCACGGTGCGATTTCCAACTGTTCCATGCGGGTGCGGATGACGCTGATCGAGAAGGGGTTGAAGTGGGAAAGCCATCACCTCGATCTGAAGGAGAAGGAAAACATCTCGGACGACTATTTCGGGATCAATCCAAACGGACTTGTTCCGACTCTGGTGGATGACGGTGTGGTGCATATCGAATCCAATGATATCATCGACTACCTGGATGAAACCTACACTGAGCCGTCGCTGCGTGCTGACGACATCGACGAGATGATGGAATGGCTCCACCTTGCCGCCGCGATTCACGTGCCCGGCTGCAAACCGTACGTCTACGCCATGAAGATGGCCCCGAAGCTCAAGAAGACGGCAGAGGAACAGGCCAGGTATGACGATCTGCAGAAAAACCAGGAGCTGAAGGCCTTTCACGCCAAGCACGCGGGCGACAAGAGCTTCGAGACCAGTGATCTGGACAAGGCCGAGGCGATCCTGAGTGCGTGCTTCTTCAAGCTGGAGAAAAAGCTGGAAGACCGGAGCTGGATCATGGGCGATCAGTACACGTTGGCGGACATCTCATGGATACCGCTGCACTTCGTGCTGAAAGGCTGCGGCTATCCTTTCGAGCAATTCCCGAACATTGCCCGCTGGGCCAAGGCATTTGCCGAAAAAGACAGCTTCAAGGACGGGGTCCTCAAATGGTGTCCTGACTTTGCAGAGGTCTGAGCCGTCAAGGGATCGGCCATGAGCGACAGAGCGACCGCCAGCGTAAAGCCCACATTCATTGCGCTTTTGGATCAAGCGCTGATTTGGGCTTCTCTGGTTTGTGGTGGCGCGACCTTGATTTTCATGACCGGATACTCTGTCTGGAATGTGCTGATCATGCGCAAGGCACTGAACGCCCCGATCAGGGGTGCTGAAGATCTGCTGATCCTCGCCCTGGTGGTCATCGTTGCCATGTCGATCCCGCTCGGTGCGCGCACGGGTGCCCATATCAAGATCGAAGTCCTGGAATCCCATATGTCGGCCTGGATCGCCAAATGGTCAATGATCGTGGTCAAGGTGATGGGCGCGTTGCTGCTGGGCTTCATGTCTTGGCGGCTTTGGCATGCCGGCGGCACCGCAAGCAAATTCGGTGAGACCACACAGCAACTGCTGATTTCGTTCGAACCCTTCTACTATCTGCTTGCCGGCTCGGTAGCGATCTATGCCGTGGTCCTGCTGCTGGATATCTGGCAACTCTTGCGGTCAGGTCAGGTTGTGCGGTTGCGCATTGGGGGTGATCCCCCATGATCAGTTTGACCATGCTCGGCATTCTGGGTCTGCTTTCCCTGTTTATCCTGTTGGCGCTGCGTATGCCCGTTGCCCTGTCCATGCTTGGCGTCGGGTTTATCGGCACGATCATCGCCAACGCGAACAAGTTCATGGCCGTTGGCATGGCAGAGGATCAAGCCTGGGCGCGCGGGCTCAAGATCGCCTATTCGAACCTGGCGGGTGAGACATTCGAGGCGGCGTCGAACTACAACCTGCTGGTAATCCCGATGTTCGTCCTGATGGGCAACCTCGCGGGTGTCTCGGGGATGTCGAACGACCTGTTCTCGGCTGCCTATCGCTGGATGGGGCATTTGCGGGGCGGTCTGGCCTCGGCCACGATTGCCGCCTGCGCAGGGTTTGCAGCACTCTCCGGGTCATCGCTTGCCTCTGCGGTCACCATGGGGCGCGTCGCCTTGCCTGAAATGAAAAAGTACAAATACGCAGACAGCCTCGCCACAGGGTCTGTCGCCGCGGGTGGCACGCTTGGTTTCCTGATCCCGCCATCGGGGGGCATGATCATCTATGCGGTGCTGACAGAGCAATCCATCGGGCGTCTCTTCATGGCAGGAGTCTTTCCTGGTATCATTCTCACGCTGCTCTTCATTGGCGCCATCAATTACGTGGTTTTTCGCAACCCGGAGGCGGGGCCTCGCGGTGAACGGTTTGGTCGCGCGGATAGGATCGCATCGCTTTGGCGTGCGGTGCCTATCGTGGGTGTTGTCCTGGCGACAATTGGTGGCATGTACACTGGGTTCTTCACGCCCGTGGAAGCCTCGTCCGTGGGGGCTTTTCTGACATTCGTTGTTGCTGCGTGGCGAGGATCACTGGATTGGGAAGCGTCAAAGGCGGTTATCCTGGAGACGATGAACGCCACCGCGACGGTCTTTCTGATCATCATCGGGGCCTTTGTGTTTATCCCCTTCATGGCGCTTACCGAACTTCCTGCACAGTTGGTCACGATCCTGACGTCTCTGCCCATCGGAGAGATCGGCATCCTGCTGATCATCGTCCTGATCTACATGTTCCTGGGCATGTTTCTCGAGGCCATGGCGATGCTGGTCCTGACCATCCCCGTCGTCATCCCAATCGCCATCGCCCTTGATTGGAATCTGATTTGGTTCGGTATCATCATCGTTATCGTTTTGGAGATGGGCATGATCAGCCCGCCAGTCGGCATCAATGTCTTTATCGTCAAATCCATCGCGCCAGATGTCCCCATGGGCACGATTTTTCGTGGCATCTGGCCGTTCTGGATTGCCATGGCGGCGATGATCGGGCTGCTGATCGTCTTTCCACAGATCGCGACCTTCTTACCGCAGGCTGTTGTCGGAGGATGACAAGGCGAATCTCTGTCTTCTTCGGGCGACAGAGGCCGGGCCGAGATGCGTTTCACCTGCAGATTTCAAGGAAGGAGATCATGCCTGTTCTTGGCCAATTCCGGGATCAATCCTACACTTTCCGGGCATTGTTGACGGTGATGTCTTCGCCAATTTTGCCAACTGACGTGCTCCATCCTGAAGTGCGATCTTGACCTGCGTTTTACGCGGGAGAAGGGTCATCTCCATGCAGGTGCCTGTTCCTGAGAAAGTGCAATCCGAGCCAAAAACAGGCTGCCACGACAGCTGCCCCGTATATTGCCGGTTCCTTTGTCATGACGAGGAACGCGAACCCCAGCCGCAGCACAACATCCCAGATCGGCAGCGCCGCGCGGTCAAAACGCGCCAAGGCGCTTGCCAGCAGGTAAAGCGCGAGGAAAAGACGCAGGATTACCCAGGCCAACGCGCCCCAATTCACCTCTCCGGTGTAGCCCGGCAGATACCTGATTTCGCTTCCAGCGCTGGTGCTTGGGTCTATGACGGCCGCCTTTATCAACAGGATTTCAGGGTAGAGGGCGAAGACAAATGGGATCACGAACATCACGATGCCCACGCGCACGGCGGCGAAACCAGTCGACATCGGTTCGGCCTTGGTGATCGTTGCCGCCGCAAACGCAGCCAATGCCACGGGCGGCGTGATGGCCGAGGCAACCGCAAAGTAGAAGATGAACATGTTGGCGGAAAAGACCGAGATACCAAGGCCCGCCAACACCGGACCCATCAACAAGGCCACGTTGATATAAGCGGGCACCGCAGGCATTCCCATACCCAGAAGAATCGCCAGAAGCATCGTCACAAAGAGCGCCGCGAACTGGAACAGAACGGACCCTTCGGCCCCAAGGTTCAGGCTCTGCAGCCATTGCAGGACATCCAACGAGATAAAGAACGGCATGCCGGTGAATTTCAGGCAAAAATCAATGATCGAGACCGCCAGGAACATCAGGTAGAGCGTTGCAATCAGCGTGCCCGCATCGGCAAATGAGTGCAGCAGCCTGGAAGGCTTTGCACGCATCTCCGGATCAAGGAACAGCAGGAAACACAAAGCGATCACGGCCCACCACCCGGCACTGCCTGCATCCCCCGCAGCGTTTTGGACCAGCTGGAGGAGCCAGGACAGGCTCTCCACCCGGCAGACGCCGTCAACGAAGGTGCGCTCTGCCCCCAGGATGCCACCAAAAAGGCCGCAGCCCACATTTTCCTTGCTGGTCAGAAGCAGCACCAGAATGATGAGGATCGGCACGAAAATCATGACCAGATTCAGGACATCCTGGCGATCCATATGCATCTCGTCGGTCAGTTCGCCAATGGCGCGAATTTTCTGCTTTCGCGCCTGAAATACCACCGACAGGAACAGGCACAGGAAATAGGCGACGGCAGGAAACGCCGCTGCAATGATCACCTGATTGTAAGGCACGCCCGTCAGTGCTGCCAAAATGAAAGCGGCAACGCCCATGACAGGCGGCATGATCGAGCCACCGGATGACGCAGCCGCCTCCATCCCACCCGCAAAAATGCGGGAAAAGCCGCGCTTGATCATCATCGGAATGGTCAGCACGCCGGTTGACAGGACATTTACAATCGGCCCGCCCGAGATCGTGCCAAACATGGCCGACGATACGATAGCTGCATGCGCAGGCCCACCCGCCAGGTTGCGGGTCCAGCGGAAGGCAATTTTGATCAGGGAGCGCCCCCCGGCGGATGCACCAAACAGCGCGCCAAGGATCAGATAGGGGAAGATCTCGTTCAGGATGATATCCATGAACCGGCCGAGCAGGCCCGATGCGTTGTTGACAAGAATGTCGTGCACACGCGGTCTGCCGTCCGACAACAGTCGCGGCTCCCCTCCGATCTTGGTCACAAGGTATTTGTTGATGTCCTCGACGCCGTAGAAGTACCAGACCAGCACCGTGATGATCGTGTAGGCCGCCACCAGGATGGCGACAATCACCAACGGCAAGCCCCAGACCTTCACGTTGTAGGTCAGAAAGACAATGACCGCCAAACCGATGATCAACACCAGCCAGGGCCCGGTTGTGTTCAGGCATTTCGGGTCATCTACGGTCGTTGGTTCGGGCAAGCCGAACATCTCGGCGTTTTCTTTCTCGATCCGAAGGCTTTCCGCGATCAGTCGCGCCCGATCTCCGGTAAGCTGATCGATGATGCAAACGGATTCAATCTCGACCAGATAGGTGATGGAGATCGTCAGGGCCATGGCCACCAGCGCCACGTCCATCGCAAGGCCAAGGCCCCGTCGCAGACTGCCCTTGTCTGCCCAACTCCTCCACATCGAATGATGTAAGGCGACAATCAGCATCATGACCGCGAATGCCAAGGGGTAATAGTATTCGAACGGGAATTTTCGGATGATGAAGGCGTCGTTGCCCGCCACTTTGGCGGCCCAGGCGTCCAGGCCCGGAACACCGGGCATCGCGTTGATCATGCCGATTACAACAAAGGCAACGGACAACCAGAACACAATGATACTGGCAATGCTCAGTTTCGGCGCTGCGATGCTGTCCGCTGCTGACATTCTGAGCCCCTAACCGCTTGCGGGACGGGACCGCGACTGTGTCGTGGCCCCGCCAAGACCTCAAAAGGAGGTCCGTCACCCCATCAGGGCTTGGCGCAATCCGGCACTGTCATGCCGGCCTCCTCATAGGCGGCAATCGCGCCGGGGTGGTACTTGAGAGGCACCGCGCCACACAGGCCGAACCCAACAGACCCAACCTGGGTTGTGCCCATATAGGGCGCTTTGGTCAGGAACGTATCCACGTTGTCGAGCATGGCCTTGGTAAGCGCCTTGGCAATGTCAAAGTCCATGCTGGCGTGGACAACCTCGGCGGCCGCTGTGGTCGGGCTGCGCCAGATGCCGTCTTCGCTGACAATGGTCAGGCCATCGACCGGAGCCACATCGGACAGATCAAAGGTGAGTCCTGCGGTGCCGGGACTCTTGATATATTTTTGCATGGCTTCGCCTTCCCAAACATCTTTCGGGATCGACCAAAGGGTAATGTCACCAGCAGCCAATGACCGTATGATGCGCGCATCCGGAAACGTCACCGGCAGCATCATCGCATCGGCAGAACCATCGGTGACGGTCTTGGCCATCTGGCCCCAGTTCACCTGAAGACCGGTATAGTCCTTGCCGTCCTCGACGCCGCTGACCAGTTGAAGGATCTGCCGGTCATTGGCCAACGCCGCGCCGCGGGGCGGACCATTCAGGATCGTCTTGCCCGCCACATCATCCCAGCCTTTCACGGAGGAACTGTTATAGGCGTAGAGTCCGAAGCCACCGTAGTTGAACGTATACAGCGCTTGCACATTGTCGATCAGCTCTGCGCCTTTTTCCGCACCAAGCGCGGCGTAGGGCCCGGCCCCGCGCGACATCAAGAAGGTCAGAACGATCGGTGCGGCGGACACATCTGTCTTGCCCTCTGCCAGGTTTTGCAAGGAGTTTGTCAGCGTCTGGCTGTCAGCCACCTGCATATCGGCAAGCCCGCTACCCGAGACGATTTCAGCCAGCGTCGTGGTCGCTGTAAAAGGAACAGTACCTGGAGGGCCGGTTTCCGCCGTCAAGATAACCTGGGCCGTCGCCGTACTTGCCAAAAGTCCTAGCGCCATTCCGACGCTCACAAAAGTCTTGATCATGGTGTCCTCCTATTTGATCAATTGTTGACCCTGCACTGGTGCAGAGTTCAGTTGGTGTTCTTTCGTCCTGCGAAGTCCGGTGCTTTCGCTGGGGGCCTCACATCGTCTTCGTTCCAATAGCCGATCAACACGCCAAGCTTGTCTTCAAGCCCGACCATTTGACCCGCCCGCTCTTCGGATACAGTTTCGCGCTGCCGATACTGCAAGGCCCAGGCTGCCAAGGCGTTGTGCATCGCTTGCCGGGCCTCCGCATGAGCGGGCGAGCGGCCCAGATCAATGAACTCGTCGGGGTCATTCGTCAGATCGAACAGCATCGGCGGATAGCCCGGTGCGTGGACATATTTCCATTGGGCGTTGGCAATCATGTAGATTCGGCAATCCAGCGGCTTACGGCCCGTCTTCGGGCTGAAGGGCTGCATGAAGTAGTCGTATTCGCTGACGACATGGTCGCGCCACTCGACATCCTCACCTTTCAGCAACGGCATCAGGGAGCGACCATCGATGATATGCTCCGGCACCGCGCCACCTGCGAATTCAATAAAGGTCGGCACCAGGTCGATCGCTTCAACAAACCGGTCGTCAACCATTCCGCGCGTCGCGTCACATGCCGGATCAGGGTCCGCCACGATTAGCGGCACCTTTACTGCCGGATCATGAAAGAAGTCCTTGTCGCCCATCCAGTGATCACCGAAGTAATCCCCGTGGTCAGATGTGAAGACGACCATCGTATCCTTGAGAAGGTCTCGATCTTCCATGAACGCGAACAAAAGCCCCAGATGATCGTCGATCTGCTTGATCAATCCCATATAGGCCGGGATCGTGGTCTCGCGCGGCTCATCCTTTGAAAATGTCTTCGCGCTCACCCGCTCCTGGTACAGCTTTGCCAGTGGGTTCACATCCTCAACTTCCGCCTCGGACCGGTGAACAGGCTGAACGTCATCCGGCCCATACATGTCATTGTAGGGAGCCGGGGCGATGTACGGCCAGTGAGGCTTGATAAAGCTGAGATGCAGCAGCCACGGCGTTTCACCGTCGTCTTCGGCCAGGAATTGCATTGCGCGGCGGGTCATGTAGGGCGTCTCGGATTCCTCATCCGTCACCCGCGCCGGCAGGTTGGCAACATCGTTGAAGAACCCGGAACGGACCTCACCATCTCGCACGGCTGAATTCGCCGCCCAGTGCCACGGGTTCTCGTGATCGGTATAACCGCGTTCCTTGAGGTATTCATTATACTTCACACCCGGTTTGAAAACCAGGTCAGGGTGTATCCCGTCGTCCCGCTCATAAGGCTCAAAGCCCGCTTGCGCATGGTGCACGCCGATCTCGCTTTCAGGATCGACGCCCAGTCGTTTCATCCCTTCCTGATCGGCGACCATATGCGTTTTACCCACCAGTACCGGACGCATCCCCAACGGTTTGAGATGGTCCCCGATGTTTTTTTCACCGATGCGCAAAGGTACGAAATTGCCCGTTGCGCCGTGGGAGGAAACATAGCGCCCGGTGTAAAAACTCATCCGACTGGGGCCGCAAACTGGAGATTGCACGTAGGCATTTGAAAACCTGGCGCCCCGCTTGGCCAATGCGTCGATGTTTGGCGTGTGCAACGTTTTGTGGCCTGCACATGACAGGTAGTCGTAGCGCAGCTGGTCACACATGATGAACAGGATGTTCTTGCGGCCGGTCATGCGGTCAGCTCGCAGGCACGTTCGGTGTCGGGCGGGATGTGCGGGCAGGTGCCAACAGGCGCGCTCAACCGGTCGCCATCGACGTAGAAATCAACCGAGCCGTCCGGGAAATGGAAGGTCTCGGCTTGATGGCGGTGCAGGTGAAGGCCAAGTTTGAAATTGGCCTTCAGGTTGTCTTCCATCAGCGCGTACTGCCCGCCGGTATCAGCGGCAGATACCTTGACGAAGGTATGGTCCGCCGACCAGTCGTAGCTCGGTCCACCGCCTGGCGGAACATATGAGTAGCGCTTGGCCACGGGATCAAAGATTTACCTTGCCGCCGTCGACGTTGATCGTCTGGCCAGTAATGAAGTCACTGTCTGGTGTGACAAGAAACATGAGCGTGCCCATCAGATCTTCCGGCACCATTTCGCGCTTGATCGAGCGGGACTCGACTGTTGGACCGCGCGCCCGGTCCCACTTGCCTTCACCCTTGATCGAGCTACTTTCCGTCAGGCCAACCGCGATGGCGTTGATCTGAATATTCTTGTCGCCCAATTCGCGCGCATGTCCACGCGTCAGACCGATCACAGCCGCCTTGGATGCCGTATAATGCGACAGGCCTGGTGGGCCATAATAGACAGTCCCCGACGCGATATTGCAGATCTTGCCCCCGCCTGCGCGCAACATCGCCGGAACAGCAGCCTTGGTCGCCTGATGTATTGAGCGCGCATTGATCGTCATGACCTTATCGAATTCATCGTTATCGATTTGCAGGAAAGGCTTTGGCGTCAGATTCGCGAAAAGGCCCGCGTTGTTGACCAGAATGTTCAATGCGCCATATTCACTTTCGGCCTTCGCAACCATGGCATTCAGATCGTTGTCCGAGGTCACGTCCACCACCATGCCAACCGCGTTACCGCCAGCCGCATTGATGTCATCAACAACTTCGGCGGGGTCCAGAATGTCCGTCACAACGACATTGGCACCTTCGGCAGCCAGCTTCTTCGCGTATTCGGCCCCAATTCCGCGGGCAGCGCCGGTAATCGCGGCTGTTTTTCCATCCAGTCGGCCCATTGGCTTCTCCTGATAGCTAGATTTCAATTTCAAGAATTTTCGCGACTTCGGGCCAGCTTCGAGCACCGTTTTCGCGCAGGTCATTCGTCAGGTCTTCGGGCACCCAGTCAATGAAGCATGATGTGAATTGCGGGTGCGCCTCGATCGCCCTGAACCAACGCTCCACATTCTGCAGACGCCCGTTTTCCCACAAGCCGCGCATCGACATCATCGCGAGTCGATTGACGTAGGGCGTGAGCGAAATATCCGCGATAGAAAACGTGTTGCCGACCAACCAATCCTGGCCATCCAGCGCGTCTTCCATCTTGTGCAGGTAGGTATCGTACAGCTTGATTGCTTCCGTCGCACCCGGCGCCTCGAATCCGTAGCGAATGAACCCCTCTTTCTGCTCTTTCCAGTTCGAGGTCACCGATAGTTTCGGCGTCGACGCCATGAACTTCTCGGCGCCTTCCTTCCCGAGTTTCTTCAAGACCGTGTGACGGTGCGAACAGACAAAGGTTACCGTGCCGCAGGCCGGGTGCAGATCCTCATCGACCGCTTTGGTCCAGTAGCGCACCTGCGCCCGCTCCCAGGGATCGGTCGGGTGAACCGAGGTCTCCGGCATGATCTGATCAAGGTATTCGACGATCACCGTGCTGTCCGGGATTACCAGTTCATCATGAATCAGCGTGGGCACGACACCCTTCGGGTTCAGCTTCAGGTATTCCGGTTCGAATTGCTCACCTGCGAGAATGTCAATGTAGACGCCATCCCATTCGATGCCCTTCTCGGCCATCGCAAAACGCACCTTGGCCGCGCAAACGGAAGACCCGTGGTGATAAAGGGTAAACGTCATAGCTGCACCGTGACCCATTTGAGTTCTGTCATCGCTTCCATGTCGGCATCCGTGCCTTCACGCCCGACCCCGCTTTCGCCATTGCCGCCAAAAGGAATGTGGGCTTCATCGTGGATCGTCGGGCCGTTGATATGGCACATGCCCGCGTTCGAATTCCGGGCGAAATGGAACGCCTTGTCGATGTCTTTGGTAAAGATCGCAGACGATAGCCCGTATTCGGTGTCGTTGGCTTTTTCCAGGCCCTCTTCATAACTGTCGATAGGGTAGATTGACGTGACCGGCCCAAAGGTCTCAGCCCGGCAGACGGTCATCTCTTCGGTCACATCCGTCAGAAGCGTGGGCTGGCAGCGATTGCCGATCCACTTACCACCTGCAACCACCGTGGCACCTTTTGCTTTCGCGTCTTCGATGTGGCGCTTGATGCGGTCGCGCTGGCGCGGTGATATCGCCGGCGCAATCACGGTATTCGGGTCACGCAAGTCTCCCATGCCCAACTTTCCGACGATCATCACGAACCGTTTTACGAATTCATCGTAAAGCCGGCGTTCAACGTAAAAGCGGCTTGAGGCAATGCAGGCCTGACCGGCAAACATGAACATAGATCGGGCCGCCAGCGGCATCACCTTGTCCAGATCGGCATCGGCAAGGATGATCGTCGGGCTTTTGCCTCCCAATTCCAGGGTGTTGGGCGTCTTGTTCTTCGCGCAAATCTCGTTGATATGCTGGCCAACAACGGTCGAGCCAGTGAAGGTGACGAAGTTCACATCCTTGTGGCCGGTCAGGTCATCGCCGATTTCCGCGCCCATGCCTGTCACGACATTGTATGCGCCGTCCGGCACCCCGGCTTCGGCAACGATCTCGGCGAACAGAACCGTCAGATGCGGGGCCATTTCCGATGGCAGATGCACAACCGTGTTTCCAACGGCCAAGGCGTTCGCCACAAGTCGGGTGGTCTTGATCAGCGGCACATTGAATGGCGTGATGACCGCGACGACCCCCAGTGGTTCGCGGATCGACATTGAAAACGTGCCCGGACGGTCAGACGGGATCGTTTCGCCCCGCACGTTCCGGCACAAGCCGGCCGCGGCGCGCACCATCGTCAAGCCCTTCGTGAACTCGAACATCGCCTTCTGGACGGGCGAGCCGATTTCATCGATCAGGCAATCCACCAGATCCTTCTGCCGGGCCTCCATGGCCTCTGCCACGCGCAGCAACCAGCGCTCGCGCTCGGTCGGCGTTGTGTCGCTGTAGGTGCTGAACGCAGCCCTTGCCGCCGCAACCGCTTTCCTGACATCTTTCGCCGTGCCTCTGGCCGCGTGCGCATAGTGGCTGTCATCCAGCGGATTGAGCACTTCAAATGTCGCTCCGCCAGCCGCATCGACCCATCGCCCGCCGATGAAGTGCTGCAAGGATTGAATGTCCGTTCTACCATCCATGAAAAAGTCCTTGTCATTTTTCGGGGGGTACCCCCACATCCGGCGGACCGTATCGTTTTCAGTTCCCGACAAGGTGTGTCCGACAGTCGAATCTCACCTTTGGGATCCCAAATTCAGTCGAGGATTCGGCGAAATGCCGATTCCCGCCTAGTTAAGGTCATTTATTGGCGTTTAGGGATCCCAAATCAAGTGAAAATTGGCGTTTCCCGCTCAAATCAAGCTAATTTCCTTGACTTTAGGATCCCGACAGACATGAATATCTGCATGGAATCCATCGATAAAGAGCTTGCCGCGAAAATCAGGCACGACATCGTGCTTGGCAATTATGGGGAAGAGGAGCACCTGTCCGAAGCACGGCTTTGTGATGCCCACAAAGTCTCTCGAACGCCAGTCCGTCTTGCCTTGCGCACGCTGGAGCAAGAAGGCCTCATCCGGCGGAGCAAGGGGCGCGGATATTTCGTGAATGCGCCCAAGGTCAGCGACATCCTTCAGGCGGTACAGGTGCGCGGCCACCTGGAAAGCCTCGCGGCACGCCTCATGGCGCAATCGCCTGGGCGCCACAACGTGATGCCTGCCCTTGAGGCCGCAATTGAAGAAATCGACGGCTTCGTCTCGGCGGGAGAGATGGATGATGCATCACTGCGCGCCATGCAAAGACAGAATGCCATCTTTCACAGGACGATCCTGGACAGTTGTGGCAACGACTTCGTTGAATTTACCTGCAGCCGTATCAGCCATTTGCCGATGCTCGAAGTCGGGTCAATGGTCTTTGACCGTGAAGTCCTGTCCACCAGGGAAGGTGTGGAGCGCAGCCTTTTCCGCCTGAAACTTGGAAACTCACAACACAAGGTCATCTTCGAGGCCATCCAAAGTGGTGATGCCGTTCGTGCCGAAGGTGTGATGCGAGAGCATTCAAATACCATGGTGGAGTACATCAAGGTTTTCGAGAAGCGGAACGAAGAACTGACGATCAAGGATCTGATTGGCTATTCGGGAATTAGCGTCGCCCGTGCAAAGAGCAACACGCCTTCACCCGATGAGGTGATTTGGTCGCTCGACGAGGTCCAACAGCCAAGAACCTGACGCAAGAACCGCGCCTTTGAAACGGACCGAGAAACGATATGCCAGCACACCCAGACCTCGTCGCCCAGAACGCCCAGTTCACCAAGAAAATCCACAAGCTGTCAGATGACGTCTATACGGCGGTGGGCTATGCTGCATCCAACGTGCATTTCCTGGTGGGTGACGCGGGTATTGTCCTGATTGACACAACCGAGACCACACAGGCCGCCGAGAACATCCTTGCTGATTTTCGCGCGATCTCTGACCTTTCGATCACCACGATCATCTACACCCACTCGCACCGCGACCATATTTCGGGGGCAACGGCCTTTGCCGAAGGCCGCGACGTCGAAGTGATTGCATCTGACAACTTCACCTCTGATCTTATCGGCATCGATGAGTCCCGCCCTGCCCCCAACAAGGCCCTGATGGCACGTACAAAGCGTCATTTCGGGATCAGCCTGCGACCTGACGAACGCATAAGCGTCGGAGTTGGCCCTGGCGACCGGCCAATGAAAGGGATGGGCGCGGGGTATATTGAACCCACGCGGCGCATCTCGGAGAAGACGCAAATGAGCCGCGAAGGGTTCGATCTGGAATTGGTGAAGGCCCCCGGCGAGACACCCGACCACATCGTGGTCTGGCTTGCGGCGCAAAAGATCCTGTTCAGCGGTGACAACTTTTACCACGCATTCCCGAACCTTTATGCCATCCGCGGCACCCCCTATCGCGACTTTGATGCCTGGGCCGACACCATGGATCAGTTGATGGCGTTTGAAGCAGAAATCCTGGCCCCCGGACACACGCAACCGGTGATCGGTGCCGATGCGGTCCGCACGGCACTCACCGATTACCGGGATGCGATCCGCCATGTCGTGTCAAGAACCGTGGAGGGTATGAACGCCGGGCTGGACCCTGTCACGATTGCCGCTGATCTCAAACTGCCTGATCGCCTGGCGTCCAGGCCTTATCTGCAAGAGTTCTATGGCGATGTCGGGTATGCCTCGCGGGCCTATTTCGCCGGGACGCTGGGCTGGTTTGACGGCAACCCATCCAGCCTGGGTGAACTGCCCCCCGCAATCGAAGCCGGCAAGATCATTGCGCTCGCGGGCGGCGGCGATGCAGTTCTGTCGGCAGCCGAAACGGCGTTGTCAGATGGTGAGGCACAATGGGCGATGCAACTGGCGGATCGTTTGATATTCGCTGACCAGCACAAGGCGGCCGCAAGCAGGGTCAAGATCCAGGCCTTGCGGAACGTGGCAGATTTCACCGTCAATGCGCCGACCCGCAATTACTATCTGCTTGCAGCACGCGAGTTGGAGGAATCCTTGGCGTAACTACCGGGCGAAACAGAATGCCGGCGCGGAATGAACCTGTCTTCTGGTTCGCACGGCAATCTTCGGTCGTTCAAAGGGCGGCCAGGATCGCAACTGTTGTCGGCATCGTCCCCGCCTGCATAAATCATGGTGACGCGATCATCTCGGGAAACATGTCGGCGAATGGTCTTTTGAAAATCATGGTGACGTCTTGCGTGCCTAACTGTGTGTCCACCCATTCTCCGGTGCTGGCAATTCGAGAAAGGTCCCAGTTGATCGAGGCCCGATAACCGGTCGACGGGACGACCACACAACATCCACTCAATAACCTGCTGAAGTCAGATCATGCCAAAAACAGCCAGGAACATTCTATTCATAATGTTCGACCAACTTCGGTGGGACTATCTGGGTTGCGCTGGCCATCCCCATCTTGAAACTCCGCATATCGATGCCTTGGCCAGGGAAGGGGTACGTTTTACCCGTGCCTATTGCCAATCGCCCGTGTGCGGATCATCGCGGATGAGTTTTTATACCGGGCGCTATTGTCATTCGCATGGTGCGACGTGGAATCGCGTCCCCTTGCGTGTTGGTGAGCGCACTATGGGCGATCATTTGCGTGATCACGGGATGGATTGCTGGCTTGTTGGCAAAACACATATGAAAGCCGACACCGCGGGTATGGAGCGTTTGGGCATTCCACCAGACAGCATCATAGGTGTTCGAACCGAGCAATGCGGGTTCGACGTCTGGGAAAGGGACGATGGCATGCGACCCGAAGGCCCGGACGGCTTGTATGACGAAGGGGGTGCTGTGCGATACAATGAATGGCTGCGCGCGCGGGGGTATCCCGGCGATAATCCCTGGCATGATTTTGCGAACTCGGCGCGCGACGAAGATGGCAATATACGCTCTGGTTGGTTGATGGAGAACGCGCGCAAGCCTGCAGCGATCTCGGACGAAGACTCCGAAACACCATACATGACAACCCGCGCCATCGAATTCATGGATCAGGCCGGGGATACACCATGGTGTCTGCACCTCAGCTACATCAAGCCTCATTGGCCCTATATCGCGCCGCCACCCTACAACGACATGTATGGGCCAGAGCATGTTATCCCTGTGAACCGCAGCGAGGGCGAAAAAGAGGATATGCACCCGGTGTTTGCCGCCTACGCAAACGGCAAAGTCAGCCGGTCCTTCGCCCGCGAAGACGTGCGGCGGAAGTCATCCCGTCCTATATGGGACTGATCAAGCAATGTGACGATCAGATGGGCAGATTGTTTGCCTACCTCCAGGACACCGGCATTTGGGACAACGCCATGATCGTTCTCACGTCGGATCACGGCGACTATTTGGGCGACCATTGGATGGGCGAAAAGGACTTGTTTCACGATTGCTCGGCCAAAATTCCTCTGATTATCCGGGACCCCTCCGCCGCCGCCGACAAGACGCGCGGATCGACATGCGACCTGCTGGTTGAGGCGATCGATCTGGTGCCGACATTTCTGGAAGCGTCCGGAGGCGATCCACGACCGCACATCCTTGAGGGCCGGTCATTGCTGCCGCATGTGAGAGGTGAAGCAACGGGCGGCTGGCGCGCCTATGCGATTTCCGAAAACGATTATGGCATCTCTCCCGGAATGGCCGAGTTTTCGAGTTCTGTCGACGATCCGCGTCAGTTCATGGTCGTCACGGATCGCTGGAAATACGTGCACGCGCAGGGTTTCAGACCCATGTTGTTCGATCTCGAAAACGACCCGGACGAGCTTAACGATCTCGGTGCTGATCCCGCGTTTGAACACGTCCGAACCGAAATGGCAGCACACCTGTTCGATTGGGCGCGCCGGCTGTCGCAACGCACGACCATGAGCGCCGCTGATGTCAAATTCGAACAACAGCGGTCGCCGAGACGCGGCATCCTGTTGGGTGCTTGGGATGAAGATGATGTCCCGGAGGCCATGCACCCCTTCTATGGAAAAAAGCCGGGCCCCGAAAAACAAGGCGGGTAACGTAAGATAGATCCATTGTCAGCGCACGCAGTAGGGAAAGGAGCGGCTGTTGCGACGGGCAGAACGGTCCATGGCCGGAGCGACCCGGATCAAGTCGCCCTATGCGCCGCTCACCGCCGGCGAGGTCAGGGGCGTTCACCGGGCGGCGCTGGAGGTTCTCGAGACGGTGGGCATGGCGGCCCCGACCGACCGGGCCCGGCAGGTTGGTATGGTAGGGCTTGGCTTTGCCGCACGCATATGAACTATCGCCCCGATGTCGGATAGCCCATATTTGAGCGTCTAGCATCCGGTAAGCGCAAGCTGGCCAACAGGCAAGTCCAAGCCTCTCCTCCTTGTCAGAGCCGTCCCCCGAATCACGGCTGAATAGGCATCTGAGCGGGGCTTTCGGCAACATGAACGGCTTTCTGTTGTAGCGACTCTTCTTACGATATGCTTACGGACGTCCGAGGTTGCCCGATGCACTTTAGGTCGATGTCATGTCACAAGATACTGAAATAAAAGCAAAACACCTTGATGAAAGTGATCGGTTTCGCCTCGGCATAGACGTCGGCGGCACCTTCACCGATATCGCGCTTGCGTATCCGGGAGGCATTGCCAGTTGCAAATTCCTAACCGATCATTCCCGACCGGAGAAGACCATACTCGCCGGCATCATGGCCGCGGCGGATATTGCAGGAACGGGTCCTGGCGCGATCCGGCAGGTCATTCACGGCACAACCCTTGTCACCAATGCGCTGATCGAACGACGCGGGGCCAGGACAGCCTTCATCACCACCGAAGGTTTTCGTGACGTGATCGAGATGCGTTCGGAGAACCGCTTTGAACAGTATGACCTCAATATCGAATTGCCGACGCCGCTTGTTCCCCGCCAATACCGGTTCGTGGCCAGGGAGCGGGTAGCGGCCGATGGCGAAATCCTGGTGCCGCTTGCCGATGGCGAAATCGGGCGAATGGTGTCAGCCATGCGCGACGGGCAATTCGACACCGTGGCAATCGGCTTCCTGCATTCATATGCGAATGACTGCCATGAACGCCAAATGGCAGAAGCGCTACGGCGAGAGTTGCCCGGACTCTCGGTCTCGCTGTCGTCGGTCGTCTCTCCACGGATGCGTGAGCTTCCCCGCTTCAATACAGTGATCGTCAACGCCTATGTCCTCCCCCTTGTCGCGGGGTACCTGCGACGCCTGGAGGCGGGCTTGCGCGAGGCGGGAATCGATGCCCCTCTTTACATGCTGCATTCCGGCGGTGGCCTGATCTCGAGCGACACGGCCATTGAACAGCCCGTTCGGCTCCTCGAGTCCGGCCCGGCCGGCGGCGCAACCTTTGCCGCGGGAATTGCCAGGTCGCTGCAGGATGACAGCGTGCTGAGCCTCGACATGGGTGGAACCACTGCCAAGATCTGCCTGATCGAGGACGGTGTACCAAGAACCGCCGACACTTTCGAGATCGCGCGCAGCTACCGGTTCAGGAAGGGTTCCGGGATGCTGGTCTCCACCCCGGCGGTCGAAATGGTCGAGATTGGTGCCGGCGGCGGATCCATTGCCTCGGTCGACGGCTTGGGGCGCATCCTGGTCGGCCCGCGTTCGGCCGGCTCGGAGCCGGGGCCGGCTTGCTACCAGCGAGGCGGCCTGGAGCCGACCGTCACCGATGCCAACCTGGTCCTCGGGCGGCTCGACCCGGACAGGTTTGCCGGCGGGGCAATCCGGCTTGACCCGGGCCGCGCCAACGAGGCACTTGCCGAGCATCTCGGTGGACCAGGCGGGTTTGAGATCGGGGAGGCAGCCTTCGGTGCCACGGAAATGGTCGATGAGAACATGGCCAATGCCGCCCGTGCCCACGCGGTGGAGATCGGCCGCAACCTGGAAGACTTCACGATGGTCGCATTTGGCGGCGGCGGTCCGCTGCATGCATGCCGGCTGTGCGAAAAACTTGGTATCGGACGGGCGATCGTGCCGCCGATGGCCGGGATTGGCTCGGCCATCGGGTTCCTGCAGGCGCCGTTTTCCTATGAAGCGTCCCGCGGCCTGTTCCAGCGCATGGACAGGTTTGACCCGGGCGCAGTCAACGCGACCATCGCCGCCATGGCCGACGAGGCCGGCAGCTTCGTCGGCAATGGCGCCGGGGTTTCGTTGCGCCTGACTGCCTTCATGCGCTATTCGGGGCAAGGATGGGAAATCCCGGTGCCGCTTCCAAACAAGACCTACGTGGAAGGAGATGTTCCGGTCATCATCGCCTCCTTCGAATCACAATACCGGGCACTATTCGGCCGAAGCATTGACGGTCTTTGCGCAGAGATCACCAACTGGTCGCTGGAAATTGCCACCGAAACCCAACCGGTGAAGCCTTCTTCCCTGGTTTCGGGACGGAAGACGGCAACTGTCGCACGCAAGCGCCGGCTCTTCGACGCCGTACACCGATGCATGGTTGAGGCCAGCGAAACGGATCGATCGCAGCTGGGGGCCGGCCAGTATATCGATGGCCCGGCCATCATCGTCGAGGATGAGACCTCGACCATCGTCACCTCGGCCTTTCGTGCAATCGGCCAGCCGGATGACTCCATCCTGCTGGTGCGCAGGGAGATGGACAAATGAAGCTGTCGGCAATCGACAAACAGATCATGTGGAAGCGCCTGATCGCCGTGGTCGAGGAACAGGCATCAACCCTGGTGCGCACCGCGTTTTCGACCAGCGTGCGCGAGGCCGGGGACCTTTCGGCCGGCCTCTTCGACCGCAAGACACGCATGATTGCCCAGGCTATTACCGGAACTCCGGGTCACGTGAACGCCATGGCCGAAAGCGTCAGCCATTTCGTGCGAGAAATCGGCAGCGACAAAATGTGCGAGGGCGATGTCTACGTCACGAATGACCCGTGGCTGGGAACCGGCCACCTTCACGACATCACCATGGTCACGCCGGTATTCCGCACCGGCCAGCATATCGGCTTCTTCGCCGCAACCGCCCATGTTGTCGATATTGGCGGGCGGGGATTTGGCCCGGATGCGACCGAAATCTTCGAGGAGGGCATGCAGATACCGATCATGCGGTTTGCTGATCGTGGCGTGGTCGACCAGGTCCTCCTGGAGTTGATCCGCGCCAACGTTCGTACACCTGACCAGACCATCGGCGACATGCACTCGCTGGCTGCCTGCAACGAAGTCGGGGCGAGGCGGTTGCAATCGATGCTGGACGAGTTCTCGCTAGACGATATCGACGATCTTGCCGACTACATTGTCAATGCCAGCCGCAATGCCACGCGGGACGCGATCGCCGCACTTCCGGACGGGAGTTGGCACCATGACATGCGGGTTGACGGTTACGGCCAGGCCGTGCTCCTCAAGGTCCGCCTGGATATTCGCGGCAACCAGCTTCGCGTCGATTTTGCCGGCACATCGGGAATGAGTTTCCTGGGTGTCAACGTGCCGGAAGTCTACACCCGCGCTTATGCCTGTTTCGGGCTCAAGGTGGCGATCTCGCCGGAGATACCCAACAACTGGGGCTCGCTCGAGCCGTTCGAAATCACCGCCCCCGAGGGCTCCATCCTGGCGGCACGGCGGCCGGCCCCGGTGTCAGTACGCCATGTGCTCGGCCACCTTGTGCCCGATGTGGTGCTGGGAGCGCTCGACAAGGCGGTACCGGGGCTGGCACCGGCCGAAGGCGCATCAGCACTCTGGAACATCCAGATCTCGGCCCGGGCGACCGGACGGCATGACAGGAGGTCGAATAGCGAGGTACTCATGTTCAATTCGGGAGGCACCGGCGCCAGGCCGGCATCCGACGGCCTTTCGGCCACCGCCTTTCCCTCCGGCGTCTCCACGATGAGCGTGGAAGCCACCGAACATGTCGGTCCCATCATCGTCTGGCGCAAGGAATTGCGTCCGGACTCCGGTGGACCGGGAGAGTTTCGGGGCGGCCTGGGCCAAGTCATCGAAATCGAGGCGCGGCCAGGCCACGAGTTTCATTTCAATGCCATGTTCGACCGCGTCGACTTTCCAGCGCGCGGCCGTGGTGGTGGCTGCAATGGATGCTGTGGTCGCGTGGAATTGGCCGACGGCACCCGACTGGCGTCAAAGGGGCGCCAGTTCGTCGGGGAGGGAGAAAGATTGCGCCTGCTGCTGCCGGGAGGGGGCGGCATCGGCGACCCCGGCAGGCGCCAAAGAAAATCGGTCGAAATGGACCGTGTTGCCGGGTATATCTCGGGCGCGTCGGCACGCGACGATTACGGGCAGGAGAATGTCGAATGACAACGGGCAAACCGGTAGCGTTGGTGACTGGTGGTGCACAGGGAATTGGGTTTGCCTGTGCCGAGGCGCTGGCCGAGGATGGCCATTTTGTCATCCTGGCAGACATCCAGCAGGACGAGGTGGCCAAATCTGCGGATCGTCTGGATGAGTCCGGGGCCGCCATGGTTGCCGATATGGGCAATCCTCGTGCCATTCTCGGGTTGTTTGACCGGGTCGAATCGGAATTCGGACCGGTAGCCACCCTGGTCAACAATGCCGGCATCGCCCTGCCCGGCACTTTCCTCGACTACGACCTGGCGGATTTCCAGAAGGTGATCGACATCAACCTGACCGGCGTGTTCGTTGCCACGCAACGAGCGGCCCGCACGATGATCGAGAAGGGAATCGAGGGCGCCATCGTCAACATGTCATCCATCAACGCCCAGGTCGCCATCCCGGCGATCCCGGCCTATTGCGCCTCGAAGGGCGGGGTAATGCAATTGACCAAGTCGGCGGCGCTGGCGCTGGCGCCGCACAATATCCGCGTCAATGCCGTGGGTCCGGGATCGATCGACACCGCCATGTTCGCCGGAATTGCCGCCAGTCCCGAAGCCTATGATGCCGCCATGTCCCGAACGCCGCTCAAGCGACCAGGAACCCCGCGCGAGGTTGGCGACGTGGTCGCGTTCCTGGCCTCCGAGAAGGCCAGCTACATCTCCGGCGAGACCATCTACATCGACGGCGGAAGGCTGGCCCTCAACTATACCTGCTGAACCCTCGCCGCACGGCGAATCCCCTTCCAATGCCGGGACATGAACGGCCGACTTCCTCCCGTCCGGCCTTGCTTCCGCCTTTTCGCGATATTGTTGGACTGCGTAAGCGGTCAGGACGCAGCCTCCTCGGCCGCCAGCCAATCCGCCTCGGCGGCGGCAATTCGTTTTTCGAGATCCGCCAGTTGCCGGTTGAGTATGGTGAATTCCTCGACCGGCCCCTGGTAGATGGTCGGGTCGGCAAGCCGTTCCTCGATCCGGACCCGCGCCTGGCACAACTGTTCAACACGGCGCACGGCCGCCTGAACTTCCTTGCGTTTTCGCGCCCTTCGCTGTCGCTTGCCGGCGCCATCATGGCGGTGGACACGGTCCGAAGGACTGCCGTCGCCAGGCTCTTGCCGGTCCCTTGGGCTCTTCCGGCCCGACTGGCGCGACTTCAGCACCATCGACCGGTAGTCGAGAATGTCGCCGTCGAAGCCTTGGCATCTGCCGTCCTTCACCACCCAGAGATTGTCGACACAAAGCTCGACCAGGTGCATGTCATGCGTCACCAGCACCACCGCCCCGCGGTAGGCGTTGATGGCGTCAATCAGCGCCTGCCTGGATTCCATGTCAAGATGGTTGGTCGGCTCGTCCAGCAGCAGGAGATGCGGCGCATCACGGGTGACACAGCAAAACAGCAATCTCGACAACTCGCCGCCAGACAGTCTGGAGGTCAGAACATCCGCCTGGTCCCTCGAAAGCCCGAACCTGGCCAGCATTGTCCTGAGCTCGCCATCGGTCAGTCCCGGCATGACGGATCCGAGTTCCTGCAGGGCGGTCCGGTCAGGGTCGAATGAATTGACCATCTGCTGCACGAAATGCCCGATTCGCAGTTTCCGCGCGCGGTGAATGCTCCCCGACATTGTCTCGATTTCACCGGCCAGCAGGCGAAGCAGCGTGGTCTTGCCGTTTCCGTTTTCGCCCAGGAGGGCAATGCGGTCATCCATGTCCAGCCGTAGGTCGAGATTCCCGAGGACAGGCTTGCCGGGCTCGTAACCGGCGCTGACACCATCCAGCGTGACCAGCGGAGGCGGGACCGCCTCGGGGTCGGGAAACCCGATATGCACCGAGTATTCGGTTGGCAGCGGCGGCAAGTCCTGCAGTCGGGCCAGCGCCTTCAGCCGGGACTGGGCCTGGCGCGCCTTGGTCGCCTTGTATCGAAACCTGTCCACGAATGCCTGCATGTGCCGACGCTGATCGGCCTGCTTGCGGATTTCTGCCGCCCTGGTCTCGAGCCGCTTCCTGCGCTCGGCCTCGAAGCGGTCATAATTGCCGCGATAGGTGACCAGCTTGCCCGAGTCGAAATGAATGATGCTGCCGACAACCGAGTTCAGGAAGTGCCGGTCATGACTGACCAGCAGGATGGCTCCCCGGTAGACCATCAGGTGGTTCTCGAGCCAGATGCGGGACTCGAGGTCAAGGTGGTTGCTGGGCTCGTCAAGCAGCAGCAGATCCGGCTTCAGATACAGCGTCGTGGCCAGGGCAACGCGCATTCGCCAGCCCCCGGAAAACGAGTCGAGCGGGCGATGTTGATCGCGCTCGTCGAAACCGAGCCCGGCCAGGATGGTGGCGGCACGTGCCGGCGCACCGGCGGCATCGATATCGGCCAAGCGAAGCTGGATCTCGGCGATGCGATCCGGAGAGGTCGCACCCACGGCTTCGGCAAGCAATTCCGATCGTTCAATATCGGCGGCAAGCACGAATTCCCGCGGCGACAGCTGGCCGGCCGGCGAGTGCTGCGCCACCTTGCCAACCCGCAAATTCCTGCCCAGCTCGACCGAGCCATCATCAGGCTCGATTTCCCCGGCAACCAGTCGGAGCAGGGTTGACTTGCCAATGCCATTCCGGCCGACAACACCTATTTTGGCCTGTCCTGATACCACTGCCGATGCACGGTCCAGGAGCATCCGCTCGCCGATCCGGTATGTCAACTCCCTGATCTGCAGCATTGAATCCCGAATACCCCCAGGGGGCCGGCAGTGTCTGCAGACGGGAGGTGGCCCTGCCTTCCACGCCGCGGCCATGATATCAGCGTGTTTGCCAGCCAATTCAACCAGCTTTTCAGTGCCATTGGCGAGCGAACACCGCCCACCCTGCCCCATGGCAGACCTGGCCAACCCACCACGATCAAGAGCGCCAAGACCAGATCGGCACCGATTGTTCACATGTCCCGTGCTCCAAGGTAAACCACGTGCCGTGGCCGAAACCTGCCGCTTCGAGTTCTCTCATCGAGGAGCAAGCCATACCAATTCCGGCCAGCGAGCCTGATCATCACGGTCAGCCGCCGTTACCAGCATACCCGCAGGGAGCAGAACGATGGATTCAACCGCAGATTTCTTCTGGAAACTCAGATCGGGAGGCCCCGCACCGGAAGCAATTCCGGACGGGGTGGTGCCGGTGACGATGAGAGATGCCTATCTTTCCCAGGCAGTGCTCGTCGAGCGCATGCTCGCCGACACCCCCGGCTGCAAACCGGTCGGATACAAGATCGCCTGCACGAGTAGCGTCGCCCGAGACCTGTTCGATGCAGACGGCCCCGTTTACGGACGGCTGCTCTCCTGCCGACATTGGCAGGACGGCGCCGCTCTCAGCGCCGCACAATTCCCAATACTCGCCGTGGAGCCCGAATTTGCCTTCAAGATGGTTGAATCAGTTCCCGAGACTTCCGATGCCTGGACGGGCAACACCATCGCCCGGTTTGTCGGTAACATGGTGCCTTCTCTCGAGATTGTCGGACGGCGATTTGCCAGCTGGTCTGCCTATACCGCTAGGTCGCTGGCCGCCGACAACGCGGTACATATGGGTTGGGTCCAAGGAAGCGAAACCGGGCTCTGGCGAACGGTGGATTTGGAAAACCACCCGGTCTCCCTGTCGGTCAACGGCAGGCTGCAATTGTCCGGCAGCAGCGCCAACGTGATGGGAAGCCCCCTCAACGCCCTGGCCTGGCTTGCAAACGAACTGCCGAAGCACGGCCATCAACTGCAAGCCGGCGACATGGTGACGACCGGCGTCTGCACGGATGTCCACCCATCCGGTCCGGGTGAATCGCTGCTGGCCGATTTCGGCACCCTCGGCGCGGTGAGCCTGTCCTTCACGTGACAAGCACAACGCCCAACCCGGTGGGGCCGACTACATGATGCATCTTGCCCGGACGCAGTGACAGTCACCCGGGCGGGGCCGTCGGGCACTCCTTGCATGGCCAGCGGCTCTCGGAAATGACGTCAGCGTCAAGGCGCTCAAGCTGAACCCGGTTGCGGTCGGCATCCCCGCCTCACGCAAGGATTTCGACGGCTCGTCTGGCCAACAGGGGCACAAATGCCCGGTATTCCCGGGCCAACTCGGGATTTGCCGCGCTCCCGTCGAGGGCACGGCGTCCCACCCCTTCGAGGATTGCCGCCAGGCGGAAGAACGCGAAGACCAGGTAGAAATCCCAATTCCGCGGCCGGGCCATCTGCCGACGGTGGCAATAGTCGCCAATATAGCTGGCGTCATCGGGCAGGCCCAACTCTTCGCGGTCGATTCCGCCCAGGCCCCGCAGCGCACCGTCATGAGGCATCTGCCATTGCATGCACTGGTAGGCCAGATCGGCCAGCGGATGGCCAAGTGTCGACAACTCCCAATCCAGGACGGCAACCAACTCGCCCGAGCCTCGCCGGAATACGAGATTGTCCAGGCGGTAATCGCCGTGAACCAGCGCCGCCGCTCCGTCATCGACGACCATGTTGTCCTCGAGCCAGGCAATCACCTGCTCCATCTCCGGCAGGCATTCGGTGCATGATGCAAGATATTGCCGCTTCCACCGGTTGGTCTGGCGCTCGAAATAGTTTCCCGGTTTGCCAAAATCGGCAAGCCCGACCTGGTCAGGCACGACATTGTGGATCATGGCCAGCGCCCGGTTCATTTCATCATAGGTCTTTGCCCGGCCCGATGGTGACATTCCCGGCAGGCAGGGATCGAAATGGATGTCGCCATCGACGAATTCCATGACATAGAAAGCCCGGCCATTCGGCGAATCGGCATCGTTGACCAGCGCCACCGGCTCCGGAACCGGGACCTCGGTGGCCGAAAGGCACCGCATGACCCGGTATTCACGTTCCACCAGGTGGGCAGAATTCAGCAGCTTTCCCGGTGGCTTCGTGCGCAGCACCAGCTTGCGACCCCGGCATCGCAGCAGGTAGGTCGGGTTGGACTGGCCCCTGCCGATGCGCTCCATTCCGGTCACGGGCTCAGCAAGCAAATCCTGCAGGAATGAACGCATCTCTTTCATGATTTTCCAACCCACCCTTCAGACCGCCAAAGGCGATCTTGCCTCCTATACCTTCCGCGAGCAACTGCTCAGTCGGCGCCCGAGCCCGGAGGACTGCCACCGATGAGCGGCGGCGGTCCCGGCACCGGATGACGACCCCGCATCTCGGGGCCCGCGAGAAATTGGTGCCGGGAGCGTTGCGGCAGTTGGAATTCCCGGAATGTTGCTCCCGGTGACAGGCTCGTACCGACTGGTGTATGGCACCGTGCTCTCGACTGACATGGCGGTTCGGGTGGCGATGGGTCACGGCATTGGCGTCGGTCCGCAGTTGCGGATACGGGCTCGGCATGGCACGACGGATATGCGGGAGCGGGCCGCCGGGATCAGGACTGGAGCGAGGGTGTCATGGCGAGCATGGATTTGGGATTGTCGGCGCATGCCGAGCAGGTTCATGAACAGGTACGGCGGATGATTGCCAAGGAGATCGAACCGCTTGATGCCGAGTTTCTCGAGGAGGTGCCGACGGGCGGCCGATGGGTCCTGTCCGAACGGCAGGTCGAAATCCTCGAAACGCTGAAGACGCGGGCACGGCAGAGAGAGTTGTGGAATCTCTGGCTCACCGGCGAGCATGGCGGCCCCGGCCTCTCGACTGTCGATTATGCATACCTGGCGGAGGAAATGGGAAAGTCTCACCTGGCACCGGAAATCTTCAACTGCAATGCTCCCGATACCGGCAACATGGAGGTCTTCCTGCGTTACGGCAGCGAGCAGATGAAGAGCAGGTGGTTGCAACCCCTGCTTGATGGTCGGATCCGCTCAGCCTACCTGATGACCGAGCCCGGCATTTCCTCGTCCGATGCCACCAATATCGCCATGTCCTGCCGGCTCGAGGATGGCCATTATATCCTCAATGGTGAGAAATGGTGGGCAACCGGCGGCGGCGATCCCCGCTGCGCCGTCTACGTGGTGATGGCCCGGACCTCGACCGACAATCTTCGCCATCGCAACCATTCGATGCTGGTCGTTCCTGCCAAAAGTCCCGGGATCACGGTGCTGCGTGCCATGGAGGTGTATGGCCATGATGATGCACCGCATGGCCACATGCATATCCGTTTCGAAAATGTTGCGGTTCCGGTCGAGAACCTGCTGGTCGGTGAAGGTGAAGGGTTCCGGATTGCCCAGGGCAGGTTGGGCCCGGGACGCATTCACCACTGCATGCGGGCCATTGGCCAAGCGGAAAAAGCGCTTGATCTCATGTGCAAGCGCGCGGTTTCACGAGAAGCATTCGGCAGTAAGCTGGCACAGCTCGGTGGCAATTTTGACGTCATTGCCGAGGCGCGAACCGATATCGAGACCGCCCGGCTGCTATGCCTGAAGGCCGCATGGCACATGGACCACGCGACCCCTCGCCAAGCCGCTCCCTGGATCAGCAAGATAAAGGCGCTGGCACCGAGAGTCGCCCTGCGGATTACCGACCAGGCAATCCAGATGCATGGCGCCGAGGGCATCAGCCAGGACACGCCGCTTGCCCGCCAGTGGACGCATCTGCGCACGTTGCGCCTGGCCGACGGACCGGATGCCGTACACCGCCGGCAGATCGCCAGGGCCGAATTGCGGAAGCACTCGCAGCAACCGTTGTGACCTGGATGCCGGCGGGATGGCGGCAGCTGGACGAGTTCCGGTGAAATTTTCCGGTCGTTGGCCTCGCTGACTGTGAGGCGCTGGCGGCGAGGTGGTGCTTGAGCCTGGTCTATTCGAGCAGGGACAGCAGGTGGTTCACCGAGTCCTTTGCATCGCCAAAGAACATCCGGGTGTTCTCGCGGTAGAAGAGCGGGTTCTCGATACCCGAATACCCGGTTCCCTGCCCGCGCTTGGAGACGAAGACCTGCTTCGACTTCCAGACTTCCAGCACCGGCATGCCGGCGATCGGCGAATTCGGATCCTCCTGCGCAGCCGGATTGACAATATCGTTGGATCCGACAACGATGGTGACATCGGTTGCCGGGAAATCATCGTTGATTTCATCCATTTCCAGGACGATGTCATAGGGGACCTTGGCCTCTGCCAGCAGGACATTCATGTGACCGGGAAGCCGGCCAGCAACCGGATGTATGGCAAAACGCACCTCCTTGCCGGCACTGCGCAGCCGCCGGGTCAACTCGCTGATTGATCCTTGGGCCTGGGCGACCGCCATGCCGTATCCCGGAACGATCACGATGCTGTCGGCATCCGTAATGGCCGCCGCCACGCCCTCGGCATCGATCGCCACCTGCTCGCCCTCAACGTCGGCAATGGCAGCCCCGGTTCCACCAAATCCGCCAAGAATGACGCTGACAAAATGGCGGTTCATGGCCCTGCACATGATGTAGGAGAGGATTGCACCCGACGACCCGACCAATGCACCGGTGATGATGAGCAGATCATTCTCCAGGGTGAACCCGATCGCAGCCGCCGCCCAACCGGAATAGGAATTCAGCATCGACACCACGACCGGCATGTCTGCACCGCCGATCCCCATGATCAGGTGCCAGCCGATCAACCCGGCCAGCACGGCAATGATCATGATCGAGACCAGCCCGCCATCGCCGAGATAGTGAAAGCCGAGCGCCCCGCATGACAGGGTGGCAAGCGCATTCCAGAAATGGCCGCCGGGTAGTTTCTTCGGCTTGCCCGAAATCCGCCCGGACAGCTTGCCGAAGGCAACCACTGAGCCGGTAAAGGTAATGGCGCCGATGAAGATCCCCAGGAACACCTCGACCTTCAGGATAGCAATTTCCGGCCCGGATTTCGAGGCCAGCTTGCGGGCAAATCCTGCAAGTTCGTCGGCCGCCGGCCCGCTGGTGAGTGCCTGCAATTCCCATTCGGCATTCAGACCGATGAACACTGCCGCCAGGCCGACAAAGGAATGCAGGGCAGCCACCAGCTGCGGCATGCCGGTCATCTCGACCCGCCTGGCAACCACCGTTCCGACCGCCGAGCCGATGGCGATCATGGCCAGAATTGTTGGCCAGTTGCCGATTCCCGGCGTCAGCAATGTGGACAGAACCGCCAGCGCCATTCCTGCCATGCCATACCAGACGGCCCGCTTGGCACTTTCCTGGTTTGAAAGCCCGCCCAGCGACAGGATGAACAGCACGCCGGCGGCGACATAGGCTGCAAGTAACAATCCGTCGATCATGGCCGAATAAACCTTGCCTAGCTCTTCTGGAACATGGCCAGCATCCGCCGGGTGACCAGGAAGCCGCCAACGATGTTGATGGTAGCAATAAGCACCGCCACCGCGGCCAGGATGTAGACAATCCGGTTGTCAGTGCCGATCTGGAGCAGGGCCCCGACCACGATGATGCCGGATATGGCATTGGTCACTGCCATCAGCGGCGTGTGCAGCGAGTGGCTGACATTCCAGATGACCTGGAAGCCGACAAAGCAGCTGAGCACGAACACGACGAAATGCTGCATGAAGCTCGGCGGCGCAACGTAGCCGACGAGCAGCACCAGCGCAGTTCCGAGGGCCAAGGCCGCAACCTGGTCACGGGTGCCCTTGCGAAACCTGGCCGCCTCCAGTGCCAGCACCTCCTCCCTGGTCAGCTCTTTCTTCGTTACAACCGGCGCCCGCTTCATCATTGGAATCTTGGGCGCGGGCGGCGGAAAGGTGACCTCACCACGACAGGCCGCCGTCACCCCGCGTACGACATCATCATCCATGTCATGGACAATCTTCCCATCCTTGCCCGGCGTCAGCTCGGTGAGGAGATGATAGACATTCGTTGCATAAAGCGACGAGGCCTGGTTGGCCATTCGGCTCGGAAAATCCGTATAGCCGATGATGGTGACACCATTGTCGGTGACAATCTTGCGGTTGGCGACCGTCAGATCACAATTGCCGCCGCGCTCTGCCGCCAGGTCAACGATGACCGAGCCGGGTTTCATCGCCTCGACCATGTCCTTCAGCCACAGCTTCGGTGCATCCATGCCGGGAATGAGTGCGGTGGTCAGGACGATGTCGGTATCCGGTGCCTGGGCGCGGAACAGTTCGAGTTGGCGCTTCCTGAACTCCGGCGAGGATGGCTTGGCATAACCGCCCTGCCCGCTGGCATCCTCGTCGAAATCCAGCAGCAGGAATTCGGCACCCATCGATTCGATCTGCTCGGCAACCTCGGGCCGCACATCGAATGCCCGCACCACCGCCCCGAGCGAAACCGCGGTGCCGATTGCCGACAATCCGGCAACGCCGGCACCGATCACCAGCACCGTTGCCGGCGGCATCTTGCCGGCGGCAGTGACCTGGCCGGTGAAAAACCGGCCAAAATTGTTGCCCGCCTCCAGCACCGCCCGATAGCCGGCAATATTGGCCATGGACGAGAGGGCATCGAGCTTCTGGGCCCGCGAAATCCTTGGCACCATGTCCATGGCCAGGATTGTTGCACCCGTTTCGCAGGCATCCTCCAGGAGTTCGGTGTTCTGCGCTGGCCAGAAAAACGAGATCAGCGTCTTCTCCGGTGTCAGCCGTGAGATTTCCTTCGGACCGGGAGGTTGAACCTTCACGACGATCCCGGAATTCCTCCACAACTCTTCAGCGGTTTCAACCAGTTCCACCCCGGACTTGATGTATTCCTGGTCAGGAAACCCGGCGGCAATGCCGGCGCCGGCCTCGATGGCACAGTCGAAGCCGAGACTGGACAGTTTCCGTGCCGACTCCGGAGTGATGGCGACACGGGCCTCGCCCGCCTCGATTTCCTTCGGTGCACCAATCATCACAGGAACCCAACTCCGCTGCCTACCTTGCGCCTACCCCCGGTTATAGATTTGCCTGTCCTCCACGCAAGTGCCAGTTTTGGTCCTACGAAGTCATCATGCGGACGAGTGAACAGTGAGGCGGCCCTGGCTGGTTGGACAATTCGGGGGCAAGAATAACGGGTACTCAGGAATCGTTAAGCTTCTTGACTGGACAATGCAGTCAGGCGGTTCAGCAATCTTGCCTGGATATTATCCCGTCCCTCGGAGATTATCCTGTGGATGCACCCTTTTGGCAGCGGCATTTGTGGCTTGTGAATCGTTGGCTGATTGTGGACAAGCCAGCCATGGACGAGACCGGATGTCTTGATGGGCACCATGCCCTCGTTACCGGCGGCGGCACCGGAATCGGGGCCGCCATATCGTCGATGCTGGCAAACTCCGGCGCCGAGGTCACCATCTGCAGTCGTAATCCGGACAGGCAAGATGCCGGTTTGCACCGTCGAATTCATCCACTGGTCATGGATGTCACGAACGAGGACTCGGTCCGTGTCACAACCGCCCGGGCAGTCGAGGCGCGCGGGCCGGTCACGATCCACATCGCCAATGCCGGCATCGCCGAGGGAATGGGTTTTGGCAATTCTGATCTCGATCACTGGCGCCGCATTCTCGATACCAACCTCGTCGGCGCCTATCTCTCGATACGCGAGGCCTTGACCTCGATGCAGGAGGGTGAGTGGGGTCGGGTCGTTGCAATTGCCTCGGTCGCTGGACTTCGTGGGCTGAAGGGGGCCTCGGCATATACGGCCTCGAAACACGGGTTGGTTGGCCTGGTGCGAGCCCTGTCGGAGGAGTTGATGGGCAGCGGGATCACCGTCAACGCCGTGTGTCCGGGTTATGTCGATACACCGCTGGTCGACCGCAATCTCGACGACATCATGGCCAGGACCGGAAAGACTCGCGAGGAGGCGCTCGCATCCCTCCTGCGCCTCAACCGGGACCGGCGGCTTGTCGACCCGCCGGAGGTCGCATCGGTCGTGGCATGGCTCTGCGGGGCCGGCTCGGAGGGGATCAATGGCCAGGTCATCCCGATCGCCGGCGGGCAGGTCTGACATGACCGGCAACACGGGAATCGTCACCGATTTCGGGAGGACCCGGGAATTCTTCCACCTGCCGCCCGGTATTACCTACCTCGACGGGAATTCGCTCGGCCCGCTGCCAGCCTGCCTGGAGGAGAGGTTCGGGCGCATGCTCACTGGCCAATGGGGCGACATGCTGATTGGCGGCTGGACCAGGGCCGGATGGATGGATCAGCCGGAGGTGACTGGCGACCGCATCGCCCGCCTGGTCGGCGCCCCCGCCGGCAGCATCGTGGTCGGCGATACGCTGTCGATCAAAATCTACCAGGCACTGGCATCAGCCCTGGCGCTCAGGCCTGACCGCAAGATCGTACTCACCGACACCGGGAATTTTCCGTCCGACCTCTACATGGCCCAGGGCCTGCTCGATTCGCTGGGCCAGGGCCATGAATTGCGGGCCGTCGACCCGGAACTGGTCAGCGAACATGTCAGTGACGAGGTCGCGGTGCTGATGCTGACAGACGTGGACTATCGCACCGCCCGCCGCCATGACATGCAGCAACTGACCGACCTCGCCCATCAACACGGCGCGCTTACCCTGTGGGATTTGGCCCACTCTGCCGGCGCCGTCGAGGTCAGGCTGAATGACACCAATGCCGATTTCGCGGTTGGCTGCACCTACAAGTTCCTCAATGGAGGTCCCGGCTCACCGGCATTCATCTACGTGTCACCCTCGATCCAGGACCAGGTGACTCCCGCCTTGCGCGGATGGCTTGGTCACGCCTCGCCGTTCGAATTCGCAACTGCCTACCGTCCAATGCCCGGCATCGGCAAGATGCGCGTCGGCACGCCGCCCATCCTGGGCCTGTTTGCCCTCGATGTGGCGCTGGACGTTTGGGACTTGACCACCATCGGCGATGTTGCCGCGCGATCGGCGGACCTGACCAGTTCCTTCATCGACGGCATCACGCGTGAATGTCCGGAGCTTCAACTGGCGACGCCGTCCAAACCGGAACTCCGCGGCAGCCAGGTCTCGTTCCGGCATCCGGATGGACGCGCCATCATGCAGACCCTGATCGAGGGAGGGGTCATCGGCGACTTCCGGGAACCGGACATCATGCGGTTCGGTTTCGCCCCGCTCTACAACACCGACCAATGCGTCGAGACGGCAATTGCCAAACTGAATGAAACAGTCAGCTTACGTCTTCGCAAGCCCGCATTTCGCCAGACGGGGCCAGCGTCCAGCTGATTTGGAGGTCCCGCACGGAACACGAACCGGGGCCGTCAGATGCGACCGGGTTTGCCGTCAAACGCTGCCGTATTCATGGCCCAATGTCTCAGATTTATCACGCGGCCTCACCCCAGGTCACGTATACATGATCAGACTGACGAAATCGGGGATCGGTCGGGATTTCGGCTCGCCGGAATCTGTTGGGAACTCGGCAGCCTGTAGGCGAGTGCGGCGGCGAACCGGGCTTCTCCCAAATCGATGAGGCTCCAACTGCTGGCCGGGCCTCGATGAAATTGGAACACGCATGACCTGGCGCCGTTCAGCATCGACTCGGGAACTTCAAAGCCGGATGGATCCAGAAATATTCCCGAGCCGGCCGCCTTGATGAGCGCCTCCTTCAGGCTCCAGATCCGGTAGAAGAGGTGCAGCGCCTGCGCGCCCTCGGCCAGTTCCAGCAATTGACGCTCCCGGGGGCCGTAGACCATGCTGCCAATGCCGGTCATGTCGCGCCCTGGCGCACGCTCCTCGACGTCAACGCCGAGCCAGCCATGCAAGGCCGTCGCGATCAGCCCATGCCGTCCGCTATGGCTGACATTGAAGGCCATCTCCACGCGGTTGCCATTCACCAATGCGTAGGGCTTGCCGTGCTTGCCATGGCCGAAAGCGAGTTGGCGGTTCTGACAATCCAGTTGCCCGGCAAGGATGACGCGGAGCGCGGCCCGGCAGAGAACGAAGCGGCGCCGGGCGCCAGTGACGACGAAACGACGACAGCGCATCCTTTCCTGGTCATCCAGGAGCGCATGCGCATGCGCCTCGCGATCGGCGTCAGGCGACAAATCTACATGGAAGACGGTCACACCTTCCGCTTCTTGCCACCGACGCCACCACTGGAACAACTCCGTTGTCATTTTCGATGGGCTGAAGCCTGTTTGCAATCACCCGCCGTATAGGTGATGCGCCAGGACCGATCAATCTCGGCCAAAAAGATGTCTCCATCGGCCAGACCCGGGATTCGGCCCACCGGCTTCTTCGTCAGGTGCAGCCACCCCACAGGGGGTCGGCACCGCATCGCGGCAGACCCGGAATCCTGATCTGGTTCCTTGCCGTCAATGGTCTGGTCCCGGCTCAACGGGAATTGCCAGCGGGGCAAACGGTTCCACGGGCAACCCGTGCGTCTGGCATCCTGCCAGCGGGGCAAGGGCCAGCAATGAGAGATTTCGTGCGGCATGCTTCCACGTCATGCCATGCCCCTTCATTCTTCGGCTTCATGACATTCCGCTCCTGTTCCCGCCAGGCGAATTGAGTGCAAGTTGGCCATACGAGACCAGCGACCGAAGCCGATGACGGGTCACCCGTGGTTTGAGGCAGTCGTCGTCCACCTTGCCTAGTGGCAGAATGTGGTGCCCCCAGAGAGACTCGAACTCCCGACCCCCTGATTACAAATCAGATGCTCTACCGGCTGAGCTATGAGGGCAATGCGACTCCAATAGTGGGCAGCACCGCCCCGATGCAATATTCGGCATCGATTTTGTGTTGAAATGCGCCCTTTTGGCAACCGGCGGCGTAATTCATGCCAGCGATTGTCCGGATTCGTGCCGGCGCTTTGCCCGGACGTCCTTGCATTGGCAGGCCGGCTGTCGCAGATGGGGGGAGGTTGCGGCAAGGGGCGCCGGTTCGTTGGAATTACTGGTTTACGCGGGCACGTTCTGTGCAATTGCCGGGTTGGCGGGGATCCTGTCTTGCGCCGGGAGGGCGTTGCGACTCCGCAAGTCATCCCTGTCAGATGCCGAGACCAGGGACCGGCTCAACCGGCTGCTCCCGATCAATTTCGGCTCGCTGGCTGTTGCCGCCATCGGCCTCATGCTGATCGTGGTTGGAATCCTGCTCTGATCAGGCCTCGATCGTGCCCAGGATCGACTCGATGGCCTGCTCGATCATCTCCAGGCAATCCGGGGAGGAGAAGCTGTGGTCGGCACCCCGAACCAGCAACAGCCGCGCATCCGGGCAGGTGGCGTGGTTCAGGAGCCTGACCGCGACCGACTGATCGACATCGGCATCCTCGGTTCCCTGCAGCAGCCGCACCGGCATTGGCAAATCCAGCGGCTGGTTCATCAGGAAATTGTCCGGCCCCTCCTCGATCAGCCTCCTGGTGATCACCATCGGCTCGTCGGAATACTCGCTCGGCATCTCGACCCTGCCATCCTGCTCCATGACCTGGAGTTGATCGGGTGTGAGTCGGTTGAGCCTGAAATCATCGGTAAAGTCGGGGGCGGCTGCAATGCCGATCATCCCGGCGACACGTCCCGGATTCCGTGATGCCAACAACAATCCGATCCAGCCACCCATCGACGATCCGACAAGAATCTGCGGCCCCTCCGTCAGTGCAAACACCGCATCGGCCGCATCGCCGGTCCAGTCCCCGATGCACCCATCCTCGAATCGCCCGGAGGACCGGCCGTGCCCGGTATAGTCGAAACGCAGGAATGCCCGGCCTTGCCGGCTCGCCCATTGCCCAAGATGAAGCGCCTTGGTGCCTTCCATGTTCGAGGAAAACCCACCGAGGAACACGATGCCAGGTTCGGCCCCATCGACCCGGCAATATGCAATCCGCCGTCCATCCCCGGGCTCGAAATACTGCTCGGCCATCTGCCTCTTCCTGCCAGTTGCAAGCCAATGTGACGGCTCGTTTACGACAGTTGGCCGGCAACGGCCAGCATCGCCCCGGCCGGGCAAGTCGCACGACCTTCCTCGCCGGCACCTGGTCGGAGCATGCCCAATTCGGAGTTGACTGCGAGGGAGGGTGCGGTATTGGGGTGCTCCCCGCAACCGGGCGTTTCGTGGGCGCCAAACAGACGAGGACTGCATGCCATCTTCCGTTACCCTGACCTTTCCGGACGGCAATTGCCGCCGGTATGATTCGGGCATCACTGCCGCCGAGGTCGCATCCAGCCTGGCGATGTCGCTCGGCAAGCGCGCCATTTCTGCCATATTCAACGACTTGCACTGGGATCTCCAATGGCCGATCGAATGCGACGGCCGGATTTCGATCAACACCATGGACGACGAGCAATGGGCGCTGGAATTGGTGCGCCACGACCTGGCCCATGTCATGGCCCGGGCCGTCCAGGAATTGTGGCCGGAAACCAGGGTCACAATCGGCCCGGTCATCGAGAATGGCTGGTTCTATGATTTTGACCGGGAAGAGTCGTTCACCCCCGATGATTTGGGGCTGATCGAGGAGCGAATGCGCAAGATCATCGGCCTGCGCGACCCGGTTCGCACTGAAATCTGGTCGCGGCAGCGGGCCATCGATCACTACCGGGAGCGCAACGAGCCGTACAAGGTCGAACTTGTCGAGGTCATTCCCGAGGGAGAGCCAATCCGGATGTACTGGCATGGAGACTGGCAGGATCTGTGCCGCGGCCCGCACCTGCGTCATACCGGGCAACTTCCCGGCGATGCCTTTGCCCTGCGCAGCATATCGGGGGCATTCTGGCGCGGCGATCCCAAGAACAGCATGCTGCAACGGATCTACGGCGTTGCATTCAGACGAAAGGCCGACCTCAAGGGCTACCTGCAGATGCTCGAAGAGGCGCAGCGCCGCGATCACCGGCGGATCGGTGCCAATATGGACCTGTTCCATTTCCAGGAGGAGGCACCGGGAATGGCCTTCTGGCACCCGCGCGGCTGGACGGTCTACAAGCTGCTAAAGGAGTACATGGCCAGGAAGCAGGCCGAGCACGGCTATCTCGAGGTCAACACGCCGCTGGTCGTCGACCGGTCCCTGTGGGAAGCCTCGGGCCACTGGGAGAAATTCCAGGAACACATGTTCCTGGTGCATGTCGATATCGAGCAATCCGAGGGCGCGAGGATCAATGCCCTCAAGCCGATGAACTGTCCGTGCCATGTCCAGATCTACAACCAGGGACAGAAGAGTTACCGGGATCTTCCGCTCCGGATCGCCGAATTCGGCTCATGCAACCGTTTCGAACCGTCCGGCGCCCTGCACGGGCTGATGCGCGTGCGGGGGTTCGTGCAGGATGATGCACATATCTTCTGCGAGGAGACGCAGATCGAGCGCGAGACCGCCGGGTTCATCTCGATGCTGACCGAGATCTACGCCGATCTGGGCTTTGACCAGTTCAAGGTAAAATTTGCCGACAGGCCGGAACAGCGGGCCGGCAGCGACGAGACCTGGGAGAAGGCGGAGCAGGCGCTGGTATCCGCAACCGAAGCCGCAAAGTGCGCGTTTGAGCTCAACCCTGGCGAAGGTGCGTTCTATGGACCCAAGCTGGAATTCGTGCTGACCGATGCCATTGGCCGGGATTGGCAATGCGGAACCCTGCAGGTCGATTTCGTCATGCCAGAACGGCTCAATGCCAGCTTCATCGGCCCGGATGGCGAAAAACACCGACCGGTCATGCTGCATCGGGCTATTCTCGGCAGCTTCGAGCGATTCATTGGCATCCTCATCGAGAACCATGTTGGCAACCTGCCATTCTGGCTGACACCTCGCCAGGTTGTGGTCGCCACCATCATCTCCGATGCCGACGACTACGCCAGGGAGACCGCGGCCAGACTCGGCCAGGCCGGAATTCGGGCAGAGGCAGATATCCGGAACGAAAAGATCAACTACAAGGTCCGTGAACACTCACTGGGCAAGGTTCCGGTCATATTTGCCGTTGGCGAACGGGAGATACGTGATCGCACAGTTTCAATCCGAACCCTCGGCCAGAAAGGCATCGAGGTATTGCCACTCGATGAGGCGGTCGCCAGGTATGTCGCACCGGCAACACCGCCTGACCTGCGGAAACCGTCACCGGGTTGACAGAAATTGCAACAGGTTGGCCCGACCGGTCACGACAGTGGTTGAACACGGCTTTCAACATCAATAATGCAGTCGCGATTGATTGCCGCACGGCTTGGCGGTAATCCCCTCCAGGTAGCTGAAACAGAACAAAGGAATCGTAGGCATACCTCGAAGACCATATAACGCGCCACCAACGCGTCATACCGGGCCGCGTGCGAATGACCGCATTGCCGCACCGGAAATCCGACTGATCGGACCGGATGGAGAAAATCTGGGGATCAGCACCCCCGAAAAAGGACTTGAATTGGCAGTTCAGGTCGGACTGGACCTCGTCGAGATCTCTCCGACAGCGGATCCCCCGGTCTGCAAGGTCATGGATCTGGGCAAGTTCAAATACGCCCAGCAGAAGAGGGACTCGGAATCTCGCAAGAAGCAGAAGACAATCGAGGTCAAGGAGGTCAAGTTCCGCCCGAACACCGACCGCCACGACTACGCAGTCAAGCTCAGAAACGTTGAGCGCTTCCTGGGAAATGGCGACAAGGTCAAGGTGACCATGCGCTTTCGGGGCCGCGAGATGGCCCACCAGGAACTGGGGCAGAATCTTCTCGAGCGCGTTGCGGAGGACATCAACCTTGTTGGCAAGGTCGAGGAATTGCCCAAGCTCGACGGCCGGCAGATGTACATGATGATTGCTCCGGCCAAGTAGCCGTCAGACTCGAAGAATTGGCGGGTACCGGCTCACGGCCTGCAGTATCGACCTGAGCAGGTTCTTCCGCCCGGAGACCCTCCCGGGGCTAGCGATTCCCGAGGAGTTGTCAAATTGCGTGAAATCCTGATTTGTGCAGCCCGGCGCACTCCGATCGGTGCCTTCGGGGGCGCGTTGTCGGAGATGTCCGCCCCCGACCTCGGTGCGATCGCCATTCGGTCGGCGATGTCGACCCTCGATGACGAACCGCCGCCCGTCGACGAGGTCGTGTTTGGTTGCGTATTGCCGGCCGGGTTGGGCCAGGCACCTGCCAGGCAGGCCGGCAAGGCTGGCGGTCTCCCCGATTCGGTGCCGGCAACCACCGTCAACAAGATGTGCGGCTCCGGCATGAAGGCGGTCATGCTTGCCCATGACCAACTGGCCAGCGGCCAGGCGGAAATGATGATCGCCGGCGGCATGGAAAGCATGTCCAACGCGCCATACCTGCTGCCGAGACTGCGAACCGGCAATCGCCTGGGCGATGCACCGGCAGTGGATCACATGTTCATCGACGGCCTCGAGGATGCCTACGAGACCGGCAGGTTGATGGGAGAGTTTGCCGAGGATTGCGCCGAAGCCTTTGGCTTCACCCGGGAAGACCAGGATCGATTTGCCATCCGGTCACTGGAGCGGGCAACGGCAGCACAGCAATCCGGCAGGTTTGCCGGCGAGATAGCCCCGATCACTCCTGGCGATGAACGGTCCGGGACGGTGACCCGGGATGAGCAGCCGCTGGTTGCCGACAAGCGCCGCATTCCCATGCTCCGGCCGGCCTTCCGCAAAGATGGCAGCGTGACGGCAGCCAACTCGTCATCGATTTCAGACGGGGCGGCGGCACTGGTGCTGGCCAGCGCCGATCTTGCTGCGGCGGCTGGCCTCGACAGGCGAGCCCGCATCGTCGGACATGCCAGTGCCGCCCAGCGCCCTGCCCTCTTCACAACCGCCCCGTCCCTTGCCGCCAGCAAGTTGCTGACCCGGATCGGCTGGAGCGCGGGGGAGGTTGATCTCTGGGAGGTCAACGAGGCCTTCGCGGTGGTGGCAATGGCGTTTGCCCGCCAGATGGACATTCCGGAGGAGCGCATGAACATCCATGGAGGCGCATGTGCACTTGGCCACCCAATCGGCGCATCCGGCGCACGGATACTGGTCACCCTGCTGCACGCATTGGAGGCCGAAGGCCTGCGCCGCGGCATCGCCGCGATCTGCATAGGCGGTGGAGAAGCCACGGCAGTGGCATTGGAGCGGCCTTGACCGAAGCAACCGCTGACATGGATCAGCGCTTGAATCCTGGATTGCAGAACGACAAACAGGGGGGATCCGGCAATGGCCTGGAGACAGGGACGCAGGGAGGCAAGGCACGGGCAGCACTGACGAAACACGCTGGAGACAGCGCCTGTCCAGTTTCGGCAAGGCCCTTGCACAACTCAACGAAGCTTGCGTGCAGGATTCCTATTCGAACCTCGAGCGCGCCGGCTTGGTCAAGACGTTCGAGCTGACCTGGAAGGTGCTGAAGGATCTCTTGTCCCATGAAGGTTTGTGGAAAATTCTCCCCGCCCGGCCATCCGCAAGAGCTTTGAAGTCGAATATGTCGACGACCAAGACTGCGAAATTCTCCTGGAAGCACTGGAATGGCGCAACAACTTGAGCCATGTCTATCGGGAGAGTGTCGCCCACCAGGCGGAGGCGCTGATCAAGGATCGCTACCATCCGGTTCTCGTGCGGCTGCACACGACGCTGAACCTGAAGGCAAAGCGGTAATGGATGGTCTGAAGGACGCGCACCGAGATGCTATCGTAGGCGTGCTCCGCTCCAACGGGCGCGTGGAAAAGGCGGTGCTGTTCGGATCGCGTGCGAAGGAATCCTTCACCCGGGGCTCGGATGTGGACATCGCATTGTTCGGGGAATTATTGACGGTGGCAGACCGTGCCCGCCTGGCCGCGGCAATGGAGGAATTGACCGTTCCGCAGCGGGTCGACCTGCTTTTGCACGGCGAGATCGAGGACACGTCCTTGCGCGAGCACGTACGACAAGACGGAGTCGAGCTCTATGAACGGCAAGGGCAGGCACCGGACACCCGGCTTCCTGCGTCAAAGAGTTCCCAAGGGAAGATCTAGTCGGACCATCGGGTGCCAGCCAACGCGCCCGGGGCGAGCTTGTCACGTCTACAAGGCAGGTGGCCGACTCGACAGCCGGTTTCTGTGCCGAAGGTCAGCCGGCACCATATACCCGTCAGTGGAACGGAGGCTGGCAATGACCAGGGCTGCACGGCAACGGACAAACAGCAACGACACGCATGGTGCGGGACAGCTTCCTGCCCCTCGTCAAGGTCCCTGTTCAGGTTTGGTCCTTCCAGCGGCGGTGGATCCAGAAATACTGCTCGGGATTGGCGCGGATGCGTGCCTCGAGACTGGCATTGAGCTGCTGCGTCATGTCGGAGACGTCGCCATGCTCGATCGGCCGCTCGAAGACCACGTCGAAATCGAGGCCGTTTTTCCGCCTGATGCCGTAGAAGGGCACCAGCAGCGCCTGCTTGCGCACCGCGATGCGGGCGGCGGCGGTGTTGGTCATCGAGGTCAGCCCCATGAAGTCGAGTTCGTCGCCTTCACGTGAAAACTGGTCGGTGAGAATGACCGCCATGCCGCCCTCGCCGACGAACTTGACCAGCCCCTTGATGCCACTCCTGCCGCGGGGAAATACCGGGGTGCCGATGCGCTCCATGGTGCGAACGTAGTGGCGGTTGAAATAGCGATTGTTCATCGGACGGTATAGGCCGCCCACCGCATGGCCGCGCCTGATGAGCGTGACACGGCCGGCTTCGTAATTTCCGAAATGGCCGGTCACCAGCACCACCGGCTGCCCCTGCCCGGCCGCCTGCTCGATGGCAGCCAGCCCCGGGCCGGTCGGAACTCCCCTTCCGGCACGGCGCACGAAGCCGCTGGTCGAGTAGGCCTCGACGAAGATGCGGCCGAAATTGTCGACGCAGCCACGGAAGATGCGCTGCCGTTCAGAATCCGGCATCTCCGGGAAAACCAGCGCCAGGTTGCTCATGACCCGGTTCCTGATATCGGTTAACGGAACGATGAGGCGGGCCATGCCCTGGCCACCGATCCAGAGCCGCTGTCGGTAGGGAACCAGGCCGAGGACTGCCAGGAAGAGCCGGAGACCGAAATCGGTCAGGCGGTCTCGCACCCAGTTGCGGCCATCATGCGGGTTGCCTGCCTGTCCAGCCATGCACTTGCCTTGCAACCTAACCAGTACGCGATGTTTCCCGATACCAGATATAGAGTCCGGATGCGGCGACCACAATTGCGCCAAGCCAGGTCCAGAGATCTGGAAACTCGGCGAAATAGACCATGCCATAGAATGCCGAGTAGATCAGCCCGACATAACCAAAGGGCGCAACGACCGATGCCTCGGCCAGGAACAATGCCCGGATCATCAGGTACTGACCAGCCGTCCCCAACAGTGTCAGCGCCACCATGGGAACGAGGTCGGAAGCAGACGGTGCCGTCCAGTAGAATGGCACGATGATCGTCGCCAGCACCGCGCCAAACAGCGTGGTGAAGAAGAAACTCGAGGTGATATCCTCGCTTCTCGACAGGAATCGGGTGGTGATGGCGTAAGCAGAATACAGGATCGCTGCTGCCAATGGAAACAGGGCATATGGCGAGAACACCGCGGTTCCGGGCCTGATGATGATCATGGCGCCGGCAAACCCGGCACATATTCCCAGCATCCGGCGCCAGCCGAGTCGTTCACCGAGCACGAAATAGGCGCCGGCAGCGACGAATACCGGGTTCACCATCAGGATTGCCGTGGCCGCCGCCAGGTCGATATTGGAAAAGCCGATGAAGAAACAGACGGTGCCGGCAAACAGAAAGGTCGAGCGCAGCAGCTGTATTCCCGGGCTGCGGGTGCGGATCCGGCCCCCGAGTTGCCGCCAGACCAGGAGGCTGACCAGCAGTGTCTGACCGGCATAGCGGATCCAGACCAACTGGAAGATCTCGTAGCGGCCGGACAGGCTCTTGACCACCGCATCCATGCTGGACAGGCAGAAAATTGCCGCAACCATGAACAGGATTGCCCTGGTCTCGGGTGGCAATCGGGACAGGTTCCGCATCAATCCAGCTCGAATTCCGGTTTCGTGGCACCTGCGGTATCGGCGGGTGCAACTGCGGGCGATAAACGACATGGCCAGCCTCCGCCACCAAAAGGCGAACCCGGCTGCAGGACTGCCAGGCAGTGAATTCCCGGCTGGCGGGCGCAAACGGGCGTTCCTGGTTGCGGGTATCGCAAGATTTGTTTCACGGGGCGGGCTGTGTTACCGGGGCGGGCGTTTCCGGTCCCGTGCGGGATGCGGCTTCACAGGTTCATGGCAGGAATGGGAGTGCTGAAGGCATGATACGCAGCGGCGCACAGTATCTCGATTCAATCCGCGACGGCCGGGTGGTCTACATGAATGGCGACCGGGTCCGGGATGTGCCCAACCACCCGATGTTCAAGCCCATCGTCGAAATTCGGGCCCGGATCTACGACATGCAGCATCACCCGGACACGACGTCGCACATGACCTACTGGGAGGATGGCGAGTTTCATGCCATCGGCGTGAAACTGCCGCAATCACAGCAGGATTGGTGGAACAAGCGGTATGCGACCAACAAGGTGTTCGAGGAAATTGGCGGCGTCGTCACCCGCGTTGGCGACGAGACCGTGGGCGAAATGTGGTCGCTTTATGATGGCCAGGACGTTCTCAACGAGGTCGATCCGCAATTCTCCGAGAATATCCGCAACCATATCGACCGTGTCATTCGTGCCGATCCGTTCCATGTCTCGGCCAATACCGACCCCAAGGGCGATCGCTCGAAGCCACCCCAGGAGCAGGATCCGGACATGCTGTTGCATGTTGTCGGCGAATCCTCGGAGGGAATCATTGTCCGCGGCGCCAAGTTCGAGACCGCGGCTCCCTATGCCAACCAGGCCTTCACCAAGCCGACCATCGCCAATTGGGGCAACGAGGCCTACTCCGATTATGCCGTCGGATTCATCTGCGATCTGGGCACGCCCGGCATCAGGATGATCTGCCGCACCGGGTTTGCCGGCCGTGCCCCGGAAGCCGACTACCCGCTTGCCAATCGATTCGACGAGGTGGACAGCCTGGTCATTTTCGACAATGTCGTCATTCCCTGGGAAAACGTCCTTTTCTACCGGCACACCAGGGCGGCCGCCTTCATCCGCGCCACCCTGCACCGGTATTCGGCCTTTGCATTCGTGCAGCGCAGCCTCGCCTTCGCCGACATGATGATCGGGGCGGCATTGTGGAATGTCCGCCAGACCGGCCTCGACAAGCAGCCGGCAGTGCAGGAGAAACTGGCCAAGCTCGCCGTCTACCGTGAAGGAATCAATGCCCATCTGACCGCCGCCATCGCCCTGGCCGAGCCAAGCCCGGGCGGCTTGCTGATGCCCAACCAGTCGCTGCTCTATACCGGCCGGGTTCATGCCTGCTCGCAATGCCACGAAATGGTCCATATTGCCCGTGAGCTCTGTGGCGGGCAGATCTGCGTCACCCCGGACCAGGCCTGCTTCGAGGATGGCGAATCCGGCCCGTGGCTACAGAAATTCTACACCATCAACGAGAACTGGATCGCCGAGGATCGCCGCAAGCTGCTTGCCTTCGCCCGGGACCTGCTCAATTCCGACTATGCTGGCCACAGGCTGACCTTCCAGCTCTTTGCCCAGTCGCCGCCCTTTGCCCATCTCGGTGCCGTCTATCGGAATTTTGGCTGGGACGGGCCACTCGACCTGGTGAAGAATTCGGCCGGGCTGTCCGACCGGGTCCTGGATGGCGGGAAGCTCACGGGCTGGCTCGAATCGCAGGCTCATGAAGACATGTTCTGACCGGGGGCGTCGGGCAACACCCAATCATTGAGCGCGACCGGGCACAGATCGATGGCAGCAGAAGCGCAGGGCAGCAGAGAGCGGTTCATTTCCGGGATGAGCCACGCTGCAAATACTGTCAGCGTGGTGACGACTGACGGGCCATCCGGGCGGTTCGGGGTGACGGTGTCATCCATGTCGTCGGTTTCCGCCGACAGCAGCAAGCCGACCTTGCTGGTCTGCGTTCACAATCTCAGCCCGGCCTGCAGCGCAATTCTCGAGAATGGCGTCTTTTGCGTCAATCTGCTGCGCGATGACCAGGCTTATATCGCCGATACCTTTGCCGGCAGAATCCAGCCCGAAGGTGGCGACAAGTTCTCCTGCGCGATGTGGGCGACGGGAGGGACCGGCTCGCCGTTGATCGCCGATCACCTGGTGGCCTTCGACTGCCGACTTGCCCACAGCTTCCAGGTCGGCAGCCACCTGATCTTTGTCGGCCATGTCGAGGATACGAGAATTCGCACCGGCCATGCCCCGCTGATCTATTCCAACCGCGGCTACGGAACCCCGCAGCGGCTCGACCGTGCGGCAATACCCAGCCATGACGAGACCGCCGGCAGCCTCAATATCGGCTGCTTCTTCACCTTTGCCCCCAACTACCTTCCGCAGCTGGTATCGCGGCTGGATCACGAGGTTCCGGGGGTCGATGTCGCCCTGGTGGTCGGCCACCAGGCGCAGGTGCTGGAGTCGTTGCGATCGGGCGCCTGCGAGATGGCGTTGACCTATGATCTGCAGCTGGGCCAGGAAATCAACATGGAAACGCTGGGCCTGACCCGGCCATATGCCCTGCTTCCTGCCGAGCACGAGCTGGCATCCTCCTCGGCGGTCTCCCTGCATGATTTGGCCGAATTGCCGATGATCCTGCTGCAGCGTCCGCCGAGCGAACAGTATTTTGCCGGCCTGTTCCGGGAGTTGGACCTCGAGCCGAATATCCGGTTCCGGACACCCTCCTTCGAAATGTTGCGCGGATTCGTCGGTCGCGGGCTGGGTTACAGCATCCTGATAACCCGCCCGGCCACCAGCATCACCTATGACGGGTCGTCCGTGGTGGCGGTGCGCCTTGCCGAGGAGGTGCCGCCCGGCCGGATCGTGCTGGCGACCGTCAGCGAGCGGGAGTTGAGCCCGGTCGCGGCGCGGTTTGCCGGCATATGCAGGGATTTCTTCCAGGAATTGTCCATCGGAGCAGACACGCCATGATCCATACCAGAATTCGTCCCTTCAACACCCGCGACACCTATCCCGAACAGGCGCTCGACAATGATCTCTGCCAGGCTGTCATTGCATCCGGCAAGACGGTGTTCCTGCGTGGCCAGGTCTCCCAGGATTTGGATACGAGGGAGAGCCTGCATGCAGGGGACGCCCGGCTGCAGACCCGAAAGACCATGGACAATATCGAGATGCTGCTCGGTGAAGCCGGAAGCTGCCTGGCGCAAATCTGCAGGATCGTCGTCTATCTCACCGATATCCGTCACCGGGACGATGTGTACCAGGAGATGGGCGCCCGGCTGGCCGGCGTGTTTCCCTGCTCGACCGGATTGGTGGTTCCGGCCCTGGCCCGCCCCGAATGGCTGGTCGAGATCGAAGTGACCGCGGTCATTCCCGACGGGGAGTGAGATCATGACCTTCTCCGTCCTCGGACATTGCAACCGGACCGGCATGCTGGGCGTTGCGGTAACCACCTCGTCAATCTGCGTCGGCGCCCGTTGCCCCTGGGTTCGGGCCGGGATTGGCGCGGTGTCGACCCAGAATGTCACCCTGCCCTCAATCGGACCCATGGTGCTCGACCAGATCGGCCATGGCATGAGCGCTGGCCAGGCAATCGACCAGGTGATCGACCGGATCGAGCATCGTGAATTCAGGCAGGTGGCGGCGATCGACCACCGGGGACGGGGCGGCATCTACAGCGGCGACAAGACGCTTGGCACCCATGCCGCGACCATCGGCAACCATTGCGTGGCTGCCGGCAACCTCCTGAGAGATTCCGGCCTGCCGGGCGCCCTGGTCGAGCGATTTCATGGCCTGGCAGGCAGCCACCTGGCCGAAAGATTGCTGTCGTCGCTTGAGGCTGGCATCCACGAGGCTGGAGGGGAGGAAGGCCCGGTTCATTCGGCGGCGCTGCTGGTTCATTCCGATCATGGCTGGCCACTCGTCGACCTGCGGGTGGATTGGGACGAGTCCGACCCTGTCGGGGTGCTGCGGGCGCTCTGGACCGATTACGAGCCGCAAATGAACGATTACGTGCTGCGGGCGCTCGACCCGGCGCAGGCACCGAGCTACGGCGTTCCGGGTGACGAGTAGTGCTGGCTGCTGGCCGTCGGCCGGCCAACTCCGCCATACTTAGCCTGTACGGCACGATGGCCAGACCAGAATACGGGTGCTTGGCCTTTGGGCGGTATCAGTTGGCCAGTTCCGCGATTTCTCGCTTGTACGGCACCGCGTCCGGGTCTGCAGGCGGGCCGTCCAATTCCTCGGCGTAGCGCCTCCCGGCATAGACGGCATGGGCAATCGTCGCCGGCGCCTCGGCATCGCCGATGACATCCACCCTGTCGATGCCGTGATCAGCCCAGCGATCCCGGGCCGCCAGCAGATCCCGGTAGAGCCGATCACGCGGCGTCCGGCTGGTCACCAGCAGCAGGCAGCCAGCCCCGATGCCGCGGGCGGCGCCGGTATAGTTGCAGGCCAGCCGCACCTTGCCGCCGGTCGTGGCGGTAAGCACCGAATTGGCCATGATCGATATGCCGGCCTCGAGCAGGCGCTTCTGGATGAAATGCTGCTCCATGGTGTTGCGGGTCCAGGTCGATGCCTCGACCGCCGGTGTCGAATAGACCACATCATGACCCTGTGAGGCCATGAGTTCGGCCAGCACACCGCCCATGTAGTAGTGATCGTCATCCCAGATCACCACCGGGCCGCCGGCCGGCCGTTCCCCGGCCATGACCTGGTCCGGCGTCAGGACCGGGACGCTGCCATCAAGCTCGACCGGCCGGGTCCAGTGATGGCCGACACCATCATTGCGCCAGTTGCAGCCGGTCGCCACCACCACGCGCCGGTAGTCCAGCTCGAGGATATCGCCGGCGGCCAGCGCCGAGCCGGGAAAGATCTCGACATTGGGCAGGGCGTGGAGTTGCTGGACCCGGTAATCCCTGACCCGGATCCATGCTGCCAACCCCGGCAATGCCGATTCCCGGGCTACCCGTCCGCCAAGCTCCCTGTCCCGTTCGCACAACGCAACCTCGTAGCCGCGCTTGCCCAGCATCTGGGCACATTCAAGCCCGGCCGGCCCGGCGCCGACGACCAGGACCGGCATCGCCGATTCCCTCGGGCGAATGTATTCCGGGTGCCAGCCGCGGCGCCACTCCTCGCCCATGGAGGGGTTTTGCGTGCACCTGATCGGCGACATGGTGAAATCGCCGGAAACGCAGATGTTGCAACCAATGCATTCACGAATGTCTTCCAGCCGGTTCTCCTCGATCTTTCTTGGCAGGAACGGATCGGCAATGGACGGTCGGGCACAGCCGACCAGGTCGAGAACGCCCTTCCTGACCAACGATGCCATCCGGTCGGGCGAGGTGTAACGGCCCACCCCGACCACCGGTTTCGTGGTCAGGTTCTTGATATTGGCAAAATACGGCTCCTGGCCGCCTTCCGGCCCGAACCGTGAGGTCTGGCTGTCATTTTCCCAGCCGGCCAGGCAGACATCCCACAGATCGGGAATCTCGGCCAGCATGCCGATCATGTCCTCGACCTCGGCCTGCTCCAGGCCGTCCGGGCCCATGAGCTCGTCCATTGAGATGCGGCAGGGAACGGCACAGGAGTCGCCGACCGCTTCCCTGGTATCGGTCAGGATTTCCCGGAGCAACCGCACCCGGTTCTCGAGCGTGCCGCCATATTCGTCGGTGCGGTGATTGTAGCGCCGGGAGAGGAAATGGTGAAAGAAGCCGAGCGCATGCCCGGCATAGACATAGACCAGGTCGAACCCCGCCTTCTTTCCCCGCAGGGCGGCATTCCGGTGCCAGCGCCTGACATCGGCGATATCCTTGCGGCTCATCTGCCTTGCCTGGACCGGGTCATAGGTGAAACTGGCAACAGGCATGGCAGTGGGCGCCATTGGAACTTCCCGGCCGTAGAGATTGGGGCCGTTGAGACCGTTATAGGCAAGCTCGATTCCGGCCAGCGAGTCGTGCTGGTGAATCCGCTCGGCCATGCGGGCCAGCATCGGGATGTCCCGGTCATCCCAGATCCGCAACTCGATGAAGGGGTTGATGTCGGAACTGGCATGGATCTCGACCTGCTCGGTGCAGACGACCGCCCAGCCACCCTCGGCCTTCACCCCGCGCATATGGGCAAGGCTGGTCGGGTCACGGTAGCCCATGCCGTTGCAATGCGGCACCTGGTAGAACCGGTTCCTCGCGGTCACTGGCCCGATCCGGACCGGCTCGAACAGGATGGCGTAGCGCGGGTCGATAGTCATGCTGTTGCCTGAAATGCCGGCGGGGCGGCAAGTCACCGGCCCCGCCGCCATGACACTACTTCTTCAGGCGGGTCCAAATGGCGTCGTAGACTTCCTGGGTTGCCTGGTCGCAGACCTGGACAAAGGTTCCGGCCGGCGCGTCGGCTGGCGGAATCGATTCCGGCTGCTCCTTCAGGTCGGCATCAAGCAGGTCGGCAACACCCATCACCCCGGCGCTGTAGCGGGCGTAGTTGGTCACCGCCGCCACGTTTTCCGGCTCCAGCAGGAAATCCATGAATTTCAGGGCGCTGTCGCGGTTCGGCGCATCCTTGAGCAGTACCACGTTGTCCATCCAGACGATCAGCCCCTCCCGCGGGTAGGAGTACTCGATATTGGCGCCCTCTGCCCTGGCCTTGGCAGAAAACCCGTTCCAGATCATCCCGACCGCGGCATCGCCGGATACCAGCACGTCCTTGGCCCCGTCGGAATTGAAGGATGCCCAGTGCTGCTTGGCATTCTGCAGCAGGTTGTCGAGCGCCTGCAGGTTGTCGCGATCGGTGCTGCATTGCGGGATACCGAGGTGAAGTGATGCAAGCAGCAGCACCTCGCCCTGGGAATCAAGGACATTGATCCTGCCCTTCAGCTCGTCGGGTGGATCAAAGATGATCGACGTGGTCCGGATATCACCGGAATAGACATCCCGGTTGACCGAAAAGCTTGTAGAGCCCCATTGATAGGGAATCGAATGTTGCCGGCCCATGTCAAAGGGAACATCAAGCCATTGCTGTTCGATATTGCCGAGATTGGTCAACTCGCCCTCGGCGATGGTGTCGAGCATGCCTTCACCGATCATGATTTCGACCATGTAGTCGCCGGGAACCGCCACATCGTAGCTTCCCAACTTGCCGGCCTTCAAATTGGCGAGCATGGCCTCGTTCGAATCGAAGGTGTCCATGGTCACCTCGATCCCGGTCTCGTCGGTGAACTTGGCCAGCAATTCATCGGGAATGTACTCGAACCAGTGGTAGATCGACAGCTTCCCCTCGGCGCCCGCAGACCCGGCCGACACCAGCAGGGCCGCACTCAATCCGGTCAACAGTTTTTTCATCGGATCCTTCTCCTTTTTTTCGCCGGCCGCACGGGCTGTCCCGGTTCCGTCATGTGTTCTGACGCCGGTTTCCCAGGCGGCCAACCAGGTAGAACAAACTGACCAACAGGCCGGATGTCAACAGCAGTAACGTCGACAGCGCCATGATGTTTGGCTTGATCCCCTGCTTGATCGATCCGAAGATCGCCGTCGGCAAGGTCTCGACGCCGGCACCCTTGACGAAATTGGTGATGATGAAATCATCCAGGGAGATGATGAATGCGAGCAGGAATCCGGCAAGGATTCCGGGGATCATCAATGGAAGCAGGATGTGGACGAAGACCTGCATCCGGTTGGCATAGAGATCCTGCGCCGCCTCCTCGAAGACCTGTTCGATTCCCTGCAACCTGGCGGCGATCGGCAGGAATGCGAATGGAATGCAGAAGACGATATGGGCGACGAGAATGGACGAGTAACCAAGAACAAAGCCGATGGCGCTGAAGAAGATGAGGGTGGCGACCGCGGTGACGATCTCGGGAACCATGATTGGCATGGTCAGCAACCCGAAACTGAGCGCCTTGCCACGAAAATTGCCGCCGCGCACCATTCCGATTGCCGCCGCGGTGGCGATGGCAGTGGACACGGTGGCAGCGATGGTGGCGATGGATAGCGAATTCCAGGCCGCCGACTTGAACTTGGCCGATTCAATTCCGAAGAAGATGTCGTGATACCATCGCAGGCTGAACCCGCCCCACCGGGTAATCGACTGCGATTCGTTGAAACTGTAGCCCATGACCACCAGCAATGGCGCGTAGAGGATCACCAGGCACAACAGGGTGATGGTCAGGAAACCCGGGTAGCGCCTGACGTCGTGGCGGCGGGCCATTACCTGGTCTCGGCTTGGGTTTGCTGGCGGGCATAGAACATCAAAACCACCAGGACCATCGACAGCAGGATCATCGCCGCCGCCGCGCCGAACGGCCAGTTCCCTGCATTGCCCTTGAACTGCTCCTCGATCAACGAGCCGATCATGAAATTCCTGGCGCCGCCCAGCAGGTCGGGGGCCAGGAATGCCCCAAGGCTGGGAACGAACACCAGGATGCAGCCGGCAATGATTCCCGGCCGCACCACCGGCAATAGCACCCTGGACAGGATGATCCAGCGTTCGGCGTAGAGATCGGCCGCCGCCTCCGACAACGAAAAATCATATCGCTCGACCGAGGCATAGACCGGCAGCACCATGAATGGCAGGTAGGAGTAGAACAGGCCAAGCTGAACCGCCAGGCTGGTATTGACCAGCGCCAGCGGCTCGGCAATCACCCCCAATGCCAGCAGCAATTCGTTGAGCGGGCCGTTATCCCTGATCAGGAACTTCATCGACACGGTACGAATCAGGAGGTTGACCCAATAGGGAACGGTGACCAGGAACAGCCAGACTGATCGCTGGCTGGCTGGCCGGGTGGCAATGAAATAGGCAGTGGGAAATCCGATCAGCAGGCACAGCGCCGTCGCCATCGTGGCCTGCAGGATCGAGCGGGCAAAGATGGTGATATAAGTCCATTCGATCTGCGGCGGATCATCCCCGAACAGGCCGCGGTTGAATACGAACTGGTCGTAGGCGGCGAAGGTGAACTCCCAAATCACGCCGCCGCGGAATTCCTTGGTCAGGAAGGAAAACACCAGCATCAGCAGCACCGGGATCAGCAGGAACCAGCCGATGGTCAACCATGCCGGCAGCAGCAATGCCGTCCTGATCGGCCGGAATATACCCGACCGGCCCTGTTCTCCCCTGGCCTGGCCGTCCATCATTCGATCAGCATCCTTGCCGAGTCCTGGTCGATCACAAGCCCCACCCTGTCGCCCGGCCGGTATCGCTGCCGGTCAAGTTCCGAGTTCTGGCTCCTTACGCTGATCGACAGCCCCGCCGCCAGTTCGACCTGGTAGAGCGTGTCGGTACCCAGGTAGATTGCATGGGAAACGGTGCCGGCAATGCCACCATGCCGATCCGGTCCCACCAGCTTCACTCGTTCGGGCCTGACCAGCACCACCCCCCGGTTGCCGGGATGCAGCCCGGACGGCCCGGAACAGGCCAGATCGTCGCCACTGGCCAGCCGGCACATGCATTCGCCTCCCCTGACCAGCTTGGCCTCGGCATCGATGAAGTTGGTCTCACCGATGAAATTGGCGACAAACCTGTTGCCGGGATTGTCGTAGATGTCCCTGGCATTGCCGGTCTGCTGAATCACCCCTTCCGACATCACCGCGATGCGATCCGACATGGACAGCGCCTCTTCCTGGTCATGGGTCACGAAAACAAAGGTAATCCCGGTATTCTGTTGCAATTGCTTCAGCTCGAGTCGCATCTCCTGCCGAAGCTTCAGGTCGAGGGCCGACAATGGTTCGTCGAGCAGGAGCACCTTCGGGCCCGGGGCAATGGCCCGGGCCAGGGCGGCCCGCTGCTGCTGCCCGCCGGAAAGCTGGTGCGGCTTGCGATCAGCCATGCTGTCGAGATGGACCAGCTTCAGCATCCGCTCGACCAATTCGGCGGCCTGTTGCCGGCCGAATCGGCGCATTTTCAGGCCAAAGGCGACATTCTCGGCAACGGTCAGGTGCGGAAACAGCGCGTAGTGCTGGAACACTGTGTTGACCGGTCGCCGGTGCGGCGGCAAATCTGCCAGCTCCTGCCCGTAGAGCAGGATTTGCCCCTCGCTGACATCTTCAAACCCGGCGATCAGCCGCAGCAGGGTGGTCTTTCCGCAACCCGACGGTCCCAGCAGGGTGAAGAACTCGTTGTCGCGGATCGACAGCGATGCCTTCCTGAGGGCAACGAACGAGCCGAACCGTTTGCCGACATTGCGAATCTCGACCGCGATTTCGTGAACGCCTGATCCCACTCTCGACTCCGCCGCCACTTGCAAACGCAATTCGTGAACGTGAACGATGATCGGCCAGTCACGTCCCGCCCCGCCTGATTACCGGTAAATCCGCCGGCCAACAATAATGTCACCCCTGCTGCCATCCCCAGGGTGCGGGCAGATGCATCCATCGCCTTCGGACCGGCCCATGGCCCGGCGGCAGCGCCAGTGGAGCTGGGGGCAGCATGGCGTGCGGGTCACCCCAGGCCGGAGCTGCCCCGGCCTGGCTTACCGGCTAGCAGGGCGAACGGCCGTCGGGGACCTGCCGGGACCCCACCTTGCTGTTGGTGGCAATCGGCGCCGAGGACGGGGCAGTGACGTCCAGCCAGCCGACCCCGATAATCGGACCGAATCCGCCCTCCTGCAGCAGGACCAGCTGCTGCTCGGTTGCGTCCGGTGCATTGCCAATATCGACAAGGCGGTCAAAATCGTCGCTTCCATCCCAACAGCCCAGCATCCGCAACTCGGTGACGACATTGGAATAGACGACATTGCGGCCGCGATTCTCGCCGCCGCGGATATTCACCACCTGCGGCTCGGTCCGGTATCGCAGGTAAACGACATCCACATCCTTGCGAAGATCAAGGCCGCCTGCCGGCATCACCACCCTGAGGCCGCGGTCCGATCTCCACTCCGACTCGACCTCCAGCGTGGCGGCCCGTTTCGTCGAGCCGACCGCGTCCACGATATGTTGCAGCTTGCTGCCAACCATCATGCGCTGCCCATTCACGATCGCCTGCGGCGTGTAGACCATCAGCTTTTTCCGATACCGGGCATATTGGCGCTGGCGCTCCGAGAAGATGGCTCGAGCCATGCTGTCCTGCCAGCCGAGATAATCCCAATAATCGACATGAAACCCCAGCGGGATCAGCGTGCCGGAACTGTCGTCAAGCCGCGGCAGGGCGGCCATGCCCGATTTGGCCATCTCGTCCAACAACCTGTCGGCGCTCGGGCAGGATGAGCAGCCCTGCGAGGTGTAGAGTTCCAGGACGACATGGCCGCCGGCCAAATCCTCCGCCTGTAGCCCCGTCGGCGCCAGCAACCCGGCCAGCACCGCGGCCAGACGAGCCTTCCGTATCCAGCCGGATGGCCGTCGTAACCGGTTTCGGCGCGCGTCGCAGCCTGGCGCTGACGTGATTGTGCCCATTTCGAGACAATCACAAAATCATGCCGCCTGTGCAAGCTTCCTCAATACAAATTGAAGTACCCCGCCATTCTCGACATAGTCGACCTCGACCTCGGTATCGACGCGGCATTTCAGCGGAACCGTCCGGCGAGTGCCATCGCCATAGACGATCTCGCACTCGATTTCCATCAGCGGCACGATCCCGTCTTCCAACCCGGTAATGCTGACGGTCTCGTCGCCCTTCAACTCCAGGTCGGCGACATCGAGCCCGCCCCCGAGTTCAAGCGGAACGATGCCCATTCCGACGAGGTTGGAGCGGTGAATCCGCTCCAGGCTGCCGGCGATGACCGCCCTTACGCCCAGCAGGCTGACACCCTTGGCGGCCCAGTCACGAGACGAGCCGGTGCCGTAATTCCTGCCGGCGAACACCACCAGCGGCGTTCCCTGCTCCCTGTAGGCCATCGCCGCCTCGAATATCGACATGGTCTGCCCGTCCGGGCCCAGGGTGAAGCCGCCTTCTACGTCATCGAGGAGCTGGTTCCTGAGGCGGATATTGGCAAATGTGCCACGCATCATCACCTCGTGGTTGCCGCGGCGGGATCCGTAGGAATTGAAATTCCGGCGCGAGACCTGCCGTTCAACCAGGTATTTTCCAGCCGGGGTGTCAGCGGCAAAGGCGCCGGCCGGCGAAATGTGGTCGGTGGTCACCATGTCGCCCAGCAATGCGAGGATCCTGGCGTTCTCGATATTGTCCAGGCCGGGCGGCTCCATGGTCAGGCCCTCGAAATAGGGCGGGTTCCGCACATAGGTCGACGTTCCAGGCCAGTCATAGGTCATGCTGGCCGATGCCGGCACCGATTGCCACCTGTCGTCACCCTGGAAGACATCGGCGTATTTCTCGACGAAAGAGTCCCTGGAGACGGTGCGATGCACCAGTTCGGCAACCTCTTCGGTCGACGGCCAGATATCCTTCAGAAAAACCCGGTGTCCTTCCGGCGTGGTGCCGATCGGGTCGCGGGCCAAATCCACATTCATGTCGCCAGCCAGCGCATAGGCGACGACCAGCGGCGGCGATGCCAGGTAATTGGCACGCACATCGGGGCTGATCCGCCCCTCGAAATTGCGGTTGCCGGACAGGACCGACACCGCCACCAGGTCGCCCTGATGAATGGCCGCCGAGATCTCCTCCTGCAGCGGCCCCGAATTGCCGATGCAGGTGGTGCAGCCATATCCGACCAGGTTGAACCCCAGCGCATCGAGGTCATCCTGCAGGCCGGATTCCTGCAGGTATTCCGACACCACCTTCGAGCCCGGTGCCAGCGAGGTCTTGACCCACGGCTTCGGGGCCAGTCCCAGTTCCCTGGCCTTGCGGGCAACGAGGCCGGCACCGATCATCACGTAGGGGTTGGAGGTGTTGGTGCAGGAGGTTATGGCGGCAATGACCACCGATCCGTCGCCGATGGCATAGTCCTCCCCTTCCACCTGCCGGCGGCCCGGCGCCTCGGCAACCGATTCCCGGTACTCCCGGGCCACTTTCCTGAAGGATTCGGCGGCCTGGTCGAGCGGCGTGTGATCCTGCGGCCGCTTCGGGCCGGAAATGGCCGGCACGATGGTGGACAGATCAAGGTGCAGCCTGTCGGAAAACACCGTCAGCTCACCGTCGCGGCGCCACATGCCGTTTTCCTTGGCATAGGCCTCGACCAGCGCCACCTGGGCCTCGTCGCGCCCGGTCTGGGCCAGGTAGCGCAGGGTCTCGCCATCGACCGGGAAATATCCGCAGGTGGCACCGTATTCCGGTGCCATGTTGGCGATCGTTGCCCGGTCAGCTACCGGAAGATGGTCAAGGCCGGAGCCGAAATACTCGACGAACTTGCCGACGACGCCCCGCTCCCGCAGCATCTTGACCACGGTCAGCACCAGATCCGTCGCCGTCACCCCCTCTGGCAGCCGCCCGGTCATCTCGAAGCCGACCACGTCCGGGACCAGCATCGAAATCGGCTGCCCGAGCATGGCCGCCTCGGCCTCGATGCCGCCAACGCCCCAACCCAGCACCGCCAGGCTGTTGACCATGGTGGTGTGCGAATCGGTCCCGACGACGGAATCGGGATAGGCGACCCTGGTGCCGTCATCATCGTCCGAACTCCAGACCGTTCTGCTCAGAAACTCGATATTGACCTGGTGGCAGATGCCGGTTCCCGGGGGCACCACCCTGAAATTGTCGAAGGCGGACTGGCCCCATTTGAGAAACTTGTAGCGCTCCATGTTGCGCTCGTATTCGTGCTCGACATTGAGCTGGAACGCCCTGGGCGTGCCGAACGCGTCAATCATCACCGAATGGTCGATGACCAGGTCAACCGGGATCAACGGATTGATCCGGGCCGGGTCACCACCAAGTGCAAGAATTCCATCGCGCATGGCAGCCAGGTCGACGACGGCCGGAACGCCGGTAAAATCCTGCATCAGCACCCGGGCCGGCCGGAACTGGATTTCTGCACCCGAATGGCCCCCGGCCCGGCACCACTCAGACAGCGCGGTGATGTCTTCTTCACGCACGGTTGCCTCGTCATGGAACCGCAGCAGATTCTCCAGCACGACCGCCAGCGAGGCCGGCAATCTCGAGAAATCTCCGAGGCCAAGCCTCTCGGCCGCCTGGATGGAGTGAAACCGGTAGCTGTCACTGCCGATGTCCAGGCTGCTGCGGGTGGCCTGCCCCGTTGGTCCGGATGCGCTTGTCATGATCTTCACCGTCGTGGATTTCACACTCTCTAAGTGCGATCCTGCTGCATGGTCAAGCCGGGGCGACCGGCATTTCCACGGGAAAAAGGCGGACCGGCCGCGATGCCGTGGAATATCGCCCACCTGATCGTCACCGGCCCGGTGGCCGGATGCCATGACTGGCCCGGCTTCTGCCGCCACCGGCAGTCGGAGGGCGCTTGCAGGAAATGACTTGCAGGCTGCCCAAATCCCGGCAAGGAAGTGGCGGGCCGGAGGGCGGTCGCCAGCAGCGGAGCTGGTCCGCCAGGCCAATAGGTGCACCGGGCGGGCAGGTATATGGGCGATGCAGCTGAACTGACGGCCAGCGGAATCACGCTGGTGAAGGGCGGACGGCGGATCGTCAGCGACTTCTCGCTATTGGTCAGGCCCGGTGAATGCGTCGACATCATCGGTGCGAATGGCGCCGGAAAGACATCGCTGCTGCGAGTCCTGGCCGGGTTTGAAGCCCCTTCTGGTGGCATCGTGTCCTCGCCCGGCGACGATTTGGTCTTCCTGGGACACCGGGACGGGCTGAAGGCCGACCTGACCGTGGCCGAGAATTTGCAATTCTGGACCGGCGTATTCGGCACCGGCGGCAGTGAGGAACTGGTGGAGTCTTTCCGCCTTGCCGACCTGCAGCATCGCCCGGTCCGCCTGCTTTCGGCCGGCCAACGCAAGCGCCTGGCGATCGCCACTGCCCTTGTATCCGGCCGAGCCTGCTGGCTGCTGGACGAGCCGCTGACATCGCTTGACCCGGACTGGGCCGGGACCGTGACCGCCAGGATCATGCAGCACTGCCAGGCCGGCGGCCTGGCGGTTGTCACCACGCTCGAGAGGTCCCTTGCCGGGACCACAAGATCGGTCCAGCTGACGGACCCGGCGGCGGAATTGCACGCATGAGGCCGGCGTGAAGACTGTCTTCAATCGGGATTTTCGGCTTTATTTCCGGGCCGGGGGCGGACCTGCCCTGCCACTGGTCTTCTACCTAGCCATCTCGCTGCTGATCCCGGTTGGAATTGGCCCGGATATCGCGACCCATGGCCTGGTTGCCACCGGTGTGCTCTGGTCCGGCGCATTGCTGGCCAGCCTGATTTCACTGCAACACCTCTTCAATGATGACATGGAAGACGGCACGCTCGAACGCTTGCTGGCATCGCCATTGCCGCTGGAGACCTACGCTGCCGCGAAGATGGCAATTCACTGGCTGCTGACCGGTTTGCCCATTTGCCTGGCCGCTCCGTTGATCGGCCTGATGCTCAACCTCCCGCCGGGGTCAGGCATTGCCATCCTCGTCACGCTGATGGCCGGCACGCCGGCCATCAGCGCCATCGGTATATTCGGTGCCGCACTGACGGCAGGGCTTGGCCGGAGCGGACTCCTGTCCTCGGTGCTGGTGGTCCCGCTTTGCGTTCCGACACTGATTTTCGGTTCGGTCGCCGCCAGCCGTCTGGCAGAAGGGGTTGCGGCGCTTGTGCCGCTGACGCTGCTCGGCGCCATCTCGCTCGCATGCCTGGCGGTAATTCCAATTGCGTCGGCCAAGGTGCTGCGTATTAACCTCGGATGACGATGCAGTGGCTGACAATCCCGTTCTTCCCGGACTGGAGGCGATGAAACCCGACTCATCAATCTGGCGCCTGGCCAACCCGACCCGTTTCATGCAGGCAACCGACCGGCTGGTTGTGGCACTGTGGATTCTTGCCGCAATCCTGCTCGTTCCCGGCCTGGCCTGGGGCCTGTTGATGACCCCTCCCGACCGGGTGCAGGGCACCACCGTCAAGATCATGTTCGTCCACGTGCCCTCGGCACTGGTCGCAATCAATGCCTGGCTCATGATGCTGGCTGCATCAATCATCTGGATGGTGCGCCGTCACCATGTCTCGGCGCTGGCGGCACGAGCGGCGGCAAGGGCCGGGATTGCCATGACCGCGGTAGCGATCCTGACCGGCGCCATCTGGGGCAAGCCGACCTGGGGCACGTGGTGGGTCTGGGATCCCCGGCTGACATCATTCCTGATCCTGTTTGTCTGCTATGCCGGCTACCTGGCGCTGTGCCATGCATCCGGGGATCGAAACCGGACCGCCGACCTGGCTGCCTATCTGTGCGTGGCCGGGTCGGTCTTTGCCCTGCTGTCGAGATACTCGGTGGTGTTCTGGAGCCAGGGGCTCCACCAGGGCGCCACGCTCTCGCTTGATCGAGAGACCCACATCCACAACGTCTACTACCTGCCGCTGCTGGTCTGCATGGCCGGCTTCGTGATCCTGTTTCTCGCCCAGGTGCTGGAAGGAACTCGCACCGAGATCAGGAAGAACCAGCTATCGGCATTACTGGCCAGGAGCACCGGATCATGACGCCGGGCCCGCCATCGCCAGGGCCGACCAGCGGGGCCGGGCCGTGATGCAGTTTCTTGGTGACCACCAGGCCGAAATCACCGCCGCCTACCTGGTGGCGATCGCGGTGCTGGGCCTCACCACCGCCGCAACCCTCCGCCAGTCGCGACGGGTCTTGCGGCAATTGCAGCAGCTGGAAGGATCGACCGATGCCCGGGATTAGGCCACTGATGCTTGTTCCGATGGTGCTGCTGGCCGCATTCTGCGGATTGCTGGCGTTCCGGATGATGGAGGATTCGCCTTCGGGCCTGCAATCGGTGTTGATCGGCAACCCGGCGCCGCCGCTGGAGCCGTCGGCGCTGGGGCCAGGGAGGCCACCGACCAGCCAGGATATCGACCGGCCGGAGCTGAAGCTGGTCAATTTCTGGGCAAGCTGGTGCGCGCCATGCCGGGCCGAGCATCCAAACCTGGCCGGGCTGGCCGCGGCCGGGCTGCCGATCTACGGAATCAATTACAAGGACCGAGAATCCCATGCTCTGGGATTTCTTGCCGAGCTGGGCAACCCCTTCAGGGCCATTGGCGCCGACGGCGACGGCACCATCGCCATCGACTGGGGTGTCTACGGTGTGCCGGAGACATTCATCGTCGACCAAGCCGGTGTGGTGCAGCTCCGCTTTGCCGGACCGATAACCGGCAGGGTACTGGAATCGGTCGTGTTGCCAGAACTGGAGCGGCTGGGCGGGCCGTGAATGCCACTTCGAGACCGGATGGATGAATTGAAGATCAGGATACGCAAACCCGATGACATGCACCTCCACCTCAGGGATGGCGACATCCTGACAGGGGTGGCAGGCCACAGCGCCGCCGATTTCGGCCGGGCGCTGATCATGCCGAACCTGTCGCCGCCGGTGACCACCGGCGATCTGGCTTCAGCCTACCGGGACCGAATCATGGCGGCGCTGCCGCCAGGCTCGGATTTCACCCCGCTGATGACCATCTACCTGACCGACCGGAGCGACCCGGCCGACATCCTCGTCGCCTTCGAGCAGGACATCATCGTTGCCGTCAAGCTATACCCGGCCGGGGCGACCACGAATTCGGAGGGCGGCGTCACCGGCATCGACGGCATTTCCGGCGTCATCGAAGTCATGGCCGAGAACGGCATTCCGCTCTGCGTGCACGGGGAGGTGGCAGAATTCGACGTGGATGTCTTTGACCGGGAGAAGGTCTTCATCGACCGGGTGCTGGACCGGATCATGACCCGCGAGCCGCGGCTCCGGGTGGTTCTCGAACACGTGACCACCACCGACGGATTGGATTACACCAGGTCGAACCGGTCGCGCATGGCCGCCACCATCACCGTTCATCACATGGCCATCAACCGCAACCACATGTTCCAGGGCGGGCTTCGACCCCACTATTACTGCCTACCGGTGGCCAAGCGCGAGCAGCATCGTCGGGCGATCGTGGCCGCGGCCACCGGCGGCGAATCCTGCTTCTTTCTCGGCACCGACAGCGCGCCGCACCCGGTGGGGCAAAAGGAGTGTGCCGCCGGCTGCGCCGGCATCTACACGGCACCGGTGGCGCTGCCATGCCTGGCCCAGATGTTCGAGGAGGAAGGGGCGCTTGACCGGCTCGAGCCCTTCGTCTCGCTGAACGGGGCCCGCTTCTACGGGCTTCAGCCAAATTCAGGCTGCATCGAAATTGCCAAATCCGCCGAACGGGTGGTGTTTCCGGAATTCGCCGTGGCGGGAGGCGAGCGGATCGCCATCTTCGATCCCGGCTTCGACATTCACTGGCAGGTTGCCGCAATCGGAACAGAACGACATGACTGACAACCAGGTTGGGCGCAGCGCCGCCGCCCAAACGGCACAAATGCTTCTCGATATCAAGGCGGTCCGTTTTTCCGCACGCGATCCATTTGTCCTCGCATCCGGCCGGCAATCACCGGTCTATATCGACTGCCGGCGGATCATTTCGTTTCCGCAGGCCCGTACCGATACCGCTGACATGCTGGTCGGCTTGATCGATGACCGGGTCGGCGCCAGGAACATCGACAACATCGCCGGCGGTGAGACTGCCGGCATTCCGTTTGCGGCACTGGTGGCGGAACGCATGCGGCTGCCAATGACCTATATCCGCAAGAAGCCCAAGGGATACGGGCGAAACGCCAGGATCGAAGGCGAGATTCGGCAGGGGCAACGCGTTCTCCTGCTTGAGGATTTGGCAACCGACGGCGGATCGAAGATCAGCTTTGCCGAAGCCATTCGCGAGGCTGGTGGAATTTGTACCGATATCGCGGTGATCTTCCATTACGGAATATTCCCGGACTCGGTTACCAGGCTTGCCGACTGCAACCTGGTCATACACAGCCTCTGCACCTTCGAGGACTTGCTGTCCCATGGCGAGGAGAGCGGGATGATCGACCAGGACACGTTGCGGGCGGTCAAGCGTTTCCTGGCTTCTCCCGATGACTGGCAACAGGCAAGCCCACCAGCTTCCGGGTAATTCAGCCTCCCGGGCACCGGTGCCCGGCAACCGGTATATCTTGTGGAACCCACGCCCGAATCCTGCTATATCTGGGCAAGGCGACAGAGCAGTTTTCCACATCTTTTTGCACGGGAAGATACAATTTGCATATCCGCCCCAACCTTGGAATTCCTTGTTGGGGCGACGGCGTACAGGAGGTCTACATGGATGATTTCGGACAGACGCAACAGTTTGAAACATCCCTGGTCCAGTCGCCGGGACTGCCGACACGGCCCTGCAACATCGAAGCCGAACAGTCACTTCTTGGCTCGATCCTGTCCAACAATGACGTGTTCAGCGAGGTGTCGAAGGTCATCGATTCAAAGCATTTCTTCGACCCGATCCATCAACTTCTCTACCAACTGATCAAGGAGCGAATCGAGCGCCGGTCGATTGCCGACCCCAGGACCCTGAAGCCGTTTGTGGCCGTCGAACCGGGATTTGCCGACCTCGGAGGCGTGGGCTACCTGGTCAAGCTCCAGGATGCGGCGATCGGCATTCATGCCTGCCGCGACTATGCGCTGGAGATCTACCAGTTGGCGGTTCGCCGGAAACTGATCGATCTCTACTCGGAACTGACCGAGATCACGAAGAATCCCAGGGCCGGCAAGAGCGTCAGCGAACTGATTTCCGAAGCCGAGCAGCGCATCTACGAAATCGGCGAGCATGGCGAGGGGGATGTCGGCTTCAGGTCGCTGGTGTCGGCCATGTCGGAAGCCGTGGCGATCGCAAGGAAGGCCTCCGAAAGGGATGGCGGCCTGGCCGGCCTGGCCACAGGATTCACCGATCTCGACCAGAAACTGGGGGGATTGCAGGATTCGGATTTGGTCATCATCGCCGGCCGGCCAGGAATGGGCAAGACCGCACTGGCCACCAACATCGCCTTCAACGTGGCAACGAAATACCGGAAGGTGGCCGAACAGGAGCAAACCGGCGGGATTGTCGGGTTCTTTTCGCTGGAAATGCCGTCGGTTCAACTGGTTGCGCGCATACTTGCAACCTGCTCGCGAATTCCGGTTGCCAGGCTGCGGACCGGCAAGCTCGACCAGGCCGATCTGGGCAGGTACATTGATGCAGCCAGGGATCTGCAGGCCTGCCCCCTTTATATCGACGAAACTCCTGCCATGCCCATTGCGCAACTCGCCACCAGGGCGCGCCGTCAGAAGGAGACGAACGGCCTTGATCTGCTCATCGTCGACTATATTCAACTGATGCGGGCCAGCACCTCTTCAAGCGAAGGGCGGGTTCACCAGATTGCCGAAATTACCCAGGGGTTGAAGGCCATCGCCAAGGAGTTGAAAATCCCGGTAATTGCACTCTCGCAGCTGTCCCGGGGCGTCGAGTCACGGGATGACAACTGGCCGCAACTGTCGGATCTCAGAGATTCGGGGGCCATCGAGCAGGATGCAGATGTGGTCATGTTCGTCTACCGGAAGCAGTATTACCTGGAGCAGAAGAAACCGGACGAGGGTGACGCCGCCGCCATGGAAAAATGGAAGGCAAAAATGGAGGAGGCCCAGGGTCGCGCCGAAATCATCGTGGCAAAGCATCGACAGGGCCCGACCGGAACCGTGAAAATGAGCTTCGATTCGGATTTCACGGCATTTGGAAATGCCGCGCCATCCGGCTACAAGGACCCGGCCAGCGAAGGAAGGCCGTGACGCTGGCATTGATCCTGTCGCCATGCACAACCTGGAAGCCCCGTTGATTTATCCCCCCGCCACCACGCCGTTGCCCGTCACGGCCCATCACCGGTGACCGGGCAATGCGGGCCGAACTCACAGTGGATCTTGGCGCAATTGCCACGAACTGGCAGCGACTTGACGGCCTGTCGGCCCCGGCGACCGAGACTGCCGCCGTGGTCAAGGCCGATGGCTACGGCCTGGGAGCGGCCGAAATTGCCGCCTCCCTGCAGCGCAGGGGCGTTCGTACCTACTTTGTTGCCCTGGCCGAGGAAGGCGCGCGAGTCCGCGATGCCATCGGCGGCGATGCCGAGATTCTTGTCCTGTCTGGCTACCTGCCATCCGACGGCGAACTGGTCGCCGGGTTTCGATTGATACCGGTCATCAACTCGGCTCGACAATTCCGGCAATTTGCCACGGATTTTCCAGGACGCTCGCCGGCGCTGCAACTGGATACCGGGATGAACCGGCTCGGTCTTGAGGCCGGTGACTTCCGCAGCGTCAGGGAAGCCCTCGGAGATTCATCTCCCTGCTTGCTCATGAGCCACCTGGCATGCGCCGACGATCCGCATCATCCGTTGAACCGGCGGCAGCTTGCCGGCTTCCGGGAACTGGCAGCCGGGATTGATTGCCGGCTGTCGCTGGCTGCGACCGGTGGGATCCTGCTCGGAGACGCGTATCACTTCGACCTCTGCCGGGCCGGTATCGGCCTCTATGGTGGTCTGCCATATGCCGATGGCGAAAGCGTGGTGACGCTGGACATCCCGGTCATCCAGGTTCGGCAGGTTAACCCCGGCGAAATCGTCGGTTACGGAGCGACCTGGATCGCCGATAGACCAACCAGGGTGGCGACGCTGTCGGCCGGATATGCCGACGGGATATTCCGCCTGCTCGGTGACCGGATCTGCCTGCATGCATCGGGGGTGCCCTGCCGGGGGGTCGGCAGGATTTCGATGGATTTGATCGGCGTCGATGTCAGCCATCTGGACGAGGTTCCGGACCGGCTGCAGCTGCTCGGTGCATTCCAGTCAATTGACAATCTGGCCGAAAGCGCATCAACAATCGGCTACGAAGTTCTGACCAGCCTGGGCGGCCGCTATGACAGACGCTACACCAACCTGTGACCGGCCGATGAGGAGCCAGCAATTGCACTTCATTACTTGTCGCTGGCCGCGGCCACCCGCACGGGTATGCCGGCTAGACGGGGATCACGCAGATGCATGAGCGCCCTGTCACCACGGCTGGAGCCGGCTGAACTGATGTTGCTGGCGGTCGGAAGAACCACGCTCCGGGTTTGCGCCTCGATCGGACGTGTATCGATCTTCGTGGTCCATACCCTGGGCCACCTGGTCAGACCCCCCTTCTATTTTCGCGAGTTCTGGCTGTCGGTGCTCAATATCGGCTATTTCAGCCTGCCGGTGGTTGCCCTGACCACCCTGTTTGCCGGCGCCGCCCTAGCCTTGCAAATTCATTCGGGCGGCTCGAGGCTGAACAGCGAATCGGCAGTTCCGGTTATCGTTGCCATCGGCATGGCCAGGGAACTCGGGCCGGTATTGTGCGGCCTCATCGTTGCCGGCCGGGTCGCATCGTCGATCGGCGCCGAAATCGCCACCATGAAGGTCACCGACCAGATCGACGCCCTGCTGACGCTGGACACCAACCCGATGAAGTTCCTGGTGGTGCCCCGGGTATTGGCAGCGACCCTGGTCATGCCGGTGCTGGTGGGTGTCGGCGACATCATCGGGATCATGGGAGGGTTTCTTGTCGGAACCAGCCGTCTCGGTTTCGATCCGGAAACCTATGTGAGCTATACCATGAACTTCCTGCAGGCTACGGATGTCATCTCCGGCCTGGTCAAGGCGGCGGCATTCGGGTTCATCATTGCGACAATGGGCTGCTATTTTGGCATCAATTCAGGTCGAGGAGCCCGCGGTGTCGGGCGAGCCACCACAAATTCCGTGGCCACGGCCGCGGTGCTGATCATCGCTGCCAACTACGTGATGACAGAGGCGTTCTTTGCGGCATGACCAGCGATCCTGCGCAAACAAACGAGACGATCATTTCCCTCGAGGAGGTGGAAAAGTCATTCAAGAATGACACCGCCGTGCTCCGTGGCGTCAGCTTCGCGGTCAACCGCGGCGAGAGCATTGCCCTGATTGGCGGCTCTGGAGTCGGAAAATCCGTGGTCATCAAGTGCATCCTGGGCCTAATCAGGCATGATCGCGGGGTCATCCGGGTCTGCGGAAACGAGCCAAGCCCGGGAAATCTTGCCGGCGGGGCCCGAATCGGAATGTTGTTCCAGGGCGGTGCCCTGTTCGACTCGATGACGGTCATGCAAAATGTCGCCTTCCAGCATCTGCGCGGCCCGAACCGCATTCCCGTAAGCGATGCCCGTGAACTGGCGGCACAGAAACTTCGGCGTGTCGGGCTGCAGCCGGATGTGCTCGACCAGTATCCGAGCCAGCTTTCGGGTGGCATGCAGAAGCGGGCCGGTCTTGCCCGGGCAATTGCCACCGACCCCGATATCCTGTTTTTCGACGAACCGACGACCGGGCTGGACCCGGTCAGGGCCGCCCGCATCAACGAACTGATCTGCGGGATCGTCGCCGAAAACAAATCGACGGCAGTAACGATCACCCACGACATGTCCAGCGTGCGAACCATCGCCTCGAGGGTTGCCCTGCTGCACGAGGGCGTCATCGAGTGGTCCGGAAGCGCCGATGACCTCGATCACGACCAGAATCCCTGCCTCCGCCAATTCGTCAGCGGCTCGGCCCGGGGCCCGCTCTCCTGACCCGGCTCGGACCCGGAACTTACGCCCCCCTGTGAGCAGCGTGGACCTGACCGGCGACCGCCATTCGGGAATGCCGCCATTCAGGTGGTTTCATTCCAGGACCTGTTCCCGGCAAGCTGGTGGCGGCGCTTGACCGCCAACATCCGTGCCACCTGTTCGACATACATGGCCAGTTATCGAGGGACGGCATCAACGGCGGTCTCCGCCCTGCATTCATCATATGTCCGGTAAGTCATCGTCGGCCAATCGAGAGGTTGTTGACTCCAGGGCGCGGGCACCCGCGTCGAGCTTGGGAGCGGTCTCCCGGGAATGATGGAAATTCCGTGGCATTGAACGTCCTGGCACGAACCCCTCGAGGAACTGGTAGCCGAATTTATCGGCTTCGTGCCCGATACCAGCAGGGAATTCCTGCGATCACTCGCGGTTGGGGAGCCAATTTGGTCCCTGCTGGCAGTGTCCAATGTCAGCATTCATCCCGCGGTGGAAAGGAGAGTGAGGAAGCTCGCACAACTCGACGACGAGGAGCGATCGAAGATGGTCCAGAGACGGTCGCCATGCCATCGCTGACCACATGACGGGCTTGCGTTCCTGGTGGCTCACCGAAACTGCCGATTGCCGGCGCCTTGTCCCGGTCACCCCGCGCCTGAAGGCGGTACCGGAGCGCACCCGGATGACCTGAAAGGGAATCCGGGATCATTTCCGGGGTGGATCGGTCATCGGTTCAGCCGAATGAATCAGTTGTCTATTTCCGGCATCAATGCCAAAAGGCCATCCGATTTGCCGGAATATGTCAACCACGCCCAGACCAGCACCTGCCCGGGAAGATGAGCCAGGATATCGATGGGAGAGTTCAACTACTTTGACCTGATTTCGGCGGGGATAATTCTGGTATCGGCCTACCTGGCCTACATTCGGGGAATTGTCCGGGAGATCATGGCGATTGCGGTGTGGGTGCTCGCCGCCGTAATTGCCTATTTTTCCGCACCCTTCCTGTACCCGCATATGAGCCTCATTCCGGTCATTGGCGATTTGCTCAGGGATAGCTGCCAGCTGGCAACCATCGCCGCATTCACCGTCGGTTTTTCGATTGCGGTCATCGTTCTGACCGTCATCACGACATTCCTGGTGCGGTTGGGAAATTTGCCGGTCATCAATATCGTGAACAAGGGGTTTGGAATTGCCTTCGGGGCGTTGCGCGGGATCATCGTGGTCGGCATTGTGCTGGCCGTCAATGAAGGGCTGCTCGACAACAATTCGGTGTCGTCGACCATCTCGGAGTCAAGCTCGGCCGGCGCATTGGTGGTGGTCAAGGATGCCCTGCTGAACTCGGTTCCCGACGGCTCGCCCGACTGGCTCGAAGTCATCTACCAGAATGCCATGGCCGCGTGCGACATGGACCGGATCGAAGCCTGACCCGGTGGCTTCCGATCGGCCCCCGAATATCAGCCGCGACCGGTGCAACGGCCCCCGCAATCACCTAGGGCGTCAGGCAGGCGCCCAACCTGACCGCCCGGGCAACCGGCACGCGCCATCGATCCCTGCATGCCTGCCCGCCAATCCTGCCGCGACATGCTTGCCTCCCGGGCGGGCGGCGACCCCATGAACACGGATGGATGCCGATCGAGGCAGGTTGCGCTGATTACCGGTGCATCACGGGGTCTTGGTGCCGGCTTCGCCACCGCTCTTGCCGAGCGTGGCTACGACGTCGTTGTGACGGCACGAACCGCTGGTGCCCTGTCATCCCTGGCCGACGACCTTGCCGGCCTGGGTGTCCATGCCGAGTATGCCGCTGCCGACATCACCTCCAACCAGGACATGCAGGCCTTGTGCCGGGCAATCCATGACCGGTGGCGGCATCTCGACATGCTGGTTCACGCCGCGGTGCATGCCCCGGAACTGTCCCCGGTTGCCCACAGCAATCTTCGCGAGTTCCGGGCTGCGCTGGAGGTCAACTGCCTGGCCACCGTCCGGCTTATCGAATATGTCCAGCCGCTCCTCCTGGCATCACCATCCGCCGATGCGGTATTCTTGGCCGATTGCCGCTCGGGCGAGAAATTCTTCGGCGCCTATGGCGGCTCCAAGGCCTGCCAGGTATCGCTTGCCCGCAGTTGGAGGCAGGAACTCGGCAACAACTCCTCGATCAGGATCAGCATCCTCCGGCCGGAGCCGACGGCAACGTCACTGCGCCGGCGCTTTTTCCCCGGCGAGAACCGGTCCAGCCTGGCATCGCCGGGAGCTGAAGCCAGGCGCTTGCTCGACGAGTGCCTGGGTATGCAGGGACAGGATTGACCGGTCCCCTGCCCGTCACGAGCCGGAAACGAACGGATTTTTCTCCGAGCGGGATCGCAGGTAGATTCGTATCGGGGTTCCCTCGAAGCCGAATTCCTGCCGCAGGCCATTCCTGAGAAACCGCCGGTAACTATCCGGAACCTGGCGCGGGTGCGAGCACATGGCGACAAAGCCTGGGGGCCTGATCTTGGCCTGGGTCATATATCTGAACCGGATCGTCTTGCCCCGCACCGCCGGCGGCGGATGCCGCAAGGTTGCCTCGGCAAGCCACCGGTTCAGCAACCCGGTTGAAACCCGCTGGTTCCAGATGGTCCACACGCCGGTTATGGCGCCATGGAGCTGTCCAAGCCCTTCGCCGGTCAGCGCCGAGACCGGCACCAGCGGCGCACCGCGAAGTTCCGGCAACCGGTCCTTCAACCGGTGCCCGATTTCCGTCAGGTGGCGGCTGCGGTTGCGGACCATGTCCCACTTGTTGACCGCGACCACGACCGGCCGCCCTTCCCGCTCGGCGAGATCGGCAATGCGAAGATCCTGGACCTCGAGGGGAATGGCGGCATCAAGGACCAGCACCACGATTTCGCAATAACGGATTGCCTCCAGGGAATCGGCAACCGAGAGCTGTTCGAGCCTTTCGGTCACCCGGGACCGCTTTCGCATACCGGCGGTATCATGGATCCGCACCTCCCGGCCCAGCCAGTTTGCCGAGATGTCGATTGCGTCCCGGGTGGTGCCGGGCCTTGATCCGGTCACCAGCCTGTCATCACCGATGATTTGGTTGACCAGCGACGACTTGCCGGCATTCGGCCTGCCGACAATGGCAATGCGAAGTGGGTGGTCGGCTGGCTCCTCGTTGGCGGAGGTCCCGCCCGGCGGCAACACCTCGTGCATGGTGGCCAGCAACTCGCCAACACCCTCGCCATGTTCGGCCGATATTCGCACCGGCGTTCCAAGGCCGAACCCGTATGCCTCCAGGTAGCCGGCCTCGCCCGCCCTGCCCTCGCACTTGTTGACAACCGGGATGACCGGCTTCGACCTGCGGCGCAGCGTTTCGGCAACCTCAAGATCGGCCGGAAGCACGCCGACACGCCCGTCAATCATGAACAGGCAGATATCGGCCATCGTCACCGCCCGTTCGGTGACCCGCCTGATATCTGCCTCGAGTTCGCCCGGACCGGACCGGTCCATCCCGGCGGTGTCAATGACCGACACCGTTCGATCGCCGATGACCAGGCTGCCTTCCCGGTAGTCGCGGGTCACCCCGGGGGAATTGTCAACCAGCGCCACCCGCCTTCCAACCAGGCGGTTGAACAGGGTCGACTTGCCGACATTCGGCCTTCCCACTATGGCGACGACTTGATCCATGACGGCAATGCCTGGCACCTGTTGCCGGGCCAGCAATCCCTACCTGAAGGCCAGGAGATTGCCGTTCTGGGTGGTCAGGTAGAGCACCCCGTTCACCACGATCGGGCTACTGGCTGCACCTTCGCCGATGTCGGTCTCGCCGATCAGCGCTCCCGATACCGGGTCAAAGTGCCGCATCTTCCCGTCGCTGGATGCAACGATCAGACGTCCGCCAGCCATTACAGGACCATAATTCGCGTAAACCGCCTTGCGACTGGAAAGCCTGGCCTGCTTGAATTCCGGCAATTTCACCGCCCAGATCCGGCTGCCGGAGTTGGCATTCAGTCGAACCAGTTCGGCAACATCCGACACAAGGAACACCGAACCACCCACGGGCCAGACGGGATTGTACGATCCTTCGGACACGGTCCACTTGACCCGCCCGGTCGTGACATCGATCGCCGACATCTTGCCGGCCTGGTTGGCCACGTAGACGGTTCCGTCGGCCACGACCGGACCACCGGTAATCGCGGTGACCGATGACCGCGCGGTCGGACCGCGCGAGCCGCCAACGGCTGCACTCCAGGCGAGCAACCCGGACCTGGCGTCAATGGCCTGGATTTCACCCGAGGAGTACGGAATGAAGGCCATGTCACCGTAGGCGGCGGGAGCGGCGCCGCTGGCAATGGCCGCGGTCCCGATTGCGCTCTGCCAACGCCAGCGCAGGCGGCCGTTGCCGATGTCGATGGCCCAGCCGCGGCTGTCCTGGGTCACCACGTATACCAGTCCGTTCGACACCATCGGCGCCAGGATGGCGGGTGCATCGAATTCCTGCACCCAGAAACTCCTGCCCGAGGTCGCATGCAATGCATGCAACTCGCCAAATCCGGTAGTGACGAACAGGATACCATTGTCATGGGCCAACCCGCCGCTGGAGGCATCCATCGGACTCTCTCCGACGGGAATCAGGCTGGTTGTCCAGACCTGGCGTCCCTCGGTCGTGTGTGCCGATACCCGCGCCTGCGCATCAATGGTATAGATGAGACCATTGGCAAAAATCGGCCCGGCGGTCAGGCGCTGCCGCAACTCGCTTCCCTTGCCGATCGACACGGACCAGAGCCGGGAAATCCTGTCCGACAGCGCCGGGTTCGACACCTGATGGCTACGGGAGGCGTTGATGTGCTCCCAGCTATTGTAGTGCCGCATCGGCGGAACGGACAATGGCAGGGCCAGGTTGAATTCACGCGAAAAATCGAGGTTCACCACCTCTTCGCTGTCCGAATCCGATTCCATCCCCACCGATTTCGACAGCGGCACCCTGACATCGATCCGCTCGCCGGTCAGAATCCGTTCCTTCTCGGAGCATCCGACAACCAGGATCACCGCGCCGATCCCGAGGACAGTTCTGGCAAGGACATTCATCTTGGTCATGTCATCTCGACCCTTGACTGCCGGCCGGCCGGAATATCCACACCATCGCGAAGGGCCGGCGAGACACGTCATCTCAGGAATTGTCGTCCAGCGAGTTCAGAAGATCCCGCGATCGACGAAACAGTTCGGGTGGCACATCAAGTTGGTTGTTCAGATCCTCCAGCAACGTCCTGGCCTCGCCATGCTCGCCTGCCTCGATATGCGCGAGCGCCATCATCTCGGTTGCCAGCATCCAGTATGGCGACTTCTCCCGTGCCAGCCTCTCGAGCACCGGCAGGGCCAGGTTGGTCTGGCCGATCTCCATGAGAATTCCGCTTTTCTTGAGCGATGCCAGGTCACGATAGACGGTCGACACTTGCTTGTTCGTCTCGATTGCTTCCAGGCGCATCCTGGCAGCCTCCAATCCCCCTTCATCGCCCTTCAGCAACTCGGCGGCCGCCACCAGATCCCGGATTGCACCTGCATCGTCGTGCCTGGCCTCAATCTGGTCCAACTCCGAAATTCGCTGCTGCAGTTCCGCATCCGATACGGTTGCACCCTGGATCGCGTCGCCGGTCTGCTCGGCCAGGGCACGTTCCCTTGACGAACTCCATTCCCGGTAGGCCGTTCCGCTGACGATGGCCAGCACCACGAGAAGGCCGATCCAGCCATAACGGCGAAAGGTCCGGAACAATCGGTCACGCCGGACCTCTTCCTTGACCTCATTGATAAATGAATCAGGGTTGCTCAATCTGCTCTCCCGCTGCCTGACGGGTATTACCCCCTAAGCACTCGACTTGCCAACTGCAATAGTGTGTTCGCCGCCCTGGCCTGGCCGCCACCCACAACTCGGCCCCGTCATGCCGTATGGCCGAGTTGCCGGCGGTAGCACGACATGTCCACGCTCCAGGTCGTTGGTTTGCATTGGCAATGATCTGTCGGGCCCGCCATCCGGGACGGCGACCCATAAGCCTATCGGTCCGACCCGTCTTGCGGGAAAGATGCCCCGCTTCGTCGTTGCCGGAAGTCAGTCGGTGACAGTTGGCAACGGCGAGCCCGAGTGAAGAATGGAGAAGGCGAAGCGGCACGACAACCGCGGAGTTTTCCACAGGGAAGACCCGCGCGTACAAGTACTACTTCTTGTGTTTCTCTATTCCTTGATTCTGGTCATACGAGAGTCGGCTACGGCGGTCGGAGTGGCGTAGACTTGCACCTTCCTGCTCTCCCGGTGATGGAATCGGGAAATGAATCCCTATATATCCGGAATGGCTCGCGGCTTCCGGTTCGCGCTCCAGATTTGATACGAAAGTTGCAGCGTCATGATTTCTGCCCGAATGCCCCGCTGCATTTATTCGGACTGGCTGGATACACGATGAGAATACTTTCAATCCTGACAGCAACCATCGTGGCCGCGTCCCTTTATGCATTCGTCATCGAGCGCGAGGCGGTTCTTGCTTTCGCCAGGAGTCAGCTCAATGGCGGCTCGCCTGCCGACGGGAATGTCGCCATGACACCTGCCGGTCAGGCTGATGGTCCGGCGGCGGTGGGCACGGCCGTCCCTGCGGATAAACGGCGTGACGGCTCCGTTCACGTCCTGACCATGCAGTCCGGCGCACGGCAGGTCGAAGCCGGGGTGACAATACGCGGGCAGACCGAGGCGATGCGACAGGTGGAAGTCAGGTCACAGTCATCGGGGTTGGTGATTTCCGACCCGCTGCACAAGGGAGATGACGTCAGCAAGGGAGACGTCATCTGCGTACTTGATCCCGGGTCCAGGCACGCCGATCTACGGGAGGCGCGGGCCCGGCTGGAGGAGGCCGCCGTCAACGAGGCATCGGCATCGAAGCTGGCAGAAGGCGGATTTGCGACACAAAACCGCAAGAACTCGGCCCATGCGGCACTCGAATCGGCGGCAGCTGCGGTCGAACGGGCACAGGTGGCCATAGACCGGCTGCAGATGGTTGCTCCGTTTGACGGCATACTGGATTCGGATGCTGCCGAGACCGGATCACTGCTGCAGCCCGGATCACTGTGTGCCCGGATCGTGCAGTTGAACCCGATCAAGCTCGTCGGCCACCTGTCAGACGCCGAGGTTGTTCAGGTCGACATCGGCAACACCGCCTCGGTGCGGCTGACCTCGGGGCTTGAGAGAATTGGCAAGGTGACCTACATTTCCCGATCGGCCGATACAGATACCCGCACTTTCAGGATGGAGATCGAGGTCGACAACAGCGACCAGGCAATCCGTGATGGCTCGGCCGCCGAGATTTTCGTGACCGCCGAGGCGGAAATGGCGCACCTGATTCCGCAATCGGCGATGACGCTCAACGATACAGGCCTGCTTGGTGTACGGCTGGTCGTTGACGGTACTGCCCGCTTCAGCCCGGTGGCGATCATTCGCGATACACCCCAGGGAACATGGGTGAAGGGGCTGCCACCAAGCATCGAGGTCATCGTGGTCGGTCATGAATTCGTTGTCGATGGCACGCCGGTGATTGCCACCAGTGGGGACCGGTCGTAATGATTCGTCTTGTCGACTGGGCGGCATCCCATACCAGGGTGGTGATTGCCGCCTTGGCGCTGTCCGTTGCAACCGGTATCCTGGCTTATACCGGCCTGCCCAAGGAAGGCGCTCCGGACATCGATTTTCCGGCAATTTTCGTCTCGGCTCCATTTCCGGGAATATCGGCCGAAGACAGCGAACGGCTGCTGGTCAAGCCGCTCGAGAATCGCCTCAAGGAGGTTGATGGTCTCGATGAGCTGTTTTCGACCGCCGCAGATGGCTATGCGGGAATCTCGCTCCTGTTCGAATTCGGCCTGGACAAGGCCAAGGCACTTGCCGAGGTCCGGGACCTCGTCAGCCGGGCAGAGGCCGACCTGCCGGACGGCGTCAACAACCTGACCGTTACCGAATTCAGTTTTTCCGACATTCCAATCCTGGTCCTCGGATTGGCAGGCACGGTTCCCGACCGGACATTGATGCAGATCGCCGACCAGATAAAGGAAGAGATTGAATCCCTGGAAGAGGTGCTCGAAGTCGGGGTTACCGGCATGCGGGGGGAGATGGTGGAAGTCATCATCGATCCGTTGCAGCTTGAATCCTACGGGGTCGCCGGGGTCGCCGCCGACGAATTGATTGCCCTCGTCGCACGCAATAATCAGCTTATCGCCGCCGGTGACGTCGAGACCGGCCAAGGGTCGTTTGCGCTGAAGATTCCGTCTACCTTCGAATCTCCGCGCGATGTCTACGACTTTCCGGTCATGGTGAATGCCGGTCGCGTGGTCACGCTCGGTGACCTGGCCGACATCCGGATGACATTCGATGACCGGACCGGGATCGCCCGCAACAATGGCGAGGCGACCGTTGCCCTGCAGATCGTCAAGCGGAAGGGTTTCAACGTCATCGATACCGCGGCCAAGGTCATCGAGACGACGGAGAGGCTGCGACAGAGCTGGCCACCTGCCTTGCGAGATTCCATCAGGGTCGAGGTAACCCAGAATATGAGCGGCAATGTCGAGGACATGGTCAGCCAGTTGGAGAACTCCATCCTGACCGCGGTCTGCCTGGTGATGATCGTTGTCCTGGCCATTCTGGGTGGAAGGTCGGCGCTGCTGGTTGGGTTTGCAATTCCGGTCTCCTTCCTGCTGTGTTTTTCGCTTTTTGCCCTGATGTCGATTGCAATCGCCAATGTGGTGATGTTCGGCCTTGTCCTTGCAGTTGGAATGCTTGTCGACAGCGCCATCGTGGTTGTCGAGCTTGCCGACAGGAACATGAAGGAGAAAATGCCGCCGATGAAGGCATATGCGTCGGCGGCCAAGCGCATGTTCTGGCCGATCCTGTCGTCAACGGCGACGACCCTGTGCGCGTTCCTGCCAATGCTTTTCTGGCCGGGCGTTGCCGGGCAGTTCATGGGAACGCTGCCGGTCACCATCATCTTCGTGCTGTCGGCCTCAATCGTCGTTGCACTGATCTTTTTGCCCGTTGTCGGGGGCCTCACTGCCGAATTGGCACTCAAGTTCCGCGGCGCGTCGAACAGTCTTCGCCGAGAGGTGCATTGGAGTTTGCGGATCCTGATATGCCTGTCCATTCTTGCGCTGATGTTCGGTTGTGCGTTCGTGGTCCTGAACCCGCAGCTGAATCCGGTTCCGGTCGAAGGCGTTCCACCGCATGCCCGGTCGTTGCCATTCGTCATCCTGTTTGTCCTGCTGATCGTGGTCCAGGCCGTCGTCATCGGCTCATTGCGATTTCGCCTGCGATCGCGCCCGCGGACGTCCTACGTGCACCGCCCCAACATACTGACCCGGACAACCAGGCTGCTTGTTGGCAACCCGATCATGCCGGTGATCAGCATCCTGGCCACGATCGCATTCATGGTGACGACATTCCAATTCTACATCGGCAACAACCATGGCGTCAGCTTCTTTGTCGATACCGAGCCGGAGCGAATGTTCATCTACGTCCGGGCACGGGGAAATCTCAGCCTCGAGGAAAAGGACCGGGTGGTTCGCCAGGTCGAGAACATTGTCATCGGCACAGAAGGCGTCGACAATGTCTTTTCCTTTTCCGGATCGGCTGGCCTCAGTAACACTGGCACGGACACCAGCTCGAAACCTGTTGACACGGTTGGCGAAATCCATGTCGAGTTCCAATCCTGGGAAGAGCGCCAGAAGATCGGCGGAGTCGCCTCTGACACAAGGCGCATTACCGAGACGCTCCTGTCCCGGATCAATGAAATTCCCGGCATATTCACCGATGCCCAGGACGGAAGCACTGGTCCCAGTTCCGGGAAGGCGCTCAATCTGAGGCTGTTGAGTAACAACTGGGATGACCTGCTCGAAGCGAGCGCTGCCGCTCGACAGAAGTTTGACAATTCCGATGGGCTGATCCTGGTCGATGACACGAGGCCAGTGCCTGGAATCGACTGGAGAATCGATATTGATGTGGAGCGGGCCGGTGAATTCGGAACCGATGTGGCGACGGTCGGCGGCATGGTTCAGCTGATCACCAGGGGGTTGCTGATCGGGAAAATGCGTGTCGATTCATCGGATGAGGAAGTCGAAATCCGGGTCAGGTTTCCCGAGAGTCGCCGCCACCTGTCCACCCTGGACGAATTGCGGGTGAGTTCGCGCAACGGGTTGGTGCCGCTGTCCAATTTCCTTTCGAGATCGCCGGTCCCGAGCGTCGACCAGATCTCCCGGTATGAACAATCCCGCTACATCGACGTCAAGGCCGACGTGGAACCTGGCCTGACCAACGAAGCTGGCGAACCGGTCAACCCCACCGAACGCATCAACCATATTGACGAGTGGCTGACGAACGACGCCAATCTTCCCGAAACCGTCCGTTGGAAATGGACGGGCGACCAGGAGGAACAGGAGGAGAGCCAGCGCTTCCTGATGATGGCGTTCGCCGGCGCCCTCGGATTGATGTTCGCGGTGTTGCTGGCCCAGTTCAACAGCTTCTACCATGCCGTGCTGGTTCTTCTCGCCGTGGTGATGTCGACCGGCGGGGTGCTGTTGGGGCTGGTCATACTGTCGCAACCGTTTTCGGTGATCATGACCGGTATCGGCGTGGTGGCGCTGGCCGGAATTGTCGTGAACAACAATATCGTCCTGATCGACACCTACCAGGAAAATGCCAAGATCATGTCCCGGATCGAGGCCATCATCCGGACTATCGAAGTCAGATTCCGGCCGGTTCTCCTGACCTCAATCACGACAATCGCCGGCTTGACACCGATGATGCTGGGATTTTCGATCGATATCGTGAATGGCGGCTACGCGATCAACACCCCGGCTTCGCTCTGGTGGAAATCCATGGCCTCGGCGGTGGTGTTCGGGCTGGCAACCGCAACCCTGCTGACGCTGATCTTCACGCCGTCAATGCTGGCCCTTCCCATCTGGGCCCGAAAGGGCTCCTACGGGTTCAGCCGGGCCCTCATGGCGCTGTTGGCCGGCAGGCGCAGCCGGGTTGTCCGGGACATGAGGCTGGCGCGTTCGCTGGGAAAGGTGGGCGAGATCACCATCCTCTGGAGTGACAGGCCACCATCGCAAACCGGCGGCTCGGTGCCGACTGGCAAGATCCCCGATGAAGGCGAATTCGCCGCCACCCCTGCCGAGGCCACCAGATCAGAAGCGACCGCGCCCGATGTTGTCGAGCCTGAGGTGACACGGCCATTTTCGGAGCTAGCGACGGCCGTGCAGTCGGTGGAAGTCAAGGATGATGCCGACATCCTCACGGACCATCCGGGCGATCCCCTGCCCGCCAGGTAGTCGGCGCCCCTTCTGGGCCGCCGGCGCCTACCAGAGCGGGTCGATCAGGGTGCTCTCGTCGGGGATGACGAATATCTGCCCGGGATAGATCAGGTCCGGGTCCCTGATCTGATCCTTGTTGGCGGTGAAAATGTTCACGTACAGACGTCCGAGACCGTAATGCTCGCGGGAGATTCCCCACAATGTAAACCCGCGTTGCACCGCCAGCAGGCGGATCGCTGGCGGTTCGCTGATCCTGGCATCGCTTTCCTCTGCAGAACGGGCAGCCTGTTGCAGCAGTCGCTGCGCCAGTTCGGCAGGCTCCTTCTGGAACGGCATCTCAACCCGGGCAACAGCGCCGCCATTTTTGTCGATCTCGTCGATCCGCAAGGTGTAACGCCCTGGCTTCACCTCGCTCAGACCAGTCCACCAGGTTCCGTCCCCAGCAATCTTCCTGGACTTGACCAGTTCGTCGTTGAGATAGATCAGGACATGACTTCCCCCGGAACTTGCATTCCCGGAAATAATCACCTCGCCCTTCTCGTCATAAGAAATCATGTCGACCAGCAGTTGTGATCCACTGGCGACAATCGGTGACTGGATCATCCTGGTGCCTTCGCTGGTGGCCAGCAACACGGATGGCTGCAGCTGTTCCTGGCCCGGCTGATCCATGGCGCCGAGCCGCGTCGGATTATCCAGTTCCGCCACACTGGAGTCGACCGCAGTCGCCGCATCGGCAATCCCGGTATCCGGCCTGGGAACCATGACGAAAACCGTGTCCTCGGACATGGTGTCGGTGCCATCGTCAAACGCCGCCCTGAGGCGAATCTCGAGCGTATCCAGCGCAGTATCGACACTGAATATCATGGCAAATTGGCCATGGGGGCCGACACGTTGACTACTGGCAACCTCGTCATTGACGATGGCCTGCACGAGCGAGCGGGCCGGTGCCCGACCGGCAATTGTCGTCGTGCCGAACATGTCAACCCTGACCACGTCGAATGTCGGTGGCATTGCCGCCACCTGCCCATCCACAGCCTGCTGGCCGGAACCAGGCGCGGGCGATACGACATCACTCGTGACAGCGTCGCCATCCCCGGGCTGAACCGTCGCTTCCGCAACCGGTTCCTGGCCAACCATGCCGGCAACACCGGCACCCGCCTCACCGGATACGGCGGTCTCGGCCACTGCCTCCGGCGCATTTGCCGTGGCCGCCGCTTCATCCGACCGGTCGTCTCTGGCCGCCATGGCCAGCGGTTGATCACCTTCCGTGGCCGGATCGGAAACGATCGCACCTTCCGGCTCATTGGCCATCCCGGCCCGCTGATCGGACGGCATGCTGGCCTGGCCATCTTCTGGCTGCCCGCGGGTCGCGCCGGTCTCGTCCGTGGCTGGCTCTGTCGCCGTTGTCTCCGATGGCGCCTGCCCTGCCTTGCTCGCAGTCATTGCCGACTCGGCCGAAGCCTCTTCCGAAGTGGGTGGCAGAGCCGACTCCTCAGTCTCTTCGACCCCTGCCGGGGCTGCCTCGGGCGCCGGCCCTCCCTCGGACTGTGGCTGCGGGGGCTGTTCTGGGTCCGCGGCCGGGTCCGGTTCAGGGGTGGCTTGTGACTGTTCCGGGGCCGGTTCCGGCTCGGGAGCAGTATCGGCCTGTTCCGGCACCGGTTTGGGTTTGGTTGGTGCCGCCTCGTCGTCGCCAGATGCGGCCGGATCTGCCGCCATTGCCTCCGGTTGTGGCTGTTCTGGCTGTTCCGCAGTCGCCGCCGGCTCGGGCGGATGCTCCTCCGAAGTGGAGGGCTGTGTTGCGTCTTCCGGTGATTCAGTTACCTGCGGCGACGGCCCGGTTTCAGGCTGTGCCTGCGGGGGCTGCTCTGCATCCGCGGCCGGGTCGGCCGGGGCCGGTTCCGGCACCGGTTTGGGTTTGGTTGGTGCCGCCTCGTCGTCGCCGGCTGCAGCCGGCCCTGTCGCCATTGTCTCCGGTTGTGGCTGGTCCGCAGTCTTTGCCGGCTCGGCCGGGGTGGGTGGCTGGATTTCAACCTCTGACTCTTCGACCGCTGCCGGGGCAGGTTCGGGCGCCGGCCCTCCCTCGGACTGTGGCTGCGGGGGCTGTTCTGGGTCCGTGGCCGGTTCCGGCTCGGGAGCAGTATCGGCCTGTTCCGGCACCGGTTTGGGTTTGGTTGGTGCCGCCTCGTCGTCGCCAGATGCGGCCGGATCTGCCGTCATTGCCTCCGGATGTGGCTGTTCTGGCTGTTCCGCAGTCGCCGCCGGCTCGGCCGAGGTGGGTGGCTGGATTTCAACCTCTGCCTCTTCGACCGCTGCCGGGGCAGGTTCGGGCGCTGGCTCTGTCTCGGGCTGTGGCTGCGGGGGCTGTTCTGGGTCCGTGGCCGGGTCCGGTTCAGGGGTGGCTTGTGACTGTTCCGGGGCCGGTTCCGGCTCGGTCGCCTGCTCTCGGACCAGGAAATAGATGAGGGCAGCAATGACAACCAAGCCAACAACCATTATTGTCACGGTCCGAGCAGTGAGCTGTGGTGGAGTTTTTTCCAGCATATGTCTTTCCGGAAGCAATTCTGGTCTACAGAACGAAGTCTCGTTGATACTTCAGATCAATTGGCAATGAAAGCTGAGCGCATTGACCAACACCGTGAAATCCGTCTGCCTCTTCTGTGGTTCCCGCAACGGAACGCGGGGCAGTTACCGGGTTGCCGCCAGGCAATTCGGCGAATCGCTGGCGCGGGAAGGCTGGCGCCTGGTTTATGGCGCCGGCGATGTCGGCCTGATGGGTGAAGCTGCCCGGGCAGCCCGGGAGTCGGGAGGCACGGTGTTCGGCGTCATCCCGAAACACCTGACCGACCTGGAGATCGTCCTCGACGATTTGGACAGCCTGGTGATCACCGAGACCATGCATGAACGCAAGAAGGTCATGTTCATGAACTCCGATGCCATCGTTGCACTACCCGGCGGCGCTGGAACCCTGGACGAGCTGTTCGAGGCGATCACCTGGCGGCAACTCGGCCTGCATGACAAGCCGGTGATCCTGCTCGATGTCGATGGATACTGGTCCCGCCTTCTCGCTGTCATCGACGGCATCATCGAGTGCGGATTCGCCGATCCCGGCCTGCGGCAACTGGTCAGTATCGAGAATTCCGTGGAGTCGCTCGTTGCCGCGCTCCGAATAGACCTGGCCTGAGTCGTCCATCCAGCGAGAACAGGATCAGTGCCAGCCAGATCAGCATGAAGGCGGCCAGGTCGGTGGTGCCGAACGGCTCGGCGAAGATCAGCACCGCGACAAGGAATTGCAGGGCCGGGTTGGTGTAGAGAAGGACGCCTGATTCAGAGTACCGCAACCGCTTGGTGCCATAAGACAGCAGGATCAGAGGTCCGGCGGTGATCACGCCCGACACCACGAACATGATGGTAACAGTCAAGTCATTGCCGAAATAGGCGCCGGGCCGACCGGTAAAGTCGGTCCAGCCCCATTGATGCACGCCAATCAGCCAACACAGCGCCGCCGGCGTCAGCAGCAACGATTCCGTGGCCACCGTCACGATGGGCCCGTCACTGATCTGTTTCTTGACCAAACCGTAGCCGGCGAAGGTCGAGGCCAGGATGAGGGCAATCCAGGGGAGTTTTCCGGACAGGACCAGCTGCAGTACGACCGCGGCGGCCGCCACTGCCACTGCCATCCATTGCATTGCCGACAACCTCTCCCCCAGCACAACCGCGCCGAGGAAGACCGCGATCAGCGGAAAGATGAAGTAACCGAGGCTTGCCTCCGTCGCCCGGTCCACCTGCACCGCCCAGATGAACAACAGCCAGTTCACGGAGATCATCGAGGCCGCCAGCACGATGGTTCCGACTTTGCGCGGCGACGCCGACAGGATGCGCGGGACCTCGCCGGCTTTCCCCCGCACCATCATGACCAGGAAGAACACCGCGAAGGAGGAGATGACCCGGTGAGAGAACACCTCCACCGGCGGGACATGCTCGATGAATTTGTAGAAGATCGGCGACAACCCCCAGACGATTCCGGCGACAATCATGGCTAGCCGACCCTTGACCTGTTCGTCCATCAGGAACGATTGGCATTCATTTGGGCCGGCCCTCGACCTGTTCGTCCGTCAGGAACGGCCGGCCCCGCCATAAGGCGGGGCCGGTCTTGTCGTCTGAACTTCGGCAGGAGCGTGTCTACGAACCGGACATCCGGCTGGCGACGTTTTCCCAATTGACCAGATTGTCCAGGAAATTTCCGAGATATGCCGGCCGCTTGTTGCGGAAATCGATGTAGTAGGAATGCTCCCAGACATCGCAACCCAGCAGGGCGGTCTGGCCATGGCAGAGCGGGTTGACACCGTTCTCGGTCTTGGTGACCGCCAGGCTGCCATCGCCATTCTCGACCAGCCAGCACCAACCGGAACCGAACTGTCCGACCCCGGCCGCCGAAAAGCTGCTCTTGAATTCGTCCACGGAACCGAAGGAATCGACAATCCTGCTCTCCAGCTCCGACGGCATGCCAGTCCGGCCAGGACCCATCATTTGCCAGAACTGCATGTGGTTCCAGTGCTGGGACGCGTTGTTGAAGACACCGCTCTGCGCCACCGCGCCGGCATCGTAGGATCCGACAACAATCTCCTCCAGGGATTTCGATTCCCACTCCGTGCCGGAAATCAGCTTGTTGCCGTTGTCGACATAAGCCTTGTGATGAAGCGTGTGGTGAAATTCCATGGTTTCCCTGGACATGCCGTACTCTGCCAGAGCGTCATGAGCATATGGTAGATCGGGAAGGCTGAATGCCATTGCTGTTTCCTCTTGCTGATATTTGTGTCGCCTCGCCAGGCCAGCGTCTCTCCGCCGACCCGGGACATTGCCTGCTCAATTACACCGGCAGCAGGGCGACCGCAACGCACCGACCCTCGGCAAGCAGGACATTGAACGTGCGGCAGGCCGAGGGTGTCGGCATGGCTTCAACCTCGATTCCGCAATCGGTCAATTCCTTCCTGAACCCGGGCGATACCGGCTCCATCTCGGCGCCGGTTCCGACGATCAGCAGGTCGATATCGTCCCGCTGCCCGCGGAACCGATCGGTGGAGTCGCGGTCCGTCCACCCGATCACCCCGGTTGGCAGCACCATGATCGGACCATGATGGACCTGCCCACCGATACGGAAGAATCCCGGGCCGTAGCCGTCGACCGGACGCCGCCCAGGGAATCGCTGTCGGGTCATCCTCACTGCAATGCCTGCACGGGATTGATCAGTCCGAGCGCCGCCGAGCCGGCAATGATCAGATAGGCGACCAGCCGGTAGCGCCCCTCGCCTTCCTGGCGAAACAGAAAGTTGCCGCCAAGCAGGGTCAGGAAATAGATGATCGCAACCGCGGCGCCGGCCACCACCGGCTCAAGTGTCAGGTGCCCCCGGATTGCCAGCATCGCCAGCAGCAGGAGATCGGCAATCAGCAGGTAGACGAACAGGTTGGCCCGGATCACCTTCGGCGGCAACGGCCTGGCCAAATAGAGCAGGATGACCGGTGGTCCCGGCAGGCCGGTCGAGCCGGCAAGCAATCCGCCAAGCCCGCCGATCCCGTAGACGGTCAGGTTGGTGTTGGTGCCCCGGTAGCGCCAGCCGGTGGCCATGATGGCGACCAGCGCCAGCGTCAGCCAGGATACCGCGTGGCGGAACGAATCGCCGCTCAGCGTCTCCAGCAGGGCAATACCGAACGGAATTGCCAGTGCCGCACCGAGGCTCAGTCGCCACAATTCCGCCCGGTTGGCATCAACCGCGATCTTTCGAACCAGCAGGGATGGTCCGGCGAGATCCATCATGCAGAGCATGATCAGCGCCCAGACCGGCTCAACCACCGAACTGGCAAAGGGCAGGAACACCATGGCGGTGCCAAAACCCGAAAAGCCGCGCACCAGGCCGGCCAGGGCGGCGCCCACCATGATCCACTGCAACTCGCTGCGCAGGTTCCAGAGGATTTCCACGACCGGCAGGCTGGCAAGCTGCTCCATCAAGTTGCGTTGGACGAGAACTTGGTTCCGGCGCCCTTGTCCGGCTTCGACCAGTCCCTCTTCACCCCGAGCTGGAGCAGGATGTTGGTAGCAACGAACACCGAGGAATAGGTCCCGACGATCACCCCCCAGATCATGGCAAAGACGAATCCCCTGATGACGTCGCCGCCGAATACGAACAACGCCCCAAGTGCGATCAGTGTGGTCACCGATGTCATGACCGTGCGTGACAATGTGTCATTGATCGAGAGATTCAGCACATCCTGCAGGTCGGGCTTCTTCATCCGGCGGAGATTCTCCCGGACCCGGTCGAAGACGACCACCGTATCATTGAGCGAGTAGCCGACAATGGTCAGCAGGGCGGCGATGATGGCCAGGTCGAACTTGATCTGCAGGGCGCTGAAAATGCCAAGGGTGAGCACGACATCATGGACCAGCGCTGCAACCGCACCCAGCGAAAACTGCCATTCGAAGCGAATCCAGATATAGAACAGCACGGCGCAGATTGCCGACAGCACGGCAATGATCGCCTTCTGGATCAGCTCGCCCGAGACCTTTGGCCCCACGGACTCGACCAGCGGAAACCGCATCTCGGGATCGATGCTCCTGAGCGCCTCCTCGATTCGCCTGACAGTTGTCGATGCCACCGCCTCGTCACCTTCCTGCGCTTCGAACCTGATCGAGGCCACGTTCTCGTCCGGGCCGAAGGAGATGTCGAAAACCTCCGAAATCGCCACGTCGCCGAGATCGAGCTGGGAAATCACGTCACGGTACCGGCCGACATCGACTGGAAGTGTACTCACGGTCCGGACCGTGGTGCCGCCGCGGAAGTCGATGCCGAAATTGAATCCGACCAGGATTGTCAGCACAACCGACACCGCCATCGCCGCCAGCGACCCGATCATCGCCAAGCGAGCGAAGCGGAAAAAATTCCACCTCGTCTCGGCCGGAACCAGCCGCAACCTCATGGCCGGCCTCCAGCTGCGGTTCCGCAGCCGGTTTGCCGGCCAACATGCTGGTGGTTGGCTTTCATGGCGTCACCCTAGACATTGATTCGCCGCGGGCGCTTCCACCCGAACCAGACGATGATCATCAACCTGGTCAGGTAGATCGCCGAAAACACCGACGTCACGATACCGATGCCCAGCGTCACCGAAAACCCTCGCACCGGTCCCGAGCCGAAGGCGAACAGGATGACGGCGGCAATCAAGGTGGTGATATTGGCATCCAAGATCGCTGAAATCGCCCGCGTATAACCTTGCTCGATGGCACCGGCGGGCCCTCTTGCGGTCCGCATCTCCTCCCTGATCCGTTCGAAGATCAGCACGTTGGCATCGACAGCCATGCCGATGGTCAGCACGATGCCGGCAATTCCGGGCAAGGTCAGCGTGGCGCCAACCGTGGACAGCACGGCAAAGATCAGCACCAGGTTCATGATCAGGGCGACATTGGCAAAGAGCCCAAACAACCCGTAGCTGGCCCACATGAATGCCAGCACGGCAAGGAATGCCACCAGGCAGGCAATCTGCCCGGCATCGATGGAATCCTGGCCCAGCTCCGGCCCCACTGTCCGTTCCTCTAGGAACACCATGCCGGCCGGCAGGGCGCCGGCCCGCAGCAGGATTGCCAGCCGGTTGGAACTCTCGACCGTGAACCGTCCGGTTATGATCCCGGAACCGCCGGGAATATGGTCCTGGATGACCGGCGCCGAGATCACCTCGCCATCCAGGGCAATGGCAAAGGGGGAGCCGATGTTTTCCGCCGTGTAGTCGCCAAACTTGCGGGCACCGGAGGGGTTGAAGCGGAAGCTGACAGCTGGAAGCCCGTTCTGGTCGAAATCTGGCTGGGCATCGGTCAGCTGATCCCCCGATACCACAGGTTGTCGCTTCAGAATGTAGAACTGTCCGGGCTCGTCCAGCGAAGGGTAGATCACGTTGCCGGCACCGGCCGGCGCCTCACCATCCGATGTGCGCCGCACTACCGGGTGGAATGTGAGCTTGGCCGTCGCCCCGATGATCTCCTTCAACTCCGCCGCCGAACCAATGCCGGGAACCTGGATGATGATCCGATCATTGCCCTGCCGCTGGATGGTCGGCTCCCTGGTGCCGACCTCGTCGACCCGGCGGCGGATGATTTCCAGCGACTGCCGCATCGTTCGGTCGTCGGTCGCCGCCTGCTCCTCCTCGGTGAGACGAACAACCAGTACGTCATTCTCGGCCGTCACCTCGATATCGGAAGCGGCGACCGAGGTCAGGCTGACAAGCGGCCGGGCCAGTTCGCTGACCGCATCGACCGCCAATTCGATCTGGTCCGGTTCCGAGACCAGCACCCGAAGCTCGTCCGGCGCCGAATCCTGCCGTCGAATCGGTCCGATGGACGACCGGATGTCCCGCAAGGCGTCCCGGACATCCGGCCACATCGCGTCCAGTCTTTCGGAATAGACATCCTCCAGCCTGACTTCGGCCAGCAGGTGGGCGCCGCCACGCAGATCCAAACCGAGATTGACCAGCGCCGATGGCAGCCAGCCGGGCCAGCCGCCGGTTCGCTCCTCCACCTCGCTGGCGTTCAGCAGGCCGGCCTCGCCGAGGGCGGTCGCCTCGTTGTGGCCTTCCACCCGCTGGTAGAAGACATTCGGAAGCGCCAGGATCACGCCGGAAAGGCAGACCACCAGGACAATGATTTGCTTCCAGCGTGCGAATTGAAGCATTTGGTGATTCCCGCAACGGCCTCAGGCAGTTTGCCCGGCGTCAGTTTCCGCCATGATGTGTTGCCGCCCGACCGGCGGCGGTTGCCCGGACCCGTCTAACCCGAATTGCTCAGGACCTGGGAAATTGTGCTGCGGACTGCCCGGACACGAACGCCTTCGGCCAGTTCGATCTCGATTTCGTTGTCATCCTTCAACTTCGAGATCTTGCCGATCAGCCCACCCTGCGTCACCACCTGGTCACCGCGGCGCAAGGCTGCAACCATGGCCTTGTGCTGCTTGACCTTCTTCTGCTGTGGCCGGATCAGCAGGAAATACATGATCACGAATATCAGGATCAGCGGCACGAGGCTGGCGAAATTCAGCCCGCCAGTGCTGGCCTGTGCATATGCTGGATTGACAAACATTGCCTACCTCTCCTTACGACGGTGACGCACCGCCCTCAATGGGACGGAGGCCTGCTGTCTGTCCGGCCCCGAAAACCCCGGAGGGACTCCATGCCGCGCAACGGGCGGAAGCCTACCTATATCCGCAAGTCCCGGTTTGCAAATCGACTTGCCGGGAAATCCACGGAAAAAGCGGGCCCGCCGGAAGCCCAGATTCGACCCCCTGCCCCGGTTTGAACTTGGTCAAGAATCGGTTTAGGGCATCTGCGACCGACGCTGGAATTTCCGGATCAGGCCCGAATTGCACGATATCCGCTACATCCGGGAGAACCCCGACGAATTCGACCAGGCGCTTCGCCGGCGACGCCTGGAGCCGTCAGCGTCCAGGCTGATCGCAATTGACGCGAGGCGGCGGCGCAGCATCGGCGATGCCGAATCCGCCCGCGCCAGCCGCAACTCGGCATCGAAGGAGGCCGGCCAGGCCCGGTCGGCAGGAGATCTCGACAGGTTCGAGGAATTGCGGACCCGCATGGCTGCCGAGAAGGATGCCATCGCCAGTCTGGAAAGCGAGGCGGCTGCCAGCCGACAGGAACTTGACGACGAGTTGATGCAGATTCCCAACATACCATACCCGGATGTCCCCGACGGCGACAGCGAGGATGACAATCGGGAGCTGCATCGGTGGGGCGCGCAGCCGGAATTCGACTTCACCCCGCTGGAGCATTACCAGATCCCCGGAGTCCGCCACGGAATGGATCAGGAAAGCGGCAGCAGATTGTCGGGATCGAGATTCGTCGTGCTGTCGGGATCGGTAGCCAGGATCCACCGGGCCCTTGCCCAACTCATGATCGACACCCATGTCGAAGAAAACGGGCTGATCGAAACCTGGACACCGGTCATCGTCCGCCAGGACATGATGCTCGGCACCGGACAGTTACCCAAATTCGGTGAGGATTCCTACCGGTTGGCAGACGGCAAATGGCTGATTCCGACTGCCGAGGTCTCGCTGACCAATCTCGTCAACGGTATGATCGTCGAGGAGAACACCCTGCCCCGGCGCTACTGTGCGCACACCCAGTGCTTTCGGTCGGAAGCCGGTGCCGCCGGCAAGGACACGGCCGGGATGCTCCGCCAGCACCAGTTCGAAAAGGTCGAGATGGTGTCGGTCACCAGGCCCGAGGACAGCGAGGAGGAACAGCTGCGAATGACCCGCTGTGCCGAGAAAATCCTTGAGATGCTGGAATTGCACTACCGGACGGTGACCTTGTGCACCGGCGACCTTGGCTTCGGGGCACGACGGACCCATGACATCGAGGTTTGGCTGCCGGGCCAGGACCGGTTCCGCGAGATCAGCTCGGTATCCACCTGCGGCGATTTCCAGGCCCGTCGCATGAATGCAAGATACCGGCCAGCTGGCGGCGGCTCGCCGCGGTTCCTCCATACGCTCAACGGCTCCGGGCTGGCGGTCGGGCGGTCGCTGATCGCGGTGCTGGAAAACGGCCAGCAGGGCGATGGCAGCGTCAGGCTTCCCTGGGCGCTGGCCCCATACCTGCAGAACCGGCTCCTCTTGTTGCCGGATGGCGAGCTCGCATGAGGCTGCCCCGCATTGTCACATCCCCCGGGCAACCTTCCGGCAACCACCATCCTCCACCTCAACAGGCCCGGCAACCGGGGCAATCACCATCCGCCCCTTCACAAGGCACGGCCATGACAACCATCCCCTCCACAAAGTCCGGCAACCTGGTAGCAACATGCGAATCCTGATCACCAATGACGACGGCATCGATGCCCCGGGGCTTGCCCTCATGCACGAGATTGCCACCGAAATTGCCGGCGAGACCGGCACCATCTGGACCGCGGCCCCGGCCACCGAACAGTCCGGCACCGGCCATGCGGTATCCTTTGTCAGCCCGATGATGCTGACGCGGCAAGGCGAGCGGCAGCTGGCTGTTCTCGGAACGCCTGCCGATTGCGTCATCGCCGGGCTGAAGGAGATGGGGGACAAGCCCCCGGATCTGGTGCTGTCGGGCGTGAACAGGGGCAACAATTCCGGCGAAAACGCACTCTACTCCGGCACGGTCGGAGCGGCGCTGGAGGCATCGCTGCAAGGCGTCCGGGCGATCGCCCTGTCCCAATATTACGGACCGGACAACCGCGACCGTGAGGACCCGTTCGAGGCCGCACGGATTCACGGCGCCGCCGTGGTCAGGACGTTACTTGAATCGGCTCCCTGGGAGAAGCGCCCCTTCATGCTGTTCTACAATGTAAACTTCCCGCCATGTCCGGCAGCAGATGTTGCCGGAACCAGGGCGTCGATGCTGGGCGCCCGAGCCGGGATGGGCTTCAAGGCCGTTCCCTGCAAATCGCCATCCGGACGTTCCTTCATGTGGATGCAGTCGGGACCGCAAAATGCCGCCTCCGATCCAGGCTGCGATGTTGCGGCCAACCATGACAACCTGGTTTCAGTCACGCCGATGTGCGCCGATCTGACCGATCACGCGACGCTGGAGGTCATGACGGGGATGTTCCGGTGACCCGAACTCCGGCAGAGCTCGCCGAACTGACCGACATCATTCGCAGGAATGGCGTGACAAACCGCGATGTGCTTAGCGTGATTGGCATGATCGATCGCCGCGAATTCGTCGACGACATCTTCGCCGCCACCGCCCATGACGACATTCCGCTCCCCATCGACCGCGGCCAGACCATCAGCCAGCCGACAATCGTGGCCATGATGACCGAGGCGCTTGAGGTCAACCGGTCGCACCGGGTGCTCGAGGTCGGCACCGGCTCCGGTTACCAGGCGCTGGTGCTGTCTCACCTGGCCTTTCACGTCTACAGCCTCGAGCGTCACCGCAGGCTGGCCAAGACCGCGGCCAGCCTGATTGTCGAGCGCCACCGACGCAGCAACGTGACCATTGTCACCTGCGACGGCACGCAGGGGCTGCCATCAGCGGCACCGTTTGACCGGATCATGATCACGGCTGCATCGGAGGATGTGCCCCCGGTCCTGCTGGACCAGCTGAAGCCTGGCGGGCTGATGGTGTTGCCGGTGGCCCGCTCGGAACGGGACCAGCGCCTCTTGAAAGTCGACAAACAGGCATCAGGTTTGATATACACGGAGCTGGGAAGGGTAAGATTTGTTCCGCTGGTAGAAGGAGTCGAACATGATTGACGCGCATTCTGCCCCAGTTCAACTGAACCCAGTTCCGGAAGAGCTGAAGGGCACCACCCTGAAGGCAGGCCGGCCAACCGTCATCGGTTCGGCCCTGTCACTCGTCATGATTCTGGTGCTGGCCGCCTGCAATTTCGACATGCGCGGCGAGCCGGTGACCAGGCCATACGCTGAAGCAACGCCGCAAGGCGGCGCGGCCTCGCCGGCGAGCACCCGCAGCGTCGATGCCGCAACGGCCCGCTTTGTCGAGGCCATGCCAGGCGAGACCATCCGGGCGATCGCCCAGCGACTGCAGATCGACCCGGATCTCCTGGCCCGGACCAACTCCATTGATCCCGACCAGCCGCTGACAACGGGCCGGATTGTCATCCTCCCCCGGTCGACCCCGGCCAGCCCGTCCGGCAACATCGCCGAGCTGGCGGAGTCGGCGATCGAGGCCGCGGAATCGGCAACGGGCGGCATCGGTTCCACCGGCAATGTCCGGCAACACGTGGTGCGTGAGGGCGATACCCTTCCCGGCCTTGCCCGGTTCTACGGCGTGACCGAATCGAAGATCGCAGCTGCCAACAATCTCGTCGGCTCGCCCGTGCTGCAGGTGGGGCAGATTCTCTCGATCCCAGCACCGTCAGTGACGATTGCGCCGTCGAAGCCGCTGCAGGCGGTGACCGTGGTCGAAGAGGAATTGCCGGCGCCGCCAAGCGCCGACGATCCATTGCCCGAGACGCAGGAAGTGGCCGAACTTCCCGAATCTCCCGAGATGCGGACCCAGCGTTCCCGGTCTACGGAGAGCGCGTTCATGATGCCGGTTTCCGGTGAGATCACGCGACCCTATACCGGCAGGGGCGGATATGAGGGTATCCGCATTGCTGCGCCGGAGGGAACGGAGGTCCATGCGGCCGGTGACGGCGAGGTTGCCCTGGTCTCGCGCAATCCGGACGGCACCTCGGTCCTGCTGATCAGGCATGACAACAATGTCTTCACGGTCTATGCAGATTTGACCGGAATCGATCTCCAGACCGGCACCACCGTGTCCAGGGGCCAACCCATCGGCAAGATTCCCGGCGGCGACAAGCAGTTCCTGCATTTCGAATTGCGGCTCGGCACGGAAAGCACCGATCCAGTACCGTACCTGTCGTGACACCCGCCGACACCAACCTGAAAACGGGAACAGCCTGATGGCAGGCGCCGGCGTGGCCGTCGTCACCGGTGCCGGCACCGGTGTCGGCCGGGCGGCGGCGCTGGCGCTTGGCCAGGCTGGCTATTCGCTGGTGCTGGCCGGACGGCGTCAGGAGAAGCTGGCCTCGACCGCATTGGCGGCGCTGCCGGCCGATTCGGTTGTCGTTCCCACCGATGTGGCCGACGCGGCGTCGGTCGAGACGCTGTTTGCCGTGACCGTGGAGAAATTCGGACGTCTTGATGTCCTTTTCAACAATGCAGGCATTTTTGTGCCGGCGGTTGATTTCGACCAACTCGAGGTCGAAGATTGGCGCCAATGCGTGGATATCAACCTGACCGGGTCGTTCCTCTGTGCAAGGCAAGCCTTCCGAATCATGCGCAACCAGACCCCGCAAGGCGGCCGAATCATCAATAACGGATCGGTTTCCGCCCACGCCCCACGGCCGAACAGCGCCGCCTACACCGCGACCAAGCACGCCATCACCGGGCTGACCAAATCCCTCTCCCTTGACGGCAGGCCCCATCGCATCTGCTGCAGCCAGCTGGATATCGGCAATGCCGGCACCGAAATGGCGGCAAAATTTCCACTTGGGGTCCGGCAGGCATCCGGCGACATCAGGCCGGAGCCGGTATTCGATGTCGCGCATTGCGGCGAGGCTGTTGCCTACATGGCCGGCCTGCCGCTGGAGACCAACATCCAGTTCATGACCATCATGGCCTCAACCATGCCCTATATCGGGCGCGGCTGACGCGGCTCGGCCATCCGGCCTGCTGCCGGCCAGGTGAAGGAAGTATTGCCACGCAACCCGGCCCGAACGGGCACCCCGGGTTTGCTGCCATTCGATGGCGCCGCCGACCAACTCATCACCTGTCACCTCGAGCCCGGCATGGCTGCAGTATCCCCTGACCATTTCCAGGTATTCGGATTGCGAACAGGGGTGGAAGCCGAGCCAGAGCCCGAACCGGTCGGATAGCGAGATCTTCTCATCGGCCGCCTCGGACGGGTTGATGGCGGTCGAGCGCTCATTCTCGATCATGTCCCGCGGCATGAGATGGCGTCGGTTGGAGGTTGCATAGAGGACAACATTGCCGGGGCGCCCCTCGACTCCACCATCCAGCACGGCCTTGAGGGATTTGTAGTGGAAATCGTCATAGGCAAACGACAGATCGTCGCAAAACAGGATGAACCGTGCCGAGGATGACCGCAGGATACCGAGCAGCGCCGACAGCGAGGAGATGTCCTCGCGCTGGATCTCCACCAGCTTGATGCCCTCGGCCTGGCTGGAAATCCTGGCATGAACGGCCTTGACCAGCGACGATTTTCCCATCCCGCGTGCGCCCCACAGCAAGGCGTTGTTGGCAACCCGGCCAGCGGCAAAATTGCGCGTGTTTTCCATCAGAATCGATTTGGCCCGATCGATGCCGACCAGCAATGACAGGTCGACCCGGTTGACCTCGGTTACCGGGTCAAGCCGTCCGGGGACAGACCGCCAGGCAAAGACATCGGCCGCCGACAGGTCCGGCTCCGGTCCCGGCGAAGGGCTGATCCGCTCGAGCGCCTCGGCGATCCGCCGCAGCTGGTCGTCATTCCCCACCGTCAACCGGCCTCCTCGCCGGACTCCTTCTCCTTTTTGACCTGGTCGTCATCCTCGGGATCATCATCGGACCAGTCATCTGGGTCGAGACCCATCTCCTTCAGCCTCCGGTTGCGCCGCCGCTCCACGCCACGCACCAGCAAGATGGAGATCTCATAGAGGCCGTAGACAACCACGAACAGGATGACCTGGGTGATGACATCGGGCGGGGTAACCAGCGCCGCCACCACCAGGATTCCGACCATGGCGTATTTTCGCACCTGTCCGAGCCCCTTCGCCGAGACCAGGCCGGCCTTTCCCATCAGCGTCAGCAGCACCGGCAGCTGGAAACAAAGCCCGAAGGCCAGGATGAACTTGATGGTCAGTGACAGGTATTCGGCCACCGAACCCTGGAAGGTGATGCCGGCATCGCTGGCAAATGCCTCGATCGAGCCGCTCTCGGCCACCTCGGACATCTGCTGGAAGCCGAGAAAGAAATCGAAGGCCAGTGGAATGACGATGTAGAAGGCAAAGGTTGCGCCGAGCATGAACATGACAGGGGACGCAACCAGGAATGGCAGAAACGCGTTCTTTTCGTCGCGGTAGAGGCCGGGAGCGACGAATCGCCAGAGCTGGTGCCCGATGACCGGAAAGGAAAGCACCAGGCCGCCGAGCAGCGAGATCTTGATGGCGACGAAGAAGCCTTCCTGCAGCTTGATGAGGATGAGGCTGCAATCCTGGTTGCGCAAATCCAGGGCCTGGCAGATCGGCTGCGTCAGGAAATTGAAGGCCGGGTTCCAGAAATAGAACGAGATGACCATGCCGATGAGGAATGCGATCACCGACCTGATAAGTCTCGATCGCAATTCGGTCAGGTGCTCGACCAGTGGAGCCTTGGAATTCTCGACGTCGTCAGAACTCATTCGGCACCTGCAGCAACGGTGCTTCCCGCTCCCTTCTCCGGTTTGCGGTCATCCGCAGGCAGTTCCTGTGTGCTCGCCGCCGCCTCGCCCACAGTCGAACCGGCCTCGGCAGCAGCAGCTTTTCCGGATGCGTCAGCGTCTTTGTCGGACGTCGTTGCAACGTCACTTCCGGACGCGTCAGGGGCCTTGCCGGATGTGGTTGCAGCGGCACTTCCGGATGCGGCGGTGGCGGCTCCACCCTTCTCATCCTCGTCGGCGACCAATGCATCAAGCCCGGATTTCCATCCGCCCTTGAACTTTCTGGTGGCGTCCTGGACCGAATCGAGCCCGAGCCGCTTTGCCGATGTCATGTCACGCAGGTCCGAGGCGACATCCTTGACCCCGGTCTCGTCGGCGGCGCTCTCGATGGCCCTCTGGAACTCGCGGGCCATGGACCGCATCCGGGCGGTGGCCTTGCCAAGCGTCCGGAACATTCCGGGCAAATCCTTCGGACCGACGACGATCAGCGCCACGACACCAATAAGAAGCAGTTCGGTCCAGCCGATATCAAGCATGTCGTGTCTTTTGGGTCGTCAGCTGCGGGTTTTTTCGGATTCCGGGGTCACATCCCGCGCCTCTTCGGCGGCAGCTTCCTCGATTTCCCGCTTGCCTTCGTTCATGCCACGCTTGAAGGAGGTTATCCCCTTGCCGACCTCACCCATCATCGAGGCAATCTTGCCGCGCCCGAAAAGGACCAGCACCACCACCACGATCAACAGCAGGCCAGGCAGACCAATATTGTTCAACATCCTGTTTCTCCTATCCGCCGGCATGGCCGCGCGCGGCCAGGTGCCGGGAAGACCCGGGCAATGACATAATGCCTGAGTCCTGCAAATGGAAGGTGACACATTATCGGAACCCGGTCTAGCGACCGATTGACTCACCTTGCCGCACGGCACCGGATTGCGGCCAGGGCGCCGCCCCGGTGGCCACGGACCGGCCCGAATCCGCCTGCCCAACCTGGCAGTACGGGTTGGCAATCCTACTCTGGACACTGCACGGAAACAGGAAATGCCGATCCCGGCGAATGCTGAGCCAGAGCGGCCTGCCCGGCCTCGGCAGGAATACCGACGGCACCATTGCCTTCAGCACCGACTCATCGAATTCCATGCGAAACTCGACCAGGCTGGCATTGCCCATGTAGCGGGCCCGTTCGACCACCCCGCGGGCGGCGACGCCATCGGTTTCGGTCGGAACCGGCCCCCTGCCATCCCGGTCAAAATCGATCCGCATGTGCTGGGGCCTGATCATGATCTCGACATCGGCGCCATCGACCAGGTCGGGAGCCGGAAACCGGCCGAACGGCGTATCGACCGACCCGGCACGGACGATGCCGTGGATGAGATTGAGCTCGGAAAAGAATGCCGCCGCCTCACGGTCGACCGGGGCGTTATAGACTTGGTACGGTGTGCCGACCTGCACGATCCTTCCCTTACGCATCAGTGCAATCCGGTCGCCGGTATGCATTGCCTCCGCCGGTTCGTGCGTCACCAGTACCACGGCCGCCTCCTCCTTCAGCAGCGACAGCGACTCGTCGCGGATTTCGTCCCGCAGTCGATTATCCAGGTTGGAGAACGGCTCGTCCATCAGCATGATCTTCGGTCGCGGCGCCAACGCCCTCGCCAGCGCCACCCGCTGCTGCTCGCCACCGGAGAGTTCGTGCGGATAGCGATCGCGGGTGGCGGTCAGCCGGACCTTGTGCAGCAACTCCTCGATCCTCCTGGCGCGGGTGGTGCCGCGGGATGTCAGGCCGAAGGCGACATTTTCGGCAACGGTGATATGCGGAAACAGTGCAAAATCCTGGAAAAGGAAGCCGATCGAACGGTCTTCCGGTGGTTGGTGGCGATGATGGTCGGAAACGGTCTCGCCATCAATGCAGATCGAGCCGGATTGCTGCCGGTCGATCCCCGATATGACGCGCAATGTGGTTGATTTTCCACATCCGGACGGGCCAAGCAGGCAGACCACCTCTCCCTGCATGACCGAAAACGACACGTCAGACAGCACCTCGGTCCGGCCGAAACTTCGGGACACGCCCTGTACATTCAGTCTCGGGGTTTCTGAATTCACCGACTCGCCGCCATTGGCCAATACCTGACCATTTTAATAAGCTATTCCACCTCGAGTTCAAGCAGGCAGCGCGACCGGCCATGTCATGCATGCCGATCCTGCCCGGATAAACCGGGCAGCCAACTGTCCGGAATTGTCACATGGTCAGGCTCGTGGAGCCGCCGTCGAGGAGGATGTTCTGGCCGACGATAAAACCGGCATGGGTTGAACAGAGGAACGCACACATGGCACCGAATTCCGCCGCGGTTCCGTAGCGCCCGACTGGAATGGACTTCTCGCGCCTTGCCCTGACTTCCTCCTGCGAACACCCTTCGGCCCGGGCTGCGTTCCGATCGAGAGAATCGGCGCGGCTGGTGTCATGGATTCCCGGGAGCAGGTTGTTGATGGTCACGCCGTGACTGGCAACCTGACGCGATGTTCCGGCGACATAGCCGGTGAGCCCGGTCCTGGCGCTGTTGGACAACCCGAGCACACCGATCGGCGCCCGCACCGCCATCGAGGTGATATTGATGATACGACCCCAGCCATTGTCGATCATCCCGGGAAGCACCCGCTTCATGAGATCGATCGGTGCCAGCATGTTGGCATCGAGAGCGGCAATAAAGTCGCCGCGATCCCAGTCGCTCCACAGGCCTGGCGGCGGACCACCGGCATTGGTCACCAGGATCTCCGGCGGCGGCCCGGCTGCCAGCAGGCTGCCCCGGCCTTCCTCGGTTGCAACATCCCCGCTGACGGCAATCACCTCGACTGCGAAACGCTGTCGGATCGAAGCTGCCGTCTTCTCCAACTCCTCCGCACCCCTGGCACCGATGACCAGGTTTGCTCCGGCCTCCGCCAGCGATTCGGCACAGCCCCGACCAAGCCCCCGTGATGCGGCGCTGACCACCGCCCATTTGCCTGCGATTCCATAATCCATGTCACCTCTCCGAGTTTGTCTACGGCCCGCCGGAGCTTCACCAGATCGAACCACACGGCGCCGGCAGCGCCTGCATATCGTGATCCCGTGAAAATCGGAACATCCCGGCGGCGGAATTCTGCATCACCCCGTGCCGCCCGGCGTCGCCGTCAGGGCATGCCCACTGAATCCGTCTCCCCGGCCTGGAAGGCGGCAAGCAAACACGGGCACGAGATCCCGCCGATCTGGGAAATTTGCAACACCATTCGACAGAGTCGCAATGTCTTCAGGTTTTGATGGTGTTGCAGAAACTTTCTGTATATGTGGACCCGACACATGTAGCTGAGTCATGACTGACCACACAGAACCCGATAATTCCCAAGACATTACCTTTCTTGACCTGGGGCTGGACCAAGCGCTCGTAGACGCAGTCAGCAGGGCGGGGTATTCGTCTCCGACGGAAATCCAGCAACAGGCCATTCCGCCAGCCCTGTCCGGCAAGGATGTGCTTGGCATTGCCCAGACCGGAACCGGAAAGACGGCGTCATTCGTGCTGCCGATGATCTCGGCACTGAGTTCGGGCAGAACCAGGGCGCGCATGCCCCGTTCGCTGGTGTTGACCCCGACCAGGGAGCTGGCAAGCCAGGTTGCCGACAGTTTCGAGACCTACTCGGTCAATTCCACCCTCCGCATGGGATTGCTGATCGGCGGGGTATCGTTCAAGGAACAGCTGCTGAAGATTGACGGCGGCGTCGATGTGCTGATTGCCACCCCCGGAAGGTTGCTGGATCATTTCGAGCGGGGACGGTTGCTCTTGTCCGGCGTGAGCATCCTCGTGGTCGACGAGGCCGACCGGATGCTGGACATGGGATTCATCCCCGACCTGGAACGGATATTCCGGCTGATACCGCCGCCCCGGCAAACGCTGTTCTTTTCGGCCACCATGCCGACCGAGATCGAACGCATTATTCATGCCAACCTGTCAAGCCCGGTACGGGTTGAAGTGACCAAGCGCTCGACGGTGTCCAGCGACATCGACCAGCTGTTCCTGATGGTCAAGCCGAGCAGGAAGTCGATGGCCTTCAAGGAAAAGCGGGCCGTGCTTCGGACGAAGCTGGCCGAGCTCGACAGCGAAATCTCCAATGCCCTCATCTTCTGCAATCGCAAATCCGATGTCGACATTCTTCAGAAGTCGATGCGGGTCCACAAGATCGACAGCGATGCGCTGCATGGTGATCTGGACCAGCGAATCCGGACCGACGTGCTGGATCGGTTCAAGAATGGCAAGATCCGCTACCTGATTGCCTCGGATGTCGCCGCACGCGGCCTCGACATGTCGGTCGTCAGTCACGTGGTCAATTTTGACGTGCCGACCCATCCGGAAGACTACGTCCATCGCATCGGCAGGACCGGCCGGGCCGGCAGGACCGGACGGGCGATCACCATCGGCGTCCCATCCGACGAGAAATATCTCCAGGCCATCGAGAAGCTGATCGGGAGCGAGGTCGCCCGCGAGAAGGCCGATGTCACGGACGTGTCCCGGGATGAACGCTCCGGACCCAGGAAATCGCCGCGCCGGGATCAACCGGGCCAAGAGGCGCGGTCCGAACCAGCGAAGCAGCGCCGGGAAGATGGCGACACCCGCCGGCGCCGTCCGGAACAGAAGAAGGCTCCGCCCACACCCGCTCTCGAGCCGGCAAAAGAGTCCGCCGGTGCCGTCGGCATGGGCAGCCACGTCCCCGACTTCATGACCTGGCGAATATCCGATCGGTCACCAACACTCGCCACCGACTCCTGATCCAGCCTCACTGACCGTCCCTCGGTGACGACGAACCCACCATCGCACTGCCATGGCTTGATCATCGCGACCCCAAGACCGCCAAGCGCGTGAACCCTTGACACCAACACCTCGATCCAACGGATGCCGCCCCCGCAATTCCATGTCGGATGTCGGCACAATTGGCTTCGATGGCGCCCTACATCCTTTTCGGCTCGATGTCCGCTGCGGCTGGTCGGCCATTATTTTGCCAGTCAGGACACAAGCCCGGCGCGTCCTGACTGAAATTCGTTGGCGACGCGCTACCGGTCAGGAGAATGGATTCTTCGGTCCTGATCCAGCACTCGAATACCCGGACCAGAAATTTTTCCGAGAGCGGTCGCAGAATGCCGTGTGACCGAAGGTAGAGTTCTGCGAGTCGGGTCGCTGACAAAGCGCTGGCTCGGAATTCCTTTCATCCCAAGCCAGCGGACCCAAGCCACGCGCCCCTTGGCCGCTATGCCGATATCGGCATAGCGGCCAAGGATCGGCTTGCCTGCCATTCGGATATTCCGGCCCGACGCAGGGCAATCCCAGGACATGCATACGGTCGAACACGGTCTTGTATCGGGCGGCCCACCAGGCACTGCCGTGCTCCCCTTGGGCGCGCAGGATATTCAAATCTCCTGCTGCCAGAACCCGGTGGCGGCGCCTGTTCGAGATGAACACGGACAGATCGGAAACGACACGATGGGCCGAGCCATCCGAAAAAATATATCTGCTTGCCGGCCTCCTGGAGCAGCGCCAAGTCAATGTCCATATCAAGCAGTGATCGCCACGAGGCGTGCCTGCAGCCCATGTTCCAGGAAATGATCTTCATCGGTCTTCGCCCCCGCGACAAATGGCGGACAAGGACCCGCCAGGGTGAACATTATACCAATTCCACCAAATTCTGTGTCTCCGCCGGACAGGGGGTCGAGCACAGATCGTCAGCCGTGACACTGGTGCCATGCTCGTGGTCGAGCCGTCTGGTTCCGGGCGCAGGGGATCAGGAAAGGCGATAAAAAAACCTCGGCATTTATGTGTCATTGCCGAGCATACGGAGCATTGCAGAAACGGCCCAAGGAACACCGCAGCAGAGTGCGATCACCGTCGCCAATGAGCACGGTATCGCTTGCTCTCGTGATTTCGACGCGGCAGGAATCCCGCGCATCTACCTGCGAAGACTGCAGGATGAGGGAATTCTGGTGCGCTTGGGGCGCGGCCTCTTTCAGCTTGCCGGTGCGAATTGGTCCGAGTCCCACAACCTGCCAAAGCCGCCCAGACTGTTTCCCATGGTGCCAATTTCCTGCTCTCCGCGCCTAGACGCAACACTGCCGCTTCAAGGAAATAATCTTATCATACCGCAGGAGCATCGCGTATCGTAGGGCACCTGAACACCTGCTGAGCGGAGTGCGTGATACTGAACTCAACGTCGCGGGCGCTGCTTGACATGCCAACCTACCGGGCGACAATCCTTCCGTCTTCCCCCTGCCCCGTCATGTCTTTTCGTGGATGATGACGTCGATGACCGGGGATTTGCCAATGTTGCGGTTCATGTGGTCGCGAACCAGGCGTTCGACGAATTTGTGCGTGTCGTTGCCGGCACTGCGGCCGCGACGGCGGAGTTGATCGAGCTGGTCCTCGATCTCCTCGGCGAGTTCGTCCGGGTCGGCGGAGCCGGATTCGTCCGGCATGCCGAACATGCGTATCTTCGCCCTGATCCGGGAATTTGGCCGATTGCCAATCAGCACCGATGCCACCACCAGGCCGGTCCTCGCCATTTTCAACCGTTGTCGAACGATGCCAGACCGGGACGAGATCAGTTCGGTTCCGTCCAGGTAAAGCCGGCCACTGTCGACATCCTCGCCCTCTGCCCTCTTGAGCCGGCCGACGTCGAAGATGGTGCCATTCGGAACCAGCCCTGCCTTCAGACCACATTCCCTGGCAAACCGCACATGTTCGACCAGGTGACGCCGCTCGCCATGCATCGGCACGACGCAATCGGGCCTGACCAGCTCGTAGATCTGCTTGAGATCCGGCCGGTTGGCGTGACCCGATACGTGGTACTGGCCGGCATTTTCGTCGATGACCTCGACGCCCCGGGCGACCAGCCCGTTGATGACACGAGCCACCGCGTTCTCATTGCCGGGAATGGTCTTGGAGGAAAACAGCACGGTGTCGCCACCATGCAGTTCGAAACCGCGAAACTTGCCATGGGCAAGCTGCGTTGTGGCCGCGCGCATCTCGCCCTGGCTGCCGGTCGTCAGTAGCACCAACTTGTCCCGCGGCATGCGGCGGGCCTGATCGAGATCGATGCTACCGGGAAGCCGATCACAGATCCCGGTCGATCTTCCGATCTCGGTCAGCCGTTCCATGGCCCGTCCGAGCAACACGACCGACCGGCCCGAAGCCACCGCCGCCTCGGCCAGTTGGTATAGGCGGGCAAGGTTGGAGGCAAAGGTGGTGGCGGCAATCAGCCCACCGGTCTCCTGGAACAGCGCCTTGAGGTGCGGGCCGACGGAGGATTCCGAGCGGCCGGGTTGGTCGGAGAAGATGTTGGTCGAGTCACAGGCCAGCATCCGCACGCCGCCCTCGGCCGCCCGGGACCAGAGTTCCGGGTTGAATGCCGAGCCGATCACCGGGTCCCGGTCAAGTTTCAGATCTCCGGTATGAATGATTCTCGTGCCGCCGACCTCGATGACCAGCGCCGAGGATTCCGGGACCGAATGCGAAACCGGCAGGAACTCCACCGAGAACGGTCCAGCCTCCACCACCGGCTGGTCCGGCCTGACGACGTCGAGTGACCGGCCGTCGAGATCAAGCTCGACCAGTTTCCGGCGGGCAAGCTCGGCGGTAAAGGGGCGGGCAAATACCGGAATGTCCATCTGTTCGAGGATATAGGCCACCGCGCCGAGATGATCCTCGTGGCCATGGGTCAGGAACAGCCCGTCGATATTGCGGCGCCGCTCCACCGCCCAGGAAAAATCCGGCAGGATCAGGTTGACCCCGGGCGAAGTCTCCATATCCGGGAACATCACCCCGGAATCGACCATGATGAATCGCTCGGCGCCCCGCCGGCCGTAGCCGTACAGGTACATGTTCATGCCGATCTCGCCAGCCCCGCCCAATGGCAGGAAGATAACCCTGTTGTCAGACATGAAAATCCTAACGGTTGAATTCGTTGATCACTGCCAATCCGTGAACGGTCAGGCCGGAATTGACCTCGTCGAATTCCGACATGCCGCGGGCAAACAGGGATGCAAGACCACCGGTTCCGACAATTTTCATCGGGACTCCCCGCTCTTCCCTGATCCGGCGGCATATCCCTTCCGTCATCCCGACATAACCCCAGTAGATTCCCGAATGCATGCAGTCGCGGGTATTGGTGCCCACGACCCTTCCCGGGCGGGTGATGTCGACATGCGGCAGCGCCGCCGCCGCCTCGTGCAGAACCTTGACCGACAATTCGACACCCGGCGCGATGGCACCGCCAGCATAGGCGCCGTCCTGGTCAACCACGTCAAAGGTGGTGGCAGTGCCAAAATCAACCACGATGAGATTGCCGCCATAGAGGTCCCAGGCGCCAACCGTGTTCACCAGTCGGTCGGCGCCGACATGCACCCCCGGATCAACCATGATCTCGATCGGAAGCCGGCACTCGCCGGAGCCGACCACCAGCGGCGACAGGTCGAAGTAGCGCCGGCACAGCAATCCGAGATTGAACAGCGAATTCGGGACAACCGACGAGACGATGACCGAATCGATGCAGCTTCGTGGGTCATGATCCCGCATCAGCGATGACAGCCAGACATAGTATTCGTCACCGGTCCTGCCGCCATCGGTCGAGCATCGCCACTGGTCGACCTGTCGGCGACCATCAAGGATCGCAAACACCGTGTTGGTATTGCCGACATCGATTGCAAGAAGCATGGGAGGCCTCAGCCAACCATCAGTTCAGCGGCGGCAATCCGGTGCCGGACGCTGCCTGCCTCGACCACCGCCAAACCGTCGGGATCGATGGTCCGGAATGTGCCGCGCAAGACGGAGCGGGTCATTCTGAAACGTGCCTCTCTTCCAATTCCGTACGCATGTGACAGCCACGCCTTCCTTATAGGCAGAAATCCCTCCGCCAGAAACTGGCATTCACGCCGCTGCCATTCACGGGCAAGCCGGCCAAGAAAGTCTCTCGGGCAGATCGTCCTGCCGGTTATGGCAACACTAACCGGCGGCGGCGAACCTTTTGGCCGGTCGGGAAGCTCTGGCGCTGCCGCCAGGTTGACGCCAAATCCGATCAGCAGCCGGCAAACCCGGCCGGATGCCGATTCCAGCAGGATTCCGGCGACCTTTCCGCCATCCTGCAGCACGTCATTCGGCCATTTGAGCCGGTACTCCGCCAGGCTGCCGGCCTCGGCCACCAGCGCGTCATGCAGCGCCAGCGATGCGACAAAGGAGCGCAGCGGCGACAGCGGCGACACGCCATCAACCGGCAGCACCAGCGTTGCATGCAGGTTGCCGGCCATTGATTGCCAGTCACTCCCCTGCCGGCCTCGCCCGCTCTCCTGCATCCGCGCAAGTATCCAGGTCGGTGCGTCAAGCGCGGCAGCACGGCGGTGGCCTTCACGATTGGTGCTGTCAACAGATTCGAGCTCTATGAGGCCGACCCCATCTGGCCAGGAACACATTCAGTTGAAGAGCACGGCGGCGGCAGAGTCGGCATAACCGGTCACGCCGAACAGATTTACGACGCCGACCAGCATGATCGCCGCCGACAGCATCAGCGCGCCAACACAAATTCCCGGCATGGAATCGTCAAGGATCTGGTCTTCGGTTCCGAAATACATGAAGTAGACGATCCTGAGATAGTAATAGGCGCCGATAACCGACGCGATCCCGCCGCCGACCGCCAGCCAGACATAGCCTGCCTCAATGGCAGCCAGGAACACGTAGAGCTTGGCGAAGAATCCGATCATCGGAACGATGCCGGCCAACGAGAACAGCAGGATTAGTAGCGACAGCGCCCTGGCCGGTGCCTGGCGGGAATACATGCCGAGCGACCTGATATCCGCAACATGGTGGCCATCCCGGCGCATCGAGAGGATGAAGGCAAAGGTGCCGATATTCATCGCCACGTAGATGGTGAGGTAGAGCAGCGTTGCCCGGATGCCCGTTGCCGAACCCGCCGCAATGCCCATCAGGGCAAATCCCATATGGGCAATGGACGAATAGGCCATCAGCCGCTTGAAGTCGGTCTGGCCGATCGCCGCCACCGCGCCGAGGAACATCGAGGCGATGGACAGCACGGCGATGATCGGCTGCCAGTCCGCCTGTGCCGGACCGAATGCCTCGGTCAGCAACCGGGCCAGCAACAGGATCGCCGCAACCTTCGGCGCGGTGGCAAACAGTGCCGTCACCGGCGTCGGCGCGCCCTGGTAGACATCGGGCACCCACATGTGGAACGGCGCCGCCGAGACCTTGAAGGCCAACCCGACGATCATGAATACCAGCCCGTAGAGCAGCCCGGCCGAGGCATCATTGCCGATGGCCTCGGCAATCCCGGCAAAGCTGGTGGTTCCGGCAAATCCGTATGTCAGGGAGGCGCCGTAGAGCAGCAGGCCGGAGGACAGTGCCCCCAGCACGAAATACTTGAGCCCGGCCTCGGTCGACCGGGCGCTGTTGCGATGATAGGCGGCCAGCACATAGAGCGACAGTGACTGCAATTCGAGGCCCATATACATGACCAGGAGATCGCTGGCCGACACCATGACCAGCATGCCGAGCACGGCAAAGGTCACCAGGACCGGGAACTCGAATTTGAGCGAGTTCTCGCGCTTGAGAAAATCCTGGCCCATGAGCAGCACCAGGCCCGACGAGGCCAGGATGACAACCTTCGCATAGCGGGAGAACAAATCGTCGGAAAATGTCCCGCCAAAGGCGGTGCGGTCGATCCCGGGTGAGAAGGCCACCCATCCGGCCAGGGCAATGAGCACTGCCGAGGTCGCCCAGACGATGGCCCGTGTTGCCTGCAGGCCCCGTGAATACACGCCGACGATCAGCGCCGCCATTGCGAACACCGCCAGCAGCAGTTCGGGAAAGACAGTTCCGGCGTCAATCAGGGTCATCATTCAACCTGGTGCTCTGTTGCCGCCAATTCGGCAGCCATGCTGGCGGCGTTGACCTGCTCGACCAACTGCTCGACACTGGGGCCGGTCACATCGGTGACGATGGACGGGTAGATCCCCAGGAGCAGCGTCATTGCCACCAGCGGCGCAAATACCAGGATTTCCCGCCGGTTCATGTCGCCAATCGAGGCCAGACTCTCCTTGACCAGGTCACCAAACACCACTCGCCGGAACAGCCAGAGGGCATAGCCAGCCGACAGGATGATCCCGGTGGTTGCCAGGACGGCCACCCAACTGTTGTATTTGAACACGCCGACCAGGGTCAGGAATTCGCCGACGAAACCGCTGGTTCCCGGCAAGCCGACATTTGCCAGGGTGAACAGCATGAAGATCAGCGCATAGACCGGCATCCGGACCACCAACCCGCCATAGGCGTCAATGGCTCTGGTATGCATCCGGTCGTAGATGACACCGACCGCCAGGAACAGCGCGCCCGAGATGAAACCATGCGAAATCATCTGGAAGATCGCCCCGTCGAGACCCTGCTGGTTGACAGAGAAGATGCCCATGGTGACGAAACCCATATGCGCAACCGAGGAATAGGCGATGAGCTTCTTCATGTCCTCCTGCATCATCGCCACCAGCGAGGTGTAGATGATGGCGATCACGCTGAGGGTCATGACTAGCGGCGCCAGGATGTCCGATGCCACCGGGAACATCGGCAGGCTGAAACGCAGGAACCCGTAGCCGCCCATCTTCAGAAGAATTGCCGCCAGGATCACCGACCCGCCGGTCGGCGCCTGCACATGCGCGTCCGGCAACCAGGTATGGACCGGCCACATCGGCAGCTTGACCGCGAAGGAGGCGAAGAAGGCCAACCACATGATGGTTTGCAGCCCGCCCGGAATTGAGAGACCGAGAATGTCGATGGTCTCGTGGGAGACCACGTGTCGCAGCAGGATTTCGATGTCGCTGGTTTGCGCATCGATCCACAACCCGATCATGGCCATCAGCATCAGGATCGAGCCCAGCAGCGTGTAGAGGAAGAACTTGAAAGTTGCGTAGATGCGATCCTTGCCGCCCCAGACCCCGATGATCAGGAACATCGGGATCAGCCCCGATTCGAAGAACAGGTAAAACAGCACCAAATCCAGCGAACAGAACACGCCGATCATCAGTGTCTCGAGAAACAGGAATGCAGCCATGAACTCCTTCACGCGGTGCGTGACGTTCCAGCAGGCAATGACCGTGATCGGCATCAGGATCGTGGTCAGCATGACAAAGAGCACGCTGATGCCGTCAACCCCGAGCTTGTAGTTCAGGCCGAGCAGCCAGCCGGCATTCTCGACGAACTGGAACCCGGTATTCCCCGGGTCGAAGCCCAGATACACGAACAGCGAAATCAGGAAGGTGGCCGTCGTTGCCACCAGCGCCAGGATCTTGACATTCCGTCGCGCCGCCTCGTCATCGCCCCGCAGCAACAGGACCATGATTGCCGCCGCCACCGCCGGGGTGAACATGGTGATTGACAGCAGGTTCACCCGCCAGCCCCCAGTATCGACACCGCGGCAACGATCAGCGATGCCCCGACAACCATGGCAAATGCATAGTGGAACAGGTAGCCGGACTGTGCCTTCATGGCCAGCCGGGTCAGGTAGGGGACTGCGCCCATGGCCACCGCGTGCAAGGTCCCGTCGATCAGCCCCAGATCACCGCGCTTCCACAACAGGCGTCCCAGCGCCTTGGCCGGCCTGACGAACAGGAACTCGTAGACCTCGTCAAAATACCACTTGTTCAGCAGGAACAGGTAGAGCGGCCGGTGGGTCTGCGCCAGCCTGGCCGGCAAATCGGGCCGCCAGACATAGAGCAGCAATGCAACCGCAAGCCCGGCGAGCATGGCGACGAATGCCGACACCTTGACCCAATTCGGCACGTGATGGGCGGCATCCAGAACATGGTTGCCCGCCCCGATATAGACCGACGGCCCGAAGAACTTGTCGACATGGTAGCCGAAGAACTGGCCATACCAGACCATCCCGGCCAGCACCGATCCCACCGCCAGCACCGCGATCGGGGCCAGCATGGTCCATGGCGATTCATGGGCATGGGAATGTGTGGCGGCATCGCCCCGCGGGGCGCCAAAGAAGGTCATGAAGACCAGCCGCCAGGAATAGAAGCTGGTCATCATCGCTGCCGCCACCAGCAGCCAGAACGCGACATTGCCGCTGCCACTGCCGGCATAGACCGATTCGATGATGGCATCCTTCGACAGGAAGCCGGCAAATCCCAGGTGGGTGAGCGGGATGCCGACACCGGTAATGGCCAGGGTGCCGATCATCATCAACCAGAAGGTCCAGGGGATCCGGCTCCGCAGCCCGCCGTAATTTCGCATGTCCTGCTCGTGATGCATGGCATGAATGACCGAGCCGGCACCAAGAAACAGCAGCGCCTTGAAGAAGGCGTGGGTGAACAGGTGAAACATGGCCGCCTGGTAGACACCGACACCGGCGGCGGCGAACATGTAGCCGAGCTGCGAACAGGTCGAGTAGGCCACCACCCGCTTGATGTCATTCTGCACCAGGCCGACAGTGGCGGCGAAGAAGGCCGTGGCCACGCCGATCGCGGTCACGATTGCCAGGGCGACCGGTGCGAATTCGAACAGCGGCGAGAACCGGCAGACCAGGAAGACACCGGCCGTCACCATGGTGGCGGCATGGATCAGCGCCGAAACCGGCGTCGGCCCTTCCATCGCATCCGGCAGCCAGGTGTGCAGGAACAGCTGTGCCGATTTGCCGCAAGCACCGACAAAGAGCAGCACCGCCGCCAGCTCGGCGGCATTGAACTCCCAGGACAGGAACGGCACCGTCCGCTCGGCCAAATCGGGTGCGCTGGCAAAGATGATGTCGTATTCGATCGAATCAACCAGAAGGAACAGCAGGAACAGGCCGAGCGCCATGCCGAAATCGCCAACCCGGTTGACGATGAAGGCCTTGATGGCGGCGGCGTTGGCCGTCGGCTTGCGGTAGTAGAAACCGATCAGCAGGTAGGACGCCACCCCGACCCCCTCCCAACCGAAGAACAGCTGCAGCAAATTGTCGGCGGTGACCAGCGCCAGCATGGCAAAGGAAAAGAACGACAGGTAGGCGAAGAATCTCGGCTTGTAGGATTCGCCCGTCTTCCATTGCGGATCATTGTCCATGTAGCCGAAGCTGTAGAGATGTACCAGCGACGAGACGGTGGTGACCACCACCAGCATGATCGCGGTCAACCGGTCGAGGCGGATCGACCAGTCCGAGGTTAGGGTTCCGCTGTCGATAAAGCGCAGGAGGCGGATCTGCTGGGTATCGCCATCAAAGGTGAGGAACACCACCCAGCTCAGGACTGCCGCCAGGAACAGGAGGGCGGTGGCGGTGATGATGGCGGCCCGCTCGCCGATAACGCGGTGGCCAAACCCGCAGATGATCGCGCCGACCAGCGGTGCAAACAGGATGATCGCCGACATGACCCGCTCAGCCCTTCATCAGGCTGACATCATCGACCGCGATCGAGTCGCGGTTCCTGAAGAAACAGACCAGTATGGCCAGGCCGATCGCCGCCTCGGCGGCAGCAACCGTCAGCACGAACATGGTGAAGATCTGCCCGACCAGATCCTGCAGGTGAACCGAGAATGCGACCAGGTTGATGTTGACGGCCAGCAGCATCAGCTCAATCGACATCAGGATGACGATGACGTTCTTGCGGTTGAGGAAAATTCCGAAGATGCCAAGCACGAACAGCACCGCGGCGACCCCCAGGTAATGCCCGAGACCGATCATCGGCGGGCCTCTGCGCCGGGTTTCAGATCCTTTTTCTCGATCGACCGCGCCGGGTCACGATACATTTGCGTGAGAACATCCTGCCGCTTGACACCCGTCCGTCGCCGGTGGGTCAGCACGATAGCCCCGACCATTGCCACCAGCAGGATCAGGCCGGCGGCCTGGAACTGGAACACGTAGTCGGTGTAGATCAGCTGGCCAAGGGCCTGGATGTTGCCGGTCTCCGCCAGGTCCGGTGTGGCCGCCCGAAGCTGTGACGGTGCGGTGGTGGACACCTTCCAGTCGCCAAGTTCGATCCCCAGGATCATGAGCAACACTGCGCCGATCACGATGCCGGCCGGGACCGAGCGCGCCATGCCCGCCCGGAAGGTGGCAAAATCCACGTCCAGCATCATCACCACGAACAGGAACAGTACCGCCACCGCGCCGACATAGACAATGACCAGAAGCATGGCGATGAACTCGGCGCCCTGCAGCACGAACAGCCCGGCCGACGCCAGGAAGGCGATGATCAGGCACAGTACCGCGTGCACCGGGTTCCGGGATATCACCACCCCGATTCCCGACAGGATCGCCAGCCCCGAAAACAGGTAGAATGCCGCTGCCGCTATTCCCATCCGGTTCGGGTCCTCACGTCAAATCCTGCTGCAATTCCAACAAATGGCGGCCATTACCGGTAGGGGGCGTCAAGTTCAATGTTGCGGGCAATCTCGGCTTCCCACCGGTCGCCATTGGCCAACAACCGTTCCTTGTCGTAGAAGAGTTCCTCCCGAGTTTCGGTGGCAAACTCGAAATTCGGGCCCTCGACGATTGCATCGACCGGGCAGGCCTCCTGGCAGAAGCCGCAATAGATGCACTTGGTCATGTCGATGTCGTAGCGGGTGGTTCGCCGTGACCCGTCTTCCCGGGGTTCGGCCTCGATAGTGATGGCCTGGGCCGGGCAGATGGCCTCGCACAGCTTGCAGGCAATGCACCGTTCCTCGCCATTGGGATACCTGCGCAGTGCATGCTCGCCGCGGAAACGTGGCGACAGCGGCCCCTTCTCGTGTGGATAGTTGATGGTTACCTTGCTCGACAGGAAATACCCCAGCCCCTTCCGCATGCCGACAAGAAAATCCATCAGAAACAGGTATTTGATCGCCCTCGTGAAATCGATGCCCCTGAACATGATCCTATCCTCCGACCGTCCAGCGGACGAAATACCCGCCAAACCAGGAATATTGCGCAAACAGCCCGATCAGCACCACCCAGCCAATCGACATCGGCAGGAACACCTTCCAGCCAAGCCGCATCAGCTGGTCGTAGCGGTAACGCGGGACAATTGCCTTTACCATGGCGAAGAGAAAGAAAAAGAATGCCATCTTGCCGACCATCCACAGCACGCCATCGGGAAGCTGCGGGATCGGCGACAGCCAGCCACCGAAGAACAGGATCGACATCAGCGCGCACATCAGCAGAATGGCGATGTATTCGCCAGCCATGAACAGCAGGAACGGGGTCGAGGAATATTCGACCTGATAGCCGGCAACCAGTTCGGATTCGGCCTCCGGCAGGTCGAAGGGCGGCCGGTTGGTCTCGGCCAGCGCCGAGACGAAGAACAGCACGACCATCGGCAGATGCGGCAACCAGTACCAGCTGAAGAAGCCGTAGGGACCATCCTGCGTCATCACGATCTGGCTCAAATTCAGCGAACCGGCCGAGATCAGCACCCCGACGATGATGAATCCGATGGAAACCTCGTAGGAGATCATCTGGGCCGCCGACCGCAGCGATCCGAGAAAGGCGTATTTGGAGTTGGATGCCCAGCCACCCATGATCACCCCGTACACCTCGAGCGACGAGATGGCGAAAATGTAGAGAATGCCGATATTGAGGTTGGCCAGCACCCAGCCATCGGCCATCGGCACCACCGCCCAGGCCGACAGCGCCAGCACGAAGGACAGCAGGGGCGCGAGCAGGAATACCGGTCGGTCGGCACCGGCCGGCACGACGACTTCCTTGACCACGTATTTGAGCGCATCGGCAACCGATTGCAGCAATCCGAAGGCGCCCACCACGTTCGGCCCCCGCCGCATCTGCACCGCTGCCCAGATCTTCCGGTCGCCATAGACCAGGAACAGGAGCGAGATCATGACGAAGGCCACCATGGCGACACATTGCGCCAGCACGATCACCAGCGTGCCAGCATCGGTTTGCAGGAAGGCTTCCATGACCTGTCAGCACCCGCTTCCGGTTGCCATTCCCGACAGCTCGGCCATCAGTGGCGATGCCCGGGCGATCGGATTGGACAGGTAGAAATCGCCGATCGCCTGGCCGATGGGGCCGGTTGGCATCGGCGCATCCGGCAGCAGCTGCCGGCCAGTTCTCAAGATCTCGTCCAGCCGCAGCAAATGCGGCAGCTGTTCGGACATGGTCTGCCGTAATTCGGCGAGCGAATCGTAGGGGAGTGGCTGACCTGCCTCCCCGGAGACAGCACGAACCACCGCCCAGTTCTCCCTGGCATCGCCCGGCGGAAAGGTCGCCCTGGCGGCAAGCTGCGGCCGGCCCTCGGTATTGACAAAGATTCCGCTCTCTTCGGTATAGGCCGCCGATGGCAGCACAAGATCGGCGCGATGAGCGCCGCGGTCGCCATGGCTGCCCTGGTAGATGACGAAGGGCCCCTCGGCGATGTCGATCTCGTCGGCGCCAAGATTGTAGATGGTCCCGGCCCCGTCCAGCGCCGCCTCCACCCCGCCTTCGGTGGTGAAACCGACATCCATGGCGCCGACACGCGAGGCGGCGGTATGCAGCACCAGGAGACCAGCGCCGCCTTCGGCCAGCCGCAATGCTGCCGCCAGCACCGCCCCTCCGCCCGGGCCGCACAGCGCCCCGTAGCCGATGATGACCATACCGCCAGCGCCGATTCCGCCGGCGTTTTCTTCGACAAACTTTCCGAAGGATTCGTAATCCGATCCCGGATGGGCAACATCATAGGTCAACTCTGCCGGCTGGCCGAACCGGATTACGCTGGCACCGGCCACCCATGCCGCCCTGATCCGGGCATTGAGCACCGGTGCCTCGATGCGGGGGTTGGTTCCCACCATGACAATCCTCGCCGCCGCGTCGATATCCTCGATGCAGGCGGTTCCCGCATAGGCCGGACGGTTGCCGGCCGGCAGGGCTGCACCGTCGGTGCGGCACTCCTTGGCACCGCCGAGGCTGTCAACCAATTGGCCGAGGGCAAAGACTGACTCGACCGGGACCAGGTCTCCAGCCAGCGCCGCAACCTTCGAGGCACCGAGGGCGCTTGCCGCCGCCGCCAGCGCTTCCGGCCAGTCAATCGGCGACAGGCGGCCTTCCCGGCGCAAATAGGGCCGGTCGATGCGCTGGCGCCGCAACCCGTCCCAGACGAACCTCGTCTTGTCGCTGATCCACTCCTCGTTCACCCCGTCATGGTTGCGGGGAATGATTCGCATGATCTCGCGACCCCTTGCATCGACCCTGATATTGCTGCCGAGCGCATCCATTACGTCGATGGTCTCGGTCTTGGTCAATTCCCAGGGACGGGCGGTAAAGGCGTAGGGCTTCGAGGTCAGCGCCCCGACCGGGCACAGATCGATGATGTTGCCCTGCAGGTTGGATGACAGTGTCTGGTTCAAATAGCTGGTGATCTCGGCATCCTCGCCCCGCCCTGTCTGGCCCATCTGGTTGATGCCGGCCACCTCGGTGGTGAAACGCACGCAGCGGGTGCAGGAAATGCACCTGGTCATGTGGGTCTCGACCAACGGACCCAGATCGAGATCGATGGCCGCCCGTTTCGGCTCGCGGAACCGGCTGAAATCTGCGCCATAGGCCATGGCCTGGTCCTGCAGGTCGCACTCTCCACCCTGGTCGCAGATTGGACAGTCCAGCGGATGGTTGATGAGCAGGAACTCCATCACGCCTTCCCTGGCCTTCCTGACCATGGGGCTGCGGGTGCGAATCTCCGGCGGTGTACCGTCGGGTCCCGGCCGCAAATCCTTGATCTGCATGGCGCAGGATGCCGCCGGCTTCGGCGGCCCGCCGACGATCTCGACCAGGCACATCCGACAGTTCCCGGCAATGGACAGGCGCTCGTGAAAGCAGAAGCGCGGCACCTCGATATCGGCCTGCTCGCAGGCCTGCAGGATGGTCAGATCCGGATGCACCGAGATCTCCTGACCGTCGATCACGATGTTACGCGATTCAGCCATGGTGCTCATCCCCCGTCCGTTCAGGCCGCGATGCGCGATGGCGTGGATTTCGGACGGGACTTGATCCGGTCCTCGATCTCGTCGCGAAAATGGCGGATCAGCCCCTGGATCGGCCATGCCGCGGCGTCGCCGAGGGCGCAGATGGTGTGCCCCTCGACCTGTTTCGACACGTCCAGCAGCATGTCGATCTCCTCGAGTTCGGCCTTGCCACTCACCAGCCGCTCCATGACCCGCATCATCCAGCCAGCACCCTCCCGGCACGGCGTGCATTGTCCGCAGCTTTCATGCTTGTAGAATTTGGACAGCCGCCAGATTGCCTTGATGATATCCGTCGACTGGTCCATCACGATGACGGCGGCGGTGCCAAGCCCGCTCTTCTGCTCTGCCAGCCAATCGAAATCCATGAGCGCCTCGTCGCACAGCCGGGCCGGAAGGCAGGGAACCGACGAGCCGCCCGGGATCACCGCCTTGAGATTGTCCCATCCCCCGCGCACGCCGCCGCAATGCCGGTCGATCAGCTCCCGCATCGGGATCGACATCGCTTCCTCAACCACGCAGGGATTGTTGACATGGCCGCTAATGGCAAAAATCTTGGTGCCGGTATTGCGTTCCCGGCCGATCGAGGCAAACCAGGAGGCGCCCCGCCGCAGGATCGTCGGCACCACGGCAATCGATTCGACGTTGTTGACCGTTGTCGGGCAGCCATAGAGGCCGGCGACTGCCGGAAATGGCGGCTTCATCCGCGGCATGCCCTTCTTGCCTTCAAGGCTTTCCAGCAGCGCCGTTTCCTCGCCGCAGATATAGGCGCCGGCGCCATGATGCAGGATGACCTCGAAATCCCAGCCGGAGCCAGCGGCATTGGGGCCGATAAGGCCGGCTTCCCGCGCCTCGTCGATCGCGTGCTGCAACAATTCCCGCTCGCGGACATACTCGCCGCGTATATAGATGTAGGCGGTACCCGCGCCCATGGCGAAACCGGCAACGAGGCAGCCCTCGATCAGGCTGTGCGGATCATGGCGCATGATCTCCCGGTCCTTGCAGGTTCCAGGTTCGGATTCGTCGGCATTGACAACGAGATAACGTGGCCGGTCGTCGCCTCCCGGCATGAAACTCCACTTGAGCCCGGTTGGGAAGCCGGCCCCGCCGCGGCCGCGCAACCCGCTGGCCTTGATCTCGCCGATGATCCAGTCAACCCCCCTGGCGATCAGACCGGCAGTGCCGTCCCAGTGACCCCGGCGCCTGGCGCCATCAAGCGTCCGGTCATCCATGCCGTAAAGGTTGGTGAATATCCGGTCCCGGTCGTCAAGCATCGCTGCCACGCCCCCTTTCCGCTGCACCCGCCCCGAACAGGGTATCGCCCTGCTCGACCGCCCTCGACACCGCGGCGTTGGCAGATAGCTCCGGATTGCGATACCCGGTCAGCGAGGTCAGTCCCGATGCAGGCTCCGAGGAAAAACGCCCGGTTTGCGATCCCGGTGCCGGCACGTCGCCATCTGCCAGCAAATCGAGGATGCCCTCAAGCGTCCTGGCATCCAAATCCTCGTAGTAATCTCGGCCAATCTGGACAACCGGCGCGTTGCAGCAGGCCCCGAGGCATTCGACCTCCTCCCAGCTGAAGCTGCCATCCTCCGAGATCCGGTGCGGTTGTAATGAAATCCGCCGCTTGCAGGCCTCGATCAGCTCCTCGCTGCCGCACAGCATGCAGGGCGTGGTGCCACAAACCTGAACATGTGCAATCCTTCCAACGGGTTGCAGCTGGAACATGAAGTAAAAAGTGGCCACCTCATAGGCACGGATATGGGCCAAGCCGAGCATGTCGGCCACGGCCTCGACCGCCGGCCTGGTCAGCCAACCCTCCTGCTCCTGCGCCCGCATCAGGATGGGGATGATCGCCGAAGCCTGCCTTCCCTCCGGGTATTTCCCGATCTGCTGCCGGGCCCACCGGGCATTCTCCGCCGTGAATGCAAAGGAGTCCGGCTGGCTGTCCGCGAATTGCCGCCTCACCGACTCATACCTCCCGGTCGTCAGTTCGAGGCGGCATGGTGCCGCCCGGCCTTGTCGGTTGCGCCGTCATCGGTCGATTTCACCAAAGACCACGTCGAGAGAGCCGATCACGGCCGACACGTCGGCCAGGAGATGACCGTTGCACAGGTGGTCCATGGCCTGCAGATGCGGAAATCCCGGTGCCCTGATCTTGGCCTTGTATGGCCGGTTGGTGCCGTCCGACACCAGGTAGACGCCGAATTCGCCCTTCGGCGCCTCGACCGCGGCGTAGACCTCGCCTGCCGGAACATGAAACCCCTCGGTGTAGAGCTTGAAATGGTGGATCAGCGCTTCCATCGATGTCTTCATCTCGGCCCGCCCTGGCGGCGCCAGCTTGCCCCGGGCCATGACATTGCCCTCCTCGGCCTCAAGCCTGGCCAGGCATTGTTCGATGATCCGGCAACTCTCCCGCATCTCGGCCATCCGGCACAAATACCGGTCATAGCAATCACCGTTCCTGCCGACAGGAATCAGGAAATCGAACTCGTCGTAACACTCGTAGGGCTGCGTCCGGCGCAAATCCCAGGCAATGCCCGAGCCGCGGACCATGACGCCGGAAAATGCCCAGTCTTCGGCATCCTGCCGGCTGACGATTCCGATATCGACATTGCGCTGCTTGAAGATCCGGTTCTCGGTCAGCAGATCCTCGATGTCGTCAAGCCGGGCGGGAAACTGCCGGCACCATTCGCCAATGTCATCGCCGAGCCCCGCCGGCAGGTCCTGGTGGACGCCGCCGGGACGAAAATAGGCCGAATGCAGCCGGGCGCCGCTTGCCCGCTCGTAGAACACCATCAGTTTCTCGCGCTCCTCGAAGCCCCAGAGCGGCGGGGTCAAGGCGCCGACATCCATGGCCTGGGTGGTAACGTTCAGCAAATGGTTCAGGATACGACCAATCTCGGAATAGAGCACCCGGATCAGTGAAGCCCGCCGCGGGATTTCGGTGCCGGTCAGGCGCTCGATCGCCAGGCACCAGGCATGTTCCTGGTTCATCGGGGCGACGTAGTCGAGACGGTCGAAATAGGGCAGGTTCTGCAGGTAGGTCCGGCTCTCCATCAGTTTCTCGGTTCCACGGTGCAGAAGCCCGATATGCGGATCGCAACGTGACACGATTTCGCCATCCAGCTCCAGCACCAGCCGCAGAACCCCGTGCGCCGCCGGATGCTGCGGCCCGAAATTGATGTTGAAATTGCGGATCTTCTGCTCGCCGGGGAGCAGGTCTTCAGCCGGCCCGTCCATGATCTCGCTCATGCGGCCGCACCCGCATGGTCGTGTCCCGGCATCACGCCAGCCCGGATTGCCGCCATCATGCTCATTTTCCGGCCTCGCCCTCCTCGTCCAGGATGTGCTCGGCCCCTTCCCAGGGACTCATGAAATCGAACTGCCGGTATTCCTGGACCAGTTCGACCGGTTCGTGAATCACCCGCTTGCGCGCCTCGTCATACCTGACCTCGGTGAAACCGGTAACCGGAAAATCCTTGCGCAGCGGATGGCCGCGAAACCCGTAATCGGTCAGGATCCGCCGCAGATCGGGATGACCGGAAAACAGGATGCCGTACATGTCGAACACTTCCCGCTCGAACCAGTTGGCCGAGGGGTGGATCGACACCACCGACGGGACCAGTTCATTCTCCCGCACCGCCGCCTTCACGCGAATCCGCTGGTTCAGTTCCATGGACAGCAGGTGGTAGACGATCTCGAAGCGCTTTTCCCTTCCAGGCCAGTCAATGGCGGTAATGTCCACCAGGGTGGAAAACCGGCATTTCGGGTCGGACTTCAGGAATTCGACGAGGTCGGACAGGCCGGATACCACTGCCATGGCAACCAGTTCGCCACCGGTGACCTCGGTGGTCAGCACGGCATCGCTGCTGCGCTCCAACACATGTCCGGCAAGATTGTTGCCGTCACTCGCGACCATCACCTGCCCTTACCGAACGATTGTTCCGGTGCGCCGGATCTTCCGCTGCAGCTGCAAAATTCCGTACAGCAGCGCCTCGGCCGTCGGCGGACAGCCCGGGACGTAAATATCCACCGGCACCACCCGGTCGCAGCCCCGGACCACCGAGTAGCTGTAGTGATAATAGCCGCCGCCATTGGCGCAGGATCCCATCGAGATCACGTAACGGGGCTCCGGCATCTGGTCGTAGACCTTGCGCAGGGCCGGCGCCATCTTGTTGGTCAGCGTGCCGGCAACGATCATCAGATCCGACTGGCGCGGCGACGCCCTCGGGGCGGTGCCGAATCGCTCCAGATCGTATCTCGGCATCGAGGTGTGCATCATCTCGACCGCACAGCATGCCAGGCCGAAGGTCATCCAGTGCAGCGAGCCGGTCCTGGCCCAGTTGATGATATCCTCGGCAGAGGTCAGCAGGAAGCCCTTGTCCTCCAATTCCCTGCCGGCAGCCAGCGCCGGTTGCCGATTGTCTTCCGGGCCGGCCTTGCCCACGACATCTACTCCCATTCGAGCCCGCCCTTCTTCCATTCATAGACGAACCCGACCGTAAGCACCGCCAGGAACACCATCATCGACCAGAACCCGAACAGGCCCACCTCCGAAAACGCCGCCGCCCAGGGAAAGAGGAATGCCACTTCGAGGTCGAAAATGATGAACAGGATCGCAACCAGGTAGAACCTGACATCGAATTTCATCCTGGCGTCGTCGAATGCATTGAATCCGCACTCATAGGCAGACACCTTCTCCGGGTCCGGATTCGATACCGCGATGATGCCGGCCGCCAGCAACAACAGCAACCCGAGCCCCGACGCAATGCCGATGAAAACCAGTACGGCGAAATATTCCCTGAGCAATTCGTCCAAGCCCGAATCCTTACTGTACCCGCCGCATGAGTGGATCGGAATCAATTATACCGCATGCATATACCGGTCAAACGGGAATTGGCGACGGAAGTTTCCGGCAAGACCCGCGCCGGGAAGCGTTTGCAAACCCGCCGGCTCGACGGATCGCCGCAGCCTGACCCATGGGATCGTCACGCATCATCGGAAACCGGTACCGGTCACGACCCGCCCGGGTGGAAATGGAGTCCGGCCGATCAGGTCGTCAGCCCCGCTGTCTTCGGTCTTTACCTTTCATGCCCCGGCATCCAAGACTCGACGCGCCGAATCTGTTGGCCCGAGGAGATTGCATGTCCGAACCGATTTATCATTACCTGGATGCCCGGCGCCCGGCGAATATCCTGCTCTGCGCCGAACATGCCGGTGTGGAGGTTCCCGCCACACTCGGCACCCTGGGGCTCGAGACGGGAGAGTTGCACCGGCATATCGGATGGGATTTGGGGATTGATGCCCTTGTCCGTCGCCTGAACGAGCAGGCCGGATTCCCGGCCCTTCTCGGCCGGTACTCGCGGCTGGTGGCCGATCTCAACCGACCGGTAGGTTCACCCGAATGCGTCATTGAGATCAGCGACGGCACACCCATCCCGGCCAATGCCGGGCTCTCCGACGCCGAATACCAGGTCCGGATCGACAGCTATCACCAGCCGTTTCACCGGGCATTCTCGGAACGTCTTGCCAGGCTGGAGCCCGGCTTCATCCTGTCACTGCACAGTTTTGTCCCGATGCTGCGCACCGAAGGCATCCCCCGACCCTGGCATTGCGGAATTCTCTATGGCTCGGCCAATGGCCTGGCCAGGCGCTGCCTTGCCTATCTCAATGGAATTCCAGGCCTGGTGGTCGGCGACAACCAGCCCTACCGGGTGGAGAGCGATCACGACTACACGATACCTGTTCATGGCGACAGCCACAGGATCCCGACCATCATCGTCGAGATCAGGCACGATTTGATCGGAAATGACCGCGGCAGGCGCTACTGGTCCGACATCCTGTGCGGGATGATAGCCAATTGTTGCACCGGCTGACATGACCACCAACCCAGATCCGAGTCGATCAACCAGACCGGCCCACGGCACCGGCCTGGCACTCCAGGGCGTCGGGTTGTCTTCGACCACCATCATCCCGACTGCGAATCGAAGACACTTGCGAATGCCGTCTGCACGGACGCTGACTGACCGCTTGCTGGCGCGCGCTTCCAGGCTGGAAGGCCGGACGTTGGACGCTCAACGATGTGGCATGGCTGCTGGACAAGGCGATTGATCGCCATGCACCGCGCCGGTCTCGTCGTGACCTCCTGGCCGCCGCGTCACCTGATTGCGCAAGATCCACGATGCCAGGCTCAAACGGAAGGATGATCGCCGCGCCGTTGGATGCACGAATTTGCCGTACTACAATCCAGCATCCCCGTCATCCTGGCCGAATTGCTCGTCTTGCCCGGATTGCCGCCCTGCACATTCAGCGGTTTGCCGTGTTGCCATGCTCGCCGCAATCCATATAACAGGGCTGGAGTGCGTGAAAATTCCAAGCATGGTTGGAATCGTTGGCGCATCGAGTATATTGGAATTTCACTACAAAACCCGGGGGGTGTACGCGATGGATCTGGATGTAGAGCGCAGTGGCAACGTACTGATCGTGAATTTTGGTGGCAGGCTGGACGGAGTCAATTCCCGTGATTTCGAGGCCGCGCTCAATTCGGAAATCGGTGACAGTGATTGCTCGGTGGTCGTTGATCTGTCAGGTCTGGATTACATCAGTAGCGCCGGTTTGCGCGCGATCCTGCTGATAACCAAGGCGGTCAAGGCCAAGGGCGGCAGCTTTGCCCTTGCTTCGCTTCCTACCCAAATCGAAGAGGTCTTCAGGATCAGCGGCTTCGACCGGATCATCCCCATCCTTGCCTCGAAGGAGGAAGCGGTCAAGTCGGTGAGTTGATCAACGGGGCGCAGCCTGCCTGTCGGCAGGGGCACCCGATCGGGAATCTGCAGCACACGGACATCCCCGATCCGCATTGCCGATGCCGGCCGGTTGCAGTCAGCGCCTTCCTGATATTCGCCGCGTGACGGGCGTTTTCCTGGCCTGCGCCTCGCGTATGGCAATGAAGACGCCGGATCCGAGTATGACCAGGATACCCAGCGCCGAAACCGGCGATGGCACCTCGCCCCAGATGATGAACCCCCACATCACCGCCAAGGGCAGAACCGAATATTCGAAGGGCGCCACCAATCCGGCCTCGCTGCTCCGGTAGGCCTGGGAAATCATGTATCCGCCGGCGGCACTGCAGACACCCGAACCGGCGATGATCGCCAAATCCGTGATCATGACCGGTCGCCATTCCCTGAGAATGAATTCGAGTGCCGGATTGCCAGTCCCGGCATACCTGCCATCGCCGAAGGCGGCGCCCATCACCAGGCAGACCGCGGCGAAGGTCAGCTGAATGTAGAGCGTCATTGCCGACGCGTTTTCCGACAGCCCCATCTTCCGGGTAATCGTGTTGAGGGTCGCATAGGCGGTGGCGGCGATGATCGGAAGTATCATCGCCCAATGGAACTCGGTCCCGCCCGGACGAACGATCAGCAACACGCCGATGATGCCGACAAGTAGCGCCAGCCACCGGCGCATACCGACGGTTTCACCCAGGAAGATCACCGAAAACGCCGTCGTCATCAAGGGGGCGATGAAAAAGATGGCCGTCAACTCGGCCAGGGGGATGATGGTGATTGCCGACAGGAAGGCCAGGTTGGCGATCACGATGCACAGGCCCCGAGTCACGTGCAGCAGCGGCCGCCTGGTTCTCAGGACATGCAATCCACCCTCGAGCGGAACCAGGATGGACAGGGTGATTACAAGGGCAACCGTCGAGCGGATCAGCATGACCTCGTGCAATGCGTATGAGCCGCTGACAAACTTGACCGACACGTCGTTGAGCGAAAACGCCACCGAAGCGCCAACCACGCAGACGATACTCAGGGTTGACCGGTTCATTGCTCGATTCGCACCCGCCGAACTGACCTAAGGTGTGGACTCAATTGATCCCCTTGCCAGAGCTCGCAGCAGGTCGCGTGTCCCGGCAGGCAGCACGGTGGACAGGTCGTTCCCGGCCCACTTCCCGTATCTTGTTGCCACTCTCCGGAACTCCTTGATCTTGCCGAAGACACGCGCCGCAAGGTTGCGCCTGGCATCGAGGTCCCGGTCCAACTCCCGTGGCACCTTCCGGTTTGCCCTGGAGGGAATCACGGCAACCCCGCCAGTCCCGGCGACAGCCGCACGGCAAGCGATCGCCCCGCACCGTCCAGCGCAGCATGGATCTTCGTTGCCAGGCCACCGCCGCTGCGCCCGATCCCGCGCCGCTTACCCTCCCGGCGCGAGCCGGCGCCGTGCCTGTGCACCCGCACCGCCGGGGCACCGCCCCCGCCATCCGCATCATCTCCGTCCGGGCCGGCAAACCGTTGAAGATCCGGGATGACCCTCGCCCCGCTCCTGTCCTTGCTCCCGCCCTTGCAGCAGGTCGTATACGGGCCGTAACCCCCGGCAGGTCACGCCATGGCGAGCCAGCCGGCAAGATGAAGAAGATCCCGTCCATGATCCGACGGTCGTTCCTGCAGGCAAGCCCCCGACATCCTGTCGGCAGCGCCGAGCGCAGCAACTCCCTTTCCGCATCCGTCATATCCTGTCGGGAACAAGACAACGCCACCTCCAGCAAACAATCCGCTCCAGCTCTCCATAGCATGGTTCATGCAATTTGGATGCAGACTCCAGATCTCCCGGGAGCAGAACTCGAAAAAAGGCGGCTTGTCGTGCAAGAATTGACCCCGGGGCAGATTCTGCCGTCGGATGCCGGTTCCTTCCGAACCGGCCAGCGTTGCTGCTGCGTTGTCTTCACCGGGAAATCATGTTGATTACCCGGAATTTCCTGCGTCGAAGCCAGGTCATGTGATGCTGCTCCCGTTCCGCGACCACAACCCGTCCACGAAACGGCCCTATGTCACCTACGGGCTGATTGCAGCAAATTCCCTGCTGTTCCTGTGGTACTGGCCACTCTTCAATGACCCGGAACTGCTGTGGGAGTTCTTTCTTCGATGGGGGCTGGTGCCAGCCGTCGCCACCGCCGAGGGGCGGGCGGTCGGCCTGGCCTCATCGATGTTCCTCCATGGCGGAATCGTCCATCTCCTCGGCAACATGCTGACGCTCTACATCTATGGCGACAACTTGGAGAGCCGGTTCGGGCACTGGAAGTTCCTGCTGTTCTATCTCGCCTGCGGCCTGGTTTCCGCCTTTGCCCATATTATCATGCACCCGGATTCGTTCATTCCCACTGTCGGCGCATCCGGCGCCATTGCCGGTGTCATGGGCGGCTACCTCCTGCTGTACCCGCGTGCCCGGATCGATATATTGCTGTTCCTGGTCATCTATTTCCGGGTCATCACCGTCAATGCCGGTATCGTGCTCGGTTTCTGGATCCTGGTCCAGATCTACGGGGTTGCAACTGCCGGCGAGTCGTCCGGCATCGCCTATGTGGCGCATGTCACCGGATTCGTCGCCGGCTTGCTGATGACGCTACCCCTTCGGCTGCTGACGGGCGGACCGGGATCACCAGGACAGGGCCGCGGAACCCGAACCGGCAAGGCGGCCACAATGACCCGTCCACCAGTGATCAGGAGACGCCGGGATTACTGACAATCCGTCATTGCAGGGCCCGTTCCGGCAAGCCCCGGCAGCTACACGCCAAGGCACCATTTCAGCACTGCCTTCTGCGCGTGCAGCCGGTTTTCCGCCTCGTCGAACACGCATGAATGCAGGCCGTCCAGCACCGTCGACGTCACCTCCTCGCCGCGATGCGCCGGCAGACAATGCATGAAGAGCACGTCCCGGCCGGCGGCGGCGATGATCCGGTCATTGACCTGGTAGGGCTGAAGCAAATCCCGAAGGCGGGACTTGTCGCCCGGTGAATCATGCATTGAATACCACGCATCGGTCACGATCAAATCCGCCCCGGACACAGCTGCAACCGGATCAGGTTCATGCTCGATCACCCTGCCCTGCTGCCGGGCAAGCCGGATACATGACGGGTCGGGCGAGAGTTCCTCGGGGCCCGAGAACACCAGGTCAAACCCGAATTGGCCGGCAGCCTCGATGAAGGAGTTGCAGACGTTGCTTCCCGGCCCGAGCCATGCGGCGCGCATGCCGGCGACCGGCCCGCGCAACTCCTCGAAGGTCATGATATCCGCCATGACCTGGCAGGGATGCGAGGAATTCGTCAGCCCGTTGATGACTGGAATACTCGCCGAATTGGCGAATTCGGCGATGGTATCAGCACCAAAGGTGCGAATCATGGCGATATCCACGTAGCGGGACAAGACCCGGGCCGTGTCGCCAATCGACTCACCATGGCCAAGCTGCATGTCGGAGCCCGACAGGACAATGGTTTGTCCGCCCAGTTGCCGCACACCGACATCAAATGACACCCTGGTCCGGGTGGACGGCTTTTCGAAAACCAGCGCGGCAAGAATGCCGGCCAGTGGCTTGTCGTCATCGGCCATGCCACGTGGCCGCCCTTGCCTGGCCTTCTTCATGGCCGCGGCGTCAGCCATCAGGCCACGGAGATCTTCGACCGGAACCGCGGAGATTTCGAGGAAATCAGGCATCTCCCGCCTCCTTCAACCGCGTGGCCGCCCGGTCGACCCGTTCACACCCCTCCTCGATCTCGGCATCGGAAACATTCAGCGGCGGCAGGATTCGCACCACGTCACCGGCGGCCGGGACGGTGAGGATCTTCTCCTCGTATCCGGCGGAAATCACCTGCTGCGACGGCACCTTGCATGCCAGGCCCAGCATAAGACCCGAGCCGCGCGCCTCGGAGAAAATGTCCGGATGCGAGGCGACCACCGATTCCAGCTTCTGCCGCAGCCGGCCCGAGCGTTGCCGAACGCCGGCAAGGAAGGAGTCCTCGGCAACGATTTTCAGCACCTCTGCTCCGACCGTGCTGGCCAGCGGATTGCCGCCATAGGTCGAGCCGTGACTCCCGGGGGTCATTCCCGACGCGGCCGCCCCGGTGGCCAGGCAAGCGCCAAGCGGAAATCCGCCACCAATTCCCTTGGCAATCGCCATGATATCCGGGGATATACCGGCCCATTCATGTGCAAACAGCCTCCCGGTCCGGCCCATCCCGCACTGGATCTCGTCCAGGATCAACAGCGCCCCTGACTGGTCACACAATTCCCTCAGCGCCCGGAGAAACCCGTCCGACAACGGAATGATGCCGCCCTCCCCCAGAATCGGCTCAACCATGATCGCCGCCGTGGCCTCGGTGACGGCAGCGGCCACCACGTCGATATCCCCGGCGGGCAGCTGCCGAAATCCCGGCGTCAGCGGGCCAAACCCCTCGACCAGCTTCGGGGTTCCTGCAGCTGAAATCATCGAGATGGTCCGGCCGTGGAACGACTCCCTGAGGGTCAGGATTTCATTCCGTTCCGGATTGCCCCGGTGTGCCAGTAGCGCCGCGCCATCTTGACCGCGGCCTCGGTGGCCTCCGTTCCCGAATTGGTAAAGAACACCGTCTCGGCAAAGGTCTTTTCGACCAGGAGGTCGGCCAGCCTTTCCTGTGCAGGTATTCGATAGAGATTGGAGGTATGCCAGACCTCGCCAGCCTGCCTCGCCAGGGCGTCAACCAGCTGCGGATGCGCATGACCTAGGATGTTGACCGCGATCCCGGCACCAAAATCGAGGAATTCCTGGCCCGTCTCGTCCGTCAACCAGCTTCCCGACCCCTTGACAAACGCCATCGGTGCTCGGGCATAGGTGGGCATAACCGAAGATATCATGATCATCTCGCTGGCATAAACCGGCGTGTAAACAACTTTTGCCAAATCAAGTCAAATCTGCCCAACGACCGCAAGACCATCCAAGAATCCCGATCCTGCCGATTGATGCCTGATGCGACTTTCACGCGCCATCCAGGTCGCAATGTTGCCAATCCTATTGCATGCCGAGATTGCCGAAATCTGTCCGCGGTGCTCGGTTCGGTCGCCCGAAGCGATGACCTTGATCCCGAGACCGGCGATGCCGGTTTTGTGGACCGGCGGAATATCGGTCCGGGTCGGGAGGTGGTATCCGCGATGGGCCCGTAGGCCCGACTATCTGCATGCAGAGCTTGCGCCCGGTTTGGTCCCGACCGAATCGCCTGGTCATGATGTGACTGCTGCTGCCCTCCTGACAAGGTCGGCATTCCGATATCGACATGCGCCCGCTGGCGCCCTGCAGATATGGACGACTTCGATCCTGCCAATTCCTCCGGGTTGGAATTCCGTTGTTGGCAGGGCGGCCGCGTCTTTCTGCCTTGGCAGGGCTGCGGTGAGCCGCCGCCCGGGCATCCGGCCACGGGGCCGATTGCCTTGCCGGGGTTGAACCGGGCTGTGAAGAACCTATTTCACTGCTGTACGACTTTCGGCCAATGATGCCGGCAGGCTGGCCCTGCCCGACCCTTGACGAGGAGCCCGCCCGTGACCTGGGATACCGAACGAACCGAACGCCTGCTTGCCCTGCACCAGGAAGGCAAGACCGCCAGCGAGATTGGTGCCGAGCTTGGTGTCACCAGGAATGCCGTGATCGGCAAGCTGCACCGCATGGGTGTGACCCGCAAGAAGAAGGAGCCCGAAAAGGTCGAACCGGCGCCGAAACAGGCGGAGGACTCCGCCGCCGAGGCCGGTTGGACCGAGAAGGACGAGGACGGCGAGGATGACGACGGCGTCGATGCGGAAGATGAGCAGGAGGATGATCGCGACCGGATGGAAGTCAACCGGTTGACGGCAAGAAATGTCGAACAGAACTCCCTGAAACTGTCATTGATGGAATTGACCTCAAGGACCTGCAAATGGCCGATCGGTGATCCTGCATCGGACGAATTCTGGTTCTGCGGCCTGCCGAGCACTCCCGGAAAGCCATATTGCGAAGCCCACAACAATCTTGCCTGTCAGCCATTCACGTCGCGGCGCGACCGCAAACTGCCGCGACACCCGCAATTGCGCCCACCCGGCCGGTAGACACTGCCGGCCCGTGATGGCGGGTGGCCCGGGCAGGGATGCCGGCCCCTTGCCTGCGGAATTGACATCTCCCCTGCCACGATCGGACAAGGCTGGCCTTACTGCCCGTTTCAATCCTGCCCCCTGGCCGGGCCGGTCAGCCGCCTCGCCTCTCCCGGAGCTTGCGCCTGGCCAGGCCGAATAGCGGCAGGAACAGCAGAATCAGCGCGATGACGGTAATCGGTCCGGCAATGGGTCGGTTCAGGAAGATCATCCAACTGCCATCGGAGAGCAGCAGCGACTGGCGCAGCGTCGGCTCGGCGATTGGCCCAAGCACGATGGCCAGCACCGCTGGCGCCAGCGGGTAGTTCAGCAGCCGCAGCAGGAAAGCGCCGATGCCGAAATACAGCATCAGCCAGACATCGTAGACATTCTGGTAGGCGGCATAGACTCCGACAACCGACAGGACGAAGATCAGCGGCGCCAGGATGGAGAACGGCATGCGCAATACCCGAAGGAACAGCGGGATGAATGCCAGGTTGACCACGACGGCGATCACGTTCGAGATGTAGAAGGAGCCGATCAAAGGCCAGACGAAATCCGGTTGGTCGGTGAACAGCCTAGGTCCCGGCTGCAGGCCCCAGATGACCATCCCGGCCAGCAGTACCGCCGTCGTCGGCGAGCCGGGGATTCCGAGGGTCATCATCGGCAGCATGGCGCCGGTCGAGGCCGAATTGTTGGCAGCCTCCGGTGCGGCAATGCCGTCGGGGGCCCCCTTGCCGAACTCCTCCTTGTTTCGGGCCACCATCTTGGTCATGCCATAGGCCATGAGCGAGCCCGGTGTGGCTCCGGCAGCCGGCAGGATGCCGACGAAGAAGCCGAGCAGCGAGCCGATGGCGGTTCCCTTCCAGGCCTCGGCAAACCCCATCAGCGCCTCACGGATTCGGCCGAGGGTGATCCTGGCCTCGGTCATTTCGGTCTTGCCGCGGGTCGAGTTTACGGTCCACAGCATTTCGCCGATCCCGTACACCCCGATCGCCAGCACCAGGAACTGGATTCCCCGGCTGAACCATTCGGTCGAGTCGAACAGCAGCAATCTCGGCGCCCCGGATATGATGTCGAATCCGACCGATGACATGATCAGCCCGAAGCAGATCGAGATGATGGTCTTCGGGATGTCGTCGCCGGAAAGGCCGACAAAGGTGGCGAATGCCAGCAACATCAGGGCGAACACTTCCGGGTTGCCGAAGCGCAGGGCCACCGATGCCAACAGCGGCGCGGCGCCGGTAAAGATGACATTGGCGACCGTGCCGCCGACAAAGGAGGCAACCGCCGCGATGACCAGGGCCCGGTCGGCCCGCCCTTGAAGCGCCATCGGCCGGCCATCGAAGGTGGTGGCGACGGCCGTGGAGGCGCCCGGTATGCCGAGGGTTATCGACGAGATGGCGCCGCCGTACATCGCCCCGTAATAAATGGCGGCCAGGAAAATCATCGGCGAGGTGGCGTTGCCGGTCATCTGCTGGATGACGAATGTGAATGGCAGCAGGATGGCCACGCCATTGACCGAGCCCAGCCCCGGCATGGCCCCGACAAACAGGCCGATGACGACACCCATCAGCGCCAGCCCGAGATTCAGCGGCTGCAAGGCGGCCCAGATCCCGTCGAGAAGCAGCGCGAGAACGTCCAAAGCCCCGCCCTCAGGATCCTGCCGCCAGGTCCGAAACCTGGCAACGGGTTGCGTATGTCTGGATCACGGCAGTCATGGCATCTACAGGAAAATGTCGTAGAGCGGGATGAACAGCGGATCGAGATACCCCTTCGGCAACACGATCCGCATCGCCACATCAAAAAAGAAGAAGCAGAATACCGGCACCGCCAGCGAGATCAACGCTGCCGTCACCAATCGGTGCTTGCCGATGAAATGGATGTAGTAGAACAGGAAAACCGGTATTGCGCCGTAAAATCCGACAAACTTGATCAGGAACAGGAACACCAGCAGCCCGCCACCGATCTTGACGAACATTTCCTTGCCATAACTGTCGAGGAACGGCGCATTCGACCGGGATTCCGGGGTCTTCCGCAAATACCAGTTCACCATCACCGCCAGCGAGGCGACCAGCATGGCAAGGGAAAGCCAGAATGGCCAGAACCCGCTACCAGGTCCGGAATTGTCAACATTGATTCCGATATTGGCGAACCTGACCGCCTCTGGGTCCCAGGACGGCCCCTCGCCGCTCTTCCACATGAGATAGATGGAGAAGAGGGCAATGAGAATCGCGGCCACAAGCTCGGCGAGTCGCAAGGTGGTGCCCTCTCCTCCGGGATCAGCCTAGATCGGCGATCTATTTGATGTCACCAGACGCTTTCAGGATTGTCTCGTGACGGGAACGCTGGACATCCCAGTAGGCAGCCAGGTCGTCACCACTCATGAACTCGCCAAGAAGCGACTTGTCGGCCTTGTACTTGGTCCATTCGGACGAATCATACACCTGCTGGAACAGCCCGGTGTAATAGGCCAAGGCGTCGTCCGACATCCCGGGCGCCCCCACGACCGAGCGCTGCATGTAATATGCAAAATCGCTGCCGGCCTCGCGGAGCGTCGGAACATCTGGAAACATCGGCAGCCGCTCATCGGTAAACGCAACCAGCGGAACCACGTCACCCGACTCGTAGAAGCCAAGCGCCTCCGACGGGTTGTTGACCGACGAGTGGATCTGCTTGCCGGCCAAATCCTTGGCCACGGCGCCGCCGCCCTTGTAGGGGATGTACTTGATGTCGAGACCAAAGCTGTCATTGAGATAGTTGGTTATGATCTCGTCTTCCTGGGCGCTGCCGGTTCCGCCCATGACCCATCCGGAACCGCGGGCCTTGGCCTCGGCCAGGAATTCCTCGAATGTCGAGATTCCCTCATCCTTGTGGACCCACAGCACGAAGGTGTCCTCCGCCATTCGTCCGACCGGCGCAAAAGTCATGATGTCGACCTCCAGGCCGGGCTGCCGGAGCGGCGTGGTGAAGAACGAGTTCAATGTCACCATGATGGCGTGATCCGGATCGGCTGCACTCTTCATGGCTACCAGCGCCTCGGCACCGGAACCGCCACTCTTGTTGGTTGGAACCAGCGGACGACCGGCAAGGTCGTTGGACTCCACGATCGACTGCATGAGTCGTGCCATCTTGTCGGCACCGCCGCCCTTTCCGGCCATGATGATGAAGTCGATCGGCTTGGTTGGCTCGAATGCCTGGGCACCCCCGGTCACCAACGCGGCGCCAATCACCGCGGTGCCTAGGGCCAATTTTCTCAGTCTGTCCATTGTCTTTCTCCTCTTGATTGTCGGGCACCGTAAAGTCGGCGCCCCTTTGCAGTCCGCTACCGTGCGGCTTCTTGTTCTTTTGCAGGTCTGGCGGTTTCCCGTCAGTACTGGACCCGCACCTCAAAATCTCTCCCTTTTCCCGGCCCCGGCGAAGCTCAGAATAGCCCCTCAACCTCGCCAGCCGCATTGAGCCTGATCGACTCGGCAGCCGGCATCCTCGGAAGACCGGGCATGGTCATGATTTCACCACAGATGGCCACGATGAAGCCGGCACCGGCCGATATCCGCACCTCCCGAATCGGCACGACATGATCCACCGGCGCCCCAAGCCTGCCCGGATCGGTCGAGAAGCTGTATTGCGTCTTGGCCATGCACACCGGCAGATTGCCATGTCCCGCCTCTTCCCAGAGTCGCAGCTGGTCGCGGATCTTTCCGTCGGCGGCCACTTCCCTGGCCCGGTATATCTCCCTTGCCACCGTCTCGATCTTTTCAAACAGCCCCATCTCCGACGGGTAGATCGGCCGGTAATCCGCCTTCTTGGCGTCGACAACTTCGACCACCTTGCGGGCCAAATCCTCGGTACCCGCCGACCCCAATGCCCAATGCCGACACAGGACGGCCTCGGCCCCCTGCTCGCCGGCATAGGCGCGGACCGCCTCAACCTCGGCATCGGTATCGGACACGAAGTGATTGATCGCAACCACCGGCGGCAGGCCGAACTTGCGGATATTCTCGATATGGCGGCCCAGATTGGCGCAACCTCGCTCCACTGCCCCGACATTCTCCTCGCCAAGATCGGTCCGGGCAACGCCGCCATTCATCTTCAGCGCCCTGATCGTGGCCACGAGGACTACCGCCCGCGGCGACAAACCGGCCTGCCGGCACTTGATGTCCAGGAATTTCTCGGCCCCGAGATCGGCGCCGAACCCGGCTTCCGTCACCACGTAATCGGCAAGCTTGAGTGCGGTCCTGGTTGCAATGACCGAATTGCAGCCATGGGCGATATTGGCAAACGGTCCGCCATGGACAAATGCCGGGTTGTTCTCGAGCGTCTGCACGAGGTTCGGCTGAATGGCCTGCTGCAGCAGAACCGTCATCGCACCGTCGGCGTTGATGTCGCGGCACAGGACTGGTGAACGGTCCCGGCGGTAGGCCACGATAATATCGCCGAGGCGCCGCTGGAGGTCGTCCAGATCGGATGACAGGCACAATATGGCCATGACCTCCGACGCCACCGTGATGTCGAAGCCAGCCTCTCTCGGAAAGCCGTTGGCAACCCCGCCGAGGCTGCAGGTGATCTGCCGCAGCGCCCGGTCATTCATGTCCATGACCCGTCGCCAGGCAACACGGCGCAGGTCGATTTCCTGCTTGTTGCCCCAGTAGATGTGGTTGTCGATCATCGCCGACAACAGGTTATGGGCCGAAGTTATGGCATGGAAATCGCCGGTAAAATGGAGGTTCATGTCCTCCATGGGCACGACCTGGGCATGGCCGCCGCCGGCGGCGCCGCCCTTCATGCCGAAACAGGGACCCAGTGACGCTTCCCGGATGCAGATCGCCGCGTTCTTGCCGATTCGATTCAGGGCATCGCCAAGACCCACCGTTGTCGTGGTCTTGCCCTCGCCGGCTGGCGTCGGGTTGATCGCCGTGACCAGGATCAAATTCCCGTCTTCATTCCCCTGCACCGACTCGATGAAGCCAGATGACACCTTGGCCTTGTCGTGGCCGAATGGCACCAAATGTTCGGAGGCGATCCCCAGCCTGGCCCCAATTTCCTGGATCGGCTTCTTGCTGGCATCACGTGCGATTTCGATATCCGTTACCATTTCTGCAACATGTCCCCGTCTACTAAACGCCGAGTTGATCTCCCGGCCCGATTCCGGCTTCACGCGCCCACTCTACCGCCGCGATCTTGCCTTTTCCCGCCGGCCTGACCCGCCGGACATCAATCCGGCCGGACCCTGCCTGCACCACAACGCTGTCATCGGTCAGCCCGACAACCGTTCCGGGATTGCCCTCGCCCGCCAACCTGCGGGCGTCAAAGATCTGCAGCCTCTGCCCGCCGAACTCGGTCCAGGCGCCTGGCTGGGGGTTGGTTCCGCGAATCAGGTTGTAGACATCACTGACATCCCGCGACCACTCGATCCGGGCATCGGCTGCCCGGCACCAGCTCTCGTAGCTCGCCTGCGCCTCATCCTGTGCAATGCGCGGCGGATTACCGGATTTGAACAACTCGCAGACCTCGAGCACCGAGTCGATGGCCGCGGGAAAGATCTTGCGAAAATAGATGTCGCCCAGCGTGTCATCCGGGCCGATCGTGCAGTGATGCTGCAGCAGGATGTCGCCCTCGTCCAGACCGTCTGTCGGATGAAACCACGTAAACCCGGTCCCGGTCGCTCCCTGGATGATCGGCCAGTTGATCGAGCTTGGGCCCCGGTGCTTCGGGAGCAACGAGGGATGAAAGCAGATTGAGCCCAGGCGAGGAACATTCCTGGCCGCTTCAGGAACGAAGATCGTCACATAGGCCATGATCATCAGGTCGCAATCGAATTCCTGCATCTCGTCCAGCGTTGCCCGATCCTTGAATCCGGTTGGCTGCCTGACCGGGATGCCAGCCTCCAGGGCGGCCTCCTTCAGCGGATCGACGGGGCGGCCCTCTCGGTCCGGCGCACAATAGACGGCGACGACCTCGTCCCTGCCAGCCTCAAGCAGTTTCTCAAGCGCCGCCTTGCCAAAGGCCTGCTGTCCCATGACCATCAGACGCATCAACCTACCCCCTTTTCCGGTCGCACCATCACGCATCCACCGAGCCGACCGCACCGGAATTCACCACCCGCTCAAGCTCGCTTCCTTCATATCCGAGCAATTCCGTCAACACCTCCATCGTGTGTTCGCCAAGCAATGGCGAGCGCCTGACCTCGACCTGGTGATCCGAAAACTTGATCGGGCAGCCGACCGACACGTAGCGACCCCTCCCGGGATGATCGACCTCGACGATGGTACCGGTCTCCCTGAGCCCCTGATCCTCGGCAATTTCCTTCATCGACAGGATCGGCCCGACCGGGATGTTGAGCGGGTTGCAGACCTCCATGACCTCGAACTTGGTCCTGGTCTTCGTCCAACCCTCGATGGCGTCGAAGATCTCGTCCAACTTCGGCAGCCTGGCCGGCGGCGATGCATAGTCGGGATCCGTCTTCCATTCGGGCTTGCCGATGACGTCGCAGATATTCTCCCACACCGCGGCCTGGGTGATGAAATAGGTATAGGCATTCGGGTCCGTCTCCCAGCCCTTGCACTTGAGCACCCTTCCTGGCTGGCCGCCGCCGGAATCATTGCCGGCCCGCGGGGTTGCCTCGCCGAACGGCATGCCCTTGCCGAACTGCGAATACTCCAGCAGCGGCCCGGCCGCCAGCCGCTGCTGGTCGCGCAATTTCACCCGGCACAGGTTGAGAACCCCGTCCTGCATCGGCGCCAGCACCCGCTGCCCCTTGCCTGTCTTCTCCCGCTGCAGCAATGCCGCCACGATGCCCAGCGCCAGGTGGAGCCCGGTTCCGGAATCGCCGATCTGTGCACCGGTGACCAGCGGCACGCCATCGGGAAACCCTGTGGTCGACGCGGCACCACCGGCGCATTGGGCGACATTCTCGTAGACCTTGCAATCCTCGAACTTGCCCGGCCCGAACCCCTTGACCGACGCCATGATCATGCGCGGGTTCAGCTCCTGGATCCGGCTCCAGCCGAATCCCATCCGGTCAAGCGCGCCCGGGGCAAAATTTTCCACCAGCACATCGCAGCAGGCAACCATTCTGGCCAATACCTCCTTGCCGGTCTCGTCCTTGGTGTTGAGGGTGAATGACCGCTTGTTGTGGTTCAGCATGGTAAAGTAGAGGCTGTCCGCCCCCGGCACATCGACCAGCTGCTTGCGGGTGGCATCGCCGGTTCCGGGGCGCTCGACCTTGATCACGTCGGCACCAAGCCATGCCAGCAACTGGGTGCAGGTCGGCCCGGACTGAACATGGGTAAAGTCCAGGATTCGAACATCTTCAAGCGGTGTCATGTAAGTTTCTCCAGCTTCCGGGCACCCTATTTGTACATGGTCTGCGCCTTGGTTCCGGGCGCATATTCGTTCGGGTCGATCCAAACATTGATCACGGAACATTTTCCGGTCTTGGCGACCGCCTCCCTGGCCCGGCGCAGCGCTGGCTGGATTTCCGAGCAGTCGCGAACCTCCTCGCCATAACCGCCGAGCATATCACCGAACTTGCCGAACTCCACGTCGCCCAGCTTGTTGCCGATATCGCCGCGGTTCTGTCCGTATTTGGTGATCTGGCCAAACCTGATCTGGTTCATCGCCGAGTTGTTTCCAACCACCGCGATGTAGGGCGCACCGAATCGCTGTGCGGTTTCCATGTCGAAAGCTGTCATACCGAATGATCCGTCACCATAGAGGCAGACCACCTCCTTCGAGGGATGGGCCAGCTTGGCCGCCATGGAGAATCCGGTGCCGACTCCCAGCGATCCCAGCGCCCCGGGATCCATCCACTGGCCGGGATTGCGCGGGCGGACCGCCTGGGCCGAGATCGTCACCACGTCGCCGCCATCGCCGATATAGATGGTGTCCTCTTCGAGAAACTCGTTGATTTCCCATGCGAGGCGATAGGGGTGGATCGGTGACTGCTCGGAGCGGAAGAGCGGCATCACCTTCTGCAGCTTGGTCGCCTCGATCTGCCGCAACTGCTGCATCCACTGCAATCGCTGCTGCCGGGCCCCGGAGTCGATGCGCCCGCTCGCTGCCGCGGCAACCGCCGACAGGATCGCGCCCGGATGTCCGCTCAGCCCCAGGGTGATGTCGCGATTCTTGCCGACGGTCCGGTAGTCAAGATCGATCTGGATCAGCGTCGGTGCGGTGATTCGCTTGCCATAGCCCATCCTGAAATCGAAGGGCGTGCCGACGATCAGGATGACATCGGCACCCTTGAAGGCATCCGAACGGGTGCGGTCAAAACAATGCGGGTCGTCGGCGCGCATCATCCCCCTGGCCGCACCATTCATGTAGGCCGGAATGTCGAGCGCCCGTGCGAATTCGATCGCCTCCTGGTGCGACCGCGACGCCCAGACCTGCTGGCCGAACAGTACCGCCGGACGCTCGGCGCCCACCAGGATGTCGGCCAGCCGCTCAATGTCATCCGGATCGCCGATCGCCCGCGGCGATGCCCGGTAGCTGCCCGGTACGGGAATTCGCGCCCGCTCCAACGGGATCTCGGCATCAAGAATGTCCCGCGGTATCTCCAGGTAGCTTGGACCGTAGGCACCGGAAAAGCTCTCCCTTGCCGCCATTGAAATCATGTCGGCGATGCGTTCGGTCGAAAAAACACCGGAGGCAAATTTCGTGATCGGCGACATCATGTCGACATGTGGCAGGTCCTGCAGCGACCCCATGCGATGCTGGGTCAGCGATGACTGGCCGCCGATATGGAGAATCGGGCTTTCCGACCTGAAAGCGGTCGCCACCCCGGTGACGGCATTGGTGCAACCGGGACCGGCCGTGGTTACCACGCAACCGAGGCGTCCGGTCTGCCGGGCGTAGCCGTCGGCAGCATGCGCCGCGGTCTGCTCGTGGCGAACATCGACGATGCGGATACCCTCGTCGATGCACCCGTCATAGATGTCGATGATATGTCCGCCACACAGGGTGAAGACGGTATCGACACCCTCGTTCCGGAGCGCCCGGGCGACAAGATGCCCCCCGGAGACAATGTTGTCGTCCGCACTCTTCCTGGCCAGCGTGTCGTGGGCCGTTGCCGATCCGGTCTGCATGTCAGATCCCCTGATTGTTCAATTTCACGTCGAAAAACTTCCAGCTGCGGCGGATATATTCGCCCAGGCGCAGCGTGTGGTCACGAACGAGGTCACCGGCAAGATCGGCATCCCTGGACGAGATTGCGGCGATGATCTTCGAGTGGTCGACAACCGACCGGTCGGTTCGGGTGCTGTCCCGCATTGCGCTCCGGCGCACCGGTTTGAGGCGGTCGAACAGATCCTCGGCGGTACGTTGCAATCTGCTGCATTTCGACAATGACATGATCGTGCGGTGAAAGGTGATGTTGGTCTCGGAATACTCGCTGATCTCGGCTCTGGCGGTATCGGGATTGTACCTGGTGCCAATCTTGCGCAACTCGTCGATTTCCTCGTCACTCGCACATTCGCAGGCCAGCCTGGCTGCCATGCTCTCGAGTGCCGCCCACACCGTGATCATCTCGACCACCTCCTCGCGGCTCTGGCGCTTCAGGTACACGCCCCGTCTCGACCTGACCTCGACCAGACCTTCCTGCTCCAGCTTCATCAGCGCCTCGCGAAGCGGCGTCCGCGATACGCCAAGCCGGATGGCGAGATGCCGTTCATCCAGCTTCAGTTCGGCATTTCCGGCATAGAGATCCATGTCGAGAATCGCCTCGCGCAAGGCGCGATGGGTGTGGTCCTTGAGAGTTGCCCGATCGGCAACCGGTTTCAACTCGATCACGTTGTCCATTCGACCAGCCAGCATTCCCGTTCATGGCGAATCATCAATCCCTGCTACTGGTATACAATATTCCAGAGACCGGCAACCATGGTGCAAACCGGTCCCGGCGGGTGGCGCGGCAAGCGACCTCCCCCATGATGATGCCGGGCGGCTTCCTGCGACAAATCCCGTGAAATCAGCTTGTTGTACATTACTCTCAACCCTTTTCCACGCCGGAATTGCCAAGACGGCCCGCAGGTCAGTTGATTACGGCCCCGGCATGGGTCATACCTGTGTTGTCGGAATTCCGGCTGGCCGTGGCCAAGCGCCGGGGCGCAAGGAGGACATCGCATGTTCCTTTTGGAGCACCAGGCCAAATCCCTGCTTGGCAAGAATGGCGTCAGCATCCCCGACGGCCGGGTTGCGGCCACGGCCGACGAGGCCGGGGAGTTGGCAAGATCGCTGGCAGCGGCCGAACTTGTGGTCAAGGCCCAGATCGGCGCTGGCGGGCGGGGGCTTGCTGGCGGGATCAAGTTCGCCAACAGCCCGTCCGACGCCCGGCGCCATGCCGCGTCCATGCTCGGCTCCCGCCTGTCCACGGCCCAGACCGGCATTCGCGGCGAGATCGTCAAGCAGGTTTCGGTCGAGGAGCGCGTCGATGTCGCGGCGATGTACTACATTGCGGTGCTGGTCGACCAGAACGCTGCCGAGCCGGTCCTGCTCGGCTCGGCCAGTGGCGGCAACGACTTCGAGCGGATCGCCACCGAAAATCCGGGCGTGGTCAAATCGATCACCCTGCGTGAACTCGGCCGGGAGGACCCGGAGGCAATCGACGGCTTCATGGCGACGCTCGGGCTGACCGGCGATGCCGGCAAATCGGCGAGCCGGCAGGTGCTCGGCGCCATTCGGACCTTCTTCGACAATGATGCGTTGCTGGTCGAGATCAACCCGCTGGCGATCACGCCCCGGGGCGAGGCGGTTGCCATTGATGCGAAGATCGTCATCGATGGCAATGCGCTGGCGCGGCATGTCGAACTGGAGGCGCTGGTCACGGAGACATCGATCGAGGACAGCGAAAGGCTGGCACAGGAAAACAATGTCAATTACGTGGAGCTCGATGGCGATATCGGCCTGGTGGTCAACGGGGCCGGCCTCGGGCTGGCCACGCTGGATTTGGTCATCGAATCCGGTGGCAACCCGGCCAATTTCATGGATATCCGCACAACTGCCGGCAGCTTCCAGATCGCAAGGGTCATCCAGATGCTGCTCGAGAATTCCCGGGTGAAGGTGATGCTGGTCAATGTTCATGGCGGCGGCATGACCGTCTGCGACACCATCGCCGAGGCGATGAATTTTGCCTATTCGCGAACCGGCAGCGACAAGCCGATCATCTACCGGGCGGCCGGACAGAACGCGCCATGGGCACTGTCGATCATGACCAACCGACGCCTGCCATTCACCCGTTTCGACTCCATGACCGAGGCTGTCCGGCAGGCAGTGTCGGTTGCCGGCGGAAGATAGAGCCATGGCCATTCTTGTTGACGGAAACACCCGTGTCCTGGTCCAGGGAATGACCGGCAGGTCCGGAACCTTCTACACCGATGCCGCCATTCGCTACGGGTCGACCTATGTCGCCGGTGTCCGCCCGGGCAAGGGTGGCCGCCAGCATCTGGGTTTGCCGATTTTTGATTCGGTGGCCGAGGCACGGCGCCAGACCGGCGCCAATGCCAGCATGATCGTGGTGCCAGCCCATGGTGCCGCCGATGCCATCATCGACGCAATCGAGGCAGAGATCGGCGTCGTGGTCTGCATCACAGAACGGGTCCCGGTGCATGACATGGTCAATGTCAAAGCCGCCCTGGCCGGATCGGCGACCTGCCTGATCGGACCGAATTCGCAGGGAATCCTGGAGCCCGACGGCTGCAAGATCGGCGTGATGTCGACCGCCGATGCTGCTCCCGGCTGTATCGGGATCGTCAGCCGCTCGGCCTCGCTGACCAGCGAGATCGTTGCCCAGACCACGGCCGCCGGCCTCGGGCAGTCGACCACCATCGGCATCGGCGGCGACCCGATTCACGGGCTTGGATTCTGCGACTGCCTGGAGCAGTTCCGGGGTGATGCCCATACCCGGGGAGTCATTCTCGTCGGCGAACTCGGCGGCAACGAGGAGGAACAGGCAGCGGCGTATCTCGCTGGCGGCTACGGCAAACCGGTCGTCTCCCTTCTCGTCGGAAGGCATGCACCGCCGGAGCGCCGCATGGGCCATGCTGGCGCCCTGTCGGTCATCGGCACCGGGTCGGTGGCCCGTAAGGCCGAATTGCTCGCCGCGGCAGGAAGTATCGTGGTCTTCAACCCCGATGATGCGGTCGGCGCCATGCGTTCGGCCCTGACGGAGTCCTGATCCGGCCCTCGTCGAGGCACCGTCATCTTCCACCACTGGCCCGGCGACATGGCGGGAAGTCTTCCAGTACCTTCGGTGACCAGAGCGCACGACACCCATGGATGGATCCGGGCACTGCCCGACAGGTGCCTGGCCCGGGAGGCGGGCCCACAGGGCCCGGATCGGCCCTTCGGGTGCGCCGCCCTGGCAGCCCGTCCGCTCCCGTGCGGACTCTTACCTGAATGTCACGACGGCATGGACATCACTTTCAATGCCGGCACTTCGGCAGGCTCCCGGGATATTGGCCAATATTGGCTACGAAAGGACGAGGAGCGACATTGTCATCAAGCTGGATAGTCCGGGACGATGCGAAATCCCTCCAAATTCGCCGCCTCGGACAGCCACCCGTCGAGGCAAACAAAGTCAAGTTGTTCATTCAGCCGGTCCCGGACGATCAAGGCGGCGGCCAAGTGACCTGCACCCGCTACCATTGGTGGATGATGAGCCAGCAATTCGTGGGTCATGGACTGGAATTCCGGCATGTCAGACGCTTCATTCCAGAAACGAACGAAGGATCGGAACCCGGCTGGAGTGCTGCGTCACAGGGCTCGGGAATGTCTGCTTTCTCGACAGCGACGCTCAATCGCCGATACGACCTCTGTGCGGACCCAGGACCATGTGACGATGCCGCCGTCCTCCTGCAACAGCATGCGTAGCCTAGCGCTGCCGGGCTCTTCCACAAGCAAGGGGACGAGCGCAGAGGAGCCCCGGTATCTCACACGCTGTCGTCGCGATCTTCGATGACGGCCGACGAAAGACCAGCGTGCAGCCTGATCAGAGGCTTGTCGAGAATCTCCTGGGCCCGTCAATTTCCCTGGGTGAGAACCCTGTCCTTGATCAACGCATCCCAAGCCTCGCCGCCGCTGGTCACCGGAGAGGTGATGCGGGCAACCGGCGTACCCCGGTCGAGCACCTCGAATTCGCTGCCATGGCGCACCTCGCGAATATAGTGCGGCAGGTTCGCCTCAAGATCTGACATTGAAATAGAGGTCATGATGGTCACTACGCCCTACAGGTAGCCTCTTTTCAAGACCACGCCAGACGCATGGTTCGGCAACGATCCGCCCGAATTTGTCTCCGGGGTCTTCGTGGCCAGCCAGCAACACGGCACGAGGGAATTGGCCCGCCTCGAGGACGAGTTCGGCACCCGCCATGTGCGGGTGCGGGGACAAGTCAAGGTGTTCAGCCACCTGATGTTCGGGGCCCTGGCGCTGACATGCGACCAATTGATGCACCTCGCAAGCCCTCCCTGACCGCCGCGGAAGGCGACATCCCTTCTGCCGCCCAGGGCGGCCGCCCGGACGGACCAGCCGGCGGCAAGGAGCGGCCTGGAGCCCGCTGCGCCCGAGTCTTGTCCCTCTGAATCCTGCGTGGCTGCCGGATATGCGTCAATTTCGGCATTCCCGGCGGCGCATCCTGATCACACCAAGAACCCTGGCCTGTTCATCGGCTGATCAGGTCAATGGTTTTGCAAGCGGCACAGCAACCGCGGAGGTTTCCACAGGAAATCCCGCGCCTACATTGAACTGCTTTATTCCTTGATTCTGGTCACAAGAGAGGCTCGGCAGAGATACTAGCGCGGAATTCAGCCCGGCGCCGCTCAAGCCCGTGCCGCAAGCAGGCTTGTGGAAAGTACCGCGTAGCTTACTGAATTCCCTTTCGCTACCACATGATCTGGACAGACCGTCCAGGCCAGCCCCAGATCATGAATTTTCTGCCCCGTCCGATATTGAACTCCCGGCTGGAGCCAGTCTACAATTCTGCCAAATCGGTCGAAACACAAGACTGGAAGGCAATGTCAGGCAAGTCGGGCATGAAGAAGAACGGCAATGCATTGCGTCTGGGCAGACGGCACTCCAAGACGGATGTGCGGACGCAATTCGCGGCGCTGTGTTACCGAAGGCGCAGGAAGAACAAGTTCGAAGTCCTGCTGATAACCGGCAGGAAAAGCGGTCGCTGGAAGCTTCCCAAGGGCTGGCCGGTCAACGGGCTGACCCCGGCCGAAGCGGCCATGAAGGAAGCATACGAGGAAGCCGGCGTGCTTGGGACATGTCATGACGAGTGCATCGGTCACTACTGCTATGCCAAGTCTCTCCGCAAGCCGCACAAGACCCTGCCATGCATCGTTGCCGTGTTCCCGGTCCGGTGCACGGGAATTGCCGACATCTATCCCGAGACCGGCGAGCGCAACCGGGTCTGGCTTACGCCGAAGAAGGCGACCAAGCTTGTCAGTGAACCGTCGCTGAAGTCGATACTAGAAAATTTCGATCCAGTCAGGCTCGACAATTGACTCGAGGCTGATTGGCGATGGGTGCCTTCACTTTATTCCGGCCAGGCCATTTCCAGATTGGCTGCACCGTTGATCAAAACATCAATTAAACGGTGGTGGTGCACTAGATATCCTTGGCGGGGGTTTGCCGCCCACCTGGCCGCCGTGATGTGTCACCAATTGGAACTTGGTGGTACAGACCTTCCTGCCGACGAGTCCAGGCTGCCTGCCCTGGAGGAAACCTGGGCACCGCAGGATGCACCGACAGAGTATGGCGAGATGGATGACACGCGTCCGTCACTTCCGGGGGGAGTTGGGCTGATGTTGGCACAATAGCCTCATTTTGGCCTACCGCGACGGGCAGAGTCCGGCCGATCGCCGTGAGCGCTCTCCAATGGCCCGTGCAGTGCCGGAAGCACCCTGGCAGCCAACCCTACAATCATCTGGACTCCGTTTCGTGCATCCTGGTGGTACTACGAGCGGCTGCTCTTGCCGACCCGCCGATTTTCGACCGAAAATGCCGAAAGTCTGGACTGCCCGGAAATTGGCCTCGCAGGAAGAATCTCTCGCCCTCCTCAGCAGAAATTTCACGCACAACACCCCGTGAACAGCACGAAAGAGAAGGTCTTCCGGTGCCGGGAAGGTAATTCAACCGCGGTGTTCGAGAATTTGATTAGCTCAGAAGAAGACAGGAGCCCCATCGACATGCTTATGGTGCCGGACAACACCGACCAGGTTCGTCAGATCGCTCCTATTTTGAAACGTACGACGAATCGTATATACAATAGCCAATCCGGTCACAGCTTGACCGGTTCCCGCCTGCCAAAGCAGCAGGGCATTCAATCAAGAGGAGAAGACAATGAGAACCGAGAGAAACAACAAACCGAGTTGGAGGCCAAAATGGCAACAACACGACACGAACATTGCGAGTGGAACGAGGACAAACGATCTTCAACACTCTTGAAACATGGCATCGATTTTCTCGATGCTGTCAGACTCTTCGATGGGCGGGCGGTGCTGCATGTCCCGTCAAATCATCCGGGCGAAGAACGCTGGATCGCCACCGGGATGCTGAGCGGACGGATGGTTTCGGAGATTTATACGCTCCGGAGCGACTTGATCCGGATTATTACTGCCCGGAGGGCACGGAAAAATGAAGAACGACAATATCACCAGAGTCACCCTGGAGGAGGCGATCCGCCGGAAGGGTGAGGGAAAAACGGACTGGGAGAGGCTGCGCCGCGAGGCGGAGGCCGGCATTGAACCTGAGAAAGATCCCGATGAAGGGGAGTTCGACTGGTCGCAGGCTCAGGTCACCATGCCACGGCCGAAACAACCGATATCAGTGCGCCTGGATGCCGACGTGCTCGAGTTCTTCAAGGCGCAGGGTCGGGGCTACCAGACGCGCATCAACGCTGTTCTTCGCAGCTACATGGAAGCCCATTAGGATCCGTTCGTGGCCGGAAAGTCGAGAGAAACGCTGAGGCGGGAGAAGGTGTCATGCACGTGAATGGACGCCGGCTCATTGCCCGTGGCGAGGGCCGAATACATGCCGAGGCAAAGGCCGCTCTTCTCTCGCGCCGCAGGATCAACTTGCCTGAATACGTGAATTCGCCATGGCCGGCTCCAGAGCGGCCGAATTAGCATTTGGACCGGCTCCGGAAACTGGAGGAGGATGTACGAGCTACACTGGCCGAGTCCGCAGCGCGGCCCCTTCTGGACAGCCAGATGTTCGTGGCGGATTCGGTGGTCCTGGAGGCCACCCTGCCGGGCTTTCGTGTCGATGCGCTCCGGGAAAGCGGCGACGAGCGACTGCTGGTTGAAGTTCGGAATTCAAACCCTGTCAGCGACGAAAAGCGTCAGAAGATCGTTGCGGCCGGCCTGCCTTGCGTCGAGGTCGACGTCTCGCAACTGCCCGAAGACATTGAGGTGGATGAACTCGCCGATCGCGTGACCGGGTTTGGCGACAATGGATGCCCCATGAAGTGGATCTTTCACCCGGAGGGCGAGAGTTTGGCGGTGATGCAACACCAGGAAATGCAGGCTGAATTCGATCGCCGGTTTGCTGCGGCGAAGGAAGATCTACTCAAGGACCTGCGCAGGAAGATGGACACTGCACAACGCAAACTTGTTTACCATTCGGGGGTCGAGGGATGCCCACTTCATGTCTACAGGGGAATGCACTCAGTGTCGTTCCTCCCCGATTGCGTTTATTGCGAATACAACCTTGCCTGGTTTGGAGAAGGCGACGAGGAACTTCTCGTGGAACTGACCGGCAGTCGTGAGAGTCATGTCTATTGCGGGTGTTCGGATGAGGCGGCACGCGAATACCGGGCAGAGCATATGAAAGACATGGAAATCCTGTACCCGGAAGACGCCATCCGGATCGCCTGGGAGAGGGACGGGGAGATCGCTCTGCCCCCGGAACTCTTCAACGACATGGAGTGGTGCGCCCGGTTTGTGGACGCGCATCCCCAATGTCGAAACTGTGGCAAGAGCCATATGAGATTGCGTCAAAACAGGACGACCGGAGAGGTGTTCTGGGGTTGCAACAGATATCCGAGATGTCATGAAGCGTTTGGCTACAAAGCCGTGACCGTTCTCGACGAGGCGATGAGGTTTCGAGGGGCGAACCGAACGCCGGCCTGGCTCGCCCGCATGGCTGCCTTGGACAAGGCAGAAGCTGAGTGCAGGGCGATGCAGGCAGAGCGCAAGGCGGAAGTCGTGGCGCGTGAGGTGCGGGAGGCCGATAAAGCGGTGTGGCGACGTCTCGGACTATGCAGTTAGTCTCGCTGAAATGCCGCCTGACTGACTGCAGCTGCGATCAGCACGATTCCGGCATGGGTCGGACCATCCTGTAAGAATTTGACCTAAAAGTCGGCAGATTCTCGCCCGGCGAAAAAACGTGGCATATTCCTGTTAACTTCTACACCAACAGGAGATATCCGTATGCCCTGGAACGAAACCAATTGGCTACTTTGATGTGAAATTTGGGCGGTACTTTGGTGAGATTTGGCACATCGAGGAAATCAGGGACAAACTGAAGGCCGGGCGCGTGCACGAGGTCATTGCCTGGCTTGAGCCATTCCGGGACCGGGGCAGGGATGTGGCTGCCTGCGTCGACGACTACCGGAACAACCAGGACCGCATGCACGAGGGCCAGTATATCAGGCGAGGCATGCAGGTCGGCACAGGCGTGGTCGAAAGCCTGGGCCGGCAGCTTGTTGGCAAGCGCCTCAAGCAGCCAGGGAGCCACTGGACCAAAGCCGGTGCCAATCGCCTCATGGCCATCAAGGCATGCCTGCACAACAACCGGTGGGCCGACTACCTGGACTGGAACGCAACCCGGGCCCTGGCGGCATAAACAACAAAACTGGGTTGCACCCCAAATTGGCTGCCTGATTGATTCAGCCGAAACAGTGCACTAGATTGGTGACATGATACGATTTTCCCTCAGATGTGCGAACGACCACCATTTCGACAGCTGGTTTCAGTCGAACGCCACCTATGACAAGCTGGACAAGGCGGGATTGCTGCACTGCCCAACCTGCGGTTGCGACAGGATCGGGAAGAACCTGATGGCACCCGGAGTCTGCGGGTCGGCACCGGCCGAACCGGAAGCGACACCCGTATCGAAGAAGGAGATGCACTCCCCTTCGACGCAAGCCGAAAAGGCCCTGGTCGCGATCAGGAACTGGGTCGAGAAGAATTCGGAATATGTCGGACCCAAATTTGCCCAGGAAGCCAGGGCGATCCATGACGGCGAGTCTCCCCGGCGATCAATATTCGGCGAAGCCGGGCTCGACGAGGCAGCGGCGTTGCTGGAAGAAGGCGTTCCTGTTGCACCCCTTCCCTGGCCAAATTCGGGAAATACCAACTAGAACCAGACGGCCTCGCCGGTCGGCAATACGTGCACGCTGCCAGTGTTGTCGCTTCCGTGTTTGCAGGCCATGATACGGATCAGGTCAATGTCACTGCGCTGCCAGACACCAGACATGCCGGCGAGTTGCCGGACCAGGAAAGCGGGACCGGCTGGATGAACCGAATCGTGATGAAGTTTGGCGGCACCTCGGTTGATGGGCTCGAGCGCATACGCAATGCCGCCTCGAGGGTCCAGCGCGAGGTCCAGGCGGGAAACCAGGTGATCGCGGTGGTTTCGGCAATGGCTGGAAAGACCAGTGAACTTGCCGATACCGTCAGGGCATTGTCGCCGATATTCGATGCCCGCGAGTATGATGCCGTGGTCTCGTCCGGCGAGAACGTGACCGCCGGGTTGATGGCCATGGCGCTGCAGGATCTCGGCATCCCGGCCCGCAGCTGGCAGGGATGGCAGATTCCGGTCCGGACGAATTCCGCCCATGGCGCGGCCAAGATCGAGGAGATCTGCACCGATGCCATCTGCTCCAAATTCGACGAGGGCATGCAGGTCGCCGTCGTTGCCGGCTTCCAGGGCGTGACATCCGACCAGAGGATATCGACACTTGGCCGCGGTGGTTCGGATACCAGCGCCGTTGCCCTGGCCGCGGCCTTCGACTGCCAGCGCTGCGACATCTGCACCGATGTCAGCGGTGTCTTTACGGCCGACCCGCGCCTGGTATCGACCGCCAGGCGGCTGGACCGGGTTTCCTACGAGGAAATGATGGAGTTGGCATCGCTCGGTGCCAAGGTGCTCCATACCAGGTCGGTCGAACTGGCCATGCACAACAATGTGCGGCTCCGGGTCATGTCCAGCTTCAGCGACGAGCCCGGAACTTCGGTGTGCAACGAGGAGGATATCATGGAAGCACGTGCGGTCTCCGGCGTGGCCCATTCAAGGAACGAGGCCAAGATCACGTTGATTTCGGTTGCCGACCGGCCCGGAATTGCCGCCACCATTTTCGGCCGGCTTGCCGCTGTCGGCGTTGTTGTCGACATGATCGTGCAGAATATCTCCGAGGAGGGCCGGACTGACATCACCTTCTCGTGCCCGGTTGAGGACGTATCGAAGGCGGAGCAGGCGCTGAATGAATTGCTGAATACCGGGGAGGTTCGCTACCGGGAGATGATCAAGGATACTGAGGTCTGCAAGCTTTCGGTGGTCGGGATCGGCATGCGCTCCCAATCGGGAGTTGCGGCGAAGATGTTCAGGGCGCTGGCCGAGGAAAACATCAACATTGCTGTCATTGCCACCTCCGAGATCAAGATATCGGTCCTGATCGGTCGAAAATACATGGAGTTGGGAGTCCAGGCGCTGCACGACGCGTTTGGACTGGACAAGGGCTGAGACGTGCAGGCGAATTCCGGCAAGAGGATCGACTCCAGGTCACTGCTGCTCCGGCTTCGGGAAATGCTGCGCGAGGTCACTGGCGGACAGAGCCGGCTTGACCAGATCACCCGTATAATTGCCGATGGCATGGGGGTCGATGTCTGCACCATCTACCTCCTGCGGGATCCGCGAACGCTGGAACTTTGTGCCACTGCCGGTCTCAGGCAGGACAGCGTGCATGTCACCAGGTTGCGGGTTGCCGAGGGTCTGGTTGGCCGGGTGGCGCGCAGCATGGCGCCGGTCAACACCGCCAACGCCCCCGGAGAGCAGGATTTCAAATTCGTCCCCGAAACCGGCGAGGAGGTGCTGGTCTCCTTCCTGGGAGTCCCCCTCCAGAGGCTGGGTGAGCCGCTGGGTGTCCTGGTTGTCCAGTCGCGGAAGGAGCGAGAATTCGCCGCCGAGGAAATCGTCATCCTGGAAGTTGTGGCCATGTTCCTGGCCGACATGACCGAGCTTGGCGCCTTTGTCGACGAGAGCCAGGCCATGGCGGCGCCGCATACAAGGCCGGTCGAGTTTACCGGTGGAATTGGCCAGGAGGGGCTGGCGGACGGCCGTGTGCTGTTGCATGAGCCGCGGGTGGTTCTGACCAACCCGGTTGCCGATGATCCGGAACTCGAGATGGACAACCTTGAACAGGCCATCCGGACATTGCGCGGTCATGTGGACGAGATGGCGGCAACCGCCAGTGTCCTGGCCGGCGAGGAACCGAGGGAAGTCATCGAGACCTACCGGCTGTTTGCCAATTCACCCGGATGGGTCAAACGGATCAGGGAGCACATCCGGGACGGGTTGTCGGCCGGGGCCGCGGTCGAGATGGAGCAGTCGAACACGCGGGCTCGCATGGCCCAAGTCTCCGACACCTATCTTCGCGAGCGGCTCGCCGATCTCGACGATCTCTCGAACCGGTTGCTTCGAATTCTCACCGGCCAGGGCATGGCCGACAGGGACAAGACTCCGGAAAATCCAGTACTGGTTGCCAGGCAGCTCGGCCCCGGCGAGTTGCTCGAATACGGCCGAGGTCTGAAGGGCGTGGTGCTGGAGGGAGGATCATTCGGATCGCATGCGGCGATCATTGCGCGGGCGATGGCGATCCCGCTGCTGATCCATGTCGAGGGGATCACCACCGAAGCGCTCAACAATGACCGAATATTTGTCGATGGCGAGAAGGGCATCGTCCATTTGAGACCCGGCAAGGAAACTGCCGAAGCGCTGACCGGCAAGATCCAGATGCAGGCGGCACAGGCGCAGCGCTACCAGGGCATCAGGGACAAGCCGGCCCGTACCCGCGATGGCGAAACCATACGCATGTACATGAATGCCGGGGTCATGACCGACCTGCCCAATCTCAAGAATTCCGGTGCCGAGGGGGTGGGGTTGTTCAGGACCGAGCTTCGCTTCCTTGCGCAGCCGGTTCTGCCCGGGCGCGACGAGCTGGCCGGCCAGTATTCCGAGGTACTGGATTCGGCCCGTGGCAAAAGCGTGATATTTCGCACCCTGGATATCGGATCCGACAAGTTGCTGCCCTATCTCAGGCCGGAGGACGAGCCGAACCCGGCCATGGGCTGGCGGGCCATTCGCATCGGCCTGGACAGGCCGGCCGTGCTGCGAATGCAATCGGAGGCACTGATACGGGGCGCAAAGGGGCGCCCGCTGAACGTGATGTTCCCGATGGTGGCCGAGCAGGATGAATACTATACCGCCCGCGATATCTTCCTGGGAATGGTCGATCGGGAGAAGCGGTTGGGCCGGCCGGTTCCGGACGAGATCAGGCTCGGCGCCATGCTCGAGACTCCATCACTGGCATTTGCGTCCGACGGGTTTTTCTCCTCCGTGGATTTCATGTCAATCGGCGGCAATGATCTCAAGCAATTCTTCTTTGCCGCCGACCGCGAAAACGAACGGGTTCGTCGCCAGTATGACACCCTCAATATGAGCTACCTGAACCTGATCAGGATGATCGCCGAACGGTGCCGGAGATCGGGCACGCCGCTCAGCTATTGTGGCGAGACGGCAGGGCTTCCCCTTGAAGCGGTCTGCTTGGCCGCGTCCGGCCTGCGGACCCTCTCGATGCGCTCGACCTCGATCGGCAGGGTCAAGCACCTCTTTCGCCGGATCCGGCTGGAAGAAGTTCGCCAGGCGCTCGATGCCGCCCGCGCCAGCAACGAACAATCGGCGCGCAAACGAGTCGCCGAAACACTCGGCCCGGCACTCTATTTCAACCAGTAACGATCAGGCGGTCCCGACATTCCCACGGCAGGTCCAGGCAATCCAACCGCCTGCCAACCCTTCCCGTCAGCCCGGGCATCCGCCCAATTCAGCCAGCCCCGGCTTCCTTCCATTTGCGGACCCGCCCAACAAGCCCGCTCTCGCCCGACAGATCCATGGCCAGCACCCGGCCCTGGTCGGTTGGTTGCGGAAACCCCAAGCCATGGCACCTCTCGAAGCCGAACCTGGCGTAGTAGTCGAATTCTCCGATCAGGATGACCCGCTCCCAGCCCAGACTCCGTGCCCTGGCCAGCCCCTCGGCTATCAGCGCCGCGCCGATCCCCTCGCCCTGCCTGATCGGATGAACTGCCACCGGTCCCAGCAACAGGGCGGCATGCCCGTCCGGTCCGACCCTGACCGGCCAGAACCTTATGGTTCCGGCGATGGTCTCGAATTCATCGCGGGCAATGAGGGACAGGTCGACGACCGGGTCAACCCCTTCGCGCAATCGATACGAGGAAAGTCCCGTCCGGCCCGGGCCAAAGGCAGTATCGAGCAGTGCCTCGATTTCCCAGTCATCACCGGCGGTTTCCTGTTCAAGCCGCAAATCGATGCCCCGCCATGGTTGCGCTGCCAATGATGTCGTATCCCAAGGCAAATCGATCGGCAATTCCCGGCACAGCCACCCTTCCCCTCCGACTCCTGGAGCCCCCGGCGGCAACCTGGCATCCCGAAATGGCCTTGCTGGCAGGCAACAAGCCAATGCCGGCACCCGGGCACGGCCGGATGCCGATTGCGCCAACCGCATCAACCACAAGACCTGTGGCAAGCCACTTTGCGTCCCGATGACCTGTGTCATATCGCTCCGCACTCACACACGTGTTCCTTCAGAAAATTGCGCAGATTCGCGCCCATAGACATTTCGTGGCATGGTCCTGCCTGTACCGACACTGATCACGGGAAATCCACATGGCCTGGAGTGAAACCACCCGGCAGCAGGACACGCGACCCTCAAGGCGAATTGAAACCGATTTGACCAATTCCGAATGGCAATTGATCGAACCGTCCTTCCACCTGCCTCGAAAATGGGACGTCCCCGCAGCACCTGCTTGCGGGAGGCCTGGGGTGCCATCCAGTGCTTGTCCAGAGGGCGGCGGGCCTCCATGCGCTGGCGAATCGACATGCCGGCCATATCGCGCAGTCTGCTTGGGAACACCGGCAAGAACTGTCCGGCTCGCGCCGGCGGACGCCTGCAACGAACGAAATTCCGCTGCCATGCAAAATCAACCGGATTTGGCGTGGGATAGTCCAGATTCCGCCCTGGAGCCAATTGAATCAGCAGGTGGGCGGCTACCTTCCCGGCATGGTGGATGCTGCAATCGATACCCTGGCGGTGACACGCCAGCTCAAGGCCAGAGGTTTTTTGATGCCGATCAGGCCGAAGCGATCACGGAGGCTGTGCGGGCCGGAGTGACCGGCGGGGTGGCAACGAAGGCCGATCTGGCGGAGCTGCGGGCGGGTGTTGCCGAGGTTCGGACCGAGCTGCGCTGGATGAAGGCAGCAGGTGGCGTGATCGTCGCCGCTCTCGTCTGGCTGGGCGTTCAGGCATACGAGACGAACGCATCGCTTGCCGAACATGGCGCCGCCATTGCCGCGATGCAAAGAGACATGGCAGAGATTAAGGCCCTGCTGTCTGCGGTCAAATGATGTCTCGTCACAGTGATTTTGGCGAGTTGGATCATGTTTCGCAAGCCTAGGGCTTCGGATAGGCAGAAATTCCAATTGTTCCATCAAGTCCTGATTTTCAGCTGTGTCGGGGGGGGCTTGTGTGGCCGGCAATCTGTGCCGGCTTTGCCTCACGGACGCTGCTCCGGACTCGCGTCGGTGGTGATGATCACGAGGAATCGGTCTCAGTCGCCGAAGACGACTCGCATGACCAGGATCTTCAGCTGATCGAGCATCTGGTAGCGGGCAACCCATCTCCTGCGTGCTGCCTTCCACCGGGTGCAGACCATCTGGCATGCGCTCTGCATGGGGAGGGCAATCATGCCTGACATCGCCAGCACGTTGGAGTTGGTCTTGGATCCATGACAACGATGCCGAACTCGGCATCGTCGTCATACGAGGCTCGTCTTGCACAATGGTCTCGAGCGATTTGATCCTTGCGACTGAATTGCAGTGGAGTCTCGCCTGTCAAATACAGGACATTCAACGCACCGGCGCGATTCGACACTCCAGCCGTGCCTGCACTTCCGGGCTGAAACGGGAATTCCAGAGCGGGCAGATTGCGGATTTCACCGCCAGCACGCGATCGAGGTCAATCGGCAAGTTCAAGCGATGCGTGCCTGAACAAATTGCGCTGCGGCGCGGCCGAAATCCCTGTGTCCTGCCTCGTCCCAGTGGACGCCGTCAACGGGAGATACTGTCACGTGGTCACCGGCGTCGAGAAACCCGCAATCCTGCCTGTGGGCGACAGCCTGCATTTCGGCCTTCAGGCCAATTTGCCGCTCCTCGGCACCTTTGAAGATGTCTCGCATGCAGCCGGCGGGAGCCACCGGCGCGGGTACGATGATTCCGACATCGAGGCCAGGCAGGTGGTGGCGGGCTTCGCAGACAAGACGTTCGAGTGAACGGGCAATCTCGGACGCCGTCACGGAAAAGATCGGCTTCAGATCATTGGTCCCCAACATCACCAGCATCAGGTCGAGCGGCTTGTGGCTCATGAGGATCGGCGGCAGAATGTCGATCCCGGATCGGCATCCGCCCTCAACCGGGTCATCATGAACCGTGGTGCGCCCTCCCAACCCCTCGGCAATGACCTGGCATTCCGGGTCCAGCATCGCCGCCATCACATTCGGCCAGCGCTTGCCGTAGGGGAGCCTGTCGGCTGCATCCAACCGAACCAGCGGAATATCGCCATGCGTGTTGCTGTCGCCGTAGCAAAGTATCGTTGTCATGTCTTGGCACCCTGTTCCGGCCATCGCGGCACTGAAGTTCGAATTCAACTCGGCCGAATCAGCACCAAACTATATCGAGTTTTCGCAGGCGGCCTGCATTGCGGAACATACAACAAGTTCAAGCTGTCGCCGCACGGCAATCGCGTCGCACTATCACAAATCCGGTATGCCACGCGTGGTCGAGCCCATGATACGGTTCATCAACACGTGAATTTCGTTTTGGAACTGCAATTCACGCATTTCCAGCATCCGGATACCAGTTCCATAGGTGATGCTGCCATCCAGCATTGCCGTGATGCGCACCGTCTTGGCGCCGCCACCCTCGGCCAGCGCGGTCTGCACATTGCCGGTGCCGGTATCCGCGTCCACCGTCAGCGTGATGCCGGTGGGCTGACCATCATAATCGGTGACGGTGACGAAGCTTCTGGCGAGGTAATTGGGGTCCGTGGAATTGCCGTGTGCGCCGTCCGTAGTCAGGATACCGGAAGTCCGGGGCGGGTGCAAAGGTGGATTGGGTGGCGTTTGGATTTGGGCCGGTGTGATGTGCATTCGCGCGCGGATCAACTGGAAGTCCATTGCCGGAGAGGCTAGTCTTCCGCTGGGCCGACATGGTCATGGCGAGAGACGTGGATCACGAGGACATGCAAGAGACCTATTTCGGAATCATCGGCGGGTCCGGGGTCTATGACATCGACATGCTCGACAATCCCCGGTGGCAGTCGATTGACAGCCCGTGGGGAGACCCATCCGACCAGATCCTGACCGGACACATCGACGGCAGCCCGGTTGCCTTCCTTCCCCGGCACGGGCGCGGCCATGTCCATTCGCCGACGTCGGTGCCGTACCGGGCCAATATCGACGCGCTGAAGCGCCTCGGGGTGACCGACATCATTTCACTGTCGGCTTGCGGGTCACTGGCTGAGGAGATGGCGCCGGGCGATTTCGTGTTCGTGGACCAATTCGTCGATCGGACCTTTGCTCGGGAAAAGAGCTTCTTCGGACATGGCTGCGTTGCCCATGTCTCGATGGCCTATCCGGTGTGCGGCCGGCTGGCTGCTGCATGCTGCACCCTGGCCGGCGAGCTTGGCATCAACTGCCATGAGGCCGGGACCTACCTGGCCATGGAGGGTCCGCAATTCTCGACGCTGGCGGAATCCCGTATGTACCGGTCGGCGCTGGGCTGCCATGTCATCGGCATGACCAACATGCCGGAGGCCAAGCTCGCCCGCGAGGCCGAGATCTGCTACGCGACCGTCGCCATGGTCACCGATTATGACAGCTGGCATCCCGGGCATGGCGAAGTCGATGTGACCTCGATCATTCGAATCCTGTCCGACAATACCAGGCGGGCCAAGGGGCTGGTTGAGAGGCTTCCGGGGGCGCTGGGAGGAGAGCGCCGTCCATGCAGCCAGGGTTGCGACCGGTCGCTGGATACGGCAATCCTCACTTCCGACCCCGGGCAATCGGAGTTGGCGGACAGGCTCGATGCTGTCGCCGGACGAATTTTTGGCAGTTGAGGGCTACCGGTGGACTGGCCGGGGAGCGACGGAATGACGACATGGTAGATGGCACCACTCTGAAGGACTACATCAGGACCATCCCCGACTTTCCCAGGCCGGGAATCCAGTTCCGGGATGTGACCACCCTGTTCAAGGACCCGCGCGGCCTTCGCATGGCCGTCGACCAGTTGCTCCTTCCCTATTCCGGGCAGCGCATCGACAAGGTGGCGGCGCTCGAGGCCAGGGGTTTCGTGATTGGCGGCGCCCTTGCCCACCAGATATCGGCAGGATTCGTCCTGATACGCAAGAAGGGCAAGCTGCCGGGACCGGCGATTTCCGAATCCTACGAGCTTGAATATGGCGCCGAGACCATGGAAATCCATGATGATGCCATCGCCGCCGGCGAGCGGATCCTGCTGGTTGACGACCTGCTGGCAACCGGTGGAACCGCGGTTGCGGGAATTACCCTGCTCGAAAGGCTGGGGGCCGACATTGTCGGTTGTGCCTTCGTCATTGATCTACCTGAACTTGGCGGGCGCACGCGTTTGGAATCACTGGGATATCCTGTCCATTGGCTGTGCCAGTTCGAAGGCGACTGACCGGGCCGCCGGTGTACCGGGAGGAAAGATCGACTGGCATGAAACTGGGGCATGGAGGGTTGCGCGGTGAGTCGGCATGTCATGCTGACGCCCTGGGACCAGACCGGAAATCGTGGCGGGGCGCGCCGGCGGCAAGGAGCAGGTGATGCTTCCCGGCCGGATGATGTATCGGGATTTGACGGTCATCGACATCCTGAAACACGCCGCCGATGCCTTTCCCCATGCCGAAATCGTCTCCCGGCTGCCAGAAGGCACGCCGCACCGCCACGGCTACCCGGCGGCATACCGGCGAGCCGCAAGACTTGCCCATGCCCTGGTCAGGCTGGGAATCGAGCCGGGCGACCGGGTCGCCACGCTGGCCTGGAACAGCTTTCGGCATTTCGAGCTCTATTACGGCATTTCCGGCATCGGCGCCGTGTGCCATACCATCAACCCGCGGCTGTTCAGGGACCAGCTGGCATATATCGCCCGCCATGCCGAGGACAGCATCGTCTTCGTTGATGCCGACCTGGTTTCGGTTGCCGAGAGGCTGTCCGAGGATTGCCCCGGCATCGGCAGATTCGTCATCCTGGCGAGTCGTGAGGGGATGCCGGAGACCAACCTTCCGGGATTGGCCTGCTACGAGGAACTGATCGCGGGCGAGGATGCGGAATTCGACTGGCCGGAGGTCGACGAGCGGGCGGCGGCGGCGCTCTGCTACTCGTCGGGGACCACGGGGAGTCCGAAGGGTGTCCTCTACAGCCATCGTTCGACCGTCTTGCACGCGTTCGGCCTCGCCGCATCCTGCGTCGTTCCCTACGGGATTGGTGCCACCATCATGCCGGTGGTGCCGATGTTCCATGTCCAGGCCTGGGGGCAGGCGCATGTGGCGCCGATGACCGGCTCGGGGCTGGTGCTACCCGGGCGCCAGCTCGACGGCGCGAGCATCGTCGAGTTGATCGAGACCGAACGGGTCACCGTCGCCGTCGGGGTACCGACCATCTGGCTCGGCCTCTTGGCCGAGTTGCGCCGGCAGGGTGCAAGGCGGACCCCGCTCGGGCATCTGGTCACCGGCGGCGCTGCTGCCCCTCTGGCCATGATCAGGGAGCTGGAGGAAGATTTCGGGATCAATGTCATCCAGGGTTGGGGAATGACCGAGACCGGCCCGGTTTGTGCGCTCGGTGCCGGGGGCCCGGAATTGCCTGCCGGCGGCGACGAGCGATTGGCCATGAAACTGAAACAGCGCCGACTGTTCGGCGTGGAATTTCGCCTGGTGGATGATGACGGGGAGCAGGTTCCGGCCGACGGTGCCAGCCGGGGCGAGTTGCAGTGCCGGGGGCACTGGATCGCCGATGGCTATTTTGGCGATGACGGCGACGACCCCCTTACCGCCGATGGCTGGCTGAAGACCGGCGATGTTGCCACCCTGGCCAGCGGCGGGTTGATGCAGATCAGTGACCGCACCAAGGATCTCATCAAGTCGGGTGGCGAGTGGATCAGTTCGATTGACCTGGAAGACCAGGTCATGGCCCATCCCGGCGTCGCCGAGGCGGCGGCCATCGCCGTGCCGGACCGGCGCTGGCAGGAACGCCCGGCGATCATTGCCGTCGCCAGGGATGGCAGCGGGTTGCAGCCGGAGGATATTCGGCGACATTTGCATGGTCGGGTTGCGTCGTGGTGGGTGCCGGAGGAGATCATCCTGGTCGGCGAGCTTCCACACACCGCCACCGGCAAGATCTCCAAGCTACGGCTGCGGGAGATGTACCGGAATGGAAATTTACCGACGGGCTGACCGTCAGCGGGCGGGTTCGTGCATTGGCAGCGCTGCCCCCGGATTCATGATGCCGGCCGGGTCGATTGCGTCCTTGATTCGTCGCATCATCGAGACCAACGCCGGGTCGGCATGCGCCATGAACTCGCCGACATACAGCCTGCCGATGCCGTGTTCGGCGGACGTCGAGCCACCGAGGCGACGCACAACCCGGTGGACCGCCTCCTTCACCTGGTCCCTGCCGATGGCGGTGCCGGCAAGCCCGCCAGCGGGAGGGAAGACATTGAAATGCAGGTTGCCGTCGCCGAGATGACCAAAGCAGTTGATGCGAAAATCGCCGAGTGCGGCAATTTCGGCGGCGGCTTCATCGATGAAGCGGGCGATCGACCCTGTCGGCACCGAGAGATCATGCGATGACACCGAGCCCACTTTCCGGTTCGCCTCGGGAATTGTCTCCCGGATCTTCCACAAATTCAGGCGCTGCGCTTCGGTGGCCGGGAAGGCACCATCCGTCACCAACCCCCGGTCGGCGGCCTCGGCGGCGGCCTCGACAAGCCGGTCGGCGGCACCAAATTCAATGTCGCTCGACAATTCCGCCAGCACCATCCAGCTCGGCCGCGATGGTATGGGCCAGCTGAACCGGTCCTGCTGCTGCGCGAGAAACTCGAGCCCGACCCCGCTGATCAACTCGAAGGCCGAGACAAGTGATTCGAACCGGTCCCGGAACAGGCCAAGCAGGCTGACCGCCGCCGCCGGCGAGGGGATGGCCAGCAATGCGACGGCGCAGTCGGCCGGCCGACGAAACAGCTTCAGCCGGGCGGCGGTTATGACACCGAGCGTCCCCTCCGATCCGATGAATAGGTTCCTGAGATCATAGCCGGCATTGTCCTTCCTGAGCGAGGTCAGCCCGTCCCAGATCCGTCCATCCGGAAGCACCACTTCAAGCCCAATGCACAAATCCCTGGCATTGCCGTATCTGAGTACGTGGACACCGCCGGCATTGGTGGCCAGATTGCCGCCGATCTGGCAGCTTCCCCGCGCCGCCAGCGACAGCGGAAACTGCCGGTCCACTGCTGCCGCCTCGGCGTGCACATCCTCGAGGACGCAGCCGGCCTCGACGGTGATGAGGTTCTCGTCAGGGCTGACCTGGCGGATTGCCGCCAGCCTTTCCAGCGACAGGATCAGCGGCGTTGGCAAATCCCTGGGCAACTGGCCACCGACGAGGCCGGTTCCGCCGCCACGGGGTATCACTGCGACCCGCAATTCGTTGCAGCGCCGGATGACCGCTGCCACCCCGGCTACCGATGCCGGTGCCAGGACCAGCGCATCCTGCCGGCCGATCAGCCCTCTTGGATCCTCGCCATACCGTTCGGTGTGCTGGAGCGGCGGCCCACCGGCCAGGAGGTGGAACTCCCCGGCCTGTTCGGGAGTCACCGGGTTGAGCTGCATGAGTTCTGCCCCGCCTCAACCGGCATCGGTCCTTCCGCGCCGGTCGCTACGGAGATTTGCATAGAGGACATGGTTGCGCCATCGTCCGTGAATCTGCAGGTAGCTCTGGGCCACGCCCTCGTATTTGAACCCGGTCTTTTCCAGCAGTCGGCGGGACGGCACGTTGGATGGCAGGCAGGCCGCTTCCACCCTGCTCAGGCCGATTTCCTCGAAAGCATGCCAGACCACGGCATTGATCGCCTCCTGCATGTAGCCCCGCCGGCTGAATTCCTCTCCGACCCAGTAGCCGACACTCGCCTTCTGCGCCGGACCAAGCCTGATCTGGTCAAGGGTGATTCCGCCCACCATGATCCCGTCAGCCTGCCGGACCAGCAACAGCGGCAGGCCGGTTCCGCCGGATGCCGATGATTGTGACCAGCGCACCCGTTCGGCGAAGGACGGTTTCGACAAATGGTCGTCGGTCCAGGTCGGCTCCCACGGCTCGAGAAAGCCCCGGTTCGCCTGCCGTAACTCGGACCATTGCCGGTAATCCGACTGCTTCGGCAGCCGCAATTCGAGCCGGTCGGTGAACAGGGGAAGCGGCGGTGTCGAAAGCAGCTTCATCGCACCAGTCGCTCCAACAGGGCCTCGACATCCGGAGCCTTGTCCACCTGCCCGAGCACGGCCATCGCCGCCTCGCCCTTGCCGGCAATTTCGGCGGCAAATTCCTGCACCTCGGCCAAGGTGACCGAATCGTAGCGGCCGATGGTCTCGTCGATCGACTCGATCCGGCCCAATGTTGCCACCATGCCGCCCATGCGCTCGATCCGGTTCATGGCGTTTTCATTTGCCGTGACCATGCCGACCCTGATCTGGTTTCGGGCCTTCTCGACTTCGCCGGCGGTAAGTGTCTCCGTCGATTTCCGCAATTCGTCAACACAGATCTCCGCTAGGCCGGCCAACTCGTCCCGCCCGGTGCTGGCATAGATGATGAGGGTGCCGGTATCGGAACTCGGCGCCATGCTGGCGCCGATCGAGTAGCACAGGCCCCGTCTTTCCCGCGCCTCGGCAAACAGCCTCGAGGAGGAACCGCCACCGAGGGTGATCGCCAGGATCCTGGCGGCCGGCTCCCTCGGATCAAGGAGCGGCGGTGCCTCGAACGCCAGTGCAAGATGGGCCTGCTCGATATCCCGCTCGATCCGGATCTGGCCCGCCGAAAACCGGCTGGGCTCCGGCGGCGTCCGCCCGCCGATCGCTGCACGACCGAAATGCTGCTCTGCCAACTCCGTGACCTGCCGGTGATCCACGTCGCCGGCCGCCGCCAGGATCATTCGTCCGGCCCGGTAATGCTCGTCGACAAAGCCGCGTATGTCGGTCCGGTTGAATGCGGCAACACGGTCGGCGGTGCCGATGATCGGCCATCCGAATGGCTGGTCCGGATAGGCAGTTCGCTGCAGCGCATCAAACAGCGCATCCGATGGCGAGTCCTCGTATTCGCCAATCTCGTTCAGGATGACGCCACGCTCCAGTTCGATATCTTCCGGGCGCAGCTCCGATTCCAGGATGATGTCCGAGATCAGCTCGATGGCCAGCGGAACATCCTGGCCAAGCCCACCGGCATAATAGGAGGTGAATTCCTTGCCGGTACAGGCATTGAGGTATCCGCCAACATGCTCGATTGTCCGCGAAATCTCCAGCGCCGAACGCGTTTTGGTCCCCTTGAACGCCATGTGTTCAAGAAAATGGGCCACGCCGTTCTGGACCGCGCTTTCATGCCGGCCGCCAACCTGCACATGCACCGCCACCGCCGCCGAACGGAACCCGTCCATCCGGTCGGTGGCCACCCGCATGCCGTTGGCAAGGGTTGTCAGCCGAGCGCTCATGATGACGACCGCGCTGCCACGAACGCCATGACTTGCTCCGGATCATTCGGCAGGCGGTTGATCCGTTCGGGTCGCTCACCGATATCGGCCAGCGAATCGGGCAGCTCCGGCCAAATTCCGCACGCCTCCTCGACCGCTTCCGGGAACTTGGCCGGATGCGCGGTCGCCAGCGTCACCAGCGGTGCCTCCAGCGGTCGGTGCAACTCGTCGGCAACGGCAATTCCGACCGCGGTATGCGGGCATACCACGAGACCGGTCCGCTTCCTGGTCGTCCGGATGGCGGCCATGGTCTGCTGCTCGGAACAGCTTCCGCTGTGGAATATGTCCCGCAAATGGTCCAGCACATCCGCCTCGATGGTGAATCCCCCGGCCTTCAGCTGCTGCATCTTCGACCTGACCCGGCCGGCATCCCGGCCGCAGGCCTCGAACAGGACCCGCTCGAAATTGGAGCTGACCTGGATGTCCATGGACGGGCTGATCGACGCCCGTACCGGCCGGGTCTCGTAGCTGCCACCGGCAAGCGCCCGGTGCAGGATGTCGTTCTGGTTGGTGGCAATGATCAGCCGGTCGATCGGCAGCCCCATCCGGCCCGCCACGTAGCCCGAATAGACATCGCCGAAATTGCCGGTCGGAACCGAAAATCCAACTTTCCTGCCCGGTGCCCCCAGGCTCACCGCCGCATGAAAGTAATAGACGGTCTGGGCGAGAATTCGTGCCCAGTTGATCGAATTGATTGCTGCCAGCCGCATCCGGCGGCGGAAATCGTGATCGCCGAACAACGCCTTGACCAGGGCCTGGCAGTCGTCGAAATCCCCGTCGATGGCAATCGCATGGACGTTCGGCTCGTCGGCGGTCGTCATCTGCCGCCGCTGGATATCGGAGACCCGGCCTTCAGGATAGAGCACGAACAGATCGACCGTATCCATGCCGCGGAAGGCCTCGATGGCCGCCGAGCCGGTATCACCGCTGGTTGCCCCGAGAATGGTCACCCGACCCCCGGTCCGGGCCAGGGCGGCGTCAAGCATCTGCCCGACCATCTGCATGGCAAAATCCTTGAATGCCAGCGTCGGACCGTGAAACAGCTCGAGCAGGAACAGGCCATCACCTGCCTGGACCAGCGGGCAACGGATTTGCCGGTCAAAGCCGCGATAGGCCCGTTCGGCGAACTCCTGCAACTCCGGTTCGGCAAAGTCGCCACCGGTAAAATGCCGCATGATCGCCACCGCGACATCCTCGTAGCGCCGGCCGGAGAGATCGGAGATCGCCGCCGCGTCCAGCTGCGGCCAGCGATCCGGGACGAACAGGCCGCCATCCTCGGCCAGTCCGGTCATCATGGCGTCGATGAAACCGCGGCTGGCCGCCTCTCCCCTGGTTGAAACATACCGGATGTCAGACACTGCCCTTCCCCTTCAGGATTTCGGCTCCCGCCTGATACGCCAAAGCCAATATGCTGTCATCCCCGCCCAGGCAACGGCCATGGCAAACCAGGTGATGGCATATTGCAGGTGGTTGTTGGGAATATCTGCGCTGGCCACCGGCCAGGGCTGCAGGTAGCCCGGCCGGTCACTGAGCTGACGGGCAACGATCAGCAGCGGCTCGGTTTCCAGCACCTCCGCCATTTGCGGCACCCTCCTTGCAAACCAGGTCTTGCCATCCGGCTCCGGGGTGAACAGGCGGTCATGCTCCCGCGGCCAGTGAAGATTGCCCGTGACCTCCACCCAGGCCTGCGCCCGCGGTTCGTCGCGGAATCGCTCGGCAATGAATCCCAGATCCACGAGCACGATCCTGCCTTCGGTCGCAAATGCACTGATCAGCCGGTATCCCGGGCCAAATCCCTTGCGGCTGGTCAGGACATGGATCTCTTCGCCCGCCGGATAGCCGACAGCACTCACCGCAAGATAGTTGTGCCGGTCGGCGGACGGGCTGGCGGGAAGCCCGGATGGCAAGCCATGAATGCGGGCATCCATCTCGGCCAGCACTGCCCGTTTCCATTCAAGGCGGTGCAACTGCCAGATACCGAGGGAGACCAGGACCACCACCCCCCCGAGGCCGAGGATCAGCGCGAAGGCAAGGCTGCGCACCGACAGTCCCCGATTTGTCATGGCGATTGCGGCAGCATCCTGCCGGCCGGTTGGCAGGGAGTCACCCTCCCCAGATATAAACCGCGGCGAACAGGAACAGCCAGACCACGTCCACGAAGTGCCAGTACCAGGCGGCGGCCTCGAACCCGACATGCGATTCCGGGGTGAAATGCCCCCTGAGGGCCCGCATCAGGCAGACAAAAAGGAAGATCGTGCCGATGATGACGTGGGCACCGTGGAAACCGGTCGCCATGAAGAAGGTGGCACCATAGATATTGCCCGAATATCCGAAGGCGGCATGGCTGTATTCATAGACCTGGAGACCGGTGAATGCCACGCCGAGCAGGATGGCGATGACCAGCCCGTTAACCATGTCCTTGCGGTTGTTCTCATGGGCAATGGCGTGGTGCGCCCAGGTCGCCGCCGCTCCCGATGCCAGCAGGATGAGGGTGTTGATCAATGGCAAATGCCAGGGATCGAAGGTCTCGATTCCGACCGGGGGCCAAACCCCGCCTGCCCCCTCATCCATCGGGTACATGGCATGCTTGAAGAAATTCCAGAACCACACCGAAAAGAACATGATCTCCGACATGATGAACAGGATGAAACCGTAGCGAAGTCCGATCTGCACCACCGGCGTATGGTCGCCGGTTTGCGATTCGGTAACCACGTCCGACCACCACGCCACCATGGTGTAGGCCACCAGCGCAACTCCGATCAGCAGTATCCAGGGACCGTAATCATGAAAGAACAGCACCGCACCGAACAGCATCGTGAAGCCGCCTATGGCGCCGATGAAGGGCCAGACCGACGGGTTCAGAATGTGATAGTCATGATTATTTTCGTGCGCCATGCTCAAAGGTCCTGACTGGTTGCTGGTTGGCCGGGCTCCAATTGCGCCAGATTGGCGGGGTCCTGAATACCCGGACCTTCGACCCGATGGAAGGTGTATGACAGGATTATGACTCCCAGATCGCGTGTCTCGGCATCGTCGACAATTCCGGGATCGACAAAGAAACTGACCGGCATTTCGACCCGCTCTCCCGGCATCAGCAACTGCTCCTCAAAGCAGAAACAGTCGATCTTGGTGAAATACGCCCCGACCGAAAACGGGTAGACATTGAAGCTCGCCGATCCGGCCACCGGTGAGTTGGTCGGATTATGTGCTTCGTAGAAGGCCAGGTTCTGCTCGCCGACCCTGGTCTCGATCGCACGCTCCAAAGGGCGGAATGTCCAAGGCATGTCGCTGGACAGCGAGGCGTCGAACCGGACCGTGATCACCTGGTCCAGCACGGTATCCCCGACCGCCTCGGCCACCAGCGGCGTGCCGCCGAAACCGGTCACCCGGCAGAACCAGTCATAGAGCGGAACCGACGCCCAGGCCGCGCCACCCATCACCCCGACCACGGCCAGGAGGGACAGGAGCGATTTCCGATTCCGACGGGCAATCGGCATCGGCCTGGCCCGGAACTCGGCAATTGTCGGCCTGTTCCGGCGCTCAACCGTCATCGGTCTGCTCCAGCAGCGATGGGCGGATCATGTGATCAAAGGCCTCCATCAACTGGCCGCTGGACAGCTTCACCACCGAAATCGCGAACACGAGCAGCACGAAGCCGGCAAGGGCGCCGGCAACCACCAGGTTGCGCCGCCCCCTCCTGTCGTGAAGTTCGTGCTGGCGGGTAATCGGCATCGGGTCACACCAGTTGCGGCCAGGAGAAGAACCCGGCCAGGGCAGGCCGAAGGGCGGCATCGACCGCCAAGGCGGCGAAAATGGCAAACAGGTAGACCAGCGACACCCTGAACATCCGCCTCTCCGCCTTCCAGCCATCCATCTCGGACCGCCGGTCACTGCTCTTCAACAGCACCCATCCAGCCTGCAGGAAGGCAAGATTGCAGATGACGGCCGCGGCCATGGTGACCGGCCCGCCTGCCCCGCTGACCGCCAGCAACAGGCTCACCGGCACCAGTGCCAGGCTGTAGGCGAATACCTGCAACCGGGTGGCCCGGCTGCCCTTGGCAACCGTCAGCATCGGGATGCCTGCCTTGCGGTAGTCGTCGCCGACAAACAGCGCCAGCGCCCAGAAATGCGGCGGTGTCCAGACAAAGATCAGCAGGAACATCAGCAGCGCCGGCACCTCCACGCCGCCGGTGACCACCGACCAGCCGATGACCGGCGGCAAGGCGCCAGCAGCGCCGCCGATGACGATGTTCTGCGGCGTGCGCCGTTTCAGCAGCATGGTGTAGATGACCGCATAGAAAAATATGGCAAAGGCCAACAGACCGGCAGCCACGAGGTTGGCCGTCAGCCCCAACATGATCACCGAGAGTCCCGAGAGCCAGGCGCCCAGCATCAGCGCGTCGCCACGCTCGACCCTGCCGGAAGGTATGGGGCGATTCCTGGTCCTGCGCATCAACCGGTCGATATCGGCATCCCACCACATGTTCAGGGCGCCGGACGCCCCGGCCCCAATGGCAATGAACAGGATGGATGCCACGGCAATGACCGGATGAATACTGCCCGGGGCCGCGATCATGGCGACGGCCGCAGTAAAAATGGCCAGCGACATGACCCGCGGTTTCAGCAGGTTGATGCAGTCACTGATCTCCGTGTCGGGCGTCAGCTTGCCGGCAACAATGTCAACCAATGATCTTCATCCGGTGTCGATACCTCGGGCCGCCCGCAAGGCCGCCTATCGGGATGCGATCCTGATCGTCTCCGGCGGCGGCAGCGATGCATATTCCTCCACTGCGTCATCCAGCCACTTTTCGTACGTGGCCTGGTCGACCACCTTCACCGTGATCGGCATGTAGGTATGGTCCTTGCCGCACAACTCCGAACACTGGCCGAAATAGATGCCCTCCTCTTCTGCCTTGAACCAGAGACCTGCCAGCCGGCCCGGAACACCATCCTGCTTCACGCCGAATGACGGAACCGTCCAGGCATGAATCACGTCGGATGCGGTTACGTAGACGACCACGGTCTTGTCGACCGGAATCACCACCGCGGTATCGGTTGCCAGCAGCCATTCATCCTGCGAATAGCCGAATTCCTCGAGCTGGTCCCGCTCCAGCATGAAGCTGTCGAAGCTGATCTCGTGGTCGGGATATTCATATGTCCAGTACCACTGGTTGCCGGTCGCCTTGATGGTGACGTCGGCTTCGGGAATTGTCTGCTGCTTGAACAGCACCGGCAGCGAGATGGCGCCGATGCCAACCAGGATGACAATCGGAATGACTGTCCAGACAATCTCGACCGGAGTGTTGTGCGTGAAGTTGGCCGGGTTTGGATTGCTGCGGCTGTTGTAGCGAAGGATGATAATCAGCAGCAACCCGACAACCACGGCGCAGATCACCGAGATGATGACGAGCAGGATATTGTCCAGCCAGATGATGTCTCGCGCTACCTCGGTCACTGCCTTCTGGAATTCCCAGCTTCCCGGGTCCGGGCGACCGATGATTTCGAGGTCCTTTGTGACATCCGCGCCATATGCGGAACCGGCAAACGCCGACATTCCCAACAGGGCAGGAAGGAATATCCTGTCTACAAGCATGCACCTTGCTCCAGCCACCAGACTCCGCACGGCCTTTACTGCCATGCACAGGCCCTCATCAACCATGTTGTTTTCGACGCCTGCAAATCATATTAGTCTGCAAATCACAAGCAGAAGCCAAGCCTGTCTGGCAGGGTTTGGATTGCGCCTTGCGGGAAGATCATGGCTGAACAACCGGCTGCCTTCGCACCATTCGAGGATTCGCTCGACCACGGCAAATCGCTGCAGATTCTCGGGGACGCATCCGCCGGCTCGGATGACTGCGAACTCTTCCTTGAACGAGCCAGGTCGGAGCAGTTGGTCCTTGACGATCAGCGCCTGAGAAATGCCAGCTACAACGAGCGCTCGGGGTTTGGATTGCGGGCCGTTGTCGGCGAGGTCGCCGGCTATGCCCATTCCAGCGTGATTGACCAGGCCGCGCTCGACGCCGCCGCCGACACGGTCCGCCATGCTGTCAGGAGCGGCGGCGGAACATTGTCGCCGGCACCGGAACCGGCGACGACAAGCCGATACCGGCCGGTTGACCCCTCATCCGATTCGACCTTCCCGGACAAGGTCGAATTGCTGCGGGAAATCGACGCCTACCTGCGATCTTCCGACAACCGGGTCGTGCAGGCCACGGCAAGCCTTTCCACTTCGCTGCAGGAGGTGATCATCCTGCGCCCCGATGGTACGCTGCTGTCGGATACCAGGCCGATGTGCCGGTTGAACCTGTCCGTCATCCTTGAGCAGGATGGCAAGAGAGAGACCGGCCAGGCCGGGGCTGGCGGTCGGCACGGGCCGGGCAGGCTGACCCGGAACGGCAACTGGAAAGCATTGGCCGACGAGGCATTGCGCATCGCCAGGGTCGGCCTGGCTGCAGAACCTGCCCCGGCCGGAGAGTTGGAGGTTGTGCTCGGACCAGGTTGGCCCGGCATCCTGCTGCACGAGGCCATCGGGCACGGTCTCGAGGGCGATTTCAACCGCAAGCGGACCTCGGCATTCTCGGGATTGCTGGGCAAGCGGGTAGCGGCGCCCGGCGTCACGGTCCTGGATGATGGCACCATGGCGGAGTCACGCGGATCGGTGACCATCGACGACGAAGGAACGCCGGGACAAAAGACAACGCTGATCGAGGACGGGATCCTGGTCCGCTACATGCAGGATCGACAGAATGCCCGGCTGATGAAATCGGCGCCAACCGGGAACGGCCGCCGTGAATCCTACGCCCATTGCCCCATGCCGCGGATGACCAACACCTACATGCTGGGCGGTGACGGCAATCCGGCGGACATCGTTGCCGGCATGAAGGACGGAATTCATGCGGTCGGGTTCGGTGGCGGCCAGGTTGACATCACCAATGGCAAGTTCGTGTTTTCCTGTACCGAGGCCTACCGGGTCAGGAACGGCAAGGTCGGCGCACCGCTCAAGGGGGCAACGCTGATCGGCGATGGCGCCAGTGCCCTGAAGAAGATCCGGGCCACCGGCAACGACATGCGGCTGGATCCGGGGATTGGCAGTTGCGGCAAGAATGGCCAATGGGTGCCGGTCGGCGTCGGCCTGCCGACCGTGCTCATCGGCGGGCTGACAGTTGGGGGCGCCGAATCCTGAGACGGACCGGTCCGCCCGGTCGGCGACCGTCCATACCTCCGGACATCCGGGCACATTCCGGAGGCGGAGACCGCTGAATGCTGCAGATACTGATGGGTGCGTTGAGCGCTGCTACCTTCGGGGTGGCAGACTTCATGGCCAGCCACTCCTCGCGCCGCCTCGGCGCCAGAAATGCGCTTACGGGCATGTTGCTGGTCAGCACCGCGGTGATCAGCCTGTTCATGCTGCTGAGCCCGGCGGCCGACGGGCTGGCCATCCAGCGCCCGTGGATTGCCGGCCTGCACGGGGTGGCGATGGCCGCTGCCCTGCTGCTGTTCTTCCGCGCCATGGAGCTTGGTCCGGTCTCCGTCGCCGCGCCGATCGTTGCCTCCCACCCGCTGTTCATCATGGGATTTGCCCTTGCCACCGGCTCGCGGCCGAGCCCGGTGCAGTTGGTGGCCATGCTGCTGATCGTCGTTGGCCTGATGGTGGTCGCTGCCGGCAACCGGACGGCCAGCGTCGTCCCAGCCGCCAGCACCCTGCGCTCTCGACGCAGTGCCCTGGCCTTCGCATTTGCGGCAAGCGCCATCTATGCGATCGCCATCGTGTCGGCCCAGCAGGCGGTCCGGTGGTCGGATGATTTGATCGTGCTCTGGCTCGGTCGGCTGGCCGGCCTCGCCTTCCTCGTCATCTGCGCCGGGATGGCACGCTCGATGCCGCGGCTTCCGCCCCGATGGTGGCCATTCCTTGTGGCCCACGGCCTGCTCGATTCTGCGGGCCTGCTTTTCCTGCTCCTGGGCAGCACCGGCCGGTTCGACGAGATCACGGCCGTGGTCGCCTCGACCTTCACCATGGTCACCGTAATTCTTGCCCGAATCTTCTACAGCGAGCGGATCTCGCCGAGACAGCTGACCGGCATCCTGGCCATCTTCGGCAGCGTCGCCCTGCTGGCGGCCGGTCTCTGACCGTGGCAGCGCCCGGCATTGCCGGAGGCCGCCTGTCCCCCAAAGTGGGGATTTCTGGCGGGCACCAGTTCACAACTGTGCATTGAATTTCCGCAGCAATCTGTTGGCCCACCTGCACGTCGGAACTTAACACTGCTGGAACAATGACAGGCTCAGCGAATGCACTCAATGAGATATGTAAATCTCTGCGCGCGCCTGCCCAATTCGACCGGATCGAGAGTGAACCTGGTGCCAGCGATTTTCGGCGTAACTCCATTCTGGAAGAGAAACAGCTTTGCTAGCTCACCACGAACCGCAAAGTTCACGTTCTGCGGTATGTCACCCGTCAAATCGGCCACAGCAACAGCATTCAGTTTTCCGACTACGACCCCGACAACCGAACCATCCGCGGCCAGCACCGGGCCGCCCGAATTGCCTGGCTGAACCGGCGCGCTGATCTGCATTGTGAACTCTGAGCCCTCCAGCCCCTTTAGTCCCGACACTGTGCCTCGCGTGATGTTGAGTCCGCCCAGAATTCCGCCAAGTGGATAACCGGCGACGATAATATCGAGGTTCAATGATGCGGGTTGCTGTGCGAAGGTAGCAGATTGTCTGCCGGAAAGTTGAAGGGACTGAATCAACGCCAGGTCGAAAAGGGTCGATGCTTCAAGCACCGTGGCCTTCAGGCCATTGACCGTTATGAACTTGCAGCCTTCGATCACATGAGCATTTGTGAGCAGGTGACCATTGTCAGAAACGACAAACGCCGAACCCGTGCCGCCACGCGATGCTTCATCATCCTGAGAAATTCGGGCTCTAGCATCACCACCGCCTGGCACTGCGTCGTCATTCTCCTCGGCCGCCATTGCGACGGCGAGTTCAACGACCTGTTTGAGCAGGCCGCCTTCGGGCAATTCCATTGATGGCGGACTACCGACCGTAATGCTGCCAGCCACGGCATTGAGCAGATTTCCGTCCTCCGCATCGGCGCCAAGGATGATCGTGGTCCACGACCCGCGGGTATAATCCGAGCGCATGTAGAAGGTCGAGCCATCACGAGATGTTGAGGAAGTTACCGCAAGACCTGGCTTGCGAACGGTGTAGGGTTTGCTGCCCGAGTCATTCAAGGAAATCACGTACTCGTGGAAGTCCCTGGTTTCATCTAGGTCCGCCATCCCCATGGAGAATGCCAAGGAACTATTGGTGTGTTGTCTGGTGGCGAATGTGCCCGACGGCTTGCCCTCAATCGCAGTCTCCAAAGGGAAAAGAAACGAAACGTTCAGGTCATTCAGATGAAGAAAATCCCAGCCATCCTGTTCGACTAACTCCACAAGCCCGAACATCAAAGTGGCCATGTGGACATTTGCAGCCGTGCTGTCAGTTTCCCGTTTTGAATACCGTTCGAGTGCCCGCTGGCTGATGCGTCCCCACTTGCCATCAAGAAGCCCATGGTAAAGTCCCTCGAATGCGAGACCTAGCTGAAGAAGGCGTTTCTCATCCTGCGTCAGAGGACGGGCGTCAAATTCTTTCCAGAGGAGGTCGTACTCACGGGTTTGACCCGGCCCTGCGAATATAGTCAACCAAACGATGAGGGACGAAAAGAGGCACTTCAGCATTCGAATGGCTCCGATTGTGAAGGACTCAATAGCATATAAGCGATTGCGGCAACACGCGAACCACGGGTCAATTCCGCGCCCCAGGGTGCCTCGCCTTGGGGGCCGACTAGCAAGATAGGCCAGTCTGAACGTGTCAGGCTGCGTACGAAATCACTCTTGCAGTTCCAAGTCGTAGCCTTGGCATAGTCCTGCGTCACGCCCTGCATGTTGAGCGGCGTGCAGTTGAGACACGCTTTTGCGGGAATCGGCGTCCGTTATTCCGAATTCAACATCATGGACGCCCTTGACACCTGTAGACCGAGACACCGCTCCGGGACCGGCGGCGACATGTTTGCCATCCAACCAGAACCGGCTATTGTTGTCCGGCCGACCAGATCGCGAGGGGAGGAAATGCGCCAGGACCGTCGATTGTTCCTGCCACATCGGATCGTGAATTTGGTCCGCTTGATTGTCCTGATGCCAGCAATCCTGGCCGGCCTGGTTGCCGGAATCGCCGAGGCCGAGCAACTGGACCGGATTCGGCCCGAATTTGTCATCGACCGGGAAGAGATCCAGCGAACCGGCATCGCCAATGTCTATGAACTTCTTGTGGGGCGGGGCGGCTCCAACATGCACGGCATCGGCCGACCCGGGGTTCTTGGCAACCTCTTTACCGTGTTTCTTGTCAATGGCCGGCCCGTCCCGACGGCCGTGCTCTCCTACACCCTGGAATCGCTACCGGTATCGGCAATCGAGCGCATCGAAATCTATGGCTCCAGCCGGGTAGCATCGATCGGCGAGGGCGCCATTGGCGGCGCGGTGAACATCATCCTGCGACGTGATCTTGAAGGCACCGAGTTTCGGGCCGGCGCGTTGCGACCGCAGGCGGCAGGCGGCGATACTGACCATACAAGTCTCACCTGGGGCGGCGCGGTCGGCGAAGGGCACATGGTGATCGGGCTGGACGTGCTGCGACACGACGAAATCCGCGATGCCGACCGCGAATTCAGCCGAGCCATCTACGACCCGGACGCTGCAAATGACTACAGCAAAACCACCGGCGTATCGCTGCTCGGCAATACCGCATTCTACGTCGGAGGTCAGCCCCACCCCGCCCCTGCCAGTCGCTTGGCACAAACGCTTGGCGACTGCGAAGGAGAGGGGTATGTCCGCATCCGTGATCCCGCAGGTTATTCCGGTGAGGGGTGCGGCTTTGCCTATGCCGACCTTTCCTGGCACACCAAGCGTTTCGAGCGCAACGCCGTCCATCTCAACCTGAATCATCCGCTCGGCGACAATTCGGACGTTTATGTCGAGGCACGCCATGCATGGTCCAAGTCCCGCGAAGTCTTCGCCCCGTCACCCGGCCTCCTTCAGCTTACCTATAGCGGGGTGCAAGATGAGAACACGGACGGATTTTGGCGACTGCACCAAAAGCTGGGCGACAATCGGTGGGGACTCATCCGGGTCGGCCATCGGTTTGTCGGTCATGGCAACCGGGTCTGGAACTGGGAACTCAAGGAGACCGACCTGACGCTGGGCGTGCGCATCCAGCTTGACTCGGGGCTGGAGCTGGACACCTATATCCGGGACTACCGCTACAACGCCGAGGAAGTCGGCAACGCGTTCATCAACCGCGAGAAAATCCACGAACTGATCGATAGCAGGGCGTATGACCTTCACAATCCGTCAGCATCTGCGCAAGCCATTGCCGACAGCACGGTCGTGGAAAACCGGACCGGCTCCACGAAACGGCGTTCCGCCGGGCTGGAGTTGAGCGGTGCCGGCGGGTGGTTGTCGAACCGGGTTGCGAAGTGGCGGCTGGGTGCCGAGGTCGAGCATCGCACCCTTGTCAACCTGTTCGAATACCGGGGAGGCGTGGATCAGGCTGGCACCATCGGCTCGTATACCGGAAATGCCGTCGACGGCACACGATACCGCCGCACCGGCTATGCGGAAGTCGAGATACCGGTCACCGAACGCTGGGATGTTCTCCTTGCCTCCCGACTCAGCGATTTCAATGATGTTGGAACCGCAGGACAACGGGAGATTGCAAGCAGGCTCCGGGTCAATGACAATCTGACGCTGCGAGGCTCGTTGAGCGACGGGGAGCGGGCACCGTCCATCTATGCGGTGAGTGCCCACGAAGTCGAAGACCAGTCGCATGCCGACTTGCCGAATGGACGCGTGATCGAGGTTGACTACAGGACACGGGGCAATCCGAACATTGCGCCCTACGATACCAGGGCCCTCAATCTGGGTTTTGCCGCCGGCATCGGATCGGTCGAATTCAGCGTCGACTGGTTCAGGATCGACCAGTCGGGAAGCCCCGTGGTCCCGACCGTACAATCAATCATCACCCAATGGGCGTCGGGCGGCGAATTGCCGGACGACATCGTCGTGAATGGCGGGCCGAACAGCGGGCCGAACAGCCAGGAAAGTGGTACTCGTCTTGAACGTCTTGAACTGGTGGTTCCCTGGGTCAATCTTGAAGACAGGACCAGGTCCGGAGTCGATGCCAGGCTTGCCACCGGGTGGAAGACGGGGTCTGTCGACTGGTCGGTCGATACCCGCTGGCTCTACGTGAACAAGGCCCGAAGCAGCGTGTTCGGCAAGGAGGAGGATGATCCGCTGACCCCCCGGAGCCGGATTCACAACCTCGTCAGGGCCGGGAAGGACAATCTCAGTGCCGACTGGAGTTTCAACTACGTCTCCGGTTACCGGAGTGGCGAGGTCGACGACAGCTATCCCTCCTGGAAGGGCCACGACATATCGCTGAACTGGAAGAAGGCCTTCGGCAATGAAGGTGTCGAATTCACCGCCGGCGTACTCAACGTGACCGATGAGGGGCCACCGATCCTGCCGACATCATCCAGGTACTACATCTCGTCCCTTGATTCCTCGCTTGGACGATCACTGTTCGTGACAACCAGCATCACCTGGTAACTCCCGAAGGCGGCGGTTGACGGGTTGTTGCGTCCTCGCAACCATTCCCTGGCCGCCATCGGCGATGCAGGAATGCTGTTCCCACAAAAAACCGCTTCCGCTTTCGGCCAGCGGCATTGACACCATTTGTAATCTGCCGGATTGACACCACTTCAGTCTGATTACTTCCTTGCCGTGAGCGTTCCACATGCCCGTTGTCATTGTCGAGTCACCTGCAAAAGCCCGGACGATTGAGCGATATTTGGGACCTGGCTACCGGGTCCTGGCATCGTTTGGCCATATCCGCGACCTTCCGGAGAAGAACGGATCGGTGGATCCGGACCACGGGTTTTCCATGCAGTGGATGCTCCAGGCCAAGGCAAAGGACCGGGTCAAGGCCATTGCCGATGCGCTCAAATCCGATCCTGAACTGGTGCTTGCCACCGACCCGGACCGGGAGGGCGAGGCGATCAGCTGGCATGTCCAGGAGGTTCTGTCCAACCGCCGCGGTGTCAGGATCGAGGGCGAGGCCAAGCGGGTCGTCTTCAACGCCGTCACCAAGTCTGCCGTGCTGGACGCCATGCAGAATCCGAGACGCGTGGACATGCGGCTGGTCGATGCCTACCTGGCCAGGCGCGCCCTTGACTACCTGGTCGGCTATACCCTGTCCCCGGTGCTGTGGAAGAAACTGCCCGGCGCCCGCTCGGCTGGCCGGGTTCAGTCGGTCTGCGTTCGCCTGATCGTCGAGCGGGAATCCGAGATCGAGGCGTTTCAGGCCAGGGAGTACTGGAGCATCATTGCCAGGGTCGAGACCGAAAAGGGCGAGGCGTATTTTGCCAGGCTCTCCATCCTCGACGGCAAGAAGCTCGGCGAACACGACATTGCGACCGGAAACGAGGCGAATGACGCTGTCGACAGGGTGCTGAATTCCCGGTTTCGCCTGGACAGCCAGGACAGCACGACCCGGACCCGCACCCCCCCTGCCCCGTTCGTAACCGCAACGTTGCAGCAGGATGCCAGCTCGCGGCTTCGATCGAATCCTCGCAAGACCATGCAGACTGCGCAGAAACTCTACGAGGCGGGACTGATTACCTACATGCGCACCGATGGCATCGAGATGGCCCCCGAGGCACTCGCCGCGGTCCGTAGGGAAATCGGCGATCGCTTCGGTGCCGACTACCTGCCCGCAAAGCCCCGCCATTTCAGGAACAAGGCCAAGAATGCCCAGGAAGCGCATGAGTGCATTCGCCCTACCAACCTTTCGCTGGATGCGTCGGGGCTGAAGATCGGCGATGCCGACCAGCGGCAACTCTACGACCTGATCTGGAAACGGACGGTGGCCAGCCAGATGAACCCGGCGCGCATCCTGCAGACCACCTGCAACCTCCTGTCGGAGGATGGGAAGACCGGCCTCAGGGCCGTCGGCACTGTCATGCAATTCGATGGATACCGGAAACTCTACCAGGAGAGCAGCCAGGCGGCGGGCGCAAAATCCCGGACCGGGAATGTCGACGGTGGTGCCGGGGAGCCGGAGGGGCAGGACGGTAAGAATGCCGAGTTGCCGGTGATGTCCGAGGGCGACAGGATGGCAGTCCCGAGCGCACAACCAAGACAGCATTTTACCAAGCCGCCGCCGAGGTTTACCGAGGCCTCGCTGGTTAAGAAGATGGTCGAACTCGGGATCGGTCGCCCATCGACATATTCCTCGATCGTGGCCACCATCCAGGACCGCGGCTATGTCCGGCTGGAGAAAGGCAGCCTGCATCCGCAGGGGATCGGCCGGATGCTGAACAGCTTCCTTGTCACCTATTTCGGTCGCTATGTCGGCTACGAGTTCACTGCCGGCCTTGAGCAGGAACTCGATGATGTATCGGCCGGACGGAAGGACCGGCTCGATGTCCTGGACCGGTTCTGGCAGGATTTCACCGCGGCAATCGACGATACCAGCGACCTGCGGATCGGCGCAGTCCTTGACCAGCTGACCGCAATCCTGGTGCCGCAGCTGATGCCCGATGCTGCGGCCGATGACGGCGGCCGGACTTGTCCACATTGCGGGAATGGCCGCATCCGGCTGCGCACCAGCCGCAAGTCGGGCGCATTCCTTGGTTGTTCGAACTACCCGGAATGCGAGTTTGTCCGCTCGATTGATGGCGGTTCCGAAGTCGAGCAGGGCGATGCTCCGGCGCGGCGTGAGCTCGGCGTCGATCCCGAAACCGGACTGACGGTCACGGCGAGGGTTGGCCGGTTCGGGCCCTATCTGCAACTCGGGGAGTCAAAGGGGGCAAAGGACAAGCCGAAGCGGTCCAGCATCCCCAAGGGATTCGATGACTCGGACATCACCCTTGAAACTGCCCTGGCGCTGTTGGCGCTGCCGCGCAAGGTCGGCGAACATCCGGAAGATGGCGCCGCGGTCGAGGTCGGGATCAACCGGATCGGGCCGTATGTGCGCCATGGCAGCAAATACGCCACCCTTACCGATCCGGCCGAGCTGTTCACGCTGGGAATGAACCGGGCAATCGAATTGCTGGCGAGCAACAAGCGGGGATCCCGTGGCCGCACTGCGCAGCGGGAGATCGCTGAGCTCGGCGAGCATCCCGGCAAGGGCGGCACCGTCCGGGTCCTCGACGGACGCTACGGTCCCTACATCAAGTGGAACCGCGTCAACGCCTCCATCCCCTCCGGCACCGACCCTGCATCGCTTTCGCTGGAGCAGGCGGTGCAACTGATTGCCGCCAAGCAGAAGGCCCGGTCATGATCGATCGGCTCAACCATGTGGCGATCGCGGTTCCCGACCTCGGCCGGGCGGTGGAGACCTGCCGCAACGCCTTCGGCGCCACCGTGTCCGAGCCACAACCGATGCCCGAGCACGGCGTCACCGTAGCCTTTGTCGAGCTCATCAATACCCGCATCGAGTTGATGGAGCCTCTTGGTGATTCCAGCCCGATTGCGGATTTCCTGAAGCGCAACCCTTCCGGCGGGATTCACCACATCTGCTGCGAGACCCCCGACATAGCCGAGGCTGCGCAGCGGGCCGGAAGGCACGGTCGAATTCTCGGTGATGGCAAGCCGAAGATCGGCGCCCATGGCAAACCGGTGCTGTTCCTGCACCCCCGTGACTTCCTCGGAACGCTGTTCGAATTCGAGGAATTGTAAGCGATGTCGATCGGTGCAGCGCTGGTTCTCTACGCGGTCATCTGGTTCATGTGCCTCTTCGTTGCGCTTCCCTTCAGGATCAGATCCCAGTTCGATGATGGCAAGGTCGTACCCGGAACGCCGCCATCGGCGCCTGTGGATCCCGGCCTCAAAACCAAGGTCAAGTGGACAACGATTGCCGCCACACTGATCTGGCTGCCGATTGCCGGCATCATCGCTTCCGGTTGGATCACCATCGAGGCTATCGACATCTTCAATCGCTGGGGCGACGGCAGCTACGGTTGATCCCCCGCCCGCCCCGGTCCACCCGCCGGAAATTCGGGACAGCAAGGCGCGGCCATGACCGATGCCATGCTGCCTCGCCCGGGCATTGCTGGTGCGGCAGCGAACGCAGACCATCAACTCGCTCCGGGGTCACCTGGCCGAGTTCGGTCTCGTGGCGCCGCGGGGCACGGCCAATGTCGAGAGACTGCGCCAGGAGATGGAAGGTGCACAGGAGCCACCGCCGAAGCAGGTGGCCGAGATGGCCGAGCTCATGTTTGATCAGGTCGCCATGCTCACCGCGCAGATCACCGGCCTCGAGAAGGAGATCCGCACCAGGGCCAGGGAGCGAGAGGAGATGAAAAGGTTGATGACCATCCCGGGCATCGGACCGATCTGCGCCATGGCCGTGCATGCCTTTGCCCCGCCGATGGCGAGCTTCCGCCGCGGCCGTGACTTTGCGTCCCTGTAGGGCTGACACCGCGGGAGCATGCCACGGCCGGAAGGCAGCGGTTCGGGCGGATCACCAAGATGGGACAGCGGGATCTCAGGCAGCTGCTGGTGCTTGGCGCCACCGCGGTGCTCAGGCATCGGCGAGAGAGCGAGGTGCAGAATGATCCCTGGCTGGCGAGGATGATATCCGCCGGGAAGCCGCCGAAGCTGGTGGCGGTGGCGCTGGCCGGCAAGATGGCGCGCATGATCTGGGCGCTGTCGGTCAAGGAGGAGACCTACCGCACGCCGGCGGCGATGGCGGCAGCGACGTGACTGCCTGGAGAGGAAGAGAGGCGAGATTGCTACCGGGCAGCTGGCTGCCTGGCGAGGAATACCTGGGCTCTGCGGAACCGGCGCTCGAGAGCGCGATCTGCGAATAACCCTGGTCGGTGCGGCCAGGCGACAGACAACATAGGGGCAAAAGGTCATTGAAGACGGGGTCGGAAAAACCAGTGCCGAACGAAGGGCTTCGAGCCCGTGTAACCGATTTGGATCCAATCCACGTACACCATATGGGCCCGCGGCGAATGAATGCTGCATCGAGAGGCCGGACATACGACAGTACCTTGACCGCAGTCCGAGTTGTTCGGAATCCTGCTTGCACCACGGGGGGCGTCCACATACGGGTCTTGGCTCATGTGAACGTGGCGCCGAATCCGGGCGCCGCATCCAGCACTTCGTCGACCTGGCCATCCTTGAGCAAATTGAGCGGCAGCGCGACCGTCTTGTCGAACGCCCATTCCTGAGTCAGGAAAGCCCAGGCCAGTTCAGGGTCTCCGATCGCGTCCACAACATCCCTTAGGTTCGGAACAACCCGTCCCGCACCGAGAATTTGCCCCGCCGGAATGCGCAAACCGCGCTTTGTGGTCTTCCACGCGATCATCCTTGCCGTCCGCACCCACTCATAGACCGTCGTGCGAGACACTTCGAGCCGTTCCGCAGTCTCGGAAACGCCGAGAATGCCCTCGTCCCTGCCCCGCCGGACCACGAACGGCCGCAACTGCTCCGGCACATCCGCAACGTCGGCAACTTCCAACTGTGCGGCGACTGCTTCCAACGCAGCAGCGACGGCCACACGCGCTTCCCGAGGATGCCTGCGAACGAAATTCCTGGCGGTACCCGACAACACCGGGATTTCATCCAGGAGAAGTCCCATCGTCCCACTCGCCGGTCCACTCGAACTGGTCATATCAACCCCCGGTCTGATGTTCGTCAATCATGTCAAGATTGCACAGAATGTTCAGTATGTAAACGGCGGCGGCCCATGAGTTCGCATTTTCTGCTTTCCGAAGATGAAGGCATGAAGCTCGAATTCTGATGGACACGCCAATCCCCTACCCGCTGCGGCCGGTGGGAGTTTGGGATTGCAGTAGGTAGCCGTGGCCAACCCTGATCACAGCGATTCCCGCTGACGACACAATAAGGTTGGGGTGTCCTCTCATTCGCTGATCCCTGGGGTGACTCCGCTCAATTCTAATGTTTGGTTGAGTGCTGGCAGCAGGAGCACCAATTGCAACTACAAGGTCCTTTGGTCCGAATCTCCTCTTTAGCGACGCATGCAGATGTGGCAGAAGTGCTGAATGTGTAAGCGGTGCGGATCGTCCAAACCACGGTACTGGACGAAGGAACTCCGAGGTGAAGACCTTCGACGGTCGCTGGACTTTCAATCGTATTTGGTCCAGCCGATTTCGCCACCGATTCAATTTCAACCAAGCGAAGGCCGGCGTTTAACGCTGAACGAAATCCGATGAACGCGTTCAACGGTCGAGAGTTGCTCGCGACATTCCGCCGGTTTTTTCGAGTCTCTGCCGATGTTCTGACCAAAGACGGGCTTCGAGATGTTGATACAGTCGCGACTTGTCCTTGTCGGGGATTGGCAGAGATTTGCCGAACGTCGTATGACATGGGCCGGCAGGTGTATTGCGATCAACCCGGCACGATATAGCACGCTGCCGAATGCGGGGGCACGATATGATCCATACACCAATGCAAGGTCCACCATTTGCCGACCTCGATGTCATTGTCGACAACCGTGAGCGCCGAGTAGCAGATTTCCTAAGCTACAGTATCGATCCCGGATCAGATATCTCGGTCGTTTCGGCTTATTTCACGATCTATGCCTATGAAGCTTTACGCGAAATCTTGGAGAATTCTGGACAGATTCGCTTTCTCTATGGTGAGCCGATGGCGATCGGCTCACCTAACCCCGATGAGGGCGAAGGCAAGTCCTTCAGGCTGAATGAAGACGGCGGTATGCTTCTCAAGCAGGTTCTCGCTCAAAAACCGCTGGCGCGCGCCTGTGCTTCTTGGATTGAGCGACAAGTCGAGATTCGAACGATCAATCGCACAAATTTTCTACACGGCAAGCTCTATCACGTGGCTCAGGCGAACAAGACGGCGGCTCTAGTCGGCAGCTCCAACTTCACCCTAAACGGACTCGGACTCGGCTCTGCGCCCAATGTTGAGCTTAACCTCGATGTTCACAGAGAAGCGGATCGCGCTGCACTTCTCACTTGGTTCAACGACTTATGGTGCGACCGAGATCTGACGCGAGATGCCAAGGCTGATGTCCTTGCGGCACTCAACCGCTTGGGTCAAACTTTTTCACCCAAGTTCGTCTACTACAAGACACTCTTCCATATCTTCGAGAGCTGGTTGGAGAGACATGGCGCGGGAGATGACCTTCTCCTCGACATTCATCTTCACGACACAGAGATTTGGAAATCGCTCTACTCGTTCCAAAAAGACGGCGCGACCAGCGCGATCAATCGCCTTCTTCGCTACAACGGCTGTATCATCGCCGACAGTGTGGGCCTAGGTAAGACCTGGACAGCATTGGCCGTCATTAAGTTCTTCGAAATGCGCAATGAGCGGGTCTTGGTCCTCTGTCCCAAGCGGCTTGAAGATAACTGGGTTCGTTATACCGGGTGGGCTGCATCTCGCAACAACCCCTTCAAGAATGACAGGCTGAACTACGCGGTGCGGGCGCACACAGATCTCAGCCGTTACGAAGGACGGTCGGGAACAGTCGATCTTGCCCAATTCAACTGGGGTTCGTTCGATCTAATTGTCATCGATGAATCTCACAATTTTCGTAACGAAGGTCGGGACCGGCGAGACGACACCGGCAACCTCATCAGGCGCAGCCGCTACAACCGACTGCTCGAAGAGGCCGTAAAGGACGGCGTGCAGACCAAGCTGCTGATGCTATCCGCGACGCCAGTCAACACGAGCTTGCGCGATCTTCGAAACCAGATCTACCTGATGACCGAGAAGCGTCAAGATGCCTTCAGGGAAGCGCTCGGTATCGGCAACATCCAGTCCTTGTTCGGCGTGGCCCAGCGCGAGTTTCAACAGTGGGAGGCGACCCGACATGACACCGGACAACCCCCGGAAAAAACGGCTCTGCTGGAAAGGCTCGGTGCCGATTTTCTCTCTCTTCTGGATACGGTTTCGATTGCACGCTCACGCGACCATATCCGCCGCTACTATCCCGATGTGACGAAGGCCATTGGCGGCTTCCCAGAAAGGACGCAACCGCTAAACTTGCACCCGGCAACGGACACCGAGGGCATGCTATCATACGACGATCTGCATCACAGGATCGGGGAGTTCCAGCTCGCAGTCTATATGCCGTCGCAATATTTGAAGGACAAATCGGGCTTGGTCAAGGAAAAGGCGGACTTGCCGTTTGATCAGCGCGACCGCGAGCGTTGGCTGATCGGCATGATGCGGGTGAATTTACTAAAGCGCCTTGAGAGCTCGGTACATTCCTTTTCGCTCACTATGCAACGCATCCTCGAAAAGATGGACACTCTTGATGGGCAGATCGAAATGTCTCGGAAACGAGGCTTGATCGAAGACCTGAACGCTCTCCCGGACGACGATGAGGAAGACGAAGAGTTCGAAGTCTGTCGGCGCCGTCGCTACCAACTGGATGAGCTGGACATCGATCTGTGGCAAGAGGATTTGCGCAAAGATCGGCGGATTTTCCAAGAGTTGTATGAGCGGGCACGGCGAGTCACTGTAGAGCGTGACAACAAGCTGGCCGCCCTGAAACGGGTTTTGCGAGAGAAGGTCGAGGCAGCCCCCAAGGACAAGGATGGCCGCCCGAACCAGAAAGTGCTAATTTTCACGACATTCGCCGATACAGCGCACTACCTCTACAATCATCTTGAGGAATGGGCACATGGCGAACTCGGCGTCCATATTGCGTTGGTGACCGGCGGCGACAATAACCGCAGCACTTCGGGCGAAACCGGATTCATCGAAATTTTGTCAAGATTCGCACCGAGAGCGCAGCAGGCTGATCTTGACGGTCATGAAATCGACATCGTGGTAGCTACAGACTGCCTATCCGAAGGACAAAACCTCCAGGACTGCGATCTAGTTGTGAACTACGACATCCACTGGAATCCAGTGCGGCTAATGCAGCGATTCGGCCGTATCGACCGACTCGGTAGCCGCAACGAACGCGTCTCAATGACCAATTTCTGGCCGACGGCAGACCTCGACTGCTATTTGGACCTGAAGAACCGAGTCGAGGCCCGTATGGCGCTGGCTGATGCAACCGCGACCGGCCTCGACGATCCACTCAATCGGAACACGAGAACGGTAGACGGGCAAAAGGAGACAATTCAGTTGGAACTCGCCTTCCGCGATCAACAGTTGACCCGCATGCGTGACGAGATTCTCGACATTGAGGACGCTGACCATGGCATCAATCTGAACGACCTTACACTGGACGATTTCATTGCCGACCTCTTGCACTTCATCCAGCAAAACCGAACCGCCCTCGAAGCAGCGCCACTTGGCATTTATGCGATAGTCGACAACGTAGTCCCAGATAAGGATCAGTCGGAGACCCACCAATTGCAACCGGGTGCGATCTTCTGCTTGCGGCGCAACTGGGATCTAGCAGCGCGCACCCCAAACCGCCTCTGGCCTTACTTTCTTGTCTACGTCCGAGAAGACGGAAGTGTACGCTATACTTTCCGACAGGCACATCTGTGCCTCGCCCTGTTCAGGACGCTCGCCACAGATCGATCCAATGCTTCGACGGAACTAGAGAATGCCTTCGACCAAGAAACTCAGCAAGGCAGGCACATGAACAAATACGACGCGCTACTCAATGCGGCACTGAGTAGCATTGCCAGTTCATTCAGAGATGCGGAACTCGCCGGGCTCGGCCGCAACCGCGACGCTGTGCTGACAAAGAAACCACATACACCTGACCCCGCGAGAGATTTCACTATGGTGACATGGATAGTCATCGCAAAGAAAGAGTCTGGCAATCGCAATGGCTAACAACTTGCCTCGAGAGATTTTTGAGGCGCTGGATGGGCTGGTCGGTGAGGCGCCTTTGCGAGACGGTGCAGTTCTGTTGTTGAACACGCTTGGCTATGCCAGCAACCGGACCGCGGATGTAGGGAACGTGCGGGAGTTTCTAGAACGATTCCAACCCGAAAGTCCGTTGACTGACAAACAACTCGACTTGTTCGACGACTGGCGTCAAGTCGACATCGTGTTTCAGATCACCAGCGGCGAGATCGAATTCTCACTAGACCGACCCAGTCTTTCCAGCGAATCCGAATTTGACCAAGGTCGCGCAAAGTCTTTCCTGTTCCTCGCCGTGGATTTGCGACCAGACAAGTATTCCCGCGCTCAACTGGCGAACACGACCAGGATAGTTAACCGGCTCTTTACCATGCCTGTTATCATCCTTTATCGATATGGCTCGGCCTTGACCATGGCGGCCGTTCATCGACAAGCCAGCAAGCGGGATGACAACCTTGACGTGCTGACAAGTGTGACACTGGTCAAGGACATTTGCCTGAAGAACCCTCATCGCGCTCATATCGAAATTCTGGCTGATCTTGCCCTGAAGGATCTAGTCCAAACCGGAGCTGTTCACAACTTCGACGATCTGCATGTGAAATGGGAGCAAGCTCTTGACATTGAGGAGTTGAACAAACGCTTCTACAAGGAACTCTTTGCCTGGTTTGAACGGGCAACAAGAGAGTGTCGATTCCCCGCCGACGGCGCCGGAGATGGTTGCGCCGAGAGGCATGTCATTCGATTAATTACCCGCCTCCTCTTTATTTGGTTTCTGAAAGAAAAAGGCTTAGTTCCTGAAGAATTGTTCCGGGAAGAGTTCGCGCGAGAGCATCTCAGTCGCTATTCTCCGAACAATACAGATTACTATCGTGCTGTGCTTCAGAATTTGTTCTTCGCAACCCTGAACACCGAAGTTGAAAAGCGCGCCTTTAGCGTGGAAGAAAATACAGCCCATCGCGATTTCAACAAATACCTCTATCACAACATGCTTCGTGACCCGGAGAGATTTGTCAAGACGCTGAAGCAAATCCCCTTCGTGAATGGCGGTTTGTTCGACTGCCTTGACAACTTTTTGGGTGCTTCCGGGCGGCAAATCGATGCCTTCACCGACCGCATGTCGCACGATCGGGATTTGCATGTGCCGGCGTGGCTGCTGCTAGACGACGACAACGGTATTTTTTCCCTGTTCCGCCACTACAAGTTTACGACTGAGGAAAACACGCCCCTGAATACTGAAGTCGCGCTCGACCCCGAACTACTCGGCCGTGCCTTCGAGAATTTGCTGGCTGCATACAATCCTGAGACGAGCGACACAGCACGCAAACTTACAGGCTCCTTCTATACGCCGCGCCAGGTTGTCGATTATATGGTCCGTGAGGCACTCACCGAAGCCCTAGCGGCGAAGGCTCCGCCGGATGACGGCGATCCGAAATACTGGCGCGGTCGGATCGACTATCTGTTGGATCATTCTGCCGCGATGGACGATGCTCAGGAGTTTTTTTCTACCGACGAAAGGGGAGCGCTTGTAACCGCTGTGGCCGACCTTAAGACGCTTGATCCAGCGGTTGGATCCGGCGCATTTCCGATGAGCATTCTCCAAGTGCTGACAGTGGCGTTGCGTCGCCTCGATCCTGACAACACACTATGGATGACTCTTCAGAGAAACCGGGCAGCGGCTCGCGCCAAACAGGCATTTGACGTCGTGGACCAGCGACGCCGCGAGGACGAATTAGTCGAAATTTGCACTATGTTTGACAAATATCGGGAGTCGGATTTTGGCCGTAAGCTCTACCTTATCCAAAATGGAATCTACGGCGTCGATATCCAACCGATTGCCTGCCAGATCGCCAAACTACGTTTCTTCATTTCACTCGCCATTGAGCAACAGCCTGATCCGACTGCCCAGAATCTCGGATTCAAGCCTCTGCCCAATCTTGAAACTCACTTCGTGGCGGCAGACACACTGATCAGCCTAGGGAATGAAGCAGCACCCCTCTTGCTTGACGAAAGGGTCGTCACCAAGTGCAAAGAGGTTGCTGCGGTCCGGGAGCGCTACTTTTTGGCAGACAGCAGGCAGAAACTGGCATGCATCGAATCCGAGCAACGGCTTCGCGGAGAGTTACGAAGCGTCTTGGAGGCAAAGCACGACCTGTGGAACGCGAACCAACAACGAGCCCAGGAAGAAATCGACGACACCTCCAAGGACATAGACAGTCTTGAGGCACGCAAAGAGTACCGACGCAAAGAAGCCAAAAAGCTTGCGGCCAATCAGCGCGCATTCGAGGTAGACCTCGGGGATGCCCAAAAAATTGCAAACTGGGATCCCTATGACCAGAACGCAAGCGCCAATTGGTTTGCTCCCGAGTATATGTTTGGCATCTCTGGAGGATTCGACATCGTGATCGGCAATCCTCCATACATTCAACTACAGAAGGACGGCGGGTATTTGCGAAAGCGCTACAGCGATGCTGGTTACAAGACATTTGCATCAACTGGCGACATTTATCAGCTTTTTCTTGAGCGCGGGTGCCGACTACTCAAGAATGGTGAAGGTATATTGGCATACATCACTTCCAACAGTTGGCTGAAAGCACAATATGGTAAATCGCTTCGCCGCTGGCTCGAAGAGCACCACACCCCACTTCGACTTATCGAAATGGGGAAGGATGTCTTCGAAAACGCAATTGTCGACACGGTCGTACTGATTGTCCGGAACAGCAAAGTGCAAACTGAGACATGTCTTGCGGTGGATGTCGAGCAGTCCACCCATGGCCAATTTCCTCCTCCCGCGGCGGACTGGGGAACGCTGCAACCAAAAGGCGAACAACCGTGGATGGCACTCTCTCCAATAGAACGAACTGTGATGGACAAGATTGAAGTCGCGGGGATTCCATTGAAAGAATGGGATATATCCATTTACCGTGGAATTCTTACCGGGTACAACGATGCCTTCATCGTGGACCAAGTGACTCGTGACGACTTGATCAAAGCAGATGTTAGGTCTGCCGAGATTTTAAAACCCATATTGCGAGGACGCGATATAGCGCGTTACCGTGCAAACTGGGCGGGTCTCTGGCTAATTGATACACACAATGGATACAATGACGAGCGCCCCATCGACGTTGATGATTATCCCGCAGTAAAGGCACACCTTAACAAATTCATTAAACGACTCGATCACCGTCACGATAAAGGAGTCACGCCCTACAATCTCCGTAACTGTGCATACCATGGAGAATTTGAACAAACAAAGTTGATCTGGATGCACATGACACCTTATGGAAGATTTGCGTTGGCTAGACCTAATGTTATCTGCAACCAGAAATGCTTTATGATAGCGGGAACGGACCTTGAATATCTTTGTGCCATCCTCAACAGCAAGCTGATGACTTGGCTCATATGTCAAACCGCCGTAACAACCGGAATGGGACTTCCTCAGTGGGACAAGTTCACAGTTGAACGTGTCCCAGTTGTAAAACCCAGCCGCTATGCCATGGACAAGCTCCGAACCGTTGTTGAACATATTCTTGCTAACGTTGAACGCAATAACCTTCAAGAAGTCAACAATCTCCAGCGCATGGTCGATAGGCAGGTTTTCGAACTCTACAGCCTAACGGATGTCGAGTGCGAAGTTGTTTCAAGAACTATCGGTAAGTCGTGGCCATTTCAATAAGTTCTGCCTCCCCTTGGGAAATGTTGTAGATGCCGTAGATAAGTTCATCGATCCTTTTGTCGATTTGGACTAGCTGCCTCTTATCTGACGGAGCTACAGATCGGGCCTTGTTAACAAGTTTTTGCAGTGTGTCGGCGACCGGTGAACTAGGTATAATCACAGGAACAGATTCGACATACACTTTTTTCCATCGATACACACCCATACCGGAGGTCGGTGCCGTCTTCATGATGTACCAGTGAATCAACCGGGAATTAAGTAAAGCGCAGAGATAGGTCATATGTTCGCCAGTGATCATAAATGCTGTAGCTTCGATAAACGTTCCGCCTTCGTCATAAGCAAATCGGCCACGGTCGACCAATTCTATCCAAATTAACTTTTCCATTAACAAGATATCATGATAAGCACAGGTATCCTGTAGTTCGTACCAGGCGTTGGACGTCTTTTTTCTCGACCGACCGCCACTTGGCAGTTTGCGTCCTTCCTGAGCAAGACGCTCTTTTCCGAATGAAAGAAGATGTTGCTTTATCGCTGGATAGTCATCGATTTTCAGGTCGAGTGACGGAAATGTTGAAATTAGCCAGAGACCCGCCCAGTTTGCACGGTAACGCGCTATATCGCGTCCTCGCAATATGGGTTTTAAAATCTCGGCAGACCTAACATCTGCTTTGATCAAGTCGTCACGAGTCACTTGGTCCACGATGAAGGCATCGTTGAGTCCCGTCTTGATTCCATAGTAAATGGATTTATCACGAGTATTTTCCGACATATTGTTTGTATATGAAGTTGGAGGGCTCAAAATCCGGCAACACTTGACCGCCGATCCGGCGGTACTTGACGGCAAATCCGGCCGTATCTGACGGCCCGGTCCGCGCCCACCGACGCCTCCCCGGCTTCGTCCCCACTGCCTCTCCCGGTACCTCCGCATCGATGCGGACTCGAAACGAGGAGGCACGGGCATGAGGAAAGCCGACATGATCGACATCAAGGACATCTTGCGCCAGCGTCACAAGCTTGGCCTGACGCTGGGCGACATCGCCGCCGCTCTCGGCGTCAGCGCCGGCACGGTATCGAACATACTGAAACGATGCCATGCTGCCTCGCCCGGGCATTGCTGGTGCGGCAGCGAACGCAGACCGGGGGTTCGCTCCGCGGCCATCTCGCAGAGTTCGGCCCCGTGGCACCGCGGGGAGCGGCGAATGTCGAGAGACTGCGCCAGGAGCTGGCGGAAGCACAGGAGAAGCCGCCCGAACAGGTGGCCGAGATGGCCGAGCTGCTGCTGGCGCAGATTGACGCGCTGTCGGAGCAGATCACCGGCCTTGAGAAGAAGATCCGCATCCGGGCCAGGGAGCGAGAGGAGATGAAGCGACTGATGACCATCCCGGGCATCGGGCCGATCTCGGTCATGGCCGTGCATGCCTTTGCCCCGCCGATGGCGAGCTTCCGCCGCGCCCGCGACTTTGCGTCCCTGTAGGGCTGACACCCCGGGAACATTCGACAGCCGGCCGGCAGCGGTTCGGGCGGATCACCAGGATGGGACAGCGGGACCTCAGGCAGCTGCTGGTGCTTGGCGCCACCGCGGTGCTCAGGCATCGGCGAGAGAGCGAGGTGCAGAATGATCCCTGGCTCAGACGGATGATATCCGAGAAGCCGCCGAAGCTGGTGGCGGTGGCGCTGGCGAACAAGATGGCGCGCATCATCTGGGCGCTGTCGGTTAAGGAGGAGAGCTACCGCACGCCGGCGGCGATTGCGGCGGCAGGATGACTGCCGGGAAAGGAAAGGAATACCCGGGCTCTGCGGAACCGGCGCTCGAGAGCGCGATCTGCGAATAACCCTGGTCGGTGCGGCCAGGCGACAGACAACATAGGGGCAAAAGGTCATTGAAGACGGGGTCGGAAAAACTAGTTAGACGCGCAGGGCTTCGAGCCCGTTGTAGCGATTTGGATCCGATCCACGTACACCATATGGGCCCGCAGCGAATGAATGCCGCATCTAGAGGCCGGACATACGACAGTACCTTGACCGCAGTCCGAGCTGTTCAGAATCCTGCTTGCACCACGGGGGGCGTCCACATACGGGCAGAGGCGGCCGGGTTGTCCTGCTGGCCGCTTCCCGAGGAGTTGGACGACACGGCGCTGCAAGGCCGGCTCAACCCGCAGGCCGAGCGCCAGAGCGAGCATGTGCAACCCGACTGGGAGACCATCATCGCCGATTACAAGACTCCCCGCCGCCGCCGGGCCAGGTTGACCCAGCACCGACTCTGGACCGAGTACAGCGAGGAGGCCGTCATGAAGGGCGGCACGCCCTACAGCTGCAGCCAGTTCTGCGCCCTTCTGAAGGAACAATTGCAGGGACAGCACGCGGATACGCAGATACGCTTCGACTATGCACCGGGGCATTGCGGCGTGTCGGACTTTTCGGGCAAGACGCTGCCCGTTCGCACCGCCACCGCCGAGATCGATGTCGAGATCTTTGTCGCCGTGCTGCCACATTCGAATCTCGTCTACGCCGAAGCGGTGCCAAGCCAGAAGACCTGCCACTGGGCGATGGCGCACCGGCGGGCCATGGAATACTTCGGCGGCACGCCCACGATCTGGATCGCGGGTGATGTTCCCGTGACGAGAATGAACGATTTGCTTCCGGGAAGGAAAGACGACACAAGACCGGTCAGTTTTGGAGGAGGAAGGTGGGTCAATTTTGGGTAAGTATAGACTAGAGGTGGCATTGGATGAATTCCTTGAACGAAATGGGGATTTTGGGTGGCGCACTCGGAGCCGAGGTGTTGCGCAGAGCATCACGATCAGAGAATACCCGAGTGGCGTATGCGAAGGGTTGGAAGTGCTTCGCCTCTTGGTGTCAAAGCGTGGGCGTGATCCCTGGAGAGGCAAGTTCAGACGACGTGGTTAGATTTCTTGTCGCAATAGCGAGGGAAGATCGAATTGGCGGTGGCAAACCGTTGGCGCTAAGCACGTTGAGGTTATATCGCACTGGTTTGAATGATTATTGGCGCAGACTTGGAAAGCCTTCGCCTGCGTCGGCAGCTGCGGTAGATGAAGTTTTACGGGGCCTGGCAAGACTTCGGGGAGACAAGCCGCGCCGAGTAAAGGCGCTACGGGAAAATCAAATTCTTGCGATGCTGGGGTCTTGCGGCGAGAACCTGCATGGCCTCCGGGATGCAGCAGTATTGTCATTGGGTTTCGCCGCAGCGCTTCGGCGATCGGAGCTGTGCAGCTTGCAGACGGAGGACATCGAGCGCAAGGAGGAGAACGGAGTCTTGGTTCATGTGAAGCAGTCGAAAACTGACGCCCTAGGGATCGGGCAAAAAGTTGCAGTAATTGAAGGGAAGGCCATAAAACCAATTGCGCGTTTACAGCACTGGCTAAATGCATCTGGTATTGCCCATGGGTATGTTTTTCAGACATTGTTGCGCGGTGGCGTTGTATCGGGCCGCCCACTTGACCCTGGCGATGTTGCACGGGTCGTAAAACGTCACGCCCGAAGAATTGGCCTTGAACCGAGCGATTACTCCGGACACTCCCTACGTGCCGGATTCGTAACAAGTGCAGCAGCACACCACGCAAGAATCGACAAGATCATGGAGGTAACACGCCATCGGAGCGCTGAAACCGTGCTGCAATACATTCGCGACGAGGAGTCCTTCGTTGATCATGCAGGAGCATCGTTCCTCTGAAGGTAATGCAGGAGCATTGGTCCAGAACGGAACGGAGTCAGGGTCTGACTTAGTTGGCGAGGATGTCCCGGCCAATGTTGAAACTGGCTTCGGTCGACGCCGCCGGTTGATCACTATGCCGCCCGTGCGTGCTGGTCAATGTCGGTGGATTTGGCAGCATCCCTGTGATGGTGCTCCAGTGAGGCCCTGAGGATCGGCAGCTGCCGGTAAGCCCTGAGACGCCGCATGCGCTTGCCGGCCTCCAGCATCCCGGCTCCGGTCCAGCGCAGTGCCATCCCGGCTCCTCGCCATCTCTTGACGCCCGGGCAGGTTTGCCGGACCATTGAATGCGCACTTTCAATCATGTTCGTTGTCGCCAATGCGCGTCTGAGCTCCTTCGGCAATCCGAGCCGGGCCGCCATCAGGATCTCGTCCAGGCCCTCGAGAATGGAGCCGGAGACACCCGGTGCGTCCTTCTCAAGGCGACGGGCAAGGTTTCGAAGAAGCCTCTCGGCGGTGTCTGCATCATCGAGCTCCCAGGCCTGGCGGAGCGCCTGGCAGCAGCTGGCATGGAGACGCTTGGGCAGGCGATCGACGATGTTCCTGCCCTTGTGGACGCGGCAGCGCTGGATCGCGGTGCCCGCCCCGAAGGTCCGCCTGACGGCGCCGCTCAACGCCTTGGCGCCGTCGAGGACAAAAAGGCGGTGAGCAGAAGGGTCCAGGCCTCGCTCAATGAGGTTTTCGAGCAGCGCCTGCACCGTGGCCGTGTTCTCGGTAGCTCCCTCCACCACGCCCAGGGGGTGCTTGTGGCCACCGGCATCGACACCGATGGCGCCGACCATCAGCAGATTGTCGGTCATGTGCATCCCGTCAATCTGGATGACCAGGAGGTCAAGCCCCGAGATGTCCGATGACATCCATTCATGGAACCGCTCTTCGGTCAGCGCCTTGAAGCGGCGAGAGACCGCGGAGCGCGAAAGACCGGAGCCGGGATCGTCCGGGACCCCGGCCTCGGGAAGTCGGACCGCACCGCGGAACTTGCGTGTAGAGACATTCATCAGCATCAGCGATGGGGCCCATTCCTCGAGATGGCCACCATCACGGATCTCCTCCCAGCTTGGCAGCGGCATCTCCCGCCCTGTGTTCTTGTCGCGCACCCTCGGGCGCTCCACCCGGGTCCTGCCTCCCTGGAAGCCGACCATGCCGGTTGTCCGCCCCCAGCGATATCCCGGCTTGTCCGGGTCCCGTCCGTAACGCTCGCCGGCGAGCGTCGCCGCATCCTCATTCATTATTGTCTTCATGGCATCAATGCCGGCCATGACGCAGAAGCGGTCGAAGCTGGCGCCGACATCTCCCCAGGAATCGTGGACGAGTTCTCTGGTGTCGATGGTGCTGGCATGGGTGGTGGTGGTTGGTGGTGACGTTTTCATGGTGTTGCTTCCTTGTCTGGATTGAACACCCCGAGCCTGGCGCTCGAGAGAAGCAACACCGACCTCTACCTGAGTTTCACAGCATTGGTCGGGATATTCCCTAGTTGGCTGGTCAATACGACGAGCGCGCCTCCGCGATGTTCTTACCGATTTGGTAGCAATGCAGGGCGCATGGGATATGTCGGATCGACACACCGTCGACAAAATTCTCAGCTGCAATCGTCTTCGTCGTAGCCCCCACAGGCATGTCGTTGCGATTGGCGAATTCAATCAACCCGCGCAGTTCGCCCGGGCGATCGGTGGCGTAACGATCTGACCACTTGATTTCATAGGCCCAATTCGGCTTCAGGCGCCCCGGATCGACGCGGACTATATCAACTTCCAAATCCGTCCTGCCCTTCCTCCAGCGCGCGTAGTGCAGGTTCTTCATTAGATCGGCGTGGAACCACTGCGAAAAGACGGCCGTTTCAGCCATTGTTCCCATGGCGTCGTCCCCATCAGAGATTTGCACGAACAGTGCTGAGCGCATCGACGGGTTGGTCAGGTAGACCTTGAAGTTGCGCATCCGCTGGAACGTCTTGCCGGCATCATCAACGCGTCGGACACGAACGATCAGGAAGGCGGCCTCGAGGTAGTTGAGATACTTCGTGATCGTGTTCTTTGCGGCCCCGGAGCTTTGCGCAAGACCGTCAAGGTTGATCTCCTGCCCCGTGCGATAGGCGATGGTCGTGAACAACCGGTTCAACTCCTGGATGTCCTGGATTCCGTAGAGGATGGGCAGGTCACATAGCAGGACCTTGTCGATAATGTCTCGGCCAAGGTATCGTTGCACATTGATCTGAATGTTCTTATTCAGAACCGCCTCCGGATAGCCGCCGAAATTCAGATAATGGATGAATTCGTCGTTCAACCGGTCGATGTCGGGTGTCGTAAACCGTGGCGTGCCGCCCGATGGCGCCACCTCGACCAAGTCGGATTCCAGCCCACGAAAAGCCAGGAACTCCGAAAAGGTCAGCGGAGGGAGGAAAAAGTCGGTGAACCGCCCGGCGCCCGACTCCCGGCTCTTCAACCGTAGCGCTGCCGCTGTAGACCCCGAGGCGACAAACTTGGTGTTCGGATGCTGATCGGTCAGCACCTTGAGGTGAATTTCCCAGTCCTTGAGATACTGGATCTCGTCAAAAACGATGATCCGCCGCCCTTGCAGGTCATGACATGAATCATCCTCGAACAACTCGATCAGGCGCGACAGCGGCATGCCGCCGTAGAGCGGCGTATCGATGGAGACGTACAGGATATTCTAGCCATCGAATCCCTCTGCAATTGCCTGTTCAATCATCTGGTGCAGCATGACTGTCTTGCCCACGCGGCGCGGCCCCATCAGGATGGTTGAGCGACGCACTGACCAGTCAAGTGCAAGCGCAACAAATGGTGCAAAATACGCCCGCGTTTTCTTGGTCTGCGCCCGGGAATCGTTGTTGGCGTAATTCCACCACGGCTCCCACCATGGGTTGTCCCTGCGGAGGCTCTTCAGAGCGTCAGTTCTGGATATTCCTAGCATGTTCAGTTAGCATCACTTCTCTGATCTTAATACAACGTCAGCTGTCAGGCTCTTGATTAAATTCAATGATTCCTGTCGTGCTAACCCTGAAGCAGTAGTCTTCTTGGGTGCCGCAGGCTTTTCTTGGCCAAGGGAGCCTGACCTGACGGCTGTCGATGTCGTGACGGACCGCGTGGCGAGTGGTGATCCGGTCTGCGAGGGCTCTTGCCCACAGGGCGCGGGCGACAAGCAGGATGAAAATCTCGCTCTTTCGCCCGGACGGCCGCTTTCGACCAAGCTGAGCCGTCACCACGGCGCCGACCATGGCCGGGTCAGGGCGCCGGGCGGGCGATGTAACAGTTTCCCGGATTTGGGCCCGGCACTGCGTCGAACATGTGCTGGTGGCGGGAAATCCGCCTCGCTGAACCTGGTGCGGCAGCATCGGGTCTACCCGCCTGCCTTCCGGCCCGTTTTCCCTGTGGCTGGCTTTGGAGAGTTCCGGCCGCCTGCATCCTTGCCACAGCGGTCTGCATTGTCTAGGTTTTGCTGGCAGCCCTGACATGGGGCATGGGCGACGGTGCAAAGATGACCGAGTTTCGGAACGACGCGGCACATGAAGCCTGGGAGATGGACCGACGGCACTGCCTGCATCCGTTTCATGATTTTGCCAGCTTTGACGATGACGGGGCGCTGATTGTATCCCACGGGTCCGGTAGCGAGGTGACCGATGCCAGGGGGACGACATATCTCGACGCCATCGGCGGGCTGTGGTGCACCAATATCGGCCTGGGCCGCGAGGAAATGGCCGAGGCCATTGCCGACCAGGTCCGGAAGCTTGCCTATACCTCGACCTTTACCGACATGACCAATGAGCCGGCAGCACAATTGTCGGCGAAACTGGCCGAGTTGGCCCCGGGAGATCTGAACCGGGTGCATTTTGCAACCGGCGGTTCAACCGCCGTCGACAGCGCCTATCGGCTCGTACACTTCTACCAGCAATGCGCCGGCCGGCCGGAGAAGATCCATGTCATCGCCAGGCGACAATCCTATCATGGTTCGACCTTTGCCTCGATGTCGATCGGCTACAAGATTGCCGATCGGCGGCAGGGATTCACCTATATCGAGGATACCATCCACCACATCTCGGAGCCGGACATCTACCGGGCACCGGAAGGGATGGACGAGGCGGAATTCTGCGATTTCCTGGTCAGGGAGTTCGAGGAGAAGATTGCCGAAATCGGCGCCGACAAAATTGGCGCTTTCTTTGCCGAGCCGGTCATGGGTGCCGGGGGCGTGTTGGTTCCGCCGGCAGGCTACCTGCCGCGAATGCGCGAGATTTGCCGGCAGCACGACATCCTCTACGTGTCCGACGAAGTCGTCACGGCATTTGGCCGCCTCGGCCACTGGTTCGCGTCCGAGGATGTGTTCGGCATCGTGCCCGACATCATCACCACTGCCAAGGGGCTGTCATCGGGTTACCTGCCAATCGGGGCAGCGATCTATTCGGACCGCATCCACGAGGTGATTTCGGCAGACAAATCGCGAGTCTATACCAGTGGTTTCACCTATGCCGGTCACCCGGTCTGCTGTGCCGCCGCCCTGAAGAACATCGAGATCATCGAGAGGGAGTCGATCCTCGATCATTCGCGGGAGGTTGGCAGGTATTTTGGCAAGAGGCTGGGCGAGTTGGGCGAGCTTCCGATCGTCGGCAACGTGCGCGGCCTGGGGCTGATGCGGTGCGTCGAAAACGTAAAGGACAAGGACAGCAAGCAGATGTTCCCCGATCACATCGACATCGGAACCCGGATATCGGATGCGGCCGAAAAGCTCGGCGTGCTGGTGCGGCCGATTGGTCGGTTGAACATCATGTCGCCGCCCCTGGTCATCACCCGCGGGGAGATCGACCGGGTGGTCGCCGGGCTCAGCCAGGCCATCGAACAGGTGCATGGCGACCTGATACGGGAAGGTCATGTTTCCGCATAGCCGCCCCCGACATCATGGCTGAGAGGTCGGTCAGCCTTCGGGCCAGGCCGGCATGAGCCCAGCACGGGCGGAGCCTGCCCTCTCCGGGCCTGTGCAGCCTCCGCCGGCCGGCTGGGACCGGGGCGGCCTTCCGGGTTGGACATATTTTTCCGAGGAATTGCTGGATCTCGAACGGGACCGGATCTTCCGGACCCACTGGCAGTTTGCGTGCCATGTCAATGATGTTGCCGCCCCGGGCGATTTCTGCACCTTCGACATTGCCGGTGAACGGGCGCTGATCATCAGGGGTCAAGATGGAGCGCTCAGGTCGTTTCACAATCTGTGCCGCCACCGCGGCTCGCGGGTGGTGGCCAAGCAGCGGGGATCCTGCCGGCATTCGCTGGTCTGCCCCTTTCATGGCTGGACCTACAACCTCGACGGCACCCTGCGCGGGGCAGCGAGGGGCGACACGTTTCCGCCACTTGACGGGCGCGGTTGGGGGCTGAAGCCGGTCGAGATGGAGGTCTGGAACGGGCTGGTCTTCGTCCGGTTCAGGCCCGGCCCGCAATCAGCGGTCCGTGATATCCTGAACGGCGTCGAAGCGGAAATCGAACCCTACGGTTTGGGCGAGCTCGTTTCCGCCGAGAATGGCAGCTACGAGGACGAGCTCGAGGTCAACTGGAAATCCGTCCGCGATGTCGACAATGAAGGCTACCATGTCCGGCAGGCCCATCCCGGGCTACATGATCTTTATGGCGACGGCTATTTCGACGAGCCCTATGCGAACGGGGTGGCGAGATCGGTCGGGCCCTTCAACAAGGGGCCGCCCCGGCTGTGGTCGGTTCAGGCCTACCGGAACATCCTGCCCGACATCACCTGGCTGCCGGAGCCCTATCGCCGGCTGTGGCTCTATGTCGGCATGTTTCCGAACCTGGTCTTCGGCTTCTATCCCGACTGCGTGATATACTACCAGGAAATCCCGCTATCGGCGACGCGGACCATCCAGCGTGGCGGCGTCTACCGACGGGTCAGCGAATCCCGCCAGCTGCGCCTTGCCCGCTACTTGAGCGGGCGCATCGACCGGGACGCGGTCGAGGAGGACCGGATGCTGGCAGTTTGGTCATGCGAGGCCGCCAACTCCTCGGCCTATGATGGCATCCTGATGTCGGACCTCGAATACGGAATGCGATCCTTCCATGATCACCTGCGGACGCTGGTCCCGGCCATCAATGAGCCGGACCAGCCCGCCGCCGGCACGTTGCGGGCGATCAATGACCGGCTGCTGGCAGGAGCGGCGGCATGACGGACATGACCGCAACCGGCTGGCTGCGAACGCCGGCGGCCAGGGGGCTGACGCTGGTCAGCCCGCCCTTCCTCTATGCAATCCTGTTGCTGGCGGTGCCGCTCGCTGCCGTCGTCGCCTTCAGTTTCTGGACACAGGACTACCTGGATCTGGACCGGACCTTCACCCTGGCCAACTACCAGGAGGCCTGGACGCAGCCGATATACCGGGTGCTGATGATGAGGTCGCTCGCGGTGTCGGGAATCGTCACCGCCTGCACCGTCTTCCTGGCTTTCCCGGTCGCCTATTACGTCTCCTTCCACGTGGCGCCGGGACGCAAGCCGCTGTGGATCTTCCTGATCACCATCCCGTTCTGGACCAGCTACCTCATGCGGATCTTCCTGTGGAAGGTCATCCTCGGCTACAATGGCGTGGTCAATGGAACCCTGACCCAGCTCGGCATCATCGAGGAACCGCTCAGCTTCATTCTCTACAACGTCAACGCCGTGGTCATCACCCTCAGCCACGCCTGGGCGCCATTTGCCATTCTCCCGATCTTCGTTGCCCTGGAAAAGGTGGACCGGTCATTGCTGGAAGCGGCGGCCGATCTCGGCGAGGGAGCGGTGCAGCGCTTCCTGCGGGTCACGCTGCCGCTGGCCCTGCCCGGTGTCATCGGCGCCTCGGTGATCGTGTTCATCCCCACCGTCGGCGACTACGTGACGCCGCGGCTGGTCGGAGGACCTGACGGCCTGCTCATCGCCAACATGATCGAGCTGCAGTTCAAGAAGGCCAACAACCCGCCGCTCGGAGCAGCATTGGCAATCTCGTCGATGTTCATCGTCGGTGCGCTGTCACTGCTGATCGTCCGGCTGACTCGCCGCCGTCTCGGGAGGCTGTCGTGATGCGCGCCGGCTCGCGCGGGCTGGTCCTGTATGTGGGCCTCTACCTGGTGTTCCTCTACGCGCCGGTGGTGCTGCTTCCCATTTTCGCCTTCAATGACAGCAGCATCGTTGCATTTCCGCTGCAGGGGTTCACCCTCAAATGGTTTGACCTGTTGCTGAACACCGAGGCGCTCCACTCGGCGGCGTGGAACAGCGTCATCGTGGCCGTGATGACCGCTTTCATCAGCACCGCCCTCGGCCTATGCGCCGCCCGCGCCGCCATCCGTTACCAGTTCGCCGGCAAGCGGGGCATCATGGGCATGATCATGATCCCGCTGGTATTGCCGGAAATCATTGTCGGAGTCTCGCTCCTCGTGGTCATCCTGCAATCCGGGCTGGAATTGTCGCTGTGGACCATTATCCTCGGCCATGTGCTGATCTGTACCCCGTTTTGCACGGTCATCCTGTCCACGGCATTCGCCAATCTTGATCTGAGCCTGGAGGAGGCCTCCTTCGACCTCGGCGAGACCCGCTGGTCAACCTTTCGCCTCATTAGCCTTCCGCTGGTCATTCCGGGAATCATTTCGAGCGCCCTGATCGCGTTCACCATTTCACTCGATGAATTCATCATCGCCTTTTTCCTGGCAGGCACCGAGGTGACGCTGCCCGTCTATATCTGGAGCCAGCTGCGGTTTCCGGCGAGACTCCCCAGCGTCATGGCTCTTGGCACGCTGCTGTTGCTGGTCTCGCTGATCCTCCTGGTGACGGCCGAACTTGTCAGGCGCCGCGGGGCAAGGCGGTCCGGCAGCACAGGCATGGGAGGGTTGTTTTGAACACGCCAATCATCAGCATCGAGAATGTCACCAAGACATTCGGACGGCTCACCGCCCTTGACCGGGTTTCGGTCGACATCATGCAGGGGGAATTCTTCTCGCTGCTCGGACCCTCTGGCTGCGGCAAGACCACCCTCCTGCGCGCCATTGCCGGGTTCTCGGAGCCGGATGACGGCCGGATCTCGATCGATGGCCTGCCAATGTCGGGCGTCGAGGCCAACCGCCGGCCAACCAACATGGTGTTCCAGAGCTACGCCATTTTTCCGCACATGACGGTTGCCGAGAATGTCGGTTTCGGCCTGCGGCGACAGCGTCTCGACAAGGCCGAACAGGGACGGATGGTTACCAAGGCGCTGCAGATGGTGAGCCTGGCCGGCTTCGAGGACCGGGACGCGAAGAACCTGTCGGGCGGCCAGAAGCAGCGGGTGGCACTGGCCCGGGCGCTGATCCTGCGTCCCAAGGTCCTGCTCCTGGACGAGCCACTGTCTGCTCTCGACAAGAAACTGCGCGAGCAGATGCAGTCGGAGCTGCGAAACTTGCAGCGGGCAGTCGGAATCACCTTTGTCCTGGTGACCCACGACCAGGAAGAGGCGCTGACCATGTCCGATCGAATCGCGGTCATGTTCGATGGGCGGATCGTGCAGGTCTCGGCGCCAAGCGACATCTACACCGCGCCGGCCAGCCGGCAGGTCGCCGAATTCCTCGGCAACATGAATTTCCTGCCGGCAGTGATCGGCACCGGCACCGCAACCGGCGTTCCCGTCACCATCAAGGGGCTCGGCGACGTCGAATTCCCGCCCGAACAGGCCGGGGCACACGCCCCCGGAACCACGGTCTCGGCCGGGATTCGGCCAGAAATGCTGACGATCCTGTTCGATGATGGCTGGCCGGATCAGCGGGCCGAGGGCTCGATCGTCGACCGGTCCTATTACGGTGACATGACCTATTACGACGTCAGGCTGGCCGGTGCCGACACCATCGTCACCATCTCCATGCGCAACACCGCCAACCGGCCGATCCTGCCGATCGGCGCCACCGTTCCCATTGGCTGGGGGATCGACTCGGTGGTCCTGCTCTGACCGGGTGCGGCCGCTGGCTCGACACGCTCAGTCGCGCTTGCGGAAATGCGGTCGCAATGCCTGGTCCCAGCAATCATACGCCGCCAGCGACATGACCAGCAATGCGATGATCCAGAACGGAAAGCCGCCCCAGAAACCGGCAAACCCGGTGGAGATGCTGTGGGCAAGACCGAGCACGAATCCGGTCACCAACAAGGTCGACGCCGTCGCCACGATTACCCTGGTCCACCCTCTCAACATCACCGCACTCCTTTCTCAGTCGGCCAGCTTCCGGTCCAACTCGTTGATCAGCCACCTGGCGGTTCGCATCAGCCGGGCATCCTCGTCGCGGCCGCCGATAAGCTGAAGGCCGATTGGCAGGTTCGAATTGCCGGTCAGCACCGGCAGCGTCAATGTCGGCAGGCCGCAAAGTGTCCAGGCGGTGCAGAATATCGGGTCGCCGGTACCGCTCTCCTTCGACGGCGCCTCGCCAGGTGCCGCTGGTGCGATTATCGCATCGAAGTCGCGGAAGAACATCTCGACATATTCCTCGGCCGCCGCCTTCCAGTCCAGGGCATGGCCGTATTCCGCCTCGGAGATGCTGGCAGCACGCTCGACCACGCCCAGAACCTTGTCGCTGACCAGATCCGGGTTTCGACAGATCCTCGGACCCAGGCACCCGTTGAATTCGTAGTCCATGATGATCCCGTGGGTGCCGACCAGGGCGTCAAAGCCCTCCGGAACCGGGATCCTTTCGACCTGGTCGCCCAGCAATTCGATGACCTCCTCGAAGCCCTGGCGGGCATCATCGGCCAGGCGGTCAAAATATTCCGGTTCGAACCAGGCAAAGGCCGGCTCGACCGGAACTTCCTGCCGACAGCCATCAAGCATTCGCGGCCTCGGCCACGGCGTTGACTTTCGGTCACGGGAATCATGCCCGCCGATCGCATCGGCCAGCGCCGCAACATCCTCGAGGCTCCGACCGAACACGCCGAGCTGGTCCAAATTTGGACAGGTCTCCAGCACACCGTCAGTGGACATTACTCCCCTGGTCGGCTTGAAGCCGAACACGCCGCAGAAGGATGCGGGTCGAATCACCGAACCGTTGGTCTGGCTGCCGATTGCCAGCGGCACCTGGCAATGCGCCACCGCCGCCGCCGAGCCGGCAGACGAACCGCCGGGCGATTTCGACAAGTCGTGGGGATTGCCGGTCCTGGCCGGGTTCATGAAGGCAAGCTCGGTGGTCACCGTCTTGCCGAGGATGACGGCACCGGCATCATGCAGCCGATCGACGACAAAGGCGTTGCGGCGGGCCTTGCGGCCGGGAAAGAGCGGCGAGCCGTGGCTGGTCGGCATCGACTTGACGTCGATGATGTCCTTGATGCCGACCGGCACCCCGTGCAGTACCCCCAACGGCTTGCCGAATCTCCGTATCCGGTCAAGTTCGTCGGCCTGGGCAAGGGCGGCATCCGCATCAAGCCATTGCCAGGCCTGTAGCGATTCGTCGGTGGCGGCGATCCGCTCGAGGCAGGATTCAACCACCACTCTAGAGGTGGCCCTGCCCTCCCGAATGAACTCGGCCAGCTCGAGGGCGGACAACTCGTTGTGGGCAATGGTCATTCCGGCCACTCAGGGTATGTATTCGCCGAACAGGTAATCCGGCAGCCACAGGGCGATTCCCGGATACTGGTACATGAGGACCATGGCGAAGATCACGATGGCCAGGTACGGCAAAATCCCCTTGAAGATATCCATCAGCTCGATCTGCGAGCGCAGCACCCCCTTCAGGTAATAGGCCGACATTGCCATTGGCGGGGTCAGGAACGAGGTCTGCAGGTTCAGCGCCACCAGCATGGCAAAGAAATACGGGTTGACGTTGAAGGTATCGAGCATCGGCAAAAAGATCGGCACGAAGATGATCAGGATTTCCGACCACTCCAGCGGCCAACCCAGGAGGAAGATGATCAACTGCACCAGCACCAGGAACTGCCATGGCTTCAATTCCATGCCCAGGATCCAGTGCTCGATCAGGTCATGGCCGCCCAAATAGGAAAATACCGAGGCAAAGGTCCAGGAACCGACAAAGAGCCAGCATACCATGGCGGTTGCCTTGGCGGTGAGGAACACGCTGTCCTTGACCTTTCTCCAGTCCAGCGACCGGTAGACAAAGGCCAGGACCAGCCCGCCCAGGGCGCCCATCGCCGCCGCCTCCGCCGGGGTCGCCAGCCCGCCGAGGATCGAGCCCAGGACCAGCATGATCAGGATGGTCAGCGGAACGAAGGAAGTCAGCAATTCCCGGTAGACCGTCAGCCGGCTGGGGACGTGTTCGCTCCTCGGTTTCGGGGCGATATCCGGGTTGAGCAGCGCCCGGATGATGACGTAGATGATGTAGAGGCCCGACAGCAGCAGGCCGGGGAACATCGCCGCGGCGTAGAGCCGAAGCGGCGACAATTCGGCGATCGCCGCGTAGACGATGAGCATGATCGATGGCGGGATCAGGATTCCCAACGTTCCACCGGCACAGATCACCCCGGACGCGAACCGCTTGTCATAGGAGGCATTGGCCATGGCCGGAAAGGCCAGCAGGCCCATGAGCGTGACCACCGCCCCGACGATGCCGGACGCGGTCGAGAACACCGTGCAGGTAATGAGGGCAGCGATCGCCATCGAGCCCGGCATGTTGCGGGCCGCCATCTGCAGCGAGTAGAACAGTCGGTCGACGATATTTGCCCGCTCGACCACGTAGCCCATGAACAGGAATAGAGGGATGGCAACCAGCGTGTCATTCTCCATCACCGAGTAGGTGTTCTGGTTCAGGAGGTAGAAGATATTGTTGTTGAACAGGTCGGCAAAGGTCTCGGCACCGCCCTGGTAATAGGCATAGTAGCCAAAGGCCACGCCGATCGCCAGCAAGGTAAAGGCGATCGGGAATCCGAGCAGCACCAGCACGATGAAGATGCTCAGCATCATGATGGCAATTTCGGGATTCGTCATCTTTGGTTCCTGGGTTGTGCCGCCGGGACCGGCATCACCGCGGTTCAGCCTCTGTCTGTCGGATGAGAATGTCCTCGGTTTCGCGGACATCATCCAGCCGCTCCATCCAGGCACCGGTCTGCATCGCCTTCCAGCACCTGGCCATCTCGGCAATGCCCTGCAGGATCAGCAGGAAGCCTGCGACCGGAATCAGGGATTTGAAGAAGTAGATCTGGATCCTGGCCGGGCTGTTCCAGCTGACTTCCTGGTAGCGCCAGCTGTCGGCGGCGATCTCGTAGCCGAACCAGAACAGGGCAAGCATTCCAGGGAAGAAAAACAGGATGTAGAGCACGAAATCGACCCGGGCCTGCCATTTCACCGGAAACAGCCGGTAGAGTACATCGCCCCGGACATGCGAGTCCTGGGCAAGCGCATAGGGGCCGGCCATCAGGAACAGCGCCCCGTACATCTGGACCATCATGTCAAACGCCCAGACCGTCGGTGCGTTGAACACGTAACGAACCACGACCTCGTAGGCGACGGACAGGGTCAGCACCAGAATGCACCAGCCGAATGCCCGGCCGGTCCACACACTGAGACCCTCGATCGTGTAAATCAATCGTCGCATGAGCCAGTCCGGGAAGAGCGGGAGGCCAGGACGGCCTCCCGAAGCGCGTCAGAGCCTAACTGCCAAAGTGATGGTCGTAGGCCAGCTTGTAGTCAGGCTGGTTCAGGTTCAGGTAACCCATCACCTCCTCGGCATAGGCCTTCTGGCTGTCGATGACCTTGGCGAAGAACGAATCCTCGCTGGAAAGACGGTCGATAACCACGTCCCATGCCTTGAGCTGCTCTGCCATGACCGAGTCCGGAGTGCGATAGACATTCACCTCATGCGCGTCACGCAATGTGACGAGGTCGGAGGCGTACCGCCGCGTGTTGTGCCAGTAGAAGTTGGAATTCTCCGCCTCCGATGCATGCCTCAGGATGGCCTGAAGTTCCGGCGACAGCGATTCATACGTCTTCTTGTTGAAGGAGACCTCGAAGAATTCCTGGCTCTGGTGGAACGATGCCAGGTGATAGTGCTTGGACACGTCCTGCATGCCGAAGTCACGATCCGAGGTCGGGTTGTTGAACTCGGCCGCGTCGATCAGCCCGGACTTCATGGCCGGCTGGATCTCGCCGCCCGGCAACTGCACGACCGACATTCCCATTTCCAGCAGCACATCTGCAGCCAGCCCGACCGTCCGGTATTTAAGACCGGACATCTGGCTGGCATCATTGATCTGCTCCTTGAACCAGCCAAGCGGCTGGGCCGGCATCGGGCTGTTGAAGAACGAAATGATGTTCAGCTGCAAGCTGTCCATCAACTCATCGAACAACTCCTGCCCGCCGCCGTAATGCACCCATCCAAGCACTTCCTGGCTTGACCAACCGAAACACGGACCTGTGCCGAACAGCGAGGCGGTCTTCGACTTCGAATACCAGTATGCTGGCACGTAGTGGCAGGCATCAAGCACGCCGCGGTGGACTGCATCCTGCATTTGGCTGGTCTTCACCACCGAATTGACGGCCAACAGGTCGATCTTCAGCGCATCTCCGGCCATGGCATGGACCCGGTCGACATAGGATTGGGCATTCTCGAGAAAGATGCCGCCGCCCCAGGCAGCCTGCATCTTCAGCGTGACCGGTTCGGCCCGGGCGATCGACGGCGCAGCCAGGGCTCCGGCCGATGCGGTTGCGGCCAAGGCGCCGCCGCGCAGGAATTTCCGGCGATTCAGTTTCTCTGACATCATTGTCTCCTCTCTGTCAGTCATTTTCAGTCATTCAGTCAATGGCATCCGGACATATTCCATATCCAACCTGCAAGCAACTGCACCGCAGGAAGCCAGAATTTCCAACTATTCACGCATGCCCAGATTCTCGACTGTCGACCGTTTCCGGTCTCAATTTGGGAGGCTTGCATGGCCGGCACATTGTGCCAGCGGTGCCTCACGGACACTGCTCCGGTCACACGCCGGTGGTGACGGTCACGAGGAACTGGCCCCAGCCCTGGAAGACGACATGATTGGCCAGGATCTTCAGCTGATCCAGCATCTGGTAGCGGGCCACCCACCTTGCGCGTGCCGCCTTCCACCGGTTGCAGACCATCTGGCAGGCGCTCTGCATCAGGAGGGCAATCATGCCCGACATCGCCAGCATGCTGGAGAGGGTCCTGGATCCATGACCACGATGCCGAACCCGGCACCGTCGTCATACAATGCAGTACTGGGATAATCAGGCAACAGTACGAGTGGTGCGTGCCTTGTCGGTCGGCTGCAAGATCAAAGGATGTTGCACGGGGCGATGGATCGACCGGCGTCTTGTTCTTCCTATACCGTATCCCGAATCGCGGTCGCATAGACAGCGAGGTCCGATGCCCGCATCCGGAGACGTCGCGCGATGTCCTTCCAGCCTCGCAGCGCAGCCGCGACTTCATCGATGATGGCAGTGGCTCGGCTGGCGTTCTGGGCGAAGTACGGTGCAGCACTGCGGGCAAGATCCAGGTCAGCATCTGGCCCCTCTTCCGATATCCAGGTCGTCAGTTCCCGCGCCTTCTCGGTCAGCGGAACCGGGTTCAGGTCATAGGCCGGCGAAAGGCGCCACTTGTTGTCGTGATCGTAGAGGAAGCCATGGTTGCGGAGGTGATCGTCGAGATTGCCGGCCATCACATTGAAGACGATCCGCCTCCACAGCTCATGCAGGTCTTCGGTCGGCGCGCTCGAGTACATTCTGATGACTTCAGAAATATCCGTGTAGGTCGCTTCGTCGCCGTCGCTGAGCCCAAGCAGGGTCATGGCGGAAATGAACGGGATTCTTCCGTATTCATCGCGGTCGAACCGTGTGATCAGGGACACAGGACGACCGGCCATGTCCAGCAGCGTTGCATCGGCAGCCCTGATGCCTGCGGCGGCGGCAAGTGTCATCGCGAGGACTTCGCCATGCGGGATGCTGCGATCATCGTCGCTTTTCGGAAACTTGGCGATCGCCGGGCGGCCGCCATTGTCGATCACGGCGGATTTGGGGCGGGCGCCACCGAGGGGCGAGCCCTCGTTCAGCAGGAGTTTCAGGCCTTCGGCGGTTTCTGTGTTGGACAGCACCGCATCGGCGGCGTTGAGAAGCGTCGGTGGCCGGATCAGGGGCGGCACGCGGCAACGGCCGATGTTGTGGTCGAAGTTCTCCTCGCCTGCCCGGCGGTACCGGAGCGCGCCTATTCTTGTCCGGTCGTTGATGGCGAGGATATAGTCGATCTCGGACAGGGCGCGTCGCTCGCCAGCCCTGCGAAAGGCGTGCCGTATCAGCTGTTGGCCCCAGCAATCCGGGGCGGTGTCACGCAGCGCGCCTGGCAATGCGGACTTGCTGAAGGAGGACTATATCTGCCGGCGTTCCAGTGGCAGGTTGGCCGGATCCAGGGCGAATGCACCGGCGCGGTCGCGCCACGCGTCGGCGCACTCGAACACCGAGCCTTGGCCATGTCGCCTGGCAATATAGCGGCAGCGGCCGACGAGGCACGTCAGACCACAATGATCAACAAAGACCTCGATGGTGTCGGTCATGACTGTGACCCGGCGCGGCGGCGCGGCCGCACCTTCCTGGCCAGTCGATCCTCGTCGATGTCCAGTCCGAGTGAATCATCTCGCCGGTCGGCCACCTGGGCAAGGCGCTCGGCAAGCCCCAGGATGGCCAATACGGTTGCAAAGATGCCTATCGAGACCGACGGGTTGCCTCGTTCGACTTTGTAGAGAGTGCCGCGGCTGATGAATGCGCGCTCAGCCATCGAAACTGTCGAGATGCGACGCTTCTTGCGGGCAATGGCGATGTCCGCGCCGAGCTTGGCGAGGGCCTGCTTGGCTGCCCTGGGGAGCGCTTGTGTCGCTAGCGTTTTCATTACCTGTCTTATACACAAGGCAATATACGGTTATATTGTTTATTGTATAAGACATCTCAACGGTGAGTCAGCAGATTTCGGACTTGACCGCAGCCGGATATGTAACACAATCCCTCGGATGCGCCGCACATCGCTGCGTGCGTCCCGCAGGCTGGCCTACTGTCTCGTCACAGGTGTCTCGGCGGTTTACAACCTATCACCTCAATTTCGGCAAACTGTCCGGGTTGACGAGTACCCGGATAGTTCGAGCCTGTCCCGGAATACGTTCGATCAACCGGGCGTGATCGAGATGGAGAACCATCCGGTGCACGGTCGGTGGCGTGACACCGAAATACCTCTGCATGTCGGCCTCGGCAGGCGGCCTGCCGTTGACCTTGGTATAGGCATGAATGAAGGCCAGGTACTGACCCTGTTTTTCGGTGAACCCGGCCTGGAAGGGCTGGTCTGGCGGCGGAGTCTGATTCACTGGTGTGGCCAAGAAACGAAGCGCAGTTGAACATACGCCATCGAGTGGATCTTCACCAATCGGAACGCGAGGAGCCGGCGGCGCTGCTGTCGGGCGGCACGCAACCGGCCCGCCGCCTGAAGCGGGCAAGGATCCGGCTGGCCGCCTATCAGGTGGCATCCGATGCCGGGATTGCCGAACGAATGGCCTGCAGCTATTCGAGTATCACTCGCACCAGGCAGCTATCTGCCACCGCCTGCCGGGCGTGCCCGCCGGACCCTTGAACTCTCGAGTGACGAATTGGTGCGGCTCATACCAAACCAACCCAATAGTCACCCATCCTGGCCACCCCGACAAATCTCACGGCGCCGCCTCCCCTGGCGGTGGTGATGTGGTGAGCGTGTGTTCGATCAGGCCGGTCGTGATGCGGTGAGCATGTCCCTGGCCCAGGCGATATGCGCCGTCTCCTCGACCAATTCGGCGACATATTGCGCTGCCATCAGCGAGGCGCCGACCCCGATCTGGCCATGATTTGCCAGCACCGCGGCAACAATCCCGGAGTCATGGAAGACCGGGGAGATCTCCGCCTCGGTTTGTGCGCAGCCTCCGGATGCCAGCGGAATGAGCGGAATCTCGCCGAGTTTCTCCCGTGCCTGCACGGTCAGGCAGGGGACCCCGCGACCGGCGCTGGCATACCCGGTGGCCCACGGGCTGTGACAGTGAACAATAGCCCGGATGTCGTCCCGGACCCGGTAGAGTCCGAGATGGAAGCCCAGATCCTTGGACGGCCGATGCGGCGACGGCTCGATGCTGCCATCGAGATGCACTATCTGCAAATTGTCCGGCGAGCATTCGTTGAATCCGACGCCCGAGGGCTTGATCATGATCGCATCCCTGCCGGGCAGACGGACGGAAAGGTTGCCCCCGGAATTGGTTTGCAACCCGCGCTCGAAACACCGCCTGGCGATGGCGATCAACTCGCCCATCTCGCTGGCCAACTCATCCCGGTCAATCATCCGGCACTCCTTCCTGCATGGCCAACAGCAGCCGGCCGACAGCCAGTTCGGCCGTCTTGTCGTCATTGATGTGGGCATCGAGCCGGGTGGTCGCGTAGGCTGCCGCCGAGTCCTCTAGAACCCTGGCGGCAATCTCCCGCAGGCTCCTGTCCTCGATCGCCCCGCCCGGGCAATCCTCGTGCGAGAAACCGCCCATCGGCAGAATGACCTCCGTGTGTCCCGCCGCCCGGTTCAGCGCCGCTGCCAACTCGGTGCAGGCAAGCTCCATTTCACCGACGCTCATCTTCACATGGGTGAAGTAGCCGGTGTGCCGGTAATGCGGCCGTGCCAGGCAGGAGTCATCCACCTGGTCGATCTCGCCCAGGCCAATGAAATTCAGGCCGCCCGGCAACACCACCCGCGGCAGGTGACCGGCGGCGGTGAACCGGTCCGTCGTGCAGGCATGGGCGCCCGCCACGTACATGCGGGTGATCTCGTGCACCGTCATGTCGATGGTGCCGACGAACTCGCCACCGCGGGCAAACCGGGCCAGGGCGGCACCGCCATAGCCATTTGCATGAAAGGCCGTCACCTCGTGGCCGGCCCGCCGCAGGCGGTCGATGATCGCCCTTGCCGATTTCCTGGTGGTGCCGAGCGTGGACAATCCAACCGACTTCCTGGCCGGCACGACCGGGATCGATTCCATTGCCGGACCGACAAGCATACGGGCCGTGTTGTCGAGAATTTGCCGCAGGGAGCTGTTCATCCCCTCGATATCGGCAACCGTCGGAATAACGACGATGGAGTTGTCAGCCACCGCCACCCTGGGGTCGAAGGGCAAGGTGGTGATCAGGAATTTCGGATAGCCGAAGGGAAGCGTTCGCAATATCCGCAGGGCAATCTCGCCGCCGGTTCCGCCACCAAGCCCGATGGCGGCGGCAACATCCGGAACCTGGCCGGCAATCTGCGCCGAGGCCGCCTTCGCCACCTCCTCCATCCTGCGGAGCTTGTCGCCGGGATCCCTGATTTCCGACCCTGCCGACAGCGAGATGTCGACCATCCTTGCCGTGATTCCCTGGCATGCCAGCGCATCGCGGAGATAGCCTGACTCTTCGGATTTGGTCTCCAATGTCGCCAGCAGCAGGACAGGTCGCATCTGCGGGACTAGCCCTTGACCGCACCTGCGGTCATGCCGGTGATGATCTGCCTCGAGGCAAAGAGCGTGAAGATGATGGGAGGAATGGCCAGCAGCATCCCGGTCGCCATGATCACCCCCCATTCGACATTGAACTCCGACATGTTGTTCACGATCAGGATCGGCACCGTCTTGGTGTTCCGGTCCGACAGTGCCGATGCAAGGAGATACTCGTTCCAGGCGATTCGGAAGGTGAAGATGGCGGCGGCTGCCAGCCCGGGTTTGATCAGCGGCAGGACGATCTTGTAGAAGACCTGGAAGGGTCCGGCCCCGTCGACCCGGGCCGCCTCCTCGAGTGACCTCGGAACCTGCACGATGAAGCTCTGCAGGATCCAGATGACGAAGGGCAGGTTCATGGCCACGTAGACCAGGATGATGCCGGAATGGGTTCCGGCGAGACACACATCGCCCCGGCCGCCTAAGCTGTCCCGTATCCAGCCCCCGACAAGCGTCGACTTGCCAATGCAGAACTCGTTGTTCCACAGCCCGAAGACCGGAACCAGCAGCACCGCCGGTGGCACCATTCGCACCATCAGCGTCGACAGCGAGATGGCATCCCGGCCCATGAAGCGGAATCGCACCAGCGCATAGGCGGCCATGCAGCCGATCACTAGCGTCAGCAAGGTGGAAATGAGGGCGATGATCAACGAATTGACGAAGGCGCCGCCGAATTTGAGCGCGCAGAAATCGATATGATCGGGCTCATACCAGAGGATGTCGCAGAGGGCGGTCTCGTAATTCTGGATTGTCGGCAGGAAGAGCAGGCCGGTGGTGCCGCCGATGATGTCGACATCAAGCTTGAAGGAGTTGATGAACATGAGGCAGATCGGACCGACCGCCATGAATATCAGGGCGGCAAGCAGTGCATAGAAGGCGGGATTCTGGCGTTCGTAGTCCATTGGATCAGCCCTCTTCCTGGAATTGCCTGGCGGCGCGTGCCGCCCGCATTTCCTGCAGCCGGGTGAAGGCGAACATCGCCACCGTCAGCAACATCAGCAAGATGAGCAGATAGTTCGACATGGCGGCCGCGGTGCCGAGTTCCCGGAATTCGGTGGCGGTGCGGGAAATGCGCAGGGCGATGATCTCGGTCGACAGCCCCGGCCCGCCCTCGGTCATGACCAGGATGACCTCCAGCACCTTGAAGGCATCGATCAGGCGCAGCAGCGCCGTGACGATCAGCACCGGCATCATCAGCGGCAGCTTGATGAACCAGGCCTGCTGCCAGGTGGTGGCGCCGTCGATCCGCGCCGCCTCCAGCGCCGATCTCGGCAGCGATTGCAGGGCTGCCAGTGCAAGAATGAATATGAATGGTGTCCATTGCCAGATATCGGCAATGATGACCGACAGCAGCGCGTGCTGGCCCAGCCAGTCAACCCCGGGGAAATCCATGGATTTGAGAGACCGGTTGAAGGTGCCGACCGTCGGGTGGTACATGTAGCGCCACATCAGGCCGACCACGACCGGGGCGATCATCATCGGCAGGATGAACAGCGTCCTGAGCACCGACATGCCGCGGATGTTCCGGTCCAGCAGCAGCGCCAGCCCCACGCCAATGACAAGCTCGGCCACCACGACCGAGGAGGCAAAGATCAGGGTGACCGACAGGCTCTCACGAAACGCCGGGTCGTGGAACAGCGTTACGTAATTCTTGATTCCGATGAAATCCGCTTCGGCCAGGCTCTGACTCGGATCCCAGTCGCGGAACGATCCGTAGATCATGTAGCCCAGGGGATAGAGCAGTGCGATCGCCATGATCACGGCGGCCGGCGCAATGAATGCATACGGCGACAATCTGTTCATTGCCTGTCGCATGATCTGCTGCCCTCCAGGGTTCGAAGCGGAGTACTGCCCGGCAGTGATGCCGGGCAGAATGTCTTTCAGACCCGGATCAGTTCCAGGTGTAGTAGCCGGCTTCTTCCATTACCGCCCGGGTGCGATCGGCAACGCCGTCAAGCGCTTCCTGGATATCCAGGTCTTCCGTCAGCACCTTGGACAGCGTGGTGCCAAGATCGGCATTGATCTTGCCCCAGACCGGTATGATCGGACGCCAGTCCGGATCCGCATGCTTCAGCGCCTCACCGAAGGTCGCCATGTGCGGGAACTTGGCGTTGACGTCCGGGTCGGCATGGGTCGAGAACCGCGACGGGTTTCCGCCCTGCATGGCCACCAGCTTGTCACCATGCTTCGAGGTCAGCCACTGCATGAGCAGGAAGGCTGCGTCCTTGTTTTCGGCGTTCTTCGGAATGCCGATACCGAACCCGCCGGTCTGGCTGCCACGACGGACACCCATCGGGTGCATGGCCCAGCCGACCTTGCCGACGACCTGCGATTTCTTCGGATCATTGATCTGGCCGGCGACCACGGTGGTATCGAGGAACATGGCCGTGTCACCATTGAGGAACGACCCCAGCGCCTCGCCAAAGCCGAAGGATGCAGATCCTTCCGGCCCGCAATCGACGATGGTCTTCAGCGCGGTGGCAGCCTCGACGCCCGCCGCATTGTTGACGATCGGATTCCACGCATCATCGAAGACCCGTCCACCCAACGGCGCCAGGTGCAGCAGGAAGGCATGGCTGGCATGGTGACCGGAAGCGGCCCGGCTTGACAACCCGCCCATTCCCGGCTCCAGTTCCGGTATCTTGCAGGCGATCTCGAGCATTTCGTCATAGGTCTCGGGGACCGAGAGCCCGTGCTTTTCGAAGATGTCGGTGCGATACCCGAGAATCGAGGTCTCCGAGCCGTAGGGAATTCCGAACAGCGAGCCGGTCTTGCCCTCGAGGTAGCCCTTGTTGCCCCCGGCGAAGCCGATATTGTAGACGTAGCCATCGATGAGATCGTCGGCGTCATAGGCCGGGTCGGCCAACATCGGATTCATGAAATACCGTGCCAAGTTCTCGAGCTGGTCGGCATAGACATAGTCGGCCTTGGAAAACACCACATAGGCGATGAGGTCGTATTCGCCCTCATCCTGCCCCAGTTCCAGCGTCTGGCGTTCACGCATCTTCAGATACGGCAACTGGTCGACCTCGACCTCGATCCCGGTCTCCGCGGTAAATTGCGGCAGGATCTTCATGACCGCGTCGAAGTGCGGATGCGCCGGGAAATTGACCACGACGGTCTCGCCCTCGTACGGATCGTAGGGACCGGCAATTGCCGCAGCCGTCAAGGCTGCACCCGCAATTGCGGTTGCCGCTGCATTTCTCACAAGTTTCAGCATTTCAAACTCCTTTTCGTGTTGGACATCAAAGTGCCATTCCGGTTTTGCGATCAAACATGTGCAGCCCCTCAGGTCTGACCGCGAACCTGAGCGTCTCACCAAGGGCGATGGGCGTTTCCGATTTCAATTCGACCGTAACCCTGGTGTCACCGCAGGAACACAGGAGAACCGACTGGGCGCCGATATACTCCGATACGGCCACCTGGAGATCGAGGGCCGAACCGGCGGGCGCATCCGGATCATAGGTAAGATCACTGGGGCGAATCCCCAAGGTCGCCTCGCCGGCCGACGCATCGAGCTGGGCCCGGCGATGTTCGGGCAGGACCAGGCTGAATCCGCTTCCCACGGCGACGATCTGCCCCTCCTCTTCGCTGATTTCGGCTTCGAGGAAATTCATGGGCGGCATGCCGAGAAACCCGGCGACGAACTTGTTGGCCGGTGACTTGAACATCTCCTCCGGGGTCCCCTGCTGCTGGATGCAGCCGAGATGCATGACCACGATGCGATCCGCCAGGGTCATGGCCTCGACCTGGTCGTGGGTGACATAGATCATGTTCTTGCGGACACGCTGGCTCATCAGTGCCAACTCTGCCCGCATCTGGCCGCGAAGCTTTGCGTCCAGGTTCGAGAGCGGCTCATCGAACAGGAATATCGAACTGTCCTTGGCCAGCGCCCGGGCCATGGCCACCCGCTGCCTCTGGCCTCCCGACAACTCGCCGGGCTTTCGGTGCAGGAACTCGGTCAGGCCGACGGTGGCGGCGACCTCCTGCACCTTGCTCCTGATCTCGTCCTTCGGGCGTTTCTGCAACCGCAGGGCAAAAGAGATGTTCCGGGCCACGTCCATGTGCGGGTAGAGCGCGTAGTCCTGAAAGACCATGGCCAGATCCCTCTCCTTCGGATCCAGGTGACTGATCGGCTTGTCGGCGATGAAGATCTCGCCTTCCGACACCGTCTCCAGGCCGGCGACCATGCGCAGCGTCGTCGACTTGCCGCATCCGGACGGGCCGACCAGCACGGTAAACTCGTCGGGCGCCATATCGAGATCGATACCGTGCAGGACTTCGACATCCCCGTAACGCTTCACCAGACCTTCCAGGCGGATTTCAGGCATCGATCTTCCCTCGTGAATCTGGGATGCCATTCGTGTATACAAAGTTTCATCACAATATGCAAACTTGTCTTTTGTCCGGGTTTCCTCTATAATCAACGGCTGACAATGCGCTGGAATTGGCCGCGGAATGACCATGCCTACTGAATCAGGACAGTCTGCACACAAGCAATCCACCGCACGGAGGATCGAACAGTCGCTGGTCGAGCAAATCAGCGCCGGCGAGTTGGATCCTGGCCAGCATTTGGACGAAAACGGCCTGGCCCGGCGATTCGGCGTCTCGCGGACGCCGGTCCGGGAGGCCCTGTCACGGCTGACGGCGCAGGGGGTGCTGGTCCAGCAGGCCCGGCGAGGGATCTTCGTGGCCGATTACACCCGCGAGCAGTTGAGCCAGATCTTCGAGGCCATGCACGAGATCGAGGCAGCATGCGCCCGGATCGCCTCGCAGAGGCTGAATTTCCTGACCAGGTCCGAGATCGAGATGGCCCAGGCCAAATGCGTGGAGGCGGCACAAGCCGGCGACCGCCAAGCTTATCTGCGTGCAAACGAGGATTTCCACCAGGCGATCTACCGCGCCACCGGCAACCCCTATATTGCTGAAATCGCAAGCGAATTCCGCCGCCGAACCGGCCCGTTCAGGGCGAGGAAGTTCTCCACGAGCGACGATCTGGTGGCCTCGGCGAAAAGCCACCAGGTGCTGCTTGGCCACATATTCTCGGAGGATTCGACGGCGGCCTTCCTCGGAATGCGCTCGCATATGACGGAAAGCGTATTGCAAACCCTCAAACTCAGTTGAGCAATCTTGTATTGGCAAATGCCAATTTGTATACAATGTTACGAGTCATTGCCTGTGGATGAATTGGAGAGGGTATGAGACGGTCAGCAACGAGGATATTTCCGATCAATACCGGCTGGCTGCATGGCGATCTCGGCACCTACATCTTCTGGAAGGGACCGGCCGGCATGAAAAAGTGGCAGCCGGTCTATTGCCACTATATTGAGACCGACACGCACCGCATCCTGATCGATACCGGGCTTCCGGACCAGGAGCGGGCCTCGAAATATCACCACAATTGCCAGAAACGCGGCTGCCTGCAGGTGCATGAACACCTGGAGCAGAGGCTGGATGTCCACCCGGACAGCATTGATGCGATCATCTTCACCCATCTTCACTGGGATCATGTCCAGAACATGAAGGAATTCCGCAACGCCCGGTATATTGCACCCAAGGCCGAGATCGAAATGGCCTACAATCCACTGCCACTCTACTACAGGACCTACGAGTCGGGATGTCTCGGAATCGAGCCGGCCTATGCAGGCTGTGCATTCGAGGCGGTCGATGCCGAATGCGAGATCCTGCCGGGACTCACCATGTTCCACACCCCCGGCCACTCCGTCGGGCACATGGCAGTGAGCGTGGCAACGGAGGCTGGCGACATCGTCATCTGCGGCGACGCCATCTTCGAGGAACGCAACCTTGCCCCCAATGCCGGGGAGAAGTGGCGCTACTGGGTCCCTGCCCGCTTCGTGAACAGTTACGAGGGCTGGAAATCGGTGGAGGAGCTGGACAAGCGGGCCGATTATGTCCTGCCCTGCCATGACCATGTCGCCAATTCCCGCTCCGACGTCTTCCCCTATGCCGGCATGCCGATCCGCAAGCGGCGCCAGACCATTCCCGGGTTCAGTTTCTACTTCGGCGACATGCCGGCCGGATCGGCCGGCAAATCGGCCCCGTCGATGCCAGCGGGCGAGGTCGACGCCTATCTTGCCAGCCTTGCCGACCCCGCCGACATGGCCGACTGAACCCGATGACCACACCCATTGCGGCGCTGGCGGACATCGCCGGAAACTACGATGCCATCGTCCTCGACCAGTGGGGGGTGCTGCATGATGGCACCGCCGCCTATCCCGGCGTTATTGCCGCACTGGCATCGCTGTCATCTTCCGGGCATAAACTGGCGGTGCTGTCGAATTCCGGGAAGCGGGCACGGCCGAACCTCGACCGCATCGCCGGCATGGGATTTTCAGAGCACATCTTCGCCGAAGTCGTGACCTCGGGTGAGGCGCTGTGGCGGGACGTCAGGAACGACAAGGTTCCGCACCGGTCATTCCTGCCGATCGAATGCCGTCAGGGCGATGCGGCCGACTGGGCGGAAGGGCTGGATGTCGAACTGACCGAAGATCCGGCATCGGCCCAGGCGGTGCTACTGATGGGAATACCCGATGGCTCGGTGATGGCGGATTGGCGCCCGGTCCTGCAGCGGGCATTTGATGCCCGGCTGGTGGTCTACTGCTCCAATCCCGACCTGGTATCGCCGCGCGGCAACGGGCCGCTGGTCATGCAGCCAGGCGCATTGGCCGAGGAGTACCGGAGCCAGGGAGGCGAGGTCATCAACTATGGCAAACCGGGACGGAAGGTCTTCGACGCCATGCAGGATGCACTGGGCATCGAGCCGGACCGGATTCTCATGGTTGGTGACAGCCTGGAACATGACATTGCCGGTGCCCATATGGCCGGCTGGGACAGCCTGCTGGTCTTTGGCGGCATCTCCAGGGATGTCGCAGCCGATGGCGATCACCAAGCGGCGCTGAACGGGATGGCAGGCGAATTCGGCCTTCCCCTGCCCGACTACTCGATTGGCGTTCTTCGATGACCCGGCCCGAATTGCTGACTTCCGGCTTTCGCGCGCTCTCCGCCAGGCTGGGCAAGGACCCGCTGCAGGTCCAGGGGCCGGGAGGCAACACCTCGATCAAGGATGATGGGGTCATGTGGATCAAGGCATCGGGGACCGAACTGGCCGATGCCGGGGAGCGGAATATCTTCGTTCCCGTCGACCTGGTGGCCGCCAGGTCGGGCAAGACCGCACCTGACCCGACATCAGGCCTTCGGCCATCGATCGAAACCGCGTTCCATGCCAGCCTCGACCACCGGATCGTCGTTCACACCCACTCGATCTCCACGCTGACCCATGCCATCAGCCCCGAGGGACTGCACAGCCTGGCGGCAAAACTGGATGGCCTGCCATTTGCCATCGTGCCCTATGCCAAGCCGGGAGTCCCGCTGACGGGCGAGATCATGGCCCGGGTCAATCCCGATACCAGCGTCATCATCCTGCAAAATCATGGCCTGGTCTGTTGCGGTGCCGATGTCGCCGAGGTGGACACGTTGCTTGCCGAGGTGGAGTCCCGGCTGCAATTGCCGGTTCGCGAAACCGCCCACGCCCCGCCCCTCGCCCCGGCTCTTCACGGCTATCGCTGGTCGGAGCATGGCTGGCTGGCCTGCGATCACCGGTCCGCCGCCCTGGCACGCCAGGGCTCATACTACCCCGATCACGTCGTCTTTCTCGGACCGGGGCTGCCGACATCCCGCATTGGCGAAGTACCGCCGGTCATCCTGGCGGAAGGAGAAGGCGTCCAGGTTCGAACGGATGCGACCACGTCGCAACTGGCCATGCTGCGCTGCCTGTCCGACATCCTGCTTCGCCTGCCCGATGACTGGACAGCCTGCCCGATCGGGCCGGATGCCGAAGCCGAATTGCTGAACTGGGATTTGGAGAAATATCGCCAGAAGATGGCCGGACGGAATTGAGCCTTGCCCTTGGCATAGATGTCGGCAGTTCTGGCATCCGGACGGCAGTGATCGACGAGGATGGCCGCCTCGTCGCCATGGCCAGGAAGGCACATGTCAACCAGGATGCGGGCAGGATTGATGCCGAATCGTGGTGGGTTGCGGTCCGGCGCTGCATCCAGGCCCAGTCTGCCCGCCTGCGGGAGCAGGGCCGCGATCCCATGGAGATTGCCGCCATCGCCGTCGATGGCACATCAGGCTCCATGGTGCTGACCGATTCCGCCCTCAATCCGGTCACACGGGCCCTCCTGTACAACTCCGGCGGCTTCCACGACGAGGCGGCGCGCATCTCCCGCCTCGCCCCGTCTTGCCATATCACCCGTGGCCCATCCTCGGCCCTGGCCCGGGCCCTCAGGCTGGCAAGCGAGGATAGTGACGGCCATGCCCGGCATCTCATGCACCAGGCCGATTTCATCATGGCCAGGCTGACAGGGCAAGGCGGCCATTCCGACCGCAACAACTGCCTGAAGACCGGCGCCGACCCGGAAACCGGCGCCTGGCCCGGCTGGATCACAAATACCGGTCTGAACCCGGCGTTGCTGCCGGTGGCCCACCTTCCCGGCGCCGCCATCGCACCAATTTCGCCGCCGGTTGCCCGAGGTTTGGGCTTGCCCGCCACCGCCAAAATCCATGCCGGCACCACCGACAGCATTGCCGCCTTCCTGGCATGCGCCGAGCCACGCCCCGGGATCGCCGTCACCTCGCTTGGCACCACCATTGCCGTCAAGGCCATGACTGCCACCCGGATCGATGATCCGCAAATCGGCCTCTATTCCCACAGGCTGGGCGGTGCATGGCTCGCTGGCGGGGCATCGAATACCGGCGGTGGTGTGCTGGCAAGGTATTTTTCCGTGGACCGGATCGAGGAATTGAGTTCGCAAATCGATCCGTCACGCCCGCCGGGACTGAACTACTACCCGCTGCCAGCCGCCGGGGAGCGCTTTCCGGTCAATGATCCCGGGATGCAACCGCGCCTTGCGCCGCGGCCAGCAAGCGACGCCCTGTTCCTGCACGGCCTCTTCGAGGGCATGGCTGCAATCGAAGCCGCCTGCTACCGGGCCATCAAGAAGCGGGGCGGCGGGTATCCGCACACGCTCTACACGGCAGGGCGGGGTGCCGCCAACCAGGCATGGACCGAGATCCGGAAGTCCGCACTGCCGGCGACCCTGCTGCCGGCCGAACACACGGAGGCGGCCATCGGCACCGCCCGCCTTGCCCACAGGGGACGATAGGCGGCGCAAGTGGAGGAAAGGCCGGCATCATTAACCGGTCGTCGTTCCCCATGCAGAAGACCGACGTCACCGCGAAGAGAAGAAGGCAGCATCATTGACGGCCGGCATGACGGAAAGGTGTGGCAAGACACCGCGGACTGAAGGCGGGATCACTGCCACCGGCGGGGACGGCACCACCGGTTCGCTCGGCCGTGCCTCCCGGTAGTAGGCAGGCCCCGGGAGGGGCCTGCCGTCATCAATTCAGAATCCGGCCTTGATCAGTTCGAACTGCTTGATCATTTCCTCGCGGATTTCGTGGTTCATCGGAACTTGCGGCAACACGGGAACACTGACTTCGCCCAACCCGACCTCGTCGAGCGCTTCCTGGCCCAGCGCATCCATTGCAGCCTGATTGCCATGTCCGTAGCCCCATGCGTTCACCAGGTATTCGGCGGTAACCGGGTCCATCCATGAATTGAAGAAGTCATACATCTTGTCTTCGGGATTGGGCCCGTCGGTTACATTGACGTAGCCGCAGAACCAGGTCGAGGAGCCTTCGACCGTCTCGCGATTGGCCTTCACGTCATAACCCTCTGCTGCCATGGTGGTTGGCGTCTCGTTCCAGGCCCAGGATATCAGCACCTCGCCGCTCGACATCAGCTGGGAAAGTTCTGCGCCATCTGCCCAGTAAGCCCTGACATTCTGGTGCGCCTCCCGCAGCCATGCAGACGCCTTGTCCAGATCCTCGGTGGTGGCAACGGTCCAGTCACTGAGGCCTGTGGCCAGGAATGCCAGCGCATAGGCGTCGTCGACGTTGTCGGCGATCGAGACCCGGCCATTGTATTCCGGGTTCAGGAAGACCTGCAGCGACTGGACGTCGGCCTCGTCAACCATGTCGGCCCGGTAGGTGACGGCCGTGGAACCCCAGTCGGCCGGAAGCATGAAATACTCGCCATCATAATTGAACGCTTCCTTCATGGTTTCATTGACATCGTCCCAGCGGTCTATCCGCGACGGATCAATCGGCTCGATGATGCCGGCATCCCGCCATTTCGAAACTGATTGCGAACATGGATGCGAGACATCGGCGCCAAAGCCCGACCGCAATTTGTGGAAGGCCTCCTCTTCCTCGCCGAACTGCGAATAGGTCGGCACGTCGCCGTGCATGGCGGCGTAAGGCTTGGAGAATTCGGGATCCTCGTAGCCAGCCCAGTCAAGGATAATCAGACCGTCATCGGCCGCGAATGCAGGTCCGGTCACGAGGCCTGCCGCCAATGCCAATCCAAGATTGCGAATACTTCTCATTTCAGATGATCTCCTGTTGTATGTGTCAGTTGGTTCCCGTGTCGACAATCCTTGCCAGATGGCGGCATTCGGCAACTCGTTATTGATCGCCTGATCCAACAACACCCCGGAATGTTCCACCACCCGAAATACGCAACCCCGCCCAGCCGACGGGACCGGGTCGCTCACCGTTACATCAGTCGCCGTACAGTTCAACATGAATGTACCCGTTCAGCCCGACCTTCGACAGCAGCCGTTCACATCGCCACGACACTCCCGTAGCTCCAACCTGCCAATGCCGAACCGATCACCGCCGCCGCCAGGTAGAGCAGGAATGGCTGCCACTTCAGAACCGGCGCAATCGCCACTGCCCCCCAGACGCTGACGACGCCTCCGGCCACCAGGAATGCCATTGCTGCTCCCGGCGCCATACCAAGCTCGATCAGGCCCCGAACCAGTGGCAGGGCGGCATATCCTTCCAAATAGACCGGTGCCCCGACCACGACCGCAAGTGGAATGGCCCAGGGCGACTCCTCGCCCACCAGGGCTGCCAGTGCCGTCGGCTCGAGAATTGCCTTCAGGATGTGCTCGGCAAGAAATGCCGGCACCAGGCAGACCAGGATCAGCCTTGTCATCGCCATGATTTGGCGACGGAATTCGGCCCGGTCCTGCCGGTCCTTCCAGATGCGCGGCCTGAATTCGACGTCTCCGCACGCGGCCTGTCTTCCGAACTGAGCGACGATCCTGTTTGCCCGCAGCGGATTTGCCGTCCACGACGTCCAACCTACGCCACTGAACATGATGCCGCCCAGCAGCCCCAGGCAAAAGGCGGCCGCGGTCTTGCCAATGGCAAATTCCCAACCGAGCAGGGACGCGGTCGCCGCCATCATCGCCGGGTCGGTGACCGGCGAGGACAGCCAGAAGGCCATGGCAACCGGCAGTGGCATTCCGGCTGCCAGCAGCGACACCATCAGTGGAAGAACCATGACTCCGCATACTGGCGTGACTGCCCCGATCGCCGACGCGACCACGATCATGGCCGGAATCCCGCCCGTGAGCCTGGCGGCAATCCGCTCGCCGGCACCGCTGGCACTCACCCAGCCGGCGACAAGAATTCCCGGAACGAGAAGCGGCGCCACCTCGACCAGGTTCTGCACGACAAAGGCGAGAGCCTGGAAGACCCGGTCATCCACCATCGCAGCCACGGCAACGGCCAGGGCTCCGGTGACAGCAATCCAGGTGGGCCGACGATTGGCGGCGATCCATGCAGGTTGGCGGTCGACGATATCCGCAACCACCGGACCGAAGGAGAATCTATCCAGCAACGGCCGAGCCATTGAACCACTGGGTTATGGCCGAAATCTCCGGGCGGGGACGATCGGGCGGCGCGGATGCGCAGCTGCCGATATGAACGAAGCCGGCAATGAATTCATGTGACGCCAGCCCGAAGACCTCCTGCCTGAATTCCGGGTCATGGGCACCGAAACCGGTCACCCAGCTGGCAGCCCATCCCGAGGCCATCGCCGCATTCAGGAGCGACAGGCAGACAGCTCCTGCCGACAGCGTCTGCTCGATACGGGGAATCTTTGCCTCGAGGTCAGGCGAGCCCACCACGGCCACGATCAGGCTGGCCCTGGCAAACACCTCGGCAGCCTTGCCGACCAGCGATTCGGCCTTGCCCATCTCCAGCCCGCGCCGTTGCAGCCGGTCGGCAATGCCGGCCATGGCCGGCTGCTCAATGACGATGAACCTCCACGGTTCAAGCTTTCCGTGATCGGGAACCCTGGCGGCGATCGCCAACAGGTCCTGCAACTGGTCCCGGGTCGGCACCGGCGGCGAAATGACCAGCGTCGGCGAGGATCGGCGGCTGCGCATGTAATCGAGAACCAGGGTGTTTTCAGTCGACATGTCGGTCCTTTCAGGTCTGTTGGCCGGCCCTGGCGCTGACCTGCCTCCAAGAGGCAGCAAATACACCGCCATCGCCATCCCGGCCTGGTCCTGCGCGATTATGCCGCAAAGCGCGGCGTTTCAACCATACTCTGGATCCGTTGGAACCCGAACCGGCCATGTTCGTCAACAAAGCAACACCCGCGTCGATTGCCAGTACGGGCGGCAGGGGTTGATGCCGCTCCTGACCTGGACGCGGAGTACTGCAACATGTTTTCCGGACAGGCCAGGAACCGCCTGCCGGCGAAGGCAGCGTCATGCCGCCAGCTTCTGTCATGTCTTGCCTGCGATCTCCTCCACAAACCTGACCAATGGACCGAACTCGAAACCATCTGCCGCCCGCAACGCCGCGATGTATCGGGTGCGGTGATCATTTCCTGAGGCGAGTGTCCCGTTGCCGGACCAATCGAGGGCGGCGCCAGGGTCCATCGTGGCCAGGTATGACTCTGCCATGATCCTCGCCCAGCGTCCGTTGCCGTTGGCGAATGGATGAACCCACACCAATTTGTGGTGGAAGCGTGCGGTGGCTTCCAGCGGCTCGTAGCTGCCGTTGCTGCGCCAGTATCGGGCATCGTCGAGGCAGCTGCGCATCTCGGTCGAGATCTGCCAGGCCAGCACACCGATGTTCTTCCCGGTCAGGCGGTAGACGCCCGCCCAATTCCAGACTCTGCCGAACAGGCGCTTGTGTGTTTCTCGTGATGCGTGGTCGGTCAGGACGTCAAAGTTGCTGGGTCGTCGGTCCAGCCATGTCAGCCCCTCGATGATGTTCTCGCCTTCCAACTCGTTCAACTCGCCGCGCGTCGAGATGTGCCTGGCCCTGATGCCGAGCAGTTCGTCGGGCGTGAGAGGTGTCGCTCCATCGGGCTCCTGCAACTCGAGCGTCACTTCCAGAAGTCCCTCGGCATCTCGCGGGCGAAATCGCTTGCCAGATCCTCGACCATCTCGTCCTGGCTGCGCAGGCCCTCGATCTGCCCTTCCAGGGCCATTTGCGCCCGGGTGCGCCGGATGATGTGTTTGGCTTTCCTGCGAGCCTGGGTCATGACGATGTCTTCCGCCGTGCCCTGGCGCGGGATGATCGCGTAGACGAGCTTGCCGCCCATCGCCTCGCCCATCCTTTCGAGTTGGTTCAACGAAATTGTTCCGGCCCGTTCGTTCCGGATGGAGCTGTAGACGCTGTTGCGGGACACACCCAACAGTTCGGCAAGAGCGGGTGCATTCATGCCGATGGCTTCCTGGAAGGTCGAAATCCAGCCGCCAAACGGTTTTGCGAGGGCCGTTGCCGCTCGACCGGCTTGATTGATCTTGTCTTCTGCCTGGCGCTGTTTTGCAGTTGAGACGGACATTTGCAGACCCCTGGTTATGCATGATGAGAAGAATGTAATACTGACCTATAACAAGTATATCCGTTTTGCAATACTATGTTATGACATATTTGTCAGGTCAGTCACCCTGAACCTATTCGCCGCCTCTCGCAGGGCACCGGGCCAATAGCACCAACCCATGGCAAGACTCGCCATGCTGAACGGAGATACAGCCCAGGTTGAAGGTCTCGTTGTCTTGTTCGAATTGTCAGTCGAGCCGGAATTCCTGGGGCCAGATACATGAAGATACCGGGAAACTCGGCACGCAACGAAATGCTTGCGGCATTGTGCCGGCATACCGACAAGCCACGCATGCCGGGCGAAATCTCGTCGGCGCCCTTGTCGGGTTTGGCAATCAGCAGAGATCGGTGCGGATCGGGGATGCGGCCAGCAATCCGCCGTCGACGGAGATACACTGGCCGGTGACGAATTCCGACTCCGCTGCGATCAGCCACGCCACTGCCCGGGCGACATCGCCTGGCTTGCCAAAGCGTCCGGCCGGGTGGCGGGATCTGGCATCTCCGGCCACTGCCTCCGCATCCTGCGCCAGGGAGAAGGCGGCCTCGACCATGTCGGTCATGATCCATCCCGGACAGACGGCATTGCACCTGATTTCCGGCCCGTGGTCGACGGCAATCGACCGGGTCAGCGCGTGCACGAATCCCTTCGAGGCGTTGTAAAGTGCCATGGATGGATCGGATGCCATGCCGGATATCGAACCTATATTGACGATCGAACCTCCCCCGGCCCGCTGCATGACCGGGATGAAGGCCCGGCAGCAATTGAACACGCCCCGGCAATTGGTCCCGATCAGTGCCTCCCAATCCTCGTCGGTCGATTCCGTCACCGTCTTTTCGATCTGGATGCCGGCATTGTTGACCAGCACGCCAACGTCGCCTCCGGCACTGGCGGCAAATCCGGCCAGTTGGCGGGCTGCCTCCGCATCGGCAATATCGGCGGCCATCCACTGGATGGATGAATCGAGCCCTCGGGGCCTGCCTCCCCGGCTGCAACCAACGACCAGCCAGCCACGGTCAGCGAGCAATTCGGCGATGGCCCGTCCGATGCCACGGCTGGCGCCGGTGACGACTGCAACTCTCCTGGTCATTCTTCCCCGTACTCCCGTTTCGAGGCCCGATTGTCACTGCACATTCCGACTACAGGCGCATCTGCTGGACCTGGGCCGTCAGCCCTCCATCCATCACCCAGAGCTGGCCGGACGCATAGCGTGCCTCGTCGGATGCCAGGAACAGGACCAGGCCGGCGATGTCATCCGGGGTTCCGATTCTGCGGATCGGGTGAATGTCCCTGATCTCCTGCCTGAGCGATTCAGCATCGCCTCGCTCGCCAAAGAAGCTCTGCAGCATCGGTGTATCCACGTAACCCGGACATACGGCATTCACCCGAATTCCTTCGGGGCCATGATCGCAGGCCATCGCCCTGGTCAGCGCATGAACCGCCCCCTTGGTGGCGCAATAGGCGGCCAGTTCGGGATCGGCCATGAACCCGTCATAGGAGCCGAAATTGATGATCGACGGCGCCGGCGACTTGCGCAGCAGCGGCAGCGCCGCCTTCGACACCAGGAACATGCCGGTGACATTGACGGCAAAGATCCGCTCCCATTCCGCCAGCGAGGTGTGTTCGACCGTCTTCTCGATTTCAATGCCGGCGGCGTTGACCAGGATGTCGAGCCTACCCAACTCCCGTTCGGCCTGGCTGAACAGGGCAGCGACGGAGTCTTCGCAGGTGACATCGAGGTGGCGATACTCCCGACCTGCCTTTTCCACGATGTCGGCCGCCCACGGAATTGCACCCTCTTCGGCAAACCGCCGGCAGATGGCGTCGCCGATCCCGCCGCAGCCACCGGTGATGATGGCAGTCCTGCCTTCCAGCCTTCCGGTCACGATGGCACGCGCCCGCCATAGGCATCAAGCACCAGGCCGTGAAAGTGGTGGACGGCATGCTCCGACATGCCCGACCCCTTCGGGTCATGGATGATGCGTCCCTGGCGAAATGCCGGGGTTTTCATGCCACGCTGCACGCTTTCGACCAAGGCGATATCCTCGAGCTGTAGGACCTCGTCGATATAGCGAATTGCCTCGCGTTCGGCCTCGTCCGGCTCGGCGGTCTCGAAGTAGAAATCATAGGTCTCCAGCGTTCGCTCAACTCCGGCGGGGATGATGTGCATGACGATGAAGTTGCCGCGTCCTGGGTAGCGCATGAGGCAGGTATTCGGCCACAGCCACCACACGGCGTGATCCCTGACCGTAGCTCCATCGGTCGAATAGGCCGAGTTGGCGTTCCTGCCAGCCTCTGCCATGTGGCTCGACCAGATGCCATGGGTCTCCACACGGTAGGTATCCATGTCGACCAGCGTGCAAAAATCCTTGTGGGCGCCCGGGCAGTGATAGCACTCCAGGAAATTGTCCACGACATTCTTCCAGTTCGAATTGATGTCGTAGACAAGCCGGTGGGCAAAGGTCAGCCTGCCGACATCCGGTGCCCAGTGGTCGATTTCGTCGGCCAGGTCGACGGTCTGCTCTGCCAGCGCCCGCGCATCGGGATCGAGATTGACATAGACGAACCCGCCAAACTCCTCGACCTGGATTTGGTCAAGGGCAATGTCCTCGACCCTGAACTGCTCCAGCCCTTCGGAATGCGGTGCCCGCAGCAACTGGCCGCCAAGATCATAGACCCATGCATGGTACGGGCAGAGTATCCTGGTGGTCTGCCCCTCCCCGGCCAGCAATTCATGCGCCCGGTGCTTGCAGACATTGTAGAAGGCCCGCAATCGGCCATCGCCCGCCCGAACCACGCAGACCGGATTCCCGCCGACCATGTCGGTGACGTACGATCCAGGCTCCGACAGCTTTTCGACATGGCATATCCACTGCCAACTCCTGGCAAAGACCTGCCTCTGCTCCAAATCATACCAGTGCTGATCGCAATAGGCGGCCGCATTGAGGGACATCGACCGTCGCGGATCAGGACTCCAGCCACGGGCGATGTCACCTGCCGGATGCTCAACCGCTATCGTCATTGGCCCCTCCCGAATCCTGGCCTGACCAGCCTCATCGTCACCTGGCTCGCCAGCCCAACAGACATTCCGGCCCGCGCTGTGTCAATACCGGAGATTGCAGTTCGCCGGACCTGACCGGCAATGTCCCGTCCAGGTGCGGGAAGGCGCCGGGACGTTCACTGACTTGGCGCCGACGCGACCCGCGTCTGCGACCTCCCGGCCAGATTACGCATGCCCTGGCTGGCGGGCCGGGAGGTGGGCCCAGGCCGATGGCCTACTGGGCTTCCTGCTTCCTGTTCCTGCCAGGCAGGAGGAACTCGATCACCGCGGCGCCGGCAATGCAGATGGTTCCCGCCAGTTCGACGAGGCCGAAATGTTCATCCAGCAGGGCTGCACTCGACCCGACACCCGAGATGATCTCGGCTGACAGCAGGAAGCTCAGCAGGGCCGGCGGCAACAGCCGGGCGCTCCAGAGCGTCAGGACAATCATTGGCGCGAAGTAGAGCCCGCCCGACAGCAGTACCACCGGAGCCGTCAATTCACTCACCTCGACCACGGAGACCGGAAAATCGAACCCGAATTCGACCAGCATGGCCACGGCGCTGGCGACAACGGCGACCACGATCGCAACCAGCGCCGCCGGCCCCGTCTCGAATTTTCCTGTCGAAAACAACAGGGCCGCTCCCACCGACCAGGCCAGCCCCGACATGATGGCCATGATCTCGCCGGCACCAACCTCGTGCGGTGAAAGACCGCCACCAAGGATCAGCATCATCCCGAATAGCGACATGGATATGGCGATCACGCTCTGCCAGGACCAGCGCCGCCCCATGAACACGCACTCGATCAGCGTGCTCCAGGCGGGGGCAAGGTAGAATAGCAGCACAACCCGAACCACATCCGTGTAGGCCAGCGCCGTGGCATAGGTGGTAATGGCCAAGCCGGCCAGCACCGCCCCGATTGCCCCCCGCATCGGCAGGCCCCACCCTCTCCTGCCGAAAAGAACGAGAAGCAGGATGAATGGCAAGGCGCCCAGATTGATGGCAAACCCGGCCACCGACCCTGGAAGGCCGATATCGTTGAGATAGCGGATCGGGATCCACCACAGCCCCCAAAGCACCGCAGCGACCAGGGCGACAGAGGCCGGAAACAACCTGTCACGGATTATCACATGCCACCTCCGCAAGAACCGGCATCACTCCGGGGCGCTGTGCCTTCCGGACGACCAGTTCGCCCTCCGGCCATTCCGGAGCACCAACAGGGCAGGTAGACTTTCGCGGGACCGTCATCAAGGGCGGGGCGATTTGCACCGCATTGCCGCAACAGGCTGGCTGCAATCCGGGAGGTCGGGACTTCGACGAGCAGCCTCCCCGCGAGGTTGCTGCATTGGTGACATCTTGTGCCGAATCCAGGTTCGTTGATGACCCGCTGTTTCGGGCGTCTGATCAGCGTGGCCGGCCCTTTCAGGCAATGGCTGGCGCTACGACTTCTCGATCAGCCGCAGGCCAAGATCCCGCAGCGCCTCGTTGGTGGGCGGTGCCGGCGCTCCGAGCATGAGATCCTCGGCCCGCTGGTTGAGCGGAAACATGGTGACCTCCCTGATGTTCTCGACTCCGGCCAGCAGCATGACGATCCGTTCGATTCCGGGCGCGATGCCGGCATGCGGAGGTGCGCCGAACCGAAGCGCATTGACCATGCCGCCGAAATTGCTGTCGACATAACCCCTGTCGCGGCCGACGATGGCAAACGCCTTGTAGAGCGTGTCCAAATCATGGTTTCGAACCGCACCGGATGACAGTTCGACGCCGTTGCAGACCAGGTCGTATTGGTATCCGGCAATGGTGAGAGGATCGGGCGCATCCAGGGCAGCAAGCCCGCCCTGTGGCATCGAAAACGGGTTGTGGGAAAAATCCAGCTCCCCGGTTTCCTCATCCCGCTCGTACATCGGAAAATCGGTGATCCAGCAGAATTCGAACCGGTCCCGGTCGATCAGTCCAAGCTGCGACGCAACCTCGTCGCGGGCCCGGGCCGCCACCGCCTCGAAGGATGACGGCCTGCCGCCGAGAAAGAACGCCGCATCTCCGCTGTCCAGCCCCAGCTGCCGGCGGATTGCCTCGGTACGTTCGGGGCCGATATTGCTGGCCAACGGACCCGCCCCTTCCAGCTGACCATCGGTGGTGCGCCACAGGATGTATCCCATCCCGGGAAGTCCCTGTCGCTGGGCAAACACGTTCATGCGGTCGCAGAACCGGCGGCTTCCGCCGCCCGGGGCCGGTATGGCCCGGACTTCATTGCCGCCATCCTCGAGCAGCGATGCAAAGATGCGGAAGCCCGAGCCGCGGAAATGCTCCGAGACCTGCTGCATCCTGATCGGGTTGCGCAAATCCGGCTTGTCGGTCCCGTAGAGGAGCATGGTGTCTGCGAAACTTATCCTCGGGAAGCTGTCGGCGATGGCCCTTTCGGCACCGAACTGCCGAAATACATCGCGCATGACCGGTTCGATGACCGAAAACACGTCCTCCTGCGTGGCAAATGCGAGCTCGACATCGAGCTGGTAGAATTCGCCGGGCGACCGGTCGGCGCGCGGGTCCTCGTCACGAAAACACGGGGCGATCTGGAAATATCGATCGAAGCCGGCGATCATGATGAACTGCTTGAATTGCTGGGGTGCCTGCGGCAGCGCGTAAAAATTGCCATTATGCAGCCGTGACGGAACCAGGAAATCCCTGGCCCCCTCTGGCGAGGACGCCGTCAGGATCGGGGTCTGGAACTCGGTAAACCCGTGCTCGGTCATCAGCTGGCGCAGCCGCGCAATGACCTGCGAGCGAAGCATCATTCGCTCGTGCATCACCGGGCGACGGAGATCGAGAAACCGGTATTTGAGGCGCGTCTCCTCCGGATATTCCTGGTCACCGAATACCTGGAGAGGCAACTCCTCGGTCGAGCCGAGGATTTCGAGGTCGAGAACAAAAACCTCGACCTCCCCGGTCGACAGCTTCCTGTTGACCAGTTCCGGCTCCCGCATCCGCACCTTGCCGTCGATCCTGATAACCGACTCGGCGCGCAGTTTCTCGAATTCTTCGAAGACGCCGCTATCCGAGTCGGCGAGGATTTGCGTGACCCCGTAATGATCACGGAGATCGACGAACAACACGCCGCCATGATCCCGGATCCGGTGCACCCATCCGGCCAGCCTCACCTGGCTGCCAACATCCTCCCGGCCGAGTTGCGCGCATGTATGGGTTCGATAGGGATGCATGTCCTTGACTCTTTCAGCGTGACGGCAAGGGGTGGCCTTTCAATTCCCCGGCGGGAAATGTCAAGGAATCTCCGACGACCTGCTGCCGCGGTGTGAGCAACGGGCCAGCTGCCACCGCTCTATGCACCCTTTCGGCAGTCCAGGGCCTCGTCGGACGGTGTTGCATACAAATGTATGTGTGAATTGTTCGTTGCAGCAACGCACGCGCTCGCCAACGGCTGCCGGATCACGCGCCGCCGCCTGGTGGGCGCCGACCGGACCGCGATCGAGGGGCCGGCGGACACCGACATGGACTCGCTGTAGCGCACGGGGTGCGCCGTCGAGATCGGCTCCTTCGGCGCCCGGACATTCGCGCCGAACCCCAATGCGATGGAGCGCATCCTCGACCGGTGGTCACCCACTGCTTGAGTCCGCAGAGAATCGCCCACCCTATGCATTGCCGGGCGGGCGGTGGCCCGAAGGAGAGTTCCATGACCGCACAGTCCCTCGCCGACAACCCGAGTTACTGCTTCGTGCCGTTCCACAATGTCGAAACCGACGTGTAGCAGATCCGCATCGTCATCGAGGGCCTGACAGGCCACGTCCCCACCGCGCTCATCGCGCTCAATCCGGGCGTCGTCCTGATCATCGCGGACAAGCTCTACCGCCACCTCGGTCTCGACCGGAAGGCCCTCAATGACCTCCGCACCGATTGCCCAGACTTTCGATGATCGGGCAGTCCGGCTGGTCGTCGCCCCGGCAGGCCTCGACCAGGTGGGCGAGTTCGTCATGCAGCGATTGCAGCTCGCGCTGCTTCTCCGCGATCTCCTCCATTCGCTTCGCCGCAATGCGCTTCACGTCGGCGCTGGACCGGCGCTGGTCCTCGTAGAGGCTAAGCAACTCCCGGCATTCCCCGATGGAGAACCCGAACTCCCGCGCCCGGCGGACGAATACGAGCTTGCGCACCGCGCCGTCGTCATAGGTCCTGTATCCCGAATCCGTCCGGGACGAAGCCGAAACCAGCCCGATATCGGCGTAGTAGCGGACCGTCTTCACGGGAAGGCCGGCAGCTCTAGAGGCGGTGGAGATATTCATCGCCGGTTCATTGACTTTCCAGTTACTGGAAACATTACATTGTCCGTCGGGATTCGCCAACCGGTGGTACAATGACCCCCCTGACCGCAAACATCGCTATCGACCGGCACTGCCGTCACAGCTGGCGCCGGGCCTCGAAGAACACGGCATGGCGTCGGCTCGGCTGCGCCATCGGGAGTTTTTTGCACCAGCGCCGTCTTCCAGTTCACCGGCGTATCCTGGCCGACAATGGCGACCATGTGCTGACCTGGCGGGTCGTGCCGATCATGCTGGCCGCCGGTTTCGTCACCCCGGTGCCCTGCAATTACTGGCGGCTGAAGGCGCTCGGCAAGGCATGTCACTGAGGCGGGTCTCGATCCTGCTCGTCCTGGCCGCCGCCCTGGGCATGGCCGGCTATATCCATTTCGGCGGAGAGGAAGACGGTGCGGGTGGTGGCGCGCCGATCGCGTCGGTCAGCCTGCCGGGCACCCTCTCGGCGGGCGCGCAGCTGGGGCGAAAGACCTACGACGCCAACTGCGCATCCTGCCACGGTCGGAGCGCGGCCGGACAGGACGGGATCGGCCCGCCGCTGGTCCATGTCATCTACGAGCCCGGCCACCATGGCGACGAATCGTTCCAGCGCGCGGTTGCGCACGGCGTCCGGGCCCACCATTGGCGTTTCGGTGACATGCCGCCGGTCGAGGATCTGAGCCGGCGCGACGTGGTCGCGATCGTGGCCTATATCCGCGAACTCCAGCGGGCTAACGGCATCCGGTGAAGGATCGGTCATGAAAGCGATCATAATGGCCGGAATGCTTGCCCTCGCGGCAACCACGGCACTGCCCCATTCCGCCCTCGACGCCACCGCGCCGGAGGATGGCGCCGTGCTGGTGCAGGCACCGCCGCACATCGTTCTGACCTTCGCCAGGCGCATCCGCCTGACACGTGTCCGCATGACCCATGACGACGGGAACGGGATCGACCTCGAACTGGGAGGACAGAAGGCGTTCGCGACCCGGTTCGAGCTGCCGCTCGAGAACAAGGGCAGCGGCCTCTACCGGATCGAATGGCGCGGCCTCTCGAGCGACGGACATGCCATTCGCAAGACCTTCAGCTTCCGGGTGAAGTGACTCGTGCCGGACAAATGGGAACTGGCCTCGACCCTGGTGAATTTCCTGCTCTGTCTCGGGATCCTGGGAAGCACTGGCCTGGTTCTGGTGCGAATCGTCTTCGCCCGTGAGACGCACAGTTTGCACGCCACCGTGGTTCGGCAGGCGACCGCGTTTGCCATGCTCGCATTGCTGGCTGCCGGCGCCGGCTTCATTCTGAATGGCGCCGCCATGACTGGCACGCTCTCGGGCACGACCGACCCCGAGATGCTGGGGCTGCTGTGGCAGACACCGGTGGGCACGGCATTCGCTTACCGTACAGCCGGCATTGGCCTGGTCCTTCTGGGGCTCCGGCTGGCCGGGATCGGCCTGCCGATCGCCACCGTCGGCGGCCTGGTGGCGCTGTGGTCGTTTTCCCAGGTCGGGCATGTCACGGAAGTGAAGGCACTTTGGCTCGAATTACTGCTTCTGCTGCATCTCGCCGGCGCCGCCCTCTGGATCGGCGTCCTCTTGCCGCTCCGCGCGCTTGCCGGAGACCGCGGAAATCTCGCTCTCGCGGCGGGCCTGGGGCACCGCTTCGGACACATCGCCGCCGTTACGGTACCGCTCATGATCGCCGCCGGGATCGGCATGGCATGGCGACTGCTGGGCAGCCTCGAAGCCCTGCTGGAGACCGGCTACGGTCTCACGCTGCTTGCCAAGATCGGGGCCGTCACCTGCCTGCTCGCGGCCGCGGCGGCCAACAAGCTCCGTTTCGTTCCCGGCATGAGGGCGGGCAACCGCCGGGCGGCGGTGTCTCTGCGCCGCTCTATCGCGGTCGAGGGAGTTGCGATCTTTGTTGTCCTTCTGGCGACAGCCACTCTGACCACCCTTCAGGGAGCCCCGTGGGAGAGCAGACCGTGAACCGAAGAGAATTTCTTGACTGCTCCGCCGCAACGGTCCTGGTTCCCGGGACGGCCCGGGCAAAGCTGACCTTTCGGCTGAAGGCCGGGCCCGACACCGCCCGGCACTTTCCGGAAGGCGAAGCCTCGACCCGCATGCTCGGCTTCAACGGATCCGGTCCGGGGCCGGAACTCCGTTTCCGACACGGCGGCCGCGCGGCTGTCACCTTCGAAAACGGATTGGGCCGGCGCTCCGCCATTCATTGGCACGGCAGCCATCTCGACAACGCGGTGGACGGCGTGCCCGACCTGACCCAGGCGGCGGTCGAGCCGGGCATGACCTTCGACTACGAGTTCGAGGTCCCCCATGCAGGGACTATTGGTACCACGCCCACCACAGTTCCAGAGAACAGGTCGCCAGGGGCCTTTACGGCCCACTGATCGTCGAGGAACGGAACCCGCCCGCTGTCGACCGCGACATTACCGTCGTCCTCAACGACCGGCGGCTCGAGCCCATCGGCGCGCTGCGCGAGAATTTCAGCAACCGTCACGACTTCTCCGGTGGCGGGCGGATGGGCAACTTCAACCGGGCCCTGTTCTCTCGGGGCGGGGCCCGGCGCGGCGACCGCATCCGCCTGCGTCTGGTCAATGCGGCCACCACCAGGATGTTCCCGGTCAGCATCGGCGGGGGCGCCGACAGGGTCGTGCACAATGACGGCCTGCCGCTCGCCGAGCCGGAGTCTCTCGTTTACCGTCGGCAGCCCATCGGCGCGCGCCTGCTGCTGCCTTGCCTGGGGCAGGAGGGCGGTTGGACCTCGATGACCCTGTTGACCGCCGGGTGCGCGGCAGGAAACAAGGATTTGACGACCCGTCTTGTCATGAATCTCCTGACCACCATCGCCAAATGACCGGGGCTCCCGGACCATGACCCGGAGCCACCCGTCGCTGGGCAGGGACGCGGGCAACTGCTTGACTGGGAGGCATGAACATGGGACCGGTGACGGGCCATACTTGCCGGAAGCGGAGCAGAGCCGTGTTTGACCTTCAACATCCGTTTTTCATACCGGTTTGGCGCCGGGTCCTGGTCTCTGGCATCTGCCTGGGCTGGGCATGCTTTGAGCTGGTGATCGGCAATCCTGGCTGGGCAATGATCTTCGGCGCTTCCGGCGCCTGGTGCAGTTACCAGTTCTTTTTCGTGTGGAAGGACCCGACCGACGAGGAGGAATAGAACGGCCGGCACGGCAATACGCCGCCCGGGTCGCCAGCCTCCCGCAGTCGATGCGTCCAGCCCTGCTGACGGCAATTCCGGACCAGGGCCCGCGCGTCACGGACGCCTGGTGTCAGATACAGAATTGGGCCGCACACACGACCAGCCGCGGCAACCCGCAGCGAACCGCTTTTTGCCTGCCGCACTGTCGGGCAAGGTGGCGGGTCCTCCGTATCCTCGGTTCCTGGCTGGCTGCGGCCGGGCATTTCCCGGCTGGTTTCGCTGGCCGGTTCTGCGATGCTTAACAAGGCGGCAAGATTGTTATATCGGATTCGCCGGGAATTCTGATCCGGAGGAAAGCTGGAGTTTATCGGGAATGTGGGGACGAACCTTCGAATACATGCTTGACAGGATTATCCGAACTGGTTCGCTCGTGGTCCGGATGCCGAATGGGCAGGAAAGATTCTTCGGCGACATGCATGCACAGCCTGTCCGCATCCGAATTGCCGACGACAAGACTCTCAGAGCACTCTGCATCAATCCCGACCTGGCGCTCGGCGAATGCTACATGAACGGGAAGCTGGTCGTGGAGGAGGATGACCTCAGGGGATTCCTGGAACTGGTGCTGTCCAATATCGGCAAGAATGACAAGCCGCTGCTGCACCAGCTTGCCGGGTCATGCCGGCGGGTCTCCCGCTTCCTTGCCCAGTACAACCCCGTCACCCGCGCCCGCAACAATGTCCAGCACCATTACGATTTGTCGGACGAACTCTACGAGTTGTTCCTCGACACCGATCGGCAATACAGCTGCGCCTATTTTGCCAACCCAGACGCAACCCTGGAGGAGGCACAGGAGGACAAGAAACGGCATATCGCCGGCAAGCTGCTGCTGGAGCCAGGAATGTCGGTGCTCGACATCGGCAGCGGATGGGGCGGAATGGGGCTGACCCTGGCCCGGGAATTCGGCTGCAAGGTGGAAGGCGTCACCCTGTCGACCAGCCAGCACCGGATCTCGAATTTGCGGGCCCGTGACGAGGGGTTGGCAGACCGGGCCACCTTCTCGCTGACCGATTACAGGGAACTCGATTCCCGGTTCGACCGGATCGTGTCGGTGGGAATGTTCGAGCATGTCGGCTCACCGCACTACCGACAGTATTTCCGCAAGCTTGGCCAATTGCTTGATGCCGACGGGGTTGCCCTCCTGCACACGATTGGCCGGGCCACGCCGCCAGGTTCGACCAACCAGTGGATCAGCAAATACATTTTCCCGGGCGGCTACATTCCGGCCATGTCGGAGGTACTTGCCGCCATCCAGCGTGAAGGGCTCTACGTGACCGATGTCGAGGTGTTGAGGCTTCACTATGCGGAGACGCTGCGGCACTGGTACCAGCGATTCATGCAGAATCTCGACCAGGTCATGGAACTCTATGACGAGAGATTCTGCCGGATGTGGCGGTTCTACCTCCTGTGCTGCGAAATGTCCTTCCGCTACGGCGGACTCTCGGTCTTCCAGTTCCAGATCACCAGGAAGATTGATGCGGTACCGATGACCCGCAACTACCTCTACCGGCCGAATGCGGACCACGGCCGGCCATCCGCTGGCGAGTCACCGTCCTGACGGGCGGGCGGCACCTTCCACTTGCCAGCGAGGGTCTTTGCCGGAACAGGATTGACCACCGGTCGATCGCAACCGGACGCCACTTGCGCACACGCCAAAGCCACCTATAAGCCAACCGGCAAGGCGAAGCCGTTCCGGAACATGTCCAATGCCCAGGCGCACCGACATCTCGACGATCATGGTCATAGGCGCCGGCCCGATCATCATAGGTCAGGCCTGCGAGTTCGACTATTCCGGAACGCAGGCCTGCAAGGCGTTGCGCGAGGAGGGTTACCGGATCGTGCTGGTCAATTCCAACCCGGCGACAATCATGACCGATCCGGGGCTGGCCGACGCCACCTATGTCGAACCGATCACCGCCGAGATTGTCGAAAGAATCATCGAGCGAGAGCGTCCTGATGCGCTGCTGCCGACCATGGGCGGGCAAACCGCACTCAATACCGCCCTGGAAGTGGCCGATGCCGGTGTGCTCGACCGCCTCGGCGTCCAGCTGATTGGCGCCAGCCCCGATGCAATCAGGAAGGCCGAAGACCGGCAGCTGTTCCGGGACGCCATGGACAATATCGGCCTGTCCAGCCCACATTCGGCGATTGCCGGCGACATGGAAGAGGCGATGGCGGCAATCGATCAGGTTGGCCTGCCCGCCATCATCCGCCCGGCCTTCACCCTCGGTGGAACCGGCGGTGGAACTGCCTACAACCGGGACGATTTCGAGATGCTGTGCCGGATTGGCCTCGAAGCCTCGCCGGTCAGCCAGATCCTGATCGACGAAAGCCTTCTCGGCTGGAAGGAATACGAGATGGAGGTGGTACGGGACCGGGCCGACAATGCCATCATCGTCTGCTCGATCGAGAATGTCGATCCAATGGGTGTCCACACCGGCGATTCGGTCACGGTGGCGCCGGCGCTGACCCTGACCGACAAGGAATACCAGCGGATGCGGAACAGCTCGATCGCCGTGTTGCGCGAGATCGGGGTGGAGACCGGTGGCTCCAACGTACAATGGGCGGTCGATCCACGGGATGGCCGCATGATGATCATCGAGATGAACCCGCGTGTCTCCCGCTCCTCGGCGTTGGCATCGAAGGCCACCGGGTTTCCAATCGCCAAGGTCGCGGCCAAGCTGGCGGTCGGCTATACGCTGGACGAGCTCGACAACGACATTACCCGGGTCACCCCGGCATCCTTCGAACCATCGATCGATTATGTCGTCACCAAGATTCCCCGCTTCGCCTTCGAGAAATTCCCCGGGGCCAAGCCCGAGCTGAACACCGCCATGAAGTCGGTCGGGGAGGCGATGGCAGTCGGACGAAGCTTCAACGAGAGCGTCCAGAAGGCGCTGGCTTCGCTCGAGACCGGGCTGGCCGGTTTTGACGAGATCGAGATCGAGGGGGCGCCGGAACCGGCGGCGGTCATCCGGGCGATTTCCGCCAATTCCCCGGACCGGTTGCGGCTGATTGCCCAGGCCATGCGCCACGGCCTGTCGGACGAGGAGATCAATGCCGCCACCTGTTACGATCCGTGGTTCCTGGCCCGGATCCGGGAAATCGTCACCGCCGAGGAGGCCGTGCGGCGGGATGGGCTGCCGACCGACCATGCCGGCCTTCTCGAGTTGAAGATCATGGGTTTTACCGATGCCAGGCTGGCCAGCGTCTCTGGGCTGGATGAAGCCGGGGTCGCCGACCTCAGGGCACGGCTCGGGGTGGCGCCGGTATTCAAGCGGATCGACACATGCGCGGCCGAGTTCGAGGCGCAGACTCCGTACATGTATTCGGCCTACGAGTATCCGGCAGCCGGGTATACCGAATGCGAGTCCGACCCGACCGACCGGAAGAAGGTTGTGGTTCTCGGCGGCGGGCCCAACCGGATCGGGCAGGGAATCGAGTTCGACTATTGCTGCTGCCACGCCTGCATGGCGCTGTCGGATGCCGGGTTCGAAACCATCATGATCAACTGCAATCCGGAGACTGTCTCCACCGATTACGACATTTCGGACCGGCTCTATTTCGAGCCGCTGACCATGGAGCATGTCACCGGGATCCTGCAGACCGAGCAGCGCAAGGGCTCGCTGCTCGGGGTCATCGTGCAGTTTGGTGGCCAGACCCCGCTGGGCCTGGCGGCGGGTCTCGAACAGGCTGGCTTCCCCATTCTCGGCACTTCGCCCTCGGCCATCGACCGGGCGGAGGATCGCGAGCAATTCCAGCAACTGCTGGGCAGGCTCGGACTCAGGCAACCCCGCAACGGCACCGCATTGTCGGCGGAGGAGGCCGAAGCCGTCGCCGACAGGGTGGGATACCCGGTGGTCATCCGACCGTCCTACGTGCTCGGCGGCCGGGCGATGGAAATCGTCAAGGACAAAACCCAGCTGCGCCGCTACGTGAAGGATGCCGTCAGCGTCTCGGGGAGCAACCCGGTCCTCATCGACCAGTTCCTGCCAAATGCGGTGGAGGTGGATGTCGACGCCATCTCTGATGGCCGTGCCACGCATGTTGCCGGCGTTATGCAGCATATCGAGCTTGCCGGCATTCATTCCGGAGACAGCGCCTGCTCACTGCCGCCCTACTCGCTTGATGATGCAACCATCGCCGAACTCAAGCGCCAGACCCGGGAATTATCGTCCGGACTTGGCGTGGTTGGCCTCATGAATATCCAGTTTGCGGTGATGGATGGCGATGTCTACGTGCTCGAGGTCAACCCGCGGGCGTCACGGACCGTCCCCTTCGTGGCCAAGGCGACCGGCTCGCCGATTGCATCGATCGCCGCCCGGATCATGGCTGGCAGGGAACTCGGCAGCTTCCGGCTCCGACCGGCCGAAACCGCGCATTACTCGGTCAAGGAGGTGGTTCTGCCATTCTCCAGGTTCCCGGGTGTCGATGCCCTGCTCGGGCCGGAAATGCGTTCGACCGGCGAGGTGATGGGGCTGGATGACAGCTTCGAGCAGGCCTTCCTCAAGGCCCAGGCCGGCGCCGGCATGCACCTTCCGGATTCTGGGACCGTCTTCGTGTCCATCAGGGATGCCGACAAGACCGACCAGATGTTCACTGCCGTCGAATCGATGCGCGGGCTTGGCTTTTGCATTGCCGCAACCCGGGGAACCGCCGGGTTCCTGGCCACACGCGGCATCGACTGCCAGGTCGTCAACAAGATCTACGAGGGCCGGCCGAATATCGTCGATTCCCTGAAGAATGGCGAGGTGGCGCTGGTCATCAACACCACCGATGGCCGGCAGACGGTGGCTGACAGCCAGACCATCAGGACCGCCTCGATTGCCGAGAACATTCCATATTGCACAACTGCTGCCGCGGCCGGGATCATTGCCCGTGTGCTCAGGACCCGCCAGGAGATTCCCATGGAGATCCGCGATCTCCAGTCCATCGGCAATGCTGCGTGATTGCCGCCCCCGCACTTTCCGACGCAGGCAGGGGCCGCGCTTCCGGGCCAGTTCACAATGCCGATGCCGGCAGGAACTGCCCTTCCAGGTCAGTTCACCAGGTTCGGCGGGGCCTTGCCGGCGAAGACTGCGCGGAGATTCTCGAGTGCCATTCTGCCCATGCCCTCGCGCGCTTCGGGAACCGCGGTGCCGAGATGCGGCAACAGCACGACATTCTCCATGGTCAGAAGTTCGGCCGGGATTTCGGGCTCGAATTCGTAGACGTCAAGGCCGGCGCCGGCAATCCGCTCCGACTGCAGTGCCTCGACCAGTGATCCCTCGTCAATCACGTCCCCCCGGGAGATATTGACCAGGATTGCGTGCGGTTGAAGCTGCCGCAACTCGTCCCGGCCGATCAGGTGATGCGAATGGGCGCCGGCGCTCACCGAGAGCACCACGAAATCGGCCTGCCTGAGAACCTCGCCGATTCCCGCCAATTGCTGCGCCGGCACACCAGGATCGGCAATCTTCGACCTGTTGGCAAAGATCACCTTCATGTCGAACCCGAAATGGCACCGGCGAGCAATGGCCCGCCCGATGCGGCCCATGCCGATGATCCCCACGGTTCTGCCATGGAACTGGTGGCCGAGCATCTGCGTCGGGTGCCAGCCGGTCCAGCCCCCTGCCCTGACCAGGCGCTCTCCCTCGGCCGTTCGCCGGGCCGCCATCAGCATCAGCGACACCGCTATGTCGGCGGTGGGCTCCGTGACCGCACCGGGAGTGTTGCTGACCGGGATGCCATGACGACGAGCGGCGTCGATATCGATATGGTTGTACCCTGCCCCGAAATTGGCGATGATCCGGCACCGGATGTCGCCAGCTCCGTCAAAGGCCGCGGCCGTGAACCGGTCGGCCAGGGATGGCAGCACCGCATCATGTTCGCGAAGGCTGGCCGCGGCCTCGTCAACGGTCATCGGACGGTTGGCATCACGGAGCGTCACGTCGAAACCGGCGGCGGCCTCTTCCATGACCGCCTCCGGCAGAATTCTCGAAATCAGCACGCTGGGAAGAGGCATCAGTACATCCTTCCGCCAATCGGCACGCCCCGGTCAGGGGCGATCAGCACCACGTTTCCATCCTGGTCCGGCACCCCGAGCACCAGCACCTCGGACATGAACTTGCCGATTTGCCGCGGCGGGAAATTGACCACCGCCATGACCTGCCGCCCGACCAGCTCGTCGGTCGAATAGTTCTCGGTTAGCTGGGCCGAACTCTTGCGCTGTCCAATGTCCGGCCCGAAATCGATCCACAACTTGCAGGCGGGTTTCCTGGCTTCCGGATAGGGTTCGGCGGCGATGACACGTCCTGCCCTGATGTCGACGCGGACAAAATCCTCGTAGCCGATTTCAGTCATGTATCCGCCCCAGCTCCCGGCCGCGCGCCTCTGCCGCCGCCATGGCCCTGGCCATCAACGGGCGCAGGCCCGTTCGCGGGTCCATCAAATGCTCGAGCGCCGCCTGCGTCGTTCCGCCTGGCGAGGTCACTTCATGTCGCAGCTCGGCCGGACTTCGCCCCGCCATCCGCGCCAGTTGACCGGCCCCGGCCACGGCTTCCCTGGCCAACCTCGCCGCCACCTCGTCCCGGAGCCCGAGCTGCACCCCGGCCTCCGACATGGCTTCGATCAGGTGAAAGACATATGCTGGCCCCGAACCCGACAGCGCCGTCACCGCGTCCATCAGCTCTTCCCGTTCGAGCACCACGGTCTCGCCAACCGCCGCCATCAACAACTCGGCCAACGCGAGATCCTGCTCGCCCGCCCTCCGGTTGCCGAAAATGGCGGTGATGCCCTGGCCGATGGCCGCCGGGGTATTGGGCATGGTCCGGATGATCGGCGCCCGGTCGCCAAAAATCAATTCAAGCCAGCTGACCGGCAGGCCGGCGATGATTGAGATCACCACCGTCGAGCCTCCCCCGAGGCTACCGAGACCTTCAAGTGCCTCCCTGGCAAATTGCGGCTTAACTGCCAAGAGGCAGATGGCTGGCTCGGCAGGGGCCCGGTCGGGATTGAGCATGACCTTGCTATCCTGCAGCCATTTGGTCGGGTTGGGCTCGATCACGGTCACCGAGTCCGGATGGATTCCCCGATCCAGCCAGCCGGCCAACAGGGCCGAGCCCATCTTGCCGCAACCGACCAGCAGCAAGCCGCTCTCATTGAGTCTTTCGACGGTCACGACACCGGCTTCCCGGGGTTTGCAATGCCGACTTCACGCGGTTCCATGCGTCTCGACAATCGATGACCTGATGGCTTCGCCAGCCGTCTTCCTGCCGAGCCTGACCAGGTTGAATGACGGGTAGAACCGGTCGCAATCGGCGGCAATGGTGTCCAGCAGTTCGGCCACCTCTTCGACCGTCAGCACCGAATCGGCGCCTGGTTTCAGCCGGTAGCAATAGTCGACGGTGCCGCCGCCATCATCATAACAGAACGCACCCAGCCAGCTCCGCCGATTTGCAAGGTTCATAACCCGGAAAAACTCGTCCATGCGGGAATTGACCAGTGTGATCTCGTACGAGCAGACAATGACAAGGATGCCTGGATCCCGGGACCATTCGAGTTCGGCAAGGTAGTTCTTCCAGGAACCCTCGACCGACAGCCGAATGGTGTCGTCGGTGTGTCGCTCGAAACTCCAGTTGCGATATTCGGCCAGAGATTCGACCAGCGATATGGGGTTTTCCCCATCATCAACCAGATCAAGCCGGAATCCTGACATGCCACTGCAACCCGGAAATAGTCGAGACTTGCAGTAAATATACCACAACCTGTTGGCAAGTCTACAACTCGCGGGACTAGGCGGGAAGGTTTGCAAGATATTGTGTGGAGATTTGCCGGCCAGCCCGACCGTTGGCCACGGCCTTGACGCCATCACCGCACACTGGCAGCCATCGGCACAAGCATTTCCGCCCGAATCCGGCACGCCAAGGCAGCGTGTCGCCCGGCAAATTGCCAAATTGGGTCTGGCCGGAGCTGGCGGGATGCGCCCATCAACGAATCACCCGTCAGGCTCGTCCGATTTGCCCGCCAGGGCCTCCTCCAGCGACTCGATTCGTGCCTTCAGCGATTCATTTTCCTCCCGCGCCTTGCGGGCCATTGCCGCAACGGCTTCGAATTCGTCCCGTGTCACGAGATTACGCTCGGCAACCCAGCGGTCAAACCAGCTGCTGACCGCGGTCTCGAACTCCTCGCGTGCGCCCTGGGCCACCCCGAAGGCATTTGACATCAGCTGGGCAAGATCACTGGCCAGCTTGCCTCGATGTTGCATGACAATCCTCCATTCCGGCTGCGTGCCACTATAAGGGAGGTCACGGCACCATTTCCAGAAAAAGCGCCGCCGAGGCCCGACGCGCCAGCCCGGGCCTGCCACCTCACCCCGGCACGCCTGCCTCGCCCCGGGAGCGGCCCCAGGCCATGGCCGATCCCGAGACCCGCGGTCAAAATGAGCGATTCAAAAGCCGGAAGTTCTGCTCTAGCATGCGCGGCGAACCAGGCGGGGCCATCCTTATGAATGCGATCTTCCTTCCGCATATCAGTCCGGAACTCGTCTCGTTCACGGTCATCGGCTTCGACTTCTCGATTCGCTGGTATGCACTTGCCTATATTCTCGGCTTCCTGGTTGCCTGGCTGTGGTTCACCAGGCTCATGCGGCGGCCGGAACTGTGGCCGGAAGGAAAGTCGCCAATGGACCGGGACCTGCCAGACCGCCTGCTGACCTGGATCGTACTTGGGGTCATTGCCGGGGGCCGGTTTGGCTATGCCATCTTCTACAACCCCGGCCACTACCTGGAAAATCCGCTGGCGGTGCTGGCGGTCTGGCAGGGGGGGATGTCGTTTCACGGGGGGCTTGCCGGCCTGGTGGTCGCCACCTGGATGTTCTGCCGCATCAACCGGGTCCGGGTGGCAAGCGTTGCCGATGCGGTGGCGATTTCCGCCATGCCCGGGCTGTTTTTCGGCCGCATCGCCAACTTCATCAACAACGAGCTCTGGGGAACGCCCTCCACCCTGCCCTGGGCGGTGGTGGTGCCCGCTGGCGATGCGACCGTCTGCCCACCGGACTGGACGGCGATCTGTGCACGGCACCCCTCGCAGATCTATGAAGCCCTGCTCGAGGGCCTCTTCCTGTGTGCCCTGCTGGCATGGCTGGCCTATCGACGGGGGTGGCTGCAGCGGCCCGGTCAAATTGCCGGCCTGTTCTTCGCCACATATGGCCTGGTTCGCATTGCGGTCGAATTCGTCCGCGAGCCGGACATCCAGTTCGTGACCGCCGACAATCCTGCCGGATTCGTGCTGGAACTGGGCGCGGGCTTTGGATTGACCATGGGACAGACATTGTCCTTGCCGATGATACTGCTTGGAGCACTGACCATCGGGATGGCCCGCAGGACCAACCGATGGGCAAGTTGAAACAAACCGGCCCGCACGACCAACCGATGGGTGGCTTGAAACAAAAACTTCTGCGTGAGATCGAACATGCCGGACCCTTGCCGATTTCCCGGTACATGGAGGCCTGCCTGATGGACCGCGAGCACGGATTTTATTGCCGGGAGGATCCGATTGGCGCCGCCGGCTCCTTCACCACCGCCCCGGAAATCAGCCAGATGTTCGGCGAACTGATCGGACTTGCCCTTTGCCAGGCCTGGATGGACCAGGGCTCGCCGCCCTGTTTTGCCCTGGCCGAGCTTGGCCCCGGCAGGGGAGTCATGATGGCCGATATCCTGCGAGCGACAAGGGTGGCTCCCGGATTCAACGAGGCAGCACGGCTGTTCCTGGTCGAAAGGAGCGATGCCCTGCGCCGATCACAGGCCCGAAGGCTGGTCGCCCATTCTCCCGTTTGGTGCCCGGATGTCGACGAATTGCCGGAAATGCCACTGTTCCTGGTTGCCAATGAATTCTTCGATGCGCTGCCGATCAGGCAGTTCCGCCGCCGGACAATTGGCTGGCAGGAAATCATGATCGACGCCGAAGCCGGACATCTTCGCTACACCCATCGTGACTGCTCCCGATGCCAGGACCTGGGCCAACAGTTCGCCGATATTCCGCCGAATGCAATTGTCGAGCTTCGCCCGGAGGCCGAGCGGATCATCGGCCGGATCGCCGGAATCATCACCCGCCATGGCGGCGGCGCCATCATCGTCGATTACGGCGAGGACGGGTCAATCGGCAACACCCTCCAGGCGGTCCGCGATCACCGTCCTGCAGAACCACTTGACGAGCCGGGCGCCGCCGACCTCACCGCCCATGTCGATTTTGCCGCCCTCGCCCGGTCGGCACGCGGAACGGCCGTCGGCAGCCTGACCACCCAGGGGGAATTCCTTGCCCGATTGGGCATCCGCCAGCGGGCCCGGATCCTGGCCAAATCCGCCTCCGGCGCCGCGTTGCGTGAACACCAGGCGGCGCTGAACAGGCTGGTCGCCCCCGACCAGATGGGCCGGCTCTTCAAGGTGATCGGTCTCCATCCGCCTTGTTCGGCCCCGCTGCCGGGATTTGCATCGTGAGGGAATTTGCATCATGGGTCTGAGCCCAATCCGGACCCGGCTGCTGTCGCCGTTGAGACACGGGTTCTTCACCCGCCTGGGCGGCGTCTCCGAAGGCAGGTTCGCCAGCCTCAACTGCAGCCGCAGCTCGGCCGACTTTCCTGCCAATTGCGCCGAGAACCGCCGCCGGATTGCCGAATGGCTCGGCGTGGAGACCGAGCACCTCCTGACCTGTACGCAGCGCCACACGACCGATATCGAGGTGGTTGCCGACTTGCCCTTCCGGGTACGCCCCATCGCCGACGGGTTGGTGACCTCTCTGCCCGGGGTTGCGATCGGAATCCTGACCGCCGATTGCCAGCCAATCCTGCTTGCCGACCACCATGCCGGCATCATTGGTGCCGTCCATGCCGGCTGGTCGGGAACCCTGGGCGGTGTCATCGAGAACGCGGTGGCATGCATGGAGTCGTCGGGCGCCGACCGCTCTCGGATCATCGCCATCATCGGCCCGGCCATCAGACGCCAGAACTACGAGGTCCAGGCCGATTTCCGCCAGCGCTTCCTCGAAGCCGACCCGGCCAGCGGGCAGTTCTTCCGCCAGGAGCCGGATGGCAGGCTGACCCTCGATCTTCCCGCCTATGGCCGCTTTCGGCTCGAAAGATCCGGGATCAGCCACATCGCCGATTCAGGATTGTGCACCTATGCCGATCCGGCGAAATTCTTCTCCTGTCGGCGGAGCCACCACCGCGGCGAGGATGGATTCGGGTTGATGCTGTCGGCAATCCGGCTGGACTGACCGGGGCCGATGCCGCCATCATGTCTATGCCCCACCGGCGCATCGACGCCGGCGGCCGCGCATTCCTGGACTGTCGTCCTCGGCCATCGGAGTTGCACCCGGGCCGAATGGTGTGGATTGTTGCCCGTGCAGCATGCCAAATCACCAATTTCCTCTCGCCAATTTCGAAAGGGCTGGTAAGTCGGTCAGTCAGAGCTGACTGACATCGGGGCATCCAGGAGGGGAACGTGCTGCATTTCACAACGGGGGAATTTGCCAGGCGAAAAGGGTTGCTGGTCGACGAGCTCGAACGGCGCGGGCTTGACGGGTTGCTCTGTTTCTCGCAGGAAAGCCAGTATTGGCTGACCGGCTACGATACCTTCGGTTTCTGCTTCTTCCAGTGCCTGGTCGTCACCGCCGACAACCAGGTTCTACTGACCAGGTCGGCCGACCGGCTCCAGGCCCGGATCACCTCCAATATCGAGGATATCCGAATCTGGGTGGATGGCGAAGGCGATCCGGCCGCCGACCTCGCCGAACTGGTGCTGGAACTGGGTCTTGCCGGCAAGCGTCTCGGCATCGAGACCGACACGCATGGCCTGACGGCAAGCAACTATATCCGGCTTGCCGAGGCGTTCGACGGCCTGGCCAGCCTGGTCGAGGCTTCGGACGTCGTATCCGGGTTGCGACTGACCAAGTCGGGCGAAGAGCTCGCCTATGTCCGGCGGGCGGCGCAGCTTGCCGATGATGCCCTCGATTCCGCCCTCGAACTGGTCGGCCCGGGCGCCGATGAAGGCAGGATCCTGGCTGCCATGCAGGGGGCAATCTTTGCCGGCGGCGGCGACTACCCCGGAAACGAGTTCATCATTGGCTCCGGCAGGAATGCACTCCTGGTCCGCTATGCGGCCGGAACCCGGACACTCTCGGCCAATGACCAGTTGACGCTGGAGTGGGCCGGGACCTACCGGCACTACCACGCCGCATTGATGCGAACGGTCGTCATCGGGGAATTGCGACCGCTGCACGCATCCATGCACGGCGCCGTCACCGACGCCTTGCTGGCCTGCGAGTCGCTGGTCCGGCCGGGAACGGCCATGCACGAGGTTTTCGATGCCCATGCCGACATCCTCGACAATGCAGGGTTCAAATCCAGCCGGCTCAACGCCTGCGGCTATTCCCTGGGTGCCAGGTTCACGCCAAGCTGGATGGAACGGGAGATGTTCCGACCCGGTGCTGACACGGTGATGGAGGCCGGGATGGTATTCTTCATTCACATCATCCTGGTCGATGACGACTCCGGGACGGCGATGACCACCGGGCGAACCTCAATCGTCGCCGAAGGCGGTCCGGAGCGCCTGTCACGTCATTCCCTCGACATGATCAGGCGCTGAGCTGTCCTCCTGGCGACCTTCCGGCACCCTGCCTGGCACCGCGACAATTAGACCCGGCGAGGACTACCGCACCCGGCTGGCGTTACAGCGCAGTTGTCATTTGTTGCCAATTCTATATCATCCTCCAAATTCTGGCGGGGTATGCTGGGTATGACGTGATCTGGTCCCGCGCCCCGGAGGCCAGTTTCACAGGGAGAATGCCTATGTCATCACACGCATCAATGAGAGCCAAGATGATCGCCAAGACCGGCATGTTCACCGGACTACATCCGGGGATGGGTCTGGCCGCCAAGATCATGGTGGCGGTCTTCGTGATATTCACAGTCATGAATGTCGATTTCGCCAATTCAGTGTATTCCACCTTGCGTGGATGGGTCGAGAGCGGGCTGAGCTGGTATTACATCTCTGCCGTCACCGTTCTGTTTGGCGTCTGTCTTATCCTCATGTTTTCGAAATGGGGGAGTCTTCGTCTCGGAGATGACGACAGCCGACCTGAATTCTCGAATTTCTCATGGTTCGCCATGCTGTTCTCAGCCGGAGTCGGAATCGGAATCCTGTTTTTCGGTGTTGCCGAGCCGGTTTTCTATTTCGACAATTCGGGAGCCTTCGGATATCCGAACAATCCGCATGCCGACATGCAGGGCCATGGTGACATGACCATCCTGCGGGCTGTTGATGCCATGCGGGTCACCTTCTTCCACTGGGGATTTCATGGGTGGGCAGTCTACGTGATTGTCGGTCTGTGCCTTGCCTATTTCGGTTTTCGCAAGAAGCTTCCGTTGACACTTCGATCTTCACTCTATCCGCTGATCGGCAACCGGATCTACGGTCCGATCGGGCATACGGTTGATTTGCTCGCAGTGTTCGGCACTGTCTTCGGTGTGGCGACTTCGCTCGGCCTCGGTGTCAGCCAGATGGCAACCGGTCTTAACGTGCTGTTTGGAATCAGCGATGGGATCACGACCAAGCTGATCCTGATCCTGGTGATTTCGATTATCGCCACATTGTCGGCCGTATCTGGAGTTGGCAATGGGATCCGGATCATTTCCGAATGGAACATCTGGCTCTCGATTGTCCTCCTGGCAATTTTCGTCGCTGTCGGACCATTCACCTGGCTGATGAGTTTCTTTGTAACCTCCTTTGGAGATTACCTGTGGAACGTTATTCCGATGGGGTTCTGGACGGCAAATGAAGGGCCCGAAGTTGCCTGGCAGGGCGGCTGGACCATCTTCTATTGGGGATGGTGGATATCATGGGCACCCTTTGTCGGCATGTTCATTGCCCGGATTTCCCGCGGCAGGACAATCCGGGAATTCATGGTTGGCGTGATGTTCGTTCCGACCACGATCGCCTTCTTCTGGATTTGCATGTTCGGTGGAAATGCCATCTGGCAGGAACTCAACTCTGCCGGCGGTCCGGCGTCCGAGGGTGGCGCAATGGTCATCGAAACGGTTCGCGGATGGGATCTGCCTGGCGCGCTGTACACGACCATCGGCAATCTTGGTACCACGTCCTGGATGGGTGACATCGGCTGGATCAGCTGGCCAGCCTCGGCCCTGGCAACGTTGTTGCTTGCATCCTGGTTCATCACCTCGTCCGATTCCGGCACGCTCGTGATCACCACCATGCTGTCCATGGGCGATGACAACCCACCACGCGTATTCAGAATCATCTGGGGAATGGGTGAAGGGTTTGTTGCCGGGGTCCTGCTGCTTGCCGGCGGACTTGGCGCCCTGCAGACGGCATCGATTGCTGCCGGCTTCCCAATCTCCATCCTGTTGATCCTGATGGCCTGGGGGTTGGTGAAATCGCTGATGGATGATCCGAGCGCGGCCGCTCCACCCGAGGAGACTGTCGCTCCTGACGGAACTCGGATCAGCCAGGAATTGCACGCCTGAGCGACATCCGGGCAGCAACTGCCAATGAATATTTCGCCGGCGCATCGATGATGCGCCGGCGACACTTTTTTCGGCACCCGGTATTCCCGGATTGGCTCCGGCGATGTTCCAACCCAACCAGCCTGCCCAACCGGCAAGGCAGGACATTCATCCGGGCCCGCCCTCCATCGCAAGATCGATCATGGATGCGCGCGGCGCCGTTGAAACCGCGGCGATTGCCGGGTAACCGGCACCTGGAGCCGGAGGCTAGGCCGAGACATCAGGATCGCTGCCAGCCCGGGTGACATGGGTCAGAGGGAGCACGGTATCGGATGCCAGGGTCACAACACACGCAACTTGCCATCATCGGCTCCGGGCCTGCCGGCTTCACGGCGGCCATCTACGGAGCGAGGGCCATGCTGAACCCGGTTCTGTTCCAGGGAATTCAGCCCGGAGGCCAGTTGACCATCACCACTGAAGTCGAGAACTGGCCAGGCGATTCCGTAGTGCAAGGCCCGGATCTCATGATGCGGATGGAGGAGCACGCCCGATTGGTCGGGGTCGAGATCATCGCCGACCATATCGCCGGCATTGATCTGTCGGTGCGCCCGTTTTCCATCACCGGCGATGGCGGCATGCACACCACCGCCGACGCGTTGATACTCGCCACCGGCGCCCAGGCCAGGTGGCTGGGCCTGCCCTCCGAGGACAGGTTCAAGGGTTTCGGGGTATCGGCCTGTGCCACCTGTGACGGCTTCTTCTTTCGCGACCGCCCGGTCGTGGTCGTCGGCGGCGGCAATACTGCGACCGAGGAAGCCCTCTTCCTGACCAATTTTGCCTCCAAGGTCACATTGATTCACCGGCGGGACAGCCTGCGCTCCGACAAGGTCCTGCAGCAACGATTGTTCGACAACAGCAAGATCGAATTCTGCTGGAACAGCGTCGTCACCGAAGTCGAGGGCACCGACAACCCGAGGAGCGTCACCGGCGTGCGGGTGACCGATGTCAAGACTGGCCGGGAACAGGTGATCGAATGCGATGGCGTCTTTGTCGCCATCGGACACATTCCGGCCTCGCAACTGGTGACAGGGCAGTTGGAGACCCGCGATGGCGGTTATGTCGTCACCGAGGCGGGCTCGACACGAACATCGATACCTGGCGTCTATGCGGCCGGCGACCTTACCGACAATGTCTACAGGCAGGCCGTCACTTCGGCCGGCATGGGATGCATGGCAGCCCTGGATGCCGAGAAATTCCTGTCGGAACAGACAGCGACCTGACGGCTCGTAGAAGTTTCACAGGCATCCACCCAAGCTGTTGGTCCTGGCCGAGCCCGTCCGGGATTTGCCCGGCGTTGAATCCCCGACAATTCGCGGATATTGAAAGGCTTCCACGGAGGGGGTGGTGAGAGTTGTGTCCACGGATCTTGTCAATCCTGTCCGCAAGAGTTTTCCCGGATCCGCAATTGTCGTCGGGCTCCGGGTTGGGGAAGGATCTGCAATTTCATGATTTCGACGGCAATCGAAGTGGAACCTGACCAGCAGGCCGACTCGACGCGTGTCAAGGTTCTGAACGTCGAAGGGCTGAGCAAGAGCTTTGGCGGCTTGAAGGCTGTCGACGACATTTCCCTGGACGTATTTGAAGGGGAGATCCTGGCGCTGGTGGGAGATAACGGCGCAGGAAAGTCGACCCTGGTCAAGGCCATAGCGGGCGCGCAGCCGCCGGACAGCGGACATATTTCGATCGATGGCGTCGTGCGTCAACTCAACACGCCGCGTGACGCCAGCGATGCCGGGATCGGCTGCCTGCATCAGGGTCTTGGATTGGTGGATACGCTCAACGTTCCCGAAAATGTCTTTCTCGGGCGCGAATTGACCACCAAGCTGATGAACTGCATCCCGCAACTCGACCGAGCGAGAATGCGGGAGCGAACCATAGAACTGCTCTCCGAATTCGGGATATCTTTGCCACGCCTCAACGACCCGGTGGTCGGACTTTCCGGCGGACAGCGACAGACCGTGGCGATCAGTCGGCTGCTGCTGCAGGATGTTCGACTGATCATCATGGATGAACCCATGGCGGCCCTCGGTGTCGAGGAAGGGCGCAGGGTCCTGGAACTTGTGCGGACCATGAGTGAGCGCGGTATCAGCGTCATCGTCATTACCCACAACCTGGAGCACGTGTTTCAGCTTGCCGACCGCATCGCCGTCATCAAGAACGGGCGGCTTGTGGGGCTGGTCAACGCCAAGTCGACGACCCGCTACGATATTGTCAGGATGATTACACTGGGCACGTCGGATGAAGGCAGCTAAACCCATGAATGCGCCATCGGAATCGAAACCGACCATCGGACACGCTGATCGGCGCTGGTTGTTTCAGGGTATCGGTCTCACCGCGGTCATCATTGTTCTGGCGGTCCTGTTCATCGTGATAAATCCCCGTTTTGGCACCCTCGCCAATCTTGTCAACATCCTGACCCAGGCCTCGTTCATCATCGTCATCGCCGTTGGCATGACATTCGTGATCACCAGCGCAGGCATAGATCTTTCCGTCGGCTCGGCGGTCGCATTCATTACCGTCGTTGCATTTGGACTGATCAAGGGTGGATTGAACCCGTTTCTGGGAGTCGTCTTCATGTTTGCGCTCGGTGCATTCATCGGCTCCCTGATTGGCGGATGCGTCGCCTATATCAAGATTCCGCCTTTTATCGCGACGCTCGGATTCATGGCGGGCCTGCGTGGACTTGCCCTTGTGCACTCGGCGGGTGAAATGCACTTTGGCCTCCCGACGTCACTTACCTATATTGGTCAGGGCAAGATTGCCGGAATTCCGGTACCAGTGATCATTTCGTTTGCTGCTGCTGCCTTCGGGGCCTGGCTGTTCAACCGAACCCGCTTCGGTCTCTACGTAAAGGCGATAGGCGGCAACAGGGAGGCGGCGCGCCTGGCCGGCGTTCCGGTCAATCGCATCGAGGTCATGGTATATGTTCTCATGGGCCTGTTCACGGCACTTGGCGGGCTCATCATGATGACCAGGATTGATTCGACTCAGGCAACAATCGGCACCGCCATGGAGATCCATGTCATCTCGGCGGTCATCATTGGCGGGACGAGCCTGTTTGGAGGTCGCGGAACAATTTACGGCACCGTCATGGGGGCACTGCTTCTTTCCATGATGAACAACGCGTTGATCATAGCGGGCGTCGACTTCTTCTGGCAGCTGGTCGTCATGGGCGGCATCGTCCTGATCGCGGTTGCCATCAGCAATTTGCGCGAGCAACGAATTCCGATGCTGGCGCATTTCCTGCGGCGCGCGCATTAGGACGCCGCCGCCAACAGCCCGACAGACAAACCGGGCAATCAACCAGGAGGAATCATCAAAATGATCTTGCGTCGATCTTTTCTTGCGGCGGCAGCAATGGCCGCCTTTGCGTTCTCGTTGCCGGCAAAGGCCGAGCCGATGCGCATTGCCTATTTGTCACCGTCATTTGACATTTCTGACGCATGGGAACGCGTTTTCTGGGCGATGCAAGGCCGCCTGGAAGAGCTTGGCGTTGATTTCGAGGTGCAATCGCTCGCCGTCGCAAGCCATGTGGACCACGCCGGGCAGCTGGCCCAGGTTGAGTCTGTCATCGCCGGCGGAGTCGACTACGTTTTCCTCGGACCGACGGAGTTCGAAGCTGCCATTCCCGCCTTGCGCAAGCTCAAGCAGGCCGAAATTCCAACAGTAGTCTTCAACTTTTCCATGCCGCACGAGGATGAGGCGGCGCGGGCGATGAGCTACATCGCATTTGCCCACTATCCAGGCGGCGTCAAGTCAGGTGAATGGGCGGCCGAACATCTTGGCGGCAAGGGCAAGGTTCTCATTCTTCGAGGAGCTCCCGGCGTAATCAGCGATGATCGTGGCGGCGGTTTCATCAGCGTTGTGGAAAAATACCCCGACATCGAAGTCGTCATGGGGCCGTACACGGATTTCGACCGGGCCAAGGCCTACGACGCGGCCCAGAACATGCTGGCGGCACATCCGGACATCAACCTGATCTACGGCATGTCCACGACGATCGGCCTTGGAGCAGCCCAGGTGGTTCGTCAAATGGGCAAATCGGATGAAATCGCCACGATGGGATTTGGCGGTACAGGCGATGAAATCGTTGCAATGAAGGAAGGCTGGCTCACGGCATCCGTATTGCGCCCGATCGACGACGGCGGCGTTGCCGTTGCCGACGCGTTTGTTGCGCATAGCAAGGGCGAGGAGGTTCCGCTTGTTTGGGGGGGCTCATTCATAATGGTCGACCGCTGGACCGACGCGGATGAAATCACCGAATACGCCAACAGGTACTCCAGGCCGAAAATGGGCCGATAACCCTGAACTTGCGTCCATGAAAAATTGGCGCGGCCGGCATACAGGTCGGCCGCGTATCTGCGATTTCTGGAGAATACGTGATGGAAGCGCTGGTTCTTGAGCGCAAGGGTGAACTCTCGCTTCGGGATATTGCCATCGAAGAACATCTTGGTCCGCATGACGTGCGCATTGCGCTAAGGCGAGTTGGCGTGTGTGGCAGTGACATTCACTATTATACCCATGGCAGTATTGGCCCTTTTGTCGTCAGGGAGCCCATGGTTCTGGGCCACGAGGCCTCGGGCGACATCGTGGAAGTCGGCCCGGAGGTCACCTCGCTTGCCGTCGGCGACAGGGTGTGCATGGAGCCGGGGATTCCGGATTCCAGGAGCCGGGCTGCCCGTCTCGGCAAGTACAATCTGGATCCGTCCGTGCGGTTCTGGGCGACGCCGCCCGTGCACGGTGTATTGCGGCCAACCGTCGTGCATCCGGCAGAATTCACATTCCGACTCCCGGACAATGTGTCCTACGGCGCCGGTGCCATGGTCGAACCATTGGCCGTCGGCGTACATGCGGCAACCAAGGCGCAGGTGTTTCCGGGGGCGACGGCAGTTGTCGTGGGTGCCGGGACGATTGGTCTGGTGACTGTATTGGCGGCCCTCGCCGCCGGATGCAGCCGGGTTGTCGTGAGCGACATACAGGACCCCAAGCTTGACCTGGCAGCTCAACTCGGCCCTGTTCTGCCCGTAAATGTGCGTCGCGAAGCTCTTGCCGACATCGTCCTTCGAGAATCCGAGGGCTGGGGCGCCGACATCGTTTTCGAGGCATCCGGAGATGCAATGGCCGCATCGAAGGTCTTCGACTACCTATGCCCAGGCGGAACCGTGGTCCTGATCGGGATGCCCGGATCGCCAATCGCATACGATGTGCTGGCGGCACAGGTCAAGGAGGCGCGGGTCGAGCACGTCTTCCGCTACGCCCATGTCTACCCGCAGGCCGTGGCCATGCTGGCATCCGGCAAGATCAATGCCGACCAACTGATAACCGATCTATACGGTTTCCCGGATAGCGTGCAGGCGTTCGACTTCGCGCGCCAAATGCCGCCAGATACTGTCAAGGTGCAGATCGACCTTCAGGATTCCGGTCAGACCGCAGTATAGCCGCCATCCAGCATCAAGGTATCGCCGTTGACGAGATCGGAGGCCGGCGACGAGAGAAAGAGAACCATGTCGGCAACCTCCACCGGGTGCCCAAAACGCGCAGCCGGAATCTTTGCCTTCATCGGATCGCCTTTTTCCGGCTTCCCCCAAACCCGCTCCCCCATCGGCGTGAGGATCACGGTCGGGCAAATGGCGTTGCACTGAATGTTGTATTGTGCCCATTCGCATGTCATCGCCTTCGTCAGCGCGTTCAGGCCATTCTTCGAGGATGCATAGGCGCAATGATCCGGAATCAGCACGATTCCCGTCTGCGACGAGATATTGACGATCTTGCCCTGCCTTTGCCTGATCATGCCCGGGGCCAGCGCCTGGGCAAGCAGGAATGGCGCCCGAAGGTTGACCGACATCATCCGGTCCCAATCCTCCACACGGGCGTCCAGGATCGAGGCGGTGGTGGTGGTCGCGGCATTGTTGACAAGAATGTCAATCGTGCCGAACTTCTCGAGCGCCTGTCGAGCCGCCTCGCGAGGCCCATCGACCGTCGCCAGTTCCGCTTCCACAAGCAGGCAATCCCTGCCCGCCGCTTCAACCGCGTCCCGCGCACCCTCGAGCCCTTCGGCGTCTCGGGCGACAGCACAAATGTCGGCTCCCGCCTCGGCCAGGACTTCGCAAATCTTGAATCCGATACCCTTCGACGCTCCGGTTACGAGCGCCCTCTTGCCTTCAATCGAAAATCGTTCGAAATACCGCTTCATATTGTCCCCCGACTTCCAGCCCCGGATGCACCGTCGGCCATTTCCGGCGTGCGGGCACGGAAAACGACACGGTGAGGGAGTTCAGGCCATGCGGTGGCTGAAACCCCTGCTGACCGGAGCGTAGTCCGGCTCTGCGGGCGGTGCAAGGCCTGCCGCCACCCCTGACGTTCGACCCCGGGTCGAACGTCTGAATGCGGACGAACAGGAACACCTTCCTCGGGCCACGTCCGGTCCGGCACCGGTGCGATCATACCGCCCCGTAAGATCTGACCGGCAGGCGATTCTCGGCTGGTTCGTGGTGACCAGACCGGCGAATTCTCAACCCTGGATGTGCAGCCACGCAGCGGAGGCGATTGTGCGCCTGCCGTGCCTCGACTACGGGCTCAAATCACCACTTCCAATGCATCTCGGCGGCTGGAATCGGCACGCGCCGTGAAATTCGGATCGCTGTCCAGGACCGCGACATCTTCGTCGGCAGCCCGGGATGAATCACACCAAAATGCGATTCTCTGACGCCGCCCGGCGCAGATAAGTGGCCGGTGCATGGCGTTCGGTTTTACTCACACGGAACGGCCGGTTTGCACTCAGCCCGGTCGAAGATCACCGTGCCAGGTGAGACCGTGCAATGTCCGGTCAAGCCCGGTTGATGGCGACCTGGCGGACCCGCGGGATCTCGGCATTTCGCTCGAGATCCACGTGCAAAAGCCCCCTGCTCAGGGTTGCATTCCGAACCTCGAGTCCTTCGGCGAGCACGAAGCTCCTCTGGAACTGCCTGGACGCGATCCCGCGATGCAGAAAAAGCCGCTCCCCGTCATCCGGTGCCTGCTTGCCGCGGATGACCAGCTGCCGGTCCTCTTCCGTGACCGAAATCTCCTCCTCGCCAAAGCCGGCAACGGCCACGGTGATCCTGATGGCGTTCGGGCCGACTTGCTCGATATTGTATGGCGGATATCCCTCATTCCGGTTCCTGACCGACTGCTCCAGCACGTGGTCGATCTGTTCAAATCCGAGCAGGAAAGGATGCGCACCAAAAGTCAACTTGGCCATGTCTGCCCCACTTGCCGGGCCCGTCGGCGCCATCAGCCGCCCCCGGGTCTTGCTCAATTCTAGCGTCTGCCTTCGCCGCTGACCATCAATTCCGCGCCGATCTGGCCGCGCCCAGGCTTCGGCTGGCAGCCTCGCAGTCCAATCCGTTATCTCCGTGCCGACCTGGCCGCACCTGTCGTCACTGCCCCGGCGAGCCAGGGCCGATCAAGCAGAAAGGGGCCCGAAGGCCCCTTCCCCGTAACTATCACGCCGGCACTTACATCATGCCGCCCATGCCGCCCATGTCTGGAGGCATCGGTGCATTGTTCTTCGGTTCCGGCTTCTCGGCGACCATGGCTTCGGTCGTGATCAGAAGACCGGCGATCGAGGCTGCATCCTCGAGTGCCGTCCGGACGACCTTGGCCGGGTCAATCACCCCGAACTTGAACATGTCGCCATATTCCTCGGTCTGGGCATTGAAGCCGAAATCCTTCTCGCCGGATTCACGGACCTTGGCTGCCACGATACCGGCATCAACGCCAGCATTCTCGGCAATCTGCCGAAGCGGGGCCTCCAGCGAACGGCGAACGATCCCGATACCGGCATCCTGGTCGGAATTCTCTCCGTTGAGACCATCCAGCGCGCTGGCTGCGGCCACCAGGGCCACGCCACCACCGGCGACCACACCTTCCTGGACCGCGGCCCGGGTCGAGTTCAGCGCATCGTCAACACGATCCTTGCGCTCCTTGACCTCGACCTCCGTGGAACCACCGACCCGAATGACAGCGACCCCGCCAGCCAGCTTGGCCAGCCTTTCCTGGAGTTTCTCGCGATCATAATCGGAGGTGGTTTCCTCGATCTGCTGTCGGATCTGGGTGACACGGCCTTCGATCTCGGCTTTTTCGCCGGCACCGTCGACAATGGTGGTGTCGTCCTTGTTGATGACAATCTTCTTGGCGGTGCCGAGCATGTCGATGCCGACATTCTCGAGCTTCATTCCGAGATCCTCGGAAATCACCTGCCCGCCAGTCAGAATGGCAATATCCTGCAGCATGGCCTTGCGGCGATCGCCAAATCCGGGAGCCTTGACACCGGCAATCTTCAGGCCGCCACGCAGCTTGTTGACAACCAGGGTCGCCAGCGCCTCGCCCTCGATATCCTCGGCGATGATCAGCAACGGTTTGCCCGACTGGATGACCGATTCAAGCAGCGGCACCATCGGTTGCAGCGAGGAGAGTTTCTTCTCGTGCAACAGGATGTAGCCCTCTTCGAGTTCGGCGGTCATCTTGTCCGCATTGGTCACGAAATACGGCGAGAGATAGCCGCGGTCGAACTGCATGCCCTCGACCACGTCGGTCTCGGTCTCCAGCCCCTTGTTTTCCTCGACGGTGATGACACCCTCATTGCCGACCTTCTGCATGGCGTCGGCAATCTGGTCGCCGATTTCCTTCTCGCCATTGGCCGAAATTGTCCCGACCTGGGCGACTTCCCTCGACTCCTTGACAGGCTTGGCGCCATCCCTGATCTGCTCGACGACCTTGGCGACTGCCAGGTCGACGCCGCGCTTGAGATCCATCGGATTCATGCCGGCGGCGACCGATTTCAGGCCTTCGCTGACAATCGCCTGGGCAAGCACGGTGGCGGTAGTGGTGCCATCACCGGCCTCGTCATTGGTGCGGGAAGCAACTTCCTTCACCATCTGAGCGCCCATGTTCTCGAACTTGTCCTCGAGTTCGACTTCCTTGGCGACCGTCACGCCATCCTTGGTGATGCGCGGTGCCCCGAACGACTTGTCGAGCACGACATTCCGGCCCTTCGGGCCAAGCGTGACCCGAACGGAATCGGAGAGCGTGTTGATGCCCTTCAACATTCTGTTGCGGGCATCATTGCTGAATTTGAGTTCTTTCGCTGCCATTTCCCTTGTTCCTTAGGTTTGGTTGAGTTGTTGCGACCACATCTCTCAGCTGATGATGCCGAGAATGTCGCTTTCCTTCATGATCAACAGCTCTTCGCCGTCGAGCGTGACTTCGGTGCCTGACCATTTGCCAAACAGCACGCGATCGCCCTTCTTCACTGACATTGCGATCAGTTCACCCGAATCCTTGCGGGCACCATCACCGCAGGCGATGACTTCGCCTTCGGCCGGCTTCTCTTTTGCGGTATCCGGAATTATCAGACCGCCCTTGGTCTTTTCGTCGCCCTCGATGCGGCGCACAAGAACTCTGTCTTGCAACGGTTTGAACGCCATCTAAACGTCTCCTAAGCTTTTTCATTGTGTTTGACCGGACATTTGTCCATTAGCACTCGCCATCGGTGAGTGCTAACAACGCCGAGATAGGACTCGCCTTGCCGCGTTTCAACCGATGGCTGAATTTTTTTTCGGAATTTTGCAAAAATATGCACCTGTCAGCCCCGGGCACAAATGCTAGAAAGCGAGACTGGCTTCGTCGGCCGACAACCTGACCAGGCAAGCACAGGATTCTCTGCGATGATCAAGATATTCGGGCACAAATCCCCGGACTCGGATTCGACCGGCTCTCCCCTGATCTGGGAATGGTACGTGACCAGCAAGCGACACCAGGCGGCACGCGCATGTCTGCTCGGGCAACCGAA